>CAWAJD010000001.1:0-81194 GCA_963782265.1 Vulcanimicrobiota bacterium
GCCGGATCGCCGAGATGCAGGTCGCCCCAGTCGATGACGCCGCATAAGTTCTTCGCGTCATCCACGAGCAGATGGCGTGCGTACATGTCGCCGTGGACCACGCAAGGGTCGGTGCACGGCGCCGGCGGATGCTGCGCCATGTATCCGAGCAACGGCTCGACGTCGTGCAAGATGCCCGCGGTCTCGAGCTCTGCCATGCGTTCGGTCGCGAGCGGCAACCGCCGCGAATGATCCAGCCGGCCGATGAGATCGCCGGGGAGCTCTTCACCGACGGCCTCGCGCACTTCAAGCGAATGCAGGCGTCGTAAAAACGCTCCGAGCGGCGTCGCCATCCGCTCGCACTCGCGCTCCGAAACGCTCAGCGACGACGCGGTCGACCCGCTCAGCAGTTTGTATCCGGCGAACGGCCATGGATACGTGCCGCCCGGTCGTCCGATGAGACTCGGGACGGGAATAGGAACGGGCAGCAGCTGCGCGATCGTCGGAAGCACGGCCATCTCGCGCTCCATCAATGCAACGGCGATGGCACGCCGCGGAAAACGGAACACGAACGTTTCGCCGACGAGAAACGCCGTGTTGTCGAAGCCGAAGCCGATCGCTTCGACGCTCGACGTATCGACGCGCGGAAACTGCTCCCGAATCAGCGTTCGGGCGGTGCTGTCATCGACGACGATCTCCGGATGCCAAACGGGCAGGCTCACGAAAGCGCCCTACGACGGCGTCGCGCGCGGCACCCGCACCTCAACGCGGGTTCCTTCACCCGGCACGCTCTGGAGCGTGACGCGGCCGCCGGCGCGCTCCACGATGCGGCGCACGATCGCGAGCCCGAGACCACTGCCGGGGATCTCTCCACGACCGGTCCCGCGGAAGAACCGATCGAAGGCGTGCTCGACGGTGAATGCGTCCATTCCCGCCCCTTCGTCCGAAATCCGAATGGAGACGTCACCTGCGGCCGCAATATGAATCGCGACCGGCGCATCCGGCGCATAGCGAATGGCATTCTCCAGCAGATTGCGCACGGCATCGCGCAGATCGTCACTCCCGATCGCCGCACCCGCGTTCGCGGGACTCTCGAGGCGAAAGCGATGGTTCGGGTCCAGCGGCCGAACGAGTTCGATCGCCTCGTTCACGACCGCAACGGCGTCGCAGAGCGCGCCGATATCGCCCGGTATCGCATCGAGGCGTGCGAGTTGCAAAATCCGCTCGACCAAGCGGTGCAGCCGGTCGTGTTCCGCCGCGATGTCGCCGACGATTCGTTCGGCCAGTGCCGGATTGTCGATCGCGCCACGTTTGAGAATCCCGACGTACCCGACGGCGATCGCAAGCGGCGTTCGAAGTTCGTGACCGGCTTCGGCGAGAAACGAACGCAGCCGATCTTCGCCGGCGGCACGCGAGTCCAGTTCGCGAACCAGCCGATCGAGTGCGGCGCGCGCGGCATTAGAGAGGTCGCCGAACAGTGGATCGTCGTCCACGGGCAACGCATTCGGGCGTTCGCCCCGCGTCATCGCGCCCAAGTGTGCGTCGAGCAGCGCGACGCTGCGCGATCGCTGTCGCGCCCATGCCGAACCGGCGACATACGCCAGCGTGCCGACGATAACGCCGATGACGACAAACCAAAACGCCATGATGTAGCGCAAACTCACGATGGCCCGGGAACTCGTCATCAACAGCACGTAGCCGTCTTGCATCGGCACGATCGCGACCTGCCGGGCCGCCGGCGGCGGCGGCTCGCGGCCGACCGGCAATCCGTCGCCGCGCATCGCGACGTCGCCCCCAACGAACGTTCCCGAACGATCGAAAGCTGCCACGTCGACGTCCCACGCCGAAAACGTTTCCTGCATCGAATCCAACCACTGCCCGACGGTCGCCGCGTTTTTCGATGCAACCGCAGCGCGAACGGCCGCGCTTGCCGCATCCAGTGTCGCATGGCGCGTGTTTTCGGTTCCGACTACGAAGAGCACCGTAACGATGGCGAACGTCACCAGCGCCCCGCCGAGGGCGGCAACGACGATCGAGCGCACGAGCGTCGTCGTAAACTGCCTCACCGCTCGGGCTCGCGACGCAAAACGTATCCCACGCCGCGCAGCGTCTGGATCAAACGCGGTTCGCCCGCAGCTTCGAGCTTCGTGCGCAGATACGAAACGTACCGATCGACGATGCCGCTATCGCCTTCATGCTCGACGCCCCACACGCGCTCCAGCAGCTCGTCCTTGCTGAAGGCGCGCCCGGGCGTGCGCATCAGTGCCTCGAGCAGGGCGTATTCGCGCGGCGTCAACTCGATCCGGCGCTCGCCGTGCCGCACGTCGCGCGCGCGCACGTCCAGCGTGACGCCCGCAAAGGACAAGAGTTCGCGCCCTGCGATCGCCGGCCGCCGCAGCGCGGCTGAAATGCGCGAAAGCAGTTCGTCCAAGTCGATCGGCTTGGTGACGTAATGATCCGCACCGGCATCCAAAGCACGAACCTTATCGCGCGTCTCCGTTCGAGCCGTGAGCATCATAATCGGCGCTTCCGTAACGGCGCGCACGAGCGGCACGAGCGAGATTCCGTCGACCCCCGGCAGGCCGATGTCGAGCAGCACCAACGCCACGTCGTCGTCCTTCGCGAGACCGGCGAGACCGGAACCGGTAGCAAGCGCCTGGACGCGGTACCCTTCCCGTTCCAGTGCGAGCACCAGCATTTCGCGCATCGCGCGTTCGTCTTCGACGACGAGAATGCGCGGCCGTTCGTACGCGGCAGACGCCCCAACCGTTGCCATACTCTCCTACGCTACGAGCTAACCCGGAAAGATCCCGGAGACTACGCGCTCGTTTTCATCGTTTCGCAATCCGAATCTCCGGCTCTTTTCCCTTTAGTATGACAAGCTGATGAGAGACGAAGCGTTTCGTAATCCGGTCGATCCGCTTCGTCCAAACAACGTCACCCTGAACGTAGGCGAAGCCGGAGTCGAAGGGCCGCGATACCGTCTCGACCGCGAAAGCGATCCTTCGACTCCACGCACTCCGCTCACTACGCTCTCGATGACAAAAGAGGCCCGGCGTGAAAGCCGGGCCTCTTTCTATCAAAAATGGCGGAGAGGGAGAGATTCGAACTCTCGGAACGCTCATCACGTTCGTCCGCTTTCGAGGCGGGTGCCTTAAACCACTCGACCACCTCTCCGTGACGGGACCGGCCTCTCTACGGCGCGGCGGGCTCTATCCCTTCTTCGCGCGGGACCCTCCTCTCGCGGAAGAAACGCTGCAGCTGCGCGGCCGCTTCCTCCTCGAGGACGCCGGGAACCACTTCGAGCCGGTGGTTCGTACGCCCGGAGCGCAGTACGTCGAACGCGCCGCCGTCCGCCCCACCCTTCGGGTCGCGCGCACCGTATACCAGGCGCTTGATCCGGGCGGCGACGATCGCCCCGGCGCACATCACGCAGGGCTCCTTCGTTACGTACAGCGTTGCATCGGAAAGCCGCCATACGCCCAAGCGGTGCGCCGCTTCTTGGAGGAGCAGCATCTCGGCGTGCGCCGTCGCATCCGCGCGTAACTCTTTTTCGTTTTTTGCTTCGAGAACCAGATCGCCGCTTACGAGAACGGCGCCGATGGGCACGTCACCCGCGGCGGCGGCATCGCTCGCCAACTCGATCGCGCGCGCTATATAACGCTCATCCGGCGTCACCGGAGCCGTCCATCCATGTCCCGACTCTTTGTGGCGTGTCGAATCGATACCCGCCGGGGCCGCACGCGCCGATCCACAACCGCTTCGAGCCGGCGGTGGTTACCGCTCGAACGGCGAGCACCGCGGCGTCGTCTTGGCCGCGGCCCTTTCGAAGGATCTTGCGCGCTATCGCTCTCGCCGCATCTTCGATTGGAAGATCGTACGACGACCGGCATGCTTCGATAAGCTCTTCTTCGCCCTTGAAGATGTCGCGGTCGTGTTCGGTGATGCCGTCCGTATAGAAAAGGATCAGCGCGTCGTCGGGGATCGTGATTGCGAAGTCCGCACTCCGATGTCTCGCAAAGATGCCAAGCGGCAAATCACCAACGACGTTGGAGACGAATGCGTGACCGTCGCGCGTCATGACGAGAGGCGGCGGATGCCCGGCGTTTGCAAACGTCAGCGTCCGCCGTTGGCGATCCAGGATCGCGGAAATCGCGGTGACGATGACGCCTCGCCCGTTCGCGTAGGCGATCGTGTTCGCAGCCGACAACACTTGTGATGGCGTGCGATTCTCATGTATCGCCCGGAAGACTCCCGTGCGCATCGTCTCCATCATGTCCGCCGCCGCTTCTCCGTGACCGCAGACGTCGCCGATCGTCAGCGCGACGCACTCGTTCGAGAGCGGAAAGGCTTCGCACCAGTCTCCGCCGCGAAGCGCGTCCTCCGCCGGCGAACTCCACAGGTTAACGCCACAGTCGATCGGATACGCGTCGGCGTTTTCGATCCCATCGAAGTACGAGGCAGACGTCTCCATCTGCGCTTAAGCGGCGAACCGCGGATCGGTAAAGCAGCCGCCCCAGATTGCGCTGCGCAGGCCGTCCGAAAGCTGCGATTCCAGCGACTCTTTCGAGAGTACGCAGTTCGCCCCGGCCAAATGGCACGCGCGACTCCACGCATGCTGCATGATCCCCGTATAGACCACGATCAGGCACTCCGGTAAGACGAAACGAAGTCGCCGCAGCATTTCCAGCGGGTCGATTTCAAGCCGGTCGATATCGACGATCAGGATGTCCGGCGAAAGCTTGGCGAGCTCGGCGACGTCAAGCGGCGCGAGGATCGACAGAGCGGCTTCCCCGGCGCCCTTGAGGGCTGCGCCGAGCAGAGCGACTTCTTCCGGATCGACGATGGCCAGACAACAGACGCGGGCCATTATTGCGACGCTTTCAGCGGTGATTTGGATGAGAGGCTAATGTTAAAGGCGGGACTTCCGGCCTGGAAACCAAAGGACTAGGGCTACGCCATCGGAGAGGGCCGTCTCCCAGCTTACCATCGGGACGACGGGGTGAACATCGTGAAAAAGCGCGATAGCGCAGAAGAAAGCGCGGCCGCCGTATTGGTCGACTTCGTTCCGGAATCGGACCCGGCGTATCCGATTATTTCCGCTATTCTTCGCGTCGTACCGGCCTCGCGTTGGGCGTTCGCTCGTCTTGAAGCCGACGGCGAGTTGGGACACCTGCTCGGTTCGACCGGCGAGGACGGCAGCAAGCTGAAGTCCGAGTTCGCCCGCCAGCGCGCAAAATCCAAAATCGGCCCGCGTATCGCGGCAACGCTCGGACCGCTCGGCGATTTCGAAAGCGGCGCGACGATGCTGTTCGCCGACGCGCACGCAAACTTCGGCATCCTCACACTGCTGCGCACCAGCGAGCTGGGACCATTTACGTCGAGCGAAATCAGCATGCTCTCGCTGGCCGTCGACACCGCTTCGGAACAACTCTCGGCGATGCGCCTGCCGCCCGAACCGCGCTTTCAGTCGCCCGCGAGTGCCGGCCGCGGCGACGATGCGCCCGAACCCCAGGACACCGAGGGAGCGTTTTACGTACTCGATAGCGATCTGCAGATCGTGCTGGCATGGAGCGCGGAGGACCAACGGCGGATCGCGCTAACCGGATTGCGCACGCGTCTGGCCGATCGTCTTCCTGCCGTGCTCGAGGAGACCGTTCGCGAACTTATTGCCGGATGGCGCACCGATCCCGACACGCAAGAAGCCGGCGTCGCACGGCCGGTTCCGTTCTTGGTCGTGCGCACGCAGCCGATGTCGGGCCCGACCGGACTCTTCATCGGCGTGCGAATCGATCGCTTTCAGCCTCCGAATTCTCTCACCGGCCCCGCGGCGCGTTTTCACATTACGCCGCGCGAGCTGCAGGTGCTCGCGCTGCTGCTCGACGGCGCGAAACTCGACGAGATCGGACGGCAACTGCACATTACCTCCTCTACGGTTCAGGATCACATTAAAAACATGGTCGAAAAGACTGAGAGCCGCAACCGCACCGAATTGATCGCGCGCGTGCTGGGCTGGGAAAGCGCTTCCGCATAAGACTAGGGTTTCCACTATACCGGTTTAGCCCGATCCGGCGTACGCTGTGAATTCCGAAGGAGTAATTCATTGCGTATTTTTCGACTTCTGTTTCCGTTAGCGATCGCGTTCGCTTTTATCGCCGCTCCGGTGGCATCTTCAGCTCAGATCTACGTGAGCGTTATGGCGCCGCCGATGCTGCCGCAATATCAGCAACCGCAGCTCTCTAACCAAAACTACATCTGGACGCCGGGCTACTGGGCCATGGGCAGCAACGGCTACTATTGGAATCCCGGAAGCTGGCAGCAACCGCCGCAAGTCGGCCTGCTCTGGACGCCCGGCTATTGGGGCTACAATCAGGGCCAAAATCAGTACAACTACAACCAAGGCTACTGGGGTAACCAAGTCGGTTACTACGGCGGCGTCAACTACGGATATGGTTACTACGGTACCGGATACAACGGCGGCAACTGGCAGGGCAATATGTTCCGCTACAACACCGCCGTATCGATGGTGAATCCGACCATCATTCGAAACGTCTACGTCGATCGCACCGTCGTCGTGACGACGGTCAACCGTACCAGTTATAACGGTGGTCGCGGTGGGTTGACCTACCAGCCCAATGCGCGCGAAATCACCGTCGTCCATCAGCAGCGCTACGCTGCGACTCCGGCGCAACGCCAGCGCGTCACAGAAGCATCTACCGATCGCAGCAATCTCAACAGCGTCAATCACGGCAACCCCGGCGCGGTCCACGCGGAAGCCGCAACGCAGCCGGCACCGAAACAGCCTCAGCATCAAGCCGCGGCCAAGCCTCCGCAGCAAAAGCCCGCCGCGAAACCTCCTCAGGAGAAGGCGGCCGGTAAGCCGCCGGAGCAAAAGCCTCCCGCAAAACAAGACAAACCAGCCGGTGGAGACAAACCGCAAACACCGCCGATCAGATAAAAACCGAGCGTTGAAAACAAAACGGCACCCTTCGCGAGAGGGGTGCCGTTTGCAATTGGCGCGCTCGGAGGGATTCGAACCCCCGACCCCTGCCTTCGGAGGGCAGTGCTCTATCCAGCTGAGCTACGAGCGCCCGTCGTATTACTGCCGGGGAGCGTCCGGCGATGGCCCCGCGCTCGGGATATGTTTGAAGAGGTCGAGTTTGTGATCGACCAGCGTTCGGTAGAACTTGCGCACGCAATCGGGATGCCCGAAGAAATACGTGCGCGCATACGCGAGATCGTCCCCAGAACTATCCGGCACGTAATGTGAGATTTCGATCTCTTCCATTTGGGAGCGATCGACCGGGTGGGGACAGAAATCGCACGGGATGGTCGACATATGAACGATTCGTTACCTCGAGAATGGCGCCGGCCGCCATAGGGCGGCCGACGCCGTACATTTTGACTCGGGGGTGATTTGAACACCCGACCAAGGGCTTATGAGTCCCCTGCTCTACCGCTGAGCTACCGAGCCACGGCCGTAGGAGCCTGGTTCGACAACGAACTTTATCAGAACTCCCCGCTCGCACGCAAGTGTTGCGACCTACGTCGCAACAGGGGGCTGAGCCGTGGGTCAGAAAGCACGGCTGGCGGGGCCAAGCAGCCGCCCGTTCCGTCTTTCTGAATAAGGGTGAATTTACCATGATCTTCCGCCGTCTGAGCGCCGCCCTTGCGGTCCTCGCGCTCTTCTCATGCCTTCCGGTCCGCGTTTCCGCCGCCGACGACGCCGATGCAGCGGCGCTGCTTTCCAAGCACCGCGCCTTCGTCGGCTGGCAGCTTGGCGACGATTCGATTCGAACGCTGCGCATTCGGGCGAGCTATTCGAATGCCGACGGGAAAAAGGCGTACGCGTTCACCGAACTTCACCGTGGTTTGATCGACCGGACGACCACCGCCGATCTGCGCCACGACGGCATCCTCCGCGACGACGGCTTTACCGGCAACATCTTCTGGCAGAGCGATGAGAACGGCTTTACGACGCCAGAGCTCGGAGAGTCCGCAAAGTTCGAACTCGCTTGGGACGTGCTCTTCGGCGAAGCTACGACGGAGTTGACGGGCGTCACCCGCGGCTCGCAAGACGTGGACGGCAAAACGACGCAAATCGTTCGCGTTACGATGAAAAACGGCGAAGTCATCGACCTGTATGAAGATCCAGCCACGGGCGCGTACGTGCAAGCCGTGATCTCGCCGGACGGCCAGCGCACGGCTACCGTCCATATCTTGGCGTACGCCGATGCGCTGCCGGGAAAGAAAATCATCAGCTCCTATCGCATAGGAAAGAGCCGGTACACGACGACGGATACGAAAATCGAAGCGAACGTCCCGATTGCGGACGCGGACTTTCACCCGCCCGTGCCGCGCGCCACGTGGACCTTTGCAAACGCGGCGCCGTTTCCGCTCAAGGCGACCGATAAGCGCTTCATCGTCGACGCAAGGGTCAACGGCGTCGCCGGCCGTTTTATCATCGATACCGGCGCGGACGGGATCTATCTTACCAGCGCGTTTGCGAAACGCGCCCAAGTGAAGCCGTTCTCTACGAGCGAAGCCTCGGGGATCGGCGGCACGGCAAAGACCGAGGTCGACCGGATCGCGTCGCTCGAACTTGGCGGGAACACGCTGGCGAACGTCATCGCTTATTCCGGCGGCGATTCGATGGACACCGATGCCCCCGACGGTCTGATCGGATTTAGCCTCTTTGGCGGCGCGGTCGTTTCGATGGACTCGAGCGCCGGCCAAATGGCCATCGCCGATCCGGGAACGACGGCGCCCGATCGCTCGGCCGGCGTCGTGTTGAACGTCGATCTACAGGACGGCGTACCGCAGGTCCCGATGAAGATCGACGGTTCCATCGACGTTAACGCAACGCTCGATAGCGGCAACTTCTACTACGTCTTATTCGGCAAGGACCTGATCGCCAATCACGGGCTCAAGATGTTGGTGGACAGCACCGATATCGGGTCGATCGAATCGCATCCCGAGATCGGCGGCGTCGGCGGCTACGAGGCCGACCGTTGCGGACACATCGACAGCATCGCGCTCGGTCCGATCGTTTATCAAAACGCTCCCGCCTGCGAATCGCCCTCGTTCGACAATCGCGAAATCCTAATCGGCTACGACTACCTCCGCCACTTTAACTTCGTCTTCGATTATCCGCACGGCCAACTCGTTATGACGCCGCACAAAGAGTAGCAGCAACGGCGCGCTCCGCAATTCAGAAAGCTCCAGCACGGTTTCGCGCTGGAGCTTTTTCTAAAAATGCGGTCGGAGGGACTCGAACCCCCAACCTACAAGTTCGTAGCCTGTTGCTCTATCCAATTGAGCTACGACCGCATATTTTTTTTTAAGGTACTCGGTCGCTCTCGCGCATCCTGCGCTTCGCGACACTCCGGACATCGTGTCCTACGGTCGCTCTCGCGCATCCTGCGCTTCGCGACACTCCGGACATCGTGTCCTACGGTCGCTCTCGCGCATCCTGCGCTTCGAGACGCTTCGGACATCCTGTACTTCGGAGAGAGAGGGATTCGAACCCTCGATACGACTTTACATCGTATAACGGTTTAGCAAACCGCCGCCTTCAGCCGCTCGGCCATCTCTCCAACAGGACGCCGACGACTATACCACAGAGCCGGCACTCGCACCTATATGCGACTTCGGTCGCTATGGCCCGATCGTCGTCTGCCCCGACGCCGGCGGTTCCGACGGCGGCGGTGCGGAAGGCGGCGGCCCGACGGGCGGCTCGTCAACGAACACCGCGCGCACCGTCGCCGGCTGCTCGACCCGCTTGCCGAAGAACATATCGATCCCAAAAACCCGGCCGGTCGGCAACACCAGGTTCGTTAGCGACAGGATCAGCAGCGCGGCGTCGAGGCTGGCCCACGCGTCAAACGAGGTCAAGCCGCCGCGCGCGGCCATGTAATTCAGCGTGAGCACGACGCCGCCGAATCCGCCCAATCGCGTCAATACGCCGAGGACCAGCGACACGCCGACCATCAGTTCGCCCAGCCGGACCATCTCTGCAAAGATCGGAAGATTCGGCTGCACGATGTTTGTGAGAAACGAGTGATACATGCCGCCGGGGGCCGTCGTTTGCAGACCCTTGGTAATGTACAGCACGATGAAGCCGTTTGGCGGCATGAACTCGTCGCTCTGCGTAAACTTCGGTATGGCGTGGATCAGCCAGATGCCGCCGGTGAGGATGCGTAAGATCGCCAGCCAGCGCGCGTACATCATCGAGGAGGGCAAGTGAATCATGCGACGACCTCCTTTCGCTCCGTTACGAGACGTGCAATCATGGACGCCGCTTCACCTGCCGCGCCGGGCCGCGCCAAGCGCTTCTCGGCGTCGATCGTGCGAGCCCGGCACGCCGGATCCGCGAGCAGCCTTGCGAGTGCCGCCGGCAACTCGTCGACCCGCCGCGAGCGCACCGCAGCGCCCGCATCGCAAAGGATGCGCGCGTTACGTTCTTCCTGACCGGGAAGCGGTTTGTACAGAACGATCGGAATGCCGGCAACCAACGCCTCCGCGAGGCTCAAGCCGCCGGGTTTCGTGATGAATGCGTCGGCCGCGTGCATGTAGTCGTACACGTTGTCCACGAAACGCAGCACGCGCACCGGGTAGCTAACGCTCTCCGCAGCTTTGAGTACGCGCCCTTCGGCGCGCGCGTTGCGCCCGGCGACGACCACGACGGCAAGCGGCGTTTCGAGCGCGTCGAGCGAGTGCATCATCCGCTCCAACGGCCCAATTCCCAGCCCTCCGCCCATCAGCAATGCGATCGCACGATCCTGCGGAAGGCCGAGCCGTTCGCGCAATGCTTTGCGCGATTCACCTCCGGGGACGAACTCCGGCCGAACCGGAATACCGCTCGCGACGATGCGCTCCGGCGCGACGCCGCGCGCGATCATCACCTCGCGGACGGCTTCGGTTGCAACCGCATAGCCGTCGATATTGCGATGGATCCAGAACGCGTGCACCGCAAAATCCGTGACGATACCGACGACCGGCGGGGCATCCGCGAAGAGCCGTTTGTATTCGGCCATCGCTCCGCATGGGAACGCATGCGTACAAACGACGACGTCGGGGCGTTGGGCTTCCATGAGCGGGCGCAGGTTTGCTGCGGTAAACTGGTGCGCCCACGTACGAAACGGCCCGACTTCGGTAGCGCGTTCGGCCCGATCGTAAATGTACCGGTACATCTGCGGAATGGTCTTGACCATCTGCAGATACCCGTCCGACACGACGCGCGACATCACCGACGCCGCATACTTGTACGAATCGACGACTTGCGTCTGCACGTTCGGATCGATCTCGCGCAGGCCCGCGCAGACCGCATTTGCCGCAGAGAGATGTCCGACGCCGACGCTAGCCGACAGAAAGAGAACGCGAATCAGGCTTTCCCTTCGTCGCCGTCTCCGCTCTCCTCGGCAAAGATCAGGAAGTCGTCGAGGATCTCTTGCGCCAGCTCCTCGTCTTCGATCAGGTTGCCGTCGAGATCGGTCACGATGAACTCGCCGTCTTCTTCTTCGGCTTCCGGCTCGTGCAAGAGGACGGCAAACGACGTCTTGCTTTCCGGATCTTCAAGGATGCCGACGACCTCGAACGGCAGCTCCGCACCATCTTTCGTAGCGATGCGCAGAATGTCGCTGAGTTCGAGCGGCCCGCTCTTTTCGCCGTTCTCGGTTGTCATCGGTGCAGTCCCTTTCACGGAAGGCAGCGCGCCACATTGGCTTGGTGTTCGGAAAGCGTTTTTGCGAAAACGTGTCGTCCGTTCCCGCAGTAGACGTAGTACAGGTCGTCGCTCTTCGACGGATGGAAGGCCGCCTCCAGCGAGGGGCGCCCGGGATTGGCAATGGGAGTAGGCGGCAGGCCGGTGTGCAGATAGGTATTGTAGGGCGAATCGATCTTCAGGTCGGCGAACGACAGAGCCGCTTTGTGCTCGGGAAGGGCGTACTCGATGGTCGCGTCGACCTGGAGCGGCATGCCGATACGCAGGCGGTTGTAGATCACGCCGGCGATCGCCGGCCGATCCGCGTCGGCTTTTGCCTCGCGCTCGACGAGCGATGCGACGGTAACGGCTTGTGGAACGGTAACCCGGAGCGCTTTCGCCCTCGCGGCCGCGTCGCTCGGCAGTTCCTTGAGGAATTCGCCGGTGAAAATGCTTTCCAGTTGAGATTCCGACGCGCCGAGCGGCACGAGGTACGTGCTGGGGAACAGGAAGCCTTCGAGGCCCTGCGTGCGCGTGCCGTCGACGACGATTCCGTCGTGCGCGAAGCCGCGCTCCAAGTCGGGAGCGGATCCCTCGCCCGCATCCGCAAGCCGCTGCGCGATTTCCTTCGCCGTGTACCCCTCGGGGATCGTCACCCAGACCGCCACTTGTGCGCCGCCGGTCAGCAGTGCGCGCAGGACCTGACTCTGCGTTTGGTGCGGATCGAAACGGTATTCGCCCGCGCGCACGTCGGTCTCGTCGCCGCGCATCTTGGCCAGCAGACGGAACGTCGTGACGTTGGAAATCACGCCTTTCTCTGCGAGGAGCTTCGCGATTTCAACGAACGTCGAGCCGCGCTCGACCACCACGCGAGTCTCCTCCGCGGGCAGCGAACGGTCGCGATAGACGCCGTACCACAACCACGCAGCGCCGCCGATGCCTGCTAGGATCGCTACCACGATAAGCGCGGCCGCGATTCGCAGGAAGGTTTTCATTGCCGTTGCTCGTTGCGCCGGCGCGCGAGAAACGTCTCGAGGATCAGCGCCGCCGCCATCTTGTCGACGACCGTCTTGCGCCGTTTCCTCGACACGTCCGCCGCGATGAGGCTCTTGGTAACTTGCGCCGTCGTCATGCGCTCGTCGACGCGATGAATCTCGCCGGGAAAGACGCTGCGCAAACGCTCGACGAAGCCGTCCATCTTCTGCGCGGCGATGCCGCGCTCGCCGGAAAGGGAGATTGGATCGCCGACGACCAGTTCCCGAACCACGTACGATTCTACGAAATCGGCGATCTTCCGCAGGTCCTCGTTGAGCGTGCTGCGCTCGATCGTTCCGACGGGAAGGGCAAACGTCCCCGTCGGGTCGGCTACTGCTACGCCGATGCGTTTGCTGCCGACGTCCAGTGCCATGATCGCCACGGTCAAGGGGTTACGAAATCACTCAAGTGGGCTCCCGCTTTCGGCCGCCGGCCCAAGTGATGCGCCAGCAAGTCCTCGATGGCTCGAGCGACGCGCGGCGTAGCCCGGACCGCCGCGCGCGAACCTTTGCGGGCCGCTAGGGCCCGCAAATTCTCCAAATCCGCGGCATCCAGTTCCAGCAAATCGCGCCAGCGGTCGCGGCAATCGTCACCGATGATCCCCCCGGCTTCCGGATCAAAGAACCCGCCTTCTTCGAGCGGCCGGTCGCAGCGAATGCACCGGCTCACGGGCGGCGCTACTCCCAAGAGATCGAGCAAACGCAGCGAGAATCGCGGCAGCAGCGCGCGCGGGCGATCCGTCGCGGCGATTGCGGCCAGCATGCCGGTCAGTAATGCATAGACGTCGGGCAGCGGTTGATCCGGTTCGCAGAATGCGTCGATCACTTCGGCGACCAGCGAGAACACCGCAAAGCGTTCGGGTTCGACCAATCGTTCCCAATGCGCGGTCACGATCTCGGCCGATGCGATCACGTCGAGCGAACGCCCGCGGTGCATGCCGAATTCACACTCGTTTCCGAACTCCAGCCGCCCCGCCAGCTGGCTTTTGGCGCGGCGCACCCCCTTGCCGACCGCATCGATCTTGCCGCGTTCGGTCGAGAACAGCGTGAAGATGCGATCCGCTTCGCCGAGCACGCGGCCGCGCAGAACGACCCCGCGCGTCTTATAGGCGCGCGGCTGCGTCATCGGTGGGTTCGAGTTCCTCGCTGTCCGCGGGCGCGCCGTTGGTATAGATGCGTACCGCCAAGATCCGCCGGCCGCGCGTCCGGTCGACGCGCAAACGCGTGTGCTTGTCGGCGTCGATCTCTTCGCCTTCTACCGGGAGGCGACCGAACAGGCCGACCGTGTAGCCGCCGATCGTTTCGAAATCGTCGGTCGGCAAGTGCGAGTGGAGTTTCGCGTTGACGTCCTCGATGTTCGTACCCGCGTCGACGACCGATTCGGTCTCGGAGACGACGTGGATCGCTTCTTCTTCGTCGTCGTCGTGTTCGTCGCGAATCTCGCCGACGATCTCCTCGAGCAGATCCTCCATCGTCACGATGCCCGCGGTGCCGCCGTACTCGTCGACGACGATCGCCATCGAGAACTTGTCGCGCTGCATCTCGCGCAGCAGTTCGGCGATCTTCTTGGTTTCCGGAACGTGCACTGCCGTGCGCATCAGCTTGCGAATCGTCTCGTGCGCGAGCGACCCGTTCGCCAGCGCGATCAGCAGTTCGCGATCGTGCACGACGCCGACGATGTCGTCCTTCGATTCTTGAAAGACCGGCAGCTTCGAGTAGCCCTCGGCGATCACGAGGTCCAGCACGCGGCGCGGCGAGTCGTCGATCGAAACGGCGACGACGAGCGGCCGCGGCTTCATCACTTCGCGCACGATCGTGTCGCCGAACTCCATGACCGAATGGATGAGTTCGCGCTCTTCTTCTTCGATCACGCGCTGCTCGGCGCCGACGTTGACGAGCGTGCGAATGTCTTCTTCCGTCACGAAAATCTGCTGGCCGTGCCGGATGCCGAAGGGGCGAAGCATCAGCTCGGTCACGAATTGAAACGTGCGCCGATCGGCGTAAGTGCGGCGGTGACGTACCGCATCGGCCATGCCAGGCGCAGCGCCCAGCGCTCCGAGTCGGCGGTCGCCACCATCTTCGGGATGATCTCGCCGAACGTCAGCATCACGACCGTCATGACGACCGTCGAGATGACGGCCGCATACGGAAGCCCCAACTGGAAGGCGACGTAGGTAGCCAAGCGAGTCGGAAGCCAGCAGCACGATCGTATTGCCGATCAGCACCGAGGTCAGAAAGCGGTTCTTGTCCTCGACGATGGCAACGAGATTCTTCGAGCCGCGCACCTTCCGCCCGGCGATCGAGCGGGCTCGCAGCTTGGACATCGAGATTAGGGCAGCCTCCGAAGCGGCAAAGAAGGCTGCCAGGATCACCAGCACCACCAGGGCGGCGAATTGGAGCGCGTAGGCTTCGGGACTACTTCGGGATGGGTCGGTGTTCAAATCGGCGCCATTATAGCACGACGTGCGGGCGGACCAGCAGGTAGAGGGCCAGGGCAACGATGGTCCCAAGCACGGCGCCCCACAGAACCTCGAAGCCGTTGTGGATGCGGGCCTCCACCCGGCTCTGAGCCACCAGGAAGGCGATGAAGTAGGCCAGGAGCGCCGCCAGGGGCTTCTGATAGAAGAACGCGAGCATCGTGGCGGCCGCAAAGGCCAGGGCCGCGTGGCCGGAGACGGCGCCCCCTTGCAAGGCCGAGCCGCGCCCCATCCAGGCCTTTGCAAAGACGGTCAGGATCGCGGCGATCGCCAGGACGATGAGGGCGACGTTGGCCGGCACCGCCTGGACGGCGGCAAAAACGCTCGCGCCTCCGCTAAGGATCCCCTGGTAGAAGATCAGGTAGCCGCAGACCACCGACGCGACTGAAACGATCAGTACGGCACCGGCAGCGGCATCCTTGGCCGTCTTCGCGAGCGGATGATGCGCGACGGTCAACAGATCGACGATCGCCTCGATCGCCGTATTGATCAGCTCCATCGCGAGAACGAGCGCGATCAGGATCACGACCGCGATCACATAGAAACGATCGAGCCGTAGAATCAGCGTCGCAACCAGCACGAGGGCGGCGATGACGAAATGCACGCGCATATTGGCTTGCGTGCGAGTCGCGTACATGATGCCTTCGAACGCGTGGTGGAACGATCGCCATACCTTGCTGTCGCCGATTGCTACATAGTGCGGCTCGTCTTTGGCGCGTGGCGGTTCGTCGTACGGCATCGGCATTATAGCGCGGTCGCCGCGTACGGCCAGGGCATGCCGATCGCATCCGCGAGCCGGCGCTCCTGCGTTTCCATTTCGGCTCGTTCGCCGGCATCTTCGTGGTCGTGCCCCATCACGTGGAGTAAACCGTGAATGAGCAAGCGATAGAGTTCGCACTGCAGCGGTGCGTCGTACTCGGCGGCTTGGCGCGCGCGCGGTCTCCACCGAAATCACGACGTCGCCCAGCATCCGTTCGACGCCGGCGTGCGGCGCGTCGCCGCCTTCGAACAGCGGAAAGCTCAGAACGTCGGTCGGCTTGTCCTTTCCGCGGTGGTCGCGGTTGAGCTCGCGAATCGCCGCGTCGTCGACGACGGTAAGCGACAGCGAGGAGTCGCGCTCGTCGACCGCGGCGAGCAGCTTCTTGGCCGTCGCTACGAGCGCCCGCCCGTCGACGCCGCTCGCGCGCACGTCGTTACGGTAGTAGATCACGGCGGCGCGTCCTGCGCGTACGCGCGCGATGATGCGCGCGACCAGCGGATGACGGACGACGTCGCCTTCGCCCAACTCGACGATCGAGACGTCTTCGATCGCCGGCGAGAGCGGCCGTGCCGCGTCGCGCAATCCGCTTCGCGCTGCCCGACGGTAAATCGACCTGCGTTGCGTCGCCGGTGACGACCATCCGCGATGCGCTGCCCATTCGCGTCAAGAACATTTTCAACTGTTCGGCGGTCGCGTTCTGCGCTTCGTCGAGAATCACGAACGCATTCGATAGCGTGCGCCCGCGCATGTACGCCAGCGGCGCGACTTCGATCGTGCCGCGTTCGAGATATTTCAGAAAGACGGTATCTTCGAGAAGGTCATCCAGCGCGTCGTAGAGCGGGCGCATGTATGGGTCGACCTTTTCGCGCAGATCGCCGGGCAAGAAAGCCGAGCTTTTCGCCGGCCTCGACGGCCGGGCGTGAAAGCACGACGCGCGTCACCTCGCGGTTCTTCAGGGCGCGCACGGCCATCACGATCGCTAAGATAGGTTTTGCCCGTTCCGGCCGGTCCGATGCCGATGGTAAGCGTGTGGCTCGCGATCGAGCCCACGAACTGGCGCTGGCCCGGCGTCCGCGGACGAACTTCTTTACCGCGGCTGGTGCGAAGCAGCGTCGCGGGCGCGGATTGACCGCCGCTGCCTTCGCGCGCGTCGGAGACGGCGAGCGTGACGTCGTCCGGCGTGACGTGCGCGCCTTGCATCGCCGCATCCAGCATCTGGCGCAAGCGCGTACTCGCCTCGCTCGACGCTGAGTGCGGGGCCGGCCAGCAGTAAGCGATCCCCGTCGATTTGGACGGAGATCGCCAGGCTGGATTCTATTGCGCTGAGGTTCCCATCGTGCTCTCCAAAGAGCCGGACCCGGTCGGCGAGGCCGCGCAGGTCGAGGGATCGTTCGATCGTTTCGGTAGCCAAGCCGTCAGTATTCGTCGCGGAGGGCGCGGGGCTTTCCCAAGACCTCCGAAGCGATGATCGATCGCAAGACGGCGTGCGGCGTGCCGAAGAGCCGGGCGGACCGTACCGGCCGCTGCTGGACGAACATCGCGTGAGGGGGCGGCGCGCTATCGAGCGGCGCCGGTACGTAGGAAGTCGCGGGCGGCGCGTAGTCCGGCACCGTCTGCGGGACGGCCGCGGGCGGGGCTGACGGCGGAGACGCCGGCCTCCTGACCGGAAGCGGAGCCGCCGGCCTCGGCGCCGGCGCGGGTGCCGGGGCCGGCTTTGGCGCGAGCTGCGCCGCGTTCGCCGCGAACTGCGCGTGGAGCCCTTGCGGCACGCCGGTGACGCGCACCTCCGGCTGTTGCGCCGGCGATGTTTTCGCGGCTTGCCGCTTGGCGGACTTCACGACGCTCGAGATTACGCCGATGACGATCAGCCCGAACCACGCGAGCGGAAGTAAGTCGCCGAGGGTTTTCAACGGCTACTTCGGCGGAGCGGGCGGCATCGGCGGCGGCGTCGTGGTGTCCGGACCCTCGAGGCTTCCGCCGATCGACGAGCGCATCTCGCTGTCGGCCTGGATATTCTTCATCCGGTAATAGTCCATCACGCCGAGGTTGCCGCTCTTGAACGCGCCGGCAATGGCGAGCGGAACGGCCGCTTCGGCCTCGACGACCTTGGCGCGCATCGCTTGCGTTTCGGCTTTCTGTTCTTGCTCGGCCGCCATCGCTGCGTATTGACGCTCCGATGCTTTGGCTTGGGCGATGCGGCGATCCGCCTCGGCCTGGCTCATCTGCAAGTCGGCGCCGATGTTCTTGCCGACGTCGACGTCGGCGATGTCGATTGAAACGATTTCGAACGCCGTTCCGGCGTCGAGTCCCTTTGAGAGCACGGCTTTGCTGATCTTATCGGGATATTCGAGCACTTCTTTGTGATCGACGGCCGCACCGACCGCTGCAACGACGCCTTCACCCACGCGAGCGATGATCGTTTGCTCGCCGGCGCCGCCGACGTAGCGATCGAGATTGCTGCGCACCGTTACGCGCGCTTTGACGTTGAGCTGGATGCCGTTCTGCGCGACGCCTTGGAAGATCGGCGTCTCGATGACCTTCGGGTTGACCGACGTCTGCAGCGCTTCGACGACGTCGCGGCCTGCCAAGTCGATGGCGGCGGCGCGCTGGAAATCCAGCGGAATTTGGGCGCGCTGCGCCGCGATCATCGCCAGCGTCACCTTGTCGACGTTGCCGCCGGCGAGATAGTGCGACTGCAGTTGATCGACGGTCATCGTCAGACCGGCTTTGCGGGCGCGCACGTAGTTCGTAACGATGATGCCGGGGGCGATGCCGATCAAACGCATCCGCACCAGCGAGATGATGCTGAGCGGGACGCCCGCCGCGATCGTCCGGATCCACAACCCGATCGGGAAGTAGTACAGGAACATGAAGAACGCGATGATGACGACGATAAAGAAAACGATGACGCCGATCGCACCGAATGCAGCCACGTGAGTGCTCCTTTTAGGTGTAGCTCGGGAGGTTGACGGCTTCGACGAAAATTCGCGCGCCTTCGACGCGGGTTACGCGCACGGTCGTTCCCTGCGGGATGAACTCGCCCTCCGTCAGCACGTCGATTCGACGGCCGTCGATGGACGCGATGCCGGCCGGGCGCAGGAACGAATCGGCAGTCCCGATCTGCCCGCGCAGATCGGTGAAGTCCCGGCTGGTCACGAAGTCGGCGCCTTGGTTCGCGCCGAGCGCCAGCCGCTGCATCCAAGCATTCTCCGGCACGGCCCGCACGAAGAGCGAAAAGACGATGACGGTCACGACGAGCGCGGTCGCGAGCGATTCGACGGCGATGAAAAAGAACGGGATGCCGAACGCCAGCAGCACGGCCGCAAGCAGCGCGGTTGCCCCGAGAATCCCTGGGAAGCCGTGTCCGGGTACGACGTGCAGCTCCCACAGGATGCCGATGACGCCGAGGACGGCGAGTCCGATCACCAAACCGTTTGAAAAGCCGGCGTAGACGTGCGAGCCGAAGAACAGCGCCAGCGCTCCGACGCCGACGGCGCCCGCAATGCCGTGCATCGTCTGCATTTCGATCAGCAGCCCCAGCATGCCGAGCGACAAGAGCAGTGCGCTGACCGCCGGATTGGTGGCAAATCGCGCGATATCTTCCGCCCAGGTATACGACTCGGTGGTACGCGGCTGCGCGCTAACGTGTTCCAGCGCGAGCGCCGCATCGAGCGTCGGGGCGGTTTCGTCGGCGATATTCGCGCGGCGCGCGTCGTCGGTGTTAAGCGTCAGAATCGTGCCGGTACGTTTGAAGTCGGGCAGATCGACGTTCTTGTCGACCATGGCTGCGGCGACCGTCGCGTTGCGATGATTTCGCAGCGCGGTCGATTCGAATTCGCCGCGCAGCGCGGAGATGTTCTTGCCGGTGTTCGGAATCGGTTCGGCTGCCCCGATGGTGGCGCCGGGCGACATCACGATGCGGTTAGCGGAGAGCGAGATCAGCGCGGCGGCCGAATACGCGCGCGGATCGACGTACGCGATCACGGGCATATTTGCCGAAAAGAGCGCGTCGCGAATGCGAAATGCGGCATCGACCAAACCGCCCGGGCTGTTGACGTCCAGGACGATCGCGGAGGCGTGCTCGTCATTGGCTTCGGTGACGGCGCGTTCCACAAGATGGGCCATTCCGTCGTCTACGGTTCCCTGGATCGGCACGACCACCACCGGGCCCGACTCGGCGGCGGGGGCGGCGGCCGCGACGGCGGCTCCCGCCAGGCCGCAGATCAGCAGCCCCAAGGAGATCCAAGTCCGTACGCGCGTTGCCCTCATACGCTTACCTACCCTGGCCGTTCCAAAAGGTTGCTCCGCTGGGGGTTCTCGCTAGGCGAGCTCTTCGGTGACGATCCCGCGGACGAGATTGCCGTCGGCCAGGCCCTTTAGCTGAGGCATCACGACCTTCATAAGGGCGCCTTGATTGCGCCCGTCCGCCGGCAGCGACGCCAGCGCTTCGCGAACGATCGCGCGAATCTCATCGGCGGACTTCTGCTGCGGCAGATAGGCCATCAGGATCTCGCGCTCGGCTCGCTCTTTTTCCGCGAGTTCGGTGCGCCCGGCTTTTTCAAACTCGGCAAGCGAATCCGCGCGCTGCTTCACCAAACGCTGGACCACCGCGAGTTCGTCGGCATCCGACAGATCGGCGCCGGCTTCGGAACGCTTGTACGTGAAGCCGGAAATTGCCGATCGCAGCGTATCGAGACGCAATTGGTCGCGAGCCCGCATCGCCTCTTTAAGATCGGAAGCGATGCGGTCTTTTAACTGTGCCATGAGTGCCTGCCTTAGTTAACTACGGCGCTTGCGAGCCGCTGCGGACTTCTTCTTGCGGCGGACGCTGGGCTTCTCGTAGTGCTCGTGCTTGCGCGCCTCAGCCAGGATACCCGCCTTTTGGGTGGCCTTTTTAAAGCGACGCAGCGCGCTCTCGATCGATTCGCCCGGAGCTACGCGAACTTCCATTCAGTAAACGACCCCCTCTCGGCGTGGCCCGCATGACGGGCGCACGAAATTTTGGGGCCCAAGCGGGCCCCGACGCCCTACTCTAGCAGAGGGTGGTCGCCCCCGTCAACGACGAGGCGCGGGGAGGGCCGGCCCTTTACGGACCCACCTCGACGTCCTGCGCCCTCCCGAGCGCGCTGACCGGCGGACCGTACATCGCGTAGACCGTCGGCGCCGGCGCCGTGTAGCGGCCCGGCGTCGTCACGCGCAGCGTGTAACGGACCTTCATCGGAGCGTTCGGATAGAGGCGATCGGCGAAGAATACCGCGCGATCGTCGAGCAGTTGGATGCCGCTCCACGCGTCGTCACCGGCGCGGCCCTGTTCGGGCTGATGCTCGGCGCCGGCTGGGAAAGGATCTTCGACGGCGACGTATTGCACGTCGGCGCGCGATCGCACCGTGACCTCGACGATCACTTCATCGCCGACCCGCCACGGACCGCCGTGCTTGAGTGTATATCTGCGTTCCACCGTCAGCGACGGCGGCGCGGCGAACAATCGCGTCAGCAGTGCTTGACTCGCATCCGAAGCGCGGTCGGCGCCGGCGGGCACGTAGCGCACCGCGTCGCTCGACCAATACAGCGCGCCTCGACCGATGCGCTCGAACGTCACCATTTCGGCGTCGCGCATCGACGACGCTGGGACGACGATGCTCGCATCGGCCGCATCTAGGATCGGCTGCGTGATGTGCAGCGAGCGGACTTCGCGCCCATCGACGAGCACGCGTACCGTTTCGTCGGGCGTAAACTCGTTCGAATCGGGGCGAATCGTTTCCGAAAGTGCGTAGATGGCCGCCGCGGTATCCTTCGTCGTATACCACCAATCGCCACGGCGCTGCGCGCGCAAGAAGTTCACCGTGGGGTCGGTTTGCGTCGCGTCTTCTCCCATCGCAACCTCAAAGCGCAGCGCGTACGCCGTCGTTTCGATCGGATCGTCTTCCCAGGCGTAGTGCCACGTGTTGCCGCGCCAGTACGTGAACGCTCCGTCGCGAATCGCGCGCTTGTGCAGCTCCGCGAGCAGCGAACGCGCCGCTGCATCGTCGCGCAGCCAGTGCTCTGCAAGGCCCAGCGTCGCAATGGCGTACGGATTCAACTCGCCCACGTGGGCGCGCGTCTGTGCCAGCATCGAGCGATCGACGCGGCTCGGCGCGGCGTCGGCGAGAGCGTACAGCATAAACGCCCGCGTATTCCACTCGCTGCCCGGCTGCGCTCCGCCCCAGAATTTCAGCGTCTCGCCGTTGTCTTTCGCGAGTTGGTTGACGAGGCTGTCGATGCCCCGCTCGAGCATCGCCGGCGGCACGGTGTAGCCGTCCTTGTGAAACTCGGCGAGGCCATACAGCGCGTAGGCCGTCATGAACGGATGACCGTCGTCGTACTCCCACCAGCCCCACGATCCGTCCGAATGCTGCAACTGCTCCAGACGCGCTACGGCGTGCCGTACGATCTCCGAAATGTCGACGTCCTTCGGCGCCTTCAGATGCGCCTCGCGCAGCACGCGCCCGATGAAGACCGCCGGCAAACCGGCCGACATCGTCTGCTCGGTACAATAGTAGGGATACACGTCGAGCAAGCGTTGGTTCTGCACGAGCTCCGCGATCAAACTCGGCGAGAGCGTGAGATGGAGCGCGCCGGCGAGGTAGCCCCCCGGCGGCACCTTCACGTCGAGCGACGCACGCGTCGCAAGCGAACCGGCGTCGCGCACGTGCTCCGCCGCCGTCCCAGCCAAGAGCGGCAGCGGCAGGCGCATCGCGTCGCTGCGCACGCCGTCGGTTCCCGACAGCGTCAGCAGAACCGGTCCGACGCCGGGCGCGCTTACCGGCCACGACGCAGACGCACTTTGGAAGCGATCGAGCTGGAGCACGGCCTCCAGCGGATCCTTTGCGAGTGCGCCCGCATCGAGCTTCAGATGAACGGTTGGACCCGATGCTAATCCGTGCGCGATCCCGACGATCGACGAGCGATCGCCGGCGCGCAGGAAGCGCGGCGTTTCGAGACGCACGAGAAAATCTTTCGTCACCAGAGCGCTGCCGGCACCTTTTCCGATGTCGCCGGTTTCCGTCACGCCGATACCGGTGGCACGCCACGTCGTGAGGTTATCCGGCCACGTGAAGCTCACCGTCGCATAGCCGCCGGCATCGGTTACGACGGACGGCGACCAGTAGGCCGTGTCGACGAAGTTCGACCGGACCGCGACGCCGCCGCCTTGCCCCGGCGGAGCCGGCGCCGGATTCGCGACGGAATAGACGTCGGCCGCAGTTCCGGCCCGCGCGAGTGCGCCGCCGACCGCCTTCAACGCCGCGCCGCGATTGGGCCGGAACCAATTCGCCGAACCGTACACGTACGCGCTTCCGCCGTAGAGCGCGTCGAGCGGATCGGTCGCGTTCTCGGCCTGCACCGCGTAGATCGACTCGTCGACCACGCCGATGCCGAGTTCGGTGCGCTGCGGCTGCCCCTGCGCGTCGACAACGCGAATGTCAAACGTCGCGCGATCGCCCGGTTCGTATCGCTTCTTGGCCGCTGCGATCGTCACGTGCAGCGCGCGCGCCGGCGGCGTGACCTTAATCGTCGTCTGCGCCTGTTCGACGCCGTTTTCGCCGGGCAGCATCGCGATGATGCTGAACGTCGCCGCGTCGCGCGGCGCCTCGACATCGACCGAAGTCGTCGTTCCGCTCGAATGCACCACCTGCGCGCTGGACAAGCGGTCGGTGCTCACCATCAGCACGACGTCGCGGTCGGCTTTCGGCAGCGCGATGGCGACCTTCACCTTACCGCCCGGAACCACGGTCTGTTTATCGGGTATCAGCATCGGCGATTCGATCGGCGCGAAATACGACTCGTCGCCGGAACCAAGGACCCACAGATATGTTGACGCCGTCGTCGTGCGGCCGTCTTCGTCCTTGGCGGTAGCGACGAACGAGAAGTCGCCGCCGCTTGGGGGCGTCCAGTCAATGGATGCATCGCCGTCTGCGCCCGTCGTTACGTCAAAGGCACGTTCGCTGGTCTTGATTTCTTTGTCGTTCTCCCAGCGACGGCCGGTAACGACCACGTGAACGGCCGCACCGGGCTTCGCCGCGGCCGTATCACCGTAGAGGCGCGAATGCACGAGGATCTTCGACGGTACGCCGATCTGGCCGATCCACGTTGCCGGCTCGAGCGACAGCTGGAAGGAGGCGGCGGTAACGAGCATACTCGACGACAGCGTCACCGTTCGCCCGGATGCATCGCGCGCGTCGATTTGGATCGAGTAATCGCGATCCTCTTTCGTTGCGGGCGTCCCAACCGAAAACGCTGCGCGACCGTCTTCCCCCGTCGTCACGTCGCCGTGCCCCACGTCCTTGCGCCCGGAACGATCCCACAAAGCCGAACTCTGGACGAACGAGTCGTACGGGCCGAACCACCCTTCGTAGAAGTGCGGCTCCGAAAAGACCGTGTAGTGCAGCTGCATGCCGGCAGCCGGGCGCCCGAAGAAATACTTTGCTTCAACCGCAAACGACGCGTCTTCACCGCCGACCACGTGGTCCGGTGCGGTCGCAAAATCGAGTTCGTATTCCGGTTTTTTGTACGCAGCCACGACGACCGACGCGTTCAGGGAATCGCCGATCGACACGCTATAGGAACCGGTCTGCGCATCGTCGGGGAGGCGTATGACGCGGCGACCGTTCCAAAACTCGTGATCGTCTCGTCGTGATTGTAGACGTCGCTGCCATCCGGGGCGCGTACCCGAACGCGGCGCGTCCCGATCGGTATGGTGTAACTGCCGATGGATCCGTCGCGCAGAATCGCTCGAATGGAAATTGTGTCGCCGGGGCGATAAATGGGACGGTCTGCCTGCACGAACCCGGTCTCGGCCGGCGCATTGCCGGATTCGATCGCGACGACCGCGAGCGACCCGTCGGGAGCACTTGCGACGAGCACCGCGCCGCCGGTCGTTTTCCCCGCAAAACGGCCGATGCTGCCGCTCTCCGCAACGGCGTGCGGTCCCGCGTCATCGATCACGCGCATATCGACCGTCGCCGGATACCGGCGGTACGTCCGCAGATCGGTCGGAAAGTAGATCGCGTCGCCGACGCCGCTGTACGAACGCGCCTGCGCTATCCCGAGCGACGTCACCTGAAAGGCGTTAACCGCGATGGCGTCACCCGCGCGCGCCACGGCGGCGTATTCTCCAACCGGCAGCACATCGAACGCGACCTCGCGCGAATAGGTTTGGTCCTTCGCGGAGGCGGCTCTCGCCGCGAGCGGCGACGGGCAGATCGCGCACGTCCTGTTCGCGCAGCTCCGTATCGCGCTTGCGGATCGACTCGACGTAACGCCGCTGCGGCAGGCGATAGACGACGACGCGTACCGGATGTTCTGCATCGGCCCCCGTTTCGTAGTTGAGCACGATCGGATGACCGGGCGTCTGAACGTCGCCGCCGTAGAAATAGAGATAAGTGCGTTCTTGCGCGCTCGCGCTCGCAATTGCGGCAACGACGGCAATGACGGCAAGAAGGAGCGGCGTGCGAACGTAGTTCATGCTTCTGCGAACGCTTGCATCGCCGCGTCTGTTACATTAAAGTTCGACCAGAGCGTGCTTACCCGGGCGGCCATCCCATGTGCCGTCCCCCCAACACGTGCGCGTGGAGATGATCCACCGTTTGACCGCCGTCCGGGCCTGTGTTGATCGCGAGCCGATAGCCGTCGTTGCCGCGCTCTTCTCCAAGACGCGTCGCAACCGCGACGAGCCGCCCCGAATAACGATTCGCCGCCCGCTGCAGCGAGCGCGGCCGCCGTCGCAAAATGTTGGACCGGCATCACGAGGAGATGCAGCGGAGCCTGCGGGTTGATATCTTCGATCGCGACGATCTCAGCATCGCGATAGACTTCCTTCGCGGGAATCTCGCCGCGACCGATCTTGCAGAAGAGACAATCGCTCATCTCACGTCTCCTCTCAATGCGTCCGAATCGCAAAGGTCCAGGATTTTGTCGAGGTGTTGCCGGCTCGGTCGGCGACGCGCACCGTGACCCGCACCGGACCGTCGGGATAGGCGTACGACGGGAAATACTGGATATACTGCGCCGTGCGGACGCACTCCGAGCTGACGTCGCGGCCGTTTACCCACATCAGCGCGCTGCTGGGATTGACGGGCACGGCATCGGCCGCGAACGTCGCGTAAATGGCGGGCCGGCTCGTGTTCACCGTTTCGTTTTCGTCCGGCGCAAAATCCCCGATGCCCGGCGGCGTGCTCGAAGCGGAGATCGTGCGCGGTGCTTGCGCGTCCGGCGCGGCGGCATTGCCCGCCGTAAGATGGCCGATGATCGGTACCTGGTCAAAATTTGCGCCGCGCGGAATCGCGTATCTTCCTCCGTAGACGCCGGGGGCTCGTTCGCTCATCGTCAGATTCGTGACGTACGACCCGATATCGAAGCTTGCCGACGACGACGGCGTGCCATGCAGCGTTACTTCGACGACGTCACCGGCCCTCAACGGCCGGTCGACGTTCGTATCGACACTGCTAATCACCAGCGCCCCCGCGGCTCCGGGTGCCGCAGCAACACCGCGACTGGCGAGAATCTCGCGGACTTCGTTCGACTCGACGTTATATCGGATGCTGACCACGTCGCCCGCAAGGAGATCCGAGAAAGACGCGGCTTTCCCGTTGAGCGCTATCTCGGTCGTACGCCCCGCGCCGATAACGTGGCCATCGTCGAGCACGAACTGATTGCCCGCGACCGCCGCGATCCGTCCGGTACGCGACCCGAAGGCGTCGACGACACGCTCGACCGTGCCGTTCTTCTTCATCTCGACCCGGGCGAAATCGCCGGGGCGCACGTCGCCGAGCTCGCCGGGCGTCAAGACGTTCGCGTTGACGTCTTGCATTTCGATGATGGCATTGCGCGATATCGGGATCGTCTTGATTACCGCGTTGTAGCCGAGCGTCAGCGTCGGCGGATCGGAGAGAACGTCGACCGCGGCGACGCTTCCGAACCGGACGATCTGACCGCCGCTCGAGACCATGCCGGCGGCACTCTTCCCAACGAGCTGCGAGGAGATGGTGACGGTGTTGGACTTCTTATCGTATTGGGCTTGCGCGCCGAGCACGCCCGTGAAGAAACGCAGCGGCGCGTAGAGGACGTTGTCGATCTCGAGTACGGGCGTCCCGAGCTGTACGTCCTGACCGTCGACCTGCGCCGTACGGCTTCCGACGGTCAGCAGCACGTTCTTCGATCCCGCCTGCGTCGTGATGCGATTGCCGTGGCGTTCGAAGGTGAGTCCGAGCGTTTCGATCGTCTTGCGGACCGGGACGAGCAGGACGCCGTTGGCAAAGCGCGGCGGCGGCTTCATCGAGACGGCGGTCCCGTTGATCGTTATCGTAATCGGCGGAGCTTGCGCTATTGCCGGCACGTACGCTGTCGCGACGAGTAGAACGAAGGCTACGCTTCGCGCGATCATGCGGTTTCTAGGACCTCGTGATAGAGATCTGCCGTCGAACGCGCGCAGCGATCCCACGTGAGCGTGCGGGCGAGGCTCCGTCCGCGCTCGACGAATTGCGCGCGGAGCCCGGCATCGCCCAGCAGCATTTCGATCTGGGCACGCAGTTCGCCGGGATCGTCGGGCGCAAACGTGAGCGCGGCGGGTTCGAGCACGCGCGGCACGGCGTCGGCCGATGCGACGACCGGGCATCCGACAGCCATCGCCTCGAGCATGGGCAGTCCGAAGCCCTCGGAGAGCGCGGGCTGCACGAGCGCAAGCGCGCCCGCGTAGTAGCCGATCAGGCGTTCCTCGGAGATATCGCCGAGCGCGACGATCCGGCGGCTGGGAAGCGCGCGTCGCTGCAGTTCGCCGCCGAAGTCGTCGGGGCCGGTTAAATAGAGGTCGACCCCTGCATCCTGCGGCAGCGCCGACCAGGCCTTAAAGAGTACCGGTAAGTTCTTGTGCTGTCGGTGATTACCCACATAGAGCAAATACGGCCGAGGCGTCGCCGGCGCCTCGCCGCCGCGTAAAAAACGCTCGGCGATGCCGAGCGGTATGACCCGGACCTTGCGCCGGTCGACCTTCAAATAGCGTTCGAGGTCGTCGACCGTGCGCTGGTCGTCGGTGATTACGCGCTTAGCACGCGCGCACGCCAGGCGCACGACGGTCGCGTAGTACGAGCGTACCTTCGACTTAAAGTACTGCGGGTAGCGCAAGTGGATCACGTCGTGAATGGTGATGATCGAAGGAACGGGCGAGACCAGGGGGACGTAGAGCGACATAAAATGCATCAGATCGAGCCGCGAGCGCCCCATCGCCGCCGGGAGCCGTACTTGCTCGTCGTATCCGAAATTCGCGCCCCGCTCGAAAAACGCAAACTCGAACTCGGGAGCCACGGCCGGCAGCCGGGCGATCAGCTCGCGAGCGTACGTCTTCATCCCCACCGACATCTGCCGGGTCATCCGCCCATCCAGCCCGATGCGTTTCATCGTAGAGCTTTCCACGCGACCACCGCGGGATACATCGCGGAGCGATAGGCGACGTAGACGCCGCGCCATCCGTCGAGCAGCGCTCCACGAACGATCAGCAGATGCCCAAACCGCAGCACGCCTTTCGCCGTTTCGCCCAGCGCGCGCGGCAGCGAGCGCGACAATCCCGCGGCTTCGGTCGAGGTGTACCGTTCGTACTTCGCCCGATACGTCGCGACGTCGGGATAGGAGTAATGCAGCAGGGTGCCGTCGAGATCGCGGATCGGACCGTCGCCGATCCAGCGTTCGTGCAGTGCGGCGCTGCCGCCGCCCGCGGGGAATGCCTGGAGGCGAACGCGGTCACGTTTGAACAGGCGGATCAGCGGCTCGCGGCTCCACAAGCGCATCGGCTTGCCGCAAAAGTAGGTCGTGCGATAGATGCGATAGGCGTCGACGTCCTCGCCCGCATTGAGGATCGCGTCGCGCAGCACGTCGTCGAGGGCTTCGTCGGCGTCCAACATGAACGCCCACGGCGTGCGCACCTGCGCGAGCGCGTGGCGCCGCGCGTCTACGAAATCCGTCCACGGGCGCTCGATGACTTGCGCGCCCCACGAGCGCGCGAACTCGACGGTACGGTCTTTCGAACCGCTATCGAGCACGAGCGCGCCCATGCCGCGCGGAAGTCCGGTCAGCGCTCGCGAAAGATTGCGATCTTCGTCGCGCGTGAGAACGACCGCGGTTACGTTTGAGGCGTCCACGCGCGTTCGCCCGTTACGCCGTCGTGCGCGGGCATTCCGTGCGCGAGGGCGGCTCCGATGAAGTCTCGGTAGAGCGGGGACGGGCGGTTCGGCCGCGACTTGAACTCCGGATGGGCCTGGGTACCAACGAACCACGGATGCATATCGACCGGCAACTCGATGACTTCGACGAGTCGAGTCTTACCGATCGTGTGGTGGCCGGTGAAACGCATGCCGTGCTCTTCAAAGATCGGGCGGTAACGGTTGTTGAACTCGTAGCGATGCCGGTGGCGTTCGCTAATCTCCAGTTCACCGTAGGCCTGCGCGGCTTGACTGCCCGCTTCGAGCGTGCACGCATAGGTGCCAAGGCGCATGGTACCGCCGTACATTTCTAGGTTCCGCTGATCCGGCATAAAGTCGATCACGGGATCCCCCGCGGTTTCGTCGACTTCGCTGGTCATCGCGTCGGGAAGTTCGCACACGTTACGCGCGAACTCGATGCACGCGAGCTGCATGCCGTAGCAAATCCCAAGGAACGGAATCTTGTTTTCACGGGCGTGCTGGATCGCGCGCAGTTTGCCCTTCACGCCGCGCGCTCCGAAACCGGGTGCGACCAGAATGCCGTGCGCGCCGGCCAAGACCCCGACGCCGTCGTTTTCGACCGTCTCGGAATCGATGCGTTTGATCTCGACGGCGGCGCTGTGGAAGATGCCCGAATGATGAAGCGCCTCGATGATCGAGATATAAGCGTCCTTCAGCTCGACGTACTTTCCGACGAGCGCGATGGTAACGGTACGCTCGGGGCGCAGCACGCGCTCCACGATGCCGCTCCAGTCGTCCAGATGAGGTGCCGACGTCGGCAAATTGAGCTTGCGAATTGCGGCTTGTGCCAAGCCTTCCGCTTCCAGGTTGAGCGGGACTTGGTAGATCGTCTTGGCGTCGCCGTTTTGCACGACCGCGCTCGGCGGCACGTCGCAAAAGAGGGCGATCTTCTCTTTGAGCTCGATCGGCATGGGCGCGGAGGTGTTCGTGCGGCAGACGATGGCGTCGGGCGAGATACCGATTCCGCGCAGTTCGCGCACCGAGTGCTGGGTCGGCTTCGTCTTCAGCTCGTCGGCGGCACCCAGGTGCGGCACCAGCGTGAGATGGACGTACATCACGTTCTCGTCGCCGACGTCGTAACGCATCTGACGAATGGCTTCCAGAAACGGCAAGGACTCGATGTCGCCGACCGTACCGCCGACTTCGACGATGCACACGTCTGCGTGGCTGCCCTCGGCAACGCGCTTGATATGCGCCTTGATCTCGTTGGTGATGTGCGGAATCACTTGGACGGTCGCGCCGAGATAATCGCCGCGCCGCTCTTTCTCGATGACCTGGTTGTAGATCTGTCCGGTGGTGACGTTGTTCGCGCGGAGTAAATTTTCGTCGATGAACCGCTCGTAGTGCCCCAAGTCCAGATCCGTTTCAGCGCCGTCTTCGGTAACGAAGACCTCGCCGTGCTGGTAAGGGTTCATCGTGCCCGCGTCCACGTTAATGTAGGGATCCAGTTTCTGGATCGAAACGCTGATGCCGCGGGACTTCAGAAGTCGTCCGAGCGAGGCTGCCGTAATGCCCTTGCCGAGCGAACTTACGACACCGCCGGTGAAGAAAATATACTTCGCCATCTCGGGAATATGCGTTTCGCTCCCTACCGGTACGGGCGCCTTCACTCGAATGTAGCGGAGACGCCCCCCGTAGTCCTCGCCGAGGCACGATTCGCCATGCGGAAGGCCTCGTGGACGAGCACGGTCAGGCCGTCCATGACGGGCGGCGCCGCCTCGAGCAGCAAAGGCCGCCCGGCTTCAGAAGCCGCTTCGCCTGCGGCAAAAAGCGGCGGTAGTGGATCGAGCCCGTCGGGGCCGCCGTCCAGGGCGTCCTTCGGCTCGAAAGCCGGCCGACGCCGGCGGCTTCGGGCAAATCGGCCGTCGGGATGTACGGGCAGGTTCGCGATCGACCACGTCGTACCAGCGCTCCATAACCGGCGTCGCGAGATCGCCGTGTAGGAACTTGCAGCGCTGCGCGACGTTAAAACGTTTCGCGTTGTGCTCGGCGATCTTCAGCGCCGCCATCGAAATATCGGTGCCCTCGACGAAACGTTTGCGGCGATTCCGCCGCGATCGTGACGGCGATCGCGCCGCTGCCGACGCCGACGTCGAGCACGGTGACGAACTGCTTGGGCATCAGCGAAACCAACGCGGTCCAGGACGTATGCCAGCGCTTCCCCGACGACGATGCTCGGTCTCGGGGCGCGGAACGAGCACCTTATCGTTGACCGCAAATTCGCGCCCGTAAAACCCCGCAAAGCCGAGGATGTAGGCAATCGGCTTGCCCGGCTCGGCGCGTTCCTCGCACAGCTCGTCGAATATCTCCGCCTGAGCCTTCGAAAGAAACGCCTCGCCGTGCGCTACAACCCACTCCTCTATCTTTGCCAATTACGTGCCCCAGAAGGAGCTGGGCGTCGGTTCGCGGCGACTCGCTGTTCTTCGCGAGCGCGACGATACCGCGCGCTAGATTCTGCGCGATCGTCTGCGGCTCGGTAACTGGTCGCCATAGGGCACTGGAGTTCGAGCGCTAGACGTCAGCGCCTTCCCCGGCGAGAAGGCGGGCCCGTTCGTCGGCGAGGAGCGCTTCGACCAACGCGTTCTAGCTTCGCCGTCCATCTACGCCGCGGATGTCGCCGAAGCTGCGGTTGATGCGGTGGTCGGTCACGCGGTCTTGCGGGAAGTTGTAGGTGCGGATCTTCTCCGAGCGATCGCCGGCGCCGACTTGCGAGCGGCGCATCGACCCATCGCTTCTTCCTGCTCGCGGCGCTGGCGGTCGGAGAGCGTCGCGCGCAGCATCTGCATCGCCTTCTCGCGGTTCTGCATCTGCGAGCGCTCCTGCTGCGACGCGACGATGATGCCGGAGGGAACGTGCGTGATGCGAATCGCCGACTCGGTTTTGTTGACGTACTGGCCGCCCGGCGCCCGAGGCTTTGTACGTGTCGATTTGCAGGTCCGTCGGGTTTGATCTCGATCTCGACGTCGTCGTCGACCTCGCGGCAGCACCGCCACGGTCGCCGTGCTGGTATGAATGCGGCCCTGAGCTTCGGTCTCGGGCACGCGCTGCACGCGATGAACGCCCGATCTCGTGTTTGAAATGCCGGTACGGCTCGATCGCCCTTAACCGCGATCACGACTTCCTTGTACCCGCCGGCATCGCTTTCGCTGGCCGAAACGAGCTCGGTCTTCATCCCTTCGTTTTCGGCGTAGCGCAGATACATGCGCGCCAGATCGCCTGCAAAAATCGCCGCTTCGTCGCCGCCGGCGCCGCCGCGAATCTCGATGAAGACGTCCTTATCGTCGTCGGGGTCGCGGGGGATCATCAGCTGCTGCAGATCGCTCTCGAGCTGCTCGCGGCGCACGCGCAGCGCTTTGGCCTCGTCTTCGGCAAGCTCGCGCATCTCGCCGTCGCTCTCGCGCGCCAGCGTTTCGTTCTCTTCGACATCGCGCTGCGAGCTTTTCGAGCGCGCCGAAACGCGGCTACCGGCGGTTCGAGCTGCGAGCGCTCTTTGACCATCGCCGTATAGCGAGCTTGATCGAAGCCGCCCTCCGGATTGGCGAGCGCGGCTTCGATTTCGTCGAAGCGGCGGCCCATCGTCTGGAGCCGCGCGAGCATCGAGTCTTGCATAGCGAAAAGAAAAGACGAGCCGCAGCGCGACTCGTCCTTCGAACTCTCCTAGCCGGCTAAGCCTGTGCGGCGGCCTTCTTGGTTTCGCGCGCCGCTTGGCGTGCGTCGGCTTCTTCTTGCTTCTTTTTGGCAGCAGCCGCGCGTTGATTGAACTTATCGACGCGTCCCGCCGTATCGATCAGCTTCTGCTGACCGGTAAAGAGCGGATGGCAGGCGGCACAAATTTCGACCGAGATTTCCGGCAGGGTCGAGCCGGTGGTAAAGGCGTTGCCGCAGGCGCAGTGGACCTTTGCCTCGGCATACCATTTGGGGTGGATCTTCTCTTTCACAGCCCTGCCAGTATATCGGCCTGGCAAGAGGGGGAAAGCCTGCACCCGGCCCTCCCCCCGCCAAGAGCCTATGGAGCGCTCGCGCCAGCGACGACGGCGTCGATTAGGCGCCCGGCAAACGGCACACCCAAGCCGGTCACCAGGTCGTAACCCGGTCCGGCACTGTAGCCGACCGGCGTCGGGAACGGTGAGGGGCTGGCTGGTACCGGGGTAGGCTGGGGTTGGCTTGGTTATCGCCATAGATCACGTCGTAGAAGACCTGGTCGTACGGCAGGTTCGCCTTGCCTTCATAGATCTTGTAGAACCACGGCGCCGCATTGCCCAACCGATACGGCTTGGCACCGCCGGCGGTCGCGCACGCACTGAAGTGCTTTGCAGGCTGAGAGGACATCGGCCCACTCGGCGTTGGCCTCCGGCGCCGACACGCTCGTTCCGCCCTCGGCGAAGACGAACGGATCGAACTTGGCGTACGCCACGATCGCAACGCCGGTCGCCGGATCGGCGTCCAGGACATATCCGGGATCTCCCGCTTCTTCACGCCTTTCAGCGCATCCGACTGATACTTCGGCGCATCGAAGACCATCGAGATGCCGCCGCCCGAACCGACGTTGTTGTTGAAGTTGCCGTTGCCGCCTTGGGTGGTATTGTCGGCCCACGCGGTGATTTGCCCGCTCAAGCGCCCCGTCTCGTCGATCGGCGCGTTCACCCCGCCAACGGCGGTAACGTTCGGATCGGTTGCGGGATAGGAGGGGCATGCGATCCCGAGCGGCACGCTTGGGTTGTTCGGATCGAAGCACTCCCATGCGCCGTTGTCGCCGGAGGACACGAACACCGCCGTGCCTTCGGCGGCAAGCGACGCGAATTCGACATTGCCGACGCCCGTCAGGTTCTTGTTGATATAGCCTGACGCAGCCGCATCGTTTTCGGGCTCGCCCCAACTCAGCGACATCGAGTCGGCGCGATTGTCCGCAATCGATTGCTGCAGCGAGTCGTCGGCGAGTTGAATACCGATCAGCGGGTAGTGGAAAGCGCCTTTCGGACAGCTTCCGTCCTTGTTATTCTTGACGAAATTGCCGCTGTTGTTGAGGCAGATTAACGGGTTGTATGCGAGGTAGAACAACTCCGTCGCCGCCGGCGCGAGCCCGGCGACTTGCTGCGATGTCGAGTTGCGCTTCGATGTCCTCGCGGGTTGCACTTTTTGTAGTTCGGAGGCGTCGGGAAGTTGGGCAGTTGGCACGGAGCGGTAACCGGCGGTGCGCCCGGTGAGGCCGGCTGGAAACGGATCGACCGACGCCGGTTCCGGTGTGGCCGTTTGCGGCGCTCGGAGGCTGCGGCGACGCATTGACCTGAACGACGGTCGCAACGGACGCGTGGAAAAGGGACGCGTAGAGCGCCGTATCGTTCGGTGAGATCGGGCCGGTTCCATTGACCGCCGCATTGATGCCCTGCGCCGGTATAGCCGCTTCGAGTACGCACCGCTGAAGTCTAAGCCGCTTGCGATCATCTGCGGCGAATAGCCGGCAAAGTTCGCGTACGAACCGCGGATGTTGTAACCGCGGCGCGAGTCATAGGTCTGCAGATGCATGACCGATACCACCGGAAGCGCCGTTGAAAAGTGCGGCGTTCCGGTCGGCCCGATCACCGTCTGCTTACCATACGTGTAGGTTCCGAACGGCGTGTTCGAACGCCCGCGAAAACTGCGGCAGCGTTCCGGTTACCGAGAGGGTTTCGCGCTGGGGCCACATGCCGACGCGCATGCCGAGCTTCGCGAAGTAGCGCGCGACGGAATCGTAATCGTCCTTCGACGCACCGAACCGGTCGCCGATCTCTTGCGGCGTCAGAAAGCGCCGGAAGTTCGGCGATTCCGGATCGGACGCCGAGAGCGCGTACATCGCGAGTCCGTGCGCGTCGCGCATGCGAACTTGCACGTCCACGGCCAGAGCGCCCGCCTCCATCGGAGCAACGTAGTGCATGCGTTCGAGCATGGCCTTGCCCCACTCGAAGCTTGCAAGCGCCGGAGATCCGTGAAACGGCGCCAGATGCACGTTCGAGGATGTCGAGAGGTTGGCCGGCAGCGAACCGGGTGCCGCAGGGGTCATCGAGCCGGCGTTGCCGCCGCCTCCGCCGCAGCCCGCCAACATGGCGATCGCCAGCAGGCCGGCAATCTTGCGGTTCATCGAACACCTCTCTTCTTATTGGTGAGAATCGCGCGTTTGGTTGCCTCAATCTTCGCGTTGAAACGCTCCTGTAGGGCTGCAACTGCGGTCATCGGAATCGCCGGAGCGCCGTGGAAGCCGTGCGAACGATGCAGGCGGTTCGCGCCGATGACCGCGCCGGTCGCCGGCGACAGGAGCTCGGTCGTGAGCACCTGCGAGATTCTCTTCTTATTGAGCGAAACGTAGACCGTATACGGCGTATCGCCGTTCCAATCGTAATAGTTGTACAAGGTGTCCGCAAAGGCTACGCAGACGGCTGCGCCGCTTTGCGTGTACGTATCGCGCTGCTTCATCTCGGTATAGCCGATCACCGTATCGAGAAGGGTAATCTTCTGCACGACATCGTTCGCGGTACCGGATGCGTTACAGCCCGACGGCGGCGTTACCCCGGAGCGGATCGAATCGCTCTCCGTAAAGAACGCCGGCTTCGAAGCGTACCATTGCGGAACCGTCACGTATTTTTCGGTAGGCTTGCCCTTGATCGTGTACGTGATATTTACTTTGCCGCTCGACGGCGCGCCGATCGCCCACGTGAACATCCGGAAGCCGTAGAACGGACCGGCATAGGTTCCCGCTCCGCTGGCCAGTTCGGTCAAGTCGATCGGAACGTACCCGCTGCCATCCGGCGACTGTGCCGTACCGGTCTCCGCGTAGGTTCCATCGTTATTCACCGTGCGGTTCTCGCTGTGCCCGTCGCTGTAGGTTTCGGTAAGTTGTGCTCCAGGCTTGTTGCTCCACGTCTCGCCGCCGGTTTCCGGCGTCTTGTCGATGATTTGCGGCGCGGCGTACACCAGTTGGATGGCCGATGCCTGACCGTTGCTCGACGAGGGCGTATTCTCGACGGAACCGTAAAGCAGCACGTTGCCGCTGCTGGTGGCAGTGTAAGAATCGCTTGTGAAATCGACCTGCTGCAATCCGTCGATGACGTCCGATTCCGCGACGTGTACGTCGTTTGCAGAGCCGCCGGGGAAGGGCGATGCGAGCGCCGTCGGCGCGACGGTTACCGTTTGCGCGATCGTCGTGGTAATGGTCACGGGCGGCTGAACCGTCGGGTTGCCGTAATAATACGTGAATGCTTGCGTTTCCGTCCCCGCGAGCGATTCCGGCGCCGGAGTCGGCGTTGGTGGGTTCACGGGCGGACATCCGAAACCGCACGAGGTTCCGGAAGAGCAGGCTGCGAGGAACGCCGTCGAAACGACGAGCCCAGCTAGAGCGAAGCGAAGCCTCACTGTGCCTCCATTTTTACGGTTGTTTGGGGGGCAATCTAAAATGCCAGGAGCGGGCGTTCGTCCGGAAAGCGCTGGTCCCTGCGCCGAGGGAGTGCCGCTCGCGCCGCTGAAATGGACGTCGTGAAACTTCAATCCACTTCGATCGGCGTCGCTGCGGCGACGCTTGCACTTGCTTGCTTCGCGGGCGAACGCGCTGCAACACCGAGCATCGCCGCAACGCCGCCGCCCACGCCGCCGCCCATTACGGCGCCAGCCGCGTCACCAACGTATGGACCCGATCCAATCCCCGTTACCGGCGCGACGACGTCGCCGATTCCGATTCCATCCGGCTTCGGCTTGCCGGGTTCTGCATCGCCCAAGCCGGGCGCCGCTTCTCCAAGTCCGCCGCCGAACCCGCGTAACGGAATTGAAGGCGTGTGGGAAATGGTCATTCAGCGCGCGTCGCAGCCGGAATACGTTCACTTCAATCTCAAGCAGACCGGCACGACGCTGACCGGCAGCTATTTAGATAAAGCGGGCAAATCGTATCCGCTCAGCGGTACCGTCGACGGACAGCATTTCCGCATGATCGTCACGCTGCCAAACGGAACGTCGGCGCTGATGGAGGGACGTCTCGACGGCACCAGCGACATGGTTGGAAAGCTGACGACGCCGACCGAGGAAGCGTACTTCACGGCATCTTGGCGTCCGAAAGAAAAGTGGATCGAGAACATCAACGCGTCGCCCGGCGGTTTGGGCGGTACAGGGCGGCGGCGGAGGCGGAGGCTACCCCGGCGGTCCGCCGTAGCCGGCGTTCGTTCGTTACTTCGGAGAAGCGGCTTCTTGGAGCCGCTTTTCTACATACGGCACCAGGCCGCCGGCGTCGATCAGCGCGCGCATGAACGGCGGAAACTCGGCGGCGCGATATCCTTGCCTTTTGTGATGTTCCGCACGAGCGCCGCTGGCCGGATCGACTTCGATCTCGTCGCCGCTCTCGATACCGTCAACGGCTTCCACCGATTCGAAGATCGGTAAGCCGATGTTGAGTGCATTGCGATAAAAATGCGAGCAAAGCTCTTGGCGATGACGGCGGCGGTACCTGATCCCTTGATGGCGATCGGCGCAACCTCGCGGCTCGAACCGCAGCCGAAGTTGGATCGGCGACGATGATGTCGCCGGCCTTCATGCTGGGCCGTGTAGTCCGGATCCAGGCCTTCGAGCGCGTGTTTCCCGAGCTCCGCTTGGTCCACGATGTTGCAGTATTTCCCCGGGAATGATGACGTCGGTATCGACGTTTTTTCCGTACTTGTGCGCGTAACCGCGCAGTTGCGAATCCATCGTTTCCTCTTAGACTCCGGCGAGTTCCAGCACGCGCGGATCGGTGATTTTCCCGGTCAGCGCCGACGCGGCGCAGGTTGCCGGCGACGCGAGATAGACTTCCGATTTTCGGCGAGCCCATCCGCCCGACGTAGTTACGGTTGGTGGTCGAGATCGCGCGTTCGCCGTCGCCGAGCGTGCCCATGTGGCCGCCGAAACACGCACCGCATCCGGGCGTGTTGACGGCGCAGCCGGCGGCCGCGAGCTTGGTGAGAATGCCTTCGGTGGCCGCCTGCATCCAGACTTTCTGCGAACCGGGTTGACGATCACGCGCAGGTTGGACGAAATGCTGCTTGCCGTCAAGGATCTTCGCGACGATGCGCAGATCGTCGATGTACCCGTTGGTGCACGATCCGATAAAGACCTGATCCACGGGAATGTCGTCGGCTGCGACCTGGCGAGATGGGGTGCACGTTGTCCGGCGTATGCGGGCACGCAACCATCGGCTCGAGGGCGTCGACGTCGATCTTGATGACGCGCTCGTAAACGGCGTCGGCGTCGGCCGTATCGACGATGAACGGGCGATCGGTGCGTTCTTTGACGAACGCGATCGCCTTGGCGTCGGCGTGGAAGATGCCGTTCTTCGCGCCGGCTTCGATCGCCATGTTCGCCATGGTGATGCGCCCGGTAATCGACATCTCGTCGACGGTGCTTCCGTGGTACTCGATCGCGCGGTAGGTCGCGCCGTCGATGCCGAGCTCGCCGACGGTCCGCAGCATCACGTCTTTTGCGAAAACCATCGGCCCAAGTTTTCCGCTATAAACGATCTTGATCGAGCCCGGCACCTTGAGCCACACTTCACCGAGCACGAAGGCGGCCGCGATATCGGTCGATCCCATGCCCGTTGCAAACGCGCCGAACGCGCCGTACGTGGAGGCGTGCGAACCGCCGCCGACGATCACCTCGCCCGGCGCGACCAACCCTTCTTCCGGCAGAACGACGTGCTCGATGCCGCCGCGACCGACGTCGAAGAAGTGCGTCATCTCCTGCTCCGCGGCAAAATCTTTCATCAGCTTCGCGAGCTTTGCCGATTGCGCGTCCTTGGCGGAAACGAAATGATCTTCGACGAGCGCGACTTTTCGCGGTCGAACACTTTCGATCTGCGCCCTTCATTCCGCGCATCACGGCGATCGCGACGGCGGCGGAGAGTTCGTTCCAAGCACCAGGTCGACGTTCGCGATTAATGATCTGTCCCGGGTCCACGCGGTCGAGGCCGGCGTGGCGTGCCAGGATCTTTTCGGTGAGAGTCATGCCCATGATGGGGACGGTTACGCGGCAAAAGGGCCGGAGTCATGCAGAACGCCAGTTCGGCTTTGCCACCCGCTCATTCATGCCGGTACGCCGCCCGACCCGGTGACGGGCGCGCGCGCGGCACCGATTTATCAGACGGCCGCCTACGTCTTCGGATCGACCGAGCAAGCGGCGGAGCTGTTCCAGCTGCGCAGTTACGGGCACATCTACAGCCGCATCAGCAATCCGACGGTCGCCGCGTTCGAAGAAGCGCATGGCGAGCCTGGAGGGCGCTCTCGGAGGTGTCGCCTTTTCCAGCGGCCTCGCCGCGCAGCTCTGCGCGGTTCTCGCGCTCGCGCAGTCCGGCGATCACCTGGTCAGTTCGCAGAACATTTACGGCGGAACGGTGACGCAGTTTACGGTGACGCTGCGACGGATGGGCATCGAAGTGACTCGTTCGCACCGGTCGACGACTTCGACGGGCTGCGGCCGCGATCCGCCCGAACACGAAACTGCTCTTCGCGGAAACCATCGGCAATCCGTCGGGTGCGGTTGCGAGCTCAAAACGCTCGCGACGCATCGCCCACGAGGCGGGCATCCCGCTCGTTGTCGACAATACGTTCGCTTCGCCTATCTCTGCTGCCCGATCGAATACGGCGCCGATATCGTGCTGCACTCGGCGACGAAGTTTATCGGCGGCCACGGGACGACCATCGGCGGCGTGCTGGTCGAATCGGGTACGTTCCCATGGGGGAACGGCCGCTTCCCGCTGCTCTCGGAGCCGAGCCCCGGGTATCACCAAAAAGTCTTCACCGAGACGTTCGGCGAGTACGCTTTTCTCACGCGCGTCCGGGCAGAAGTGCTGCGAGACGTCGGCGCCCAGATGTCGCCGATGGATGCGTGGCTCATGCTGCTCGGGCTCGAAACGCTTGGCGTGCGCATGGAGGCGCACGTGCGCAACACCGCGGAGATCGTCGCGTTTCTGCGCGCACGCGACGGAGGTATCGTGGGTTAAGGCTCCGCAGCTCGGCTCCGTTTTTACCTTCGGTCTTCGCGGCGGCCGCGAAGCCGGACGCCGTTTCATCGACGCACTCGAACTTTGGAGCCACCTCGCCAATGTCGGCGATACCAAGAGTCTGGTGATTCATCCGGCATCGACGACGCATTCGCAACTCTCCGACGATGAGATGCGCGCTGCCGGCGTAGCACCCGAGGCCGTGCGATTGTCGGTGGGCCTTGAAGATGCAGACGACCTCATCTGGGACCTGGGCAACGCGCTGGCCGCCGCCGAGGCGGCATGATCCTCACCCAGCCATCGCAGCGGCGCGACTTGCTCGCTCGCGTGACCACCGTCGCTATGGTCGGCGCGTCAAACAACCATCTACGCCCCTCTTATACCGTTTTCTCCTATTTGCGCACGCAGACGGGCTTCGACGTCTCGCCCGTCAACCCGACGATCGAGGCGATCGACGGCGTCAAAGCCTATCCGTCTCTCGCCGCGTATGCAGCGCAGCGCGGCGCGCCGGATCTGGTCGACGTCTTTCGCAAGCCGAGTGACGTCGTCTCGGTCGTGAACGATGCGATTGCCGTCGGGGCGAAAGCGATCTGGTTTCAGTACGGCGTCATCAACGACGAAGCGATTCGTCTCGCAAACGAAGCCGGCCTCGACGTCGTCGTCGACCGATGCATGAAGGTTGAATACGGCCGGTTTCACGGCGGCCTTGCCACCGCCGGACTCAACAGCGGCGTCATCACGAGTCGCCGCGGGGCGGCGCAGTCGTAGACGTGCTGGACGAATACTCGCGGCATTCGCGCGCGCTCGACTCCGAGGTTCTCCGTGCGATCGATGCCTGGCGCGCGTCCGGCCGGCCGCTGGCCGATCGCGAATTCGACGACCTCGCGCTGCGGATCTTCGCCTATCAGCTCCGGTACAACGACCCGTACGCGCGCTACTGCGCGAGCCTCGGCGTTTCGGCATCCGCGCTTCCCGATTCTTGGCAGGCCATTCCGGCCGTACCGGCGGATGCGTTTAAAGAGACGACGCTGGCGACGTCCGATCCGGCTCGCGCCGCACTCGCGTTCGAAACCAGCGGAACGACGTCGGGCACCGGCGGCCGCCACTACATGGAGACGCGAACCCTGTATGACGCCGCCCTCCTCGCAGGCTTCGATCGCTTCATGCTCGCCGACGACGCACGGCTGCGCTTTCTGAATCTGGTTCCCAATCCGTCCGAACGTCCCGAGTCGTCGCTCGGCTACATGATGGCGCAAGTCAGCGCGCTGCGCGGCGACGGACAGACGGGATGGTATCTGCGAGGTGAAGACTTGCTTTTCGAAGCGTTTCTGCGCGATGCCGGCTCCGCCGTCGGCGACGCCGCACCGGTCTGCATCGCAGCGACGGCATTCGCGCTCGTGCACGTGCTGGACGAATTGGCGCGGCGCCGCATGACATTTGTGCTTCCCACGGGTTCGCGCATCATGGAAACCGGCGGTTTCAAAGGGCGCGCCCGCATCGTCGACCGTGCGGACCTCTACGCCCAGGCGAGCGAACGCTTCGGCATTCCCGAGACCGCGATTGTGGCCGAGTACGGAATGACCGAGCTGAGTTCGCAGTACTACGACGAGATTCGAGGCGCCAACGGGGTCGATGCCGCCGCAAAGGCGCACCGCCGACCCTTCGAACGCGGGTGGTCGCGCCGAACGGCACCACGCTGCCAAACGGGACGGTCGGCGCGTTGCTGCACGTCGATCTGGCCAACCGTTCGTCATGCGTCGCCATTCTCACCGAAGATCTCGGCGTCGCATTCGACGACGGGCTCGTCTTGATCGGCCGCGAGGCAGGCGCCTCGCTCCGCGGGCTGTTCGCTCGACGCGGAAACGTTACGCCCGCGCTAACTGCGGGTTAAGGACTGAGCGAGCTTGGACTTGGACTTGCGCTTGGGCTGCCGGTCGGGGACGTACTCGGGCTCGGCGTCGGCTGCTTGAACGGCCCGACATGCACTTTAGCTCCGGTTGCCGACGAGGCAATCGTAACGTTACGCCCTGAGGCGCCCTGCGAAAAGATCGTGTCGACGCGGTACTGTCCGCTCGCGTTGGCTCCCTGAACGCTCGGATTCCACGTGTCGCCGAACGCGGCGACCGTGCCGCCGCTCACCGTGAGCGAGATCTCGGTTGCGTGCGCGCCGAGAAAGACGTTGTTGCCGGTCGACTGCGGCGAACCCTGACCTTGGCCGAAGTCGACCAGCCCCGGTAAGGCCCCGGAAACCACCGGCGTATAATCGTCGCTGTACGCCGCGAATACCGACCCAAACGTTTGATTCGATGCGGTCACGGACGCACTACCGTCGGTGCGGATCCCGATGGACGCACCGATCGAACCTTGACCCCGACATCGCCGGGCCGGTGAGCATTACCGTGGGACATTGCGTTCCGCTACTGCAATCGCTCGCTGCGATTGAAAACGCTGCGATCGCGTACACCTTGCCGCCGATCGTGCAACTCGCGCAGTTCAAAGTACCACCGGCGACGAGAACGCCGTTGAGCCTTGGCGTTCCGAGCGCCGGCGGCGAATTAAATGACGACGTGGTTCCGGTTAGCGAGCCGAGGTCGTCGAACGCGTCGTAAATGGCCAGCGCGCTCGGCAGCTTCGGCTTCGAGGCACCCACGTACAGGTTCGTCACCGATATTTGCGCGGCCGGCTGTATCGCGATCGTCGTATAGAACGATCCGGCCGGGGCGCTGACGAGCTTTTCGTAGGCCGTATCCTCGCCGGCACCGTCAACGAACGCGCCTTTCGTTGCTCCGCGCCCATAGAGGCTGCCGTTGATCACAAGACCCGTAACCGAGGGAATCACCAGCGGGAATTTTTCCGCCATTGGCCGTGTTGTAGTCGCCGCTCGCGATTTCGATGTCGAGCACCGGAATCGGGCCCGGCGACGCGACGGCCTTGAGCGCCCGGGTCATCGTTTTGTATGGCGTCATTTGCGAGCCGTTGCTGGTATCGCTCCCCGTCTTCGCGTTCACAAAGACGGTGCGCTGCGTCGGCACGGCCGTCATGGACGGGATCGGAGCCGGCGTGCCGCGATGCGTACAGCTCCCGAGTACGCTCGCTAGTGCGATCGAGGCGAGCAGAGCAAAGCCGACGCGTGGTAGAAGACGCATTGTCTGCACCTTTGCCGTGCCGCCGTCGGGAACCTAGCGCCTCGAGCGCGAAGGGTTGATTCTCATGAAACTTTCAGACCGGCCGGTTCGTTCGATCGTTCGCGCGATTGCGGGAGCCGCGGAGCGCTGGGGCGACGGGGATTTCCCGCCGCGCGTACGCCTGCTCGATGCAATCGCTGGGCGAACGGGCTATTCGCTGCCGGTCGTCGAGTTTGCGCTGGACCGCGTCTTTTTCTCTTTGGGCGAACGCGCGATCGAGGCAACAATCGCCTGCGAGCTCGGCTCGCTCGACGCCTTGGACCGCTTCGTCGAGCGCGGCTCGCTGCCGCGCGCTCGAGCTCTGCCGCTCGGCCGCATCTGCATCGTTTCCAGCCGCACGACCATCGGCGTCGCGCTGCTGCCTGCGATCTTTGCGCTCTGCGCAAAATGCGACGTACTCGTAAAGGATCGCGACGACGGTCTCGTCGCCGCATTTTTTGCGACACTGCGCGAAGAACTCGATGAGTTCGAGGATGCCGCCCGCGCAAAAACGTGGGAGGGGGGACACGCCGCGGAGGACCTCGGTGCGTTTGAGGGCGTCGTCGCGTTCGGCAGCGATGCAACGCTGGCACAGATTCGCAACGCCGTCTCACCCAGGGCTCGCTTCGTGCCGTACGGTTCGAAGGCCAGCGCAGGCTACGTCGGGCGCGACGCGCTCGCAACGGAAACGTCGGCTCGCACCGTCGCGCGGGGCGCCGCACGCGATCTCGTACTTTACGAAAGCGAAGGCTGCCTCTCGCTGCACGCGCTCTTCGTCGAACGAGCCGGCGCCGTGACGGCCGAAGCGTTCATGGCCTTGCTCGCGGTAGAAATCGAGCGCGCGGCCGTCGAGTTTCCACTCGGCATCCGGTCGGCGGATGCGAACGCGCGGCTCGCACAGCGCCGCGACCTCGCGGCCTTTCGCGCCGTCGCCGGAGCCGGCGCCGTTTACTCCGACGCGAACGCATCGTATCTCGCAGTACTCGACCCGCCCGCAGCCGAGCCGCCGGCGTTTCTGCCGCGCGCGCTCGGCGTGCATACCGTCGACACTCCCGCCGAGGCCGCCGAATATCTTGAACGCCACCGCATACCGCTCGAAGCCGTCGCGATCGCCGGCACCCGCGCCGACATCGTCGAGATGGCGGTCACGGTGGATGCTGCGCGCATCGCCGCATTCGGCGAACTGCAATCGCCGCCGCTCGGCGGATACCACGGCGGCCGGCCGCGGATCGCCGAGTTCGTTCGCTGGATAACCGACGACACGTGATGGGCGACGAACTCGAAGAACTGATCGGCCCGGTGCCGGGAGCACGCACCCTCGAACTCTCGCGTCTGCTGCGCGAACGAGAGTCGCGCAACGTCACGTACTTATCTCCCGCGTTTCCCGTCTTTTGGGAATCGGCGGCCGGCGCGACCGTGACCGACGTCGACGGCAATCGATATCTCGACTTCACATCCGCGTTCGGCGTCGCGAACGTCGGTAATTCGAATCCCTGCGTCGCCTCGGCGATCGCCGAACAGGCGACGCGGTTGATGCACGGTATGGGGGACGTCCATCCGACCGAAGCGCGCGCGAAGCTCCTCGAACGATTGCCGCGCATCCTTCCGCCGGGGCTTAGCAAGACGTTCCTAGCAACGACGGGCGCCGAAGCGGTCGAAGCGGCGTTGAAGACCGCGGTCGTGGCAACCGGCAAGGCGCACTTCGCGTCGTTTACCGGCGGCTACCACGGATTGTCGCTCGGAGCGCTCTCGGTGTGCGGCCTCGAGAGATTCCGCGCACCATTCGCAGCGGCCGTGGGCGGCAACACGCTATTTCTCGACTATCCGCGCAGCATCGCCGGCGGCTCCGCCGAACCGGCTATCGAACGAGCACGCGCGGCGCTTGCCGCACGCGACGATATCGCGGCGGTGATCGTCGAACCGATTCAATCGCGCGGCGGATGCGTTATCCCACCGCCCGGATACTTATCGGGACTGCACGCTGCGTGCAAGGAGCTCGGCATATTGCTGATCTTCGATGAGATCTATACCGGATTCGGCCGGACCGGAACCTGGTTTGCCGCCGAATACGAAGGCGTGGTTCCGGACATTATCTGCATCGGCAAAGCGTTCGGCTCGGGTTTTCCGATCAGCGCTGCGGTCGCGCGTCCCGAGGTTATGGATGCGTGGCCGGTTTCCAACGGCGAAGCGCTGCACACGTCGACCTACATCGGCAACCCGATGGGCTGCGCGGCCGCCCTCGCCACGATCGATGAGATCGAACGCCGCGGTCTCCCCGCTCGCGCGCAGCAGCTCGGCTTCGCGCTCGGCTCGCGACTCGACGGACTGTCCTCGCGTAAACGCGTCGTCTCCGTGCGCGGGCGCGGTCTGATGTGGGGGATCCAAATGCGCGATGCTGCGAGCGCTGACACCGTCGTGAAGCGCGCGCTCGCCGACGGGTTGATCCTGCTGCAGTCGGGAATCGAGGGCGACGTGATTTCGATCGGGCCGCCACTCGTCATCACGGACCGCCAACTTGACCGCGGAACCACCATCCTCGAAAACGCCATCGCCGCCACATAGCGTACGGGAGAAATGAAAGCATATCGCATCGCCGTCATCGGACCGCCTCTGGACGATAGCCTCGCACCGTGTGCCGCTCGCGCAGCACCCTCGCTTCGAACTCGCCGAACCAGACGCGGAGCAGCTCGACGCGATCGTGGTTGCGTCGCCGCCCGTCACGCACGTGCCCGATGTGCTCGCCGCGCTGGAGCGCGGCCTGCACGTTCTCGTCGCTATGCCGTTCGCGGTCGACCTCGCCGCCGCGCAGACGATGACCGACGCCGCAAAGGCTGTGGACCGCGTGTGCGGCGCGAGCTACAAATTCCGGTTCACGCCGCAAGCCCTTGCTACCAAAGAGTTGATCGAAACAAACACCTCGGCCCGATGCGCTCGATCGAGATCGCCTCTCAGCATGGGGACCGTCGTTTGGCGGAACGTCACGAGCGCGGCTGGTGGTTCGAACGTGGGCTCGGCGGAGGCGTTGCGGCGCTCGGGCTTGCACATTCGATCGACCTGGCAATTTGGTTCGCGGGACGAGCGCCGAAGAGCTCGTCCGGATTCGTGCGCACGGCGAATCCGCATCGTCAGGACCGGGCCGGCAGCTTCGGTGCGACGGCCGACGACGGCGCATACGCGCTGCTCGACTTCGGCGCCGGGCTCGCCGCGCGGCTTAGCAACGACGGCACGGCACCGGTCGAATCCTGCGTTTGCGCGGTTTACGGCGAAGATCGCGTCGCCGTCAGCAGCGGGCGGCAAGCGGATGAGACGACGCTGTATACCGTCGACGACGACGAGACGAACGAACTGCAGTGCAAACCATCGGCGTACGAAAAGTCGCTCGGCATCAACACGGCGCTGACTCTGGAACTTTACGACGAGTTCGTCAAACAGATCGAGACCGGAAAGAGCGCGCTCCCTACCTTCGACGACGCACTCGAGGTGCAACGAGTTCTCGCTGCGATTGGCGCGTGGAGTCAGAATCGCCGGGACGAACTCGTCCGAAGCGGGCGCAAGCTCTTCAGCAACCTGCTAGTCGCCTTTTGAATTTCAGATCCGCGTCGTCCCGATCGTAGTCGAGGATGTCGCCGGGAGTGCACTCGAGGACGAGACAGAGCTTCGATAGCGTGTCGAAGCGCATGCCTCGGTACTTTGCCGGTGCGCAGCAGGCTGAGTTGGGTTTCGGAGAGACCGATTCGTTCGGCGACGTCGCGCGCGCGCAACTTGCGGCGCGCCAGCATGACGTCTAGGGTAACGCGAACCGGCATCAGACGAACTCGTCCAGCTTCGATTGCAGTTTTCCGCCTTCGCGCGCCAAGAGGATCAGAACGACACCAACGAGCGCCAGCGTAAGATTCTCGACGTTCCAGTCTAGCGTGACGCCGCGCATTTCGCTGAACCCGTTGCCTACAGGTAAATCAAGCTCGGCTGCACCACGATCGCGGCAAACGCTCCGATCATCAGACAGAAGCCGATTTCTTTCAAACCTCGAACCACGGCGGGTCCGAATGCGTCCCCTCTTTCCAGGCTGACGAGGGCGTTTGACGCGGCCCATAAGGCCGCCAGAAAGAAGACCGGCGCCAGCAGGCTGATGAAATAGACCGGCGTCATCATGCCCCCGGCATCCGAGCCGTCAAGGTGAGCAGCCGCCGAGCCCCGAGCTGCTCGAAAAACAAGGCGAGCCCCAATCCGACGACGACGATCCGAGTCACGATGGCGGCGATGGGGAGGGGTGGCTTTGGCATTGGCGTTCTCCAGTTCGGAGCTAAAGTTATTTAACTAAAGCGAACTTTACTTTAAGTTAAACATAAAGTCAAGTGAACCTTGGAGAACTTGCCGGCCCTAGTTTGCCAGTTTGTGCCAGATGGTCCCGAGCGCAAACGTGACCGACCGTGCCTGCACTTCGGAGCGCCCGCCCCTGAACTGATACTTCCAGGCCCGCGGCGAGGCGCCGTCGTCCAGGGCGAACCACACCATCCCGACGGGCTTCTCGGCGCTGCCGCCATCCGGCCCGGCAATGCCCGTCGTTGCAAACCCAAGCGACGCTCCAAAGCGCTCGCGCGCACCCCGAGCCATCGCCAACACGGTCTCCTCACTCACCGCTCCGTGCGCCTCGATGATCTTCGGATCGACGCCGAGTTGCTCGATCTTCACCGAATTGTCGTATGCAACGATCCCGCCGATGAACGATTTCGAAGATCCGGGCACTGCGGTCAACGCCGCGGCAATGCGACCCCCCGTACACGACTCCGCCGTTGCGATCGTCAATCCGCGCGCCACGAGCAGGTCGTGCACCGCGCTTTCCGGCGTCGCTGCATCCACGCCGTAGACGTGTCCCGCTAGGCGCGCCTCGATATCGCGCTCCAATGGAGCGATCGCGGCCTCCGCCGCCTCCGCAGAGGCCGCCTTCGCCATGATCTTGACATCGCACCGAAAGTCGTGCGCCAACACGGCGATCTTCGGATTCTCCGACGTGCGAAACAGATCGTCGATCCGATGATCGATCTCGGATTCCCCGAGGTTGATCGTATGAATCACCCGCGTAAAGATCGCATCATGCAAATCGAACCGCTCGCGAAGGATCGGAATCAGCCGGTCATCCAGCATCGGCTTCATCTCACGCGGCACCCCGGGCATGCACGCAACGAACCGCCCGTCCTCGCGAAACACGATAAACCCAGGCGCCGTTCCATTCGGATTCGTCAGCACAGCGGCGCCGCGCGGCATCTCCGCTTGCTTGCGATTATTCTCGCGCATCTCCCGGCCAAACGATTTAAAAATCGCCTGCATGAACTCAAGCGACGGTTGATCGAGCACCGTATCCAGTCCGAGCGCGGCGCAAACCGCCTCTTTCGTCAGATCGTCGACGGTCGGTCCGAGTCCGCCGGTCGTAACCACGCCATCCGCTCGCTCGAGCGCACCGGAGATGACCGCGGCAATGCGCTCGAGATTGTCGCCGACCCCGTGCGTCGCATGCACGTCGAGACCGATCGTCGACAGACGAGAAGCGACGTGAGCCGTATTCGTATCGACGAGTTGCCCCAACAGCAACTCGGTGCCGACGGCGATCAGTTCGACGCTAGGCATCCTGGTCGAACCACTCCGGATACGAGAACTTCACATCGGCGGCGAATCCTTCCGCCGCCTCGATCATCGCCGCTCGACGAACCGGCGATTCTTCCGACGACGGGTGCAGCGCCCGAACCTCTTCCCGCTTCTTTGCCAGCACGTCGACAAACCGCGCAAACCGCGAATCCATCGCCCGCTGAAGTGCCTCTTTTAGGATCTTTCCGACGCGAGGCGCCAGTCCGGTCGTCGAGATCGCCACGCGAACGGGGCCGGCCTTTGCAATCGCTGCCATCGCGACGAACCCAAAGTCTGGTTGATCGATGCAACACAGGAGAAACCTATATTGGTCTGCCAGCTTGCGAAGCCGAGCCGACAGCACGGGATCTTGTGGAGTAGAAATCACAAAGAACGAGTCGACAACATCAGCGTCTTTCACTCCGCCAACGTCGGTAATCCAATGAACGTGAGCTCCGCTCTCCCTGAGTGCCGCCGCCTTATCGATGGCCTCGCGATCGTCTGAGCGTCCAATAACGACGCACTTACGCCCAACGAGATTCAACGAAACGGGAAAAAACGGAGTCCTCACCGGGTCGTGTTCGCCAAAACCACGCAGCATCGGATGGCGGCGAGCGCGGGATGCATGCGGCGTGCGGGGTGTACGATTTTTTTGCAAAAGCCAGGATGGCGAACTTCCTTTGAAAGTTGCAAAAAAACGGACAAGTAGGAGCCCCCATGGATGGGGGCGACCATCCGATGCACCGCCACTAAAAATCCACAGGACGGAGATAGAACTCGTTTATCGCCGTGTTCGTCAACATCGCCGTCGTCGGCAAGTGCCGTTTCCAGTGCGTCCCATCCACGCGTCGTCGCACCAGCGCGACGTCCGCGGGAGAAAATCCATGCTCGACCAGCTGCGCATCCGAATACCCGAGCAACAGTTTCGCCAAGATAGCGTCGGCGCTCGCGTACGTGATCCCGAGATCGCCCTCGTCGGTTTGATCTGCTTCGAGATCCGCACTCGGCGCTTTCGAAATCAGCGCTTCGGGAACGCCTAGATAGCGTGCTAGTGCCCAGACTTGGGTTTTGAACAAATCGCCGAGTGGATTCACGGGCGGCGTGTCGTCGGCGTGCCAGGTGAAGTATCCGAGCAGACGTTCCGTCTTATTTCCAGTGCCGACCGGCAGCGCGTCGAGCTTCGCCGACTGGTCAAATAGCACGAGCATGCGCGTGCGCGCCATGACGTTACCGCGGCGGCGTGCGTCGGCATCGGGCTCGAATTGCAGATAGCCGTCAACGGCGCCGCTGATGTCGATCGTGCGCTCGTTTATCCCAAGCGCATCTACCACGAGTTGCGCGTCAGCCAGGCTCGAGGCGCTTGATGTGCGGTATGGCAGGCGGAACGCGTAGGTGTTTTCAGGACCCAATGCGCGCGCACATAGGTAAGCGGTTACTGCGGAATCGATGCCGCCCGAAAGTCCGATGACCGCGCGGCCCATCGAACGCCGCACCGTAAGTTCATCGCGAAGAAATGCGACGAGCCAATCGGCTGCGACCGCGGCATCGATGCCGGGCGCGCTGGGTGTGCCGGTAGGCGCTTCAATGACGAGAAACATCGCCGCCTCCGCGTGGCAGCGGGAGTTCGTCGTCGAGCAGCAAGTCCGGCAACACCGCGCCGAGATCACCGAGGAGCGGCAGACTGGCGCGGGCTAGGTCGATTTCTCGCAGATCGAGATCGGCTCGTAGGATGCATGCCTCGGATGCAGGGGCTTCGACGATGGTTTCGCCGCGGGGGTCGATGATGCATGAGGAGCCGGTCATGCCTTTTCCGCCTTCGAAGCCCGTCAAGCCGCAATAGACGAGATAGACGCCGTGTTCCGCTGCGATCGTTCGGAGAATCTCGCGCCAGCGCGTGATGCTCGTCAGTTCGCCGTCGCCTTCGATTCCGCGACCGGGCGCGGCGCTCGGGACGATCAACAGGCGTGCTCCCTTAATTGCCGCGATCGCCGGAACGATCGTGTGCCAGGCGTCTTCACAGACGAGCATGGCGGCTCGCCCGAATCGCGTATCGAAGGCACTCATCTTGCGCCCGCGTGAAAGAAAACGTTCCTCGTCGAAGACACCGTACGTCGGCAGAAACATCTTGTGGTGGATGTGGACGATGCGATCGCCGCCTGGGCGGACTTCGAGATAGATTGCGCTGTTGTAGTACGTGCCGTGATCGTTTTCGAAAAATCCGCATGCGATGTCGACCGGCGTGTCGCCGCACGCCTCGCGCCACGACGATGCTAGATCGCCGGCGATTCGTTCGGCTGTGAGTGCGAGATCGTAAACCGCGCCTTCGAGGAAATACCCGGTCAGGCCGCCCTCCGGTAGTACGACCAGGTCGGGCGGATCGGGAGCGAGCGTTGCAAACGCCTCGCCTGCCGATGCAAGGTTTTCCGCGTAGCGGCCTTTGAGCGGTTTCATTTGCACCAGCGCTACGCGCAGGCGCGAGGGGTTTGGGTTGAGATTATCGGGCGGGAGCACTCGTGGCTACCTCGATTTGTTCGTCTCCCGGCCGTCGCATGCCGCATCGCGACGCGCACTCTTCGGCCGGATAGGTCCAAATCTCGGCGAGGGTCGGGTGCAGATGCGGAATGCGCATGAACTGTTCGACTGTCGCACGGTAGTTCATCGCTACGATTACTTCGTGAATTAACTCCGAGCCCTGCGGACCGATAATGCTCGCACCGAGGATACGGCCGCTTACCGGCTCGGCCATCATCTTGACGAAGCCCTTGGTTTTATTGAGGCACAACGCCTTCCCGTGCTCGGCGAAATCGTAGCGCCCTAACAGATACGGAGTTCCGGCGGCTTTGAGATCCTTCTCGGACGCGCCGACGGTCGCGACCTGCGGGTCGCGTAAAGACCGTGGACGCCGACATCAGCGAGTAATCGGCGTTCTCGTGCGCGTCTTGGCAAGCGTTGCGCGCTGCGACTTCGCCTTGATAGATGGCGACGTGAACGAGCATGTACTCGCCGGTGACGTCGCCGACGGCGTAGATCTTCGGATTGCTGGTGCGCAGCGTTGCGTCGACGGCGATTCCGCTCCAGGGATCGTACCGGACCCCCGCGGCTTCGAGGCCGAGCGAATCGACGTTCGCGATTCGACCGAGCGCGAAGAAGATTTCGTCTGCGACGGCTTCGCGTTCGACACCGTCGACCGCGTAGCGGACGACTTTCTTGCCGTCGCGGCGCAGTGCCTCGATCAGCGTCGTGTGCGCGATCACGTCGATGCCTTCATCGCGGTAGTAGCCCGTCAGCGCGTCGCCGATGTCGTCGTCCAGGCTGGTGAGCAAGTGCCCGCTGCGAATCGAGCATCGTGGTCCTAGCGCCCATGCGCGAGAGGAACTGGCCGAGTTCGCACGCCGTGTAGCCGCCGCCCAAGACGATTGCCGAATCCGGAACGTGCTCCAGTTCGAGCGCCGTGTCGGTATCCAAAAATCCCGTCTCGGCGAGACCCGGCACCAGCGCCGGCTGAACGACGCTCCCGGTTGCAATGATGAAGTTGTCGGCTCTTAAGATCGTGTCGTCGCCGACTTGGAGTTCGGTCGACGAAACGAACGTCGCGCGACCGCTATAGAGCGGGAACTTCGCGATCCCCTCGATGCGGTAGTCGGCGAATTCTTTGACGAGCTCCCGCTTACGCCGCAGGATAAACGGCATGTCGACGGTCACGCCGCCCGCGTGTACTCCCAGCGGTCCCGCCTCACGCGCATCCTGCGCGGCATCGCTCGATGCCAAAAACGCTTTGCTCGGCATGCAGCCGCGCAGAATGCACAGACCGCCGAGCGGACCGTGATCGACGAGGGCGACCGCTGCAGCCGAGATCGCGCGGCGGTCCGCGCGGCGGCGTAACCGCCGGAGCCGGCGCCGACGACGACGAGGTCGTGGTCGAAGGTTGTTCATGCGCTCCGAGCTCCTACCGCGCCGAACGGGCGGTGCGCCCAACCGGTGAATCGACTCTCGATGAACCGGACGGTTCCGTTGGAGTGTGACGAGGATCGAATGCGTGCGCGCTTGGTTCCCGTGAAACGAACGCCGCGCACGAGGTCGCCATCGGTGATGCCGGTGGCGACGAAGACGACGTTGTCGCCCTTGCACCAGGTCGTCGATCGTCAGGACGCGGTCGAGGTCGCCGAAGCCCATCGCCTTGGCGCGCTCGGCTTCTTCGGCTGCTGCGCGGCTGGAGCCGGCCCATGAAGCCGCCGCCCAGGCACTTGAGTGCGGCCGCCGCGAGCACGCCTTCGGGCGCGCCGCCGGTGCCCATCGCAACGTGGATGCCGGTCGCCTCGATGGCGGTCGCGATGCGGCGTCGACGTCGCCGTCGGAGATCAGCTTGATGCGCGCGCCGGCATCGCGCACTTCGCGAATCAAATCCGCGTGACGCGGGCGGTCGAGGATGACGACGCGTGACGTCGTTGATCGGCTTCTCGAGAGCGTTGGCGACCGCTTCGAGGTTCTCGCGCACCGGCGCGTCGATATGCACGTACGGCGCCGCTTTCGGACCGACCGCAAGCTTCTGCATATACGAATCGGGCGCGTGCAGCAAACCGCCGCGCTCGGCAGATCGCCATGACCGCGATCGAGTTGGGCAGCCCGTTGGCGACGAGGTTCGTTCCCTCGACCGGATCGACGGCGATATCGACCTCGAGGCCGCCCGTGCCGACTTCCTCGCCGATGAAGAGCATCGGCGCTTCGTCGCGCTCGCCCTCGCCGATAACGATGCGCCCGGCGATTTCCATCTGGTTGAGCGATTCGCGCATCTTCTCGACGGCGGCGCCGTCGGCGGTGTCGCGCTCGCCGCGCCCCATCCAGCGTGAAGCCGCCAGCGCGGCGTTCTCGGTGACTTTTACGAAGTCCAGCGTATCAAGGGCCGGGTGTTCAGAGCACGTTCGGGAAATCGAGCGTGCCATGCCGGGTGGCTACAAGGGAAGCGGGGGTATTTCCTGTTAAGCCCGCAAAATGAGGCATTCGCCGTGTACCGCCGCTACTCGCTTACCACGAACGTGCGCGCCCGCGCTCCTACCTGGACGAACTCGTCGCTGCCGGGCTGGCCGCGCATTGGTCGCCGTCGTCCTCGCGGGCCTGACGCTCGGATTCTTTGCGTGGTACGCGCTGATCGTGCCGCGCCACGACGGCCGTTCTGAGCCAGCTCGGCCTGCTGGCGGGCATCGCCGGCGGCATCGTCGCCGCGCTCGCACTCTGGGCCGGCTACGCACGCTACTTTTCACGCACGAGCGGGTATCACGCTCGTTCGGTCGCTGCAGTACGACTCGCTGACGTGGGTGCCGTTCCTGCTGCTCTGGCTGACCTTCGTACTGCCGCCGCAGCTGACGCACGGCGCGCGCATCTTCGTCGTTGCGCGGCGGGACGTTTGCGATCCTCAAAGTCTTGATCGCGGCCCGCTTCAATCAAACCGTGCGCGAAGTTCTGATCGACTTCGTCGGCGACGCGCGTCGCGATCATCGTCATCGCCGAACTCGCAGCGGTCATCATCGGCCAACGCGCCGGGCACGCACGTTCAGGCGTCGTCGCACCGCTGCTGGCAGTGTGGGGACGCTGGGACGCCGTACATTACATCGACATCGCGACCAAGGCTATCGGGCACCGACATGGCGTTCTTCCCGCTCTATCCGCTGCTGATCAGGATCGTCGGAGCGCTGGCCGGCAACCATCTCGTCGCCGGGCTGCTGATCTCGAACGCTGCGTTCTTCTTCGGCTTGCTGTATCTCTACAAGCTCGTCGAGCACGAGTACGACCGCGCGGTCGCGCACCGCGCGATCTTCTACATCTCGATCTTTCCGACGGCGGTCTTCTTCTCGGCCGTCTACACCGAGTCGCTCTTCTTCATGCTTGACCGTCGCATCGTTCTATTACATGCGCGAGCGCAAGTGGTGATCGCCGGCGTCGTGGGCTTCTTCGCCGCGCTCACGCGCGTCGAAGGCGTGCTCCTGGCCGTGCCGTTCGTCATCGAATGGTGCGTCGCACGCTACCGGAGGCGCTGCGCAATGCGTTCAAGCGGCCGCTGGCACGCGTCGTTCGAGCCGCTGGCCGGCGCTGCTCGATCCCGCTTGGACTTGCCGTCCTACATGGCGTATCTGTGGGTGCTGCGCGGCGATCCGCTCTACTTCTCGCACGTCCAGATGCACTGGGACCGCCATCTCGCGCCGCCGTGGGTGAGCGTCGAGCAACGCGTTCGGCAAGATCGCTGCACAGCTCGTGCCGCAGACGATCGCCGAACCAGTCGCTCGAAGTCGCCTTCACGGCGCTGATGATCGCGCGTGCTGATCGGTGGCTTCCGGCGCCTGCGGCCGTCGTATATCGCCTACATGGCGCTCTCGATCCTCGATTCCGATGTCGACCTCGAGCCTGATGAGCATGCCGCGCTTCGCGCTCGTGCTCTTTCCGATGTTCGTGATCTTCGCGCGCTGGGGCGAGCGACCCCGAGCGTGAACAACGTGATCGTCGCGTTCTCGCTGCCGATGCTCGGCCTCTATCACGGTGCTCTTCGCGGATTGGTATTGGGTCGCTTGAACGTAGCACGCTCGGCGACGGCTCGCGCAGAGCGCGGCGTGCGCAATTCGTCAAATTCGGCATCGTCGGCGCGTCCGGATTCGTCGTCAACTTGGTCGTCTTCACGCTGCTGCAGAAGGTCGTCCCGACCACGCTGCAACCGTGCAGTACTACGTCGATCTACTCGATCGCGTTTCTGTCGGCGGCGTCTCGAACTACTTCCTCAACCGCGATCTGGACGTTCCGCTCGACGCGGCCACGCGGGCGCGAAGGCGCTGCAGTTCATGACCGTCTCGCGTGATCGCGCTCGTCGTCGGCTTGATCGGTCTTCGCGGTGGCTCGAGCCCGTTGGCTCACATTCGGTCACGGCCACGACCTGGTTCGTCGCGACCGTGGCCGGCATCTTCGTCAACTTCTTCGTCAACAAATATTGGACGTTTCGTGTCGGCCGATTGACGCGCCGCGGCGCGCGGATGCCGTGGTGGATCGCCGTCGCGGCATTCTGCCTGCATCGGCCTGGCTGCTGCGGCTCAAAGGCATCCACGACCCGCTGCTCGATCATCCGGGCTGGCGCCAAGGCGATACCGCCGCGATCGCGCGCAACTTCGCGCGCTGCAGTACAACATTTCTATCCGCAGACCGAGTACAACGGCGCGCCGCCCGAACTACGTCGAGCTGGAATTGCAGATCGTGCCGTTTCTCGGCCGCGACGGCTACAAGATCTTCGGCGTGCACGAAATCTTCGGCCGGCTGATCGCGATGGCGTTCGGCGTCGGCACGATCGTCGCGTCGCCGGGTAGTTCGCGCGCTGGCTGTTCCGAGCGCGCTCGCCGGGCTCGCGGCCGGCGCTGTTCGCGGTCTTTCCGGGCAGCGTCTATTACGGCCGCACGTTCATGCCCGACTACGCGATGGTGTTCTTCCTGATCGCCGCGCTCTACGCGGCGCGCGCGGTACGCTCGTCGAGGACGAGACGCCTCTACGCGGCGCGGCGCTGGTCGGCGCGGCCGCGCTGCTGGCGCTCGCGTTTCTCGCCAAGCCGGTTGCCGTCGCTCGCCGTCGTGCCGCTGGCGGGCCTGATCGTCGCAGCGCGCCCGTCTCGGCGCGCGACGCGCCGACGCGCTCGTCGCGCTGCTGCTCGTCATGCCGCTGCTCGTCGCTCGCACTCTACGATCACCGCGTGCGCGCACGCCGAATGGCACTGGGCCAGCGGCATCACGCGCTGCACGTGCTTCCCGCGCTGCGCGCGGCTTACGTCGCTGCACGGCTTCGCGCGCAAGTCGGTCGACTTCGCGACGCGCTCGGCATGCTCGCGCGACGATGCTCGGCACGCTCGCGTTCGCTGCTCGATCGCCGGCTTCGTCGCATTCCGTGGCTCGGCGCGCGCAAGCCGCGCTGCTGTGGGGCTGGCTCGCCGGCGGACTTGCTCTACGTCTACGTCGTCGTCACGGTCGAGCGCGTCGATTACTACATGTATCTCGCTGCTGCCGCTCTGCGCGCTCCTCATCGGCGGCGCGGTCGCGCGCTTCGTCGAGGCTGTTCTAAGCACCGATGCCGCACCCGGCCGCGCGTTACGCCATTGCTCGGCGCGCTGCCGATTCTGGCCGTTATACTCGTCGTTCAAAGCCGCGCCGCAGTCGGCGCCATACTATCGCTACAGCAAGCCGGTCTATCGCAACGCGGTGGCGCTCGACCGCGCGCTCGCACCCAACGCGCTCGTGGTCATCGGACACTACGGCCCAGACGTGCAGTACTACATCGATCGCTTCGGCTGGAAGGAAGATCCCGCCATCTGGACGCCCTTCGACGAACAGAGCGCGATCCGCAAAGGCGCGCGCTACTTCATCTCGATCGAGGACGGCCGTCTACGCGCAAACGCCGATCTCTGCGCATGGATCTCCCGCTTTCCCATCCTCGACGCAGCCGCGGCTTGGCCCGTCTACGAGACCGATCCGGCAAAAACACTCCCCGGCGCGGAGATCTTTTGGCGCACCTACCGCAAAGCTGCGCTCGCCGGAAAAGGCCGCGCATTCCTAGACGCCCACCACATCTGCACATCAAAACACCTGTCATCCTGATCGAAGGCTCGGCCGCGCTCCGCTGCGAGAGCCTCGTGCCCCTGGGCGATTTCTGATTTTTCAAAAAAGCCCGGAGGGCGTACTACCTTTGAAGTTTTGAAAAAACGATAAGTAGAAAAACACATGGATGTGTTTTTCGAGCGGTCGCCCAGGGGCATGAGGCTCTCGCAGCGGAGCGCGGCCGAGCCTTCGATCAGGATGCCGATGGCTCGCGCGGCCGAACGTTCCAAGCCGAGAATGCCAAGATGCATAGGCAGACTAAGATCCCGCCTGGGATCAGCGCGAGCAGTGCGAGCGGGCCTTGGAGTCCCGCTCGGTCGAGAACGCGCCAGAGTCCCCAGATGATCAGCACGTTCATCACAAGGATAATGACGAGCCCGATGATGATGGCGAACACGCCGACGATGCTGGTAAAGACGTCGCCGAACGCCGATGCGGAGTCCAAATTGTTGGAGGCGATGAAGGTCTTGGTTTTTATAACGTTCGCCGTGTCGCCGGCAGCATAATAACGGCGCCACGCTTCGTCCGCGGCATCTTTCGCCGCCGCTTTGTCGTCGCGGGCGAGCTCGATGCGCGCCTTCACGAAATACCCGTCGCCGTCTTTCGGCTCGGCACTCATCCACTGCCCGATGTCGAAAAGTGCGCCGTCGAGATTCGGACCGTGCAGTCGTGCGAGGGCGCGGTTGTACCAGGGACTTTCCTCATCCGGATGATTGTCGATGACCCAGGTCGAGTCGGCTTCCGAGGCGGTATAGTCGCCGCTCTCCAGTTCGGCTCGTCCGCGCTGCAGATGCCCCCGGATCGATTTCGGATCCATCGCGACCGCGCGGTTGCAATCCGCAATGGCCGCCGTGTCGAGGCTCAGATTGGCGTTGATCGTGCAGCGTACCGCATAGCTGAACGATCGAGACGGATCGAGCTGAATCGACTTGTTCGCCGCATCGAGCGCACGCGTATTCTCGCCTAGGTCGCCGAGAGCGAGCGCGTACTGGCGGTAAGCATAGGCGCTGGACGGATCGAGCGAGATCGCGCGTTCGCAATCGCGCGCAGCCACCGCATTTTGATCGAGGGCCCACTCGGATTCGCAGCGCGATGCAAATGCGTACGCGAACGTTGGGTCGTCGGCGATCGCCTCATCGTATGCGGCGATTGCCGCTTTGTGCTCGCCGTTCTCCTCGAGCCTATCACCTCGATCGACGAGTCTCTGCGCGGTCGGCGGAACGCCGGCGGCGGCTGCAGGTGCAGGTTGCGCGAGCGACGCTGCGAGGAAGAGCGCCAGGGCCGTGCAGATCGAGACGGGTGCGAGCCATCTGGACACGAGCGCCTCCTTACGGGCCGATCGAACGGAACGTGGCGTGCAGATCCTCGAACGCCTCCGGGCCGACCGTGATGCCGCCTTTGAACGGATAGTCCAGTGATACGGTCAGGAATAGCACGAGCCCGATCAGCAGGCCGAGGGACCCGGCCATGATGCTACGCATCGGCCCGTGTTTGTAGCCGAAGAGATATGTAAATGCTACGGTAACAACGGCACCCAACATCAGCACGAGCCACATCACGTCGCTGATGCCGGTGGAACTCATCGTCAAGCGCACGTCGCGATCGCGCAGCGCTTGATCCATCGCCACCAGCATTTGCTGGTGCACGTCCTCCTGGCCCATCGACCGGATGTCGAGCCTGCGGACGGTGCGATCGATCTGTTCGATCAAATTACCCGGCTTCCGCCGATTCTGACCCGCGAGTCATCGCCGGCCATTCGTCCTTAACGACGAGCTCAGCATAGGACCGGAGTGACGAACGAATCTCTCGTCCCTGCGGGAAATCGTCGGCATCGCGGTAGACCGCGCTAAGCGCGCTCGCTTCTTCGTAGCTGCGCGTCTCTGCCGCTTCGAACCGCTCCCACACCGTCACGGCGACGAATGCGAGCAGCACGGCATACACCACGCCGATCACTGCGAGAATGAATCCGGCGAGATCGTTGTGTTCGAGGCGAACCGCCTGCGGGAAGAGTTTCGAAACGATGGTGCCGATGACGACGGTAAGAGCGACGAAGCCCCCGACGATCAGGATGCCCGACCCGTAGACGGGCAGTTCCTGGACCCAGTTCATCACGGAAGCGGCAACAGTGAAGTCGTCGCTCCACCCCCACCCGCCGACGGCGCCTGCGGAACGCCGGAGTTCACGACCTGGCGGTAGGCGATTAAGCGGTTCGTATTTTTCGCCAAATCGATCTCGAGCTCGTAACTGCGCTTGATCGCGTCGGTGAGATCGTCGGAGTCGAACGTGTAGTTGAAACGGCGCAGGCTCTTGAGCAGCAGCTTGTTCGTAGCATCGAGCTGTCCGTACGCCTGCGCGATTCCGGATCCGGCCGCGCGATACGTCGGGAAGTTGGAGATCACGATCTCGCGCTTGAGCTTGGCGTTTTCGATCTCGGTCTTGAGCGCGTCGAGACGCACGCTCTCTGGATCGACCGCCTGCCCTTCGCGAATCGTCGCCAGCGCGTCGTCGAACGCGCCCTTCGTGTATTCGGCCTGCGCCAGGCCCGCGGCGGCCAGCACGTACCCGGCCTGCGCTCGCTGATTCTTCGGATCCACCTTGAGCGCCAACCGATACGCCAGCTCCGCGTCGCGCACGTTGCCGCGCGCCAGCGCCACATCGCCCTGGTGGACGCGCGTATCGACGATCCAACGCTCGATCGACCCGGCGCACCCGGTGGCCGAGAGCAACGTCAGCGCTAGAACGATTGAGCCGGTGATTTTCATATCAAAAATGTGAATGGTTGGCGAAGCGGGCTACGTATTCCACGGCGACGGCTGCCGGATGGAAGATCAACTGTGAGAGCAGGGTTCCCAGAATAGCCGTCAGCGATAGATAGAACACCATGGACCGAACTTCCTCGACGGTGCGTTTTCCGTGGATTGCCTGGTCCGTGATCATCGACGAGGTCGGGTCGACGAAGAGCGTAAACGATATCGTTCCGATGCCGTTGATGACGCCCGAAAGGTTCGACGCCGTGCGGACCACGCGAGGGTCGAAAACCGACGCCAGAAACGCCGACGGCACGCCGATGGCGTAAACCGCGTTTACCAGCACGTTAAACACGAGGAGCCGGCGGGGAATCGGACGCCAGTCGAAGCCGCGGATATCCTTGAGCGTCGGCAGTTTTTGCGCGCGGAGCACGTCCATCAAAACGCGCACGCTGAAGAGACGCGTCAGAGAGTGCGGCACCGACCCGCGGTGCTCGAACGAGCGGACGCCCCGCCGGAAGAGATACGCGAACATCGGCAGGAAGATGGCAAAGACGACCATCCCCGCCGTTCCCGAAAGAACGATGAGGCGCAACTGCATTTCATAGGTGCCTTGCCAGGCGGCAACTGCCGCAGGATCGTTCTTGAGAATGTCGACCGCGTGGCCCGCTGCGTCCGAGAGCGGCCCGACGAAGAAGATGGCAAACAGATTTGCCAATCGCCCGGCCGTAGAGAACAGGTTGAACAGCGAGATCGAGGTTGCGATGTGCTTCGTTTGCACGCCGGCGAGACGGGCGGCGTACGCGCCGATCGTGACGCCCTGGACGATAAAGGTGATGAGCATCGCCCCGATGAGCTTGCCCGACCAAAGGTGCGGGACAAGATCGAAGGTGGGGTTAGGCGGCGTCACTATTCCAGGCGATTGCGGATTCATCGACGGGGCCGATGATGCAGAGCCCGAGATCTTCCTCGCGCAGCAGTTCGGCCGCGACGTCCTGCACGTCGGCGACGGTGACGGCGTCTATGCGCCGCTCGATCTCCTCCGGCTCCACGTTGCGTCCGAGCGCGAACTCGTTGCGGCCGAGGCGAATCATCCGGCTCGACGTCGACTCAAGCGAAAGCGTGAGGTTCCCCTTGATATGTTCCTTCGCGAGATGCAGCTCCGCCTCGTCGACGCGGACGTCGCGGATACGATGGAATTGCTCGGCGATGAGGTCGATGCAGGCTTGCACGTTTTCCGGCGACGTGCCGGCGTAGACGCCGAAGAGCCCGGCCGCCCGATACGCGGCTTGAAACGAGTACACCGTATAGACGAGGCCGCGTTTTTCGCGGATCTCTTGAAAGAGGCGGCTCGACATCCCGCCGCCCAGCATCGTGTCCAGTAACGAGAGCGCGTAGCGCCGTTCGTCGCGCACCGACAGGCCGCGCGTACCGGCCACTACGTAGGCTTGTTCGCTGTCCTTGTGGCGCACGAGCGTGCCGGGCGTGAGCTTCGGCGAATCCGGGCCATGCGGCTCGCTCGTACCGGCGAACGAGGCGAAGTGCTCCGCGACCAATTCGACGAAGCGGTCGTGCTCGAGATTCCCCGCCGCCGCAACGACGATCGAGTCCGGCGCGTAGTGCGCGCGCATGTGGCCGCGCAGATCTTCCGGCGTGATGCCGACGACGGTATCGTTGAACCCGATCGTCGGATCGCCGAGATCCGAGCCGTGCCACATCGTCTGCAAGAAGAGATCGTGGATCAGCTCGTCGGGCGAATCCTCGTACATTTTGATCTCTTCGAGAACGACTTTTTGCTCTTTGGCCAATTCTTGCGTGTCGAACGCCGAGTGCAGAAACATGTCCGCAAGGACGTCCATCGCGAGCGGGACGTGCCGGTCGATCACCTTAGCGTAGTAACACGTCGTCTCTTTGTCGGTGAAGGCGTTGAGGTTTCCGCCGACACCGTCCATCGTTTCGGCGATCTGCCGTGCCGTACGGCGCGCGGTTCCTTTGAAGAGCATATGTTCGACCAGGTGCGAGATGCCCCGGCGCTCGCGCGATTCGAGCCGCGGAGCCGACGTCGGCCCAAATGCCGATCGACGCCGAACGGACAGCCGGCATGGTCTCGGTAAGGACCCGTAACCCCCCAGGGAGCGTCGTCTTCTTATACACCTGCGTTACTCTTTGAAAGCATTGCTTGCCCACTCCTCGTCCCAGTACACGCCGTGGGTCCCGGCCGCCCGGGCGGCGAGCACGGCGGGGGCTTCTCCCCGGCGTACGGTGATGCTATAAACGACGCGCGAGGTAGGCTTGGCCAAGTCCCCGCTGACGACCACGCCCTTACCCACGGCGATGGGCACGCTGGTCCAAAGGTCGATCTCCTCGATTGCCGGATCCGCAGCAAACGCCTTTTCGATGAGCGAGACGACTTCCGCGAGATACTCGGCGCGCGTCATCTTTTCGTGAAACTTGACGCCCCAAACCCGAATTCCGACGATCAGGTGGCCGCCCAACTCATTTGCCGAGACCTGCGAGACCTGCGCCGGCCAAGTCGTTGCGAACAGCGCATCGCCGATCCTCGTCGCGATATCCTTGCGGTTGCCCGAAGCCCGGGCTTCGGCGTCGACTTGGGCGAGAGGCGGCGCCCCGGAAGCGCGCGCGGTGGCGGTCAACAGCGTCAGCGCACACGCGATACAAAGAACAACTCTTGCAATCATCAGTACGACTGCGCAAAGTAGGCGCGGACTATGGCGGGTTCGCCGCATGCGACGCAAGCCGTCTCGCCGCCTTCCAGCGGACGGAGGTTGCGCGTCGTCGCGCCGGTTTCATCCTTGACGTGCGCCTCGCATGGGGCCGCCTGCACCACGCAATGTCGATCATTCCCGCGCGGTCGCGGCATGTTTCGAAGAACTCGGCGCGATCGGTGACGCGAATCGTGTGCGAGTCGAGAAACGCTTCGCCTGTTCGAAAAGCGAGCGCTGGATGTCTTCGAGAGAGCCGGCAGTTCGCCGGCGATAGCGTCGAGTGCGACCGAGCGTTTCTGATCGGGTCACCCTTGGCGCGGTCCCGGCGGACGAGGACGGCCGTCTTCCCATCGACGTCGCGCGGACCGATCTCGATGCGAACGGGAACGCCGCGCACGTCCCACTCGGTGATACTTCCAACCGGGCTGCTCGTCGCGATCGTCGACGCGAACGCGAAACCCGGCTGCCGTAAGCCGCTTCGGCTTCTTCGCTACACACGTCGACTGCGCGCGTATCGTTGGAACGAACGATCGGGACGAGGACGGCTTCGATCGGGGCCATCTTCGGCGGAATACGCAGCCCTCGGTCGTCGCCGTGCACCATGATCAACGCACCGATCATCCGCCAGGACATCCCCCACGACGTCGTGTACGCGTGCTTGATCTGCTGGTCGGCGTCGGTGAACGAGATATCGTACGCCTTCGCGAAATTCTGTCCAAGATCGTGCGAGGTCGCCGACTGCAGCGCTTTACCGTCAGGCATGAGCGCTTCGATCGAGTACGTTTCGACCGCGCCCGGGAAGCGCTCGCTCGCGCTTTTCAAGCCGGCGTAGACGGGTATGGCGGCGACGTTCTCGGCAAAGTCCTGTAGACGTCGAGCATGCGCAGCGTTTCTTCGCGCGCCTCTTGCCGCGTTCGCATGCGCCGTGTGCCCCTCTTGCCAGAGGAACTCCATCGTGCGCAGAAACGGACGCGTCGCTTTCTCCCAGCGCACGACGTTGGCCCACTGGTTGATGAGGATCGGCAGATCGCGATACGATTCGACCCACTGCGCGTACATCACGCCGATGATCACTTCCGACGTCGGGCGGATGGCAAGGCGTTCCGTCAGCTCTTCGTTACCGCCGTGCGTGACCCACGCGACCTCGGGTGCGAAGCCTTCGACGTGCTCGGCTTCCTTCATAAGCAGCGACTCGGGAATCAGCAGCGGAAAGTAGGCGTTCTCGTGTCCGGTGGCTTTAAACCGGGCGTCCAGCTCTTTTTGCAGATTCTCCCACAGGCCGAAACCGTAAGGACGCAGCACGACGCACCCGCGCACCGGCGAGTACGATACGAGTTGTGCCTTAATACAGGCGGCGGTGTACCACGCAGAAAGGTCGGCCGCCTTCGGAGGAATCTCCTTGACGACGGGAGTGAGGGCCTCGGACATGACCGGCCGGGTTTCGAGCGGCCCGGGGTCGCGGCCTCCTGCGGCGTCCATCTGGCGTGCGAGCCGGATGCAGACGGTCGCGGGGAGGTGCTCCGCTGCATCCGGCGTGCACGATCGCCGCTGGGCGGCGACGGCTTTGACGCTACCGTGCGAGCCGGATCGGCGCCGGGCATTCCGGGCGCCGTCCGGCGAACACGTGCGCGACGACGGCTAGTGTGGCGCAGTCCCGCCGCCGCAACATTTTTACTGAATGATGATGCCGGACGTCGTTACGCTGACGGCAACCGGTTTGCTTTGGCCGAACGCGTCGGTCACGGTGATCGTACAGGTGCCGGCGGCCTTCGGCGTGACCGTTACTACGGCCGACGGCGCTTTCAACGTTCCGGATGCAACGGCGGCGATGGTCGAACAGGTGTTGGTTTGCTTGAACGCGCCCGTGCCGGTTTGGGTGATCGCGAACGTCGTCGCGTACGAGGCGCCGGTAGCATCGAAGCTGAGCGTGGCCGGATTGACGTTGAGCGCCGGCAGCGTAACCGAGATCTTTGCGGTTGCCTTGTGCTTCTTCGAATCGCTCACCGTCACGGTGCACGACGAAACCGCCGAAACGGGCGTGACCGTTAAGGTCGCCTTGGGTCCCTTGGCCGACTTCGGCGCGACCTTAACGGCGGAGCCGCAGGTCGTCGCGATCTTGAACTTGCCGTTATAATTCTTCTCGCTCGCAACGATCTTCTTCGCACTCGCGACGCCGGCCGCCGTAAATGCGAGCGTCTTGGGCGACAGCTTGAGCGTCGGAGCTTTTGTATCCGGATCCGTCGCAGGCGCCGGGATGGCTCCGGACGTGAACGGCGTTGACGGCAGCGCGTTCGGTCCGCCGTGGCACCCGGCAGTCATGAGAAACGCCACTCCGACGAGCGCCTGACCAATCTTGGTCTTGTGTAACACTAGAGAGCCTCCTTTTGGCAGCCTGAGGTTCTCACAGGGTGCGTCCAAAAAACGTCCACCCATTGGCCGTCCGCCGGGTGGACGTTCTGTGGACGGTCCCTGGCCCACAATCTAATCGAAGGCTCACCGTTTTATGTAAAGATTGAGAGGATGACGTGAATCAGCGCCCGGGTCAGCCCCGCGACCACGTGTTCGTTTTGCGACTCTGGTCCGAGAACGCGCCGCCGGCGGCCTGGCGCGCTCAGATCACTCACGTCTCGTCCAGCGAACGCCGGTACTTCACGAACTACGGCGAGCTTTCCGAGTTCCTGGACCGGTATCACGGCGGGCAAGCCGCTCGAGCAACGCTTGATTGAACCGCTGTCCCTCAACGTAACGCCGTGTCTCCTCGTCGGGGATCCGGGCGAACTGCGAACGGAGATGGTCTCGACCCGTTCGAAATATTTCTCGGCGGCGGCAGCGTCGCCGGATGCCTCGAGAACGACGCCTAGCACGTAGCACATCCGCACCGGCTGCTGAAACCTCTCCAGATCCGAATCGCAGATCGTCCGTAGTTCTGCGACGATCCACGGATACTCGCCGGTTCGCCGTACGGCGACGACGGCTTCGGCATACTCGCGAGATCGCCACCGAACCCCATCGCATCGCCGATCTCCCGACGCACGTCGATCGCAGCTCGCATGCGCTCCAAGCCGCGTTCGCGTTCGCCGTTTGCAAAGAGGGACAAGCCGAGCGCCATCGCGGACGCCGCAGCCAAACGGCGCTCGCCCGTGGTTGTAGCGACGTCGGCGGCTTCTTGCGCCGCGATCAGCGCTTCGGCAGCATGGCCGAGTTGAAGCAGCTCGCGCGCGCGATTCGACTGCGTGAATCCCAGATTCGGCCCCGAGATGCCCCGTCGCGCGTACTCCAGGGCGCGTTCGAACGCCGCGAGCGAACCGCGATGATTGCCGATCCGCGACTCGAACACGCCGAGATCGTGCGACGACGTTTCGATGCCCACCTCGTATCCGATGCGCTCGGCCAGTTCGAGCGCATCGGCGTACCGGCGTCGAACGAGAGCCGCGTCGAGCGTCGGCTGCGAACTCCAGGCTAGGTGCATGAGCGATGCCACCTCGAGTTCCATATCACCGGTCGAGCGCGCGATCTCCATGATCTCGGCAGCGGCGCGCTGAGACGATCCCGTATCTTGTCTCGTTCCGGCGATCGCCATTTCGATTTGGAGCGCGCGCGTGCGCCGAACCGTCGCCAGCCGTTCGTCGACGGCGCGCTCGCGCAGTGCTTCGATCTGGACTTGCGCTTCGTCGTACCGGCCGAGCCGCGCAAGGCCGTGCGCCAGAATGTAGCGCGCGTCCACTTCAACGGCCTCGGCTCCGCTGGCAACGGCTATGGCAATCGCTTCCTCGACCAGCGCGGTGCCCTCGGCGAGATGGCCGCGCTGCGATTCGAACCGCCCGAGCGCGGTGAGACCGATAGCGCGCATGCGCGGCGCTCCGCCATCCTTCGCGAGAGCGAGCATGGCTTCGATCGTCACTCGCTGATGTTCGCGGTCTGCGATCTGATTGTCGAAAATCGCCCGCTGCTCAAGCGCGGCGAAACGCTCGTCGATGCCGAGCTCGGCGGCGCTTTCCGCCAGCCGCTCGAGGTCGCGCTTCCACTCCGTCTTATCGCCGTTGCGGTGCTGAGCCTCCGAAAGCAGCAGCAACGCCTTGAAACGCTCGCGCGGATCCGCACTCAACTCAAGCGCTTCGCGAGCGTACGACATCGCTTCGGAGCGAGCGTAAAGCCGAAACGCCGCTTCGCCCGCGCGGACGCACGCTTTCGCGGCGCGTTCGGGCTCGCCGGCAAGACGCCAGTGCAACGCCATCGAGCCATCGGCCGTCGGCGCGTTGCCGCGATTGCGTTCGAGCAGCGTGGCGATGCGCCGATGGCGCGCGGAGCGCAGCTCCTCTGCCGAATCGCGATAGAAGGCCGCCCCGACCAGCGCGTGAGTGAACACGTATTCGAGCTCGCCGCCGGATTCACGGACGAGCGCGCGGTCCATAAGCTCGCCGATTGCGTCGAGAACCATGTTCTCGTCCCACCCGCCGGCATCGGCCACCAAATCTGCGCGAAAACTCTGCCCCACCGTGGCGGCTACTTCGGCAACGGAACGAACGACGGCGTGCAGTCGCCGGGCGCGCGCCGAGATCGCATCGCCGACGCTGCGCAGCGCCGACGACTCGTCCGGAACCTTGCCCGTTTCGAGATATCCTTCGATCAGCTGCACCACGAAGAGCGGATTGCCTTCACTCAGGCGCACGATGCCGTCTCCCAGCAACGCCGGCGTCGTATCGTCCGTAACGACCGAACGCACCACTTGTTCGACATCGGCGGCCTTCGGCCGCTCCAGCGGCGCGGCCATCGCGCGGCGCTCGCCGACGAGCGCCGTCCGCAGCTTGCGCAGCGGATCGCCGCCGGCCGACTCTTCACTTCGATACGTGACGACGAGCAGCACCGGCAAGCTTCCGATACGGCGGGATCAGCGCCACCAGTTCAACCGTCGCGGGACCGGCCCAGTGCAGGTCCTCAAGAACGACGCACAGGGGGCGCATGCGGCCGAGTTGTTCGAGAACGCGTGCGATCGCTTCGAAGAGCCGTTCGCGCGCCCGGTCCGGTGGAAGATCTTCGATGGGAAACCCCTCGCGCAAACTCCGAATCTCGGGCAGGACGTGCGCGAGTGCGGCGAGCCACATCGCGTCGACGCGCGCGTGCGCGACGAGCGAGAGCGCCGCGCGCAGCGCGACGAGCACCGATTGGTAGGGTTCTCCCTCGGGATTCGACGTCACACCGACGAGCGCGTGGCCGCCTTGCTCGCGGACCAACGCGACGAGTTCGGCCGCCAACCGCGACTTTCCGATGCCGGCTTCGCCGGAGAGAAACGCAACGCTGCCGTTTCCGCGTGCGGCGCGCGACCACGCGGCACGCAGCCGGTCGAACTCTTCGTCTCGCCCAACCAACGGCAGCTTCCAGCCGCGATGCGCGACGTCGCTGAGATTCCCCTCGAAGATTTGCGACGGCTCGCTCGGGAGTGCGGCCTCGGCCCGTATCGCATCGCGCAGCGCGGTCGTCTCGGCCGTCGGATCGGCAGCGAACTCTTCCCGAAGCCGGCGCGCAAAGCGTTCGTATGCGGCGATCGCCACGGAACGTTCGCCCGCCTCGTATTTTGCAGTCATCCACTCTCGCACCGCGTCTTCGCGCCATTCGTCGATGTCGAGCAGGCGCTGCGCGTACGCTGCCGCACCCGCGAAATCGCGCTTTGCGCGATCCTCGTGAGCCAGAGCGATCAGCAGGTCGGTCTGGATCGCGCGCAGCCGTTCGCGTTCGGCAAGCACGTGATCCTCGTAGAACCCATCGAGGAAATCGCCGCGATACAGTTCCGCCGCTTCGCGCTGCTTACCAGCGGCTATCAGTTCTTCGAACGATCGAATATCGATCGTCGCCGGCGACTCATCATCCCAACCGACCGTCAGATTGCCGGCGTGAATCCAATCGGCGCCCTCGATCTTCGGAAGCGCGCGGTTCATACGGTGCAGATGGCGCCGCAGGTTCGTGCGTGCTTCGCTGTCCAGGTCCTCCGGCCACAGCATCGCACCGAGCGACGCGCGGGAGTACGCACCCGCGCCGAAACGCGTCAGCAGGCCCAGCAGCGGGAGGCAGCGCGGCGGCGCCGCCCACTGCCACGGCTTCCCGTCAAATTCGAATGTGGGCTTCCCAAAAAGCCGGATCGACAAACGATGCACTATCGCATTCTGTTTGTCGCTAGCAGTGCGGGCGCCTACGGAGCCACCGGCCGCGGAGCCGAAGGGCACGCATTCCTTCAGCCCCGGCGACCAGTTGAGTTGAGGATAGGATGCCGGCCGTCCATAAATCGTCCAGGGCGTGGGGCCGGAATACTTCCGCGCAGCGTCGGCGGCCTGTTCGGCCAAGGCACCCTCGTTCCAGGCGCGCTTCCGGCGCGTGACCTGCAGGGTCCCAAAGGCCTGACGCGCGTTCGGACGGCGGTACGCGGCAATGATGCCGGCGATCACGGCGAGTGGTGCGGCGACGAAGACGATGAGCGTATCCATGTACCGAGTGTGGCAGGTGAGACGTCCACTAATCGTCCAGTCGTTTTTGGCGCTAGACGGTTCTGAACGGCTGCACGACAGCTTTAACAGTATGGCAACCGCAGGACGCCGTCCCAACGATGAAATCTCCGTGATTCGCGTCTGGTCCGAGGATGCGGCGCCGGCGCGAAGTGCCTGGCGCGCCTCCGTAACGCATACGGCGACGCGAGAGCGGCGCTTCTGCGCGAATTACGGCGAGTTGTGCGAGTTTCTGGACCGTCGGAGGGTCCGGCTCGGGATGTAGCGCGAAGCCTGGCTTCGTGCCGAAGTACACCCGAATTTACACCCGCACCGGCGATAAGGGATCGACCGGACTGGTCGGGGGCCAGCGGGTCCGCAAGAACGACCCGCGTATCGAGACGTATGGAACGGTCGACGAGATGCTCAGAGTGCGATCGGCATCGCCCGCAGCGCGCTGCGCCCGATGCTCGCCGGCTCCGGCGCGTCGCCCGCCTAGACGCGTGGCTCACCTGGACGCAGGACATGCTCTTCAATCTCGGCAGCGACCTCGCGACGCTTCCCCAAGGACCGCTGGGACGGCATGCCGCTCGCGACCGCGGCCGATAGTCTCGCGCTCGAACGCGCTATCGACGAGGCCACGCACGATCTCGAACCCCTGAACAACTTCATTCTCCCAAGCGGCTCTTTGCCGGGCGCCTACCTGCATCTCGCGCGCACCATCGCGCGCCGGGCGGACGCCTGCTCGTCGCGCTGCGCGAAATCGACGACGGCGTCTCGGAAGAGACGCTGCGTTTCCTCAACCGGCTTTCCGACGCACTCTTCGTTTGGGCGCGCTGGATCAATCGGGAACTCCAGGAGCCGGAATCGCGCTGGAACGCGGAGAGTTCACCACCGCAATGAGTCCGCGCGCAAGCGCGTAACGAAACAGCGCGGCGACCATGACCGCGTCATCGATCCCGCCGTCGCGAACGCACGCGATCGCTTCTTCAAATGAGAGACGTACCGGTTCGATGCTCTCTACCGCTTCCTGTTCGCCATGAGCCGGCGTCGTATCGCTCGCAAGAAAAACTTCAACCGGCCGGTTGATGATCGACGGGATTTCGTAGAGAAACCCGAGCGGCGTCCAGTGCCGTGCTTCGACGCCTAATTCCTCACGCAGTTCGCGCGCCGCACATTCCAGCGACGACTCAATCCCTCGCGCCCGCCCTTCACGATTTCCAGCACGACGCACTGCGCGCCAAAACGGGGTTGCCGGGCGAACAGCAGCGCATCCCCGTCCTCCACGACGACGGCACACGGGTTGGGGGCGACGACCAGGACGTGTTCTCCGGGCATCCCGTTGGGGTGGACGATCTCGTGCGCCTCGACTGCGAGCCAGGGATTCCGGTAGAGTTCGCGCTTACTAACGCGCTCGTATGGGTCGGTTTCCATGAGAAATCGCCTTCGGGGGGACGGGGCCTGCCCGCCTGCGAATCGGCCCCGAATGTCTTTCGCCTCACGGCTCTTTGCCACGACCAACGTTGATAAGCTGCGCGAAATGGCGGCGCGAGGCCGCATCCTCAAACGCGCGCTTACCGCAAAGGACCTCATCGCCATCGGCCTAGGAACGATGATCGGCGGCGGCATCTTCACCACCATCGGGACCGGCGTCAAAGGCGCCGGTCCCGCCGTTATCATCAGCTACTTGCTGGCGGGGTGACCTCGTTCTTCGCCGCGTTGTGTTACGCCGAGCTGGGTGCGATGGTACCGATCGCCGGCAGCGCCTACACGTACGCGTACGCGACCATCGGGAAGCTCTTCGCATGGATCATCGGCTTCGCACTGATCTTCGAATACGGCATCAGCGCCGCGCCGGTCGCCCAACAGTTTTCCACGGCGATTCAAGACGAGTTTAAGAGCATCGGCTTCGCTCTGCCGCAGTGGGCCCAGGAATCCAATCTCGTTATCAACGGGCCATGGTGGGTCCCCGGCAGCTGGGACTTGGCGCATTCGCAGTGCGATCTCGTCGGGGCACTCTTCGTGCTCGGCCTCTCGGGGATTCTCTCCGTGGGAATCCGCGAGTGAGCGACCGCAAACAATATCTTCGTCGTTCCAAAACTCTCGGCGCTAGCCGTCTTTATCGTGGCCGGCGCTCTCCTGTTTCACGGGGCCAACCTCCATAACTTCAATCCGATGGGCTGGGGAAAGCTGACGCCGTTCGGCGGCACCCTCGAGTCGAATCAACCCTACGGCATCGTCGCGATCGGCGCGTTCGTCTTCTTCAGCTACATCGGCTTCGATACGGCGACGACGACCGCGGAGGAATGCAAGAACCCGCAATGGGACGTTCCGGTTGGAGTGATCGGCGCGCTGGCGATGGAACCATCATTTACTGCGCGACGGCCATCGTTCTCGTCGGCGCGGTTCCGTGGCAACAAGTGCCGATCAAGAATCCGCTCGTCTACGCGCTCGCCCCGCTCCATCAGCCATGGCTCAACTGGGTCATCACGATCGGTGTGCTCGCCCAGCACAGACCAGCGTCGCGCTAAGCTCACTTCTCGGCCAAACGCGCATCTTCTATGTCATGGCGCGCGACAAGATGCTTCCGCCGGTCGTTGCGAAGGTGAACCCTCGCTTCCAAACTCCCGTCGTTACGACCGCCGTCACCGGCATCTGCGTGGCGATTCTCACGCTGATCGTGCCGCTCAATCAGCTGCTCAACCTCGTGAACATCGGGACGTTGATCGCGTTCACGGTCGTTTTCGCCGGCGTGCTCTACCTGCGCAAACGCAAACCGAATATGAAGCGCAGCTTCAGGGTACCGTTCGTTCCGGTGTTTTCCGATCCTCGAAAATCTATGCTCGCTGTTTCTTGCAGTCTTCGGCCTCTCGCGCATGACATGGATTTGGTTCGCGATCGCTTTGGTGGTCGGGTTGATCTTCTTCTTCAGCTATGGTTTTTGGAAGTCGGATCCGGATGAGATCGTCCCGGTTATCGAGCCTGAGGCGCTGCGCGAGGCCTAGTGGCGGGCGGTTGATGACGCCGCGGGTCTCCGGTTGGCTGAGGTGAGTCCGACCACTCGGACGTTCGTCGACCCCATCCGTGGGGTCTTCTACTCGTCCGTTTTTTCGCAACGTTCAACGGAATACGCCATCCATGGCTTTTGCGAAAAAATCGGATGCCTCGCTTGTCGGACTCACTTCAGCCCAACCGGAGACCCACATCATCATCGACCTAGTGTAAGGCGAGCATGAGCTGGCAGTGGGAGATGCGAGACTTTGGGATCGTGACATATAGGCGTCGATCCGGATAGCCTCGCTACCCTGCTCCCGCATAGTTTTGAGCCGGAGGTATTCTCATTGGATTCCGGGCGGAATGCGCTTTCGTGTCGGCGGTTCCGTTTCGGGTAGCGTCGTTAACGATCTGGGGGCGGTTGGATTCCGCTCGGGTTCGTGCAGAGTGAACTATCGGGCGTATATACGACGTCACGGGGAACGGTGCGTTTGGTTCTTTGGCTCGTCGGTGTCGTCGTGGACCGTTGAGGTGCCGCGTTCTTGCTGTTCGGGCTTCCGTGGTATTTTACGAAGTCGTCGCTGGATGCGCTCTGGTTTGAGGGGAACGGCTCCGCGTACGCGCTGCACAATACCGGCGAGTGGGGCGGCGCGGATCTCAATGTTCCGGATCAGGCGAAACCGTGGGCCGGCTGGACGGATTCGCTGACCTCGATGAGACGCTCGCGGTCCTCACCGCTCCTCTTTCAGGATTCTGCTTGCGCGGGGACGGAGCGCTGCTCGAGATACGCGTCCAGCACGAGGTGCTCCCGGCGCAGACCGCCCTGGCTCGCAAGGCCCGGTTTCCCGTCTTCGAAATTTGAATCTCTGCGCTCCGAATGCCGTGCCGCACAGCGTCCTTTTGCTGAAGTCGACGACGTTCGACGTGCTGCCGCCGCGGTTGGCGAAGTCACAGGGGCGTGGCCGAAAGTTGTAGCTTCCTACGATATCCGCCTGGTTACCCCAGGAGCGTTCCCAGTACGCACCTAGCTATCTATTCTATCCTGAATGCCTAACAGATCCAAGAGCGACATCAAAAGGACGGTGGCACTGGCGCCGACGGCCAGTGCACCTAAGATTGTGCGATGAAACGGGTTATAATCTCCGCTCCCACGTAGCGTGCAAAGGCCGGGCCACGCGTCGGCCCGCGGTCGTCCGACGCGTTTTGTTGGCGAGCGTCAAGAGAAGAGGAGCAGCAGGATAGACCAGATATAAATGCAATTAGCAGCGCGTAGAGGCATGCGAACACACCACTGACTCTTCCAGGTTGAGCCATTACCGCGTTCCTTCGACTGCGCTCACTGCGTTCGCCGCTCCGCTCAGGATGACAATTACTTGCATCGAAGCGGGGGTCGCTCGATGCGGGCGGGGCTTGGCCGATGCCGGGGGAGAGGATGTCGATGCGGGCGGTGCGGGGGTCGTATGGAGAGCGCGCACGTCGAAGGCCGGCGACGACGTTGAGCGAGACCATCACGCGGCCGCGCACGCGGAACGGCGCGTGAGTGCAGGGTCATGGGCATGCCGTTGAGCGTTGCGTGGAGGTTGCCGAGCTAGGCGTAACGATTGATTGCCGCGGATGACGTCGATTTCGCCGGTCCTGGGATCGATGACGGTTTCGGCGCCCAGCGCGTCCGCGATGGTACGAACCGGAACGAACGCGCGATCGCTGGCGGTGGTTATGGGTGGAACGTCGCTTTCGACGCGTGGCCGTCCGACCATCATGCACGACGGGCGCGAGAATGCCAGCAGCGCCGAGGCAGCGAGCGCGGCGACAGCGGTTAGCGTGACGCTCTGCCAGCTCAGCGCCCGGTATTTCACGTCAATGCGCCGATCTCGTGGCCGTAGTCCGGATAGATCTCGGCGATGACTTTTTCGATCTCGTCCCGAAGCACCGAGCAGTTCGGTCCTCCGGGAACGTTCCCACCAGCTCACCCGCGCGGTAGATGCGCCCTTGCCTTTGCCGCCGGCTACGCCCACGTCGGCCATCTTCGATTCGCCGGGTCCGTTCACCACGCAGCCCATGACGGCAACTTTGACCGGCGCCGTGTACTATTTCGCGATGCTTCGACCGCTCGGCGAGGTCGACGACCGCGATCTCAGCTCGCCCACACGACGGGCAGGCCGTGATCTCGAAGCCCTTTTCCCGCAGTCCTAGCGATTGAGAATACCCCAGCAGACGGGGACTTCTTCGACCGGATCGGCCGCCAGGGAGACGCGAAGGGTGTCGCCGATGCCTTCCCAAGAGCAGGATGCCCAGGCCAATCGACACTTTGATCGTTCCGTCGCGGGGCAGACCCGCCTCGGTGATGCCCAGGTGCAGCGCGTAGGGCGTGCCACGTTCCCGCAGGCGCTTATCCATCAGCCGATAGGCGTACGACGGTCGTCGGGACTTCATGCGCCTTGAGCGAGATAATGATGTCGGTGTGCCCGAGCTCTTCGAGAATCTCGATGTGCCGGATCGCCGAACTCGACCATCGCCTCGGGCGGTCAGGCCGAACTTCTCCTCGAGATCCGCGCCAGCGAGCCAATGTTCACGCCGACGCGGATCGGAGTCCCACGTTCGCGGCCGTGCACGACCTCACGACCGTCTTCGGGATCCGGATGTTGCCGGGATTCAGGCGCAGCTTTGCAACGCCCGCCTCGATTGCGGCGAGCGCCATGCGGTGGTCGAAATGGATGTCGGCAACGATCGGCACCGGAGAGCGGCTCACGATCGCGGGAGACCGGCCGCATCCGGCGGATCCTTGACGGTGACGCGCACGACCTCGCAGCCGGCCATCGCAAGACCGTAGATCTGTTCGAGCGTTTTGTCGACGTCGGCGGTGTCGGTCGTGGTCATCGATTGGACGACGATCGGATTGATCGCCGCCGATCCACACGCTCTTTGGCGTCGGACTTGCCGGTCTTATTTTTCAGGAAGATCGGGTTTTGACTCTCGCGGCGTAAGCGAATCCATGCGATTTATAGTACTCCTTTTCCGGCGACGATGCGTACGATGTCGTGAACGCGACGAGCAACATCAGAACCATCAAGCGCTGCAAAGCCGGCAAAGTGAACGATCGCTTCTTTTTCCGGATCGACCGGTTTTCCGCGCAACAGCTCCGCAATAATGAACGCCCCACGTCCGCCGTCGAGCGCCGGAATCGGCAACAAGTTGAACAGCCCAAGCGAGAACGAGATCTGCGCCGCCAACTCAAGTACGGCCCCCAGCCCAAGATCTTGCACGTGCCGCGGCTTGGCAGCCATGCCGATCGGGCCGGCGACGTCTGCCGATGTGCTTGGTGGAGTGCGTAACCAGCGCGCCGAGCTGCCCACCGTGTTGATCGCAGGAAATATCAGAACCGAACCGCCGGCGTCGACCGAACGCTTCGCCGAGTCCGACGCGCTGCGTACGTCGGCACGCGGCGCAAAGCCGATGCAAACCGAGCTGCTTGCCGGCTCGGCGCGCAGTGATACGGGCGTCGACGTACGTGATCGCTTGCGCCGCCGCGCTGTAGACGATGTCAAGCTTTTTCCCGAGCGAGCCGTGAATCGTATCGACCAGCTGTTTGCCGTTCGTGATCGGCGTGCCGTCGACGCTGGCGATGCGTCGCCCGGTACGCAGACCGACCTGCGCGCGGGCATGTCTGGTTCGAGCGTGCCGATCGACGGGCTGCGTTGCGATCACTCGCACGCCGAATGCGATTGCGCCAATGAAGAGCAACAAGAAAGCAAGCAAGAAAGTTCGCGATCGGGCCCGCGAGCGACGATCGCCAGACGGCTGCCACGGCGCTTTGGCCTGAAAGTTGTCGTCTTCGAGCCTGCGCCTTCTGCTCGGAACTCGCGTTGCTGCTCGGCCTCGTTGGTCTTGCCGTCCTCGCCCTGCATCGCGCAGTAGCCGCCGATCGGCAAGCGCGCGCAGCGAGTAGAGCGTCCCGCTGCGCGGCAGGTCCAGCCGACAGATCGTCGGGCCCATGCCGAGCGCAAACTCGTTGACGCGAACGCCGTTGCGGCGCGCGACGAGAAAGTGTCCGTACTCGTGCAGCATGATCAGGACGGAGAGCATCACCAGGAAGACGTGACGACTTTCCCGATGCCGGCGAGGTAGATGGCGGCTATCAGCACGACGAGGTTACTTTCTCCTTGACTAACTGCGGCGGCGGTTACTGCGGGCCTCGCCGATCGGCGGCGCGCACGCCCGCGAGGGTCGATTCCCCGCGGCGGACCTGCGCCATCGACGCTTCGATGATACGCGCGATGTCGCCGAACCCAATCCTACCTTCGACGAAGGCCTCTACGGCGACTTCGTTTGCGGCCGAGAGCACCGCCGGAACCGTTCCGCCCTGCGGCCATGCGCCTCGTAGGCCAGCCGCAGGCACGGGAACCGCTCCGGATCGGGGCGCTCAAAATCATAACGCAGCTCGCGGCTGTCCGGGTTTCGCCCCAAGCATCGGCCAGCGCGATCGGCGACGAGCGCCCGGTCGGGCAGGCGGTCCGGGTAGGCCAAGGCATAGCCGATCGGCAAGCGCATGTCCGGATGGGCGAGCTGGCCCTTCACGCTTCCGTCGGTGAACAGCACGAATCCGTGCGCGATCGACTGCGGGTGCACCACGATGTGCACCTTCTCAGGCGGCAGATCGAACAGGCGGCTGGCTTCGATGGCTTCTAATCCCTTGTTCATCATCGTCGCGGAATCGATCGTGTTCTTGGTGCCCATGCGCCACGTCGGATGGTTGAGCGCCTCCGCGACGGTTGCGCGCTCCATCTCCTCGCGCGGAGTGACGCGAAACGGTCCGCCGGATGCGGTGAGCACGATTCCGGCGACGCGATTCCGGCGGCCTCGCCGACGAGACACTGGAAGATCGCGCTATGTTCGCGAATCGACCGGAAGCAGCTTGGCACCGCCGCGTTTCGCCGCTTCCACCAGCAGCTCGCCGGCGGCGACGATCAGTTCTTTGTTCGCGACCGCGATATCGATGCCGCGCTCGACCGCAGCGAAGACCGCATCGAACGCGACCGCGCCGTCGGTTGCCGCCAGCAAGATATCCGGATCGCTTTCGAGCGCGACGCGCATCAAGCCCTCGGCGCCGTCGGCCGCCGACGTCGCGATACGCGTCTTAAAGCGCGTGACTTGCTCCGTCAGAAGATCCGTGTTGCGCCCGGCTGCGAGTCCGACGACTTCGAAACGGTCGGGATAGCGCGCGATGACGTCGAGCGCTTGGGTTCCGATCGATCCGGTCGAGCCGAGAATGGCTACTCTTTTGCGCATGCTCGCTTCACGGGATTGTATCTGAAGAATTCCGAGCAAGTGCAGCAATCGCGAAGAACGCCATTCCGCCGAAAAGGTAGGAGTCGAACCGGTCGAGCACGCCGCCGTGCCCGACGATCATCTCGCCCGCGTCCTTGACGCCGGCATCGCGCTTCAAGTGCGGATTCGACCAGGTCGCCGGCTTGCGCCGCGATGCACGTTGCAAAGCCGAGCATCGCTCCCTGCCACCAGAGCAGGTGCAGCATCGGAAGCCGCGTCGCCGCCGCGCCGAAGCCGGCGACGATCACCAGCGCACCGAGCGAGCCTTCCACGGTCTTCTTGGGTGAAATCTTCGTCAGCTGCGTCCGCCCGAACATGCCGCCCGCAACCATCGCCGAAAATATCCGTGAAAGCGATCATGAAGATCACGTAGACCGTCATCCACATGCCGTTTCCCGGAATGGCGCGAATGAAAACGAAGTACGTCAGCAGCTTGCCGATGTACAGCACCGAGAGCAGCGTATAAGCGGTGCGGGCGAAGTAGCCCTTTTGCTCGCCGTACATCCCGATCCAAAACGCAGCGATGACGATGCCAGCCAGCAACACGCCTTCCCATTAGTGCTCCAAGCGTGGCCGAGAGCACGACGTAGCTCGACGACGCCGCGATCGCAACGGGATATTCGAGCGGTTGTCCTTTGATTTCGCATAACCGGTTGAGTTCGTAGAGAGCATCCGAGGCCGATTCCGAGTACCAGAACGTCGAACGCCCACGGCATTTGCGACGCATCCCAGCCCGATCGCGGCGACGATCAGGCCGACGATGATCCGTCGCGTCACGCTCCGCCGAACCGGCTCTCCCGGCGCGCGAATTCATCGAGCGCGGCAACGAGTGTCCTCCCGAAATCGGGCCACTGGACGTCGGTCGATGACCAGTTCGGCGTACGCCGCCTGGTACAACAGGAAGTTGGAAAGACGACGCTCGCCGCCCGGGCGAATCAGCAAGTCGAGCTCCGGAAGATCCGCCGTGTACAGATAGCGCGCGATACAATTCTTCGTCGATTGCTGCGGGAGCAAGATTGCCGGCAGCGACGTCGATCGCAATGCGGCGGACGGCGCGTTCGATTTCGGAGCGGGAGCTGTAGTTGATCGCGAGGTTCAGATTAGCCCGGTATTGGCCGCCGTGCTCGCCTGCAATCTCGGCCAGCGCCTCGCGCGGCGCCGCCGGCAGCGCTTCCCAGTCGCCGATGACGCGAACGCGCACGTTGTTGCGGCGCAGCTCGGCCAGCTCGATTGCGCGCGAAATAGACGCACAGCTCGATCAGCAGCGAGATCTCGTTTGCGTTGCGATTCCAGTTCTCGGTCGAGAAACCGTAGACGGTCAGCACCTCAACACCCGCATCGCTCGCGGCGCGGGTGACGCGACGCAGCGCGACGATGCCGCGGCGATGGCCCTCGATCGCCGGCATGCCGGCGCCTCGGCCCAGCGCCGATTGCCGTCCATGATGATCGCGACGTGTCGCGGGACTTGCCGCGGCAGACATCGCTCGGCGGTGTGCAGCATGCGTGGCCATCACGGGCAGCCTTCGTACGATTCGTAGCCGACGTGAGTTCGGCCGGTATCGCGTCGTACTCACGACGCGCAAGACCCGCAGGGTACCGCAGCCGGCCCACTGCGCCGAAGGCGGCCGGAGCACCGCAGCGAAGTCCGCCGCCCGCCCAGCCGTCGCCGGGCCTCGAACCTCGCGGCAGCAGGACGAGATCGTCGCTCACCTCACACTTCCATGATCTCTTTTTCTTTGCGACCACGAGCGCGTCGATCTCCTTGACGTACTTGTCGGTGATCTTTTGCAGCGTGATCCCGCACGCGCTTGACGCCGTCTTCGGTGATCTCGCCGCTCTTCTGCAGGGCTTTGATCTCGTCGAGCGCTTTGTGGCGGACGTTGCGCACCGCAACTTTATCTCTTCGGCTTTCTTCTTGATGACCTTTGGCGAGGTCTTTGCGGCGCTCTTCCGTTGAGGGCGGAATCGACAGGCGTAGTGCGCGCCGTCGATGTTGGGGTTGAGCCCGAGGTCGCTGTTTCGATCGCCTTGCGGAGTCGCAACGACGGATTCTTGTCGAAGGCGGTGATGACGAGCGAGCGCGAGTCCGGCACGGAGCTGACGCTCGCGACTTGCTTGATCGGAGCCTGCTGAGCCGTACGCTTCGACGTGAGCCGGTCGAGCAGCGACGGTGCGGCGCGTCCGGTGCGGATCGAGGCGAGAAGTCGCTGCGCGTCGCTTCGACGCCTTGTTCATCTTCGCTTCAGTCTCTTTGTAGACGTCTGTCCAAGGCCATATGCGCTTCTCCTTAGACTTTCGGCAAGCGTCGGGCGCGCCGGCAGCGTCGGCCGACGAGCGTGCCGATTTGCTCGCCCCAGATCACGCGCCGGATATTGCCCGGACCGTTCATGTCGAAGACGATGATCGGAATGTCGTTGTCCATGCACAGCGTCAATCGCCGTGTTATCCATGACTTCGAGCCCGCGTTGCAACACGTCGAGATAGTCGAGGCGGCGAAGCGCGTCGCCGTCGGATCCTTGTACGGATCGGCCGAGTAGACGCCGTCGACTTTGGTGGCTTTGAGAATCGCTTCCGCGTCCATCTCGACCGCCCGCAGCGCCGCGGTCGTATCGGTGGTGAAGTACGGGTTGCCGGTGCCGGCCGCAAAGATCACGACGCGGCCTTTTTCCAAATGACGGATCGCGCGGCGGCGGATGTAGGGTTCGGCGATCTGGTGCATCGCGATCGCGGTCTGCATGCGCGACGGCATGCCCAGCCGCTCGAGCGCGTCTTGCAGCGCGAGCGCGTTGATCACCGTCGCGAGCATCCCCATGTAGTCGGCGGTGGCGCGTTCCATGCCGGCCTCTTCGTGCGGCTTGCCGCGCCAGATGTTGCCGCCGCCGACGACGACGGCGACGCGAGACGCCGCTCGGCGTGAACCGCGGCGATTTCTTTCGCCATCGCGCGTCGTCGTATCGACGTCGACGCTGCCGACCCGTCCCCGGCGAAAGCCTCGCCCGAGAGTTTCAGCAGGACGCGGCGGAAGGCGGGGAGCCGGCACAGCTATACTACTCGCCGAGTGCGAACTTAGCGAAGCGGCGGACCTTGATCTTCTCGCCGAGCACGCTCGACACGCTGTTGACCAGCTCGCCGACCTGATCGAGTCGTCCTTGACGAACGACTGGTCGAGCACGACGATGATCCTCGAACCACTTGTTGAGTTTGCCTTCGACGATCTTCTCGGCATCCGCTCGGCTCGCCCGCCCGGGCAAACGTTGGCACGGCAAAATCCTTCGCCTTCGCGGCGTCCCACCATGTCGGCCGGTAGCAAGACGACTGAGCCAAGCAGCATGCACAGGCGCCGGTG
>CAWAJD010000002.1:0-97624 GCA_963782265.1 Vulcanimicrobiota bacterium
TTGGGATGGCCGGGAATCGAACCCGGACGCCCTTTCGGGCTGCAGATTTTCGCACCACCTTAGCTTTCGCCACCGCAAGACGTTCTTGCGTTCGTGGTCCGGACTGTGCCTTGACCGTATGAATCGCTTCACGTAGGCCGCGCCCGTCCAGTCTCTACACCTGCTCGCGCTTTTCGCGCGAGATTGGCTCGGCGTTGTCACGTCACGTTCGACAGAGAGTTCACCGACTTTGAGCGCATCCCGCAAGTGGTTTCCCATCCTGCGGCTCAACGGATCTATGTCAAGTCTGCTGTGTCTACCAATTCCACCACCATCCCACGGTGATGGGTCCTCGGTTAAGTAGACCCTCACCGCGCTCCTTCGACTACGGCGCTGCGCGCCTACGCTCAGGATGACAGGGGGCTATTGTTGATAGTGTTCGACGGTTTTGGCGTCGCGGAGGTGGGCGTCTTCGGGGTCTTGGCCGGCGTTTACGCGGGCGCGCCGCTGGCGTAGGAGGTCCCAGAATTGGTCGAGTTGGACTTCGACGGTTTCGAGGCGCTTGCGGTCTTCTTCCGTCATTTTGCGGCGGTCGCCCTCGCCCAGCAAACGATGCTCTTCGGCGACGAGTTCTTCGATGTGCGTGCGGATCTGTGGATCGGTCATGGCGCTAGTCTTCCCTTCGACGAACCTTTTCTATCGTCAATGAACCGGTAACCTTGTTGGGGGATGCGCGTGCGTCGGTGCCGGCAGCGGCGCTGCATCTCGCTGCTGCAGCAAGAAGCCCAGCAGCAGATCGGCGGCCGTCGCAACGGCGGCATCGCGCTTGACGATATCGAGAACCGTATCCAGCACGATGATGCCGCCGGGAAGAATGTCGGCGCGCTGCGGTTTGATCCCGGGTATCTCTTTGCGTTCTTTCAAGCTCATGCCGCACATGCGGACGAGCACTTTCTGCAAGTCGGCGCGCGACATCGAAATCGATGAAACCTTGGCGCGACGCCCGCGAATGATGCCGGCCGTCGTGGTTGCGGTTCCGCCGACGAATGCGAGTCGCTCGACCGGCGGAAAATCGACGATCGGTGCGAGCGCCTGACGCGCGATCGCACGCGCGCGCTCGATCGTCGTCAGATCGACGACGCCGTCTCGCCCCGCGAGCTCCGGAACGGCCTCGGTGAGGCGCACCGCACCGACTTCGCACGATACCAAACGTTGCGGTGTCGGTCCCGTGCCGACCGCGTATTCCGTGCTGCCGCCGCCGGTGTCGATAACGCCGACGTTTTCGCCGTGCAGCGCGCCGAATGCGGTGATCGCTCCACGATATGCGGCCGAGGCTTCTTCATCGCCACTGAGCACGCGCAGCGGAACGCCGAGAATGTCTTGAACGCCGGCCGCGAACTCGTTGCCGTTCGTCGCACGACGGACGGCGCTAGTCGAAACGGCAAACAGCCGCACGTAGTGGCCGCGAACCGATCGCAACAGTTGGCGGATGGCGTCGTACGTACGCTGCATCGGCTCGGCGCCGAGCTCGCCGCTTTGACCAAGTCCCTCGCCGATGCGCGTGCCGATGGAACGCGCGAGGTCGACGTGCGGCACTTCAGGCGCAACGTCCGCTAAAAGGACGCGCGTCGAGTTGGTTCCGATGGAGATGACGGCGTAGTGCTTGCTCAAACGTCCGTGTGCTTCGAGGTAAAGAGGGCCGCGCGTCGCTTCTTACTGAGAAAGTGCCGCTCGTGAGCGGGCGGCCCTTCCGGGTCTTCCCACTCCTGGGTGCTCTTCAAGTATTCGGCGATGCGGTCATCCAACTCGTCGTCACGAATTTGCGGCGCGAGCAGAACCGTGGTGCGCCGGCCATCCAGACGCACCTCGAAATCGAGTTCTTTGCGCCGGACCAGGGAGCGCTGGTAGGCGGCGCGATGGGCCTCGACGTCGCTCTCGGGCGCGATGGCCAGCTCGCCGCCTTCCAGCCGGACCGTCGCGCCGTAGGCGTTGAGGTTGATGACCAGCCCGCGCGACGCTGAAGCCACTAAGGCGTTGCGGACGGAGCGGGGCTTACGAAGATGATCGCTTCGTTCGGGCGGACGAGGCGCAGACGGTCGTGGATCTCGGGGATGGCCCCATCCGGGTCGCGTAAGCGGCGCAACTCGCGCAGCTGCAAGCTATGCCGCGCCTCCAGGGCGGAAATATCGCCGTTGACGCCCGACAGTTCGCTGGCCATCGCGACGTTTTCGCCGATGACGCGCGCAAACTGGACCCCGATCAGGGTGAAGACCAGGAGGGCGACGGCGGCGGCCGTGATCCGGCCGGCGAGACGAAGAAGTAGCGAGGCACGCGGGCGACGCCCTACCTGCCCATTCCCTGCGCTACCTTTCTTCAGGCCTGCCATGACCCTAGCTGCCGGTATTTCCGATAACGCTCCTCCAGGAGCCGCTCCGGCGACAACGCTACTAAGCGTGTCACCGCAGCTTCGATCGACCCCATCACACGCGACACCACGGCACTCGGATCCCGGTGCGCGCCGCCGAGTGGTTCCGGCACGATCTCATCGATAACGCCGAACTGCTCGAGGTCTTGAGCGGTTAACTTCAACCGGCTAGCGGCTTCCTCCGCCTTGGTTGCATCACTCCAAAGTATAGCAGCACATGCGTCCGGTGAAGCAACCGAGTACGTACTGTGTTCAAGCATGATGACGCGATCGGCGATTGCGAGTGCGAGAGCGCCGCCGGAACCGCCTTCACCGATGACCGTTGCAACGATCGGAACCTTCGCGACGGCGAAGGCCTGCAAACACATCGCGATCGCCTCGGATTGCGCGTGCTCTTCCGACGTGATGCCCGGATCGGCACCTTTGGTGTCGACGAACGTGACGATCGGCAGACCGAGACGCGAGGCCAAGTGTGCTAGACGTTCGACCTTGCGATAGCCTTCCGGCTGCGGCATGCCGAAGTTGCGGCGCAGGTTCTCTTTCGTATCGCGGCCGCGCTGTTCGCCGATTGCCATGACGGGGCGCCCGGCGAGCAGGGCAAACCCGCCGACGATCGAGGGATCGTCTCGGTATTGGCGGTCGCCGTGGAGTTCGTCGAATCGATCGAACGCGGCGATGTAGTCGAGCGAGGTCGGGCGGCTGGGATGGCGCGCCATGTGGACTTTCATCCACGGCGTCAGCGAGCCGAAGACTTCCTGAAGGATCTGCTGATACTTCGCCTCGAGCGCGGCGATCTCGGGCGACATATCGACGGGCTGCGCGGCGTTGACCGAACGCAGTTCGTTGATGCGCTTCTCGAGCTCCAGTAGTCCCTTCTCGCGATCGACGATCGGATTCACGACGCGCGTCTCGCCGTGTATTCGAGCAACCGCACGAGCGCGCTCTTGAGTTCGTGACGGTCGACGACCATGTCGACCGCGCCCTTCTCCAACAAGAACTCCGCGGTCTGAAACTGATCGGGAAGTTTTTGCCGGACCGTCTGCTCGATCACGCGGCGGCCTGCGAAGCCGATCATCGCCTTCGGCTCCGCCACGATCACGTCGGCCTGAAACGCGAACGACGCCGAGACGCCGCCGGTCGTCGGATCGGTCAGCACCGTGATGAAGACGTTGCCGGCCTCCATGAACTGCGCGACGGCGGCCGTCGTTTTCGCCATTTGCATCAGCGCCAGCATGCCCTCTTCCATTCGCGCGCCGCCCGATGCCGTAAAGAGTATGCACGGAAGGCTGCGTTTACGCGCTTCCTCGAGCAGCAGCGTGATACGCTCGCCGACCACGGTACCCATCGTGCCGCCGCGAAAGTTGAAGTCCATTACGCCGAGCGCGACGTCGTGTCCGCCGATCTGCCCGAAGCCGCACACGACCGCTTCGGAAAGGCCGCTCTTCTCGCGGTCGCCGTTGAGCTTGACGGGATAGCTCTTCTTGTCGGCCCAGCCTAGTGGATCGCGCGGCAAAATGTCCGCGCCGACCTCGGTGAAATCGCCGTCGACGATGGCGTTGATGCGATCGTACGCGCCCATGCGAAAATGATGGCCGCACTTCGTGCAGACGTACAAATTAGCCGCGAGATCGCGCCGGTACAGCACCTCTCCGCAAATCGGACACTTGCTCCACAGAGCGGCGTCGCGCGCCTCGGCATCTTTTCCGCGCCGAATGCGCAGCCACTCGGGCGTCGGCGACACTACTTTTTGCCCGCCGGAAGCAGGCGCGCCATGTAGAGTTTGCGCAGCTGTTTGAGATAGTTGAAGATTTCTTTTTCGTTGAGTTTCGATTCGCCGACGATGCGGTCGGTAAAAACGTACGGAATCTCGATCGCTTTTCCGTAGTGTCCCTTGGCGATCACCTCGAGGCCGATCTTGAAACCGATCGGATCGAGCTCGACGCCTTCGATCGCCTCGCGCTTAACCAAGATGTACCCGCTGGTCACATCCTTGACGCCGGTGAGCGGGCGCGCCAGCATGCACGCGACGCGCGACGTGAGGATTCGGCGCTTCGGCCAGTTGGCGATGCCGCCGCCCGGCACGTAGCGGCTGCCGACGGCGAGTCCGTACCGGCCCGATGCGAGCGCTTCGACCATCTTCGGGAGCGCTTCGATGTCGTGGCTGAAATCCGCATCCATCGCTCCGAGCGCACGCGACTCCTTGCGTGCGGCCTTCCAGCCGTCGATAACACCGCTGGACAAACCGAGCTTGCCGGGGCGATGCAAGCACCAGACCGGGAGTTCGGCCGACAAGCGATCGACGATCGCGCCGGTCCCGTCGGGCGAGTTGTCGTCGACTACGATAATTTCGCCATCGAGGCCGTGTTCCTTAAACGCGGCATCCAGCGCTCGTAAGAGACGCTCGATGCCGCCCGCTTCGTTGTATGTCGGGATGACGATTGTAAACGGATAGGCCATGGTCAATCGGCGTACGTACGACGAGCGCGCCCAAAGTTCCGCTGAAAAATGGTGGTCCTAGCAGGTGGTCCTACGGGAGGTTGCGGACGCCTCTGCGAGCCGCGTCCTTGACGCGATACATGTCGGCGTCGGCGAGCTGCAGGAGCGTCTCGGTCTGCTTGGCGTCGCGGGGAAATATCGCGATTCCGAGGCTGCCGCCAACGCGCACCGCAACGCCGCCGGTCAGGGGCATCGGCTCGTGGAGGGAGCGCAGCAGCCGCCGCGCGAGGGTACGGATCGCCGAATCGTCACCGATCCCGGATTGCAGCACCACGAACTCGTCGCCGCCGACGCGAGCCACGACGTCGCCGTCCCGCACGCAGCGATTGAAACGGCGCGCCACCTCGCACAGCACTTCGTCGCCGGCCGCGTGCCCGTACTGATCGTTGACCGGCTTGAACCCGTCGAGATCGATGTAGTGCACGGCAAGCAACTCGCCGCTGCGGCGCGCGCGCGCGATGGCACGTTCGACGTGCTCTTCCAGCAGCGAGCGATTTGCGAGTCCCGTCAGCGCGTCGTGAAAAGCCATCTCTTTGAGCTTGCTCTGCAGTTCGGCATTACGGCGCTCGAGCTCGCGCTGGTGCGACACGTCTTTGATGAAGGCGAATGCTCCGTAGACGCGGCCGTCGGCCATCATCGGCATGGCGTGTACGAGCGTTTCGCAGCGCGTGCCGTCCTTACGCAGCACGATCGAATCGAACTCGATCGTTTCGCCGGCGAGCACCCGCTCGATTGCCGAGTTCGACGCGTCCAAGCGATCCGGTACGATGATCTGCGCGATCGTCATGCCCACGAGCTCTTCGTTGTGGTAGCCGGTGAGCCGCTCCGTCGCAACGTTGACGCGGCTCAGCTTCCGGCGCGGATTGATCGCCACGGCGGCGTCGTAGTGATATTCGAAGATCGAGCGAAACTGTTGCTCGCTGCGCGCCAGTGCAGCCTCGGTAGCGCGAACCGCGCTCGCATCGCGAGCAATCCCGAATATGCCGGTGACGTGGTCGTCTTCCACGACCGGCTGCAGCGTCACGAGCACGGGGATTTCGTGGCCGCCGGATCGCACGTAGATCGTTTCGAACTCGCCGGCGGCGCCCGAGCGAGCGCGCGAAAAGTGCGAGGCTGCGTTCGCGCGCTCGCTCGCCGCAACGTGCGTTTCAAATCGCGCGGGAAAACGGCCGGCCGGGTGATCCAGCATTGATTCTGCGGCCGCGTTGGCGCGAATCACGCGTCCCTGCGGATCGTAGAAGATAATCGCGTCCAGCCCATCTTCGAACAGCGGACCGCCCACCGTAAGAACGTCCATTACCCGGCCTTCCTTCGCGCCGACTTCTCGACGTACATGGCCGTCGCACCAGCATCATCCATTCGAAAGGTATTATCGACCAGGCAAAGCCTCGCCTACATCGCGGACGCGTATTCCAGAATCGCCAGCATCGCCAACCCGGCCGTTTCCGAGCGGAGGATCCGCCCTCCTAGAGAGACGAGCCGCGCCCCAGCCGCACGCCCGAGCTCCGCTTCATCCGCGGTAAAGCCGCCCTCGGGACCGACGATCACCAGCACGCTTTGCGCGCGTTCGAGCCAGATCGGCAGCGATACGCGCAGCGGATCGGGTTCGGCTCGCTCCCACGGCATCAAGACGAGGTCGTACTCGGCGCAGCGTTCGAGGAGCGCTTCGAACGTCGCCGGCGCGTGGACCTCGGGGAACTCCCGCCGGTCGCATTGCGCGGCGGCCGTCTTTGCAAGTCGCCGCCAGCGCTCGAGCTTCGCGTCGCCGAGATCGTGGACCACGGAGCGGTGCGAATAGAACGGCAGGATCGCGGCGGCTCCTAACTCCGTCGCCTTCTCGATGAAGAAGTCCATCTTCGCGCCCTTTGCGATTCCTTGCGCCATATCGACGTGCAGTCGCGGCGACGATGCGGCCGCGCGCATCGCAATCAGTTCGGCGTGCAAGCCCTCCGACTCCAAACGCACGCGCGCGTCGAAACTCCTGCCCGCCGCATCAACGATTTCGAGTTCGTCGCCGTCGCGCAATCGCAAGACGCGGGCGATCTTGTGTGCGTCCCGTTCGCCGATCGCAACGCGTTCGCCGGCTTCGCGCGAACCGTCGACGAAAAACCTGCGAGCGGACATGGCGCGGCCTACTCCGGCCGGAACGCGTCCTTGACCCGGTCGAAGAACGAGCGTTCTTCGATCTCGTCACCGCCGGCCTTTGCGTATTCTTCCAAGAGGTCGCGCTGACGCTTGCTCATCTTGGTCGGTACCATCACGTGCACGGTGACGTGATGATCCCCGCGCTGCGTTCCGCGAACGCTCGGCATACCGCGCCCCTTCATGCGCAAGACGGTGCCGGCTTGCGTGCCGGCGGGCAGCGTCATCGACAGCTCGCCTTCGAGAGTCGGTACCGCGATCGACGCACCCATTGCGGCTTGCGGGAAGCTTACCGGAATATCGACGTACGTATCCATGCCGTCGCGATTGAACAGCGCGTGCGGCGCGATGCCCAGATAGACGTAGAGATCGCCCGCCGGACCGCCGCGGATTCCGGCTTCGCCGTTTGCGCCGATGCGAATCCGCGAACCGTCGTCGACGCCCGCCGGAACCTTCACCGTGAGTTTGCGCTCGATCTCGCGACGTCCACGGCCTTGGCAGGCTTCGCACGGGTGCTCCACCGTGTGGCCTTCGCCTCCGCAGCGCGAACAGGTCATCTGCGTGACGATCGGTCCGAGGGGCGTTTGCCGCGCCGCCCGCATAATTCCCGAGCCTCCACATTGGGCGCAACTCGTAACCAGCGTTCCGGGCTGCGAGCACGTGCCTTTGCAAACGTCGCACTGCGCGAGATGCGTAAAGCCGATCTCTTTCGTGGTTCCCGAAAATGCCTCTTCGAGCGTGATCTCCAGGTCGTAGCGAAGATCGGAGCCGCGTTGCGGGCCCGTCCTACGGCCTGCATTCGGACGCACGTTACCGAAGAACATATCGAAGATGTCGCCGAAGCCGGCCGCCTGATCGAAACCGAAGCCACCGCCGCCGTTGCCCGCGCTGCCGAAGCGATCGTATTGCGCGCGTTTGTTGGGATCGGAAAGCACTTCGTAGGCTTCGTTGATTTCCTTGAAGCGATGCTCGGCTACCGACTTGTCGGTGGAGACGTCGGGATGATGCTTTCGCGCGAGCGCGCGATAAGCTCGTTTGATCTCTTCTCCGCTCGCTTCGCGAGCGACGCCGAGGGTTTCGTAGTAGTCCTTGGTGGGCATCGGTTTCCTAGCGTTGGCTTCTAAAAGTCTGTCTCGGCGTCGGAGAGGCGTTGACTCAAGCTTTCGGCGGTTCCGGCAGCGAGAGCCAGGAGGCGAGCGTACGGCATGCGTCGCGGCCCGAGAATGGAGAGCATGCCGATCGCCTGCGGACCGAAGCGATAGGGTACGGTGACGACGGAGAGGTCGGCGAGCTCTTCGCTGCCAAGCTCGTGCCCGATCTTCACGCTCGGCGCATCCGCGTTCATCGCATCGGACACGACGTCGTACAGCGTGCGCTGCTCTTCCACGATGCGAAGAATGGAACGCAGTTTGCGTAAGTCTTGAAACTCCGGCTGATCGAGCAGATTTTGCGCGCCGGCCGCGGCGATCGCCGGCGCTTCGGTGGAACGCGCGGAGTGAACGGCGGCGGCGACCGCCGATTGAAGTTCTTCCGTCAAGCCGGCATCGGCGACGACGCTTGCGATTTCGCGATCGACGACGTCGCGCAGCGGCCGGTTGGCGAACCGCGCATTCAACGCGTTGGACAGGCGGGTCAGATCGTCGGGGCGCGCATCCGCGCCGAGTTCGAACAGGCTTTGCGCGGCGACGCCAAGCGACGTTACGACGACGGCGACGCCGGTGCGCGGCGAGAGCCAGATCAACTGGATATGTTTGAACGTCTGCGCGTCCTGTTGCGGCTTTGTGAGAAACGCGAGGTTCTTCGACAGACGCCCGAGCAGGCGCGTCGTACCGTCCACGATTTCGTCCAGCTCGCGACTGGCGTCGTGCAGCTCGTCACGAATGCGGCGGCGCTCTTCCGTTCCAAGCTCTTCGGGCGCCATCAGACGATCGACGTAGGTTCGGTAGCCGCTATCCGAAGGAACCCGGCCGGCCGACGTATGGGGCTGTACCAAGTAGCCGCCGGCTTCCAACTCGGCCATTTCGTTGCGGACCGTCGCCGAACTGACCCCTAAGTTATACTTTTGGGTAAGGGTCTGCGAGCCGACCGGTTCCGCCGTTGCGATGTACTCGTAGACGACCGTAGCTAGAATGTAGGCCTTGCGCTTGTCAAGGTCTCCCTCGTCCCCTTTCATTCGACCTATGGTAGCACTCTTGGCGCCGGAGTGCCAGCCCGTTCGGTGCCGAGAGCGGCCTCGATGGCCCCCTTCAGCTCCTCCCAGCTTAGACCGCCGACCGAGACGTAGTTGACCTCGCCCTCGGTGTTGAGGACGACCGTATCCGGTACCGGGCTCACCGAGTAGGCCTTGAAGATCGAGCCGTCGAGGTCTTCGACGACGGGTAGATCGATATTCCAAACCCGGAAATAGCTCGCCGCGACGTCGTGGAGTTCGTTCGATACCGTCACGACGGTGACGCGGCTGCCGTACTCGCTCTGCGCGCGCACGAAGTACTTCATTTCATCGGTGCACGGGTGGCACCACGTTGCCCAAAAATTGATGACGACCACGCGTCCGCGCAAGTCGGAGATTCGCTGCGTGCCCTGTGCGGTTTGGAACGAAAAGTCCGCGGGCGGGGGCGCGAGATAGTGCACCGTCGGCAGGCCGGTTCCAGTGATTACTGCCAGCACGGCAGGCGCGAACGAGCGCGCCCAAAAAACTTGCGCCATGACCAGCAAGCCGAATGCATCACAAGCCATAGAAGCGCTCTTCGAGGAGATTCGTCGCTTTCCGCCACCGCCCGAGTTCGCGGCGAAGGCGAACGCGCGGCCCGGCATCTACGAAGCCGCCGAAAACGACTACTTGGCGTTCTGGGAATCGTGGGCGCGCAAGCTGCAATGGATGAAGCCGTTCACGCAAGTCTTGGAGTGGAACGAACCGTTCGCTCGCTGGTTCGGTGACGGTGAGCTCAACGCGTCGGTTAACTGCTTGGACCGGCACGTGGCCGCAGGTTTGGGCGAACGCGTCGCTTTCTTCTTCGAGGGCGAGCCCGGCGATCGACGCACCATCACCTACCGCGAACTGCTCGAAGACGTCTGCCGGCTCGCCAACGGCCTGCGCAAGCTCGGCATTAAAAAAGGCGACCGCGTGGCGATCTATATGCCGATGATTCCCGAACTTGCCGTCGCACTGCTGGCCTGCGCCCGGATCGGTGCGACGCACTCGGTAATTTTCGGCGGCTTCTCGCCCGACTCGATCGTCGATCGCGTCAACGACGCGCAGTGCGTTGCGATTCTGACCGCGGATGCGGGATGGCGGCGCGGCAAACTGCTGCCGTTGAAAAAGATCGTCGACGAAGCGCTCGCCGAGACGCCCTCGATCCGGCACTGCGTCGTGTTCAAGCGCGTCGGCGACCCGATCGAGATGAAAGCCGGGCGCGACATCTGGTGGCACGACGCGATAGAAGGTCTGCCCGCAACGTGCGAACCGGAGCGGATGAACGCCGAAGACTTGCTCTTCCTTTTGTACACAAGCGGAACGACGGCGAAACCGAAGGGCATCAAACATACGACCGGCGGATACATGACCCACGTGACGATGACGCACGACCTCGTCTTCGATTTGAAGCCCGCCACCGACGTCTTCTGGTGCACCGCCGACATCGGTTGGGTAACCGGACATTCGTACATCGTCTACGGCCCGCTCGCGAACGGCGCAACCGGCGTGCTGTACGAAGGCACCCCGGATTTCCCCGACAAGGATCGCTTCTGGGAGATCGTCGAGCGCTACGGCGTCACCATCCTGTACACGGCGCCGACCGCTATTCGCACCTTCATGAAGTGGGGCGCCGAGTATCCGGCCAAACACGATCTTTCGTCGTTGCGTTTGCTCGGCAGCGTCGGCGAACCGATCAACCCCGAAGCCTGGATGTGGTACCGCGATCACATCGGGGGCGGACGCACTCCGGTCGTGGATACGTGGTGGCAGACCGAGACCGGCGGTATTTTGATCTCGCCGCTTCCCGGCATCACCACGCTGCTGCCCGGAAGCGCGACGAAGCCGCTGCCCGGCATCTTTGCCGACATCGTCAACGACGCCGGCGAATCCGTGCCGCTTGGCGGAGGCGGCTATATCGTGCTGCGCCGGCCGTGGCCCGGTATGCTGCGCGGCATTTGGGGCGACGACGAACGCTACGCGCAAACTTATTGGTCGAAGTTTCCGCATATGTATTTAGCGGGCGACGGCTGTAACCGTGACAAGGACGGAAACTACTGGTTCATGGGCCGTATCGACGACGTGATGAACGTCAGCGGTCACCGCATTTCGACCACGGAAGTCGAGAGTGCGCTCGTCGGCCATGCGAAGGTGGCCGAAGCGGCCGTCGTCGGCAAGCTCGACGACCTCACCGGGCAGGCGATCTACGCATTCGTGACCTTGCGCGGCGGCGATTCGGGCTCGCCGGCACTCGCCGACGAGCTGCGCGATTTCGCAGGCGAAAAGCTTGGCAAGTTCACACGACCGAAATACATTACGTTCACGCCCGAGCTCCCGAAGACGCGCAGCGGAAAAATCATGCGGCGCCTCTTGCGCGATATCGCCGAGGGGCGCACGCTCGGCGACACGACCACACTCGCCGACTCGACCGTCGTTAAGGAACTTCAGAGCCGAGCCGCGAGCGAGGGCGCGAAAGCCGAGGAATAAAGCGCTTACGTTTTCGGGGAGGGGGACGGCTTCGGCGAGGCGTGCGTCATCATCGAATGGCCGCTCATCATCGACGAGCTTGAGGCTTTCGGCGAAGGCTTCATCGACGGCTTCATCGAGGACGTCATGTGCCCCGACATCATGCTGGACGACCCAGGCTTGGGTGAGGGTGAAGGCGTCCCCATTCCGTCGGCGAGGGCCGGGGCGACCGTGAGGGCGGCAAGAACCAGGGCGAGTGCGTACGGTTTCAAGGAAGAACCTCCAATGGATTGCGGTGTTTTCCTAACGTACGCCTCAGCGCACCGCGCGGATTACCCCCGGCTCACCAAAGCGACATCGCGGAGTTCGCGCTCACGCCCGTTACCGGGCAACTGGGTGATTCCTCGAGGTCGGCGCAGTCATTTGCCGGCACGAGAGCATGGCTTCCGTTCGGAAGCACGCCCGGCTTAAACGGCGGCACGACGTCGTACTTACTGAATTGGTAGTTGGAGTCGTATCGAATCACGTCGTATTGCGCGATCTTGACGAAGTAAATCGCCGACCGCGTGGACGTGTCGCCCGGCTGCAGCCACCAGCGGCCGTTACCATTGCGATTCCCCGAGAAAAACACCGCGTGACTCTGCAGCAGGATGGCGTCGTCGATCCGGTACATGTGGTTGACGTTCCAGGTATCGCCTTCGAGTGCGAACGGTCCGTTCTTTGGTTTGGCAACGACGTTGAGGCCATAAATGTTGATCGTTCTTGCGAGAATCGACACGCGAATCTTGCTGTCGTTCACGACCGTTTCGGTGCCGCGTATCGCCTGCCAGGGCCCGTGGGTGCCTAACTTTTCAAGTTTCACCGTAATCGTGAGCGACGGTGTCTCGGAGAACGGTTTGATCTTGTCCTCGTAGATGAACTGGTAGAAGCCCCAAATGCCCGCAAGCACGATCGCCACGACTTCGACGGAAGCTTTGAACTTCTCGAACGACGCCTGGCGCATTTCGATCTTGTAGATGCGCCCGGCGACGTCGAGCTCGCGAGGATCTTCTTTTTGCTCGCTCACGGCGTGGTCGATGCCTCCGAAAAGAACGACGAGAGTTCCTCGAGATGATCGATCCGCGTCGCCGGGGGCAGCGCGGCGAGAATCGTAGCACCGTAGCGCGTCGATGCGGCGCGCCCATCGAGGAGCGCAACCACGCCGCGGTCGGTGCCGCTTCGGATGAGGCGCCCAAACCCTTGCTTGAGGCGGACGGTGGCCGCGGGGACCATGTAGTGCTCGAAGCCGTCGAGTCCGCGTGCTTCGAGCGCTCGTACGCGCGCCGCGACGAGCGGGTCGGCCGGCGAGGGAAACGGCAGCCGGTCGATGATCACGCACGAGAGCGCATCGCCGGCGACGTCGATGCCTTCCCAGAAGGTTCCGGTCGCGAAGAGCACCGCGTTCGGCGTTTTGCGGAACCAGTCGAGTAAGTGCGCGCGCGGCATTTCGCCCTGCAGTTTGACGGGGAACGCGATTCGCTCGCGCAGCAGCGCGTAGACCTCGCGCAAGCGCGCGTAGGACGTGAACAACACGAAAGCGCGGCCGCGCGTCCGGTCGAGACACTCCTCCACCAGTGGGGCTGCGCGTTTGGCGAACTCGGCGGACTTCGGATTCAGCTCCGGCGGCGCGATGAATAGCCGCGCTTGCTTTGCGTAGTCGAACGGGGACGGCGCGATGAGTTCTTGCGCGTCCTCGACGCCGAGGGCGCGCTTGAGAAATTCGAACGGGTTCACGTCGGACGCCCCCGCGGCGATCGTCGCGCTCGTGAGAATCACGCTTTGCGTCGATGTGAACAGCGTCGCGCGAAGAAACTGCGCGACGTCGTACGGCGCGCTGTTGACGGCGTAGCGGCTGTCCTCGGCGCGCTCGACCCAGGCGATGCCCTCGTCCGGCGGCAACTGCGCGCGATCGATCGTCGCAGAATGCGCCACGACGCCGCGCATCGCCAGATCGCGCCGCCGCTCGGCCTCCGCATCGTTGGCCGGGCGTTTCTTCAGCGCGGAATGCCAATTGGCGAAGAGCCAATTCTCGAACTTGTAGAGCGTATCGCGCAAGCGCTCGAGTTCGGGCGACGCGTCTTCGTTGGCGGCCAGCGGATACCGATCGCCCGGCACCTTCGCCAGCACCGACTCGAGCCCGCGCACGCCTTCGTCGAACTCGGCATCGAAGTGCGCCGGCAACTGGTACATGCGGTGCAGCTTGCGAAGCATCCGGCCGATCGTCGTGCGCGAGAGGGTCGCGGTCAACGCATCGGTCGCCCAGCGTTCGGCTTGATGCGCCTCATCCAGCACCGCGACGTCGTACGGTGGCAGTAGGCCGCCGCCCATGGCGAGGTCGAGGAAAAACAGCGCGTGGTTGACGACGACGATGATCGGCGAAGCTTGCGCTTCGTCGCGCCGCTTGAAGAAATAGCAATCGCGAAAGTGTTCGCAGAACTCGCCGACGCAATCGTCGGCATCGGCATCGAGCTGCTCCCAATCGCTCGCCGCGCGGCGTGAACGGCAGCTCGGCGCGATCGCCGGTTTGCGTGCGCTCGGCCCACGCCCAGATCTCCTCCATCGCCGCGCTAGGGCGCCACGAGCCGATCGCCGCGCATGCGCTCGTACTTCTGCACGGCACAAATAGTGGTCGCGGCCCTTGAGCAGCGTCGACGCCTGATCGGAACGTCCAGCGCCTTCTGCACGAGCGGAATGTCCTTGCGCACGAGTTGTTCTTGCAGTGCGATGGTGCCGGTCGAGAGCACGATCTTCTTCCCGCTGCGAACGCCGGGATCAAGATACGCAAGCGACTTTCCAATGCCGGTCCCGGCCTCGACGATCGTGTGAATGCCTCTCGAGGATGCCGCGCTCGACGAGCTGCGCCATCTGCACTTGGCCCGGCGCGCGCTTCAAAGCCGGGGAGTGCACGCGCGATCGGTCCGCCGCTTGCGAAGACGTCTTCGATCGTCGCGTTCATGCCTGCGAGTGAGGATTCGGCGGATTCGGTGCCTGGTATTCGGTTTCCAGTTCCGCACCGGTCCGCGCGTCGACGACAACCGGCGCGACGCGGCGCGGCGGATAGTAAATGGCGAGCGTTAAAAGAAATCCGGCGGCGAGCCCGGCGACGTGCGCTTGCCACGAAATCGATGGAACGGTAAACGTGATGATGAGGTTCATCACGAGAATCCCCGTGTTCGCTTTGACCAGTGCATACCGGGCTTGCCAAGTTTCAGCCCAATGGCGAAAAGCGCGCCGAAAAGCCGAAAATCGCACCGCTCGCGCCGACGGTCGGGACGAGTCGGCGCGCTAAGATACACGACGCCGAGCCCGACGCGACGAGCGACACATGTAGATGACGAACATCTCGCCGGTCCGTAGATCATCTCGACGAAACGGCCGAGCTGACCATAGCGAAATCATATTGACGGCGATATGCAATGAGCCCGCCATGCAAGAAAAGCGCCGGTGAAGATGCGCCACCATTCGCCGTTCTGCAGAACGGCTGCCGGATAGAGCAACCGTCGCTGCATCACGCGATCGATGTTGCCGCCGCCCGTCGCGCGAAAGCGTCCCGGGCCGCCGACGAGGATTTCCCAGAGATAGCCGATCAAGTTCAGCGCGATCAGCGCGCGCGTAAGTTTCATGCCGGCTCGGCCACGATAAGCTTCGTGCGAGTTCGAGCGAAATCGCGTGGCGGCCGTTCTCGACCTCGACCGTTAGCGGACCGCCGAGCGGCGCCTGCTCGATAACGTGTCGACGTTGGCGCCGGGGCGCATGCCCGATTTGACCGAGATAGCGCAAGATCTCCGGGCACTTCTTCGGTCACGTCGACGACCGCGCGCTTGGCGGCCCGCTTCGACTCGGCGAGCTTGCATGCCGATGCGCTTCGGGTCGCTAAGATCGGACGGCGGAATCGGATGCCCGTGCGGACAGAATTTCGGGATCGCTCGAGCAACCGCGATGAGGCGTTCTTCGACGCGCGCGGAGATCGCGTGTTCGAGGCGGCACGCTTCTTCGTGCACTTCGTCCCACGGCATGCCGAGCAGGTCCGTGAGGAAGCGCTCCGCCAGGCGATGCCGCCGCATGACGCGGACGCCGACCTGAGGCCGCGCTCGGTCAGCTTGGCCTCGCCGCGCGCACGTATTCGAGGTAGCCGTCGCGTTCGAGCTTCTTCAGCATCCCCGAAACGGATGCCGGAGCGACGCCCAAGGTCGGCGGCCAGACCGGAGGTGGTGACGCCCGGGCCTTCCCGCTCGAGCCGGTAGATGGCCTCGAGATACTCTTCGATCGATTCGTCGAAATGGCGTATGTCCGGCCATAGCATCGCACGACTTCGACGGAACCTTCGGAAATCCGTGATATCGAGCTCGCATTCATCGGTGGCTTTGTGTTCGCCGGCGACGCGAAGCTCGCGCGATAGCGTTGCGACAAAGCGGCGAAGCGTATTCGGCCCGAGGACCCGCTCCACGCGCAATATTCGTCGACAATAGTCGTACCAAACAGCGCCGGATCGTCGGCGTCGATCGTCACGACACGCCCGCCGCGATCAGAGCGACATCGGGTGCGCACATTCGCGGGGGCTGCGCCGGTCAGCCGTTCGAGGTCGGGCAGATTTCCAGCGGGATGCCGCGCGACGAGCAGATCGGACGACGCCGGATCCTCGATCGCCTGCACCCCGTGGCCGATGCGCTCGCGCCCAGAACTTCGACCGCCGCGCGAACGCTCTCGGCGCCGGCGGCCTCGCCGGCATGGGCGACCGTCTGCATGCCCTGGCGACCGCGCGAACGCGAAACGCCTCGGCGAACAACTCGGGCGGACAACGGGCTTCGTCGCCACCCAAACTCACGCCGATAACGTCGAGGTCTTCAATCGAGACGGCGAGTTCGCCGTTTCCATGCCCGCGTCGGCGCCGAAATTCCGGGTGAGATCGGGAAGGAGCTTAAACGTCGCGCGCGGCTGCGCGGCGCGCAGTTCGCGCACGAGCGCTTCGAAGCAGACGCGAACGTCGAGTTCCGGGTTGAAAAACGACCACACCGACGGCGAAACGAATAACTCGCCGTACATCACGTTCTGCTCGAGAGCGTCTTCAACGAACTCGCGGCCAAGGCGCGCGTAGTCCTCGGGAGCCTGCAAGGAGCGGCTGACCGCGGCAAACATGAGCAAAAACTCGCCGAAGTCCCTGAAGCGATACGGGTGGGCGGGATCGACCGGGTCGGTTGCCTCGTCCGTCCACACCTCTTGCTGCTTGCCCGAGGGATGGTAGCGCAGAGGGACACCGTGCTCGGTCGCAAGCTCTATGAAGGTTGAAGCCCGCAACGCGCCCTCGAGGTGGCAGTGCAGGTGAACCTTCGGGATGGACTCGGCGATCGGCATGCATCGACTCTTCGGCACGGCGGCCTGCGCCCCGCCCTGCGACCCAAGCCATAGCAGGGGCGCAACCCTAGCCGTAGTATATGGGTTCACCACACCGCGGGGTGGAGCAGTCCGGTAGCTCGTCGGGCTCATAACCCGAAGGTCGATGGTTCAAATCCATCCCCCGCAACCATTTGCAGGTCCAGAGATGGCAACGTCTCTGGACCTGTTTTTATTTCCTGTCGCAGTTGTTGGACCAGTCAGAGTGGCGCGTCGAACGAAAGTCGCAGCGAGACGACGCCGTAGTCGAACAGTTTCACGCGAACGTCGCAGCGCAAGTCTGCGATCGTAGCCTCCGGAAAGCGCGCGTCGAGCGGCAGAATCGGAAACTATTGGGCTTAGGTTTGTTGCCCGGGGTGCTCCTGGAGGACCCGCCCGGCGGTTCCCGCACTAGGCGCTATGAAGTATTCGCGTAGCATTCTTGTCGTCGCAGCGGTGCTAGGCGCGCTCGCGAGCGCGCTCACCGTGCGCGCCTGGGCCGCGGCCCCGTTCGGCTCGCTGCAGTACCGCTCGATCGGACCGGCGATTTCGGGCGGCCGCACGACGGCGGTCGCCGGCAGCGACCGCAATCCGCTGGTCTATTACGCAGGCGGTGCCGACGGCGGCGTCTTCAAGAGCACGGACGGCGGCGCGTCGTGGAAAGCGATCTTCGACGGTGAATCGGCGTCGGCGATCGGCGCGATCGCGGTCGCGAGCAACGACGAGAATGACGTGTGGGTCGGCACCGGCGAAGCGAATCCGCGCAACGACGTCGCGATGGGCGACGGCATCTATCACTCGCGTGACGGCGGAGCGACCTGGACGCACATGGGCCTCGTCGACGGCGGCGCGATCTCCAGCATTTCGGTTGATCCGCGCGACTCGCGGGTCGTCGTGGCCGGCGTTCTCGGCAACGTTTTTCGCGACGGTGCGACGCGCGGCGTCTTCGTGACGCGCGACGGCGGCGCGCATTGGAAGCGTACGCTCTTCGCCGGGCCGTCGAGCGGCGTTTCGGACCTCGTGCGCCTGCCTGGGAATCCGTCGATGATGTTCGCCGGCGTCAATCAAGTCCGGCGCTATCCGTGGGCGCTTTCCAGCGGCGGACCGCAGGGCGGGCTCTATCGCTCCGACGACGGCGGCCTCGCGTGGCGCAAACTCTCCGGCAACGGTTTGCCGTCGGGTATGACGGGACGAATCGGATTATCCGCATCGGGTCGCCGCGTCTTCGCGGTGATCGCCTCAAAACGGGGCGACCTGTGGCGCTCGACGATGCGGGCGCGACGTGGCGATTGATGCCGCACAGCCCCTACGTCGGCGACCGTACGTTTTACTTTTCGCACATCTTCGCCGATCCCGCGAATCCGGATCGTGCGATCGTGGTCGGATTGATTCTGGCCATGACGACCGACGGCGGCAAAACGTTCAAACCGGCCTCCGAAAACGGTGGCTGGGATTACCACGCGGCATGGTGGTCGTCTGACGGACGCCGCATCGTCGTCGGCAGCGACGAAGGCGTAACGCTTTCGGCCGAGGGCGGCAGCGGCAACTGGTGGCAGCCGTACGATCTGCCATTCTCACAGCCGTATCATATCGGCGTCGACGCGAATGCGCGGGATTATCGCGTGTGTGTCGGCCTACAAGACAACAACTCGTGGTGCGCGCCGGGATCCTCGGATAACGGCATCGGCGTGCTCAACCGCGACTGGTACATCATCGGTCCCGGCGACGGTATGTGGGCAGTGATCGACCCGCAGAATCGCAACTTGATCTGGTCGACGTCGACGAACAACGATACCGGCGAAGTCTATCTCTACGACGTGACGACGAAGCAAGCGCCCGAAGTGTCGCCGAACATGCACGCGAACGGCGGCGAACCGCCCTTCTCGCTGACCTACCGCTTCAACTGGGATACGCCGATTGCGTTTGCCGCGAGCCCGCTCGACGCTTCGCGGCCGCAGCCCCCGCGCGTGCTCGTCGGCGGAAACGTTCTCTTTGCGAGCGACGATCGTGGAGTGCACTGGAACGCGATCAGCCCCGACCTCACGCGCAACGAAAAGGTGCATCAGCAAGCATCTGGCGGACCGATCGATCAAGACATGTCCGGCGCCGAAACGTCGGACACGATCCTCGACGTCGAAACGACGAGCCTCGCGCAACAGATGGTGTGGGTCGGAACGGACGACGGTCTGGTCCAGCTCTCGACCGACATGGGCGCGCACTGGAACAATGTTACGCCGGCCGGCATGCCGGCGTGGAGCCGGATCGGCATCGAGCCGGGCCACGCATCCGAGAAGACCGCCTACGTTTCCGGCGACCGGCATTTTCTCGGCGACGACCGTCCGTATCTCTTCGTGACCGACGACGGCGCAGCGACGTGGACCTCGATCGCCGGCGACCTGCCGCGGGATCGTTTCGTGCGCGCTGTCCGCGAGGATCCCACGAACTCGAACCTGTTGTTTGCGGAACGAATCGCGGCGTCTACGTGACGTACGATCGCGGCCGCCATTGGCGCTCGCTGCGCCTCAATATGCCGGCGACGGCGATCTACGACTTGCAGATCGCCCAGCCGAACGACGACCTCGTCGTCGCTTCGCACGGTCGCGGCGTGTGGATTCTCGACGACTTGCGCCCGCTCGAGGCGCTAGCCGCCGCGACGCCGTCATCGGTGACGCTCTTCGCGCCGCGAACGGCGGTGCGCGGGTGGCGCGGGCGCCGGTCAACAGTTTCCCATGCTGCAACGGAAGCACGCTGCCGGCAAACGAGTTCGTCGGAGGGAATGCGCCCTACGGCGCGCTCCTCACGTACTACCTCCCGCAGAAGCTAGCCGCCGCACCGACGATCGATATCGTCGATGCAAGCGGGCGAACGATCCGTCATCTCGCCGGCAACGACGTTCAGAACGTTGCGGGCCTCAATCGCTCGACGTGGGATCTCGCCGAAAACGGACCGGTAAAGTGGACGAGCGCCAACCAGCAATGGAACGAAGGCGCGGGCGAAGGCGCAGAAACCGTCCCGGGCACCTACACGGTGCGACTGCACGCCGGCGCGAAAACCTACGAACGCAGCGTCACCGTCGTGGCCGATCCGCGTGCGCCGATTTCCGAGCAAGCGGCGCAGGCGCGTCACGACTTTCTCGCCGCGCTTTTCGACGAACTTGGCGGCGTCGACGGTTGGCTCAACGCGCTCGACAAGGCGTCGTCTACCGCGAACGCCGCGCGGCGCACGGAGCTGCACGCCTTCGGCCGCAAACTCACGTACTATCCGCGCAACGTCGAGGACCTTAGCGGTCCGCTCGGGTTACGCGAGCGAATCAGCGACGCGATCGCCCGCGCGAGTACGTCGCTGCAGCCGCCGACCGCCGCGCAAGTCGCGGAGGCCGCCGTGCTAAAGGAACTCTACGACGGGCTTTCCACGGAATACGTGCAACTGATGAAGCCATGATGCACCGAGTGATTGGTGGCTTCTCGCTCTCGCTATGCGCCGCGGCCGCTGCTTCCCGCGACCGCGTTGGCGCAGCAGTCGGGACCGTATCCGACGGGTATTACCGCCGCACCGGGCGACGCATACCCGGCGTGCAAGGCCGCCGACTCCCCCGCAACCATTTACAGGCCCAGAGACGGCAACGTCTCTGGACCTGTTTTCGTGTGAACGTAGAGCTAGCCGGGACTTAGCAATGCAGCGATTGTTTGACGTGAGTGATCGTCACCGGGTCGATCTGTACGCGACCTCCGTCTTTTGCCGCGATCCATCGCCCCAGGCGAATGGTCGCGTCGCAAACGGGACCCGACATCTTGAACGATCCGTAAATGGATGCTTCCGGAGGATCTCCCAAAACGTCGTTCACCTTCCCGGACTTGATGCTGCCGGTTTTGAGGTCGAACAACTCGGGGAGTTCGAACGGCTCGCCATTGCATGTCGACGATCCGGTGAGCGTAGCCGCAGCTAGAATTCCGGGGTCGACGTCTCCATTGGCCTTTACGTCGACATAGACCGTATTGTCGTTGAACGTCAGCGTGCCGCTGCACGTACCGTCTTTACCCGTGGCCTTATAGCTCGCCGAGCCGGAACCGCCGCTAAACCGGTACGGGAGTAAGTCATTGCGCGAGACCGCCGGCGCCGCGCCGAACTGCCCAGGGCTCGACGGTGAGCTGCCTTGTTGCGCGCAGGCGGTAGTGATAAGGGCAAAAAGCAGAAAAAGCAGGGGCGATTGCGATCTGCTCATGGGTCACCTCCGTGGTCGTAGCTGGGATCCATCCCACCATTTGAGGCTTTTGTTCGGGCCGCGGCTAAATGATTCCGGCCGGTTTGCGGCGGGACAGCCCTAGACCGGCCCGCTGGGCGAGGCTCCAGTGTCGCCAACGGGCCGGCGCTCGAGCGTCGGAACGCATGCGGCGAGACGCGAGACCACCGGATTACGCACGGCAGCGACCAATCCGACAATGAGAACGGTTGCGAGCGTCGTCCGGAGATTGAACGGGTTCATCGAACACAAAGCCGCGAGGCCGACCGCGCTGATGGCCGCCTGATACGTAAGACTCAGGCCTGCGTGCATCGCCGAAGCGTCGAGCGAGCGCCGCCGCTCCCATATTCCGAACACGTACATGGCAGCGAGTAGCCCATAAATTACTGCCATGCTTCCAAGCCACAATCGCAGAGGAATGCGCGGGTCGATGCCGTCGGTAAGAAAGTGGATGGTGACTCGCTGAAAATAGATTCCGAACACGAGGGCCGCGAGCAGCACGAAGTTCATGACGATCGTAGCAGAATTCAAGGTGAGGAACGTCACGAAGAGCTTGTGATGATACCACCACAGCATCGAAATCAGGAAAAACGAGAAAGCGAAGGCATTGAGATAAATCCACATCGCCCCAAGCTCCGCGACGCTCTTGGGAAGAACCAGGCTGAGCCCGACTTCAGCCAGGCAGAAGCCCATGACGATGTCGGAAAACGCTTCGAGGCGATGAATCGTCCTCTCGTTTGGCGCCGTCATCTCGCTACCGTGCTGATTCGCAAAGCCACAAACACGGGTCGATTTTAGGCGAGGCTTGTGAATTAACGAGGAGAAATTGACGCGCGCTAGGGAGTCGCCACGGTAGGCCTTCCCGAGTTCTTCGCAATACCTGCGACGGACTCTTAGCCGTGCGGCGCGGGCGACGGCAAGTCCGGCGTTCCATCGGACCAACGGCGCACCGGAATATAGACGGGCGTCGATTCAAATTCACCGCGATCTGAAGACAGTATCGGCGAGCCCGGTAAGTTGGGTGCCCAGTTAGCGGCTTGGCTCGGCGGGACGAAAAACATGACGTGGGGATGCCACGGCCCGTGCGCGCCGCCGAGATAGCCTTGCTTTGACATCATGAAGGAAAACGCACCGGGCTCGGGCGGTTTGAAGCTGTGGTCGGCCACGGCGGCTTTCGTCTTTTCGATGATCTGCTGCAAGGTGAGCCCGGCCATTGCCCATTGCGTCTGCTGCAGTAACTGCGGCAGTTCGGTGCGCGCGGCGGGCGGATTGAACAATTCGGCCCGCGTTCTTTCGGATTCCAAAACTCGGGGTCGTTAAACGGCGACGCCCAAGCGCGTTCGACGAAGCAGACGAAGCCGTTTTTCCCTTTCACGGCGGTCTCGTAGCCGTGGCTGCCAAGTACCAGCACGTCGGCGTCGGCCGAGATCGACGCGGGGGCGGCGCTCCGCGCTAAAGCAATTTCCGCTTGACGATCGCTCATGAGGTACTGAGCGATTGGAGCCATCTTCTGTGGATATTGGGGGGCGTCGGCTCGCGCGGCAAACGGCAACGCCGCAGCGGTGAGGAGGAGTACGAGTGCTTGAGGCGATCGAAAAAACGTCACAACCGGTATACCTCAACTTCAATGGAGGGCGTTGTCACTTAGCGCGCGAGCCAGGAGGATCGTGACCGAACCTGCCCCGTTTGGTGCTCCCGCCGCGTCGCCGAGAGACGATCGCGGAGGTTGCGCATCCCGATCTCTCGGTTACGGCTAGGTCTTCTTCTCCGACGCGGCGACCGCATTGAGTAAACCGTCGAGCAGTCCGGGGAACATGTCGTCGATCAGCTCGCGTCGCAGCGAGACGAATTTTTGCCGGCCTTCATAGCGCGACTGGATCAGCCCCGCCTCGCGCAGCACCTTGAAATGGTGCGTGAGATTCTGCTTGCTCGTAACGTCGAGAAAGTCGAAGGGACAGCACTCATCGCGCTCGGCAATTGCGCGAACGATCCCGAGCCGCGTCGGGTCGCTCAGCGCCGCGAGGACGCCGTAAATCGTGATGTCTTCCCGCTCGGGATACCAAGTAGGTTCGAGGGGCGGCGGCTTCGGTAGTCTCTTGCATTTAGCCCTTGACAGTACAATACTTGCTGTACTATTCTTAGTACAAGATGTATTGTACTATGCCGGAGCCAGTCACGTCTACTGGCACCCTCTCTCTCGAAGCCCGGCGCTCGTATGAAACCCTCGGGCACAACGCCGCTCTGCTCGGCAGCCTCTCGGCGAGCTTTTCACGGGAAGCCCGCCGCACCTCGGACGCCTACCGCCAAGCCCTGGCCGCTTCGACGCCGGATGCCTGGGCCGACTTCGTGGAGGCGGCCGACACCCTGACGCGCCACACGGAGTCCGTCGTCTCTATCGTGGAGCTGAACGCCAACGAGCGCAAAGCCCGCGAGTTCTTCGAACAAATCGTCAGCGAGAACGCCGACCTCCTCGCACAGCGGGTGCCCGCAGTCTTCCTAGCGGAGCCCGGAAAGGTCTCGAGCCCCATGTCCAACGTCGTCGAGTACGGCGCGCGTCGCGCTGCCGTGGTCTGTGCCGTTATGCTCGCCGCGCTGATGCAGCTGGCGGATACCACCATCGTCAACGTCGCACTTCCCACGATCGACGGCGTGCTCGGCGCATCGACCGACGAAGGCGCGTGGTTTATCACGGCTTACATCATCGCGAACGTGATCGTGATCCCGCTCTCGCCTTGGCTGCAGACCATGATCGGACGTAGAAACTACTTCGCGCTTTCGATCGCCGGCTTTACCGTCACGTCCGTTTTGTGCGGACTCGCAAACGATGCCACGACGGAGATCGCGCTGCGTTTCGTGCAGGGCGCGTTCGGCGGCGGTTTGATGGTCCCGGCACAGCAGATCATCCGCGACACGTTTCCGCCGGCGAAGCTCGCCGTTAGCCAGTCGCTCTTTGCGCTCGCGGTCGTGCTCGGTCCAACGATCGGCCCGACGCTCGGCGGCATTCTCACCGACGACCTGACCTGGCGCTGGGTCTTTTTCGTGAACCTTCTGCCGGGTATACTCGCGACGATCCTCGTGCTCGCGTTCGTTCGCGATCCGGCGCCCGCACGCCGCACCGCCTTCGATTTCTTCGGTATTTCCCTGCTCGCGGTCGGCCTCGGCTGCCTGCAGTACGTGCTCGACGAAGGCGAACGCAACGGCTGGTTCGACGACACGACGATCGCGTTGACGGCAGTCGCAGCGGTCGTCTCCCTCGCCGCGTTCGTCTGCTGGGAGCTCTTCGGCACGAAGAATCCTGCGGTCGCGTTGCGCGTCTTTGCGAACAGAACGGTTTGGGGCACATCCGTCATCTACTTCGCGGTCGCCGGCGGGTTTTTCGCGATTCTGTTCATTCAACCGCAGTGGTCGCAAACGTCGCTCGGATTTACGACGACGCTCGCCGGCATGCTCTTGATGACGCGGGCCGGCGTCCTCGTGTTGCTCTACCCGGTCACCACCTGGATCACGTCGCAAGAGCACTGGGACATGCGCTACTTTGCCGCCGGCGGCATTTTTCTGGCCGGTCTCGCGAGCCTCTTGCAGACGTTCGTGATGACGACGCAAACGCCGTTCTCCGCGCTCATGCTGACCCAAGTCCTGGGCGGCGTCGGCTACGCGTTTATCTTCGTTCCGCTCAGCGTCGTGCTCTTCCGCACCGTACCGCCGCCGGCGATCCCGTCGGCGCTCGCGCTGACGCGCCTCGTCCAGCAAATCGGCGCGTCGATCGGTTCCGCATTTGCCGCGACGCTGCTCGAACGCGGATACGTCGCGGCGCGCACCGCCCTCGGATCGTCGCTGGCCCTCAACAGCCCATCGGTCTCTGCATTTATCACGACACACGGGTCGCAGGCGATCTCGACGCTAAACGCGCTGCTCGATTCGGAAGCTTCGAACATCGCCGCCGTCAACGCGACCCAGGTCTTCGCGATCGCGACCATGGCTGCGTGCGTTCTCCCGTTCCTCCTCGCGCGTACGCAACGGCCGATCCCGCAGGCACCGCCCGCCGCGCCGGCTCCAGCCGCTCCGATCCCCGTCGTCCGCGACACTATCGAAAGCCCGCGAACGCTGGTCGCACGGTAGCATCGGCAGCGGTTCGGCCGTCGCGTACGGAGGCAAACGTCCGTGCGACCGCATCGAACAGCGCGGGGTTATCCTTGAGCCCGTACTCACAGGTTTCGTCGCTCGGTTGACAGCGATACTCGTAGACGGTTACGGCCGGCTGGGTGTCGAGCGTCAGGATTGCATTTGATAGCGTGGCAGCGTCACCGGAACCATATTCCGTTATGTAGATCCGCGAGAGCTCTTGCACGCCGATCGCCGCCGCCATCGTCGCAATATCCGCCTGCATCCGGCGCGGCGGCACGCCGTACGGATGAAAACCGTATCCGTCCGGCAAGAACGGAGCGATGGCGCGCGAAACCGACCGTGCCCAGCGCACGTCGAGTTCCGATGTTCCCGAGGTAATCACCGGCACGCCGGCTTTCCGAATCTCCGGAGCAACGCTTTGAAACAACGTCGCGTACGCTTGCGGACTCATCGTGAGGTTGTCTTCGTTCCCGATCTCAGCGAGGAGCTTGCAGTTCCGCTCTCGCGCCGCATAACGCGTGAAGAACGCGCCCACGGTCGAAACCATATCGTCGGAACCGAGCTTGTCGCCGCCGGTAGGAACGATTACCATCACACCCAGACCCGCGCGGCAAGCATCGTCCATAACGCGATCTTCACGCAGCCACCTCGGGCGCTCCCGATTCAACCAATCGGGAATAAATCCGGTTCGCACGTAGTCGGCGTGCAGCGTGTCTTTGATCTCGTTCATCACGGCGGCTGAGAAATAGTTCGCAACCGTCCAACGCCAGTCGTGCCCGGCGGGCCAGTAAACGATGCCCATCGTCGGCAGGTTGATCCCCGACTTGGGCGATCGCCGGCCGTTCTACCGCTGCCGAGCGCGCCGCAGGCGCGGTCACTGCGGAGAGAACGATCGCGAGCACGCCGAGGAGGCGAAGGGGCCGCATGTGCTAAAAGTGCGCCGACTATGCTGAGAACTCATCTCGTCGCGGCTGCTGTCGCACTCGCTGTGGCCGGATGCTCGGGTTCGTCCGGCGGCGGCTCGTCGTACCCCGCGGGCGATCCGAATCTCGCCGCGCCGAATTTGGGCGGCGGTCCAATCGATCCGTTTCTAGCAAACGGCCAAGCGGTGCTGAGTGCCCTCGATGCGATCGCACGGAAATCCGGAACGCCGATGCGCGTAACGTCGATGAATGCCGATCGCACCAACGGCCTCACCGTGGACGTGCAGCAGCCCCCGAATCACGTCAACGTCGACGAGTACGTCGTCGCACCCGACGGAAACCTCTCCGGGCCGATACCGGTAAAACTTTCGGCAATGCACGGCGGTCCCGTAACCGCGGCCGACGTCGATGCACAGGCCTTCGATCCGAAGAAGATCGCCTTCGCGCGCCTCGCTCAAACCGCGAAGGAAGCGATTGCAAAATCGAACTTCCCCGATGCGCGCGTGAGTGAATGGGAGATCAACGGGCTCGGCCCGGACGCTCGCAAGTACATTTATCTCGACGCCGCTCGCGGCCGCCCCGTCGCCGTCGTGAACGACGAGCTGAAGATCGTCAACGTTCAATTCTAGTTACTGCGGCGGCACCGCTTCGACGATTTGTCCGGGGAGATCGAATGCCTCGGCGGTAAACCATAGATTGCCGCTCGCGTCGGCGGCAAGATCGATCGGATTGTTCGCCACCGGATAGGCCCATTGTCCGCCCTTCTCGCCGATCCGCCACAAACCGCCCTTGATTTGGAACGGATTGTCTCCGGCGAGCCAAACGCTCGTCCCGCTTGCGGCAATGCCGCTCGGGTACGCAGAAGGCATCGCGTGCTGCTTTACGGGGTAGAGCTTCGTTCCGGACGGCGTAATCTCGCCGATCACGTTGTGATTAACGTTCGGTTCGAGCCAGTACAGCGTTGAAAACCAGGCGTTGCCGCGATCGTCGAATGCGATCCGTTTCGGCGCGCTGTTCGGACAGCACGGCAAGCGCGCGTCCTCCAGGCCGATTGCGTACGTGATCCAACCGCCGTGCGGCTTGCGCTCGAGCATTATTGCGTTTTCACCGCGACGCGTCAGCATCCACAAAGCACCGGTCGCGTCGGTCGCGAGCGATCCGTCGGCTTGATAGGCCTCCGGAATTCGAACCGCGGATATTTTACCGTTACCTTCCATTCGAACGAGCAAGCTCGGCGGCCCGGCGACCATCGCCCAGATCGTACCGTCCGGCGTCGCGGCGACGCCAAGCGGCCGGCCGCCGTCCGTCACGGATTGAATGGAGTACTCGCGAATCTTCCCGTCCGGCGTGATGCTTCCGATCGAACCCGTGGCGTCGGTAAACCAGAGATCCCCGTCGCGGCCGCTCACGATGCTGTAGGGCAGCGCGTTGAGTCCCAGGCCTTTCGTATACTCGATCACCGCTCCGTGCGAATCGATTCTTCCGACGCCGGGAACGTTGCCGTCGGTGAACCACATCGCGCCGTCCGGCCCGAGCGTGATGTCGAACGGAACGGATCCCTTAGGAAAACCCGGCGTCTTGCCGGCCGTGTAAACACGCAGGGTCGGTGCGCTCGCCGAATGTCGGATCGCACCGCCGCTAAACGAAGGGAGCGAGGACGATTGCTGGGAGGACGCCGAGCATCCGGCGATTGCAAGCGCCGCAATCGCGGCCGCCGGCGAAATGTCGAGGTATCGTTTCACCGGTCAATTCATACGACACGCCCGCATTACCGCGCCATACGAACGGGTGCCGGAAAAGTGCCAGCGCCGCAGTGCCTGCGACTGTTAGATCGCGGCTTGGCTCTTGCCGGAAAGCCGGAACGACTCGAGCGTCAAGGCTCGCGCGCGCTCCTGGATAATCGCGACGACCGCATCGGTGCGCACGCCGATTCCTTGGCGAATCTTCTCGTTGCCGCCGCGCTGCAAAACCTCCGCATGCGTTCTGCGCGATTTTTCTTTCGAAGAAACGCTCCACGTATCGCGCGGGATCGCCGGGTCGTCGTAAACGGCGGCGAGCAGCAACCCGATGGCGTTGGCCGGGCCTTCGATCATTAACAGATGCGGCCAGAGGTCGAACGAGATGGTCTTTTCATCGGGCAGGGGCATAGACTAAGTATCGCTCAGCCGGCCACCAGGTGCAAGTGGACTTTTACGACCGGCTCGACGCTGAGGTTCAGGAGTTTCACGGGCTTCAGCCCAAAGTCGCGCACGTCGACCTGCAAATAGCCATCGAGGACGAATTTCCCAGCATCGTGCTTGACCGAAAATTTACCGTCGTACTTTCTGGACAAGCCCGCCATCGTTATCTGCCCGGCTGCATTGTAGCTGCCCGCCAGGGCGAGCGAGCTGAGCTCCGTAAGGTCCGCTGCGATCTTCGGGAACCGCTTGCTGTCGATCATTTTCCACATCTCGCGGTCTTTGAGTTCGTTTCCCGATCGCAAGCTCTCTACTAAAAACTCAACGTGCATCCGCGGTCGCGGATCGGCGGCGATCGCATCGTGAGCGTCCCATGCGATCTCCACCTGGCCGTTCAGGTCGGCGGCCTTTCCAAAAACGGACTTGTTGCCGGAGGCGCTTGCAAAGAACGTCAAAGACGACGCTTTGTGGTCGACGTCCAGGCGCTCGCCGGTCGTCTTGGCTTGCATTTTCGCCTGCCCTCCCCGTACTTATTAACTATCGGATAAAACGGAAGCGAAATCCACTACCAGATTCGCTTTACCGGCTCGAGGCCCGCAGGGCGGCGCTTCATGAGGCGCGCGAGAAAGTTTGGTTTTTCGGCGGGCGCAGGGTAACCGGGCAGCGAGACGTGCGGGGGCTGGCTGCCGTCTTCGACGCCCCGCTCGAACGTCGCGGCGATGGCTTTTGCATCGTCGAAGGCAAGCATATCGATCGAAAGCGGTAGATCCGGCCGGACCGAACGAATCGTTATCTGCTGCATTCCGGGCGCGCCGCCCAAGCGCACGATCTCGTTCGTCGCCTCGGCCAAGCGCATTTCGTAGTCGAGCAAACGCTGTTGCCAAAGAATCGCGATCTGGAACGCGACCTGCGCGACACCCAGCGTTGCGTCGGGCGCGCCGGCCACCGGTTCGGGATCGTTAAAGATAACCGTGACGTCCGTCGCGCCGTTCTCGATCGCAATTCCAAGCGGCGAGTTGTGCGCGACGGCGCCGTCCGCATAGAGCGCCGTCTCGCCGTCGAAGGTCAACTCGATCGGCGGGAACAGCCCCGGCATGGCCGCCGACGCCAACAGTCCGTAGACGAAGTTCCCAGCATTCAGTTCGCGATTTTCAATTAAGCGCGCGCGCTTGCGCGGTTCCACGCGATGCCGGTCGAGCACGGCGCGAAAGACGGCGGCGGAACCATGGGTAAGATTCGTCGCGCAGGCGAGCAGCGAGCAGCGGCGAGCATCGTAATCGACCATTTCTTCAAGAACGGCCGCGATTGCCGGCAAATTGGTTTTTTGGAAATTCCCAAGCGTACGAACCAGCGGGAACTCCGAAGCCGCGCGAGCGACGTTCATCGTGTTCTGCCAAGGGCCGCCCTGCCCGATCGACCCAACGCGCTCGAGCAGGCGTCGTAAGCGCGCTACGTGCGGGAAGAGCTGGGGGCTTCGCTTCGGCAGGACCTCGTACCAGAAACGTTTCAACGCGTCGTCGTTACCCGCCGCAATCAATGCAGCGTTGATTGCACCGATCGAAACGCCGCAGACCAAGTCGTATCGCTCGCTTCGCAACAGCGCCGTCGCAACCCCGGCCTCGTACGCGCCGAACGCGCCGCCGCCGCCAAGAACGAGTGCTTTCATGCGGTATCGATCCAGATCGGGTCGCAACTGCCGCGCAGGGTGCGCGCCGAATCAAAGAGGTCGAATGCGACGGCCTCGTTCGCGCCGGGGCGAAGCCACGTGCCGGGAACGTACAGCGAGCGCTGTGGGCCGACGTTCCAGAAACGGCCCGCGTTGCGGCCGTTGATCCAAAGAGCACCTTTGCCGAGCGAACCCACGTCGATAAAGGTATCGGCAGGTTCGTCGACGGCGAACATCCCGCGGGAGAAGCCGGGTGCGCGCGCCGATGGTAGGTCAAAGCGCAACGTCTGCAGATCGTCGAACGGAAGCGTAAATGCCTGCCAGCCGCGCAAATCGCGCCCACTCCAGCGTACGCCGCCAATGCCCTTGCGTTCGTCGAGCAGTTTTGGCCCGTAGTTGATGCGCCCGCCGTTCTCTACCAGAATGTCGAGCCGCATTCCAGGCCGCGGCACGGCTAAGGTAATTGCCGTCTCGCCGAAGCGGCGGTCGAGATGCGCGGCAACCTCCCCATCCAGCGACACGACCGCATAGTCGCGCATCCAATCGAACTCCAGAATGCCGGCGCCTGCGTCCGCAAGCGTGGTGCGATACAGAATGTAGCCCAGGCTCTGTCCCAGGCATTCCATCGGAACCGGCACGTCGCACGCTTTTGGATTAATCAGCAGGCCGTCGAGAGGCGCGAACGCCGTCAGCTCGAAGGCCGCGATCTCGATCGTACGCGGCGGTTCGGGAACGGAGCGCGGTTCCACACCGCGCTCGCGTGCGATGACGTTGCGGAACGCGCGGTATTTCTCCGTCGGTCGTCCGGCTTCGTCGAGCGCGGCATCGTAGTCGTAGCTGGTCGTATCGGGCTGATACGGCGACGCATCGTTCGCGTTCGCGCCGTTCCAAAAACCGAAGCTCGTGCCGCCGTGAAACATGTACAGATTCACCGAACAGTCGTGCCGCAGCATCCATTCCAAGTCCTGTACTTGGCGCGCGCCGTCGGTGCGGTGGTGCGGCTCGGCCCAATGATCGAACCATCCTGCCCAGTATTCGCCGCAGATCAGCGGACCGCCGGGACGCAGCGCGCGCAGCATCGCGAGGTCGCGCTCGGGATCGCCGGGAGCGAACGTCGCGGCGATCGGAACGCCGGGCAGCGAGCCGCGCTCAAGATCCCCGGGCTGATCGATCGTATAAAACGGCGACGCCGCGAACCCAGCGTCGTCGAGCGCGCCGCACAGCGCTTCAAGGTACGTTTTGCTTTCGCCGAACGCACCGTATTCGTTTTCAAGCTGTACCGCGATGATCGGGCCGCCGCGCGAACGCTGCAGCGGCGCGAGTTCCTCGCCGAGGCGCTTGAGCCAACGCCGAACCGGCCGCATGTAGCCATCGTCCTGCGTTCGCAATGCGATCGGTTCGCCCGCGAGCAGCCACGCAGGAAGGCCGCCGAGGTCCCACTCGGCGCAGACGTAAGGCCCCGGCCGTAACACGACTGAGAGGCCGATGCGCTGCGCCGTACGCACGAACTCCGCGACGTCGTTTTCGCCGGAAAATTCGTACGCCCCCGGAGACGGCTCGTGAAGGTTCCAGAAGACGTACGTCGAGACCGCGTCCAACCCTAGGGCGTAGGCCATCTTCAAACGCGCCTCCCCAGTAGGCGCGCGGGATGCGCGGATAGTGCATTTCGCCGGAGAGGAGCGGCGTGTCGTAAATCATGCGTCGCGCAAGCGCGCTGCCGCCTGCTCAGCGGTAAGATCGCGCTGCGGCTGCGCAAGAAGTTCGTAGCCGACCATGTACTTACGTACCGTTGCCGAGCGTAAGAGCGGCGGGAAATAGTGCGCGTGAACGTGCCATTCGTCATGTGCCGCGCCGTCGCACGGCCTCTGATGAAAGCCCATCGAATATGGAAACGGGACGTCGAAAAGCCGGTCGTAGCGGCGTGTCAGATCGCCGATCGCATCGGCGAGCGCGAGGCGCTCTTCGCCGGTAAGCTCGTTCAGCGCGCGACGGTGCGCCGTGCCCAGCAGCATCACCTCGAACGGCCACACGGCCCAAAACGGAACGAGTGCGACGAAGTGCTCGTTCGCATACACGATGCGTTCGACGTCGCGCCGTTCGCGTTCGACGTACGTACACAACAGGCAGCGCTCGTGCGCTTCGCGATAGGCGGATTGCGTTCGCGTTTCGATTGTCAGGTCGTTCGGAACGCTCGCGTTGGCCCAAATCTGGCCGTGCGGATGGGGATTGCTCGCGCCCATCATCGCACCGCGATTTTCAAAGATCGTCACGGCTTCGATACCCGGCTGCTCGGAGAGCTGCACGTACTCCGATGCCCATGCATCGACGACCGCCGCGATCTGTTCGCGCGGCATGGACGCGAGATGCAGATCGTGCCGCGGCGAAAAACACAAGACGCGGCACGTGCCGCGCTCGCTTTCCGCAAGCAGCAGATCGTCCGGAGCGTAGCGCTCGACCGGCGTCTCGGGAAGCAGCGCGGCGAAGTCGTTATCGAAAACGTAGGTCCCCGTATACGATGGGTTGTGCGCACCGTTGGCGCGCCCGTTCCCCGGACAGAGGTAGCACGTTGGATCGTACTGGGGCACCGTCACGGTTGAAGGCTTCGAGCGTTCGCCTAGCCAAGGCCGGTCGGTTCGATGCGGCGAGACGAGTACCCACTCGCCGGCGAGCGGATTGTAACGGCGATGCGGCCGCGATTGCCAATCAGCCATCGACGCGCGCTCCGGCAGCGGGGGTTCCGTCATAGAGATCCGGACGCATCCCGGTTTCGCGGTAGTAACCTTGCGCGATTTCCGTTCGAAATGATTCGGCCCGCGCGGCCTCGACTAGGTTCACCGTGCTGCCGCCGAAGCCGCCGCCCGTCATTCGCGCGCCGTAGACCCCCTCGCAACGGCGCGCGAGCCCAACCATGACGTCAAGCTCCGGACAACTCACTTCGTAGTCGTCGCGTAAACTCTCGTGCGATGCGTTCATCAGCCGGCCAAAAGCGGCAGCGTCGCCGCGCTCGAACGCGGCCTTCGCTTCCACGACGCGAGCGTTCTCGCTTACGACGTGAAGCGCGCGATGATAGAGTAGAGGTGCGATGTCCCCGGCGTGCGCCTCGAGTTGTTCCAGCGAGACGTCTCGCAGCGCACGGATATCGGGATACCACCGTTTTAGGACTTCGACCGCAGCTTCGCACTGGGCCCGCCGCTCGTTGTACGCGCCGGCCGCCAGCGCGTGCTTGACCATCGTGTTGCAAATCACGATCGTCACGCCTGGGGGAACCGGCACGTGCGCGTAATCGAGCGAGCGCGTATCCAAGAACGTCGCGGACCCGGCTTCGCCGAAGAGGACGGCAAATTGATCCATGATCCCCGAACGCGTTCCCGTGTGTTCGACCTCGGCGCGCTGCGCGAGTTTCGCGATGTCGATACGCTTCATCGTCGTACCGCAACGCTCGAGCATCGCGAGCGCGATCGCGACCTCGAACGAGGCCGACGAACTCAATCCGGCTCCCAACGGCACGGTCGATGCGACCCGCAGATCGGCTCCCGCCAGCGTGACGCCGGCCTTCTGAAGTTCGAGCAGGACGCCGCGTACGTAGTCGGTCCAGTCGCCTGCGCACTCCATTTCCAACGCATCGAGATCGAAGCCGGCCGTCGCGCCGACACTTTCGGAGGCAACCCTGACGATGCGATTCGACACGGGACTGCCGGAAATGTGCGTCTGGTACCGAAATTGCAGCCGGCATTACATAGCCGTCATTGTAGTCGGTATGCTCGCCGATCAGGTTGACGCGCCCGGGCGCACGTGCCTCCACGCTGGCGTACTACGGCGCGTCCTCGCAAGGTTCCGTTACGACGGGACGAATAGGCCCTCATGAGGGCATCGACGCCGAAACCGGCACGCCTCGACGTCGTGGTGAAACCGGGCTCCAAGCAACCCGGAATCTCGTTCGACGGCGACACGCTCGTGCTTCGCGTCCGAGAGCGCGCGATCGAAGGCGCCGCCAATGCCGCGTGCATCCGCGCATTGGCCGAGTTCTATGCGATCGCACCCTCGAGCATCACGCTCGTCCGCGGCGCAAAGAGTAGGAAGAAAGTCTTTACGCTTTCGCCGGATTAGACCTCAGCGACGAGTTCGCCGGGCGCGGCTTCCAACTCGTACGGGCGATAGTCTTCCCGCGTCGGCTCGACTCGATTGAGCGCGAACCCAAGGACGTTGTGCACGCCGACTTGCTGCAGACGCCGCAAGGCCATGCGCGCTTCGCGCATGTCGGTCCGGCTGGCGGATAAGACGATTACCGTCCCGTCGGCTTTACGAGCGGCGATTGCCGAATCCACGTTGACGGAAAGCGCGCTGCCGTCGATGACCACAAAGCGATAGCGTTGTTTCACTTCGGCAAGAAGCGCGTCGAACCGCGGAGATTCGAGCAGCTTGATCGGGTTGGGTGTCGGCGTTCCCGATGCCAAAATATCAAGTGAAGCGTAGCGCGTGCCTTGGACGACGTCTTCGAAGCGGGATCTCCCAACGATGATATCGGACAATCCGCGATCGTTTTTCGTCGACAGCTTCAAATGCAGCGACGGGCGCCGTAGATCGGCATCGATAAGCAGAACGCGCGGATCCAGCTCGCTCATCGCCAGCGCTACGTTTAACGCGACCGTCGATTTCCCATCGCCTTGCGACGGGCTCGTGACCACCAAGGTTTCGAGCGTCGCGTCGGTAGCGTACTTAATGGACGTAACGAGCTGTAAGAATGCTTCGGTCGTCAGCGTCTGGACCCACGGCACTTCCGGCATCCCGTTGCGCATGCGCACGAGCGGCACGCCGCCTAACGCCGGCAGCGCCAGTTCGGCTTCCGCATCGCGCCCGTCCTTAATCGTGTTGTCGAAGTACTCGAGCACGAAGGCGCCAAGAACTGCGAGAACGGCACCGAGCGCAACGCCCAGCAGGAGATTCAAAATCAGATTGGGGCGGACGATCGCAAACTGCGGCATAGCGGGCTGCGTCACCGTTACGCCGCTGAGGGCCGTGTCGCGCGCGATCGCGGCGTTGTTGTACTTCTCCTCGAGTGCTGAGTAGACGTCCTGCGCCGACTTCGCCTGTCGCTGAAGATCTGCTAGGGCCGCGGTTTGCGAGGGCAAGCTCGCGAGGATCGGCTGCAAGCTCTTCTCTTGATCGTGGAGCGCGGCGACCGTTGCCGTATCCGAAGCCACTTGCGTCGAGAACTGCGCGGCCTGCTGCTCGAGCTGCTCGTACAGCGGATTCGGCACGGTGTTCGTGTTCGAAACGACCGTCGACTGCTGCCGTGCGATCTCGGACCGTAACTCCGCAGCTTGATTTTTCAGCGCGATGACGGCCGGATGCTGGTCGGTGTACTGCTCGAGCGCCGTTTTCAGCTGAACGTTTACCTGAGCGAGCTGCGTTTGCAGCTGGCCGACCACCGGATTCATGGCCATGGTCTCGCCGCCTTGGATCGTCGGCGACGTCGAGCCGAGCTCCGATCGCACGCTTCCTAGTGCCGCCTGAGCTTGGCGCGCGTCGGCTTGCGTTTGTCCGAGCTTGCCGTCAAGGGTGGCCAGTTCCGCAATCGTCGACTGCGTTTGCGCGGTGATATCGGCGATGTGATGAGACGCCTCGAATGCAGACAAGCGCGTTTGCGCGTCGCTCATTTCCCGCTGCGCCGCGGGCATCTGCGTGCTGAGGAAGCCGATGGCCGACTCGGCTTGAGACGTCACTAAGTCGCGGTCGCGATCGACGACGGCGGTGCCGAAAGCGTTGGCGATTGCGGCCGACACCTTCGGATCGTTCCAGGTAACCGAAAGAGCGATAACCGGCGTATTCGTCACGGGTTTGATGTCCACTTGGTGGAGGAGTTCGCGCGGACTCACGTCGAGTTTCAGGGCAGCGATAACTTGCTGCGCGACCGGGAATTCTTGAAACAGCTCGACGTACGTCTCCGGAGACTGCAGCCCGGTTCCCGCCAAGAGCGCGTTCAACACGGGCAGGTCGCTGTTCGGTCCCTCGCCCGGGGCGATGCCTTGAGCGGTGCCCCCCGGGTTCCCGGCGATGAGCTTCACGGTCGTCGTATAGCTCTTCGGCAAGACCAGGGTCAGCAGCGCTACGAATGCGATGAACCCGCAGAAGATTGCGAGCATCGGCCGGGCACGTCGCACCAGGACGCGCATTATGCGAGCGAGGTCGACTCCTGAAGCGTCGTTTGCTGGAGGAGGGCTCGTGCCGGTTAGTCGCAACATGACCCAATACTACCGACCACAGGGAGGGGACAAACGTCCCAAAATCCCCAACGAGTCAGGAAAGAAGGGTATACGGCTTCGCATGAACCGCACGACGCCCGACCAGCTTCAAAATAATCGCGACCTGCTGCGCCTTCGAAGCGGGCCGGCGCTTTACATACTCGATCAGAACTATGAGGTCGTCTTGTCTTCGTTGGGCTGCGACGTTCCGCCCGACGTGCAGCGGACGGTGCGCGTGGCCCGGACCGACGTCCAGAGCCCGCCCGCCGGAGCGGAACGCGTCTACCTGCTTGAATCGGGGCTCATCGCGAGAATTAGCGCGATCGACGGAACGCTGGGACGCTTCACGGCGGTTCTCGCCGAGCCGTTCCGAGCCAGAAACCACCTCGATGCGGGGCGCCGCAAATACAAGCTGACGCTTCGCGAGTTCGACGTTCTGCGCGGCCTGATCGCCGGCAAAACCACCGCCGAGATCGGCGCGGAGCTCGGCATCGCCATTTCCACCGTGGCCATTCACGTTCGTTCGCTATTGGCCAAGACATCCGCGCACACGCGGGCCGAGATGATCGGCCGCATCGTCGCCCACTCGGCAGAGCGCGAATAACTCACCAGCGTTACGCTCGCTCGCCCGTAGCCCGTTTAATATGAAAAGTGGGTATTTTGCTCCGATAAATTAACCATGTCAGCTAGGCATGGTTATCTCGGCAGCCTAGTAATTCTCGGCTTGGCAGCCTGTGGAGCCAGCAATCCGGCGCCGGCACTCCCGGCGAATCCCGCACCTTCAACCCCAGGCCTTCGGCCGGGCGCCGATTATTCGACTGCCGTTAGCGTGAGCGGCCAGATCGAGAACATCATTTCGGGCGGGTTCACGATGAACGCCGGGCCGTCGATCGGCGATATTCACGTGTATACCAGCGGCAGTGCCGTCGAAGGCGGCACCATCACTCCTGGTGCGTACGCTCAGGCGACCGGCGATGGATCGCTCGCCACCAGCGTGCACGCACGGTTTGTCGGCGTCTATACGAGCGCGCCCGATACTACGTCGCTCGCTGGCAGCATCGCGAAGACGGTTCGGTTCGGCTTCATCCTGGACTCCTCGACTGCCCATCGCCGCGTGCCGGTCGTCATGAACGCCACAACGGTCATTGGCGGCGGCGCGCTCGTCCCGGGCGCGAGCGTTAAGGTCGGCGGCGTCGGATCCCCGAACGTCGGCGTCCTCGCCCGGCGGATTAGCGTAGCAACGCCAACGCCTTCGCCCGGCTCGTCGCCGACGTCGAGTCCGCCACCCATTGCGATGACCCACGTACTCACGATGGATTACCTCGGCGGCAAGGACGGTACGCGCTCGATCAAATGGGCCGCCGCGGCCCCCTACCTGTCTTGGGCCGAGACGAGCGCGTCGGACGCCGACTCCATTCACGACGCGGGGATCATGACCGCCTATTACATCGACCCGAATCGAACGCAGGCGGGAGAGGCGCTATTCACCGGCGACGAGTCGACGTATGCCCACGATTGCAGCGGCAACCGCGTTACGGATACGTATAAAGGATACCTCACGCAGTACGTGATGAATCCTGCGTCACCGGCGTTGGATTCGCTGTTCGCACTCACGATCGCGAGCGTCGCGAGTCAGGGGCACTTCGATGCCGTTTGGGAAGACGATGCCGGCGCACTGCTGGCCTTCGCCCCCTACACACCGTTTTCGGCACTGCCGTGCAACTATACGAACGCGGAGTGGATCGCAGGCGGTCTAGCGCTCAACCTCGTCACCTCCGTGCCGATCATGTTCAACGGTCTCTCGGGTCTGGACGGACACGGTCTTTCGCTGTCGACGGCGCTGCTCGCGGGCCCGAACACGATCGGCGGAATCTACGAGGGATGCTATTCTTCCTCGGCGCAGCCAAAAATGAATGGCTGGCTCTGGGTTACGATTGAGAACACGGAACTCTACACCACGCGGCTCGGCAAGACGTTCAGCTGCTTTCAGGTGAACGAGAACCCCGGCGAGCTCGCAGGTCGACGCGCGGATCTATGCATACGCCTCCTTTCTACTGACGTACGATCCGCTGCGCGACCTTTTGTGGGAAATGTATTCTACGCCCTCGGGCTTCCACGTTTTGCCCGAGTCTGAACTCGTCGCCTTGGATCCCGTCGTCAACGAGCCGTCGGACGTACGATCCCTCCAGCTAACCGGCGGATCGTACGGCCGCGAAATCCTCGCGCTGTTACATCCGCGGCGCGTTCGCCGGCAGATGCGCCGCCGTCGTCAACCCGAGCGCGCAGGCAGTGCCTCTACCGTACGTGCACTATCGCCATTGCCTCGTGTTGAGCGGCTCCGGAGTCATGGACGGCGGCACCATTTCGACGCTGGGTCGCGCAAGAAACACCGTCGATCCAAACGAAGGCGCCATCCTTTTTCCCTAGCAGGTTGCTGAAACAGCGCGAAGCTTCGTTCCCCTGGGCGATTTCCGATTTTTTCAAAAAAGCCCGGAGGGCGTACTTCCTTTAAAGTTTTGAAAAAACGGATAAGTAGAAAAAAACAGCGATGTTTTTTTCGAGCGGTCGCCCAGGGGAATGAAGCTTCGCGCTGTTTCAGCAACCCGCCCGCCCTACGGAAATGCTATGACAGCAGAATCGTAAGGAACCGTCGCCGGCGGTGCGGCACCGCTTGCTGAAGCCGTGCCGCCGTCGAGCGATCCACTTCCGGCGAGCGTCAGCGTGTGATGATACTGCGTGAACGGGAACGGGTAGTTGACGGATTGGTTCGGGTTCACGACGACCGCGCACGGCCCGACCAAAGAGCCGGCTAAGTAGCACGCGCCGAACTGTCTCGCGTACGTGCCGCCCGACTGCAGATAAGCCGATACCGAGGACGGTTGCGATATCGTCGGCTGCAGAGCGACGAGACCCATCTCCGGAAACTCGTGCAGTCCGGATGCAGTCCCATACATGGTACGATAGACGCTCGTAGTCGGATCGTATCCCATCAGGAAGGATGCGTAGGCGTAAATTCGCGAGCCGACCACCGAAGCGGCGGACGCAGAATCCGTGCCCATGCATTCGAATAGCTTGTGCATGCCGGCGACCTGTATCTCGGAGTTTTCAATCGTCGACCAGAGCCATCCATCCATCTTCGGCTGCGACACAGAATCGTAGCATTGCTCGAAAACGCCTCCGGTGGTATTGCTGCCGTCGAGGATCCCAATCGCGAGCGACGGACCGTGCCCGTTCAAGCCGCTTAAGCCATTGACCACGATCGGCAGCGGTGACACTTGATTGAGCGCCGTCTCTCCAGAAATCCACGAGACGTCGGTATAATCGCACGGCATGGACGAAAACGGATCGTAAGGCGCGAACGCCGACAACGCACCGGCGTCGTCCTCGAAGAGCGCGTCAAAATGCGCCTGCTTCGCGATGCTCGCAACGTACGATGCAAACACGCTCTGCATGGCCGATGACGCCGGATTGGTCACGAGTTGCGTAACCGATCCATTGTAGAGATCGGTCACGCGTTGACCGCTGCAATTATGTGCGTACGCCGATTCCGTCGACGTATCCATTTGGCTGCCGGTTTGTTCTCGGTTGGGATCGACGTACATCATCGTCTTAATTCCGGCGGACGAGATGGCGTCGGCGTCGGTGACGTCTGTCTCGGCCCAGGTGAGATACGGTTCGGCTTGGCTCCAGGAAATCGAATGCGTTCCGTTCGCGCCGCCCAAATAGTCGGAGGTCAGAACGTGAGCCTGAGCCGGCCCGGGCGATGCTAACGACGAGACGTTGACGGTGGTAGCATTTACCGACGTGGTGGGAGATCCGGTACCTCTCACGTTCGCATACGTCCCGGTTTTCAAATAGAGGCCGGACAAGGTCGCCCCGGCCGTATAGACGTGTACGTATCCGGTTCCCGCACCGGCGTTCAGCGTAAACACTCCGCTAGCGACGGCCGTTACCGGGCCCGCCACATGGACGGGCGGCGGCGCCGAGCTCGATACGTAGATCGTCTTCGCGGAAATCGACGTCGAAACCGAACCGGTTCCGGCGACCGTTGCGTAGGTTCCGGCCTTGAGATAGATTCCTGAAAACGTTGCGCCCGACGTATACACGTGAACGTATCCCAAACCGGATCCCGCGTTCATCGTAAACATGCCGGTAACGACCGACTGTACCGGACCGGCGACGGAAATCGTCGTACCGGAATCATTTGCATGCTTCGATGGAGTGTGCCGCACGGTGGCGGCAGTTGGAGGTGCGACCGTTTGCCCAGACGACGGCGAGCTTGGTAAATTACCAGCGCAACCTACGAAGAGCAATGCAGTAGCAAGGGGCAAGGCAATTTTTGGCATTGGGCGGTGTATGGAACGCCCGCCGGCAGTTTCCTTCTGCTTGCAACTTACGTTTTACCACCGCACTTGGCGATGGATAGCTTGCTTACGCGGTTATGGAATCAGTCTGGTCAGCAGGTATAGCAATCCCGTGCCTGCCCAATTCCCTTTTGCTTTCGATTGCGGCACGTAGATTACGTCGCCTTTTTTCAGCGTAACATCGGCCTGCGAATCTCCGTCGTTTATAGCAAGGTAGAGGTTAATCTCTTGTTCGGTTTGCTGCCCGTCGGGACCGTTGCGAATGAGGCGGATGTGATTCAGATCCGATTGAGCGTTCGCACTGTTGCCCGCTTTCGCAATGGCCATCGAAACTCGATCGCCCTCGCTTACTTGCACGTCACCCGGATGATCCACCGCGCCGGAGACGTCGACCACGAAATGCGTGGCACCCGGGACGTAGACGACCGAACCCTCGCTTAACGGCAGGTCTAACGCGCTTTGCCCCTGGCGCAGCAAAAGCTGCAGCGAGACGGTGCTCACCTGGCCTTGAGCATTCGAGATGCGGGCATCCGGATACGCGCCGTTCTCATCGGCGATGCCGCCGGCAGCTGCGATGGCATCGGTCACCTTGCCGTCGGAGCGAAGTTGATATTTTCCAGGCGTTTTTACGTCACCGAGCACCAGCACGGTCGGCTGCGCGAGCGTTGCAATTGAAATCGTGACGATGGGGTGGCGAACGTATTTCAGCAGACGGCTGCTTAGGATCTTCGCGGCATCCGACGGTGTATGTCCGCCGACCGGAACGCGGCCGACCAGCGGGTAGTCGATCGTGCCGTCGGCCAGAACCATGACGTTTTGCGTGAGCGTCTGATCTCCGAACACTTCCACGGCAAGTTGGTCGCCCGCGTGGATGACGGTGCCGGAAGCGGGCGCGGCCGATGGGGCGGCCGCTTGTATCGTCGACGCGTTGGTGGGAATCGACGCGAATCCCACCAAGAGGGCGCCGACAAAGAGGAGGCTCTTCATCGCCTTCAACGTTAACGCCGCTTGCACAAGGAACGACAGAGCCGGAATGCCGCACGTCGCGGACCAATGGTCCTAGCGGAGCCGTAATTCCCATGCCGTCGGGAAGAACGGTGCTTTTGGGCATGCCGGTCATCTGCTAGAAACAACTAATGGCTATCGGTGGAATCTTCCAAGTCCGAATCGTCGCTGCGGTCGTGCTTTTAGCCGCGGCGGTTCTAACGCTTCGGCACTTTTGGCTCCTCGACTCCGCGCGACCGGTCCGCTCGGGCGAACCATTGCGCAGCCTTTCGGTACGCACGCTCGATGGATCGCCGATTTCGCTTGGCGCTCGTCCCGGTCACTGGACGCTCATCAACGTCTTTGCAAGCTGGTGCACGCCGTGCCGCGATGAGTTTCCGGATCTATCCAAAGCCGCGGTGACGTTGCGGGCTCGCGGCGTCGACGTCGTTGGAATCGACCAAGCGGAAAGCGCGGCGAGCGTTCTGTCGGTTTCGCAGCAGTTTGGTCTGCGCTACCCGATCTTCCTCGATAGCGATCTCGTTTCGCAGCATCGTCTAGGCGCCCGGGTCATTCCCGAAACGGTAAGCGTCGACCCGACGGGGATCGTTCGCACCATCCACTCCGGTCCGCTCGACGAAGCGGGCTTCATCGCCCTGGCAAGTTCTCAAAGCAACGCACCGTGAAACGCGCGATCGTGGTCGGCTTCGACTATTACGCGCGCTACCTCGCGAATCTCATGAAAGAGCATTCCGATCGCTGGCAGCTGTCTTCGTATCCGAGCAGCCGCTACGGAACGGCGCGCGCACTATGGGCGATGCGCAACGCCGACGCATTGATTTCGTTTGGCGGACCTGGCCCCGATGTAGCTCTAGCCGAGGCTGCCGACGCGAAGAATATACCGGTCACCGTAATCTGGGCCGGCACCGACGTCCTCGTTGCGAAGGCGTCTCCCTTCGAAATGGCGGTGACGAAGCGAAGCGGATTCGACAACATATCGGACGGACCGTGGCTCGTCGACGAGCTCGAGGAACTTGGAGTTCACTCCGTATACCTGCCGGTCACGGCTGTCGAAGTCTCGGCATCGCCCGCGCCCTTTCCGGACCGATTTCGCGTCCTGACATATCTTCCCGAACCGCGACGAACGTTTTACGGCGAGTTGCGCGTGTATGAGATCGCGCGCGCGATGCCGGACGTCGAGTTCGTGGTTATCGGAAACGGCCGGCGCAATCCCATCGCGCCGTCGAACGTTACGTTTCTCGGCCACGTATCCGACGTTGCCGGGCAGATCGATCGGTCCACCGTGCTCCTGCGGTTGCCGGAGCACGACGGAAAATCGATGCTCGTTCTCGAGACGATGGCCAGAGCCCGTCACGTCGTCTGGACGCACCCGTTTACGGGTGTGCGCGCCGTAGACGGCATCGAAGAAGCGCTCGCGACACTGCGCGAGTTTCAGGTCGCTCATAGCAACGACGCGCTCCCGCTCAACACCGTCGGCCGGGATTTCGTCGCTCGAACATTTTCGCGCGAGCGCATCGCGCGGGCATTCGAATCCCATCTCGACAAAGTTGCGGCCGATTGGGCGAACCGGCCGCAGCGCCAGGAGCGACGCGTGGCGATGTCGGGACTGGGTCTCTTTTGCGGGCAGGTCGCCGAACAAATAGAACGATGCGAGCCCGGCTGGAAAGCGTCGATCCTGCGGACCGGCTCGCGTTTGGAGGTGCTCGCCGCGATGTACCGGCTCATATCTTCCGACGTTTGGTATTCGATCGGCAGCCCCATAACGGACCGGTGGGTCAACGCGTTCGCTCACACGATGCGCAAACCGCGCGTCATTCACTGGGTGGGTTCCGATATCGAGCACTTTCGCAACGCGCCCAACATCGCAGAGGCGTCTGCATCCCCACGCACAAGCCATTTGACGGAAGCGCCTTGGACGGCTCGAGAACTTCGCGAGCTCGGGTTGGAGTCGACCATCGCGCCGCTCCCGTTGCGCAACTATGCGATCGGACGTGAAGCCGCTCCCAGCCCGATTTACGATCCTCCTTTACGTGCCGCAGAACCGTGCGGATTTCTACGGGCGGAGTCTATACGAGTCGATGCTGCGCGAGTTTGCGGCGGAGTCTCTTCGCGTCTACGTCGTCGGCGGAGGTGAAATCGAGGCGCCTCCGGAGCCGAGGTCTCGCAAATCGGATGGCAAGACGATTTGCGGAAGATCTACGAAGACTCAACCGTCCTCGTGCGGTTGACTCCACGCGACGGTCTCTCACTCATGGTCTTGGAAGCACTGTCTTTTGGGCGGCACGTCATCTGGTCCCAACCATTCCCGCACGCGCAGCGGGCATGCGACGGACACGAGCTTTCAGTCGGCTTTGCGCTCCCTGCTTGACCGCCATCGCGCCGGAAGCCTGCGAGAACAGCACGATGCGGCGGCGATGGTCCGCAACGAATACGGCGCGCAAAAAACCGTTGGTCAAATCGTGGCGGCACTGGAGCAGGCTTGCAAATGATCGAATCTTTAAGCATTAGCGACTGGCGCGCATTCGACTCGCGTCATCCCGCTCCGACGTTTTTTGCGCGACCGGCGTGGGCGTTGGCTCAGGAGCGCGCCTTTCCGCATCTCCGCGCGCATCCGATGAACGTCCGGCTTCGGAGCGGGAAACGCTTGATCGTTCCGCTGGTGATCGCGGCCGGAGGGCATCTCCGTTGGCGCGAGCTCGTCGGAATGCCGCTCGGCGGCTACACGTGCGCGCTTCGCGATGACGGATCGCTTGCGACCGCGGCGGAATTTTCCGAGGCGCTCGGTATCGTGCGGCGCGAGTGCGATATCTTACAATGCACGCCGTGGCCGATGGGCCCGGTCGCGGTCGCACGCGGTGCCGTCGAACGATGTTACGAGACGTCGCTCATCGATCTCGGGCGCGGCCTTGAATCCGCCCTGGGCGGTATCACCGGGGCGAGCCGGCGAATGGCTGGGCAATCGCAGCGACGCGGCGTGGACTGCGCGCGCTCGCAGTCGGCCATGGCGCCGAGCACGTACTATGAAATGCTTCGGGCGGCATCGGACCGTCGCGGCAGCGGCGCCCCGCATTTCCCGAAGCCTCTTCTCGACGCGCTGCTTACCTTCGGCGGTGACGACGTTCAGATTTGGTTCGCGGAGCACCTCGGCCATCCGATAGCCGGCGGAGTCGTGCTGTACGGCTCGCAAGAGCTGTTCTTCTGGAGCGCCGCGATGCGTTCCGAATACTCGCGGCTACGGCCCAGCAACGCGCTCAACGTCGCGCTGATCCGCGCCGCATGCGAGCGCGGCGTACGCTGGTACAATCTTGGTGCCAGCGAGGGTCTGCCGGGCGTCGAACGATTCAAACGCGGCCTCGGCGCGTTCGCACTCGAATACAAGACGCTGCGATACGAGCGCGCATCGTACGCGATGTATTCTTGGGTACGGTCTCCTTTCGCGGAGAAACGCGCCGCCGCGCAGCCTATAAGGGGCGGCGCAGAATGATCGGTCCGTCGCTTCGCCCGGCGATGGTGCGAAAACCCGGACGCAAACGCGTCCCTTTTAAGCCGTCCCCCGTTCGCGGGCGATTCTAATTAGCGTCGACGCACTGTCGGCCGTTGCCGCGGCAGCCATCGCCGGATTCAGCGCGCCGATTGGGCTTGCCGCGGCGGCGATCGTGTGCGCGAGCTTCGCGGCGTGCAAAGCGTACAGCATGTCCTACGCGGTCCGAGCGCGCGACGAATCGTACCACGCAGCCGCGGGGTTGCTCCTCGCCGTCCTGCCGCTCATACTCGTGCTGCACGTTGCCGGCGGCTCCTGGATCCAGCAGGTCGCCTTCATCCTCGCAGCGTTTGGACTTACGGTCTTCGAGCGATACCTCATATTCGGACTTCGACGGGGGACGCGGCCGGCATATGCCGGCCTGGAGGGTATTAGCACCATGGCCCGGTGGAGATCCCAGCAAGCCGTGGTTGCAGCGATCAAGCGTTCCGTCGACATCGCGATCGCAGCCGCCGCGCTGCTCGTTCTGTCGCCGCTTCTCCTTCTAACGGCTTTCGCGATTGCCGTTGAGTCGGGCAAGCCGATCGTCTTTCGGCAGCAGCGAATGGGGCGCTTCGGGACGCCGTTTACGCTCTTAAAGTTCCGCACCATGAAGCGAGATGCCGGGCAATCGTGGGTGAAGCCGGGCGACACGCGCATTACGCTGCTTGGGTCTTTCTTGCGGCGAACCAGCATCGACGAATTGCCGCAGTTCTTTAACGTGCTCCGCGGAGATATGTCGCTCGTCGGACCGCGGCCCGAAATGTGCGAGTACGCCCGGAGATTCGACCTGCAGTATCCGGGATACCGCGACCGGCATATCGTCAAACCGGGTATCACCGGATGGGCTCAAGTACAGCTCAAACGGAATTTGGACCCTTCGGATGCGCCGGAAGTCCTGGCGCACGATCTGTTCTACGTCGAACACGCTTGCCTCGTTCTCGACTGCATCATCTTCTTCAAAACGGCCGCGGAGTTCTTGTCGCATCGTGCGGTCTGATCAGTCGTTCGCGCACAGCGTGATGTCCGACGGCCTTTACTCGTTCGCCGTGCGAATCGCGAACGTGGGTGCCGCAGCCGGCCTAGGAATCCTGACCGCGCGCCTGCTCGGACCGGCCGGAAAAGGAACGTACGCTCTTCCCATGATCGAGGCGGCGATCGTCGCAACCGCATTTGCCGGCTTGACGTCGGCGACGTCGTATTTCTTGCTCAACGGCGATGCCGGGAACCGGCGAACGCTGGCCGTTGCACTACGCGCGAGCATCCCATTCGTCCTCGGGGGCGCAGCCGGCGTACTCGCCATCGGAGCTTTCGGGATGGGACGATGGGCGATTCCGTACGCCGTTGCCTCTCTGCCCGCGAGCGCCGCGATAAGCATCGTAACCGGTTACGTGATCGGCATCAAGCGCGTGCGCTATGCAACGGTGCTTACGATTGCCTGCACGATGATGAATCTGGCACTGGCGGCGGCCGGATTATTTTTGGTGGCGCGTACGCCGGCGGTTGCGATCGCGGCGTGGCTCGTGTCGCTGAATTTAATAGCGGCGATCGCGCTTGCTGCGACGATACGCCACGCCCATCGTTCGGCCGCGGACGGGGCTGCGATTTCGACTGGTTCGTTCTTGCGACTGGCGGCGAAGGTCGGTTCGACCGGCGTCGTGACGCTGCTGAACTATCGAGCCGACCTGTACGTCGTCGCGATCTTTTTACCGGCGGCGGCGCTGGGTCTGTATACCGTCGCCATCTCCGCAGCGGAAAGCCTACTGCGTGCCCACGCAAATCGCCGCTCTCGTGACGTCGCCCCATATCGGCAGCCTGCCCGCAAATGAGGCGAGCCGTCTCGCCGCGCGCTGCGTGCGCAATAACCTGCTCGCGGCAACGGCAGTCTGCTCCGCGCTCTTCGTGTTCTCGCCGCCGCTCGTTCGCCTGCTTTACGGCGCTTCATTTCTTCCGCTGATTCCCGCGCTACGCGTTCTTCTCATCGGCGTCTTCGCGCTCTCGCTCGGAAGCCCGATCTCGAGCTATTTTACGTTAAAGCTCGCGAAGCCCGAGGTTATGTTGACGATCGCATCGGCTTCGGCGCTTCTCTGCATCGTCGCGAGCGTACTTCTGATTCCGCACTGGGGTCTCGTCGGCGCGGCCGCCGGATCGACGATCGCCTACATCGCTGGACAAGGCGCCGGACTCTGGTATTTTTCACGGATGACGCGCGTCGGCTGGGCGGCGATGCTCATTCCTACACGGGCTGATATCGCTCAGTATCGCAGTTTCGCCGCGGCGAGGTTTAAATAAAATTGATCGGTCGCACGATAGCGGCGTATCACAGCCGCGCGCCGATGGCGTTCGCCGCGATCCTTCTTGCCTCAATGGCCGCGGTTGCCGCTCTGGCCGCCGTCACGCTGGCCGGAACGAAAACCGGATTCGCGCTGGCGCTCGGTGCCACGCTTGGGCCGGCGCTCGCGTACGCTGCAATCGTTGCACCCTTAGCGTTTCCGTTTACGGCGTTCGTGGCTCTGGTTCCATTCGACAACGTACTCAACCCGGATGGTACCGGAACGGTAACGCGCTTGCTGGCGATCGCGAGCGGGATCGCCCTGCTCTTCTACATCGTGCGCACGGGACGTCTCGTGCGCCCTTCGGCTTGGCTTTTCACGTGGGTCGCACTATACGCGTGGATGGCGGCTTCGGCATTCTGGGCGCTGGATACCGCTGCGGTCTTCGCGCTATTTCCGACCGCCGCACAGCTGCTTGCGCTCTACATCGCGGTTTCACTTTTCCCGGCAGACGCACGCGCACTCCGCTGGGTCGCCGGGACGGCGTTGATCGGCGGCGTTCTCGCGGCCGGATACGGTGCGTTCCTGTTCACGCAGGGATTGGACGTAGGGAAAGGCGACCGCCTCTGGATCACGACGGACACCGGAAACTTCGTCGATCCCAATCACTTTGCCGCCGCGCTCATCCTGCCTTTCTCGCTCGCGCTGGCGTTAACGCTCTACGCCCGCAAATGGTGGCAAGCGCTCTTGGGCGTCGCCGCCTTGGTCGCCGTTACCGAAGGAATCGTCGTCAGCGCGTCGCGCGGGGCGATCATCGGCGTCGGCGCGATTCTCGTTTACGCACTCGTGCGAAGCGCGCACCGAATCCGTTTGCTGCTTCTCAGCGGCTTCGCCGTCGTGTGCGCGAGCCTCACGCAATCGTCCCTCGGCGACCGTTTTGCCGCCGCACTCTCCAGCGGCGGAAGCGGCCGGACCGATATTTGGCAAGTCGGGATCGCCGCGGCAAAATCGCATTGGCTGATCGGCGCAGGCTATAACAACTTCGCCTTCGCTTACGATCAAGCGTTCCTGCAAGCCACCCAAATCCACTTCATGAGCTGGCACCGCGCGCCGCACAACATCCTGCTGAACGTCGTCGTCGAACTAGGCGTGCCCGGAACGCTGCTGCTAATCGCAGCGTGGTACGGGCAATTGCGTATGATGCGCGGCATCGGCCCGGCGGATCCCAACTTCCCGCTTCGCCTAGCGCTCGAGGCGACCATCATCGGGACGTTCGTCGCCGCGTTGTTCCTCGACGTGATGGTGATGAAATATGTGTGGCTTACGTTCGCGCTCGTCGCAATTCTTCGTAACGTCAATCTAATCGACAGGAGTACCGTCCATGCGTGAACCCTTCATTCCATACTGCCGGCCGGATGTTGGTGAGGCCGAAGCCCGCGCTTGCGGAGATGCGATTCGCGCCGGCTGGCTCACGACGGGACCGCAATGCGAGACATTCGAACGCGATTTCGAGTGCGCAAGCGGCGTCGCGCACGCCGTCGCATTAAATAGCTGCACCGCGGGTCTGCACCTCGCGCTCGTCGCACTCGGGATTGGGCCGGGCGACGAAGTCGTAATGCCGTCACTCACGTTCGTCGCCGGGGCGCAATGTACGCTGGAGCTCGGGGCGACGCCCGTATTCTGCGATGTCGAGCCCGACACGTTTTCGGCGAGCCTCCGCACGATCGCCCCGGTTATTTCGCCCAGGACCAAGGCCATCATCGCTATGCCGTACGCCGGCCGACCGCTCGGAATCGCCGAACTATCCGATTTCGCGCACAAGCTGGGAATCGCCGTCATCGAAGACGCGGCTCACGCGGCCGGGACGCTCGACCGCGGGACTTGGGCGGGAACGTTTTCCGACGCCGCGGTTTATAGCTTTTACGCCACGAAGAACATCGCGACCGGTGAGGGCGGCATGTTCCTTACGAACGACGCGAACCTGTCGGACCGCGTACGGCGGCTGTCGCTGCACGGGATGACGCGAGACGCCTGGAAGCGTTATACGAATAACGGTTCGTGGCGTTACGACGTTTCCGAGCCCGGTTACAAGTACAACCTTTCCGATATGCCCGCCAGCTTAGGAATCGTCCAGCTACGGCGCCTGGACGACATGCAAGAAAGAAGGCGTTGGATTGCTGCAGAGTATCGCGCAAAATTATCCGGGCTGCCCGGGATCGCTCTCCAGCGGGACGTCGACGATGCGTCCGACCGCCACAGCTGGTGCATGTTCGCTATAACCGTCGACGAAGACCGGGCCCGCGTCGATCGCGACACCTTCATCGAGGAGCTCCGCGGCCTCGGCATCGGGACGAGCGTTCACTACATCCCGACACACACATTTACCGGCTACGCCTCGCTCCAGCCGAACGCGCTGCCGGCTACCGATCTCTTGGGTTCGCAGCTGCTGTCGCTGCCGCTGTATCCGACGTTGCTCCCCCGCGAAGTCGAACGAGTCGTCTCCGCAGTTCGCGAAGTCGCGCTCGGCCGGCTCGTGGCGAACTGCGCCGGATAGGGCTTAGCGCCTTAGCAAATACCCATGCGGATTGCGTGTACGGCCGCCTGGGCGCGGGCGCAAATGTTGAGTTTCGAGAAAATCCGGCTGATGTGATTTTTGACGGTTTTTTCGGACAGCCCCAGGCGCGCGCTGATTTCTTTATTCGACAGACCTTCGGCGATCAGGCGGACGACCTCGGTTTCCCGAATCGATAGTTCGTCGAGATCGGGCCTGCCGTTCGAAATACTGCGCCGACGCAAAAGTCCGCCGGCCACGCGGGGGTCCACGTACGTGTCGCCTTCGGCGACCATCTTGACTGCACGCAAGAGCTCCGCTGGGGTCACGTCTTTGACGATGTACCCTTCGGCGCCGGCCGCGAGACAGCGTTGCATCAGCTCGGCTTGCGGACGCATTGACAGCACGCACACCCGGGCTTGCGGGACCGTATCACGGCAAACGGCCAAGCCTTCGGTTACATCTTGGCTGCCGTCGAGATCGAGAATAATCAAGTCCGGGCGCGCCCGATAGAGCGCCTGCGGATCGACTGCGTGCGAATCGCCGACGATCTGAACGGCACCGTCGAGGGCGAAGACCTGACATAATGCTTTACCAAATAGCCGCTGGCTTTCTATCACAAATACGCGAAGGGAGGTCTCGGTAGGCGCTGCGATCACGATGTATATTCCTTAGAAAGTGCTTTTGGGGTGCTTGGTAAGGATCGGATAGGGCAAACTTCAACTTCGTACAGACAATGCCCAATATCGTAGGACTTCTCACCTTTTCGAACACAAAGCCTCAACGGCGTAAGGACTTCCGGCCTAACGCAAGCGCGAGACGCGGTGCGGGGAAAGCCCATTTTGGCCCTATGCAACGAAGCGCGACATCCCCGACACTGGACAGGTGCTCGCAGCATTCGCGCTCTCCGCAATAGCGGCGCTGCCCCAGCGACCGGAACACGTTCCGACGGCCGATTATTGGGGCGGTTACGCGGGAACGCACTCGGTCGCCGCGCCGGTTGCGGCCCAATGGCTGACCTGGGCGTCGGTGAACATCGACGGATCGAAAGCTCTGCGCCCGCTGGGCGTAAAGACGATGCTCTATACGGACCCAAACCGGCAGATCAAAGGCGAGCCGCTGTATACCGCTGACGAAAGCACTTTCGCGCACGATTGCGTCTCAGGGCGGATTCCGACCGCCCGTGCGGGACAGTACTTGATGGATCCGCGTTCCGCGTCGCTGCCGCTAGTCTGGAAAAGCTTGGTCGATCGCTATACGGCCGAGGGACATTTCGACGCAATTTTCGAGGACGATGCAGACGATTTAATCGGTGTTCGCGAGCCTCCTTGCATGTACAACGACGACGCCTGGCAAGCGGCCACAATTGCAATGCAGCGCTCGCTTGGCCAACCCGTTATCTATAACGGCCTCTCCAATCAAAGCGGGGCTGCCGTCTCTAGCGTGATCGCTCTAAACGCCTCGGCAATCGGCGGCATGATGGAAGAGTGCTACGCATCGACTAAGAAGCCGCAGATTGGCGGCGCGCAATGGCTGGCGGCAGAAGCGACGGAGCGCAGAATGGCCGCAGAAAACAAGCTGTTTTTCTGCTTGGTCCTCGATTCGGCCGACGCGAGCGCGTCTCTGGCCGGCCGAATGTATGCCTACGCATCGTTTCTATTAGGGTACGACTCGTCAAGCGCCGTCTTGTGGGAAATCTACCGCACGCCGTCGAGGCAGCACATCATGCCCGAAGTACAACTCGTGCCGGGCGGCGCCGATTCCGCGCCTCCGGACATTGCCGCTTTGCGCTTGCCGTCCGGAGCGTACCGGCGCTCCTTCGCATCCTGCAGGTTGGCGGGTCGCGACGTCGGACCGTGCGTTGTTTTCGTCAACCCGGACGCTTCGTCGCATCGCGTCCCTCGAGCGGGATATACGCGCACGCTCGTCTTGCAGGGTGCCGGCGTGCTCGACGGAGGCATCGCCCAGATCGCCCCGGGAGGCAGCGACGACCTCGCCGCGCTTTCGTCCGAAATTCTGTTTCGCTAACGTGCGATTGCTGATCGTCGCTAAGGATTTTCCGTCGCCTTCGAATCCTTACGCCGGCATTTTCGTATTGCGTCAAGCCCAAGCTCTTGCGGAGATGGGACACGAGCCGCTCGTCGTACGCATCGTTCCGTTTGCGCCGCCGATCGGTGACAAGTGGCAAGCGTACCGTTCCATTCCTGCAGACGACGTTGTCGAAGGCATTCCCGTCCGGACGATCCGCGCGTTCTTTTTGCCGCGAATGCTTGCCTCCGAATTCTTGCCGCAACAAGTCGGCCGCACGCTTGCGCGAATTGCCGCCCGGTTTGCGCCGGATATCGTCCACGCGCATTTCCTCATTCCATCCGGACAGATCGCAGTACGGTTGCCGTTTCCAACCGTCGTCACGGCGCACGGTAGCGACGCATACGATTGGGCCTGGCGCCGCCCCGGACTGCGCCGCGCCGCTTCCCAGGCGATCCTGCACGCAAGCCGAGTCGTCGCAGTCAGCGACTTCATCCGCAAGCGTGTCGCGAGCCTAGCGAGCGAACGAGGCGACGTAAGGGTCATCTACAATGGCGCCGACGACCGAGTATTTAAGCCGGCCGATCGATTCGAAGCAAGGCGCAAGTTAGGAATACCTGGCGAACGGTTCGTCATCGTATTCGTCGGCCGTCCGACGCACGCAAAGGGTGCCTACGACCTCATCGAGGCGGTCGCGCGGTTGCGGCACATCCGGCCAATGGTTTTGATCGCGGGTCCACCACCCTCGGCCGACTTATCCGCGACGATCCAGCGCCTGAACGTCGACACCGTGGAGCTCGGCCTGCTGTCGCACGCGGATCTCGCGCAAGCGATCGCAGCCAGCGACGTGTTCTGCTTACCGAGTTACAACGAAGGGCTGCCTGCGTCGATCTGCGAGGCGATGGTTTCCGGCCGCCCGGTTATCGCTACCCCCGTCGGCGGCATTCCCGAGATCGTAAAAGAAGGCGAAACGGGTTATCTCGTGCCCGTCGGCGACCCGCGCGCGCTGGCACGACGTCTCCACGATTTAGCGGCGGACTCAGGCCAAGCGGCGCGGTTGGGCGCCAACGCGCTTGCGTTCGGACGCGAGCGCCTAACCTGGCGCGTTAACGCTCTACGTCACGAGCGGCTGTACCGGCAATTACTCGCCACGTCGGCATAAGGAGAGCTCGTATGAATCCGACCCCATACGAGACGTGCATGGTCGCCAGTGCCAACGGGACGGCCGAAGCGCGACGCAAGCCGATGCTCCGGGAGGCGGCGACCGCGCCTGCGAGCGTGAACCCAGCGTAGAGCGCGGGCACCACCCACGCAACCCCGCGAGCCGGCGTGAACGCGATCGCGGCCGAAACCGCCAACCCTGCAACGAGCAGCGGCGGGGCGTAGACCCGCGCCGGTACCCGCGACGGATGCAGCAGGCGCGTGAATCTGCGCCAGTAGCCGTAGGAGTACATCTGTCTCGCTAACTGTGCGACGGTCTCGCGCACGTAATATTTGATGCGCAAATTCGGCGACACGATGATTCGGCCGCCGGCAGACCTCAAACGATAGTTGAACTCATCGTCTTCGTCGAACGGAATGCGTTCGTCGTAACCGCCGAGCAGCGCGTACAGCTCTCGCCGCATAATGATGTTGCAAACGGAATCGACGTCCTCTTCCGCTTGAGTGTATCGACACCGAGCATTCCCGACACCGAACCGGCTGCTCATGCACCATGCGACGGCGCTGCCGAATAAACCGCTGCCGAAGGCCGTCTGAACCGGACCGACTGCATCGGCGCCGGTTCGAGCCAGCGCTTCCAGCCCCGAGTGCAGATAATCGGGCGCGTACTTCGCGTGAGCGAGGACGCCGGCGACGTAGTCGCCCTTCGCGGCGCGCCAGCCGATATTCCAGGCGTACACCTGAAAGCGCCGAGGATTGTCGAGAAGACGGACGCGCCGCCCGAACTCCGGAGACGCGCGAACGATGTCGCGGGTAGCATCCGTGCTGCCCCCGTCGACCACCAGGACCTCGACGTCGCTTCCGTCGCCCTCTTGCCGCAACAGACTTTCCAAGCAGGTCGCGATATGAGCGCCCTCGTTGAACGTCGGCACGACGGCGGTGATCGTCTTCACAGCACGGCCTCGTACAACCCGACAAGGTTTTTTGCTTCCGTCTTCCACTGAAAACGCTCTCGAACGACTTGGCGCGCGCGCTCACCCATCTTCTGCGCCTGCAGCGGATAGAGCAAAACCGTTCGAATCGCCTCGGCTATTTCCGCGCTGTCGCGGGGATCGACGAGAATTCCGCACTCGTAGCGTTCCAGGACTTCGCGGCATCGAAGAAACTTCGAAGCGATCACGGGCAAACCGGCACCCATGTACTCGAACATCTTCGTGGGCAGCGAGTCTTCGAAACTGGCGAACGGTTGAAGTACGAGCAGACCCGCACGCGCGCGCGAAAGCGCCTCACCGAGCTGATCGCGGCGCAGGAAGCCAACCGGACGGGTTCGGCGCCAACCCGGAAGCGAGGCGGCATACTTCAGGGTCGCGGCATCTTCGAACGCGCCGGCCAGCACCAAACGCGCGTAGGCCGGAATCGAAGGATCGCCGATCGCGCCGATCATTTCTCCGACGCCGCGTACGCGCGTGATCGCTCCGAGGTAGATTACCTCCAGCGGGCGATCGTTGAAATCGGTTCCGCCATCCTGCGCGACCAAATCCTCGAGACGCGGGTAATTCCGGACGACCACCGTACGGCCGCGCGTAAACGACTGCGCGATGGAGGGTGTGGCCGGGACGATAGCGCTGAAACATCGCTCGACGAGGCGCAGGACGGTTGCAGCTGCAGCCGCAACGGGGCCGCGCAGCTTCCGTGGTATCCAGGGTTTGGTGCCGATATCCAGGACGATATCCTCGTGAACGTCAAAAAACACGCGCGCTCCGCGCAGCCGCAGCAAAAGGCCGACCGGAACCAACTCGGGATCGTGCAGGTGGTAAACGCTCGCTCGCTCCGAAAGAGCGGCTGCTAAAACGGCCGGCACCGTTCGCAGCACGCGATCCAGGCGATTTCGCGATCGGGGCACGCTGTGATGGCGAACCCCCGGCGGCATCGGCACGCGAGGTTCCGGCGCGACGAGAACGACGTCGTAACCGCTCTCAGCGAGGGCGGTACATTCTTTGTGCACGATTCGGGTATCGGCCGCCTCATGCACGGACGTCAGATGAACGACTCTTTGGCGCCCTTTCATTCTTCATCGATTCTCTCGAAAGCAATGCGGCCGCGATACGCCGGAAAGGCCTATGTTCTCAAGGATGAACGGCCCCCCGCCGAAGGCCGGTGACCCGCTACAATGGCTGAGCCGATGAAACGCCTGCTTCTCGTCGCGTACCACTTTCCCCCAAACCCCGCCGTAGGCTCGCGCAGACCGGGTTTCTTGGCGCGCTTCCTACCGGAGTTCGGATGGGACGTTACCGTCCTTACGCGCGCTCCCGCGCCGCCCACGGATATCGCCTGCGCGATCGTCGCGGCGCCGGTTCTCGGTGCGTCGCTCGAAAGTAAGATTCGCGATACGTTGAACGCCGATCCGCGCGACGCCGTGAGACGAACGGACGGAAAGCTTCGCACGCTCTTGCAACGCGGGCGGAAGCGATGCTATTCCCCGACAACACCGCGCCCTGGATTCCAGGGGCAATTACGCGGGGATTGGATGCGTCGCGCAGGCAAAGCTTCGATGCGGTATTGAGCACGGCCATGCCGCCCGCCGCTCACGTCGTCGGCGCGGCGCTTGCGGGCCTGCGCGGGCTGCCGTGGTTAGCAGACTATCGCGACCCATGGTCGGGAAACGCCTACGTGCGACGCTCGCCTTTACGTGCGTCGTTGGAACTCATCTTCGAGCGCCGCCTGATGCGCAAGGCACGGGGAATTACCACCGTCAACGAACCGATCGCCAATCAGTTAGCGGAGCTTCACCATAAGCGAACGGTCGTCATACCGAACGCGTTCGATCGCGACGAATGGGACCGCGGGCACGAAGGACCGCCCGAAGCGTTCGCGTTTTGCTACACCGGTTCCATGTACGACGGAAAGCGTACGCCGGAATTGCTTTTCTCGGCGATCGCACGGCTGCGCGAAGAAGAGCATCCGGCCGCGCGCGTCCGGTTGTTGTTTTACGGGCCGAACTCCGGGATTGTGGAAACGATGGCTAGACGGTTCGGGCTCATGGATCTCGTCGAGTTTCGCGGCACCGTCGGACGCGCCGAGGCGAACGCAGCACAGCGAGCGGCCTCTGGCCTCCTGATGTTCCTAAGCAGCGACCCCGCGACCAACGGCGAACTCGGCAGCAAGATCCTGGAATATTGCGGCGCGCGCCGGCCGATCGTCGGGTTCGGTCCGCGCGAGAGTGTCGTGAAGCCGTTTCTCGCAGAACACGATCTCGGCTGGTTCGCCAGCGACGTCGACGAAGCGATCGAAGCGATCGTGGAAGCGCACGCGCGCTACCAAGCCGGACGCTGGACCGTGGTCCCGCCGCAAGGCGCGTTCTTCGACGGACGTGCCCTAGCGAGAGCCTTTGCCGACGAGCTAAACGCCGTCGCCTAGTCGTTTCCTAGAGCGGCACGGGCGATCGAACAGCGGCTTCCAGCTCGGCGATCGTTCGATCGATCTCGACGTCCTCGAGTTCCGGGAACATCGGCAGCGATAAGACCTCGCTCGCCGCGAGTTCGGATTCTGGAAAATCGCCCGCTCCGTAGCCGAGAGAAGCGTGCACGGCCTGAAGGTGCAGCGGCACCGGATAATAGATCATCGTTTGGATTCCGCCGCGCTCCAACGCGCGGGCAACCGCATCGCGTTCGCCCACGCGCACCGTGTATTGGTGATACGCGTGTCGAGAGGGGGACGGAGAGGACGGCGTTTCTACGGCGGCGAGCCCGCCGAGCGACGTCGTGTATCGTGCGGCGACGGCCCGGCGCGCATCGATCCACTCATCGAGGTGCTGCAGCTTTACGCGAAGGATCGCCGCTTGAATCTCGTCAAGGCGGCTGTTGACGCCAAGCTCGTCGTGATGATACTTGACGGCCGCTCCGTGCGCGCGCAACCTTTTCACGCGCGCGGCAATATCGGCGTCGCTGGTTACGAGCATTCCGCCGTCGCCGTACGCCCCGAGGTTCTTCGATGGGAAAAAACTGAAGCAGCCGATGGTGCCGGCGCTGCCCGCAGGCCGGCCGTCCCATTGTGCTCCGATCGCTTGCGCACAATCTTCCACGACCGGCAAACCGTGACGGGCGGCTACAGCCAGCAGCTCGTCCATGCCCGACATCAGTCCGTAAAGGTGGACGGGAAGAATCGCTCGCGTTCTACGCGTCACCACACGTTCGATCGAACTCGGATCCAAGTTGAACGTAAGCGGGTCTATGTCTGCGAACACCGGCGTCGCGCCCACCATTCCGATCGCTTCCGTCGTGGCAACGAACGTAAACGGCGTGGTGATCACTTCGTCACCAGGACCGATGTCGAGCGCCCGCAGAGCGAGATGCAAGGCATCGGTCCCGGAGTTCAGGCCCACTGCGTATCGCGTGCCCGCGTAACGTGCGATCTCTTCTTCGAGAGCTCGAACGTTCGATCCGTTGATATAGACGCCGGCGGCCAGAACGTCTAGTACGGCACGGTCGATCTCACGTTTTATCGAACGGTACTGTCGCGTAAGATCGAGGATCGGAATGTTTGCGAGCACGAGCGCCTTAGTATTCGGTGTAGAAGGTGACGGACGGTAAGGCCGCTGCGGCCATGGGCTTTCCGATAACGATCCAAATGACCTCATGCGATTGCAGACGGATCCTTTCGATCGATTTCGTGTACGGCACGTATTTGCTCACCAGCACCTGCTTGAGCGGAACGTTCCCGATGAAGACATGAACGTCGCCCTTGAATGGCCCGAAGTGGTGGCTGCCTTGCGAAATGCCCCAAATCTTGAGCATCTGTTCCATGTTGTATTCGACGGCCGAATACGGTAGATTTCTCGGCACCTCGATGTGAACGACGCCCGAAGAATCGTGCGTATGTATGTAGTAGAAGCATTTTGCAGTGGTAATGAAACCGTTGACCGGATGGCCGGGCTTTATCAGTCCGATGGCCATCGGAAGCGCCACCTGCCGGTGATCGGCGATGATCCCTACATAAAAGTGCACGTGGTATTGGTCTAAGTACTCGGTCGTTCTACACGGTATGCCGGCTACTTTTTCACCGTGCCCGCCGTTCGGACCGTCCCCGGCCTTCGGAGTAAACAGGTTGTCCGTGCCGATCACGGCTCCCGGCGAGGTGACGACAGGCGGGAGCTTGGCCTGCGGCACGGCCGCGGCGGTTTGTAGCTGCGGCGCTACGGCTTGAAACGACGAATTGGGAACGACGGCGTTCCCGCCGGGCCCCTTACACGCGCTGATGCCAATCAAAAACAATGCAGCAAGCAAGCGGCGCGAATGACTGGATGGCCTCATGTTCTCACTCTCCTAGAAAGGTATCCGAGGAACTACTGAAATCGTAGCCGGAACCTGCGATTCGGAAGAGATTCTATGCGGCCCGACGCGTGGGCCGAACGTCCACCTTTGCCGGTTCGAACGGCCTACGGAAACCGGGTGCGGAGGGGGAATAGACGTAAGGTGAACGTCGCACGAAGAATCGCAACGGCGTGGCGCGCGTTGCGAAACGCGGCGTCGACCGCGATTGCCGACCAGACCGCGCGGGAGGCGCTCGGGCCGGGGATCGTTTTCGGGGCCGGCGTAGTGATTCGCGGGGCCGACCGAATTACGGCCGGCGAGGGCACGTTTTTCGATACGCGCGCGTACGTTTCATCGAGCACCGTCAACTCCCGCTTGGGCTACGTTCGCATCGGACGCCGCTGTGAAATCGGACCGTACAGCGTTCTCTGGGGAGGCGGCGGAATCGAGATCGGCGATAACGTGCATATGGGCGCACACGTGCACATCACCTCGCAACAGGGACGCCCCGTTCGTTTGGGGTGCGAGGAGAATCCGCTCGAAATCGAGTGCCTCCCCGTTCGAATCGGCAGCTGCGTTCTAATCTATTCGGGTGCGATCGTCGTACCCGGCGTAACGATCGGCCACCATAGCGTGGTTGGAGCCGGCGCGGTGGTAACGTCGGACATAGAGCCTTACTCGTTTGCGGCTGGAGTGCCGGCGCGCGTCATCAGGCGCTCGACCCCGGCCGAAGTCTTCTCGTAGGAGCGACCGCACGCGGCACACGTGTACGGGCCCGATTCGATTTCCATGCGCACGCCGCATTCGCAGGCATAACCGCGGACGCGGGCCGGGTTTCCATAGACCATAGCGTAAGCCGGGACGTCCGCCGTCACGACCGCTCCCGCTCCAACGAAGCCGAACTCGCCGATCGTGTGACCGCAGACGATCGTACTGTTTGCTCCAAGCGACGCTCCGCGCATCACGAGCGTACGCGCGTAGTCCTGGGGGCGATTGCGAGGCGTTCCGCTGCGCGGCGTCGTCACGTTCGTAAAGACGACGCTCGGCCCGCAAAACACCTCGTCTTCCAGTTCGACGCCTTCGTAGACCGAGACGTTGTTTTGGATCTTCACGCCATTTCCAATACGCACGCGGGGCGAAATCACACAGTTCTGCCCGATCGTGCAATCGCTTCCGATTTCGCATCCGGCCATCACATGCGAGAAATGCCAGATCCTGGTGCCTTGACCGATGCTCGAAGGCTCGTCAACGTAAGAGCTCTCGTGCGCGTAGAAGGTATTCATCGGCACGGCCTTCATTCCGCTACGGCGCTCGCACGCGCGTTTCCGATCGCGTCCCGCACCAACGAAAGGGCGCGGACGACTGCCAAACCCTCCCGGCCGTCCGTGGGCGGAACCCGCCCTCCGCGCACGAACCGAGCAAACGCTTCGATCTCAATCGCCAGCGGTTGGCCCACGGCAATTCCGACGGCGGTCGTCTCCTCGCGAACGAGCTCTACGGTTCCTCCGATACTTAACCGGTCGCCGCACGGCGTATGATGCAGCGCCCCTCCGTCGGGTCCGTCACGAAAGCTCAACACCCCGGTCGATCCGAACACGTCGGTTTGCGAGCATTTCTGCGGATCGATCCAGTTTGCTTCGACGTGGGCGGTGCGGCCCATAGAAAAGCGAAAATCGGTATACGCGATGTCCGCTATGTGCGGACGTACGAACGCGCCCGCGCCGCCGGTCGCAGATTCCGGCTCCTCGCCGAAGATCGCCAGCACCAGCGCCACGTCGTGCGGAGAGAAGCTCCACCACACGTCCTCGTGCTCTCGCAAGCGCCCCCAGCTCGAGCGTCGCGAACGAACGTGGCGCACCTCGCCGATCGCTCCCGACGAGATCATCGAAAGCATCGCTTGCACGGCGGGATGATACAGCAGGACGTGGCCGACGAACAGCTTGCGCCGGAATTCGGCGGCGGTCTCCACAACGCGCTCGGCGTCCTCGACGCACAGCGCGAGCGGCTTTTCGACGAATACGTCGAAGCCCGCCTCCAGCGCTCGAATCGCAAGCTCGCTGTGATATTGGGCGGGAGCGGCGATGGCGACCGCCGTGATCTTTCCGAGCTGCAGCATCGTATCGAAATCGCAAAATAATCGCACGTCGTCGTAGTGCGATCGAATTTCCTCGAGCGGGCGCAGATCGTTGTCGCAGACCGCGGTCAGGTAACCGAGATTCGCGCAGGTCTTTACGACGTTCATCCCCCACTTCCCGGTGCCGGCAACGCCGATTCTCGGACGGCGGCCGTTCATAACGTCACCACGTTCGGCGCGCCGTTTCGGCCGAGACCCGTTGCGTTACGAGTATCGACGACGAGCTTAGCGTGGCGTACGATACGATCGTAGTCGATCGACGAATGATCGGTTAAGATCAGCACGCAGTCCGCTCGTTCGATTTCTTCAATGGAAAGGGGCAAGGAGTGCCAAGAGCGGCCCTTGTCGTCGTTGAAGCTCGGAACGTGCGGATCGTGGTATTCGACCTCCGCTTCCTCTCGGACGAGCAGATCCATGACCTTCAACGCAGGCGACTCGCGATGATCCTCGACGTTTCGCTTGTAGGCGACCCCGATGATGAGAATCCGCGAACCGCCGATCGAACGCCGATTGCGGTTGAGCGCTCCGGCGACGAGATCTTTGACGAAATAGGGCATTCGCACGTTGATCTCGCCGGCCAGCTCGATAAAGCGGACGTGAAAGTCGAACTCGCGGGCCTTCCACGCCAAATAGAACGGATCGAGCGGGATACAATGGCCCCCGACGCCGGGTCCGGGATCGAACCGCATGATCCCAAAGGGCTTGGTGGCCGCGGCATCGATGACTTCCCAGATATCGATGTCGAGGCGCGCGCACAGCATCGCCATTTCGTTGACGAGCGCAATATTCACCGCACGGAACGTATTCTCAAAGACTTTCGTCATCTCCGCAACCTTAGGAGACGACACCGTGAGAACGTCGGCGATCGTTTGACGGTAGAAACATGCCCCAGCTTCAAGGCATGCAGCCGTCACGCCGCCGAGAACTTTGTTCGTGTTGCTCGTGGTGTACCGGGCGTTGCCCGGATCGACCCGCTCCGGTGAGAAGCACAAGAAGAAATCTTCGCCGCAGCGCAGTCCCGTGCGCGACAAGATCGGCAGCAGGATCTCCTCGGTCGTCCCGGGGTAGGTCGTGCTTTCGAGACAGACGAGCTGACCGGGGCGCAACTGACCGGCGATCAGTTCGCCGACGGCGCGGATATACGATATATCCGGATCGAGATTCGGCGTCAACGGCGTCGGAACGCAGATTACGATCGCGTCGCACCCGCCGAGCGCGGTAAAATCGGTCGTGGCGCCGAATCGGCCGGAGTCGACGACGTCGGCCAGCTCGCGGTCGTCGACGTCGCGTATATAGTTGAGTCCGTTATTGATCTGATCGACGCGGATCGAGTTGCGGTCGTATCCGATGACCTTGAATCCGACCTTCGCCTTTTCAACGGCAAGAGGGAGCCCGACGTAACCGACGCCGGCAACGCCCACGACCGCGGTGTGATCGAGCAGCTTGCGCGTTAAGACGATTAGCGGAAGTGCCGGTGCCTCGACGACGGTTAGTGACTTCATTACCCCTTAAATCCCCGACAGTGCAATTGTAGCGTGACCGTTGTGCGACGGCTCGGCTTCGAGCGTTCCGCGCTCGACGTCGACCGTCGCTCGCGCGTCGACGATTCCAAGGCGCGGGTCGGCGACGTATTCCGGGACGAATTCGCGCATTATATGGAGGGCGCGCCGCCAATCCGATTTTCGAACGGCACGCCGAAGGTTCTCGATTCCGTTACCGAGGCGGACGTATTCGATCCGGTCCTGTTTAGCGATGAACAGGCGCTGATGGCTCGTGCGAGTGAAGTCTTCGCGGTTGGTGAGAATTTCTTCGAAGAGTTTCTCACCGGGCCGCATCTGCGTCTCGACGATGTCGATGTCGGTGTACGGTGCGAATCCGCTCAATCGGATAACCGACTCGGCGAGGTCGAGTATGCGAATGGGCTGGCCCATATCCAGCACGAACACTTCTCCGTCCCGGCCCATCGACATCGCCTGAAGCACCAGCGAAACCGCCTCCGGGATGCTCATGAAATACCGCTTCATATCGCGATGCGTGATCGTGACGGGCCCGCCTGAGGCGACTTGCGCTTTGAATAGCGGGACGACGCTTCCACGGCTGCCGAGGACGTTACCGAATCTGACGCTCACGAATTCGGTGCCGCTCCCGCCGGCAAACGATTGGCAAATCAGCTCCGCCATCCGTTTCGTGAGTCCCATGACGCTGCTTGGATTCACGGCCTTGTCGGTCGACAGAAGCACCATCTTGGCGACGCCGGTCGCGGCCGCGGCCAAAGCGACCGTGTGCGTACCAAAGATGTTGTTGCGAACCGCTTCGCAGATGTTCTCCTCGACGATAGGGACGTGCTTGTGGGCCGCAGCGTGGAAAACGACGCGCGGCGCAAACCGCCCGAAGACGGATCGGATCGCCCACGCGTCGGCAACGTCGGCGAGAATGACTTTCGTGCGAGTGAAGTTGTAGGTGCGGCGCAGCTCTTGATCGATGCCGAATAAACTATTTTCGCCGTGGCCGAGTAAGATCACAAGTTTCGGATCGAACGTGACGATCTGCCGGCAAAGCTCGCTTCCGATCGATCCTCCGGCGCCGGTCACGAGAACGACCTGGTCTTCTAGGTGGGGCCGTAACGCGCCCATGTCGACCACGACCGGCTCGCGCCCGAGGACGTCTTCCAGCCGGATGTCCCGCAACTGGGAAACGGTGACGCGCTCGGTGAGCAGTTCGGTGGCGTCGGGCACGACCTTCACCGTCGGCGCGCCGTTCGGACCGGCCGCGGAACTGCAGAGCTCTTTGACGCGATTGACGAGCCGAAGCGGAGCGGCGGGTATCGCGACGATGACCGAGGTAATGCGATGCTGCGCGACGAGCGCCGGTAATTTCTTCGATCTTCCCGCAAATTGGGACGCCGTCGACGCGCGCGATCGCGACGCCGTCATCGACGCAGCCGACGACGTTGAGCGGCAGTTCCCTGTCCTCATGAATCGCGCGTATCAGGTTGCAAGCCTCGAGTCCGACGCCGACGACGAGGACGCGCTCGGCGTGCGGCCGGTGCGTCAGCACTTTTACTCGCACGAGGATCATGCCGATCCGAACGAACATGCGCGTAATGAATGCCAGCAGAGCCGCGACCGCGACGAGACGCCCCGAAATGTGCCATAGCGGCGACGGTACGACCCAGGCCAGCACCAGCGCTAGGAGCGTTCCGCCGATCGCACCGCCCAGAAGTCGCAGAACGTCGTGAAAATCGAACGTTCGCGCACTTTCGAAGCGAAACTGAAAGTAGGCGCCGCAAACGAAGAGTAAGAGCGCCAGTTCCAGCAGCTGATACGGCTTCGATGAGTGCACGTCGCTAACGCTCGTAGCGAGCGCAACCGCCGCTAGCGTTAGGGCACCGTCCGCCGCGAGCAGCCCGAAGCGAAGTTCCGGGCGGATGCCGCGAACGTGTGCCTCCTTGCCAAATCCCATTTTCAAGCGCTTAGTATTCCATGTAGAAGGTTACGGGCGGCAGCTGGTCAGCCGTGTAGTATTTCTTTCCGAACTCCAGCCAAATGACTTCGTGGGAATAAAGCTTGATGTCGCTCGGGTCGCCCAAGAACTCGCTGTATTGCGATACGAGCGTCTGTTTGAGCGGAACGTTGCCGACGAACACGTGGACCGGTCCGTGGATCGGGCCGAGACCGTTTGACGACAAGTGCAGGCCCCAGATATCCAGCACGTGCGAGAGCGCGTAGATGGAGTCGCTGGGCGGGTTGTTTCTCGGCGCCTCGACGTGAACGATTCCCGACGAATCGTGCGTGTGCAGATAGTAGTAGCAGTCGGCCGTGTTGACAAAACCATTCGAAGGAGGTCCCGGATGGAACATTCCAATCCCACGCGGCAGCGCTATCTGCTTGCCTTCATCGATGATGCCGAGGTAGACGTGCACGTGATACCGGTTGATGAACATAGTCGGCCGGCAGCGCACCCGCTCCATAGTTTGTCCGGCCCCGCCGCCCGGGTAATCTCCGACCGCCGGATTAAATTCGTTTGGTTTGCCGAATACGGCCCCTGGATAGGTGTCGATCGGCGCGATTGCACTCGGAGCTAACGGGCCCGTCACGAGCGCGCTAGGCGCGCCGGCACTATCGTCGCTGACGCTCGTACCGGGAACGGTGCCCGTCGGTGGGGTCGTCGGCGCGCTCTGACCCGAGCAAGCAGCCAGCAGCGCAGCCGCTAGCCAAACGGAAGCAACGCGGACGGTGCGCAGCGGCATGATGATGTACCTCCAAGACCTGAAGCGAGCTTTGAATCATCGTAGCGTGCAGGGCGCCTTAGGGGCGTGATACGTGATGACCACTCCTGCGAGCCGAAGGCCTACCGCAGATTGGTGCATGGGTCCTAATATTCAGTGTAAAAGTCTACCGCCGGAATATTCGGCGGCAAAACGTAAGCCGGGCCGATTTCGAGCCAGATTGCTTCGTGCGAGTATAAGGGAATTGCATTCGGGTCGCCGGCGTATTCCGTATACGGAATTTGCGGTCGCTGCCTTAAGCGGGACGCGATCGACGAACGCTCGCACGGTTCCGCTAAACGGTCCGATGCCGTTCGGCCCTACAGACACGCCCCAAACGTCCAGCATGGTACCGAGCGTATAGATGCTCGAAGCAAGGGAGGCCGTGCTCGGGGATTCGATATGTATCATTCCGGATGCGTCGTGCGTGTGAATTTCGTAGTAGCACTGGGCGGTCGACGTGTATCCGCTTTGAATCGGACCGGGGACGTTGAGCCCGATCTGGTCCGGAACTGCAATCTGCGTGCCGTTCACGATGATTCCGAGATAGGCGTGCACGTGATACGCGTTTTCCGTCATCGTCGGCGCGCACGGGATTCCGTCGACGGATAGACCGTTGCCGCCCGAAAGCGTGTCGCCGTCGTTCGGCGTGAACTGATTGTCTTTCCCGATAATCGCGCCGGGGCTCAGTACGACCGGCTTTACCGCCGGCGTCGGCGTCGGCGACGGCGCCGGCGAGGGGGTCGGGCTCGGCGCGATGACGGTTTGCGCGAGGACGCCCCGAGCGAGCGAGCCGTTCCCCGTCACGGAAGCCGTGCCCGAGACGACGACCGGCCACTTCGAGAATACCGTAGACGACGCGTCGACGACTTGAACCGCAGCGTTACTAGGATCGACGTTCAGCGTGAAGCCGTTTGCGGTTAGCGCAACGACCTTGCCCGTGGCGCTTACGGGCGGAGGCTTCGTTGCCCAGTCGGAAACGAACGATGCCGTTTCTGTGGTCGTTCCAATCCCAACGGCTTGAGCGAACGCTCCGTTGGACGGCGTGCCGCCAACAAATTGCGTTTGGGCGTTCAGGTAGACGTACGTGTAGCCGTAACCCGGCGCGTCGATCGTAAAGCGGCTGGATCCGGAGTCCGACACCGGTCCGGTGAGCGCGAGAACGCCCGCGGGCGCAACGACTTGTTGCGACACACGTGTCGCGGTGATATTTCCGCCGGGAACACCGCTTCCCCAAACGGCGACATTTTCACCGACGAACGGCACCGGGCCGGCGATCGCTGCGGTTGCGGTATAGACGTGCACCAATCCACCGCCCTGACCTTCATTTAGAGTGAATCCGCCGGCGATAAGATTGATAATAGGTCCGGAGGCCGTTATTTGACCGCCACCGTCTGAAATGATCGATTGCGGACGCACGCTCCCGCGATCCGCCGGCGTTGTGCTGCCGGCGGGCGCGACTGCAGCCCCCGAACACGCACTCAGGAAGCTCGCCAGCACCGAGACGAGGAGAAGTCGAATTGCCGGTGCCATGTTCCACACTAGACACGCAGCTATGGCGGAATCGAGTGGCCTAGGCTCCTGCGAACTGAGTCTTTCGCTCAATTCGACCGCTTACGGGAAAACGATCGCCGCTTCGGCGGCGCCTAACGTTGTAGGCACCGTGCCGGTGGTGGAGATGGTCCCTCCTTCTAAGACGTCGGCACCACTGAGAACGACGCTGTGCTGGTACTGCACGTACGGAAACGCGACCGGCGTAGGGCCCGGGTTGATGGCGACCGCACAGGCACCGACGAACGCTCCGCCGATGTAGCAGGCGCCGTATTCGCGTCCGTATGCGCCGCCGGTAAGCAGCAGGGCGCTCACATCGGTGGGTTCGGACGTTTTCGGCTGCAGCGCAACCAAAGACGACTCAGGAAAGACGTGAAAACCGGATGGGGTCCCGCCCATTTCCCATAGAACGTCGCGTGACGGATCGTACGTCAGCAAGAACGACGCGTAGGCATAGAGACGCGCGTCGGTTTGCGTGGAGGCCGTGTTTTCGTCGATCTGCAAGCATTCGAACGTCTTGCCCTGGGAGACCGTGAAAAGCTCGGTGTTTTCGATGGTGCTCCACAGCCAACCGTTCATCTTGAGTTGATCGCTCGCCGAATAGCATCCCTCGTAATCGCCGCCAAGAACGTTCGCACCGCTTAGAAGCTGCGTCGACAGGGAAACCCCGTGTCCGTTAAGACCCGAAAGCCCGTTAAAGAGAACCGGAACGGACGGTGCCGCATCGAGCGCAATCCCTCCCGCTATCCACGCTGCGTCGGTATAGTTGCACGGCATCGCTGAAAACGGGGCGTACGTCGAATATGCGGAAAGCGCGCCGGCATCGTCTTCGAAGATCGCATCGAAGGTTCCGGCGGCGGCAACGGACGCGACGTCCGCGGCAAAGAGCGCCTGCATCGACGGCGCAGCCGGGTTCATGACGTATTGCGTGATGGAACCGTTATACGTATCGGTAACCCGGTTGTTGTTGCAGTCATGGGCGTACGTGGTTTCGTCGGTGGTGTTGAGCGCGTCGCCGATCTGGGTCCGGTTCGCGTCAATGTAAAACATCGTCTTAATGCCGGCGGCGTGGATGGCGATCGAGTCCGCAGCGCTCGTTTCCGCCCACGTCAAGTAAGGCGCGGCGGCCGCCCAGGTGATCGCTCGCGTGCCGTCAACGCCGCCTAAGTAATCCATCGTCTGCACGTGAGTCATCGAGATCGGCCCCGGCGTCGCTGTCGGTGAGGAGCCCGGCGAAGGCGACGGGGTTGCGACGAGAATGCGCGTCGCAAGAATACTGACTGCCTCGGAACCCGTTCCGGTCAGCGTAACTTTAGCGCCGGGGGCCAGGGTGCCGCCACCGATCACCGTCCCTTGATTGAGGACGACCGGAACGGCCGGATGCGTGGCATCGACGGCCATGTTAAAGCCGTACGCGGTCGCGGCAGCGACGCTGCCGGCGAGCGTCGTCAGCGGCGGCGCCGATGGAAACACGGCCACATAGCCTGCCGTGATGCTCGTTGCAAGCGAGCCGGTTCCGGTCGCCTGAGCGTACGACCCCACGGTTACCGGGCCGCCGCCGATCGCCGTCGAGCTTCCCGTGTAAACGTGAATGTTGCCGACCGATGGTCCGCCGTTAAGGGTAAACCCGCCGGAAATTAAGTTCCCGATGGGACCGCTTACCGAAACGGCAGTGGAGGCCGGAATCGAGCCGCTCACGACGACGCTCGTGGCCGTTATCGATGTCGCGAACGAACCCGTTCCGACGACGGAAGCCGTGTTGGCGACCGCGATGGTTCCCGTTACCGTCGTCGACGAGTTCACGTAGACGTGAACGTTGCCTTTACCGGCACCCGCGTTGATCGTGAAGCCGCCGCTGATGAGCGCGACGATTGGGCCGGAAGCGTCGATCGAGCCGGGAGCATCCATCGTCGTCAGTGTGGAAACGCCCGGCTGGTGGTGGGCTGCCGGGTTGCCCGAGGGCACCAGAGGAGCGGAGCCGGAGCAAGCGGCAGTGTCGATGATTATTAAGAAGCAGCCAAGGGCCGGTAAAGAACGCATGTAGTCCTTATCGACCACCCGCCCCATCTATTTATATTAGCCGTCTACCAAGGTGATATAGCGTCTGCTTGCTTGGCCACCTCGCACCCGGGCGCGAAAACCCAATGTGCGGTTCTGAACCGACCACTCGTGGTAGGCTTCCCCGGCAGCGTTGCCCGCCCCGCATGCGCCTCGTTCGCGTGCTCGACGCATTTCTGGGCGGGCGCTCCGCGCCGGCCGATGTATTCGCGCAAATCGCGGGCGGCGGGGCTACCGCATGCAGCGCGATACGCGCCTGCCTTCGCGTATACGATCGCGCAGTCGGTCGCATGTAACCGGCTTCACGACTCGCCGCAGCGTTACGCGCGCTGGCTAATCATGACGCAAGACCGCGTGTCGGCGCCAACCTTTCGGCTCACCCAGGACTTCCCCGTGGTGATGCTCGGGGTGCACCGTCCGATGGTAAGTATAGCTGCCTCCAGCTTGCAGCTATGAGGCGATCATGCTGTCCGGCCTCGCCCTCGCGAGCTGACCGCAGGCTACGGCGCAGCGGTCGCTTGCGCCCTCAACAAAGTCCGATGCGAATCGCGTGGACGGCCGCTTGAGAGCGAGCGCCGATATTCAGTTTTGAGAATATCCGGCTGATGTGATTCTTCACCGTCTTCTCGGAAAGACCGAGGCGCGCGCTGATCTCTTTGTTCGAAAGCCCTTGCGCGATAAGACGCACGATCTCGGTTTCGCGCATCGACAGTTCGTCGATATCGGCTCGACCGCTCGTGAGGCTGCGCCGGCGCAGCAAGGCGCCCGCGATTCGATGGTCGACGTAGGTTTCCCCATCCGCGATCATCTTCACGGCGCGCACGAGTTCCGCCGGCGTACTATCCTTGACGATGTACCCTTTCGCGCCAGCCGCCAGGCAGCTTTGCATCAGTTCGGCGTGCGGGCGCATTGAAAGAACGCATACTCGGGCTTGCGGCGCGGCTTGACGGCAGACTTCGAGACCGCTGGTGACTTCGACCCCGCCGTCGAGATCGAGGACGATCAGGTCGGGGTTTACTCGTATCAGCGCATCCGCGTCCACGGCGTGCGAGTCGCCGACCACGACGACGTCCGGATCTAACGCAAATACTTGACAGAGGGCTTTACCGAATAGTCGCTGACTTTCGACGACGTACAGCCGCAAGGGGAACCGTGAGCTAGCGATCATGCCACTTCTTATCCGTGCATTTTGCAAACCGGTAGTTTAACCTACGGGAGCCAGTGACGACCGCCCTCCCACAATCGTCAGTCTACCCCGCATACGTTGGCATATTCTTAGGCCTAGATGAATTATGCCTCAACTCGGTCGCACCGTCGTTACCGCCAATTTTTTTAAAAGAAAGCAAGCGCACGACGCGGTGTCGTGCGGTCGCTAGCTTAGAAGTCCGACGTCCTTCCCGACGGCCTCGAACGCACGTAACGCGTGGTCCATCTCTTCTCTCGTGAGCGCTGCGGAGAGCTGCGTGCGGATGCGAGCCGTGCCTTCGGGAACGACCGGGAAGCCGAAGCCCGTGACGAAGATGCCGCGTTGCAAGAGCTTCGCGCTCATTGCGATGGCGAACGAGGTCTCGCCGACGATGATCGGTACGATCGCACTCGGTCCTTCGAGTGGTTTGAATCCGAGGCGCGTGAGGCCGGCGCGGAAGTACGCGGTATTTTCGCGCAGGCGGTCCACGAGTTCCGGATGCGCGTCGAGATAATCGATCGCGGCAAGCGAGCTGCAAGCGACCGTCCCCGGCAGCGCGTTCGAGAAGAGCTGCGGGCGCGAGCGTTGGATGAGAATATCGATGAGCGCGTGGCTCCCGGCGACGAACCCGCCGGCGGCGCCGCCCAACGCTTTTCCGAGCGTTCCGGTAATGATGTCGACCTGCCCGGTCAAACCGAAGTGCTCGATCGTGCCGCGACCGGTCTTGCCCATGACGCCGGTTCCGTGCGAGTCGTCGACCACGCTAACCGCGCCGTAACGCTTGCAGAGCGCGACGATCTCCGGCAGTTTCGCAAGCGAACCTTCCATCGAGAACACGCCGTCGGTCACGACGAGAATCGGTGAGAGGCCCTGCACCGCTTGCAGTTTAGCCTCGAGGTCGGCCATGTCGCCGTGCTTGTAGACCGCGCGTTTCGACTTACTCGCCAAACGGACGCCGTCGATGATCGAGGCGTGATTGAGTTCGTCCGAGATGATCGCCGAGCCCTCGCCGCAGACGGTTGCAAACAGACCGGTATTCGCGTTCCAACAGGCAACGTACGACAGCGACGCTTCCGTCCCCAAAAACTCCGCGATCCGGTCTTCCAACGTGCGGTGAACGTCGAGCGTTCCGCAGATAAAGCGCACCGACGCGGTACCGGCACCGTATTTGTCGAGTCCCTTCTTCCCCGCGTCGATCACCTCGGAAAGGTCTGAAAGGCCGAGGTAGTTGTTGCTGGAGAGCACGATGACGTCGCCGGCTTCCTCCATATGCACTTCCGGCGCCATGGGCGTCGTCAGAGTGCCGCAATTGCTTGTACGTGCCCGCTTTTTTAAGCGCGTCGATTTCGTCGCGCAGATGCTGTTCGAAGCTTGAGATAGCGGTAGTCATGCGAGGTCTCCTTTAAAATCCAAGACGATCTTCGCCGCTTCGCCGGTGCGCATGAGTTCGAACGCGCGGTCGAACTGCGTCCAGGGAAGCACGTGCGTGATGATCGGGCGAAGATCGACGCGCCCGCTCTTCACCAGCGCCTGCGTTTGATACCAAGTCTCGAACATGCGCCGTCCGTTGATGCCGAGCACCGTGAGGCCTTTGAAAATAATGCGTTCCGCCAGATTGATGCTGACGTTGTCGCTCGGAATGCCGAGCAGCGCGGCGGTACCGCCGTTGCGAACCATCTGCAGACCATTGTCGATCGCGACGCCGCTTCCCGACATCTCGAGCAGTACGTCGACGCCGTCGCCGCTGGTGCGCCGTTTGATTTCGTCGACCAAGCCGTCTTGCGTCGCTAGGAACGTCTCGTCGGCGCCGAGGCGTTTCGCCAGTTCGAGCTTTGCCGGGTTCACGTCGATCGCATAGACCGACGACGCGCCCGCGGCGCGCGCCACCGGAATCGCCATGAGTCCGATCGAGCCGACGCCGGTGATCACGACACTCTTGATGCTCACGCCGGCCGCCATGACCGTGTGCACGGCATTGCCGAGCGGATCGAAAATCGCGGCGAACTCGTCCGGAATCGCCGGATCCAGTTTCCAGACGTTGTATTCGGGCATCGCGATGTATTCCGAGAACGCACCGTTGCAGTCGACGCCAATAATCTTGACGCGTTCGCAGATATGTGCCTGGCCGGTGCGGCAGAGCAGGCACGTCATGTCGGCGATATGGCCTTCGGCCGAAACGCGATCCCCGACGCGCACGGAGCGCACCGCGTCACCAACGGCTTCAACCGTCCCCATGAACTCATGCCCGATGGTCAGCGGCGGCTTGACGCGCGCTTGTGCCCATTTATCCCACGAGTAGATGTGCCAGTCCGTCCCGCAGACGCCGGCCTTCTCGACGCGGATGAGGACGTCGGTCGGTCCGATGGCCGGCACCGGCACCTCGGCCAGCGTAAAACCCGCCTCCGGACGCTCCTTGACCAAAGCCTTCATCGTAGAATTCATAACGGCCCTGGATATTTAACCCAGGGCCGTTATGTACCTAGAAGGCGCCGCTCGACCTAGAAATCATACTCAATCTGAGCACGGTTGTATTTGAAGAGCGGGATGCCGCCCAGCCACGTGGCGCCCGACGCGAAGTACGTGTCGGGAATCGTGCGCTGTGCGTAGCGATAACGGATGAGCAGGCCCTTGTAGAGATGGCCCGGTTTGTTCTCGCTAAAGTAGTACCGGCCGTCAAGGTCCCATTCGTTGGTCGGGAGGTTGCTGTACGAGCTGTAGATCGGAAGCGTCTGGGAAATGTTGTTCCCGTACTGATACCACGCGTCGCTTGCGTAGAACACGAACTTGTTGTTCGTCGACGTGAACTGGCCTTGGATCTTGTAGCTCGTGCCGGCTGCACGACGATCGACCATACCCTGCGAGATGCTGGTGGTATAGAGCGGATCGGTCGCGTAGTTGTCCGTGTACGCGCTAGCCCAGCCGCCGTAATAGATCTGCGTCTGGCCGTTCGTTTGCGTGAGGCAGTCCGGTACCTGGTTGGGCAGGAAGTAGTTGAGCCCGTTACCCTTGGCCGAGATCGTGTTCGTGGTGCTGCTGCAGCTCACGCCCGTGGGAAGGGTGATCGTATCCGTCTTCCACGGAATGTAATCGAAGCCGAACGTACCCAGGATGCTGCCGTACTTCGTTTTGTACGTCGCGCCGAGCTGCGCACCGATCGCTTGGCTATCGATCTTTCCGACGACGGAGTTACCGGCGTTGGTTTCCGTACCGCCCTGGATCGCGATGTAGGGTTGGAACGGCGTGTGCGACCACGTGTACTTTGCGTCGCCGTACCACATGGTATAGATGTCGTCGACTGCGTACAGGTATCCATCCGCCGAGATGTTGTTCGGCTCGCTCGCAGCCGACGTCCAGCTGGCGCGGCCCATAAAGAAGCCGGTCGTATTAATACCGGTACATACGGTCGCTTTGCACTGCGAAGGCGGCACGTAGATGTTCGAGGCGAGACCGCCGCCGCCGGCGGGATAGCTCGTGAGCAGCGTCGACTGCGTGAATGCCGACGAGGTACGGTTTTGGTACTCGATCATATCGGCCGCTTCGAGCGTTAGCCCCTGGGGAGCCATCGTGTAGGTGAAGTCGGCACCTTGATAGGCGGCGGGCTTTACGCGCGTCCCATCGTAGGAACCGGCCCACGGGTTGTTCAGCAGCATGTTGCCGACGAGTCCAGAGAATTCGTTCGACTTGAAGCCGAGGTAGGCTTCGTCGATCGTCGAGAGCGTGAAGCCCGGAAGCGTATCGTCCGGGTTGGTGTTCGGCGGGACCGCCGTGACGCACACGCCGCCTTTTTCGTGGTTCTTCGCAACGACGCATTGCCCGTCGAACGGATTTCCGTAGAAGTATCCGCCGCCGATGTAAAATCCGCTGCCCGCGAAGTGATAGTCGGCGTGCAGGTCGACTGCGGCTTCGAACGACGATTGGTTCACCGCGTTCGAGTTGTACTTTGCCGGGTTCCACTGGACGCCCGGATAATTCGTCGAGTTTTGACGAGTAAAATCGTATGCGCGAACGTAGCCGCGATAGGTGAACGGGTTCGGAGTCGGCGTAGCGGCAGGTCCGGCCTGCGCGACCGTCGTTTTGGGTGCTGGTGTTGCCTTTGTTTCCGCCAGCGCAAACGAGGTGCTCGCCAACACGACCGCCGCTACCGTCAGAACGACGCGCGAAAGAAGTGATGACACGTTAGAAAGTCTCCCATGGATTTCGGGGTATTTTGACACTCCCCAGAGTCTACTTGGGGCGTCTTAAGAGGGGTTTAAGACCAGCTTAGGCCCCGTCGCTCTACAGGATACTTGCCCCGTGACCGATCCGGCTACGACCTGAGACGTGCGACCTTCGTCGCTAACCGTACCGTCCCGTGATGTAGTCCTCGGTGCGCTTGTCCTTGGGCTTGGTGAAAATCGAGGATGTCGTCTCGGTTTCGACGATCTCGCCCATGAGGAAAAATGCCGTATAATCGCTGATTCGCGCGGCCTGCTGCATCGAGTGGGTGACGATCACGACGGTGTATTCTTTTTTCAAGTCGTCGATCAGATCTTCGATTTTGCTGGTCGCGATGGGGTCGAGAGCCGAAGCCGGCTCGTCCATCGAAAATTACTTCCGGATCGACCGCAAGACATCGCGCGATGCACAGGCGCTGCTGCTGGCCGCCGGAAAGATCGAGTGCGGAACGATCGAGGCGATCTTTGACCTCGTCCCAAAGCGCGGCGTGGCGCAGGCTGCGTTCCGCAATCTCCAGCAGCTTCTTGCGATTCCGTTCGCCGTGGATGCGCGGGCCGTACACGACGTTGTCGAAAATCGATTTCGGAAACGGGTTGGGGCGCTGAAAAACCATGCCGATACGATGGCGGATCATCACCGGATCGACGCCGGGCGCATATATGTCGTCACCGTCGAGCAGTACCTGGCCGACGACGCGCGCGCCTGGAGTTAAATCGTGCATGCGATTGAGCGCCCGAATGAACGTCGATTTTCCGCAACCGGACGGACCGATCAACGCCATGACGCAGTTCGCGGGAACGCTCAGCGATGCGTTCTTTATTGCTTGGAAGGCGCCATAATAGATGTCCAGGCTCTCGGCCTTGAGTTTCGTTTCGGCAGCTACGTCGGCGAGCGACGGCGGAGTGGCAAACATTCGCGCCATTGGTTCATCGGCTCCGGCGAAAAAGCCCGCCTGAGGCCCGGACTCCATTTCTATTAACGATGTATTAAGGATGCTCTGCGAAGGCGTCCGGGAACCACTCGTGTGCGTCGCGCATGGTCATCCCGCGGCAGTACTCTTCGAGAAATGCCACGATCTGGCGGCGCATCGCCTGCTCCTCGAAGTCGCTTCCCTCTACGGCCGTCCACAGCATGGATTTAGGCTACGCTACCAAGGTTAGGCGTCTTTTATCCGTGGATTAAGACTCCCGATGCACGCGCATGATGGGTATGCGAATGGTAACCGTCGTCCCTCGCCCCAGCGTCGATTCCGCTGAAATGGAACCGCCGTGCGCGTCGATGATGCCCTTTACGATGGCGAGGCCAAGCCCGGAACCTCCGCTTTCGCGCGTGCGCGATCGGTCGACGACGTAGAAGCGTTCGAATATACGCGGCAGGTCGCGGTAGGGAATGCCGGCGCCGTTATCGCGCACGCGCACCACGGCATCGCTGCCGCGCGCGTCCAGCTCGACCTTAACTCGGCCGCCGTTCGGCGTGTGCCGGATCGCGTTGTCGATGAGATTGACGAACACTTGCGCGAGCCGGTCGGCGTCGGCCTCAACGCGCACCGGACGCGCCGGCAGCAGTTGCAGCGAGACGCCTTTGTTCGAGGCTTGCGGTTCGAACGAGCTTACGATGGGGCCGGCGACCTCTTCGAGATCGATATCGCGAAGGTTGAGTTTGAGCGCGCCGGACTCAGCGCGCGTCTGATCGAGAAGCTGCTGTACCAGATCCGTCAACCGGTCGACTTGCGCCAGAGCTTGAGGCAGGAATAAATCGGAGGCCTCTTCATCCGGCGACTCGATCACCGTCTCGATCATCAGTTTGATCGACGACAGCGGCGTTCGCAGTTCGTGCGAAACGTTGGAAAGAAACTCCTTACGCGCACGATCCAACCGAACGAGGTCCGTCTGATCCTCTGCGAACACGACGACGCGCTGCGCGTCGCCGCCTTCGACGAGCGGATAGACGGAAACGCGATACGTGCGAGCGCCGCGGCGCCCGGGCAGCTCGAACGGCGCGACCGAGGCTTCGCCGCGCAGCGCTTCGGAGATGCGCCCTTCAAACTCGACGCTGTGAATCGCTTCGATGATGTGGCCGCCGACGCGTCCCGCATCGAAGCCGAAGATCGCGCCGGCGGCTCCATTTGCGAACTCCACGCGCTGGCTCCGGTCGACCAGGATAACGCCGATGGGGAGCGCCCGGACGAGGCGAACGAACGCTCCGTCGAACTGAGTCGCAGGGTCGGAAGGCGCCGTAACGGGTGGATCGCCGGCGACGCGTGAAGCGAGCGCGCGCGTGACGAGCAGCGTTAGGAGCGCGCCGGCGACCGCCGCGAATAGCGCCCACCCAAGCGTGATCATGCGATCGAAGAGCCCCGCAGCAAGCGGCTAGGTCTTAAACATGTACCCGCGGCTGCGCACCGTTAGGATATGCCGCGGCGTACGTGAATCTTCTTCGATCTTCTCGCGCAGCCAGCGAATGTGCACGCTGACCGTCTGCTGCTCGCCTTCGAAATCGTATCCCCACACCTTGTCGAGCAAGGTCTGACGGGTAACGACGCGGCCGTGGTTCTCCATCAGCACGCGAAGCAGCGCGAACTCTTTCGGCGCGAGCGCCACGTCCTTACCGCGAACGACGAGTTGCTGGCGTGACGGGTCGAGGACGATGCCGCCGAGCGAAATCGCTTCGTCGTGCCCGGACTGAATCGGCGCTTGGCGGCGCAGACGCGCCTTGACGCGCGCGAGAAATTCGTGCAGTGCGAACGGCTTGGTGACGTAGTCGTCGGCGCCGAGCTCGAGCGCGAGCACTTTGTCGATCTCTTGGTCCTTGGCCGTCAGCATGATGATCGGCACCGAGCTGAACTTGCGGATCTCCTTACACGCCTCGATGCCGTCGAGCACCGGAAGCATGATGTCGAGAACCACGAGGTCCGGCTGCTCGCGCTGCGCCATGGCGATCGCGTTGCGTCCGTCGCTTGCGGTCACGACCGTGTAGCCGCTGCGCTCCAGGTTGAAGCGCAACGTCTGCAAAATTGCAGACTCATCGTCGACGACCAGGATCTTCTTATTGAAGTCCGGGCTCTTGACGAACGCGCCGCGCGTCTTCATCTCCAGCAATCCGTTCATACGACTTGGCTATTGCGCTGTAGTCCAGCGCGCCATCCCCCTTCAAGGAGCGATCGGTGTACCGTTCGTAGGCCAGCTCTGATGCCGGCATCGAGAAATCCATGGCCCGAGCTGTGTCCAGTGCCGCTGCGAGGTCCTTGCGTAAGAGATCCAATGCAAAACCCCCCTCGAACGTACCAGCCAGCCAGGTTTTAGGCAACCACTGCTCCAGAAGGTAGTTCGATCCTGTGGCGCTTGCGAGAACTTTACGCACATTGTCAAGATTTGCACCGGCCCGCTCCGCAAAAACGAGCCCCTCGACGTTCGCGATCATCACGTTGGAGATGACGATCTGGTTCACGAGCTTGACGGTCTCGCCCATTCCGACCGGCCCTTGATGGTGCGGAGTACCCATGGCGCGCAAGATCGGTTCGGCCCGTTTGTAGTCGTCGTCGCTCGCGCCCACCATAATCGTGAGCGAGCCGTTCGCAGCCCGAAGCGGGCCCCCGCTGACCGGCGCGTCGACAAAGGCCACATCGTCTTGGCGCAAACGTTGTGCGAAGCGCTGCGACGCCGTGGGCGAGATGGTGGACATGTCGATCACCAGCATCCCCGCCCGGGCACCGGCGGCCACCCCGGTAGGCCCGAAGAGCGCCTCCTCGACCTGGGGCGCATCGGGTACGCACAGGATCACGACGTCGCTCGCGACGGCCACCGCCATGGGGCCGTCGGCTTCCACCACGCCGTCAGCTACTAAGCGCTCGAGGGCCTCGCGCCTTCGGTAGGAACTGGCCGTCACCGCGAAGCCGCCCCGCGTCAGCGAGCGCGCCATTGGCTCACCCATGGCCCCAAGTCCGATAAAACCGATACGCCGATCCACGATTGAGCGGCTTCGCTAGGGGTGCGTTCGACCCTGGCCGAAGGCGGTTCGCCTATGACGACTCTGACTGCGGCCATCCGCCGCGCCACCTTTGACGACATGAACCTATCGACCGGGAAGCGCACGCGGCTCCACCGGCTGATGTACGAACATGGCCCGGCCAACGGCACGCTGATGATGCTGCCGATCGACCAGGGCCTCGAGCACGGACCGATCGATTTCTTCGACAATCCGGAATCGCTCGACACCGATTGGATCTACCGGTTGGCGGTGGAAGGCAATTTTTCGGGGATCGCGCTGCACATCGGCCTCGCCGAGAAATATCAGAAGAAATATGCTGGCCGCGTTCCACTTCTTCTGAAGGTCAACGGCAAAACGAACATCCCCAGCGACGACGACGCATTCAGCCCGCTAACGTCGTCCGTCGAAGACGCGATTCGTCTCGGCGCTGATGCGGTCGGCTACACGCTCTACGTCGGCTCGCCGGCGCAAGCCGACGACATCGCGCAATGTAACGAAGTGCGGCGCGAGTGCGATCGCTACGGCATGCCGCTGGTGATCTGGGCCTATCCGCGCGGCGCTGCAGTGAAAACCAAAGGTGGAATCGAGTCGTTATATGCCATCGACTATGCAGCGCGCGTTGCATGCGAAATGGGCGCGGACATCGTGAAGCTCAACGAACCGGTGTGGAATGCGGACGGCGCGTCGAAGTCGCCGAAGCCGTATAACACCCTCGAATTCAGCGACGTCGAAGGCTTGCGCCGCGTCGTTAAGTCGGCAGGGCGTACGCTCGTTCTCGTCTCCGGCGGGTCCAAGATGGGCGATGAAGCAACGATTCACAAAGCGCGCATCGCGATGGAGGCGGGTTGCGTCGGTTTGATCTTCGGTCGGAATATGTGGCAGCGGAAGTGGGACGACGCGATCTCGATGGCCGGATCGATGCACGAGGTAATGAACGACCACGGAGAAGCTCAGCCCGACTAGCTTTTTTGCTGATGTCTCGGGGATTGGGCGAGCTTCGTTCCCCGGGCGATTTCTGATTTTTTCGCAAAAGCCCGGAGGGCGAACTTCCTCTGAAAGTTGCGAAAAACGGCCCGGGGGAACGAAGCTCGCCCAATCCCCGAGGCATCCGCATACGGCCACCCGCAGCACGGGTCTTAGATAGTGACTTCAATGAGTACGAACGAGATTTCACCTGAACTGGGCGCTAAGCCGCTCTCGATTGAGCAGCGGGTGAATGCGGCTATCGATAAAGTCCGCCCCGGCATCGCTATGGATGGCGGTGAGGTTTGGCTTATCAAGGTTGAGGATGGCGTGGCGTACGTGCAGATGCTGGGGGCTTGCGGCGGATGCACGGCTTCTACGATGACGCTCAAGGGTGCGATCGAAGCGGTTGTCGTTGCCGACGTTCCGGAGATTCGCGAAGTTCTGCAGATTTAGTGGCGGGCGATTCTATTGAGGTTCCGATTGTTCGCAGCCTTGCGGATTATCGTGACGGGTACTCCTGGTATCGGTGGCATTCGGGGTTTGTGCCGGCGACGCTCGTTATTGGCGCTGCTTGGGGGATCTTTCGATTTCACGACTCGCCGGTTGGATTGATTACGTTCTTCGTTATAACCGGGATCGGGCTGGCGATCTACTATCGCATCAGCTTGGAATTCATCGCCGCTCGCATGATGAAAGCGCACGCGGCAAATGGTGCGAGTTCCTACACGTTCTCTTCGTCGGGGTATGAGTATCGCAGCGATGCGTCGTCGTCTTCGACGGATTGGGGTGCGGTGAGAAAAGTGGTCGAGACGAAGCGAAACTACTTGCTGTTTGTAGCGAGTTCGCGATTCGTCATCATTCCGAAAGCTTGCGTGCCCGCGGATGAGGCGGTGCGGCTTCGTGGATTGTTCGAGCGGGGTCCACCGGGGCGGGTGAAGTTGCGCTCCGGCGGCTAATGGCCGGCGCAGTGGGTGCAGTAATAGCTGACGGCGCCATCGTGCTGCTGGGGGACCATGTGCTCGCGAATGCCGCGGCGGCCGCAGTTGGCGCAGGCGAAGGTTTGGCCGATGGGGGCGCCGCCGGCTGCGGCTTCGTGGCGCTTGGCGACGAAGAAAATGGCGTAAATCACGAGCCCGATCGCCAGCGGTGAGTAGGCGAAAATAAGGTCGAACGTCTCGTTTGAAATCATCGGCGAGTTCATGCCGTCTTTTTCACGACGAGCCGGGAGCGCACCTCGCCGCCGAGGTCGAATGCAGGGGTATGGAGCGAGAGACTCGCCTGCGCGAGACCCTCGTCGCGCAGTTGGAGCGCGCCGGCGTCCTGCGTTCACGGGCGGTCGCTGCAGCGATGCGAGCGGTGCCGCGGCACCTCTTCCTGCCCATGGTCCGAGCGGAAGAGACGTACGCCGATCAGGCGATCGCGCTAAAAGTCGACGGCGACGAGATCCTATCCTCGATATCACAGCCGTCGATGATCGCGCAGATGCTCGAGCTGCTCGAAGTGCGGCCCGGGGATCAGATCCTCGAGGTCGGCACCGGCAGCGGTTACAACGCGGCGCTGCTATCCCAGCTGGCAGGTCCCGGCGGGAGCGTGACCAGTATCGAGCTCGACCTCGATATGTGCGAGCGCGCATCACGGACGCTAGCGGAGCTCGGCTACGATCGCGTGCGCGTCCTTGGAGGCGACGGTACTGCAGGTTCGGACGGCGCGCGGACCTACGACCGCATAGCGATCACGGCGCGCTGCGACGACATCCCCTCCGGCTGGTGGGACGCGCTCCGCGAGGGCGGACGAATGGTGATTCCGCTGCGCTTGCCGGCCGCAGGCGAGTTCGCGATCGGGTTCGAGAGGCGCGGGGAGCGTTTGCATGGCGTCGGCGCCCATCCGTGCGCGTTCATCGCGCTGCGCGGAGAGGGTGTGGAATCCGCCGGCGATCGCGTCTTCTTTCGCGACGCGTCACGCAACGCACGGTCGCCGCGCGTTCGAAGCATCGCGTCGATCGAAGCCGTGCGCACGCGCGATGCGACGCCGCAATTACTCGAAGACGCCGACGTCGTCGTCGCGCGCCCGGTCACGATGTTCGGAATACGGTTCTAGGACAAGCTTCTAGGGAAGTTACTTCTTGAAGTAGTCGGCGTTGATGGCCGTGTACTTTTCCCACTTCTCCGGGATGTCGGAATCCGCGAAGATCGCTTCGACCGGGCATGCCGAAACGCACGCGCCGCAATCGATGCAGACTTCCGGATCGATGTAGAGCATCTCGTCCTCATCCTTGCCGTGGATACAATCGACGGGACACACGTCCACGCACGATTTATCCTTCGTGCCGATGCACGGTTCGGTAATGATGTAGGCCATCGGTCTTCAAACCCCTTAGAGCGAGCAAATCCCGGCGCCTGGCCGGGCAATGCGAGCCTATTTGCAGCCGCCCGAAGGGACGCCTGCCCCCGTGGGGGCAGGCCGGTCCAGAACCTAGACTGCCGCCCGGTTCCCGCTCAAGGCTCGCACGATATAGAGTAGCACCACGGCCCCGATGAGGGCGCAGACCATACTCGGAATGTTGAAGCCCGTAACGCCCACGTGCGCGAAGAATCCGTAGATCCAGCCTCCCAGGAGGGCGCCGACGATTCCGACGATGATGTCGCCCAGAATTCCGCCGAAGCCGGCCCCGGGGACGATCCATTTCGCGACGATGCCGACGATGAGGCCGAAAACGATCCAAGCTAGAAATTCCCATGTTTGTAATCTCCCCCTTACAGCTAGCTTCTTCCCTTAGCGTCGGCTCGCTTAAACCCCGCATACTCGTTGAAACCCCGCTTGGGCGCTCGAGGTAGAGAGAACAGATGAATACGACGACTGCTTGCGAGAACTGCGGTTCGACGCCCGCTCCCATCTTCGACGGGCGGCGCTTGCTCTGCACCCCCTGCGCGCAGAAGATCACCTTAAAGCACGCCCTGCCGTATTTGGGCGCCGCCGTAGCGGCGGCGGGCATCATCGCCGGCAGCGTGTATTTCTCCGAGAAGATGCAGGGGCAGGGCGGCACCCCCAATCCCATCGACGAGCTCGGCAAGCGGCTGCGGGGCGGGACGCCGACGCTGGCGCAGTATTCGCGCGATCTCACCGAACTCGCGCGCGCCGGCAAGCTGGATCCGGTCATCGGGCGCGACGATGAAATCGAGCGCGTCGTCTCGATTCTCGCACGGCGCAGCAAGAATAACCCCGTTCTCGTCGGCGAGCCGGGCGTCGGGAAAACGGCCGTCGTGGAAGGCTTGGCGCAGCGCATCGTTGTGGGGAACGTGCCCGCTACGCTGCGCGGAAAGAAAGTGCTCGCGCTCTCGCTCGGGCCGCTGGTCGCGGGCACGAAATACCGCGGCGAATTCGAAGGGCGCGTAAAGCGTATCTTAGATGAAGTTAAACGTAGTGCGCGCGACGTCGTGCTCTTCATCGACGAACTGCACACGCTCGTCGGGGCAGGTGCGGCTGAAGGATCGCTCGACCTGAGTTCGATGATCAAGCCCGAGCTTGCCCGCGGCGAACTGCAGTGCATCGGCGCGACGACCTTCGACGAGTACCGCAAATACATCGAGTCGGATGCCGCACTCGAACGCCGCTTCCAGCCGGTGATGGTCGAAGAGCCGAGCATCGAACAGACGATTTCGATTCTTCGCGGGCTGCGCGAGGGGTACGCACGCCATCACAAGGTCGTGATTACCGACGACGCCGTCGAGTCCGCAGCGCAGCTTTCGGCCCGCTATATCGCCGATCGATTTCTGCCGGACAAGGCGATCGATCTCATGGACGAAGCTGCCGCGTTCGTCGCGCTGCAGAACCGCGGCGAAGTCGTCGCGCCGCGCGTCACGCGCGAACACGTTGCCGCCGTCGTCACCCGCTGGACGGGGATACCGCAGTCCTCGCTCTCCGAATCGCAAGCCAATCAGCTGCTCGATTTGGAAGCTCAGCTTTCGCGCCGGGTCGTCGGGCAAGACCGGGCCATTTCGTCCGTCTCCGAAGCCGTGCGCCGCGCCCGTGCGGGTTTGCACGACCCGCGCAAACCGCTCGGAAGCTTCCTCTTTCGCGGTCCGAGCGGCGTCGGCAAGACCGAGCTTGCGAAATCGCTAGCCGAGGCGCTCTTCGGCAGCGAGGCAGCGCTCGTCCGGATCGATCTATCCGAATTCACCGAGGCAAACTCGATCTCACGCCTGCTCGGCGCACCGCCTGGGTACGCCGGACACGACGAGCCGGGTCAGCTGACCGAACCGGTGCGCCGGCGCCCGTATTGCGTGGTACTGTTCGACGAACTCGAGAAAGCCCACCCCGACGTCGCTGCAGTCTTGCTGCAGATTCTGGACGACGGCCGCGTCACCGATGCGAAGGGCCGAACCATCGACTTCCGTCACGCCCTGATCGTGCTGACGACGAATCTGGAAGACGACGAGATGTCGTTCGCGCTGCGGCCCGAACTAATCAACCGCATCGACGAAGTCGTTGCGTTCGAAGCGCTCGGTTTACCGGAAATCGAAGCGATCGTGACGATTCATGCCGACGCACTCGGGCAGCGCCTTGGCGCGCGCAACGTCTCGCTGCATCTCTCCGACGAGGCCAAGCTCTACCTGGCGCGCGTGTCGATGGGTGCGGGCAGCGGCGCCCGCTACGTGCAGCGAACGGTTTCACACTACGTCTCGACGCCGCTCTCGACCGCGATCCTGCGCGGGGAACTGCGCGACGGCGGCACCGCCGACGTCACGCTCGACGGTGACGAACTCCGCGTCCGCGCGGCCTAGACGGCTACCGGATGATGCGCTGAACGTTCTCGTCCATTTCACTTGGGCTGAGCTCGCCGACGACGATGTTCTTTACGACGCCGGCACGGTCGATGAAGACGTGAACGGGAAGGCCGTTGATGTTGTACTCGTCGCGCAGCGTCCCCGAATCGGCTAACGCCGGATATACGAGCTTGTGTTCGGTGCGGAACTTCTCGGCAGCCGCGGCGTTTTCAAGCACGTCCACGCCGACGACTTGGAGCCCCTGCGACGCGTACTTCTGCTGCAGCGCGTTGATCGCGGGCGCTTCTTCGTTGCACGGCGGGCACCAGGTCGCAAAAAAGTTTAGATAGACGGCCTTGCCCTTGAGCGACGCTAGCTCCAGCGTTCCGCCGCCGGCCTCGGGCTCGGTCCAGTTCGGAGCCGCGCTGCCGATGTGCGCGTGCTGCGGCGCTGCGTTCGCGTCCGTGGCGGAGTTCGTCGCAGCGTTCGACGCACCGCTGCATGCTGCTAATAGTCCAAGTGAAAGGATTATCGCGATCCTTCGCCCTTCGACTACATTCGCTGCGCTCATTACGCTCAGGATGACAGTGGCGATCATCATTTTCCTCGACTAGCCGTAGGTGGGGTAGGCGACTGCTTCGCGGTCGCGGTGCATTTGTTCGATGAGTTCGTCGACGCCTGCGAAGAGGCGCTGTTCGCGAACGTAGCGCAGGTCGCGCAGCGCGATTTCGCGGCCGTAGACGGTGTGATGGAAATCGCGCAGCCACGCCTCGACGGTTCGCTTCTCTCCTCCAAATTGCGGGTTCGTTCCGATGGAAACGAGGGCCGCATAGTCGCGGCCGTCGTAGCGGGCGGTCGAGGAATACACGCCGTCTTTCGGCAGTAGTTTTGCCGGCACGCGAAGGTTAGCAGTAGGGAAGTTCAGATCGTGACCGCGCCCGGCCCCCAACTCCACGCCGGCGCGAATTTCATAACCGCTGCCGTCCAGCAAGTGGTCGGCGAGGTCCATCGCACCTTCAGCGATCAAGCCGCGGATGCGCGTGCTCGAGATGCGCTCGCCGCCGTCGGCGACGTTGTCGACCGGTGCGAACGTCACGTTGCGTTCGGCGAAGTAGCGTGCCATCAGCGCGGCATCGCCCACGCGTTTGTGCCCGAAACGAAACGTCGAACCGACCGCAACGCCGCGCGCGCCCAGCGAGTCGACGAGGCGTTCGAGAAACGCGTCCGGCGATAGCGTCGCGATGGTCTCGTCGAATCGAATGAAAAAGCACTCGTCGAAACCGGCGGCCGCGAAGAGGTCGATGCGCTCCTCGGGCGTGCAGATAAGTGGGGGTTCGGTCCCCGGGCGCAAGAACGCGGCCGGATGCTCGGCAAACGTCAGAACGCCGGAGCGCCAGCCCGGCCGGCGCATCCGCATCGTCGCGCGCGCGATCTCGCGATGACCGCGATGGAAGCCATCGAAAAACCCAATTGCAAGTGCGAGCGGGCGGTCGAGTTCGCGGTACATCTCGTGATAGATCTTCATACGAAGACCTTGCGCGGCGCGAGCAGCGCGCCGAGCGCTTCGCCGACGCCGACCAGCGTGCGTGACTCGTCGCGCACGAAGACGTGCTTGCCGGCGGCGCCTTGGGGCAGCGGTACGACGCGACCGGCGCGGAAGTCGGCGGAGCCGCGCAGATCGAGCACGATCGTCGGAAATGGAATGATGTGTTCGGGCGCGATGAGCGAAACTTCCGGCTCGTCGGCGATCTCGTCGAACGTCCGCGCTTCGTACAGTACGAACGGCCCGGAGGCCTCTCGCACGAGCGCGCCCATGTGCGCGGGTACGCCGATGGACGCACCGAGGTCGTGGCAGAGCGTGCGGACGTACGTTCCTTCGCCGCACGCGATGCGCAACCGCGCGCAGTTCCGTTCGACGCCCAGCACCGTCAAGGCATAGATGGTTGCAACCCGCGCTTTTCGCTCGACCTCTTTCCCCTCGCGCGCGAGCTCGTAGAGACGCCGTCCCTGGTGATGCACCGCGGAGAACATTGGGGGGATCTGCGAGATCTTCCCAATGAAGTCCGGCAGCGCACGCTCCAGCCGGGCAGCCCAGTCTTTAGGCACGGCGCCCTCCGTGACGGTTTCGCCGAGCGCGTCCTGCGACGTGGTCGAGCGTCCGAACACGAGCGTGCAGGCGTAGGCTTTGCGCTGATCTTCGAGCAGCGGGATCAACCGCGTCGCTTTACCGACTGCGACCGGCAGAACGCCGGCGGCTTGCGGGTCGAGCGTGCCCAGATGTCCGGCCGCGATTTTTCGATCGCGGCTATAGATGCCGTAGATGCGGCGCAGCCGCGCCACCGCTTGTGCCGAAGTCGGACCCGCCGGCTTGAATACGTTGACGAATCCGAGCAAGCGCGGCCTTTAAAGGCCTTCGGCGACCAGCGCCTGCTCGACCGCGACGATACCGTCGCTCAGCGAGCCGTTCCACGTGAGACCCGAGGCGCGGAAGTGGCCGCCTCCGCCGAGCCGTTTCGCTGCGGCCTGAACGTTGACGCGTCCGTTGGAACGCAGGCTCACGCGGATTTCGCCGTCGTATGCCTTGAACAACGCCGCGACTTCGACGCCGTCTTGCCCGCGCAGCGTGTTAACCGTGTCTTCGGTATCTTCACCGTCGGCACCGGTCTCGCGCAGCATCGCATCGTCGACGTACGAGTAGCAGTAGCGGCCGTCGTGACTGAACTTCATCTCGTCGACGATCTTACCAAGCAGACGCGTCGCGGCGACGCGTTTGTTGAGAAAGATCTCCTCGGTGATCTCTTCTTTGTTCGCACCGCGCCGCATCAAATCGGCGGACAGCTCGAGCACTTCCGGCGTCGTGTTCGAATGCATGAAGCCGCCCGTGTCGGTCATGATCGTCGTCAGGATGCACGTGGCAATATCGCGATCGACCTCGGTCCCCAACTCGCGCAGCAAGAGCATCACGACGGTTCCGGTGGAACACTCCTGCGGAAGTACGAAGTTGAACGCGCCGAAAAGCGTGTTGCCCAAATGATGGTCGATGTCGAGCACGTTGGCACGATCGAGCTTCGGCAGATGCTCGCCCGCTCGGGCCATATCGGACATGTCGCCGAAGACGAAAAGCGTATCCGCCGGCAGATCCGCCGGCAGCGCGCGCGCGACGAACTGCGAGTCAGGCAGGAAACGGAGGTTTCGCGGGACTGCATCCTCTTGGAAATAGTGAACGCGTTTACCGAGCTTTTTGAGCGCGAGACCGAGCGCGAGACCGGCTCCCAACGTATCGCCGTCCGGCTTTACGTGGCTCACCATCACGAACGCTTGACGACGGCGCAGTTCTTCGGCGATCTCGGCAGCGGTGCCGATGCGCGGCGTGCTCTCGATCATCCCGCGTTCTCTTCCGCCGCTACGCGATGGCGCTCGGCGTCGTCGCGCAGCGTCTTGGCCAATTCGATGGCGCGTTCGGTCGAGCGGTCCTCGATGAAGATCAGGTCGGGCGTGTGGCGCAAGTCGATCTTATGGCCCAGCTCGCCGCGTAGAAACCCGCTGGCGTGCGTCAGTGCGTCGAGCGACTGACGGGCTTGATGCCGGTCGCCGATCACCGAGACGAACACTTTGCAGTGCTGCAAATCGTCGCTGATTTCGGCGCGCGTCACCGTTACGAACGATAGACGCGGATCCGAGAGCTCTTGCGTGATGAGCGTCCCAAGAATGCGGCGAATCTCCTGATCGATTCGCGCGATGCGCTGCGCTTTCATGTTCTCCTACCTCCGCGGGAGCCGGAAACCGGCTCAGGCTCTCGCCAGTTCTGCGGCGACTTGCTCGGTCGTGTAGGCTTCGATGATGTCTCCGACCTTGAGATCCTGGAAGCGTGCGAGCTGGATACCGCATTCGAAGTTCTCGGCGACCTCGCGAACGTCGTCCTTGAAGCGGCGCAGGCTCTCGACTTCGCCATCGAACACGACCGCACTGTCGCGCAGCACGCGCGCTTTGGCGTTGCGCGTGATCTTGCCGCTGGTAACGTAGCAGCCGACGATCGTCCCGACCTTGCTGACCTTGAAGACTTCGCGCACTTCGGCGCGACCGAGCGTGACCTCGCGGAAGACCGGCGCCAGCATGCCGCGCATTGCCTTAAGCAGATCCTCTTCGATCTCGTAGATCACCTGATAGAAGCGCAGATCGACGCCGTCGTTGTCGGCCAAGCGTTTGGCCGTTTCGTCCGGACGGATGTTGAATCCGATCAGCACCGCGTTTGAGGCGCTCGCGAGATTCACGTCGTTCGGGGAAATTGCACCGACGCCGCCGTGGATCACGCGAATGTCGACGTCTTCGTTCGAGAGCGACTCGACGCGCGAGCGCAGAGCCTCCAGCGAACCCTGTCCGTCGGCCTTAAGGATGAGGTTGAGCGTCTTCTTGCCTTCGGTCGGCATCGACATGAACGATTCGAGCGAAACGCGCTGCGAAGAGCCGGCAGAGATGCGCACGTCGCGACGGCGTGTAGCGCGCTTCTCGGCGGTTTCGCGAGCGACCCGGTCGTCGCTGACCACCATCAGCGTGTCGCCGGCGGCGGGCACGTCGGAGAGGCCCATGATCTCGACCGGAATCGACGGTCCGGCTTTCTTGACTTGCTTGCCCTTGTCGTCGATCAGCGCACGAACTTTACCGTAGGTTCCGCCAACCACGACGATATCGCCGACGCGCAACGTACCGTTTTGCACGAGCACGGTCGCGACGGCGCCGCGGCCGCGATCGAGCGCGGATTCGATAACGACGCCGGTCGCGCGGCGATTCTTGTTCGCCTTGAGATCGCGGATGTCGGCTTCGAGCAGGACGGTTTCGAGCAGGTGATCGATGCCCTCGCCGGTCTTGGCGGATACGGGCACCATTTCGACGTTGCCGCCCCAGTCGACGGGATTGAGGCCGTCTTCGGCGAGCTGCTGCTTGACGCGATCCGGCTGTGCGTCGGGCTTATCCATTTTATTGACCGCAACGACGATCGGAACGCCGGCGGCACGTGCGTGCGCGATGGCTTCCTTCGTCTGCGGCATGACGCCGTCGTCGGCGGCGACCACCAGGATCGCAACGTCGGTGACGCGCGCGCCGCGAGCGCGCATGGCGGTAAAGGCTTCGTGGCCGGGCGTATCGATGAACGTGATCTCGCGATCGTTGCGCTTGACCGTGTACGCACCGATCTTCTGCGTGATCCCGCCGGCTTCGCCCGCCGCGATGTTCGCCTTGCGAATCTTATCGAGCAGCGACGTTTTACCGTGGTCGACGTGGCCGAGAACGGTAACGACGGGCGGACGCGTCGTCATCATTTCGGGCTTGTCTTCTTCTTGCTCGACGCTGACTTCTTCGCCCGCCTCTTTGACGACCGCGTTGAAGCCGAACTTCTTTGCAACTTGCGTGGCGACGTCCGACGGAATGTTCTGATTGATCGTCGCCATCGTGCCCATCTTGATGAGCTCGGTGATCACGTCTTTAACCGGAATGATCATCGACGTCGCGAGTTCTTGAACCGTCAGCAGGTCGGGGATTTCGATCGCTTCGAGCGTGCGCGCCGGCGCAGCCGGAATGTGATCCGATTTTTTCTTGCCGCGATGCCGCTCTTTGTCGAGCAGCATCTCCTTTTCGCGATCTTTTTTCGCAGCCGCCTTATCCTCGTGCGTGCGGAAGCGATTGTCGCCGGGACGTCCGCCGGAAGTCGGCGTCGGCGACGTCGTCGTCTCACCGGGGCGCGGCGGAACGCCGGGACGAGCCGTCCCCGGGCCCATCGGACGGAACGGCCCGTTACCCGCGGGACGCCGGTTGCCGGGAGCTTGAACGACTTGCCCCGGACGCGCGGCCGGCGCGACGGGCGCTTTGCCGCCCTGGCCGGGAAGTGCGGTGCCGGGACGCGGCGCGACGCCGGGGCGGCCGGGCATGCCGGTCTGCGGCCCGGGCGACGCCGAGGCCGTCGTGGTCGGCGGCGGGGCCGGGCGGCGGATTGACGATTGACCCGCGGGGACCGGCCGGAGTTGGAAAATCGGATCGTGCGCAACCGGCTTCGGCGCCGGCTTGGGCCGAGGCGCAGCAGCCGGGGCAACCGGCGCGCCGCCTTGCGGAGGAGCGGGCGAAACGACGGCCGCGGGTGCGGCGGCGGGCGGCGCTGCGGCGGCGCGGGCCTCAGGCGCGGGAGCTTGCGGTTCGGCAACGGCGGCTTCGGGCGCGGCGGCAGCAGCCGCCGCGCGCGCCGGACGCGTCGCGCCGGTGACGGGCTTTAGACGCGCGACGGGTTCGGCCGGAGGAGCAGCGGGCTTGGCGGCGGCCTTCTTAGCGACGGGCGCGGCCGGAGGGGCAGGCGGAGCGGCGGCAGCGGATGCAGCCGGCGCCTTCGGCGCGGCTTTTGCTGCCGGCTTGGCCGGTGCGGCCGGCTTCGCGAGCACGCTCCGGACGAGATCGGCGATCTGATCCGGGACGACGCTCAGTTGGTTCTTCGCTTCGAAAATGCCGCCGAGACGGTCGTTGAAGAGCGCGATCAACTCTTTCGACGTCAGGCCGACTTCTTTAGCAAGTTCGAAAATGCGTGCTTTTGCCGTAGCCAAGTCTCTTCGCGACGCGCGGTGCGCGCAGCGAGCTCCATCAGTTTGGGGGGACGTTCGCACGTCTCCCGCGCTAGTGCGCGGAGCCCCAACCTGACGGCTTTGGCTCCGCTAGTTCATCAAAGGTCGGCCCTCATGTTAGAGAGCACGGTCGTTGTTTTCGATCATTGTCTGTTCATGGTGATCATGTCGAACTACTTATTAAACCATATTCGGACGCCGCGGATGCAAGACCCGGGTAGCGTTTGTTCTTTTCCGCTTTCTTGACACACGCGGCCGAGCAGAGGTAGACGCCTCTTCCCGGCCGGCGGCCCTTGGACCCTGGAACGTCGGCCTGCCAGCCCGCCGGTTCGCGCACGAACCGGGTAAGCTGCGGCTGTGGGAAACGGCCCCGGCAGCCGACGCATTGGCGGGTGGGGAGAATTTACTCCCCCTCCTCCGAGCCGAGACGCTCCCGGCGGAATTCCTCGAGCTTGCGGATGAGCTCGGCGTCGATATCCACGCCCTCCGCTGCCACGGCCTCGGCGCCTTCCTCGCCCGCCTCGGCGGCGGGAGCCTCCTCGGTGGTCCGCTCGGCCCGCTCGGCCAGATAGCGCTCCCGCGCCTCGTCGGCCTCGGTCTCGCTGGTAATGTCCAGGCGCCAGCCGGTAAGCCGGGCGGCCAGGCGAACGTTTTGACCTTCGCGACCGATCGCGAGCGAAAGCTGATAGTCCGGAACGATTACCAGCGCTACGCCGTCGTCCTCAAAGAGTTCGACCGAAATCACCTTAGCCGGCGCGAGCGCCTTCATGATGAACGTCGCGAGATCGGCATCCCACGAGATGATATCGACCTTCTCGCCGCGCAGGCTGTCGGTCACGTTGGCGATGCGGCTCGACTTCGGGCCAAGGCAAGCGCCGATCGGATCGACTTCGGGTCGATGCGTGCGAACGGCAACCTTCGAACGGCTGCCGGCTTCGCGCGCGATCGCCATGATCTCGACGATACCGTCTGCGATTTCCGGAACGTCCATTTCCAGGAGGCGTTGAACGAGCCCCTCGGCGGTGCGCGACAGAATGACCTGCGGGCCCTTCGGCGACTTGCGAACGTCCAGCACGTACGCGCGCACGAAATCGTTGATGCGGAACGATTCGCCCGGAACTTGCTGGTCGATCGGCATGACCGCTTCGTCGCGCCCTTCAAGCATCACGAACATATTGCGCTGCTCGTACCGCTGCACGGTACCAGTCACCAAATCGTTGAGCTTGCGCGCGTACTTGTTGAAAACGGTATCCCGTTCGGCCTCGCGGATGCGCTGCACGATGACCTGCTTTGCGGTCTGCGCTGCGATGCGGCCGAAGTCTTTCGGCGTAACTTCTTGATCGAGGAAATCGCCCGGCTGGTACGGCTCGCCCGCCTCTTTCATCGAGATCTCGAGTTTCGGATCTTCAACCGTTTCGGCGACGACGCGGCGATGGAACACCTTATACGCACCGGTCGTGCGGTCCACGGTGACGATCGCGTTCGCTTCGCTGCCGAAGTGGCGTTTGTACGCCGTCAAGAGCGCCGCTTCGAGTGCTTCGAGCAGCATTTCGAACGGAATGTTCCGTTCTTTTGCGATGAAGTGCAGGACGTCGATAAGTTTTTCGTCGGTAGCTGCGTCAGCCATTGGTTTTCTTCCGTTCGCGTTTGTTGCGCTGGAGATCCGCGCGGGGATCGTATTCGAGGTTTGCAGATTTTATCGTAGCCACCGGGAGCGGCAGTTCGCCGTCTCGGTTTCGAGGATCACGGTTTCGCCGCGCAGCCCGCGCAGCGTACCGCGGTGCGTTTTTCCGCCGTTGACGAGCAGCGTGGTCACGATGCGCGCGCGGTTTGCCGGCGAATCGCTCGTAGTCCGCAGGGCGTACCAGCGGGCGTTCGAGCCCGGCCGACTCGACTTCAAGTGAGTACTGGTCGTCTTCGAACGGCTCCAGCCGTTCGTTGATGCGCGACGCCACGCGCTCGCACAGCGCGATGTCGACACCGCCTTCACGATCGAGGGTCACGACGAAAGCGATCGCCTTGCCGCGCTTGCGCGCTTCGTGCGAGACGATTTCGACTTTTCCGAACGCGGCATCGTGCGCGATGGCATCGAGCTCCTGTTCGAATGCGACTTGTAAATCGGTGATGAGCGTACCCTTTAGAACAAGAAGGCGCGGGACATGCCCACGCTCTTTACTGAATCGACCACGGTCATGGTACCGGAAAGAGCGACGGGCCGCAACCCCAGTGGGTGCGGCCCCTCGCCTTGTTCTCATTCTATGCGATCATTGCGCCTGCCGGTTTTCGTCCGGCTTGCGTGGGCTATTCCCTCACTTGGGCTACCCCTCAGGTGGCGCATGTCTCGCGGGCCATGTGGCCCGGCGGATCTTGCGGTTCCAACCGCCCTCCTAACGCTTCTTTCGAAGTCATCTTGCCTGTCGACTGGCTCCTCCAATTTTAGGCTTACAGAACCTGGGATTCAAGTGGGAAAGGGAACCCTTTATGGCGACGGAGCGGGCGAGCCGGCGTACGGCACGAGCAGCCGTCCCTCGCACGCCTCGGTGACGATTCCTTCGACTATCGGCGGCAATACGCCGGGGTGCGACGCGCCGCCGATACTGATCTGGGTTCCGTTGGCGGGAAGCGAAGCCGCTGGGCGGTGTCTCGTATGAGCGGATACCGCACCAGCCATCCGGTGCACATCGTCGTCGGGCCGGCTTTGTGCGTCGACGTAACCCACATGACGACCTGGCCCTCGCTGCTTCCGCCACGCGATTTGTAAATGTATTTCGTCTGTGCCAGGACCTCGGGCGGAGGGGTCGGCTCCAAAGCGGCCGGCAAGCGAAGGCATGCCCGGCGTAGCTCTTCGTCGTCGGGACACCGGATTGTTCGGTAGCAGGCTGCGCAGCTTGGTCGTTGATGTTCGGAACCGCCGACCCGGGATGCGTTGCGGCCGGCGCCGGTCGCGGGCTCGGCGTCGGGGGTATCGCGATCGGCCGCGGCGTGCGCCGCTTTTTGCTGGCCGGCGCCCGGGATCGGACCCGGGCGAACCAGACCCTTCGGACCCGGGCTCCTGGCGCGGTTCCGGGGGTCTTGGAGACGGCCGCCGCATTCGTTGGGTGTTGGGGCTCGAACGCCGGACTCGCGGCGCCGGCGGGAGCGAGGCACGTGCGGCCGGGCTGGCCGGCGAGGGTTATCGGCGCCGAACTGGCGCGAACCGCGACGGCGGCGGCCGTCGGGGGTGCGCTTGGCGCGACGGGCGCCGGGGTGGCCGGCTTGGCTGGACGGTGACGCGGTCGGCGCCGGCGGCTTCGGTGACGGCGCTGCCGAGGGGGCGCGAAGTCGGGGCCGGCGAGGGCTCGACGGTTGGCGGAGCCTCTGACAGGCAACCGCGATCGGGGCGACGGTTGGAACCGAGACCGGCGCGGCCGGAAGCTGGCGTCGATGGGGCCGGCTCGAAGATGTTTTGCGTCGGCTGCGGCGCCGGTTGAATGCTCTGCTGCGGAATCGGCTTCGGATTGGGGGCGCTTTGCGGATTATCGCGCGAGAGTTCGTGCAGATTCTGCGGCTGCAGTTGACGTTGCGGCTGCGACAGCGGCGCGTGACGCACCGGCGCGATCGACGTTCCACGTGCGGCACTGGAATGGCCGCGGTTGCGGCCGGCGGCTGCGGTGGGACTTCGATCGGCGTGCGCCGTTCGAGCGTCACGGTACTTCGCCGCCGGAAAACGTTCTCGGGCGGCGCCTTTCTTGCTCGACGAACTGACGAGCACGGTGAAAGAGCAACATTGCGAGCAGCGCGTGCAAGATCAGCGAGAGGACGGTACTGCCCGTCAATCGCTCCGGGGTACCGACGGTCGAGCGGATCGCGCCGGAAGCTCACAACCGGGCTTATAGTGCGCTTAAGCGTGCGCAGGAGCCTGCCGCCGCCGGAGCGCAAGGCGCCCTTCGTGGAACCGATACTTCCAAAAACGCACGAAGATCGTCGCGACGGTTGGACCGGCCTCGCGCGATCGCGCATCCTGCGCTCGCTCTTCGTCTCCGGCGTGAACGTCTTGCGCCTAAACTTTTCTCATGGAACGCCCGGCGAACACGCCGAGGTGATTGCGACTGCTCGCGAGATCTCCGCCGAGCTCAACATCCAAACCGCCATCCTACAGGATCTTCCTGGTCCGAAGGTACGCACTGGAAAACTTGCCGACGGCGTGGATTCGGTAACGCTCGTGCGCGGAGAACCATTCGTTCTGACCATCGAGGACGTTCCCGGTACGAGCGAGCGAGTGAGCGTGACCTACCGGGATTTGCCGGCCGACGTAGCGATCGGCACCCGCATCTATCTGCAAGACGGTTCGATTACGCTGCGCATCGTCGACAAGGACGCTACCGAGATCCGTACGGTTGTGGAATACGGCGGCGATCTTCGGTCGACGCAAGGCATCAACTATCCCGACGGTTCGCTCAATCTCAGCTCGGTCACCGAGAGAGACTCTCGAACACCTCGCGTTCGGCTTGGATCAAAGCGTCGACTGGGTCGCGATCTCGTTCGTACGCAGCGGCTGCGGACATCGAGCGGGTTAAAGCGTTCATCGCCGAGCGCGGCAAACGACGCCCGTGATGGCCAAGATCGAAAAACACGAAGCGCTCGACGATCATGGACGACATCATGCTCGCCGCCGACGGCATCATGGTCGCGCGCGGCGACCTCGGCATCGAGGTCCCGCTCGAAGACGGTGCCGATGGTGCAGAAGGATCTATCGCGCGAGCGCAACCGCGCGAGCAAGCCGGTCATCACCGCGACGCAGATGCTCGAGTCGATGATCTCGTCGTCGCGCCCGACGCGCGCCGAAGCCACCGACGTCGCCAACGCGATCCTCGACGGCACCGATGCGGTGATGCTCTCGCGGTGAAACCGCGCGTGGCGACGTACCCGCTCGAAGCCGTGCGCACGATGGCGACGATCGCGCGCGAAGTCGAAGAAGAAGTATCCCCACGCGGCGCTTGCGCGACCGCCGCCTCGACCGGCGCGGAACTCGCGCCGTGACGACATCGCAACGTCGATCGCCGAAGCCGCCGCCCGCGCCAGCGCCGAGCTCGAACTGCCGTTCATCGTCACCGGCACGACGACCGGCAACACCGCGCACCACATTGCCGCATTCCGTCCGCAGGCGCGCATCGTCGCGCTCACGCCGCGATCCGCAAGTCGCGCGCCGGCTCGCACTGCTCTGGGGAACCGAATCGCTGCTGATCGATCAATACGCTTCGTATCGACGTCTGATCTACATGACCGAACGCGAGATGGTCAACGCCGGCCTCGTCAACAAAGGTGAATCTCATCGCCTTCACCACCGGCATGCCCGTCGGCGCCGGCGGCACGAACGTCTTAAAGATCCATCATATCTACTAGCGCGAACGGGTCTTAACGACTCGCAGATTTCTTCAGGAGCGTTCGTGCGTGCTTCAAGGCGGTCTCGTGGGTTTCGCCGAGAGCATGCGCGCCATTTCGGTTTCGCGATCGGCCCGGGTGACTTCGCGGACGGAGATCGTCGTGCCGTTCGGCTCTTCGGTCTTGTCCAACATGTAATGGTATCGGCCCGACGTTGCCAGCTGGGCGAGGTGGGTGACGCAGACGATTTGATCGGCTTCGGCAAGACGGCCGATGCGCGCGCCTACGGCGGCGGCGGTTGCGCCGCCGATGCCCGCGTCGATTTCGTCGAAGATGAGCGTGCCGCCGTCGCGGGCGCCGGCAAGGACGACCACGAGTGCGAGCAGCACGCGCGAGAGTTCGCCGCCGGAGGCGATGCGGGCGAGCGGCCGGAGCGCGGCTCGCCGGAGTTCGCGGCAAATGTGAACTCGGCGCGCTCGGCGCCGGTTGCACCGATCGCGTCGAGCGGGACGAGCTGCAGTTCGAAACGTGCCGATCCGAGTGCGAGATCTTCAAACTCGCCGGCGACGCGGGCGGCCAGGCCGGCGCCAAAGTCTTGCGAGCTCGGTGAGCGTCGCGGCAGCCGATGCAAGTGCTTTTTCCGCGGCAGCGGATTCGACGGCGAGTTCCGCGGCGCGTTCGTCCCGATGCTCGTATGAGTGGACGATTGGGCGCGCGGCGTCGGCCGCCTCGAGCACGCGCTCGAGCGAACCGCCGTACTTGCGTTTTAGCTTGTCGAGCAGATCGAGCCGTGCGTTGATTGCTTCGAGCTCCGCCGGATTGCCTTCGACTTCTTCGAGCGCGCGTCCGACGTGCGCCGCAAGCTCGCCGGCTTCACTTTGCAACGCCGAAGCAACTTGCGCCAGGGCACGCATACATTCCTGAAAAGAATAATGCAAGGCATGTGGAGATGATTAACTCTGTACATCTTTTCAAACAGCATTCCGACTCGCCGTTACTGAGAGAGAATCATTGCCTGATATCCCTCGTCATAATTCTAGCCTGAGATAGCTTCATCTTCTCTTATAGCTCGGAGAATATCTAATGATTAGCTGAGTTCTAAAGACAATCGGAAGTACAAACCTTCATGCAATTCTTTTGCAACATCATGTCTCTTAATTTGCTCTATTCAAATATTCAGCAAAGGGAGTGTTTGGGTTCTATCTTTTCTAAGATTTTTTATGATTATCTTCTTCCATGTCTATACCATACTACAAAATCCATGCCCAGCCTGATTACGTAATTTAAATAAATCCGGGTGGGTTTGATCATTTTGGCTAGGACTGGCGATTTCATTGAGAAGACTACCCACGCTTCCAGGTGGTCTACGTCATTTACCGGTTCAGGGTTCTGGCAGGACAGTGTTCCTGAATTAGTATCATGAACACTGATTTGGCGTCTTGGGAATCAGATGATTTTTCATGGACCACAGGCGATAATCCGGTTGTCTCGCATCGACGTCGAATTGATTCCGGGTTGTCTGGAGAAGTTCACTCTGTATCTCCCATTGTTTGACGATGCTAATTCCAAGTTATACAACTCCGAGACTGGAGAAGTAAATGCCCTAACTACCTCATGTTGACTAGAAGACATTTGCCAGAAAACTCCTTCGACCGCTTGGCCAAATCACAGCCGCTGATATCCAAAATGAAATCCGGGCCGTTGGGAAGATCTGTACAGCTGGCGCACACACAAATATTGTCGCAGTGTTAAGAATCAACAAACTCCCAAGGTCATCCTTTATATATATCGATATGGAACTATGTGATTTCAACCTCTACAGCTATATTCAAGGAATGTTGACTT
>CAWAJD010000003.1:0-77333 GCA_963782265.1 Vulcanimicrobiota bacterium
CGGCATCATATTCCTGGAACGAAAACCTTCAATCGGTTCTGCCGGTTGCGGTGCTCAACGACACCGCGACGTCGCCGACGTATACGATCGATGGTGCGAGCGTCGTCGCGATTTCGGCAAAGATTGCCTATTCGTACAAGGAGGACGGCAGAGAGGTATCGGGCAGTGGCGAATATTTACTCGCGCAAAGCGACTCCGGTGATTGGGAGATCCCGGTTTGACGTTCCAGTCGACTAGCATGTCCAAGCTGCTGGCTCCGGATGCGACCGCGACGATCGCACCGTCACGCAAGGCGATCTATACCGTCAATCTCGCGAGCGCGATCGAAGATCTGGTCGGCAAGCTCGATCCGTCGGCCGGCAACGTGCTCGCGGGCTACCCCGAAGGCATTCCGCTCACCGTCGAACAGTACATCCAGGGGACGCTGTCCGGCGAGATGGCCGCGACCATCGTCGATGTCACCAACGCCAATCCGACAACCTCCGGCGGTCCGAGTACTTTAGCGTCGACAACGTCCCGCTCGGCGTGAACCCAGGCGTCGGCTTTCCGTGGATGCCGACCGGCTCCCATCAGCGCCGGCCGCGAACGTCGTTACGCTATCGGAGGCCCCGAAGGGGACATCTTTACGCCGGCAAGGCAACCCACCAATACTTGGCCGAGACCAAGTCTCCGCTCGGGAACATGGGACCCTTAACGCTGCAGAACTTCACCGACTTGCCCGACGAAGAGACCGGTTTTCATGAGGGTAAATTCTCGCCCGCGCGTCCTGCGATCACACTCTCTCCCAGTGCGGGCAACGTGTCCGAATGCATCGCCGACAACACGCAAGGCGATCACGACGGTGGCGGCACGTGCAGTTCGAAGACTGTTTCGGCCGTCATGCTCGATATCGTCGGAGCCGGCACTGCTACCGTCCAAGTTACCGATATCGGCGCAGGTGGAAGGACGATCTCGCCCGACGCGTTTACCGTGAACCTCAACAACCCGCCGCCGCAGTCGCTCTCGGGCGTGCCGCCCTACACGTGTCCATCGGCCGGCATTACGGTGGCGCCGACGAGCGGTACGACCGATCCGTTCTCGATCACCGTTACGATGCCGCCTGGGAATCAGGTCCCCGACGGCGGATGCGGCTTCGCGATCGTCGATTCGTTCGGAACGACCGTCTATGCTAGTCTCACCGACGACGTGCCGTCTTCAGCTCGGCGAGGCCACCGCTAAAGCGGCCGAGAATGGAGCGCATCGTCGCGGCGGCGCCGGCCGACGCGGCGCTGCGCGACGGCAGCAAACCGCTTACGCTCTCGCGCAATCGTTCGTAGCGTGCGCGCTCGGTCGGTGCGCGCACGAGCGCATACTGGGAACGCACGCCATCGGCGGTGACCGCCGCGACGACGGCGCGCTCGCGTTCGCCGTTCGCGGCGCAAAGTTCGGCACACGCCTCAAGGGCGATTGCCGAGAGTTCGATGTCGCCGGTTTTGAAGGCGATCGCCGCCGCTCTCGTTAGATGCTCGTTCGCATCGGTTGCTTGGCCCCGATCCAGCGCCAATAAACCGAGGCTGACACGCGCGTGTGCCTCGACGTAGACGTTGCCGGAGTCGAGCGCTCGCGTGAGGCCGCCTTCGAAAGCCGCTTCGGGTGAGAAGAGATCGCCGCGGCCGAAGTCGCACCGCGCTGCATTTACGAGCATGAGCGCTTCGTCGTCGCGCGCGTCGAGCGCTGCGAACGCGCGGGCGGCCATCTCGAACTCGCCTTTCGCACCGTCGAGATCTCCAAGCGCGTAGGCCGCTGTCCCGACTGCGCTCCGCGCGAAGGCCGCCAAGTATGCGTCGCCGCCGTTGGCGACGATCGCGTACGCTTCGTCCGCAAGAGTGCGAGCGCGATCGCCTCGCCCGGTCATCCGCGCGGCATTCGACGCATAGAGCATCGCTTTGGCCAGCGTCAACGAGTCTTCGCCGAGTTTCAGCGCTTCGATCGCTTCTTCAAACGCATTTAAGGCTTCGTTGAAGCTGCCGGCATTGCGCGCCATCAGCGCGCGCACGTACAGCATCTCGGCCCGCAGAGGCGAACCGGCATCTAATGCGGCGACTGCCGCTTCGCACCAGCGGCGCGTCTCGACTGCGTAGCCGCGATCGAAGAGAAAGCGCGAAAGCGCTGCGAGCGCGCGCGCCCCCAACTCGACGTCCCTCCGCCCGACGATCGCGCGATCGAACGCGCAGCGGATATCGTCCATCGACGCTTCGATCGCGTTGAATGCATCCGAGCCTCGCGCGCCGCGCAGCTCGTCGTTGCGCAGAACGTACGGCGCCAGTATGACCTCAACGTAGCGCAACTCAAAACGTTCCAATTCGCCGGACTCTGCCAGGCGCAGGCGCATGTATTCGCGGGTCGTCCGCAACGATGAAAACGTCCCGTCGCTCGGCCCGAGGTCCAGCAGGGACGCATCGACCAGTCGCGCGATTGTTTCCACCGCGCTTCGTTCCGTCACGTCGGCGAGCGCCGCCGACGTCTCGGCAGTCCAGGGAGAGCGCAGCAGGCCGGCTATGCGAAAGAGATGGCGCTCCCGTTCCGGGAGCAAGTTATAGCTCCAATCCAGCGCGCCGGCCAGCGTGTCGTGGCGCCCGGAGCCGCCCGATTTCCCGAGCATCGTAAAGCGATCGTCGAGTGCCTTGTAGAGATTTACGAATCCGGTTGCCGGCAGACGCCGCGCTGCGAGCTCGAGCGCGAGCGGTACGCCGTCGAGTTCGCGGCAGATCGCCGAAGCTGCGGTAAGATGCTCGTGCGTTCGTTCGAACTGCGCCCCAGCCAATTCGGCGCGCGACAGGAAGAACGAAACTGCATTCGACCGTTCGAAAGGCTCGATTCGAACGACCGCTTCACCCTCCGAGCGCAGCGGCACGCGGCTCGTTAGAATGATTGCCGTGCGCCGGTCGGCCGCAACGAGCGTGGCGATCAGCGGTTCGAAATCCGCGATCAACCCATCGGCATTGTCGAGCAGCAAAAGCGACGGGGGCATCGAGACTGCTTCTGCGATGGCGCTCGCGGTAGCCGTTCTCGCACGCAGCAGCGTCGCGAGCGCCGCCCGTGCGGAAGGTTCGTCGCCGTAGGCCGAGAGATCCAGATAACGCGCGCCGCCCGGAAACGTGCTCGCGAGCTGCGCGGCGGCCCGCCACGCCACGCGACTTTTTCCGACGCCGGGTGGACCGACGAGCGTGACGACGCGTGCTCGTTCGAGCGCGCTTGCAACGGCGCGTAGTTCGCGACCGCGTTCGAAAAATGGGGTCGATTCGAGCGGCAACCCGGGCGGCTGGCGCGACTCGATCGGAATTGGATCGGCGTCGACCTGGCTGCGCAAATGCGCTTCGAAGCGTTCGAAGAGGCGCCGCGCGCGATCCGGCTCGCCGAGATCGCGCAACGTTCGAACGGCTTCGGCGATCGCCGCTTCGCTCGACGGGTCGTAGCGCGCAACGCCTTCGGCATGTTCGACGATTGCGATTGGGTCTTTCGCGGCGATCGAACGATCCAGCAGCGTACACAGCAACTCGACGTGTTCGGCCCGCATCCGTTCCCGTGCGGAGTCCAGCCACTCGTCATCGACGCCGGCAAAGATGGGTTGCGCGTATATCGCCGCCGCGCGCGCCGCACTCGCTGGGTCGTTCTTCTTATGAAGGTAGTCACGGACATCGCATCCTTCTCGAATGAAGGCGGCTAGCCGAACGCCCGCGGGCGAACGTTCGAGCGCTTTGGGACAACCAATCGATGCAAACGCCGCCGAAAGCTCGTGGAGGCGGCGGCGCAAGTTCGCGACCGCGCGCGCCTCGGGCACGTCCGGCCATAACTCGAAGGCGAGCGATCGCCGGTCGACTGCATCGCCGTGAAGCACTAGGTGCGCGATGCACCGGCGCAAGCGAGCAGAAAACGCGACCGTGCGGTCGTCGTTACCGGCGAAGATCGTAAAGCCGCCGAACGCGGCGATCCTAAGCCGCTTCACCAATGGGTCGTTGTCGACGCAAGCAGCGGCGCCCTTCCTTTGCGCCCTAGTCATCAGTGGTTTTCGATGGCGGCATCTCAAGACCGACTCTGCACGCGTCGCCTTAGCTAGGCGATCGGGCTCCGTCGCCATGCGGGGAGCGAAGCAAAGCGCGAACAGACGAATGCATGCCGCATCCATACGTACATTCCGGTGAAGCCGTCGTCACGAGGTAGGCATTAAGCGGCGGCACCCATGCGCTCGAGGCTGCGATATTGAATGGCTTCGGCAACGTGTTCGGCATGGATGGCGTCGCAGGCGGCCAGGTCTGCGATGGTTCGGGCGACGCGCGCGATCCGGTCGAGGGCGCGGGCGGAGAACTGCCGCTTCGCGCTCGCGAGCGCCAGAAGCCGCAACGCGGAGTCGTCCAGCGCGCAGTGCTGCTTCATGGCGTTTCCGGGTATTTCGGCGTTGCATGCGAGCGGTGTCGAAGTGAAACGCGCGCGTTGGCGCTCGCGCGCCGCGACGACCCGCGCCCGGATGTTCGCCGAACGCTCGCCGTTCTCGCGCCGGACCATGTCGTCGAACGGGACGCGCGGGATCTCGATCTGCAGATCGATACGGTCGAGCAGCGGCCCGGATAATTTCACCGACATACTTTGCGACTGTCGCATCGTCGCAGCGACATTCCGCGCTGCGCGTGCCGCGGTACCCGCACGGGCACGGATTCATCGATGCGACGAGCTGGAAGCGTGCGGGATACGTGAAGGTTCCGGCGGCCCGCGCGATCGTGACGGTGCCCTCTTCGAGGGGCTGCCGCATCACTTCGATGGCGCTGCGCGAGAACTCGGGGAGTTCGTCTAAAAACAACACGCCGTGATGCGAGAGCGAGATCTCGCCCGGTTTTACCAAACTTCCGCCGCCGACCAGTGCGACTTGGCTGATGGTGTGGTGAGGAAATCTGAACGGCCGCGCGCGAACGATTCCCGCCTTGCCCGCGAGCAGGCCGGCAACGCTGTAGATTTTCGTGACGTCGAGCGCTTCGCCCAGCGTCATCGGCGGCAAGATCGACGGAAGGCGTCGCGCGAGCATCGTCTTTCCGCAGCCGGGCGGACCGACGAGCAACACGTTGTGACCGCCCGCCGCAGCGATTTCCAACGCACGCTTTGCCGCGAGCTGGCCTCGCACGTCCGACAAATCGCCGTGAACGAGTTCGTCGCTCGATTCAAGGTCGGGCGCGTGCGTCCGCGTTCGCCATTTCGCGCCGTTCCCGCAGATGACGGCGATCGCGCTGGAGAACGAGTCGACCGCATACAGCTCGATGCCGTCGACCAGCGCGGCTTCATCCGCATTCTCGGCCGGGACGATGAGTTTGGTGAAGCCGGCGTTGCGCGCGCCGAGAACCATCGGCAAGATGCCGCTCACCGGTTGGAGCTTCCCATCGAGCGCGAGTTCGCCTAGGGCGATGAACTCTTGCAGCGCGAGCCGGTCGATCTGCTCGTCCATCGCGACGAGCGCGAGCGCCATCGCGATATCGAATGCCGGTCCCGCCTTGCGCACATTCGCAGGCGCGAGATTGACGAGCAGACGACCCGCAGGATAGGCAAAGCCCGAGTTGACGATCGCCGAGCGCACGCGGTTCGACGCTTCGGCGAGCGCGCGGTCGGGAAGTCCGATGATCGTAAATCCGGGTGTGCCGGGCGCGCTATCGGCCTCGACGCGCACGACGTAGCCTTCGATGCCGAGCATTGCGGCGGAAAATGCGAGCGAAAGCATGTCGGGCACCCTTTGCGCCCACGCATCCGAATGACAAGTCCCGGTGAACCTTATTCCGTCACCGTTTGGCCATAACGCTCCGAGCTAGCGAGCGCATTGCTTGGTTTTTATCCGACGTGCAAACGTGGTAGACTCTTACCATGGAGCGGCGTTCACCCCTAGCATTTCTATTGGACCTCGTCTCGCGGGGGTCCGCCGCCGAGCCGTCCGAGCACGATTCGCGCGAGATGTACGCCGAGTTCGTCCCGCAGGCGAGTGATTTCGGCGGTCACGAACTCGAAGGCCTGATCACGCGCATGGATCGGATCAAATTTGACGCTCTGCGTGGACGGCCGCGTTTACGACGTCGTGCTGCGCGCTGCGACCGCATTCCATCCGCGCGTCGACCCCGCTGCGTTTGAAGGCAAATTCGTCCGCATTCACGGCTCCTGGAGCGACGACGGCTTTCACGCGAACCGCATCACCCGCATCGCCTGAGCTCCCTCCCGGCATGACGCCGGGGCTTTGAGCGCGAACGCGCGGGTCCATGCACTTAACGACGCTGGATTGGATCATCGTCGCGCTCTCGCTTGGCGTGACCTTCGTTCCGGCGATCGTACTGGCGCGCCGCGCGGGCCGAAACATCACGGAGTTCTTCGCTGCCGGACGGCAGGCGCCGTGGTGGCTGATCGGCATCTCGCTGGTTGCGACGACGTTTTCGACCGACACGCCGAACCTCGTCACGAATCTGGTGCGCAGCGGCGGCGTCGCGGAGAACTGGGTGTGGTGGTCGTTCCTGCTGACCGGCCTCGCAACGGTATTCTTCTACGCGCGGCTGTGGCGCCGCAGCGGCGTGTTGACCGACCTCGAGTTCTACGAGCTTCGCTACACGGGCCGGGCCGCGTCGTTCGTGCGCGGTTTCCGCGCGATCTTTCTCGGATTGATCTTCAACTGCTTCATTATCGCGAGCGTGAGCCTGGCGGCCGCCAAGATCGCCGCGGTGCTGTTCGGCTGGTCCGAGCTCTTCACGCTCAGCGTCTGCGTCGTCGTGCCGATCGTATTCGCCGCGACCGCCGGCCTGTGGGGCGTGATGGTCACCGACATGATTCAGTTCTTCATCACCATCACCGCATCGTTTGCGGCCGCGTACTTTGCGGTGCACGCGCCGGGCGTCGGCGGCCTGCACGGATTGATCGCGCACTTCTCGGGCGCGCAGGCGAACGTGCTCTCGCTGCTGCCGAACTTCAGCGATTGGCCGACGGCGCTGACGATTTTCGTCATTCCGCTCACGGTCACGTGGTGGTCGGTGTGGTATCCGGGTGCCGAGCCGGGAGGCGGCAGCTACGTCGCGCAGCGGATGCTTGCGGCGAAAACCGAAGGCGATTCATTTTTTGGGACGTTTGCGTTCCAAGCGATGCACTACGCGCTGCGTCCGTGGCCGTGGATCGTCGTCGCGCTCGCGTCGATCGTCGTGTATCCGTCGCTCGGCGATATTCACGCGCGGTTTCCCGGCGTGCAGGCGAGTTTGATCGGCAACGATATCGCCTACCCGGCGATGCTCGTCTATCTGCCGGCGGGCTTTGCCGGCCTCATGGTGGCGGGACTCTTCGCCGCCTACCGGTCGACGATGGAGACGCATCTGAACTGGGGTACGTCGTATCTCGTGCACGACTTCTACCAGCGCTACATTCGCCCGAACGCAAGCGAGAACGCACTTGCGTGCTGGTCGGGCGCATCGGTACCGTCGTGCTGATGCTGCTCGGGGTGGCATCTGACGCCGCTGCTCGATAATGCCAAAGAGGCCTTCAACCTGCTGCTTTCGATCGGGGCCGGCACCGGCTTGATCTACTTGCTGCGCTGGTTCTGGTGGCGCATCAACGCCTGGAGCGAGGTCAGCGCGATGGCCTCCTCGTTCCTCGATTTCGGTCGGGTTCTTCGTCGCCGGGAAGCTCGGCTATCTCAACGCCTTCAGCGAGGACCAGCGCGGCATCCTTACTCTGCTTCACTACCGTCTCCGTCACCACGGTCGTGTGGGTGCTGGTCACCTTCCTCACGCCGCCGGTCGAGGGACGCGACCCTGATCTCGTTTTACAGAAGGTCCGGCCGGCCGGTCCGGGCTGGAGCCGAATCCGTAGCCTGGCTGGGTCGGCCCGGCGCCCGACTCCCCTGACGCTCGCCTTGCTCGGCTGGGTGCTCGGGCTGGCATCGATCTATGGAGCCCTTTTCGCGACCGGCGGGTTCGTCTACGGGCGGCCGATCGAGGGCGCAGCTTGGTCGCTCGTGGCCCTGGCGGGCATCGGAGGCCTCGCGGCCATAGGAAGGCGGCTGTGGGGTGGCGGCGAGCCCCTAGAACCGCTCGTAAGGCTCGTTACGTGTAATCCACAGATTGCACAAGACGAACGTCGCTTTTTGTGGACAACGAAGGCCCGCGTTCGACTATAGCCAAACCCAAGGCGCACCAACCGGCCATAGGAGAACTGCTTGAACTACGCCCGCCTCGTTCCATGTCTTGCATTTGCGCTTTCGCTCGCCGCTTGCTCTGGCGCGAGTTCCGATAATTCGACGAAGTTCGGCTGCATCGCCGGGCGTTGCGAGTTCGGCTGCTGCGGGCGGCAAGGACATCGGCGTATCGATTCAGAATCGCGAGGCCCAGTTTTACCAGGACATGGAAGCGGGCATGCAAGCCGAGGCTACCAAGTACGGTTATACGCTCAACGTCGTCGACGCCAATCGCGACAACGCCAAGCAACAGAGCCAAGTCGAGGATTTCATCTCGCAAGAAGGTCGACGCGATCGTGCTGACGCCGTACGACTCGCAAGCGATCGGCAGCGCGATCGTCGAGGCCAACAACGCGAATATCCCGGTCTTCACCGCCGACATCGCCAATGCCAGCGCGCAGCGGCAAGGTCGTCTCGCACATCGCCAGCGACAACGTCCAGGGCGGCGTCCAAGCCGGGCAAGCTGATGTGCGCGGCGGTCGGGAACAGCGGCAGCGTCGCGATCATCGACGAGCCCGAAGTCACCAGCGTGCAAGATCGCGTCAAAGGCTTCAAGTCGGCGCTCGCGCAGCTCTGTCCCGAACGTGAAGATCGTCGCCGACATCGACGGCGGCGGCAACCGCGACAAGGCGAACAGCGACATGGGCGACATCCTGCAAGCCCATAAAGACCTCAAGGGCGTCTTCGGCATCAACGACGACTCGGCGCTCGGTGCGGTGACCGCGATCAAAGCTGCCGGGCTGACCGGGAAAGTCGCGGTCGTCGGCTACGATGCGGCGCCGGAAGCGCGCGCGGCAATCGCCAGCGGCGCAATGTACGGCGATGCGATCCAATATCCGGCGCAGATCGGGGCGCAGACGATCGACGCGATTCACGACTACTTCGCCGGCAAGACGCCTGCCGCGAAAATCGCCACGCCGACCGGCACGTTCACGAAGGCCGACGCCAAGAGCAATAGGTGCCTCGCTCGTTCTCGAGATGAACGGGCATCGTCAAGAGGTTTCCAGGCGTTAAGGCGTTGACGACGTTTCGTTGACGCTGCGCGCGGGCGAAGTGCTCGTGCTCGTCGGCGAAAACGGTGCGGGCAAGTCGACGCTGATGAAGATTCTGGCGGGTGCGCAAACCGCCGACGCAGGCACGATCTCCATCGACGGACGCGAAGTGCACATCGACTGGCCGCGCGGCGCCGAGCAGCTCGGCATCGGGATGATCTATCAGGAGTTCAACCTCGTGCCGCAGTTGACGGCCGCGCAGAACATCTCGCTCGGTGCCGAGCCGGTGCGCGTCCGGTTTCCTCGACGAACGCGCGGCGCGCGAGCTGCGCGAAACGGATGCTCGGCGAAGCTCGGCCTCGAGATTCCGCTGGATATCCCCGGTTTCACGGCTTGCCGTCGCGTCAGCAGCAGCTCATCGAGATCGCGAAAGCGCTCGCTCGCAACGCGCGCATCCTCGTGATGGACGAGCCGAGCGCGGCGCTGTCCGAGCGCGAGATCGAAAAGCTCTTTACGATCATCAAGCGCCTGAAAAGCAGCGGCGCGGGCATCATCTACATCTCGCATCGCATGGACGAACTGCCGCGCATCGCGAGATCGCGTCACCGTTTTGCGCGACGGTCATTCCATCGAAACGCGCGCGGTCGCCGACTTTCCGCCGCGACGAGATGGTACGCGCGATGGTCGGGCGCGAGCTCGACTCCCACTTCCCCGAGATCTTGCCGCTTCCCGAAGCGGCGCCGGTCGTGCTCGAGGTGCGCAGATCTCGTGCGCGCACCGGTGCGTGCGCGACGTCTCGTTCTCCGTGCGCGCCGGCGAAATCGTCGGCTTGGCCGGATTGGTCGGCGCAGGCCGGACCGAGATCGTGCGCGCGGTCGCCGGTGCCGACGTGCCCGATCGCGGCGACGTCAGCGATCGACGGCGTCCGCGTTCGGATCCGCAGGCCCGCGGACGGTATCGCTGCCGGCATCGCCTTCATTACCGAAGACCGCAAGACGCAGGGCCTGGTGCTCGGAATGACCGTTCGCGAGAATACGACGCTCGCGCACTTGGCCGAGTTCGTGAATCCGGACCAGCTCGTCGATACGGGCCGCGAACGCGAGGCGACGCGCGAGAAGATTGAGGAACTGCGCATCCGCACGCCGGGCACCGAACAGATCGTGCGCAACCTTTCCGGGGGGAATCAGCAGAAGGTCGTGCTCGCGAAGTGGCTGCTGGGCAAAGCGCCGCGTCTTTCTGTTCGACGAGCCGACGCGCGGCATCGACGTCGGCGCGAAAGCCGAAATTTATCGTCTCATGCTCGAGCTCGCCCGGAACGGAGCCGCCATCGTCATGGTCTCAAGCGATCTTCCCGAAGTGCTCGGGATGGCCCATCGCATCTTGGTTATCCGCGACGGCCGCATCGCTGCCGAGTTCGCGCGCGCCGATGCGACGCCCGACCGCGTGATCGCCGCCGCGACGGGAGCCGCGGCATGAACGCTCGCACTTCGTACGCGCTTCGTATCGGCGGAGCGGTCGTGCTGCTCGGCGTGCTCGTTACGGTGATCAACGTTGCGTCGCACGGCGCCTTCCTGGAACCGACCAACCTGGTGCGCGTGCTGCGTCAGATCACCTATAACTGCGTGCTCGGCGTCGGGCAGACGTTCGTCATCGTTACCGGCGGCATCGATCTTTCGGTCGGTTCGCTGGCGTCATTGACGGGTGTCGTCGGCGCGACGTTCGCAAACTCGGTGCACCTCACGGGATTCCCGCTGATCGCGGCTACGCTGGCCGTAACGATTTCGGTCGGTGCGGCGGCCGGCTGGGTGAACGCCGTGCCGGTGGTCAAGCTTGGCCTGCCGCCGTTCATCACGACGCTCGCGATGCTCGAAGCCGCGCTCGGGCTCTCGTACATCGTCTCGCACGGCCGGCCCGTCGCGCTCAACAGCACCGCGTTCCAAAACACGGGCATCGGCTCGTTCGCCGGCGGAATCACCGGCCTGCTGCATCTGCCGAGCATTCCGATTCCGGTGATCTGGATGATCGCGATCATCTTCCTCGCGTCGGTGCTCTTGAACAAGACGCGCTTCGGGCGGTACGTCTTCGCCATCGGCGGCAACGAAGAGGCGGCGCGTTTGGCGGGAGTCAACGTCTCGCGCGTCAAGACGATGGTGTACGTGATCAGTGGCGTCTGCGCCGCGATCGTCGGCTTTCTCTACATGGCGTTGTTTTCGTCGGGCTCGCCGCAAACCGGCACCGGTGACGAACTGCTGGAATCGATCGCCGCCGTCGTCGTCGGCGGCACCAGTCTGATGGGCGGCCGCGGCAGCATCATCGGCACGTTCTTCGGCGCGCTGATCATCGGCTTACTCTACAACGCGATGAACCTGCTCGGCGTCGATTCCTACCTGCAGAAAGTGGTGCTCGGAGCCGTCATCCTGCTCGCCGTCGTCTTCGACGAACTCCGCAAACGCTATCTCTCGAAAGCGTAGCTCCCGCCTGTCATCCTGAGCGTAGCGAACGCAGTGAGCGGAATGCCCCGAGGGGTATAGTCGAAGGATCGCGATAAAGAAACGCCGTCCTCAGGCGGGTTTTTCCTTAGTAGCGCTCGTTCGACTACGGGCTTCGCCCTCGCTCACGATGACAAGTGCTTACGCTTTGCGGCGTGGCCGCTGTTTCGCCGAAACCGATTGCATGATCGAGAAGATGCGGCCGCTTTCACGCATTGGATACGGCGCGAGGGCTTCGGCCGCATCGATGACCTCGGCGACGCCGGGGCGTGCGAGGTCGGCGGGGCCGTTGGGTAAACGGAGAAATCGATTTTGCTTGCCACCGCCCTCCAGGATTTTTTTGGGATCCGGGACGTCCGCACCGCGATAGAACGATAAGCCGACGCCGTTTGCATCCGCTACGAGCGATACCACGCAGCTCGACGGCCGCTGCGTCGCGCAGTAGCCGATCACGAAGAAATTGTAGTTATCGTAGACCACTTCGTACGCGGTTGGGAACCGCCGGCGCAGGGCCGCGCGAACCGCGCGAATCTTACGCGCGTTCGCCGGATCGAATTTTGCGATCGCTTCCGTAATACGGGCGGCGTCCGACGCTGCGGTACTCATACGGCTCCTTCCGGCGCCGGCGCGCGCAGAAGCCCGCGCATAACTTTCCCTTCGGTATTGAGGTAGTAGTTGCGTCCGTCGAAGCGCGGTGCGTCGGCGAACATTAGGTAGAGGTATTTAAAATTTTCGGAAAAGGCGTAGGCTGGGAAATAATCGCCGCGCGTCATCGGCGTCGTGCGAACGTCGAGCAGCACCGTGTAGCCGTGTTCGACGCGGCAGTTCGCGCGAACGGCGTCGAAGTGCGCGTAGGCGGCGCGGCGATACTTTTCGTCGCGGGTGAGAAACCAGAGGTCGAAGGCGGAGTTGGCGTACTCCGGGCGCATCCAATACTTCGGATCGGTCGTCGCGAACGTGCGGTAGTCGATCTCTTCGGGAATCAGCCCATATTTTTCCGCGACGGCAGTCCACGAGTCGAAGTAGGCCTCGCCCTCAGCGCGGTCGCCGCCTTTCGCCAGCAGCTCGGCGTAGAACGATGCCAGTTCGCTCACCGTCGCATCGCTCTTCGGCGCGCCTGTCTGATAGTCGACGAGCTGAAACCAGAGCCGCCCGTCGACGCGCACCGATTTGTGCGTGAGAATCGCGTCGGTCAGCATACGGTACCAGTCGCGCGTTCTCGTGATGCCGAGCATCGCCCAACCGCCCCAGAGGTATTCGTAGAACGAATCGGCCGGCTCGTCGGGCGCGACGTCGTCGGTCCCGATGAAAGCGCCCTTCTCGACGTCGAACTCCGTGCCGAGCAGATCGAGGCTGGACTTCCGCGACATCACCGCTTCGAATGCTTTCATCGACGCGTTGAGGTACTTCGGGTCGCCTGTCAAGCGGCTCAAGTCTCCGAACTCTAGAATGTTGGAACCGATCTCCGCCAGATTGCTCTTCGGATCGCGCACGGCGCCCGTACGCAAGTTGGCGTAGCGATACGGTGCACCGGTGGGCGATTTGGTGAAGCAGACCAGCAAACGGTCCGCAAGATCGCGCGCGCCGTCGAGCAGAAACCGTTCGCCGGTTGCGTAGTACCCGGTGATGAGACCCGCGACCATGCGGATCACGGCTTCGAACATCTGCACGTCGCCGTCGACGTCGAAGTTTAGATTCTTGCGCAGCCAGAGCACGCAGTGCTCTAGCTCGTCGTCCAACCCCATCACGTAGAGCGTGTCGAGCGCTTCGATGATCGAGAGACCGAACGAATGACCCGGGATGAAGAAGTCGGCCGGCTTTCCCGAGACGGGCTTCACCTCGTCGTAGCCCCAGGCGTACGTTTTGTAGCCGAGCCACGCGTGGAAGAATTCGTCGCGCACTTCTCGAGCTGCGTCGCGAGGGTCCGGCATTGCGGGCGATGCGAGCGCACGCGCTGGAGCAACCCCGGAAACGACGGCGGCGGCCGCCAGCGCACGCGCAAACGACCGCCGCGTCAGATTCATCCGATTATTGCTAGAAGGGGAAGTCCGAGGGCTTGAGCCCGGTGTTGGTCTTGATATCGCTGAAGTGCTGATCCAGGATGATCGTCGGGCCGGCGTAGACGATCTGGCGCACCGGCCAGTGCGTATCGTGGTTCACGTAGAGAATCATCTTGGTAATGCCGCCGTTGGCCGCCGGATTAGCGACGTCGTTCTCGATGCGATCGGTTTGCACGCCGTCGAGGATGCCGCCGCCGCCTTGCGAGAGCGCTCCCGCGGTGGTCGAATAGTTGCCGACGATCGTTTGGATCAAGCCGTCGGGAATCGTGTAGCCGAGCAGCGAGACGGCTTTCGGATCGTGCAAGTCGACCTTGAGGTGAATCGCCGAGAGGATGCCGCCTTGATGGCCGCTGACCTGCGTGCCGCCGGTCCACACGCCGCCGCCGCCCTTCCCGTCACCGTCCACGATCAGCGTCTTCACGTAGTGCGGTTTGAGGAAATCGTAGCTGTACGTACGGTCTTGCGTCGCGGAGCCTTTGACTTCGTGCGACTTGAGCGTATACGAGTAGTCGTTGATGCCGGCGAACATCGTGTCGAACGCGGCGAGTGCGGGGGCGGATCCGGCCGCTCGCGCGCTGCTGCCGGCCGCCACGAAAGCTGCGGCAACCGCGGCGGCAAGGATGAATGAAAGCGAACGCTTTATGTACATGAAACCTCCGTCGAGCTAGCTGGATTCTCCGAGTAACGTTCCGTGCTTCCCTTCGACGCCGATGAGGACGTCGCATTTTGCGTCGGTGGCAATTTCCTCGATCATGTGGCCGAGCGGAGCTCCCGAGTACTTACCTTCGCGGTACGAGCCGAGGATGATGAGGTCGGCCTTGTCCCGCTTGGCGATATCGAGAATCGCTTGTTTGGTCGACCGAGCCTTGATCGTCTCCGTGCGCAGCGTCACGTCACTGTGCAGCGCGAGGGCCTCGGCGGCTCCGAGCGCATCGAGTGCCGACCGCTCCTCCTGCGCCATTTCGGCGTCCGGCGGCAGCGTGTAGGGAACTTCGATCACGTAGACCGCGTGCAGTGCGGACTTTTGACCGTGGGCGAGCCGTACCGCCAGCGCCATCATGTGCGACGAGTTGATTTCGGGAGAGAAGACGACGATGATGCTGCCCACCATTCGTTCGAGCGAACTCTCGGCCTCGGCGGCTAGGCGCTGCACGAACGACGACGGAGGATGCAGCATCCACCACAACGTCGCACCGATAGCCGCAGCGATCAGCAACGCGATCACCGCGCCGGCGATCGTCACGTGAACTTCGGCGCCCGGCGAAATCATTGCGTTCTCCGCAGCCGAACGATCAGCGAGATCTTATGCACGCCGTACGCGATCATCGCCAAGCCGAGAACGACGCCCGGCAGGATTGCAAAGCCTCCACTGCGGGCGAGCGGAAACACGCGCGCCAGGATGACGATGCCGAGCACGATCGTCAGCGCGGAGAGCAGGCCGCGGGAGTACAGTGCCGCATTTCTCACGACGGCGCGGTTTTCGTAAGGCGTTCGTCGCTAGCTTTCACGTTGGCAATGTATTCGTCCATCAGCTCGAGCTCGCCGGCGTTGCGAAGAATCTCGACCTGCTGCTTGCGCCAATCGTGTTTCTGGGAGCGGAACAGCGGCAGCCCTTTGCGCGCGCGATAAATGAGGTAGAAAATGATGCCGAGGAGCAGCCACGTCGGCCCGGCGATGCGTCCGATCGGATGGGTGAACAGGGTGAAGATCAGGATCGCGAAGATTCCGAGGAACCCGACGACGCCCATGATCGGAAACTCCACGCGCTCCCCGCGTACTTTCATCGGAATGTTGAACGGAATCTTGAACTTCCGCGGACTCAACGGGTCGACCAACCGGAGTGCGATGAGCGCAATGAAGACGAACGAGTAGCTCGTCGCCGCTCCGAACGCGTAAAGGTCGGCCAGGAAGTCGAGGCCTTTCTCGCCACGGAAGAGGTGCGCGTACGTCGCCTTCGCCCCGGGATCGAGCGACGGCAGCGCCGCGAAGATGAGTTCGAGGACGGCCACCGCAGAAAAGGAGACGATCGAAATCATCGGCGTGCGGAACTTCGCGTGGACCCGCTTGAACATCGACGGCAGCAGGTTCGTGCTGCTCATCGCGTATGCGATGCGGGAACTGCCGAAAACGCCGGAGTTCGACGAGATCAAGAGCAGGATCGCGCCGAGAATCGGCACGTAGAACGCTGCGAAGGCGCCGTAATACGGTACCTGATTCGCCAGCAGCGCGACGGCTTTGCCTTGGTTGTCCTGGTTATCCTTGAAGATCTGGAAGAACTGAATCGCGTGGCCCTGCGCGTCGACGACCGGGTGCCACGGCTGCATGCCGAGCGCCAGGTTCGAATAGGCCAAAGCGAAGATGAGAATCGTCAAGATCAGCGCGACCGACGTTCGCGGAATGATCGAAGCGGGTCGCTGAGTCTCTTGCGCGGCCTGCGATATCGATTCCAATCCGACGAACGAGATGATCGATAGCGAGATACCGAGCATCAGCTCGTAGGCCGTCGGCCAGTGCGCCTGCATGTTGTGCACCAGCAGCTCGGGCTTGAACGCGAATAGGAATCCAAAGCAAAGGATAGCGGTCTCGCTCAGCACGTCGAGTGCCGAAACGAAGCCGTTGAACGCAGTGCTCTCTCGCACGCCGATGACGTTGAGTGCGCACAAACCGACGATCAAGCTCAGGGTGACGACGAAGTGCACCCAAGGGAAGCGCGACTCGGTGAGGATCGGCAGAAGCTGGCTGGAATAGTCGACGCAGGTCCAGGCAAACAGCGTAACGTCGATCGTGAAATCGAGAAGCACGGCCCAGCCGGCGATGAACCCGAAGATGTCGCCCAGCCCGCGAAGTACGAAGTACTGGCCGCCGCCGGCGACCGGGTAGGTTGCGGCGAGTTCGGTGTACGCGAGGCCGATGCAAACGTACACGATGCCCGCAAAGAGAAACGCGACGTTCGAAGCACCGGCGGCTGCAGCCAGCACGAGGCCGAGGCCGACGAAGATGTCGGCGCCCACGTCGGAGTAGCCCCAGGAAAACGAACCCCAGGGCGTGACGGAGCGACGCAACTCCGGAGTAGCTTTATCCGGCATGGACTTTTTTAGAAGATGACCCCGATAGCGGTGCGTTCGAGTGCGTTGATCGTGTATTCCGCGTGTGAGAACTGCTCCTGGAGACCGTACTCGCGAAAGATTTTCAGGCAGTCGTTAAGGCGGTTGACGGCATCGCGCAGCTCGTTGCGGTCGCGACGCCCGTCGGCGGCCTTTTGCAGGATCATCGCCCCGAACTTCAAGGCGGTCTTGGCAAACTCCACTTCGTTCCCTATCGCGGATAGCTCGTGCATCGCGACCAAGTAGGCGTCGCGTGCCTCGTCGTAGTTGCGCCGCCGCGTCGCAATCATCCCTTTGAGCACGTTCTCCAACGCATCGCTGCGATTTCGGGCCGGGGCCAGCGCCCGGTCGAGCGCGTTGCGCAGGCCGGAATCGCTCGAGCCGGTCGCCGGGCTGGGCGCAAACGTCTTGGGGGCGCGCGACTCGGCGGGGTTGGGCGACGCCGGCGTACCGAGCAGGTTCTGCACCTCGGTGAGGAAGTCGCGTGCGTTCTGATAACGTTTGCCGGGCTCGCGGTCGATGCCGCGCATGATCACGTTTTCGAGCGCCTCGGGGATATTTCGGTTAATCTCGCGCGGCGGCGTCGGGAAGTCGTGAACGTGCGAGTACATAGTGGCGACGATGTCGTCGCGGTCGTTGCGAAACGGAAGCGTGCCGGTGAAGATCTCGTACATGACGATCCCCACCGAATACAGATCGCTGCGAACGTCGGCGGGCTTGCTTAAAAAGCGCTCCGGCGCGAGGTACGAAATGGTACCGATGATTTGCCCCGTACGCGTGGTTTGCGTCACGTCGCTGGCGCGGCGCGCCAGGCCGAAGTCGGTGAGCTTTACATGCTTACCGCCTTCGAGAATCATGATGTTCGATGGCTTGATGTCGCGATGAATGACGCCTTGGCTGTTGGCGTATTCGAGTGCTTCGAGAACTTCGGATACGTACCCGAGCGCCTGCTTATAGCCCAGCTCGCCGCTCTCGAGCGCCGAGAGCGTCTTGCCGGGCACGAACTCCATGACGATGTATGAGAGCCCCTCCCACTCGCCGGCATCGTAGATCGCGACGATGCGCTGATGATTGAGGCGCGCCATCGCTCGCGCTTCCGCGAGAAGGCGCGCGTTGGTATCGTCCGAGCGGTCGACGAGCACTTTGACCGCGACGTCGCGACCCAGCGTGTGATCCGTCGCACGGTAGGTGTCCGCCGTGCCTCCGCGACCGATCAGTTCGACGATCTCGTACCGACCGGCCAGCGTCCGTCCTTGGAGGGAGTCCACTACGTTATCTTTTCAAGCCCATAATGATTCAGAAGGCGTTTCGATGCAGGGTCAGCCGATTACCGTCTAGCGCCACGACATCGAACCGTATTTTGGCACAGGGAGCGACGATCTGCGCGTAGTCGGCGGCGATCCGCCGCAGCGTCGCGCGCTTGCGGGCATTTACCCCGGCGAGCGCCGGGCCGAAACGGGCCGAGTCGCGCCGCTTGACCTCCACCACGACCAGGGTCGCCCCATCGAGGCAAACAACGTCGATTTCCCCTCCGGGCACGTGTACGTTTCGGGCCAACACGCGGTAGCCTTCGGCTGCGAGGAACGCGGCGGCCCGGTCCTCGCCTGCCCGGCCCTTACGGCTAGACACTCAGTTCGAGGCTGAGTTGGGCCGCCCGGACGCGCGCGAACCCGGCGCGGTGATGGGGGCCGGGGCCATGAATGCGCAGCGCCTCGATGTGGACCGGCGTCGAGTAGCCCTTATGCTCGGCGAAACCGTATCGCGGGTCTTCACGGTCGAGTTCCACCAGCAAGGCGTCTCGATACACCTTCGCAAGAATCGACGCCGCGGCCACAACCGCGCACCGCGCGTCGCCGTGGATGACCGGTTCTTGCGGACCGCCGTACGACCGGATGCGTACCGCGTCGGTGATCAGGTATTCGGGCGCCGCCGGGAGAGAGGCGATGGCGCGTTCCATTGCGAGGACGCTGGCCCAATAGATGTTGAGCCGGTCGATTTCGGCGACGGTCGCGACGCCGATCGCCCAGGAAAATGCGCGCGCTTTGATCTCCGCTTCCATCTCGATGCGAACCTCGGGTCGCACTTGCTTCGAATCGTTGAGGCCCCTGATGAAGAGCGGTTCCCCCGCAACGACGCAAGCGGCAACGACCGGGCCGGCCAGCGGCCCGCGCCCGACTTCGTCGATGCCGCCGATAAAGGTGTAGCCGCGCTCCCGTGCGGCGTACTCGAACTGGTGCAGCCGGTGCAGCCGGCGCCGCTCGCGTTCGTAGGCGTTCTTTTTCTTCTGTTGTTTATTCGTCATGGGGCGACTCGAATGAGAAGCGCCCGAACGTGCCTTCGTTGAGCGCGCGTATATACGATTGCGCGGCGTTGTGGTAGTCTACCTCGCCGCCGCGCCGCGCGAACCGCGTGGACGCGAACGTTTCGAGATCCGGCGCCGAGGTGTTCGGATTCTGCGCGACGGCCCACTTGTGGAACGCGTTCGCGACTTCCTCCGGCTCGTAATGCGTACGCGGGACGGCGCCGGTAATTGCGAGCTTCCACTGCGCCGATTTCGTCGCGATCTTCGGCACCAGAATTCCCGGCGTGTCCATGAGCTCGATATTCGGCTTCAAGCGAAACCACTGAAGCTGCCGCGTGACGCCCGCCCGGTTTTCCGTCTTAGCGGCCGATCGCTTGAGCAGGCCGTTGATGATCGACGATTTCCCGGCGTTGGGGATGCCGACGATCAGCGCTCGCGCCGTGCCGCGGTTTCCTTTGGAGAGGTTGCGCATCGCGGTGGCGACCCGCGCGACGCTCGGCTGCGCGCGTCCGTCGGTCGGAACCGCTTCGATGCCGAGCGCGGCGAAGTGTGCGACCCACTCCTTCGTCGTTTGCGGATCGGCAAGGTCGGCGCGATTGAGCACGATGACGCGGTCGCGGCGGGCGGCGAGTTCGTCCAATCGCGGGTTGCGCCCGCTGTTCGGAACCCGCGCGTCGACGACTTCGACGACGACGTCGATGAGCCTGAGATACTCGCCGATCTTGCGCATCGCGCGCACCATGTGTCCCGGATACCACTGAATGACTCGTTCGAGATCGGCGCTCACAAGGCGCCGACCGACCCGGGCGGCCACACGCCGGCCAGCGCTCGCCCGATCAAACGATCGTCCGAGACGGGTCCGAAGAAGCGAGAATCCTCGCTGTCGGCGCGGTTGTCGCCCAACACGAAGACGCTCCCCGCAGGCACGACCACTTCGGGAAAGCTGCGCGCGTCGGGGAAGTGTACGTAGGGTTCGTCGACCGGCGTGCCGTTGAGATAGACGACGCCGCGATCGATGCGGACGCGGTCGCCCGGCACGGCGGCGACGCGTTTGATGAAGAGCTCGTGCGTGCCGTCATCGTGCCGGAACGCGACGATGTCGCCGCGATGCGGCGGGCCGAAACGATATGCGAAGGTGTTCACCAGAACGTATTCGCCCGAGGCGATGTGCGGTGCCATCGAGAGCCCGAGAACGGGCCACGCGCGAATGGAAAACGTTGCGATCAGCAGGCCGAGAATCGCCAGTTGCAACGTTAGGTTCGCGAGCGAGCGCCAGTGGAGCAATGATGACACGTCGGGGAATATCTTTTCGACGCGCTCGCCTCCGAGCCTACTGCGAAGCGGTCGCCGGCGGTAAAGAAGTGCTGGGCGGTGACAGGACTTTGGCCTGCGCGAGCGGCCAGAAAATCAAGAATGCGCGACCGGTAAACCCGGCGCGTTCGCCGTGGCGAGGTCCGGTTGCGAACGTACCGGCGTCCTGCGCGAAGCCCCACACGTGCGAATCCTCGGAATCGTTGCGATTGTCGCCCATCATGAAGTAGCAATGCGGCGGTATCTTGTCCGGTGCGGTCCACTGCGACTTCGGCGGAATGTTGGCCGAGGACGGATCCAGCCTTTGCCAGCCGGAACCGTAACTGACGTAGACGCCGTAGTTGCGTACCTCGAGCTCGTAGGCTGGTTTGTCGGCGGTGTATGGTTCGTTTAGCGCCTGCTCGTTGACGTAGACGTTGCCGGCGAAAACGCGCAGCGAATCGCCGGGCTTGCCGATGACGCGCTTGATGAAGTCGTCCGGCGTCGGGATCGGCGGCGGGAAGACGACGATGTCGCCGCGGTTGGGCTGATGAAACCGGTATTCGAACTTATCGACCAGCAGCACGTCGTGGATCTGCAGCGTCGGAAGCATCGAGGCCGAGGGAATGTAGTACGTACGTGCGACGAACGTGATCAGGATCCACGCCGCGATGCCCGCTATGATGAACGGGTCGAGAAACTCGCGCGCAAAGCTCGTGCTCTTGCCGTTCGACCCGACGCGGACCGGCCGCAATGTAAGAACGACTCGCGCGACGGCGATGATGGCGACGATGATCAGCAGTTCGTAGGGCGTCATAAGCTTTCAGTGAAGGATGCGCGTGCGGTCGAGTGGCCAGAAGAGGAGAAACGCCTTGCCGGCAAAGCCCGCGCGCGCTCCGCTCTTAGCGAGCGGCCCAGCGGCAAAGTTTCCACCCATCTGGGCAAAACCCCACACGTGCGAGTCGTCGGAGTAGTTCCGATTGTCGCCGAGCATGAAGTAAAAGCCGTTCGGAATGCGATCCGAGGACTGCCAGAGGGCCTTGGGCGGCACGTCGGCATTGCCTGAGTCCAATGGCCGGCCGTCAACGTAGATGCCGTAGCGTTTGATCTCCAAGTCGTATTTCGCCGGTTCGTTGGCGTAGGGCTCGACGAGCGCGGCGCCGTTTCGGTAGACGATACCGTCGGAAATTCGAATGGTGTCACCCGGAACGCCGATGACCCGCTTGATGTAGGCGCTGCCCTCCGCCGGAACCGGCGGGGTGAAGACCGCTACGTCTTCCGGCTGCGGGCCGCCGAACCGGTACGTCAGCTGATCGACCAGCACGACGTCGCGCACGTCGAGCGTCGGCACCATCGAGACCGATGGAATGTAGTAGGTGCGGATCACGAAGCTGATCAGCAGCAGCGCCACCAGGCCCGCGACGATCAGCGAGTCGAGATACTCGCAGACCACGGCAACGGCCGACGATTGGACGTCGTCGGCCGCGAAGAGTTTCGTCGAGAGGACTAGCCGTGCAACCCCAAAGACGCACAGGAGCCCGAAGAGCTGCAGTGGCGTCAGAGCGGTTTACTTGACGGCCTTCTTTTCCTTGATGCGAGCGGCCTTACCGATCTTATCCGAGAGATAGTAGAGACGGCTGCGGCGGACGATACCGCGCTTGCCGACTTCGATCTTCTCGACGCGGGGGCTGTGCACGAGGAACGTCTTGTCGATGCCGACGCCGTGGGCGATGCGCCGCACCGTGATCGCGGCGCTTGCGCCGCCGCCCTTGCGGACGGTAACGACGCCTTCGAACATCTGGACGCGTTCTTTTCCGCCTTCGATCACCTTCGAAAACACCTTGACGGTGTCGCCGGTGCGGAAGTCGGGAATCTTCTCTTTTAGCTGCTCGTTATTGAGCACATCGATGACGTTCATGGCACTCTTCTAGTTAGCAAATTGAGGGACGCGAAGAAAAGGCCGGAAAGGGACCGGCCAAACCACGCTATGCTATCACGCCCCCGCCCTCCCCGCAAGCGGAAAGGCCCCGCCCAAGGGTCCAGGTCTGAAAAGGCCTCGGCGACTTCGAAGCAGAGCTAGGGTGCGGCCGGATGCTTGAAGGTCTCTCCTTGGGCGAACGTCCGTTCGTCCGGGCCGGACGAGAAGGCCCGATCGTCCCGCGTTCGGGGTCGACGTCGAGCACCCGTTCACGTCGAGTGCGATCGTTCCACCCATGCGTACGTGTCGACGAGCGCTATTCGTCCAGCAAGTCTTTGCGGCGCGCGGCGGTGCGCGCGCGCGATTGCTCGCGGCGCCAGTGCGCAATCTTTGCGTGATCCCCGGAGAGCAGCACGTCGGGAACGCTTACGCCGCGAAACGTCGGCGGGCGCGTGTAACTGGGATAATCGAGTTGCCCCGCCGTAAACGATTCCGCAACGAGCGATTCGGCGCGCACCGCGCCTTCGAGCAAACGCACCGTCGCATCCATGAATGCGAGCGCGGGAATTTCGCCGCCGGTTAAAACGAAATCGCCGAGCGAAAATTCCTCGACCGGATAGAGCTCCGCGAGCCGTTCGTCGATGCCTTCGTAGTGGCCGCAGATGACGATGAAACGATCGAGTTGTGCGAAACGCTGCGCGTCGCTTTGTGCGAACGGCTTACCGCTCGGCGACGGCACGACGATTGCGCGGCGTTCGTCCGGCGGCGCCGCGGCGATCAGCGCATCCAGGACCCGCGCGAGCGGCTCGATCCGCAGCACCATGCCGGGGCCGCCGCCGAAGGGCTGATCGTCGGCGCGCTCCTTGCCCTCGAGGTAGTCGAGAAGGTGGTGATAGCGGACATCCACCAGCCCGGCGTCGACGGCCCGTCCGACGATCGAAAGGCCGACGAACGGCGCGAAGACCTCCGGGAAGAGCGTGACCACATCGATCGTGAACATACCCGGGGTGTTCCGGCTGTTTCGAAAATTCGCTTCTCGCGAGCGTACCCCGCGCGAACTCGCCTTGGCGGCAATCGCCCGCGGAGCGTACGACGACGCCTGCGAGCGTCTTGGAGCCCTGCTCGCCGATGCGGGCCTGAACCCGGCGGAGCGGGCCTTCTACCTGAATAAGCGCGGCGTCGCTCTCGCTGCGCTCGGCCGGGTTCCCGAGGCACGCGAGGACTTCGAGGCGGCGCTGATCTGCGTTCCTGCCTTCGCGCCGTCGGTCACGAACCTCGGGAACCTTTTAATGGACGCCGGCGACGTGGACGGTGCCGTAGCACTGTACCGGGCCGCCGTCGCGGCGGACGACGATTATCCGGTCGCGCACTTCAACTTGGGTGTCGCTCTCAAGCGAGCCGGAAGGTCGATGAGGGCGTACGAGAGATGCGCAAAGCCCAGCGCCTGGAGGGTCGGATGAACCGGAAGCAAAGCAGACGGTCATGAGCGATCAAGCCGAGCCGATCCCGCTCTCGGACGAACTGCTGAAGGTAATGCGCGATTCCGGCGCCTACGCGCTGAAGCTGCGCGAGCCGTTCATCACCGCGCGCGCCCTTTTGCTGGCGCTGCTCGACGACCCGGAAATTGGCCCCGCGATCGCCGATGTCGTTCCGCGCGACAAACTCATGGAGCTCGAACGCAGCGGCGATCTCCGAAACGGTGCAGCGCGGATCCCCGATTCGGGCTTGCCCGCCGGCGAACGCGGCGCGCTCCCACGCTTCGACACGCTCGCATTCAAATTACCCGAAGGTAACGCCAGCGTCTGGCTAGGCCGCGAAGCGTACGCGATCTTCTGCGAAGGCGCCAACCGAACCGACGGCCGCTATCTCCCCAAACACCTCGCATTCGGCCTCGCGAGCGAAGCCCTCCGCTCCCCCGGCATCCTCGCCACAATGCACGTCGAACCCGGCAAACTTACCGACGCGATCTACAACATAGGCCAGGCACCCGTCGCTTCGGAGTAGCGGTCCTTCGACTACGGCGCTGCGCGCCTACGCTCAGGATGACAATGCAGCGTGCCATCGCTCGCCGCGATCGTTCGCTAATAGAACTACAAGCGCTGAACGCCGGTGTTGCAGTTGGCTTCGACGGCGGTGATTTCTTCGAGGTATTCGAATAACTGCGGGAGCGTGATTTTTTCGAGGCCGGTTTGTGAGTGGATGCGGTTTTCGTCTTCGCCTTCGTCGCGGATGTAGCAGCGCGTTTCCACGCCCTCGTCGCCGTCGCTGATGAAGGAGACGGCGAAACCGCGACCGGGCATCTCGTCGTAGATGCGCATGGTTTGAGGGTTGATCACTTCCACCGAGTGGGCCTGATTGTGGGCGTCGAAGATCAGAATCTTCAGATGTTCGAAGTTCGTGACCTCGATCAAGCCGACGACGAAAACGTTTTTTGTGGAAAAGAATTCGTGACCGCGTTGCTTGCGACTCGAGACCTCGTAGAAGACTCGGTGCGCGACGAAGCGGTTGAGGATCTTGCGCAAGGTCGCTAGCGAGGCGAGCGTTTCCGTGCGGTTGCCGCGGGTATAAATGATCTTCACGGCGGACGAGGCACCTTGCACGGGTCTCCGGCCGAGCCCTGCCGAAAGGCGGCCTCGCATGTTTTCCGTTCCCGATATCCTGGTCGTTTCGGTGCTCGCGCTGCTGCTTTTCGGGCCCGATCGCCTCCCCAAACTGATGCGCCAGGCCGGCCGGTTCATGCGCGAGGTCCAGAACACGTCGCAAGGGTTTATTTCCGAGATGGAGCGTGCGGCCGATCTCGCCGAGCACCCCGTCCCGCCGCCGGCGCCCGCAGCAGCCACGTATGGCGACGGCGCCACGGAAGACATTGTCGACCACGCCGGGACGGCTTCGGCCGATCTCGCGGAACACGAAACTGCGGAGCACGAAGCGGTGGAGAAGGCCGAGCCGGCCATAAACGAACGCGCCGAGCACTCGTCAAACGAGCACTCGGCGTTGCGGAACCCGCCGCTCGGCGGGTCGGCTATCTAGAAACTAGATGTTGAAGTTCTGACGAATTTCGTTAATGCGCGCCGCAACCACGGTACGCACTTGCGCGTTCAGGCGTTCTTTTTGCTCGTCGGGAAGGCGCCGATAAATCATGTAGCCGGCAGCCGAGACCAAGCCGCCGAGCAGCCCGACCAAAAGTGCTTTTCCGACCTCTGCGCCGTCGTCCGGCGGCTTCGGTGCGTCGTGCCCGAACGTACCCTGCGCGCCGTTGGCGGGGTTCGATCCCGACCACTGCTGGCCGGGGGGCGTGCTGCGAAAACTGTCGTTCATGGGCATCTCCTTCGGGGCGTCCAACAGTCATACCCGGTTTAGGGCGGCGATGTTGCGCGGAGCAAGCGAACGTGGGTGGGGTACTGCGTCGCAATTTGTTCGATCGCGAGCTCGGCGGTCGTGACGATGGCGCGGACCGATTCGTCGTCGCGGTTCGCCTCCGGCCAGTGCATCGAGAAGTCCCCGGACTCCTGTCGTACCTCCAGGGCGATTCCGGCGTAGGCTTCGAGCCCCAGCCGGGCGGCCTGCACGATCGCGGACACGGCGGCGCAAACGACGTCCTCGCCGTATTCGCCCGCCAGCGCGTGGCCTTGGGCAAAAACAGAGGACAGCCGATTGCGGCTGTCCTTTGTGAACGTGACGATGAGCACGAGTCCCCTAGAGGGCGATCTTCGTGATCTTCACTTCCGCATAACGCTGACGGTGGCCGTTGAGCTTGCGGACGCGCTTCTTCGGCTTATAGCGGAAGACGAGGATCTTTTTGTCTTTGGCTTGGCGCAGCACGGTGCCGGTAACGGAGACGCCGCTCAGCAACGGAGCGCCGATTTTGACGTCATCGCCGCTGCCCGCAAGCACGACGCGGTCGAACGTAACGTCCGAGCCGACTTCGCTCTCGAGGAGGTCGCAACGAATGATATCGCCTTCGGCGACCTTATACTGCTTGCCGCCGGTTTCGATGATCGCGTACATAACTAAGGAACAGTATCAGCCCGGTCCCTCGATGTCAAACGCTCTTGACGGCGCGTCTCAAAAGCCTTATCCTGGCAGAGTAGTCTAAAAAACAGACTAATCGGCAAGTGAGGATACCTGAGATGGAACGGTTTGGCACGACGTGCAGCGGCAATCTTTTCTGCGTCTGGGGGCTCTATACGGGGGTCGTCATGATCCTGTGGCACCTGACCGTTGCGGCGCACATGCCCTCGATCGTCGGCTGGCTCTTGGCGGGCGTGCTTGGGGCCGCGACGCTGGCCGCGACGGGAGAGGTGTAAGCGTGGAATCGATCGACGCGCGTCAGGCCCGCGAACACATCGAAATGGTCGAGCGCATCTTGGTCGAGTCGTCCCAGCGGCTCTGCCACGGTGCCGAGTACTTCATCGTGTGGGGCATCTACTCGGCTGCCGCCACCGTTAGCTGGAGCTTCATCCGCAGCGGCGCGCTGCCGCCCTCGGCGGTTTGGGGACAGGTCGCACTGCTCGCCGCCGCAATCGCGTTTACCATCGTGCGAAGCCGCACGAAGCGCGGCGAAGAGGGGCGGCGTTCGCTGGTCCAGCGGGAATTCTTCAACATGCTCTGGCTCACGATGTCGCTCGCCTTCATCGTAAACCTCGCAGCGTTCAATATTTTCTCCGGCTGGGCGTCCGCCGCAATCTGGAGCTTTGCAGAAGCGATCGTGCTGCTCTTCATCGGCCTGCACGGCAATCGTCGCGCTCAGATCTGCGGCGTTCTCGTCGTCGTCTCGATCGTCATCGCCAACTTCATCGCCCCGCAGTTCACGGGTTTCGTGCTTGCCGCGGGCATGCTCGCCGGATACTCGGGTTTCGGCATCGCCGAACTGCTCGCGGGCGAATAACGCAGGCATGGACGAACTGCTGCTCTCCAAGATTCGCTTGGGGATCGTCGCGCAGCTGCTGACGGCGGAATGGATCGCATTCTCCGAACTCGCGCGATCGCTCGACGTCAGCAACGGCAACCTCGGCGCGCACGTCGCGCGCCTCGTCGAAGCCGGTTACGTGGACGAGGAGAAAACGTTCGTCAATCGGCGTCCTCTGACGCGTTATCGCTTGACTTCGCGGGGTCGCGCCGCATTCGTCGCACACGTCGAGCAACTGCAATCGCTCTTGAAAGCCAACGCTTAACATGATCCTCGAACTCGACGGAGTATCCAAATCCTACGGCGCGATTCGCGCTTTGGATTGTCTTACGATGGCGGTCGATCGCGATGAAATCGTCGCCGTTCTCGGGCCGAACGGAGCCGGTAAGACGACGACGCTCGAGATTGCGTTGGGCTTGCGCAGCGCGGATGGCGGCAGCGCACGGCTCTTCGGCGCTTCTCCACGCGTTGCAGGTACGCGTGCGCGAGTTGGAGCGACGCCGCAAGACAGTGGATTTCCCGACGCGCTGCGCGTCGACGAACTGATCGGCTTCGCCGCGGCGCACTATCCGAATGCGCCGCTGCCGGCAGCCACGATCGAAGCGTTCGGACTTTCGGACTTAGCCGCGCGGCGCGCGGGAGAACTGTCCGGCGGCGAATCCCGCCGCGTCGCGCTGGCGCTCGCGTTCGCGGGCAATCCAGAGTTCGTCGTGCTTGACGAACCCACGACCGGTCTCGACGTCGAGTCGCGCCGCCGCTTGTGGGAAACCGTACGATCGGCGGCCCGGGGACGTTCGATTCTGTTTACCACGCACTACCTTGAGGAAGCCGAAGCGATGGCCACGCGAATCGTCGTGATCGATCGCGGGCAACTCCTTTTCGACGGCGTTCCCGGCGAGCTGCGTTCGCGATTCGGTACGCGCCGCGTTTCCTACGTTGGGGAACCGATCGCGACGGCCGGCTTAACAGTCGACGCATCGATCGCCCGCTCGAACGGCCGTGTCGTGATTGCAACCTCCGACACCGACGCGTACGTTCGGGCGCTCGTTCTAGCGGGGATCCCGTTCTCGGATCTCGAGATCGCGCGGCCTTCGCTCGAAGAAGCGTTTCTATCGATTACCGGAGGTCCGAAATGAAACCCCTCGCAACCATCGCCGTCCACGCACGGCTGCAACTCACCGATCTCTTCCGCTCGCCCGGTTACGTCGTGCCCACCGTCGGATTTCCCGCACTGTTCTTCGCGCTGTTCTCCTTGCCGTTCGCACGAACGGGAGCGGCGGCGGCGAATGTGCTCGCGCTCTCCTACATTGCGTTCGCCGTGATCGGCGTGACGCTCTACCAGTTCGGCGTCGGCATCGCCGCCGAGCGGGGCCGGCCGTGGGAGCGGTATCTGCGAACCTTGCCGGTCTCAACGTTCGAACGCTTCGCCGCGCGTATCGCCTCGGCCATGGTGTTCGGCGTGCTCTCGGCAGCGGTCGTTGCAATCGTCGCGCGCCTCTTTACGCCCGTCGATCTGACGGCACTGCAGTGGCTCCAGGCATTTGCATACGCGCTGATCGGCGGCGTCCCATTCGTGTTGATCGGCATCACGATCGGCTACTGGGTCTCGGCGCGCACGGCCGTGCCGCTTGCGACCGCGTGTAACCTTTTGCTCGCGTACGCGGGCGGACTCTGGACACCGCCTCGGTACCTGCCGCACGCGCTTCAGGTCGTCTCGCCGTACCTGCCGACGCGTGCGTTCGGCGATCTCTTGTGGAGCGTCGCCGGGAGCGGAGACGCCTCGCGTGCCGTCATCGTGCTCGCATTGTACGCCGCGGTTTTCGCCGGCATCGCTTCGCTCGGTTATCGCCGCGACGAACGGGTGCGGTATGCATAACCCTTCCCCGTGGTGGTACCGCCAGCGCGCGCTCTGTATCACCGTCCTGTACGTCGCCGGATTTTACGGGGCCTATTCGCTCACGCACCTGCTGCATCGTCAGGCGATTCCAACCTATGCATTCTTCGGGGATCGCTATCAGCCGTTTATCCTGGCGCTTACCGTCGTACTGGCGGCGATCGGCTGGTGCTGGCGCGCGTGGGGAACGAGCTACCTGCAGGTCGCCGTGGTTTGGAATTTCGACGCGCTTACCGACAAGCTGTACGTCGCGGGTCCGTTCCGGTATACGCGCAACCCGCTCTACCTGGGTAATCTTTTTCAGGCCGCGGCGTTTGCGATGTTCGCTCCGCCCGCGGGCTGGTGGTTCATCGTGTTCCTTCAGTGGATTTTTCTCACCGCATTGATGCACGTCGAAGAGCGCGGCATGCAGGCTCGCTACGGAGCGCAGTTCGACGCGTACCGGGCCTCGGTGCCGCAGCTGTTGCCGCGGCCGATCCCGATCGCCGGCGAACCGGCGCCGCATATGTCCTTCGGACGCGCGCTGCTCTCGGAGACGATGTCGCTCGGCTTCGTGCTGGCGATGCTCGTGTTCGCACTTTTCGGACGGCAGGGATGGCAGGCAGCGTGGATCATCGCGAGTGCCGGCGCCGTCTTTCAATATGCGGTGCGCTGGAGGGACGCGCGGCGAGCCGCCTAGGCGGCTACGGCCGGAGCGTTTCCGTCACAACCGTGGCGCGTTTTACGGCGGCATCGGAGTACGGAAGCGGAAGGAGCTGCCCCGCAATCCAGGCGTCCGCCTCATCGAGATAGTGGCCGGAACCGGGCTCGCCCGACTCACCTTGCGGAATCGTGATGCCGCCCGCGTCCCCAATTGCCGACGTCCCAGACGGCGCGGAAACTTTGGGAATCGTATACCGGTCCGGTGCCGGACTGCATGTGCAAGGTAAATGCATCGCCGTTGCCGGGAAACACGCTGCCGTTGAGCGCTTTGATGCCGAGTGAGTTGAATGCGTGCAGCACCGGAATCGCACCGGCGACGCTCCACGGCGGCGGCGACGCGAACGCGGCTCGCACCGTGCTGCCTTCGAGTACGCCGGCCGGCCACGGCGCGCGGCGAAGCGCTTCGAGTACGACCGGCATGCGCCCGTTGTGTCCTTCGGTAAGCGCCAAGCGGAGTCGCTGGGCGATCGTAGCGGCGACCGAGTCGCCGCGCATCTCACCGTCCCACGCGCTCAACTGCGCCGCCGCCGTCGCGTCGAGATGGCGCAGCGACGGCCCGATCGCTTGTGCGAAATCCCGTTCGGGCAGCGACAGCACGTCCATCTGCATCTGCGTGAAGTACGCGACGTCGTATTTGGCGCGCGCGCGGAGCAGCTGCGCGACGCGGTAAGCGCGATACGGCGGCGCAAACTGCGCGCTGAGCGGCAGTGGATAACCGGCGCCGTACATCTTGTTATTCGCGGTCCAGACGATTGCATCGCGTGACGGCGCGACCTTCGGCAACGCGCCATACGGAACGCTGGCGTAAGTTTGCGCTAGGTCGCCGCTCGGATGAATCCACCGCGCCCACGCCGGATCGTTTGGAATCACGCCGGCGAGCTGATACGCGGCGCGTCCGTTCGCCTCGGCGAGCGCGAAGTTTTGCGTGGGGCCCGGGTATCCGGCAAGCGCCTTAACTGCGTCTTCCAGCGACGTCGCGCGATTGAGGCCGAGGAACGCCGGCAGCGGCGAAACGGGACGTTGATACGCATCCCAGCGCACCATTACGAAACGGCCGTCGTCGGTCGTCAGTCCGAACTCGTCGTGCCCGCGATAGTATCGCTTCGTCGCATCTCCGTGAAAGCGAACGTGAAACGTTTCGGTCTGCCACGCCGAAGCGTCGAGATTCGCGGGTGCGTTGAAGACCGAGAGCGTCGCGACCGTTCCGTTCGTGGCCGCCCACGCGATCCGGTCGTTGTGCCCGAGAACGATTCCGGGCGAGCCGGGAAGCGAAGCGCCGGCAGCATGAAACCCCGGCGCGCGCAAGTCGAGCAGATACCAAACGCCGGGAATTCGCAAACCGAGGTGCGGATCGTTCGCGAGCAGTGCACGTCCGGTGGACGTGTGTCCGGCGCCGGCCGCCCATTCGTTGCTGCCGAGCGGGCGGCGCGTGTCGCCGAGTTCGCCGAGCAGCGCAAAGCGTTTCGTGCACGCGGGGCCGGGCCCAATCGCGGTGAGGCCGCCGGTGACCGGCGCATCGTAACATGGGTCGGTGAGCGGAAAACGCGCGGCCAGTCCGGCTAGGCCGCCCCGGCGATACGCGCGATCGCGGCGCGCAACCTCGTTCCAATCATCGATGAGATCGAGCACCGTCGCCATCGAAACGACCAGCGAATCGTCCGGCGTCCACGGCGCCGGTTTGTAGGCGAGCATCCGGAACTCGACCGGTAGCGGCTCGCTCTCCATCGCGGCGTTGACGCCGTCGGAAAACGCACCGAGAATCTCGCGCTGGTTCGCGTCCAGCGCGTTCCACTGTCCCTCGACCATCGCGTGAATCGGAACGGCGCGCGCCGCTTCGTCGGCTTGCAGCGCCGCGGAACCGAACACCTCGGCGAGTTCGCCGCGCACGTAGCGCCGCAACAGATCCATTTGGAAGAGCCGGTCGGAGCCTTCGGCGTATCCCTGCGCGTAAAAGAGATCGTGCTCGTTTTGCGCGACGATGTGCGGCACGCCGCGGCCGTCGCGCGCGATCGACACCGGCGCGCGCAGCGCCAGCCCGGAGACGGAACCGTCGACGCGGCCGCTGACGTGCATGCCGACCACGATGTTGCCGAAGAACCACGCGAGGATCAAGACGACGATCAAGACCAGGGCGCCGCCGGCACGCACCGCGTTCCTCATGCGATCTCCTTAGAGTTCGACGTACACGTCGTCGCCGCGAACGTCGACCGGGAAGGTGGCGACCGGCATGACCGCCGGCATCGTTGGGTGGCCGTCGCGCACGTCGAACGTGGCGCCGTGGCGCGGGCATACTACGCACGCGCCTTCGAGTTCGCCCTGATCGAGCGGACCGCCGTCGTGAGTGCAAACGTCCTCGATCGCGTAGACGGCGCCGTCGACGTTGCAGAGCAGCATGCTAAACCCGGCGAGTTCAACACGCCGGGTCGTGCCGGGGGCGATTTCGGACAGCGCGGCGACGCGATGCTCGCTCAAGAAAGCTATCCGACCGAGCCTTCCATCTCCATTTTGACGAGACGGTTGAGTTCGACGGCGTATTCCATCGGCAGTTCCTTGACGAAGAAGTCGAAGAATCCGTTGACGATCATGGCGGTCGCGTCGGCTTCGGAGAGTCCGCGGCTCATCGCATAAAAGAGCTGTTCCTCGCCGATCTTGCTGACGCTGGCTTCGTGCTCGACCGTCGACTGCTGCTCGTGGATTTTCATCGTCGGCTTGGTATCGCTCGACGAAATGTCGTCCATGATCAGCGCGTCGCAGCGCACGCGCGTCTTCGCACCGACCGCACCCGGGAAGATTTCGACGAGCCCGCGATAGGTCGTCTTGCCGCCGTGCGCGGTGACGCTCTTGTTCGTGACGACCGACGTCGTATTGGGCGCGACGTGGATCACCTTGGCGCCTGCATCCTGATGCTGGCCTTCGCCGGCGAACGCCATCGAGAGGATTTCGCCGCGCGCGCCCTCGCCCATCAAGTAGATGGCCGGATACTTCATCGTCAAGCGCGAGCCGAGATTACCGTCCACCCATTCGACCGTTGCGTTCTTGTGCGCGACGGCCCGCTTGGTGACGAGATTGAAAATGTTGCGATACCAGTTCTGGATCGTCGTGTAGCGGATCGAGCCCTCTTCGAGTGCGATCAGTTCGACCACCGCCGAATGCAGCGACGAACTCGAAAACTTCGGTGCGGTGCAGCCCTCGATGTAGTGAACCTTCGCGCCCTTGTCGGCGATGATCAGCGTACGCTCGAACTGGCCCATGTTTTCCATGTTGATGCGGAAATACGCCTGGAGCGGCTGCTTCAACTCGACGCCCGGCGGCACGTAGACGAACGAACCGCCCGACCACACGGCGGAATTCAGCGCGGCGAACTTGTTGTCGCCCGGCGGAATGACCGTGGCGAAATACTTCTTGAGGATGTCGGGGTAGAGTTTGACGGCGCTGTCCATGTCGCAGAACAGCACGCCTTGATCTTCCAGCTCTTTGGCGACGTTGTGGTAGACGACTTCCGATTCGTACTGGGCCGAAACGCCCGCCAGGAACTTGCGCTCCGCTTCCGGGATGCCCAGGCGATCGAAGGTGCGCTTGATGTCGTCCGGTACGTCGTCCCACGACTGCTCGCTGCCGTCGGTCGAACGAACGAAGTAGTGGATGTTGTCGAAGTCGATTTCATTCAAAAGCGCCGTGTCGCCCCACGTCGGCATCGGCTTGCTGATGAAAATCTCGTAGGCTTTCAGGCGAAACTCGCGCATCCACTGCGGCTCGTCCTTCATATCGCTGATGCGCTCGACCATCTCGCGCGTCAGGCCCTTCCCCGACTTGAAGACGTAATTTTCTTCTGAGTCGTGGAATCCGTGACGGTAATCCTCGATCAGGTCCTGGGGGGAGGTAGTAGCCTTCAATTCGGTCGCCATAGCCCTCTGAGCGTACCTGCGGGACCCCCAATAGTCAAGATAGTGAAGTAGTAGCTTCATAATCATGGAAAGCAAGCGCTGCGGCTCTAGCGCAACATTAACCCTCGTAAGCCTTTACAGGGGGGGGTGCAGGGGGTATCATGTTCGCCGGTCTTCTTTTTTGAAGGGGGATCGATTCTGGGCCCGGGTGGCGGGCTCACGGTTCGAGGGAAGGCGCGCCCTAACGCGCCATCGCGGCGAGTCGCCCGTGCACCGCAAAAGCGCCGGCAAGAGCTCGCCGAAAGGTCAGGGACGTGAACTGCACAGCAGGCGCCAGCTGACGAAGTCCGGAGGTGGGATTCCCCCAAGGGTCAAGGAGCCCGTACAAATTGAAGGCACTCGGTCGGCACATTGTGTGCGAACTGTCGGGGTGTGACCCCGTAATTTTGACGGATGTCGACAACATCCACGCGATGATGGTCTCTGCAGCCAAAGCGGCGCGCGCAACCATCATGGAAAGCGCGTTCCATCGGTTTGAGCCCCAAGGCGTATCTGGAACGGTTATCCTAGCGGAATCGCACCTGTCGATCCACACTTGGCCAGAAAAGGGCTACGCCGCGATGGACTTTTACACGTGCGGCGATCATACGGATCCCTGGCTCGCCTGCGACTATGCGGCGTCGGTACTCTCTGCGAAGAGCGTGCTCACAACCGAGTTCAAGCGCGGCATCGAGAAGAGCGACGGCGAGTTCACGCACGTCGTGTTCGCTCAAGACCACGAAGAGCGCACGCTGAGCGCGTAGAAGCCCTTCAGGTTCAAGCTTGCGGCCCTTCGCTTTCGGCGGAGGGCCGTTTTCGTTGTTGCATCGCCGCGGCAACGCGGCGTAGAATGTTAGCCGTTCGACTGGTTTCCCGTAAGAATTCGATTAGGAAACGAAATCATTGGGGGGTCGCTTTCGTTAACTCATCCAAAGCGCGAACACACCGGACTCCACTTTTTCTTATTAACGAGGTTGATCTTTTAGGATGCGTTTCTCTTCCAGAAGTCTCGTCGTTGCTTCGACCGCCGTCACCGCGCTGCTTTTAGCCGCGTGTGCGAGCCACGGCGTCGTCCCGGCCACGAACTCATTTGGCCCTTCAGTTGTAAGTCCGGAAACCGTTAGCCCCGACGCAAAAGCGACGCCGAGGCCTTGCGCGAAGCCACAGACACCGTGGGTTTTCGGGGGTGCTTGCGGCGGAGTATTTATCAAGGCCGCCGGTGGATCGGCGTCGATGGCTGCATACGACGGTTTTACGATTAAAGCGAAGTTCCCCGCGGTAAACCCGCCTCCGAAAGCCGGCGAGATCCTCATCGTTCGGGATGCGACGGATACGAAAAAGGACATTTCGGGACTCGTTGGCGGCAAGTCCTTTCCGCCGTTTACGAAGGCGGGCACACCGGTGACCGTCCCGGTCACGCCGCTGCTGTACCTGAAAGCCCACAATCAAGGCACGGCGTTTCAATTCGGAATGACCCCGATGGTTACGGTCACGAGCGTCAAGGCGTTCCCCGGCAAAACGTGCATTTTGACGAGGATGCTTTCGTCGGATAATACCTGGCAAGAGGCGCCGTTCGTAGTCGGCCACATCACAGGCAAAACCGTGGTCTTCAATTCGGAGGGCGGCGGCGTGATCAAATTCCCCGCCAACGGCACGCTCTACCTTGCGATAGCCTGCTTAAATCAATAGCTCCGAGCAATAGTTCCGCGGCGAATTTCGGTTAAGCGGTAAAAGGCCGCTCGTTTCGGCGAGCGGCCCAACCCTATTAAAAAATAGAAGGAACTTTCTGCAGGGGGCATACGTTGAGCGGCCAAAGTCCCTAAACCCGCTTCTCTGCTCCATCTGTGAGGTTCACTTACCCTATGACATCTTCTCTCATCCGCTCGGGTGCTGCGGCCGTTGTCGCCGCTCTGGCTTTCGCGGCGTGCGCCGGCAGCGGAACCGTTCCGTCGTCGAGCAGCCTGCCGACCACCGTGGATTCGATGCGCGCCGCCGCTCCCGATGCCACCATCCCCTGCCCACTGCCCGTCGGCTGGGTATTCGGCGGCCCCTGCGACGCCGTTCCGCTCAAGAAGTCCGGCGCCTCTGGCTCGCTTCCCAAGTATAAAGGCTGGACGCTCACCTCGATGCTAGCATCGAACACCGCCAAGCCGCACACGACGATCATTTTCGAAGACGCGACCGGCAAGGGCGACATCACCGGAAAAGTCAAAGGTAAATCGTTTCCCGTACTCAAGGACGCGATTCTTTACCTCGCGGCGCTGAACACCGGCGCGGCGTTCGCCTTCAACGCAACCCCCGGGATCACGATTAAGTCGAAGACGAAAATCCCCGGCCACGTTTGCGTACTCAACGAGTTGCTCCCGAAGGGTAAGGGCTACTATTGGAAGCCCGAGCCGATCCAGGGCGCTCCCAAGGGCCATTCCGTTATCTTCGGCTCGCTGCCGGCCTCACTGCCCGTCCCGGCCGGTGCGTTTTTCCTCGGTTTCAGCTGCTCATAAGACCAAAGTCGGCGTGACACCGGCGTGGAACCCCGCCCTTGCGGCGGGGTTCTTTTTTATGCCGCCAATCTAACGGGCCCATGCCTAAAACCGAACACTGGCAGTGGTACGTCGAAAGAGTCGGCGCCCACCGAACAGCATCATCACGCAATCGACCGCGTTTACTACGAAGGTCGTTCGGATTTTCAGCAAGTTGCGGTGATCGGTACGCCGGTTTTCGGCAAGATGCTCGTTCTCGACGGCGACACGCAAAGTTCGCAGGGCGACGAACGCATCTATCACGAAACGCTGGTCCACCCCGCGATGGCCGGCGCTGCCGACAACTCCGACGTGCTCATTCTCGGCGGCGGCGAGGGCGCGACGCTGCGCGAAGTGCTGCGCTTGCCCAGCGTCCGCCGCTGCACGATGGTCGACATCGACGGTTTGGTCGTCGACCTTTCGAAGAAATATTTGCCCGAGTGGTCGGACGGCGCGTTCGACGATCCGCGCGCGCGCGTCATCGTGGGCGACGCGCTCGCGTTCATGCGCGACGACAAGGATCGTTACGGCGTCGTGATTTCCGATCTCACCGAGCCGCTCGAGGATTCGCCGAGCAACATCCTCTTTAACGAAGACGTCTTCAAGCTCATCAAGGCGCGGCTGGCCGATGGCGGCATCTACGTGCTCCAAGCCAGCACGGCCGCGTTTCACAACGCTTCGCTGCATTGCAAGATGGCACGCACGCTGCGGCGGCACTACCGGCACGTCACTTCGTTCTTCACGCACGTGCCCGCGTTCGATACCGATTGGGCGTTTCTGGCGTGCAGCGATCGCGTCGACCTCGCCGCGCTCGAGCCCCGCGCGATCGACGCCTACTGCGCGCAGCTGCGCGGGGAGAACTTCTTTTACGACTCGGTGACGCACCGGCGCATTTTCTCGCTGCCGCTCTACCTGCGTCGCATGCTTGCCGCAGCGGGGGACACGTTCTGATGTCGCAGCGCCGTTACGAAAACAAAGTTGCCGTCATTACCGGGGGCGGCTCCGGGCTAGGCCGCGATATGGCGCTGGCCTTCGCTCGCGAGGGCGCGCACGTCTGCGTGATCGGACGCCGCCAAGAGAAACTCGACGAAACGTGCGGGCTCATCGAAAAGGAAGGCGGCAAAGCCTTCGGCCTGTCCGCCGACGTGCGCGACCCCGCGCGGATCGAAGCCGTGATGAAAGAAATCGTCGAACGCGCGGGCCGGATCGACGTGCTGGTCAACAATGCGGCAGGCAACTTTGTCGCGCCTTCCGAGGAACTCTCGCCCAACGGTTTCAAGAGCGTGATCGACATCGTTCTGCTCGGCACGTTCTACTGCACGCGCTTTGCCTTTAGCGCGTTGAAAGAGAGCAAAGGCGCAATCCTCAACATCATAGCGGCGTACGCGTGGAGCGGCGAGCCCGGTGCGGTGCATTCCGCTTCGGCCAAAGCCGGCGTGCTCGCCATGACGCGCACGCTTGCCGGTGAGTGGGGGCGGTACGGCATTCGTTCCAACGCCATCGCGCCAGGGCCGATTCACACCGAAGGTACCGACAAGAACCTCTGGAGCGTCGCAAACGTCGAAGAGTTGATGCTCAAATCGATTCCGATGGGGCGCATCGGCGAACCGGCCGACGTCTCGCGGGCCGCAACCTGGATCTGCTCCGACGAAGCGAATCGGTCAGCGGCGCCACGCTGGCGGTCGACGGCGCGCAGTGGCTGCACGGAGGCACGCTCAACTTCCGCGAAGCCTACGATTCCGTCAAAGCGAAGATGATGTCGTGAGCATCGACTTCAGTCACGCGCCGCACGCGTGGGAGAAGGAACGCGGCAACTTCGTCGCATTGCTGGACTTGCAGCTCGTGAGCATGGATCGCGGCAAAGCCGTCATGCGCATGCCGTTCCGTCAAGAAATCACCAACGGCACCGGCGCGGTCCACGGCGGCGCGATCGTCAGCCTGTGCGACACCGTGTTCTACGTTGCCCTCGCCTCGATCTACGGGCGCGAACAGCAGACGACGACGGTTTCGCTGCAATGCAATTTTCTCGCGCCGGCCCTGCCGCCAAACGACCTGATCGCCGAGGCCGAAGTCCTAAAATCCGGCCGTCGCGTCGTGTACGGTGAGGTCTACGTACGCAGCGGCGAAAAGATCGTCGCGCACGCTACGTTCAATTTTCTCAACAGCTATCCGGAAGAGAAGCCGCCGGGCGGCAGCGGCTTGCCGGCGTGGCCGTATCCTGCGAAGGACGAAACGAAATGAATACGACGCAAACGCAGAAGCGCACCGCGCTCTACGATCGGCACTGCGAACTCGGCGGCCGGATGGTTCCGTTCGGCGGCTTCGAGATGCCGGTGCAGTACGCCGGGCATTCTCAAGGAGCACGACGCCGTGCGCAAGCGCGCCGGACTCTTCGATCTCTCGCATATGGGGCAGTTCGTGTTGACCGGCGAGGACGTCGGCGACTGGGCCGACACGCTTACCATCAACGCCGTCGGTACGATGAAGCCGCTCCAGGCGCGCTACAACATTTTCTGCAACGAGGAGGGCGGCGCGCACGACGATACGATCTTCTACCGGCTGGACGGGCGCTGGCTGCTGGTCGTCAACGCGTCGAATGCGGACAAGATGTGGGCGCACTTGAACGCGAACACCGGGTCGGCGGCCGGTGTAGAACTGGAGAACCAGCACGGCGAGCGCGCGTTGATCGCGATCCAGGGGCCGAAGTCGGTTACGATGCTGCAGCCGCACGTCGATATCGACCTTGCCGGCATGAAATACTATTTCTGCGCGGAGGGCAACGTCTACGGCGTTCCCGCGACCATCGCGCGCACCGGCTACACCGGCGAAGACGGATTCGAACTGTTCGTCGACGGCGAACGCGCGCCGGAGATCTGGAACGCGCTGCTGCGCGATCACGCGGCCGATGGGCTGGAGCCGTGCGGCTTGGGCGCGCGCGACGTGCTGCGCCTCGAAGCCGGCATGCCGCTGTACGGCCACGAGTTGACCGAAACGATCACGCCGGTTCAAGCCGGGCAGTCCTGGGCTCTGAAGATGAACAAGCCCGACTTCATCGGGAAGGCGGCGCTCGCGCAGCAACTCGAGCGTGACGACTTCTCCGGATCGCCGGCCTTGAGATGGCCGGGCGCGCGCCGGCGCGCGAGGGATATACGGTTCATCTCGGCGGAAAACGCGTCGGCGAGGTGCGCAGCGGCTCGATGGCGCCCTCGCTCGGCAACAAGAACATCGCGACGGCGCTCGTTTCCAAGGAGGCCGCAACTCTCGGTACGGTTCTCGGTGTCGATATCCGCGGTACGATGCACGAGGCAACGGTCGTTGCGCTGCCTTTCTACAAACGCTCTACCTAAGCCAACATGGGGGACTTGCACTAGTGGCGCAGCCGGAAAATCTGCTGTATAGCAAAGAACACGAATGGGTGAAGGTCGACGGCGACGTCGCGACGATCGGGATCACCGACTACGCGCAGAACTCGCTCGGCGACATCGTCTACGTCGAGCTGCCCAAAGTCGGTACGAAGATCTCCCAATTCGGCAACGTCGGCGTTATCGAGTCGGTCAAAGCCGTTTCCGATCTCTTCACGCCCATCTCGGGCGACATCGTGGAGATCAACGGCGCCCTCGACAACGACCCGTCTTCGGTGAACCGCGAGCCTTACGGCGAAGGCTGGCTCATGAAAGTCAAGATCACCAACCCCGGCGAAACCGCCAACCTCATGTCTCCCGCCGACTACGATAAAATCGCCCACGACTAAGGACCCGATGTACACACCTCATACGGAGCGCGATATCGCGCAGATGCTCGCCGCGATCGGCGTTGACTCGCTCGACGAACTGCTGAAGGTACCGGAGGCGGTCGCGCTTCGCGAGAAACTCGACGTCGTCCCCGCGCTGCCCGAGTATCAGATCGCGCGCCGGTTCGATTCGTTTGCGAAGAAGAACGCGGGCTCCGGCTATCGCTCGTTTCTCGGGGCCGGTGCGTACCGGCACTACGTTCCGCCGGCGATTCCGGCGCTCGCGATGCGCGGCGAATTCCTTACCGCGTACACGCCGTATCAGGCCGAGGTATCGCAGGGCTACTTGCAGGCGATCTACGAGTGGCAGACCTACATCTGCCTGCTCACCGGCATGGATATCTCCAACGCTTCCGTGTACGACGGCGCGACGGCGCTGGCCGAAGGGGCGATCATGGCCCTCAACGCCAACGGCCGTAAGAAGATCCTTGCGTCGCGCGCCATCCACCCGAACTATCGCGCGGTGCTGCAGACCTACTGCGACGGACTCGACGTCCACGTCGACGAGGTGCCGTACAACGCCGACGGCACGACCGACCTGGCGGCGCTGCGCGCGGCGGTCGCGAGCGGCGAATATGCGGCGGTCGCGCTGCAGAGTCCAAACTTCTTCGGCAACGTCGACACGCTCGACGCGGAATCGCAGGCGGTGGTTCGCGAGAGCGCAACGGTTCCGATCGCGGTCGTGGCCGAGGCTCTTTCGATGGCCGCGCTCGCGACGCCGGCGTCGTGGGGTGCCGAGATCGTCGTCGGGTGAAGCGCAGAGTTTCGGCGTCGCAATCGCATACGGCGGCCCGTACGCCGGTTTCATCGCGTCGACCCAGGAGCACATGCGCCGCATTCCCGGGCGTTTGGTCGGCCGATCCGTCGACAGCTCCGGACGCACGGCGTTCGTGCTGACGCTGCAGGCGCGCGAGCAGCACATTCGCCGCGAACGTGCGACCTCGAACATCTGCACGAATCAAGCCCACTGCGCGCTGATCGCCACGATGTATCTCGCGTTAATGGGCAAGACCGGACTGCGCGACGCTGCCGCGCTCAACCTCGAGCGTTCGCGCGAACTCGCGACGGCGGTGTCGAGCGTGCCGGGAATCGACTTGAAGTTTTCCGCGCCGTTCTTCAACGAGTTCGTCGCCGACGTGCACCAGCCGGCCGACGCGGTGCTCGCGAAGCTGCAGGAGCGTAAGATCCTCGGCGGTCTCGATCTCGGGCGCTTCTACCCGGAGCTGGCCACCTGTATTCTGATGAACGCAACCGAACTCACGACGACCGGCGACATCGCAGCCGTAGCGTCGGCCCTGCAAGAGGTAGCCAGTGTCCACGCCAACGTTTGACAGCACGCTTTCGCCGCTGATCTTCGAAATCGGCCAAGAAGGCCGCGCCAATCGCTATGTCGAGGAAGGCAAAGCGCTCGAGGCGTTTCTTCCCGCGTCGGATCTGCGCGCGGATCTGCCGCTTCCCGACAACACCGAACTCGACGTCGTGCGGCATTTTACGAAGCTCTCGCACCGGACGTTCGGCATCGACTTGGGCTTCTATCCGCTCGGCTCGTGCACGATGAAGTACAACCCGCGCGTCAACGATGCGATGGCTGCAAGCCGGCACTGCGCGAGCTGCACCCGTTCACGCCGGACGAGTTATCGCAGGGCGCGCTGCAGGTGATGTACGAGTTCGAGCGCACGTTGAGCTCGCTTTTCGGTATGGCGGCGTTCTCGCTCAACCCGTCGGCCGGCGCGCACGCCGAACTGGCGGCGCTGCTGATCGCCAAGAAATATTTCAAAGAGCGCGGCGAGACCGCGCGCGATAAGGTGATCGTTCCGGACACCGCGCACGGCACCAATCCGGCGTCCGCCGCGATGTGCGGCTTCAAGGTCATCTCCCTTCCGAGCGACGAGCGCGGCCGCGTCAGCGTCGACGAGATCAAGAAGGTGCTCGGGCCGGATACTGCGGTCTGCATGATGACCAATCCGAACACGCTGGGACTCTTCGAGGATCACATCGCCGAAATCGCCGCCGCGGTGCACGCGGCCGGCGGGCTGATGTACTACGACGGAGCCAACGGCAACGCGATCATGGGCAACGTCCGGCCGGGCGACATGGGTTTCGACCTGATGCACTCAACACGCATAAGACGTTCACCATTCCGCACGGCGGCGGCGGCGCGGGCCACGGCCCGGTCGGCGTCGCCGCGCACTTGGTCGATTATCTGCCGACGCCGGTAGTGTCGCGACGCCGGATCCGGATGCCGATCCGAACGCCCCGGCCAGCGATCGGATGCGCTTTCGCTCTGGACTTCGACCGCCCTAAATCGATCGGGCCGATGCGTTCGTTCTGGTCGAACTTCGCGCACGCCGTGCGGGCGCTCGCGTACATCTACGCAAACGGCGAAGCCGGTCTAAAGCGCGTATCGGAGCTAGCAGTGCTGAACGCCAACTACCTGCGCGTGAAGATCGCCGAGTTTCTCGACACGCCGTATCCAGAAATCTGCCGCCACGAGTTCGTCGCGTCGGCGCAAGGGCTCAAGAAAGAGACGGGCGTTCGCGCGCTCGACATCGCGAAGGCGCTGCTCGACCGCGGCTTCATGGCGCCCACCGTCTACTTCCCGCTCCTGGTTCCGGAATGCTTGATGATCGAGCCGACGGAAACCGAATCGAAGGAGACGCTCGATACGTTCGTCGAGGCGATGCGCGAGATCGTCGCCGCCGCGAAGACGGATCCGCAGCAGCTCTTCGATGCGCCGGTTAATACGGTGGTCGGTCGCGTCGACGAAACGCGCGCCGCACGCCAGCCCGACCTGCGCTGGCACGCACCGGTGGCTTAAGGCAGCAGTACTAAGGTCGCGCGCGTCGAGCGCGCGATCGCGGGCTCGGAGAAGGGCATCGCTTGGAGCGTGCCCTTTTTCCATTCGTCCGCGAGATCGCGGTAGTGACCCGAACCGGGTTCGCCCGACTCGCCGTTCGGAATGGCGATGCCGCCGGCGTCCCAGTTGCCAACGTCCCAGACGGCCCGAAAGCCTTGCGTGAATCCGGGCTCTTGCAAGTGGATCGTGTATTCGTCACCCAGCCCCTCGAGCGCGGGGCCATTGAGAAAGGTGAAGCGCATCGGCGCGAGCGGGTGTTCGACCGTGACGGCGCCTGCGCTGCCCCACGCGGCTTCGCGCCGCAGCGCGGGAGAGAGTGCGTCGCGCACGGCGGCGAGTGCGTACGACGGCCGCGCGCCGTCGCGCAGTTCCGCCAGTAGCGCGGCCATCGACGGCGCCTGCTCGAGCATCGACGTTCGAATCGCGTGCTCGATCGACGCGGCTCTGGATTCCGGCGTAAAGCGGCCGTCCCACGCAGCCAAGCCGTTCACGAAAGCAGCGGGAACGTCGAGCGGGTTCGCGCGAGCGATTCGCACGACCGCGCGCGCGATCTCCAGATCGACGGCGAGAGCGCGTCCATCTGCATGCGTGCGAAATACGCCGCGTCGTAGGTGCGGCGAGCCGCCAGAAGTTCGGCGATCCGATACGCGCGGTACGGCGGCTCGAAGCTCGGCGAGAGACGAAGTCCGTACGCGGGCCCGTACATTTTATTGTTGGCCGAGAGCACGACGCGCGAGATGCCCGGCGCAATTCCCGGCAGCGCGTCGAACGGAACCAGCGGCATAGGCGAGCGAAGATCGCGGGCCGGATGCACGTAGCGCCCCCATGCGGGATCGTCCGGAATCGCTCCCGCGAGATGGTAGGCGACGGTTCCGTTCGCACCCGCGATTACGAAGTTCTGGGGCGAGCCGCCGTACGCGGCTAAGATTGCGAGCGCCTCGCGCACGCCGCTCGCGCGGTCGAGCGCGAGGAACGTCGATATCGTCGACTGCGTTTGCGCGTAGGGCGGCCAACGCACGAGCGCGAGCTGGTTGCGATCGTTGTCGTTCGGAACGCCGAACTCGCGCGCAGTTCGGTAATACGGCCGCACGAAGTCGGGTGCGAACCGCACGTGGAAACGCTCTGCGACCCACGCGGTGCGCGACAATGCTCCCGCACCGTAGACGCTCGCGGTGGCCGTTTGTGCGTTCGAGGCTCCCCACGCGATGCGGTCGTTGTGCCCCAGCACGACGCCGGGAACGCCGGGAATCGTCGCGCCTGCAACGTGCACCCCGGGAAAACGAACGTCGATGAGATACCAAATCCCCGGAATCGTCAGATCCAGATGCGGATCGTTCGCCAGCAGCGCTCTGCCGTCTGTCGTACGCAACTTTCCTACCGCCCATACGTTGCTGCCCGGTCTCGAATGCTGCGGCGTTTGCGGCGTCGTGCCGGCGAGGGCGGATGAATCGAAGGTACCGCGATTGTCGCCATGCAGCGGAGTTCCATTTAATGCGACGTCGTAGCGCGGATCGGAGAGTGGAGAGATCACCTCGAAGCCGCGAGGCCCGTTGCGCCGCCAGGCGGCGTCGCGACTGAAGATGCTATGCCAGGAGTCGGCGAGTTCGAGCGTTGCGACGGCAGCGACCGCAAGGCAATCGCGCGGCGACCAGGCCCGCGGCGATACGCGAGCAGGCGAAACTCGGGCGGCGGCGGCTGCACCGCGATTGCGGCGTTGACGCCGTCGCTGTAGGCTTGCAGCAGCGGAACGATCGTGACGATCGAGGTGCTGCCATTGCCGGTCGGCGATCGGGCCGATGGCGGCGTAGCGCTGCTCCTCATCGAGGGAAAGCACCTTCGCACCCAGCACTTCCGCCAGTTGTCCGAGCGCGTAGCGGCGCGCGAGATCCATTTGAAAGAGGCGATCCGATCCTTCCACGAAGCCTTCGGCGAAGATCGCGTCGCGTTCGCTTCGAGCGCTGACGTGTGGAACGTCGCGTTCGTCACGCCGGATCGAAACCTGGCTGCGAACGCCGAGTCCGCCGATCGCGCCATTGGTCGACGCCGCGCTTCGCAATCCCGCGAAGACGCCGCCGGCGTAGTACGCAACCGCCAGCAACGCCGCGCACGCGATACCGAGCGCATGACGGCGCAGCATGAAAAAGACCGCCGGCGCGGCGTCGCGGTCGGCGCATTCGGTTTCTCGCGGATCGGGCCGCTCGAAGAACCCCATCGTCTCAAGTGTACCAGCGTCCCGCGGCGCGAAGGCGTGACTACGCCATTGCTGCTACCGCTTGACGTCCCCAAGCGAGATTTTGAGTTTTCGGCCCCGCGTATCGAAAGCCGTTGCTCTTATAGAACTCGACCGTTCTTCCCCACTGCGGCCCTTCCGGTGCGGTCACCTTCGATGCGCGACCACCCTCGCGTCGTTCCGTACGCGACCGCGCGTCGCAGCAGTTCTGCCCCTAAGCCGTTCGAACGGTGCGCGGGCGCAACGTACATTTCCAAGAGAATGCCGTAGCGCCCGTTGGCGTAGAGTGCGAACGACTCTACCAGCGTTGCCACGGCAGCCACGCGGCCGTCGTCCAGCGCGACGATCGCACGCATCCGGTCGGGATTGGCGCGCCACTCCGACTCGAGGCGCGCGGCATCGAAATCGGTCAGGTGCTCCGATTCGGCACCCAACTCGCGCAACAGGTCCAGAACGCGCTCGCAAATCTGTGGCCAGAGTTCGGGGCCGACGATCCGAATGTCCATGTCGCTCAATGGTAGCACCCGCCTTTGCCCCAAACTTCGCCCATCCTGGGAAGGCTCGGGGGCAATTTGACGGTATACTGCACCCCACCATGTACGATATCGCGATCGTCGGCCTCGGAGGCATGGGCAGCGCTGCGCTGGCAAGCGCTTCCCGCCTTGGCTTGCGCGTCGTCGGATTGGAGCAGTTCGGCCGCCTCCACGAGCTCGGCGCCTCGAGCGGGCGGACGCGGATGATCCGCAAGGCGTATTTCGAGGATGAGGCCTACGTGCCGCTGCTGCTGCGAGCTTACGAATCGTGGCGCGAGCTCGAGGCGGAGTCCGGCGAGAAGATCCTGTACCAGACCGGCGTCTTGATGGTTGGCCGGCCGGACAACTCGATTCTGGAAGGGGCTCGGCGAACCGCGCTGGCGCATGGGCTCGACTACGAAGATCTCTCCCGCTCCGACGTGCGGCGCCGTTTTCCGCAGTTTTCCGTGCGTGAAGGCGAGGTCGCCCTATTCGAGCCGGAGGGCGGATTCGTCGTACCCGAGGCGGCCGTGAAAGCGCATCTCAGCGTGGCCGAAGCGCATGGCGCCGAGACGCGCTTCAATACGCGCGTCATTGGCTGGCATGCGTCCCCGTCGGGCGGTTTGCGCGTCGATCTCGAAGACGGCTCGTCGCTCGAAACCGCGCGCCTGGCAATTTGTTCCGGTCCTTGGATGGAACCCGTCCTGCGCGAACTCGGCGTACCGCTGATGATTCAACGCAACGTTCAGCACTGGTTCGAGCCGGCCGACGGGCGCTTCGCTTTGGACGCCTGCCCCTCGTTCTTTTCGGACCGCGACGACCAGCCCACGCGGCTCTACGGTTTCCCGGATTACGGCTTTGGCGTTAAGGCCGCGTTTCACGGATATGGCGAACGGGCCACGGCGGACTCGCTGGATCGCGAGATCCACGAGTCCGACGTTGAGCCGGTCCGCCGGGCACTCAACAATCTCTTACCAGGAGCCGCAGGGCGGTATCTCGGAGGAAAGGCTTGCATGTACGCGCTTACCCCAGACGAGCATTTCGTCGTTACCATCCATCCGAATGACGAGCGCATCGTCGTTGCGGGTGGTTTCTCCGGTCACGGCTTCAAGTTCGCGCCGGTCGTCGGTGAAATCGTTTCGAACTTGCTCGTCGAGGGCGGCACGCCGTTCGATATCGGGTTTCTATCCCACACGCGCTTCGCGCAGGCGCCGCAGTGAGCGCCGCGCTCGAACGCGGCATCGCTGCCGCAAAGAATGGGCGAAGCGCCGAAGCGATCGCCCTGCTGGATGAGGCCGCCGTCGCCGCCGAACGCAGCGGCGACGCCGCGACCGCTGCCGACGCTCTCGATTGGCAAGGATGGCTTGCGTGGGTCGAGCTCGACGGCGCGCTCGCGCGCAAAGCCGCAAGCGCGCTGCTGCGATTGAATCTGCCGAAGACGTCGCGCGAAGCGTTTCGTGTGTACATCGGGCAAGCCACCGCGACGCTGCAAGCCGGCGACGCGCGTCGCGCCGCGCAGCTCCTGGACGAAGCCGAGAATGCCGGCGAGCTCGCCGATATCGATGCGTTCGCCGCCTACTTGATGCTTAAGGGCGACGTCAGCGCTGCGTTGGGCGAACACGACAACTCGGTCCACCACCTGCAGGCTGGCGGTCGAAATTTCGCGCAAGCGTCGCGATCCGTATGCGTTGTGGCGTCAACTGCTTTACTACGGGTACGCACTGCAGTCGGCCGGACGCGTGCGCGCGTCGATGGCGACGCACGAAGAGGCGCTCGCGATCGCGACCGAACGCGGCTTCACGTGGGAGCGAACGCTTTCGCATTCGCGGGCGGCGCTCGGCGCCTACACGCTCGGCGACATGACGCGGGCTCGCGAACATCTGCGCGCCGCTTTCGCCGCTCCGGAAACGCACCGTTGGGCGTACGTGCAGCGCTCGTTCACCGGCCTTGCGGTCGCCGTCGCAACCGGCGATGACGAACTGCTTGCCCTCTCATTCGACGAGGAGGTCCCTCGTATCGCATTCGAATCGGCGGACGCGTACACGATCGGTTATACCGCCGCCGCGTATCACGCATACTTCCGTCGAGCCGAACGTGAAGAGGACGCCGATCGGCTTTTGAATCAAGCCATCGAACGTCTGCCGTCGCCGGATTGCGGCTGGGGCTTGATCGAAGCGGTCGCGGAGTACGGGTCTCCGGAGCAGATCGAGCGTGCGAACGCGCTGCTCGCCACATTTCCAAAAACGCATCCGCTGGCTTCCGCGCTATCGCGCGCTCTTCGATGCTCGGATTGCGCTGCGCCGCGGCGATCGCGCCGACTGCGAACGCCGCGCCGGCGAAGCGCAAGCGTTCTTCGAACACAACGAGTGGCTGTTTATGGCCGCGCGCGCTGCCGAACTGGGCGGCCGCTTGGGCGATGCGAAGAGCCGTTACTCCGCCATGGGCGCCAGTGCCGAGGCGCGGCGCTTGACCGGGTTGCGCGCGCGTCCGGGACGTCCGCGCGGCGGATACGAGAGCAGCCAGCAGCGGCGCCGTATCGTCGAACTGATCGCGACCGGTGCGACGAACCGCACGATTGCAGAACACTTGGGCGTCTCGTCGCGCACGGTGAAGTATCGCATTAGCGAACTGTACGCCGCCGAAGGCGTAGGGTCGCGCGACGAGCTGCTCGCCGTAATTCGCTCGGGCAAGATCGCGACATGACGCGCGACCTGCGCCAAGCGCCGCGTTATCGCGAGATATGCGAGCACTTTACGCGGGCCTACGAACCGTCGCTCGGCCGCGTCAGCGGCGCCGTCGATTTGTCCGTTTCGCCCGACGGAACGCAGATCGCATTCGACGGTCCGGTGTTCGAAAAATTGGAAGGGCTGCCGGTCACCCGCATCGCCGGCGTCGCGACCGCCGGCGGTACCGTTCGTATGCTTACGTCGGGTCCGAACAGCGATCGACTTCCGCGCTGGTCGCCGGATGGCTTGCGACTCGCATTCATTTCCGACCGGCAGACGCGCGGACGTTTCGAGCTTTACTTTGCCGACGCTGCGGGCGGTGAGGCGGCGCGGGCGGCCGATGTTCCGGGAACCATCGAATGGTTCGATTGGTCGCCCGACGGAAAGCGACTTCTCGTGCAAACGGCGGGACTCGACGCCGATGCCGCGGGCGCGCAAGGCTCGGGAACGATCGCCAAGCCGGTTTCGGGCGACGCGCCCGCGTGGCTGCCCGACGTGGAAGACAACGTGCCGGAGAATATGTGGCGCGACGCATGGACGGTCGACGCGGCGACCGGCGACGTCCGCCGGGCGAACGCGCCGGGCGTCAATGTGTGGGAAGCGACTTGGCTCGGCAACTCGCATTTCGCCGCCATCGTTTCCGACAACCCGCGCGAGAGCGCGTGGTACGGCGCACCGCTGGCGGCGTGCGCGCTCGGAAACGCGATGGAGATCATCCATCGTCCAAAGGAAGAGATGGGTTTACCGGCAGCTTCGCCCGACGGCCGTTACGTCGCCATCGTCGAGGCGTGCTGCAGCGATCGCGCCGTCGTCGCGGGCGACGTGCTGTTGTTCGATCGAGCCGTCTCCGAGGACGTTCCGCGCCGCGTCGATACGGGCGGCGTCGACGTTACGCATCTCGTTTGGGCGGGTGACGCGCGCTTTCTCTACGTCGGCGTGCGGCGTTTCGAAACGGTCGCGGGCTACATCGACGCATCGTCCGGACGCACCATCGAGCGCTGGTCGACGCGCGAAACCTGCGGCAAACGCTATCCCTCCGCATGGCCGGTGCCCGGACGCGACGCCTTCGTCGTCGCGCTGCATTCGTACGATCGCTTCGCAGCGATCGCCGTCATTGAAAACGGCCGCGCGCGCATCGCCGCCGACCTGGGCGATGCCGGCAGCGCGTACGTCGCATCGGTGGGTGGAACGCTGACCGACGTGACGTGGCGGGGGCGCGACGGCCTGGAGATCGACGGTTATTTTATCGCGCCCCAAACGCCCGGCCCGCACCCGCTCGTCGTGCTCGTTCACGGCGGCCCCGTTTGGGCGTTTCGAAACAGCTGGTCGATGTTTTACTACATGACGCCGATCTTTGCCAAATACGGGTACGCGGTCTTTTGCCCGAACCCGCGCGGCAGCGGCGGACGCGGTCAAGCCTTCGCTCGAATGGTGCGCGGCGACATGTGCGGAGAAGACGCGCACGATATCATCGCCGGCGTTCGGTATTTGATCGAGCGCGGCTCGGTCGATGAAAAGCGCGTCGCCTGTACCGGCGGAAGCTACGGCGGCTACATGTCGAGCTGGCTCGTTACGCAGACCGATATGTTCGCGGCGTCGATCCCGGTATCGCCGGTGACCGATAACTTCAGCTTCCAGTTTACGAGCAATATCCCGAGATTCAACGAGATCTTTCTGGCCGCGTCGCCGTACGATCTCACGGGGAACTACGCGCTGCGCAGCCCGATCTTCTTCGCGCGCAACGTGAAGGCGCCGACGCTCCACATGAGCGGGGCCCTGGACCGCTGCACGCCCCCGACGCAGGCGCTCGAGTTTCATCGCGCGCTCGTCGAGAACGGCGTCCCGTCGGAACTCGTCGTCTACCCGCAGGAAGGGCACGGCGTGCGGGCGCTCGAGGCGCAGGCGGATCAAATGACCCGCATGCTCGACTGGCTCGAGCGCCACATGCCCGTCGCTGGGAACTCTCCATAGGTTTTTTGCACCTACGGGTGGGGCCCCGGGAAGAGGCGACTCAAGACGGCTCTTAGAGCCCCGAAAAGGTGACTCCTTTTGGCAGGCGCTTCTTGGGCCTGAAGGCTATAATGATGGTAATCAGGGGGTTCGCTTGCGGCCCCCTTCCATATCCCTCGAACCTCCTAAAACGGGCGGGATGACATGCGGATCAAGTACGAGGTTTCGGCCGGCGGCCTGGTGTTGCGTCGTCGCGATTCGACGTTTGACGCGCTGCTCATCGGTCGCGGAACGCCGCGCGTTTGGACGCTGCCCAAAGGTCATGTCGAAGCCCGTGAGTCCAACGAGCAGGCGGCGTTGCGAGAGGTCCGTGAGGAGACCGGCTGCTGGGCCGAACTGATCGGGCGCCTCAACGAGATCGCCTACTGGTTTTACGTCGGCAAGGCCAAACACCGCAAATCGGTGACGTTTTTTCTGATGCGTTATCTCTCCGGAGATACCGAGAACCACGACCACGAGGTCGACGAAGCCCGCTGGTTCGACATCGCGCAAGCCCGCCGCTCGCTCAAATACGTGAACGAGAAGCGCTTAGTCGATATGGCGCTCGAATACATCGCCGTAAATCCCGCCGCGTTCGGCGACATTCCACTCGTCGCCCGAACAGCAGAACAAAAGACCTCTTGAACGAATCGCTGACTACGGAAACGCTGCCGGCCGAGCAGGCCGAGCAGGTCGGTATGCGCGTGCAGTTGGACGTCTTCGACGGCCCGCTGGACCTGCTTCTAAGCCTCATCAAAGAACAGCAGCTCGATATCGCGACGGTACCGCTCGCCAGCGTCGCGGAGCAGTATCTTGCCTACGTTCGCACGATGGAGGACCTGGACGTCGAGGTCGCCGCCGAGTATCTGGTGATCGCCGCGACCCTGCTCTTTCTGAAATCGAAGGCGCTGCTGCCGCCGATCCCATCCGAGTTCGTCGACGACGACTCCGAATCGCCCGAGGAAGTCGAAGAGCGGCTGCGCCGGCGCCTGATCGCCTACTCGAAGTATCGCGAACTGGGAGAAGGGTTGCGCGCGGCAGAACGAGGCAAGCGGATTCTTCTATCGCGAGTCGGGCGATCCGACCAGCGAGGTGATGCAGCGCTACGCGATCGATCCGGAAAAGCTCAAGCGCGCGTTCGTGGCGATGCTGCGCCAGGCCCGGCCCGAGAAACGGTCGATCGCGCGCGAACGCGTTTCACTGATCGCTCAAATGGACTACATCACCCGCCAGATCAAGGAGCGGGGCGAGGTGCTGTTCTCGGCGCTTTGCCACGAACTCGGGATGACGCGCGAGGTCGTAATCGTCACGTTCCTCGCCGTTCTCGAATTGATTCGCCGCCACCGGATCGGCTACGAACAGCCCGAGCTGTTCGACGACATCCGGCTGTTCCCGATCTCCGCCTCAACCGAAGGATAGTACGTGCCCGCCGACACCACCACCATCGAATCGAACGAAGAAACCGTCGCCATGGAAGAGGCGGTGCTGCGCCTTCACCAGCCGGTCGAAGCGCTGCTCTTCGTCGCCAGCGAACCGCTTTCGATCAAGCAGATCGCCAAGCTCGCTCGCGCGGAAGAGACCGAAGTCGCGGCGACCTTGCAGCAAATCGCGACCGACTACACCGATCGCGGCATCGTGCTGCGCGAAGTCGCAGGCGGATATCGCTTCGCGACGTCGCCGCTCGCGCGCGAAGCCGTCGAAGCATATCTGCTACCGGCCAAGACGACGCTCTCGGTTCCCGCGCTCGAAACGCTGGCGATCGTCGCGCACCTCCAGCCGGTGACCAAGAGCGAGATCGAAGCGATTCGCGGTGTCAATTCGGACTCGGTCGTTAGCACGCTGCTGGACCGAAGCCTGATCCTGGAGGCTGGGCGTAAGGAAGTCATCGGGCGGCCGATGCAGTACAAGACGACGGCGTTTTTCCTCGAGTCGTTCGGGCTGCGTTCGCTCGACGATCTCCCGGAACTCGAGTTGGAGCCCGGGCAGCCTTTAGAACTCAACCTTTTAGCGCCATCCTCAAGCGCTTCCGAAGAAGCCGCCGCCATGGACGAATCGCAAGCCGGCGAAGACGATGCGGCGAGCGAAGAAGCCTCCGCGCAAGAAGCAGAAGCGCCGGCTGAAGGTGAAGGCGATGACGACGTTTGACGACCTAGCCGAGGCGTACGAAGCCGGACGCGTCGGGTATTCGACCGAGCTGTACAACATGCTCGTCGGTTTCGGCCTCAACCCGAAGCTCACCGCGATCGACGTCGCTTGCGGCACCGGTTTAGCCAGCCGTCCGCTCATCGAGAACGGTTTTCACGTCACCGGTATCGACGTCTCCGAGCCGATGCTCGCGAAGGCGCGTTCGCGTTTTCCGGGGACCTGGATCAAAGCGGCGGCCGAAAAGATTCCGTTTCCGGTTGCGAACTTCGACGTCGCAATCTGCGCGCAGTCGATCCACCACCTCGACCGTCCGGCCGCCGTAGCCGAGATGATCCGCGTCGTGAAGCCGGGCGGCATCGTAGCGGTGTGGTGGAAAGTGGTGAGCGGTGAGGATCCGATCAAGATGCTGCGCGACGACGTAGCGAACGATCTCCGAGCCGATCCGCTTCCGTCGGGGTTGGCAGGCGGTTTCAAAGAATTTTACGCGGCGCCGCTGACGGATCACATGTTGCGGGTGATTCCGTGGCAGACGATGATCGGGCTCGAGGAACTGCTCATCTCCGAACGCTCGCGCAAGATCGTGCGCGACCGGCTCGGCTCGCGCGCGGAGGAGTACTTCAAGAAGTTCGAGCGCCGTCTGCGCGACCGGTTCGGCGAGGGCAACCCGCGCATACCCCTCAACTACGTGCAGTTTCTGTACGCGGCTCGCAAGCCGTCCACCTAACGCGCGCCATGCGAATCGGCCTTCACGTCCGCACGGGCGGGGGTTACGCGGCTGCGATCGCGCAGGCAAAGGCCGACGGGAGCGACCGCGCTTCAAGTCTTCTCGTCGAATCCGCGCAGCTATCGCACGTCGCCGATCGACGTGCCGGCGCTCGAGACGTTCGCTAAGGAGCGTCGCGAGGCGGACTTGGATCCGTGCGTCGTCCACACGCCGTACTTGATCAACCTCGCCAGCGACGATCGGAAGATCTACGAGGGTTCGCTGCGTTTGCTGCGACACGACCTAGACGCCGCTGCGGCGCCGGAAGCATGCGGTTCGTCAACACGCATCTCGGCTCGTACGGCACCCGCGACCGCAATGAAGGCTTCGCTGCGATCTGCCACGCGCTCGAGGCGGCGCTCGAATCCATCGATCCCGCGGTCTATCTCGTTATGGAGAACTCGGCCGGTGCGGGGAACCTCGCGGGCGGTACGTTGGAAGAACTTGGCGGCTTCATCAAGACGCTGGACCATCCGCAGCTCGGCGTTTGTCTCGATACGGCGCACGCGTGGGCGGCGGGCTACGCGATCGACACGAAGGACGGCGTCGACCGCTTCATCGATGAGGCGGAGCGCGAAATCGGCCTCGATCGCCTGCTGATGTTCCATTTCAACGATACCGAAGTGCCGCTCGGCGGAAGCCGCGACCGGCATTGGCATATCGGCGAGGGCAAGATCGGTTTCGAGGGATTTCGCGCGCTTCTCGCGCGGCCGGAGCTGCGCGAGAAGACGGCGATTCTTGAAACACCCGGCGACGATGCGGACGACTTGCGTAACATGCAGGCGATCCTCGCGATTCAAAAAGGCGCGCTACTGAACGCGTAGATTCGGAACGTGCAGTTCGACTGCACCGAGTGAAAGCGCCTCGTCCGCGCGCCTTACCGGCATGCGCCGCCGCACGTCGGCGATGTCCGAAACGAGCGGAGAAGGGCGGAACGGGTCGTGGAACATTGGGGGCCTCTTTCGTGGATACGGCTATCGGATTGGTAACCTGTAATCATAGTACAGTAGTTACGGTAACCTGTCAACGACTTTTGCTGGGGTGAGTCGAATGCCGTCGCCGGCCCAGTTTCGAGGCCGGTCCGGTAACTTGTCAAATGGTTTTGATGGTGCTAGGGTAAGGTCGATGACCCCCGACCCAAACGAGGCGCCCGGCCGCCTGGACCTGCTGCGGCTCTTCGTAAACACCCTCGACATCGAGCACGGCCCCGACGCCCTCGGCACGCTCGACGCCGCCTCCGCCTGGTGCCGTGACCACGCCCTGCCGCCCGTCTCAAACGCTCGCGAGCTCGCGCGCTTGCGCGATTTCCGCGAGACGCTGCGCGAACTGCTCTTCGCGAACAACGGCGAGGCGGAGCGAGCGATCTTCGTGGGAGGCGCTGCGTCCGTTCGCTCGGGCAGCGCAGTTCGCCGTAGCGTTGGATCCCGTGAAGGGACCCATCTTGGAGCCGGGCGGCGCCGGCGCCGACCGTACGATCGCAACGATGCTCGGCATCGTGCACGAAGCCGTCGCAAACGGCACGTGGATGCGCCTGCGCGCGTGCCGGCGGGACACGTGCAAGTTCGCCTATTACGATCGTTCGAAAAACGGTTCGCGCGCGTGGTGCAGTATGGCCACGTGCGGCAATCGCGAGAAAGCACAACGAAGGCGCGCGCGTGATCGCGCACTTTGACATCGACGCATTCTACGCAAGCGTCGCCGTTCGCGACGATCCGAGCTTGCGCGGCAAACCGCTCGCGATCGCGTGGCGCGGCCGTCGTTCGGTGGTGCTGACCGCTTCGTACGAAGCCCGCCCGTTCGGCGTGCGCTCCGCAATGCCGCTCTACAAAGCGCTTTCGGCGTGCGCGGACCTGGTCGTCGTACCCCCGGACATGGCGAAGTACAAAGCGGTATCGCGCGAAGTCTTCGCGATCTTCGGGCGGCGCGGACACCCGGTCGAAGGGCTATCGATGGACGAAGCGTTCGTCGACTTCGGCGCGATGGAGCTATCGGCCGCGCGCGAACTCGCGCAGACGATCCGCGACGAAGTGTACGCCGCAACCCTCCTTACCGTAAGCGGCGGAGTCGCGACCGGAAAGATGATCGCGAAGATCGCCTCCGATTTTTGCAAGCCGAACGGGCTCATGGCGATCGAGCCGGGAGAAGAAGCCGCGTTTCTGGCGCCCATGCCGGTCGGGCGGCTCTGGGGGATCGGGCCAAAAACGCAGCGGCGCTTGCTGAGCCTTGGCGTCGAGACGATCGGCCATTTGGCTGCGCTCGACGACGCAGCACTGCGCGAGCTCTTCGGATCCTGGGGTGTCGAACTTCGCGATCTCGCGCGCGGCGTCGACGTTCGCACGGTCGAGCCCGAGCGCGAAACCAAATCGATCTCGAGCGAAGAGACGTTCGAATACGACGTCACCGACGAGAAGGTCCTGATCGCAACGATCAAATCGCAGGCGATCGAAATCGCCGCGAAGCTGCAGCGCGAGAATTTGAGCGCGCAGACCGTCGGCGTGAAGCTCAAGCGCACGGATTTCTCAACCTTCGGCCGCCAGACGCAGCTCACCGAGCCGACGCGCGACGCGCGACGGATCTACCGCGCCGCGGTGTTTTGCTTGCGCCGCGCCAAACTCGACGGCGAACCGGTACGATTACTCGGCACGCGCGTCGCATCGCTTACCGAAGGCGAGCCGATGCAGCCAAGCCTCTTCGACGGGGCGAAAAGCTAACCGCGCGAGCGCCGGCTTACGGGGGCGTGACGCCGCTGCATGCAGCGGCGGCGGACATGACCGTCTTGGCCGCCTTCGATTCGAGGTCCTGAATCTGGGCTTGCTGGGCCGAGATCGCATCCGCCACGTTATCGTCGGGCGGACCCGACGTCATGTCGAGGGCCGCGCCGGGATTTTGAAGTTCGCCCGGCGCGCTGGTCAAGCTAGAGTGGTTGTGGACGATCTCCGGCCCGTTTCCGTCGGTCGAGTTCTGCATGGTGTTGAAGTTGCCGGTTTCCAGCGCACCGCTCAGGAGATCGAGCGCTTTTTTTTGCTGGACGGCAATCGCCGTAAGCTGCTCCTTCATCGCCAACGTCGCGCGGGCATCGGCGGTCGCGGCATCCGTGGGGAAACGCGTTGGGTCGGCGAGTTGGTCGTCGACGAGCGCGAGGTTGTGCACCATTGCCGTAACGGCGTTTTCGACGTAGAGGCGATCGATCGCTACGTCCCGAGCGTTGGCCGTACGATCCGCGGACATCTTCTGATACGCTTTGCGAGCGGACTCGATGACTTCATCGTCCTTGATCAGGCCCGCGAGCGCCGTCCGGACGTTTTCACGCAGCGTCGTACAGGCTTTGTGTGTCGGCGCGACCGACGGCGCGGGCGAGGGTCCCGACACGAGCAGTGCAACAACGATCTCTGCCAGCATCAGATGTGATCCGTCGCCCAGCAGAAGTCCGCCTCGCTCGGGGCGAGCGCGGCTTTAACGAGGCGCGTACCGTCGGCGTTGAGCGGCGCCACCATAAGAACCGAAGACTTGCGCTTGCGAACCGAACCGCGCGGCAATAATTCGCGCGCTCCGGCCGGCGGCAGCCAGCCAACGATGCGGCGTAGATCGCCGGCTGCGGCCCGAAGCAACGCCGGGATCAGCTCGGCGGCCGCATCGTCCGCGAATCCATACTCGTCCACGAGATAGGCGTCGCGCTCGGGAGCTCGGACGCCCAGAACGTACGCTGCGATCCCGCGGCCGCGGCGCGCGACGAGATTGGTCTGTTGCCCGTGCTTGTGTTCGGTAAACTGTGCCATGCGCAGGCGCATCCATTCCCAGACGAGCGGCGTGCGGGCAAATCCGTTCGGTTGAAGATGGCTGCATAACTCGAAACAGCGGCGCACGCCGCTCCAGTCGGAGTCTTCCAGCCGGACGACCTCGAGACGGCGTTTGCCGAGCGTATCGGCACGCAGCGAAATCTCCCGCGAAGCCAGCGTACGGAAACCGAGCGGCTCGTAAAACTGCGGCCGGATATCGGAGAAGAGGTAGGCGAGATCGTAACCGCCGGCCTTGGCTTGGTCGAGTGCGTGACCGAGCATGACGCTGGCGTATCCCCGGCCCCGGAACGCTTCCGGGGTGAATACGGCGCCGATTCCGAGCGCGCGGAGGCGTCGCGGTCCGTCGTGCACCACACGTTCATAACGCTTGAACGACGCGACTGTGACCGTGCCCTCAAAAAGCCCGATCGTGCGATAGTGGCGCCGTCCGTAGCCACTGCGGGCGATCGCCAGCGCCTGCGAAATGTAGGTCTCCAGGTCGCGGTTCCCGCCCCATAGCGGCGCGGTTAGCGGGAGCACGTCGCGAGCGTAGGCGTCGGCCGCGATCTCTTTTAGTTCAATGCCGGGCAACGCCGTCAAACCGCTTTCGAGCCGGGGAGGCGCGCATTGCGCAGCTCTTCAAAAAACTCTGGGGCCGTGAGCCCCCGAGTCGCGCTTCCGGACGTCGTCACGTAGACGTCGCGCTTGGTCCGCCGCAGGGCGTATGCGAGCGCACGGCGTTCGCCCTCGTTGTATTTCTCGCGCGCCTTGGCGTAGTGCATGTAGTACGAGAACTTCGCGGTGCGCGCGGCTCTCCCGCCGCCGGCGTTCTCCTTGGGGATCATACCGAGCCGCGGGCTGAACAGGAAGGCATCCGGTACGTACCATCGCGGAAAAGCGCCGGCTTTGACGTTGGCAACGAAGACCAGATCGAAGCCGCGGCCGCTCGCGGCGCCGATGCTCGACAGATGCACGAACCCTTCACCGCGAGCGTCCTCGCACGATTCCATGGCGCTTTCGGCGCGCAGCTGCGCGTAGTCCAGGGCGTCCGCGACGGTCGCATCCGGCGCGTCGTCCAGAAACGCGACGAGCCGGCCGAGCAGCCGCTCGAGCACGAGCCGCTGCGTGCGCTCGCGGGCCGATCCCGGTTCGCCCTCGCGCGCGAGCCCCTCGCGCCAAACGCGCGATGCAAAGTCCGCGAACGGTTCCGATTCCACGGCGAGCAGCCACGTTTCGCGCAGCTCGCGAAAGCGCACGAGCCGGGCGCGGGCTTCGCCGGAAAGCGCGGCATCTTGATCGCCGCGTACGACGTTCCACCCTAGCCGGAGATCCCGCTTGGGATCCCAGCGGCTCGCGCGGACGGTCGGAGCCGATTCGGTATCCAGCGAGAAGAGCGGACGCTGCGGATTCGGCGGTTCCGCGCAAAGCGTCGCGATGGACGCGTCGGAAAGCGCGAACGCCGGATTGCCCAGCGTGCGAAGGAGCCAGTCGTGACGAAACGGATCGACGACGTTCCACAGCAGCGCAAGTGCATCCAGCGCGCGCCGGTCCGCGAAAACGTTCCAGTCGCCGGCGATCGATACGGGCACGCCGCGATCGAGTAGCGCCGTTTCATAAAGTGTCGGGCTTGCGACGGAGCGCATCAGTACGGCGATCTCGCCGGGCGGCGTTCCGCCCGCGATTGCATCGGCAACCGTCGCAGCGATGAATGCGGCTTCATCCGGCTGATCCGGCGCGCGATACGTTCGTACGTGCGTGTCGACGGCGTTGGCCTGGATCGGGTCGCGCGGCGTAATCAACGCGCGGCTCGCGAGTTCGACGGCGAGCGGCGTGCGATGTTGTTCGTGCAGTTCGAGGCGCGCCTGCGCCAATGCGAATGCGGCGTTGGGTGCCGGAGCGCCGAAGCCGGCGGTGGCTGAGGACGGATCGCCCGCGAAGGTGACGCCGGCGAGCGCGTCGCCGAAGATCGCTTGGAGCAAGCGCAGGTCGACCGCGCGGAGGTTTTGCGCCTCGTCGACGAACGCAAACCGGTGCGTATCGCGCAGCTTGGACGCAATCGCTTCATCGCCGCGCAGGATTTCGGCGGCTGCGATCGCTGCGTCGCGGGACGTTACGACGTTGCTCTCGGCGATTAACTCCACGTAGCGTGTGTAGACTTTGCCGAGAATCTTGGCGAGATCGACCTCGCGCCGGTACTGGCGCTGAAGCTCCTTTGCGTCGACGGCGAGCGAATCGCGATATACGTCCTTCGTTCCGATCAGCAGTTTCGGATCGGCGAAGTTCGGCGGTTTTGCGTAGAACTCGGTGGCGCGGGCCAGCGCGATCTGTAGAAACTCCGCGGGCCCGATGGCCGCGTCGCGCAGCTTACGCACCAAGCGGAAGGCCGCTTCGATGAAGCGTTCGGGCGAGCGCAGACCGGGGACCTCGGGATCGAGCGATGGCGGCTCGCCCAGCTCCTCCCATTCGAGCGCGAAGAGCGGCGCGCACGCGCCGGCGAACAACGCCTCCGCATCGATGTCGTCGACCAAGCGTACGGACGGATTCGAAGCGCGGACGATTTCCAGCGCGAGCGTTTCGAGCGGCGTCTGCGATGGCACGATCAGCGGACGAGCATCGGGATGTTCGCGCGTCACCAGCGCCGCTCGCGTGAGCAGGGCCGTCGTCGTGCCGGTTCCCGCGACGCCGACGATCGCGGTGCAGACCTCCAGCGACGCGTCGATCATCGGCCGAACTTCTCTTCCGCGGCGGCCGGCTTGCCCGAGCACGCCAGAACGTACGCGCAGTAGGCGCATGCGCTGGGGTCGGTTGCAACGGCGAAGCGCTCGATCTCGCCCGACGTCAATCGATCGCAGACCTCGATCATCCGCGCCCGAGCGCGTTCCAGATCGCCCACGGAGATCGTGCCGGTTGCGGCGTCTTTCCGAGTCCTAGCGTCGTCACGGGCGATCGTAACCTCGAGCTCCACGGGGCGCACGTCGAGCAAGGCATCTTTGAGCGGCAGCAGCGCGAGGCGAGAGACGCGATCCCCGGCTTCGGTACGCGCCCAATAATAAAACGGAAGCTGAAAATCGCGGAACGTCCGGACCTTCTCGCGGTACTCCGCGGCGGACGCCGCGATGTTGCCGGTTTTATAATCGACGACCGCGACGCTGCCCGTGCGTTCGTCGCGATCGAGCCGGTCGATGAAGCCCACGAATGCGTGGCCGCCGAGTTCGATGTTGGCCGGAACTTCGCGGCCGATTACTTCGAACGGTGCGCGACGCTCCTGCGCGAGCAGCCAGTCGACGTACCGCTGTGCCGTGCGCTGCGCCCGCCGGAGCTGCAGTTCGAACTCGATCGCCGTATCGAAGCCGTCGCGATTGCGCTCGAAAGCCCACTTCACGTCGTCGACGATCGCATCGCGCATCTCGCGCTCGTGCTCCGCGCGCGGGCGCGGATAGACCGCATGGAAATCCTCGAGCGCCAAATGGAAAGCCGTCCCGTAGGTAGCCGCGGAGGATCCCTTGTCCTCGACCGCCGCGCAGACGTACCGGTAATACCACTTGCGCTCGCATTCGGCATATGCGTTGAGTGCCGACGCGCTAAAATGCTGCGACCGGGCTCGCACTCCCGCCGGGATTTCACGTGCTAGCGGCTCGGCGAGGAGCAACCCCTTGTTGTCCTGCCCATCGTTCGCGGAACGAACGGCCTTGAAGCGCCGTGGAACACGAAAGCTCGACGAAACGACCTCGAATAAAGCGACGTCCGTCAGATCCGGCGCCGCGGCAAACAGCTTGCGGGCGCGCTCTGCGAAAGCGAACACCGCGTCGCGATCCGGCGCCGGCAACGCTAGCCGTTCGCGTTCGATCGCTTCCAGCAACGAGCCGGTGCGGGAGGCCAGCGTCGCGTACGCGGCCGCGACGTCATGCGGCACGCCGGAGTACGGCGAGCGGATGACCCGCGCGAGCGCGTCTTCGGAGGCGGTTCGGCACCAGCGGACCGCATCGGTCTGGAAGGCGCGGGCTGAGCGGGACTCGGGCATGGCCGCTGTCTGCTTTCCCCTCGCCACAGGCGCCCCTGCACCCGGCGTGTAAACGCGCCGTATGCGGCGGCTGGTTGTTGGAATTAGCGGAGCGAGCGGGAGCGCCTATGGCTATATGGCGCTTCAAGCGTTGCGTTCCATCGGCGGCGTGGAGACGCACCTCGTCCTCACGAAAGCCGCGCGCCGCACGATCGAGATCGAAACCGAGATGACCGGGGACGATTTTGAAGCGTTGGCCGACGTGGTCCATCGTGACGACGACCTCGCCGCCGCGATCTCCAGCGGCTCGTTCCTCACCGACGGTATGCTGGTGATCCCATGCTCGATGAAGAGCGCGAGTGCGATCGCCTACTCGATGAACGACAATTTGCTCGTACGGGCGGCCGACGTGTGTTTGAAGGAGAAGCGCAAGCTGGTGCTGATCGTGCGCGAGACACCGCTGCATCTCGGGCACCTCCGAACGCTCGCGCAGCTCGCCGAGGTCGGCGCCGTCATCCTGCCGCCGATCCCGGCGATGTATGCAAATCCGCAAAGCGTCGACGACATCGTCGCGCACACCGTCGGCAAAGCCCTCGACCAGTTCGGGATCCCCAACGAGCTCTTCAAGCGCTGGCGTTCACCCGAATAGTCTTAAACTCGCATTCGCCGCGACGCATCGCAGAGAGGTTGTAAGAAATGACCCCGATTGATGAATACCTCGCGCACGTTGAACCCGCGAAACGCAAAGCTCTGGAGCGTATTCGCGCACTTGCGAAAAAGGCGGTCCCGGAGGCGGACGAGACGATCAGTTATGGGATGCCGACGCTCAAATATCAAGGCAAGCCATTTCTCGGCTTCGACGCGCACGCTCGCCACATCGGGATCTACCCCTACAGCGGCCGCGTAATCGAGACGCTGGCTGAGAAGCTGCGGGATTACGAGACGACGAAGGGTGCGATCCGCGTTCCCTTCGACACGCCGATTCCCGAACGCACCTTGCGCGCAGTCATCGACTGCCGGCTGCAGGCGATACGCGACGGCAAGAACGCGCCCCGCTCGACCTGAGCTAAAGGAGCCTTCGCAAAGCCGGTTTATCGAGCTTTCCCATGGCGTTGCGCGGAAGCGCGTCGAGGACGCGTATCTCCTTGGGAATCTTGAAGCTCGCAAGCTGCGAACGCAGCAAAATCAGCAGCGCTTCCGTGTCGACGAACCCTTCGATTTCGACGAACGCGATAGGCAGTTCGCCGCGGGCCGAATCGGGTTTGCCGACGACCGCGCACGCGCGCACGCCTTCCAGCCGCTCGAGCGCGTCTTCGACTTCGCGCGGATAGACGTTGAAACCGCCGGTGATGATGAGTTCCTTGATGCGTCCGACGATGCGATAGACGTCGTCGCCGGCATCGTATTGCGCGAGGTCGCCGCTTCGATACCACCGCGTTCCGTCGTTGTCGACGGCAAACGATGCCGCGGTACTCCTGCGGCCGTTCCCAATATCCGGTGAAGACGTTCGCGCCGGCGACCAAGAGTTCGCCGATCGCGCCTTCCGGCAGCGGATCCAAGCCGTCGGGTGCGGCGATGCGCACGCGAACGCCCGGCATCGGAATGCCGACGCTGCCCGCAACGCGCGGGCCGCCGTAGCGGTTGCCGAGGGCGAAGCCGAACTCCGTCGCGCCGTAGCGCTCGAGAATCTTTGCGCCGAAACGCTCTGCGAATGCACGGTGCGTTTCGGGCGATAACGCCGCGCTGCCCGAAACGTATAACCGGATGGCCGGCAGCACGCGCTCGGCGGCGTTTTCGAGAAGTCGGACGTACATCGTTGGAACGCCGAAGAACATCGTGACCGTTCCGGCAGCAATCGTGTCGAGCACTTCGCGCGCGTCGAACCGCTCCCGCAGCAGGATGCGTCCGCCCGCGGCCAGCGACGCGGTCGTCGCGCCGATCAACCCGTGTACGTGAAAGAGCGGCAGCGTTACGAGCAGCACGTCGTCGGCTTGCCAGCGCCAAGCGATCAGCAGTGCGGTAACGATCGCCGCGAGGTTGCCATGCGAAAGAATCGCGCCCTTTGAGGCACCCGTGGTTCCGCTCGTATAGATGATGACCGCGGGATCCTCGCCCGTGGGACGCGAGCGCGGTTGCGACGCCGGCAGGCTCGTGTCGCGCGCCCAAGTTTCGACGTCGGCCACGGGCATGAGCCACGCCTCGGTCGCGGTCTCGGCTACGAACGGCGCGCTTGCAGACGAGCAGACGACGATCGACGGCTGGGCGTCGGAGAGCACGTGCGAAAGATCGCTCGCGCGGTAGAGCACGTTGACCGGCACCGCGATCGCGCCGATGCGCAGTGCGGCCAAGTACGCAAAGACGAAACCTTGGCGGTTCTCGCTATAGATCGCAACGCGATCGCCGGCGCGGATGCCCCGTTCTTCGAATTTGAGCGCGACGCGCAGCGAACCGTCGTGCACTTGGCGGTGCGTGAGATCGTCGAGCGCAAACGCGTCGCCGCGGTCGGCGAGCGCGGCATCAAAGAGGTCGAGCAGCAAGCAGCGCCTCCGCGAGAGCGATGTCGGTAACGCGGTCGACGTTAACGCCGGTCTCGGCGTGCGGCGAAACGTGTGCGCGCACCGGTGCACCGAGCAAAGCGCTCGCGCGAGCCTCCGCCTGCGCGATCGCCAGACGTCCCGCTGCGTACCGCGCGAGCGTATCCCAACCGAACAGCCCGGCCAGTTTCCACGGATATTTTCGCGCCGCTCCGAGACGCTCGATGAAGCGCTCGAGCGATACCAGCGCGCGCGGTTTGATCGCCATCAAGCCGCCGCCGCAGAAGGTGCCGTCGCGCAAGCGTGCCCACGTGTGCGGGATCTCGGGGTAACGGCTCATATGCACGCTCTTTTCGACGCAGCCGTACACCAAGTCGGCATCCAGCGCGTTGACGCCCGCGACGAATTCTTCGATGGATGCGGTCGTCAACACCGGCAAGTCGGACGCCGCGACGAGAACAAGCTCGTCGGGCGGCAGCCCCGCGAGCCCGCTGCGCAGGCTTTCGGTGATGCGGGTGCCGTCGGCCCGGCGCTCGTGCGCGCTGACGAGAGCGGCGTGTTCGTGCGAGGCTTCCGGCGCTACGACCACGATACGCCCGATCGACGGGGCCGATCGCAACGCGGCGATGACGCGTTCTACTAACGTTACGCCGGCGACGCGCACGAAGGCTTTGTTGGGCGCTCCCGGCTCTTGCGCCGCGACGTCGTCGGGCGGTCCGCCGGCAAGCACGATCGCCGTCATCGCCACGCCGGCGTGCTCGCGAACTGCGTTTGGTAGACGGCATATCCCGACGGTAAATGCAGGCGCGAAGCGATCGCTTCGACGCGCTCGCGTTCCGGAGCCAGCGTAAAGACGCACGAACCCGAACCCGAGAGAAGTGCGCGGCGCGCGCCCGCGCCGAGCAGCGCGTCGATTGCGGTCGCGACCTCCGGTACGCTCGACGCGATGACGTCGTGGAAATCGTTTTGGAGCAGCCGCTCGACGACGTCGAAGTCGAAGCGCTGAAGTGCGGTTAGCGCTTCGATCGAGACCGAGGTATTGCGGGCGCGGCTCGGGCGCTCGATGCGATCGATCGCCGCGTACGCAGCCGCGGTCGAAACGGCGGCGGGAGGCTTGACGATCAGCACGTTCCACGGCGGCAGCGAGCCGGCGGGAGTAACGCGCTCTCCGGTCCCTTCGACTAAGGCTGCGGTTCCGGCGAGAAAGAACGGCACGTCCGAGCCAAGCTCGCGGGCGATCTGCAACCAGTCCGCGCCGGGCTGCGGGCCCAGCGCTCCATCCATTGCCGCGCGCAAGACCGCGGCAGCGTCGGAGGAGCCGCCGCCGAGACCAGCCTGCGACGGAATATGCTTCGTCAGCGTTATCCGCACCGGCGGCAACGCCCCCAGGGCCGCAGCGGCGCGGACGACGAGATTGTCGTCCCCAGCAAGACCGTCGGTACCGCATTCAAAGGCAAAGCGCTCGCTCGGCTCGATGGCAATCGCGTCGGCCAGCGCCAACGGAACCATCACGCTGCGCAGCGCGTGATAGCCGTCCTCGCGGCGAGCTAACACTTCGAGCGTCAGGTTGATCTTCGCCGGAGCGACGTATGAAGCCATCGCGGGCTGGAGTTTGCCGTCCTTTGAGAAGGCGCCTCCGCCGCCGATAGCGCAAACTAGGGTCACAGAATGCGCCCGAGCTTCGACGCACAACGAAACGAATTTTGTGCCTACGTCCTGCCGGAATCGGAGACGCCCTACGGGCTATTGCTCGGAAACTACAAGACGTACGCGCAGGCCACCGCAAAAGGCGGCGTGCGCGGTTTGTGGGATGCCGACACGGATCAAATCATTTTCGGCACGCATCAAGTCGCGTACCGGCTGCGCGAACCCGGCAATCCCGAAAGCGGCCGCACCGTCTTTCCGCATCAGTTCGAACGCGAACTGACGTTTCTGCCGTACGCGCAAATCTCCGAGTTCACGCTCGAGCATCGCGCCAACATCTCCGAATCGTTCTACGTGCCGCACGGCCCGGCGTTCGAGCGGACGGTCGCGTTCGTCGTCGACATCACGGTCTACAACCCCGGGAAGAAAGAGTTCGAGGTGGCGGTCTTTCCGTGGGCGATGCTGGTCGGCCAGCAGTTCTACGGCGAACCCGAACATCAGGTACGCGCGTGGAGCGACGGGCGCTTCATCTGCTCGAAGAACGTCGAGACCGGCGGCGAGCGCTGGTGGGGCGGATCGCGCGAGCCGGTCGCGGTCGAGCTTTCGCTGCGCGAACAGGTGCTGCTCGAGTACATGCGCCGTGCGGCGCTGACGACCGAGGCGCCGTCGCGCACGTGCCGAGATTTCGGGGCGCCGCATCTTCGGAGCGCTGGAATACGTGCTGCACGTCGCGCCGGGTGCGCGCGAGTCGCTGCGACTCTGCGTCGTTTACGATAAAGACGGCGCCGGTGCCAGCCGCGCGTCGCTTCAATCGCTGCTGGGCGACCGGCGCGCGCTGCACGACACGCAGCAATATTTCGCGCGACGTCTCGCCGACGCGCGATTCGTCACGCCGAGCCCGGAAATTTCTCGCGGCGTTGCGTGGGCGAAAGCGAATATGTTGCGCATCGTCAAGGAGTATCCGCACGGCTGGGGGTCGACCAACTCGCCCCCTTCGGATATTTTGGTCTCGCGCGACACGTCGTGGTTCGTTCATGGATACGACTATCTGTGGCCGGAGTTTCCCGCAATTCGCTCGAAGTGTTCGACAGGAACGTTGAAGCCAGCGGCTTGATGGTCGAATACGTGCGCGGCGTCAGCGGTTACAAGACCGCCTACGATCTGAACATCAACGACGACACGCCGCTGCACCTCATCGCGATGCTGCACCACTACAACGCAACGCTCGACGATGCGTGGGTGCGCGACCGCTGCCGCTTGCGATCGCGCTGGCCGACTACATGCTCACGCAGTGCGACGAGCGCGGCCTGGTTTTCTGCCGTGCGAAGGGCGTCGATATGTACGGCATCTCGTCGTGGCGCAACATCATTCCGCAGTACACGCTCGACGGCGCCGTAACCGAGATCAACGCCGAGGCGGTCTTCGCGCTCGAAGCCGCCGCGATGCTTTGCGCAGTCGCCGGCGACCACGTACATTGGGAGAATTACTCCGGGCGAGGCGCGCGAGCTGCGCGACGCCATGATGAAGCATCTCTACAACGACGACACGCGCGGGTTCGTGCTCAACTACGATCAGGAGGGTAACTACCAGGACAACTTTACCGCCGACGAAGTTTTTCCGGTGCTGTTCGACGTCGCTGATCCGGAACAGCGCCGGGCTATCCTGAAACGGCTGCTCGAGAGCGGATTTCGTGACGCCGGTCGGGTTTGCGAACGATTTCAACGGCCGATGCGTGGTACTTTCCGTCGTTTGGTTTCGGACTGCTCGGCGGCATCTGGCCGGACTTGACGCTATGGTATGCCGTCGCGCTCGCGCGCAACGGCATGACCGACGAGTCGGTGCATTCTTGAAGATCGTCTACGAGGCGATGGAGGGCGGGAGCCCGCGTAATACGGTTCCGGGCGAGTTCGGCGAATGGTTCGACGGCGGGTCGCTCTCCAACCGCGGCATGTATCTCTCGCCGTGGACCGGCGCGAAATATCTGTGGGCGGTCGCCGAGACGGTCGGCGGTCTCAACGGATATCGAACCAGCGGCCGTCCGCATCTCGCGCCGCTTCGTCCGAAAGATTGGACGTGGGTGGCGGCGGCGCGCGTGCACTGGGGCGGGCGGCGCTGCACGTACGTGATCGATTTGGCCGGCGATACGATCTACGCGGATATGCCCGAGCTTTCGGCCGAAGAACCGTTTACGTGCATCTATGCAGGGCGCGACGTGAGCGACGAGGTGATGACGTCGCCGGTTGAAGTCTGCGCCGTTGCTTTGAAGATGAGAACGACGCCGTGCGGATTTTCTGGGCAACATGCTCGACATGCCCCGCGACGTTCAAGTCGAGTTTCGCGGCGTCACGGCGCGCGTCGAGATGGCGCCCGGCGCGTTGCGGGAAGTTCACCTCGTCGGCAAGCCTCGCGACCGCAAAGCCCGCGCCGCGCCGCGAGACGTCCTCAAGAATCTGGTGCGAGCCTGGCAGGAGTCGGCAGGCGGTAGGCGCCGAATGATCGGATTCCCGATGCCGACCAATCGTCTACCCACCATCCTGCTCGCTGCCGGCGCCGCCGTGCTGCTCTTGGCAATTCTGCTGGGCGAGCACATGGGTGACAAAGTCCTCGGCCAAGTCGCGCACGGGAACATGGCGACGCTGCCGGTCGCGATTACGCCCGAGCCCCTCCAGACGGCCGGTCCCTTCGGCCCCGACTGGAAGCGCTCGATGACCCTTACCGCGGCTCCGGATCCGCGTTTCCCGGATCCCCGGATACCTCCGCAGCCCTTACCGACACGAGCCCCCGAGACGCCGGCGCCGGTCTCGCACACGGCGACACCCAACCCGAATATTCCGGTCTGGCGCCAGCAGCCTTTGCCGACGGTCGCCCCGATTTCGATCCCGACCGAAGAACCGACCACAGCGCCTCAACCGGTCTCCAGCCCCCCTCCCTTCGACAACCTCAGGAGTGCGCGCCCTACGGGCGCTTCCCGATAAGGAATTATAAGTCAGAGGGAGTGGGTCGGCTCCCGGGAGGGCGTTCCCAATGTTCCCATTGGAAACTGGTGATACGATAGGTACATGGAACATACTGGAACCGTCACCGTAAAGCGCGGGCTCGCGCAGATGCTCAAGGGCGGCGTGATCATGGACGTGGTCACCCCCGAACAGGCCGTCGTGGCGCAAGAAGCCGGCGCGGTCGCCGTGATGGCGCTCGAACGCATCCCGGCCGACATCCGTGCGGATGGCGGCGTGGCGCGTATGAGCAGCCTCGAACTGATCCAGGGCATCATGGATGCGGTCACGATTCCAGTGATGGCGAAAGTTCGCATCGGCCATTTCGCCGAGGCGCAAGTGTTGCAATCGATCGGCATCGACTACATCGATGAATCGGAAGTGCTCACGCCCGCCGATGACAAGTACCACTGCGACAAGCACGACTATACGACGCCGTTCGTCTGCGGCGCGCGCGATTTGGGCGAGGCGCTGCGCCGCATCGCCGAAGGCGCTGCCATGATTCGCAGCAAGGGTGAAGCCGGCAGCGGGAACATCGTTGAGGCCGTGCGGCACATTCGCGCGATCTCGGATGCAATTCGCGAGCTGACGGTCGTTCCAAAAGAAGAGTTGGTCGTGCGCGCCCGCGATCTCGGCGCGCCGCTCGAACTAGTTCGCCAAGTTGCCGCCGAAGGCAGGCTGCCGGTCGTCCTGTTCTGCGCGGGCGGCGTTTCGACGCCGGCCGACGCCGCGCTGATGATGCAGCTCGGTGCCGAAGGCATCTTCGTCGGCAGCGGCATCTTCAAGTCGAAGAATCCGAGAGGCGTTCGCCAAAGCGATCGTCGACGCAACGACGCATTTCAACGACCCGAAGGTCGTCGCGGATGCGAGCCGCTCGCTCGGCCTCGCGGAAGCGATGGAGGGCCTCGACCTTCGCACGCTCGACCAGTAGCAACTCATGTCCACTCGCGGAAATTAAACGATCGTCGGCGTACTGGCGCTACAGGGTGACGTTGCCGAGCACGTTGCTGCGCTTGAGAAAGCGGGAGCGTCCGCGATTGCCGTGAAGACGCGCGCCGAACTGGACCGCGTCGACGGGCTGGTGATTCCCGGGGGCGAGTCGACGACGGTCATGAAGCTGCTTGCCCGCTTCGAGCTGGCCGAGCCGATCGTCGCGCGCGTTCGCGCGGGGATGCCGTTGTGGGGCACGTGTATGGGAATGATCGTGGTCGCGCGCGACGTCGCGGGGCTCGATCAGCCGACGCTCGGGCTGCTCGACGTAACGGTTCGCCGTAACGCCTTCGGCCGTCAAAACGAATCGGCCGAAATCGACCTCGCGATTCCGGCGCTCGGCCCGCGTCCGTTCCCTGCGATATTCATTCGCGCGCCATGGGTCGAGCGCGCCGGTCCGGCGGTCGAGGTGCTTGCCGAGCGAGACGGGCACGGCGTGATGGTGCGCCAGGAGACCGTCCTCGGCACGTCGTTCCACCCCGAGCTGACGGCCGACCCGCGCGTGCACGCGTACTTCCTAACGATGGTCTCAGCGGCCGTAGGGAAGGCGACGACCGCCGCGTAACTCTTTGCAGTAATGACTGCGCGCGTCGACGCCCACGGGAACGAACCCGCGGGCTTCCAAGGTCAGATCCCTCCGGTCGAGCCGCTGCTCTCCGAAGTAGTCGCCACGCTCGCGCTCGCGGCACACGCCTACCTCACCGACACGGATGGCCGACAACCTGACTACCCCTCCGCGGAGGTCGCAATCGACGTTGCTACCGCCGCTTTCGAGCGGGTCAAAGAAAGGCTGCGCCCGGACGAACGGTTAGCGATGGCGCAGATGCTGACCGAAACCCGAATGACGTTCGTACGAAAGCGAGGCATATAAGTGCCTCGCTTTCGCGCTTTGGAGAAGACCGTCGATCGTGAGTGACGTCCTGGTTTTGAACTTTACGTACGAGGCGCTGAACATCACCAGCTTTCAGCGCGCCGTCAAACTCATCTTTGCCGGCAAGGCGGAGATGCTGCACGGCTTGGAGCGCATCCTCGCCTCGACGAGCTACGAGATGCGAATGCCGTCGATCATCCGGATGCTCTACTACATCCGCCGTCCGATGCAGCGCGTCGCGCTGACGAAGAAGAACGTGCTGATCCGCGACAACCACGTCTGCCAGTATTGCGGCGTGCGCGGCGAGCGGTTGATGACGGTCGATCACATCGTGCCCAAGAGCCGCGGCGGACCGTCGACCTGGGAGAATCTGTGCTGCGCGTGCATGCGCTGCAACAACCGCAAGAACAACCGTACGCCGGCCGAAGCGAACATGGCGCTAAAGCGAAAACCGCGCCAGCCGAAGTACATTCCGTGGATTCAGATCAAGCGCAATACGCTGCCCGGCGAATGGGGCAAGTTCCTCTTCCTCTACAACGTCTCGATTGACGAGCGAGTCGAGGGGTAGGGCTTCGACGAGCTCCTAGGGCTTCACCGGCGCGAGCGAATCCTTAGTGAGCTTGAAATCCATGGTCGTCTGCGTGGATTGATTTCCACGCGCGTGTTCGATTGCAACGTCGTGAAGCGTGACCGGAACGTCAAGCATACGGTCGTACGTTAGGTGCGCGGTGTCGTCGTAGTTGCTCGACATGCCGCCGATTGACGTGATCGTCGTTTTTGCGTCGATGGCGAGCGGGTTCGCGTCGGGGTTGCCGACTACGATGAATTGCGAGGCGACGGCGACGTATTTATTCGAGAACTGGCGCACCCACTGACCCTTTTCGTCGATGATCGACGGGTCTAAGAAGCCGCGGCCGAGGTAGGTCATGATCTCGTTCTCGGCATCTGTGACGTCGAGATGTTCGGGACAAACGACCCGTCCTTCCGGGTACACCGCGCAGAGGAACGCCTGCGACGCACGCGGCGTCGATTGCACCCACTCCGACGTGCGAATCACCAGGCCGCCGTCCCTGGCGACTCCCATGACGTCCGCGGTCAGCGTGCCTTGCCGGCCGGTCCCGCCTGCCGTCGAAACGATGCCGCTCTTGCCGGTCCCGATGTCGCCTTGGTGCTGCTCGCCGAGATGCTGGTAATCGACCGAGTACGCGAACTCCATGTGGCGCAACGGCTTATCCGGCAGGGCCGGCGCCGGCGGCGGCGTCTGTGCGCTCGTTCCCACCAAGAGTGCCGCGGCGCAGAGAAGTTGGACAATCGCCTTCGAGTTCAATGGAGCCTCCTTACGTTAAACCAGCCGTTCGCCGGCGAAAGCCTTTTGCCAGGCGGCCTCGACCTTTTCCCGCGTCGGTTTTTCGACGACCGCGGCGACGATGCCGTCGGGCCGGACCACGAGCACGACCGGCGGTTTGACGACCCACCGCTTCGGCGCGACGGGCACGCGCAACGCGGCGAGGCCCTCGAGATCGATCTTGCCGACGGCGATCAGCGCGGCCTTCCCAGCGCGCGCCCGGTTGATCCGCGACCCATTGGGCAGCACCAGATCGTCGATGCGGCGGCCGGCAAGCGGATGGCGCGAATCGATCAACGCCGACTTCGTGTATCGCCCGGTCAGCATGCCGGCGTTGCGGCACGCCTTGCGCTGGATACCGCGTTCCCGCAGCATTCGCGTCATCACGCTGAGGCCGATTCTCTTTATCCAAACGGGAGTCTGCATGGTGAACTTCGTGAGCTTGTCGCTCATCGCATCGACCGTGTCCGCGATGATCTGCTGCCGTTCGTCGTTGTAACTTGCGAGCAGCAGTTTTGGGTCGCCGCGTCCGTCGATGGCGCGTGCGAGTTTCCACGCGAGGTTCGCCGTGTCTTGAAGCCCGGCGTTCATTCCTTCGCCGCCGGCCGGACTCACCAGATGCGCCGCATCGCCCGCCAGCGCGACGCGCCCGACCACGAAGCTTCGTGCGCGCCGCCGGTGAAGTTGAAAAAGGCTCTTCCACAGCGTTTCGCCGCGCGGATCGCGCGCGAAGACCGTTCGCAAGCGTATGGCGTGCGCCGCGTCGCTCAGCACGGCCGCTTCGTCGGCGCCGGCTTCGACGGACGCGATGACGCGCCAGGTTTTCGGCGCATAGCGAATCGCGATGAGAAAGCCGGGGTAATCCATCGCGAGCCGGATGAACGGCGCGGAGGCGTCGTCGTCCTCCAAGCGTTCGTCGCTGATGACCGCGCGGTTGCCGTATGTCGTACCGTCGAGCGACATCCCGAGAAGGCGCCGCGTGATGCCGTGCGCACCGTCGCAGCCCACTGCGTAGGCACATCGTAAAGTGCTTTCGGCCGCGCCGTTCTTCGCCGTGACGCGCACGCCCGAATCGTCCTGCTCGATCCCGGTTACTTCCCATCCGGTTCGCGCGTCGCACATACCGGTGCCGATCGCACGTTCGCGCAGTACTCGTTCCGTGTCGTACTGTGGAACGATCAAGCCGCCGGGATTGTCGAAGACGTCGCTCAGGGTCGTAAAATCGATCGTGAAGAGCGGTCGTCCGTCGCGCGCATCGTGAATTGACGCGGCAGTATAGTACGTGCCCGCCGCGCAGAGCGCGTCGGCCGCGCCCCAGTCGCGCAAGATCTCGATGGTGCGCGCCCAGACGCCAAGGGCGCGCGATTCGGTCGAAGGCTGCACCTCTTTCTCGAGCACGATCGAGCGCACGCCGTGGTGTGCGAGACCGAGCGCGAGTGAAAATCCGACGGGTCCACCCCCGACGACAATAACGGGTGCGTCGCTTAGTGCTTCCACGGGATGGTTACGCTTCGGCGCGCCGAATCGCGAGCCTCTGCTATGAGCGCGTCAACTGCGGCCTCGAACCTATGGATTCCCTTCACGCAAATGAGGGAGTTCGACGGCGCCGCGCGCGCGTTCGTCCGCGGCGAGGGCACGGTGCTGATCGACGGACGCAACCGGCGGCTCTACGACGCGGTCAGTTCGATCTGGACCATCGTCCACGGTCATTGTCATCCGCGTATCGTCGAAGCCATCGCTCGCCAGGCCGCAATCCTCGATCATGCGACCGCTCTGGGCGCGACCAATCCCGTCGCCGAAGAACTCGCGCACCGGCTGTGCGCAGCGACCGGCATGAGTCGCGCGTTCTTTGCGAGCGACGGCGCCAGCGCCGTCGAGGCGGCGCTGAAGATGGCGTTGCAGTACTGGCACAACGCCGGCGTTCCCGAGCGATCGCGCTTCGTGCGATTATCGGGTGCCTATCACGGCGATACGATCGGCGCGATGAGCGTTTCGGACGTCGAGCGCTTCAAGGCGCCGTTCGCAAGGGTGACGTTCGAGACCCGTTCGTACGACGATCCCGCCGCGTTCGGCGCAGACGTTGCCGCCGTTATTGTCGAGCCGCTCGTTCAAGCAGCGGCCGGGATGCGCGTCGTTCCAGCGGCGGGCTACGCGCGCTTGCATGGGATCGAGCCGCTCGTCATCGTCGACGAGATCGCGACCGGCTTCGGCCGTACCGGAACGATGTTTGCGTTCGAGCAGTTGGACGTCGAGCCGGATCTGCTCACCTTAGGCAAGGGCATCACGGGCGGAACGCTCGCCCTTTCCGCAACGCTTGCGAGTGCGCGCGTGTACGACGCCTTCCTGGGCGCGCCGGGAGATTTCAAGCAGTTCTTCCACGGGCATTCGTACGCCGGCAACCCGATCGCTTGTTCCGCCGCGCTCGCGTCGCTTGCGCTCTTCGAGGAAGAGGGTACGCTGGAAAACGCCGCGCGCATCGCGCACGCCGCGCGAGAGCGGCTCGGGCTGCTGCAGGCGCATCGACTCGTTCGCGAGGTTCGTCAGACTGGAACGATGATCGGTATCGAGCTGCGAGCGAGGAAATCGACGCGCGCGACGCCGCGTCGCCGGCGTGGCGCGTGGCCGGCGGTCTTTACGAGCGCGGCTCCTTCACGCGTCCGATCGGCGACACGATCCAGTACGTTCCGCCGCTTTCGTCGAGCCCGCGCGAGGTCGATGGATTCTTCGACGCTCTCGCCGCCGAATTAGAGATCTCGTGAGCGGGCCGGGCTATTTGCGCCGAGTCGACGCATTGCTTGCGGCGATTCGTGAGGCCGGAAGGTATCGCGAAGTTGCCACGCACGCGGACGACGGCGCGATTGACTTCGCATCCAACGACTATCTCGGGCTCGCAACGGAACCACAAGTCGTTGCGGCGTTCAAGCATGCGGCTCGCGCCGGGTCGGGCGGCGCGCGGTTGCTCGGGGGCCGTCATCGCGAACATTCGCTGCTCGAGGACGAACTCGCGCAGTGGCTCGGACGCGAGCGCGCGCTCCTGTTCTCTTCCGGGTATCATGCGGCGCTCGGCGCGTTGCCGGTGCTGGCGCAGACGGTCGACGCCGTCGCTTCCGACGAACGCAACCACGCGTGCTTGATCGACGGATCCGGCTATCGCACGCGCCGCGCACATCTACCCGCACGCATCGCTGCCGTCGCGCGAGACGCGCGGCACGAGCACGCTGGTGGTGACCGAGACGATCTTCAGCATGGACGGCGATGCGGTGAATCCGCGCGCTCTGCTTGAGGATCTCGGGAACGACGACCTGCTCTTCCTCGACGAAGCGCACGCGCTCGGCGTCGCCGGACCCGAGGGAGCCGGTCTCGCGCGCGGCTTAAACGATCCGCGCACGATCGTCATGGGCACGCTCTCGAAAGCGCTCGGCGCACACGGCGGCTTCGTTGCCGGGCCCGCTCGGCCATCGACTTGCTGGTGAACCGCGCGCGTTCGTTCGTTTTCGATACCGCGCTTCCGCCCGCCATCGCGCTTGCGGCACGCGTCGCCGTCGTGCTCGCGCGGCGTGCCGATGACCGGCGCGCGCGGCTGGCGGCAAATGCCGCGCGGTTGCGCGCCGGGCTTCGCGATCTAGGCTTTGACGCGGCCGACGGCGTCTCGCCGATCGTCCCCGTGATTCTCGGCTCCGAGCACCGGGCGGTCGATGTCGCCGCGGGACTGCGACGGGCGCGCATCAACGCCCCGCGGTCGCCTCCGACCGTTCCCGGCGGTTCTTCGCGCCTGCGTTTCTCGATTCGGGCCGATCATACGCCGGAGCAGATCGATCTGGTCGTGAAGGAGCTTCGTCAATGCATCGCTACCTTGTAACGGGAACCGATACTGATGTCGGCAAGACGCGAGTCACCGCGATACTGGCGCGCGCGCTGCGCTTGGCCGGTGAGAAGCCGACGATCGTGAAGCTCGTGCAGACCGGCCTTGCCCCCGGGTTGTCCGGGGATGCGGCGCGCGCCGGGCGGCTCGCCGACACGCGATTCGTCGAACTCGCCCGTTTTACGAAGGCGGCCGACCCGTGGTCCGCGGCGCTGGCACAAGGCGCCGCCACCGTTCACGCGCACGAACTCGCCGATGCACTGGAGTCGATTCCGGGAGCGATCGTTGCCGAAGGCGCCGGCGGCCTGATGGTGCCCCTCAACCGAGCACGAACATTCGGTCACGTGGCCGCGAAGGCGAAGCTCGCGGTGGTGTTGGCCGTCGGACTTCGCTCGGGCTGTTTGAACCACGCGCTCCTCACGCACAACCTTTGCGAGCAGTTCGGGCTGCCGGTCGCCGGCGCCGTCCTGGTGGGGCGGTGGCGTCGCCGAATCGGGATATGCGAAGGAAGTCGAACGAGCGCTGCAGGGAAAGCTGAAGATTCTTGGCATTCTGCCGTTTGCCGACGACGAACTCGTCTCGGTTGCGTCCGGCGTATCACTCTTCGACCCCTTGGTGCATCCAGAATAAAATCGTGTCTCATCCGACGATCGATCTCGCGCGTTCCCGCGTACTAGTGTGGCATTTGCCCGCCGACCGCGACCTGCTCGTGCAGCTCGCCGCACTCGCCGAAAGCGAGCTGCCCGAATTGCTGTCGATCGCGGACGCCGTTCGCGCGATGCACTGCGGCGATGGAGTCGCCGTCGAGGTGTCTAAATGCGAAACGCGGCGGCTGCTCGGAGGACTGCAACTTCTGTTCCCAGAGCGCGCGCTACGCTAGTGATGTCGAACCGGACGTGCTCTCGAGCGTCGCAGGTATTCGTTGAAGCCGCGCGCGACGCGCACGCGCGCGGCGCGGGTGAATTTTGTGTGGTCGTCGCCGTGCGCGGCCCGTCGGCGAAGCTTTTGGAACGCGTCTGCGAAGCGGTCGTCGCGATCAAGGCGGAGCTTCCGCTTACCGTCGCGGTCTCGCTCGGCATCCTTACCGAAGCGCAGATCGGCAAACTGCTCGCCGCCGGCGTGGACAAGGTCAACCATAACCTCGAGACGTCGCGCCGCTATTTCGGATCGGTCTGCACGACCCACACTTTCGACGAGCGCTGGGAGACGTGCACGCTGGTCAAACGCGCGGGGCTGGAACTCTGCTGCGGCGGCATCATCGGCATGGGGGAGTCGATCGAGGATCGTGTCGACTTTCTCTGCGCGCTGCAAGAACTCGATCCGCAGGAGGTACCGATCAACTTTCTCAATCCGCGCCCGGGCACGCCGTTCGGCGGCCGGTCGCTGGTCGAGCCGGTCGAAGCCCTTCGCTTCGTCGCGATGGCGCGGTTGGCGCTGCCCAAAGCGCTCGTGCGGTTCGCCGGCGGCCGCGAAATCACGCTGCAGGGCCTTCAGGATCTCGGTATGCGCAGCGGTGCGAGCGGCATCGTGCTCGGGAACTACCTCACCACGAACGGCCGCGGCGACGCCGACGATTTCGCCATGCTCGACCGCCTCGGCTTCGAAGTCTTAGCGTAGAAACGCATGGCGCTCGACCAAACCAAGGCTCCGTATTTCCAAGCCCTGCTCGACTACGTCGATGCCGGCGTCTTGCCGTTTCATACGCCGGGACACGTTCAAGGCGTCGGCATGGACCTCGCGTTCCGAGAATTCATCGGCGACAACATCTGCGCGATCGACCTCACGCCGATGCCGGGTATCGACGACCTGCTCCAGCCGACGGAGTCGGTCAAAGAGGCGCAGGAACTGGCGGCGGAAGCGTGGGGCGCCGACTACACCTTCTTCCTAATCAACGGATCGACTAGCGGCAATCAATGCATGATGATGACCGCGTGCAATCCCGGCGATAAGATCGCCGTGCCGCGCAACTCGCACAAGTCGATGCTC
>CAWAJD010000004.1:0-31139 GCA_963782265.1 Vulcanimicrobiota bacterium
CAGCCAAATCGGCAACACGGCTTCGCCGATTTCCTGGTGAAAGGTTTGCGGGGTTTCCAGTGCGCCGAGCTGTCCGCGCTCTGCCATCCACAGCCACGCACCAAGTGCATTGTGTCCTGCTCCAAATACCTCATAGCCGTTTGCCGTAAACGAGCGCAGCTTCTTATCGGCGCGCGAATTGGATGACAAGGTCGTCTCGGCTTGATTGAATTTGCGCGCTATCCGGCGCAGCGTTCCGTCGGGTAACCCATCCGCGCCTTCCACCACGGCTAAGGGATTACCGGTGAATGCAGTCTCTGCGAAACATCAACCATCCCTGAAACGAGCCTATGATTTCCACCTCCGCACTGCGTGTGACCGGCGCTGAGCGCCGCCGGCGCCCAATATAACTTCATCACCATCACCTCGGTTGCAACTAGAAGCGTTAAAGCGAGCGTTCCGGCGTCGGTGACAAGGGTCGGCAATGAAACATCGAGCGGCCATCTTGGCCCTGGCATTCTCGTTCGCCTGTCGTCTGGCAGCGCCGCTCAATCGTCCGGCGCCATGGATGTCGTCAACAAGCTGGTGGTTGCTGCATCCGAGGTTCTCGACGCCTCCTCGGCGCTGGCCGGCCTCTACACGGATAACGCGTTCTTCGTCCACGAGGGACCCATCGTTATATACGGCCCGACCGTTGGCCTCGATTGGCTCACGCGCGTCAAGCGGAATTCGCCGAACGAAGATGACTCAGTTTAAAGCAACCGCCTCAAAACCCACGGTAGCTCAAATCTCAGCGAACGCCGCGTATATCGTCGTGCCGATGGAACTGAATGCCGTCGTCGGCACGGTAAGATTTTCACGAGAGCGGCACGTTCACGTTTACGCTCGCACAAAAAGCGGATGCATGGAAGATCACCAGCCAGGTTTGGACCGTCCTTGCGAAATCCGTTCAGTAGATTGCCGTTTACGAGGAGGTAACATATGCCGTGTCGGTTGCACCGCGTTGCACTCTTCGGCCTTTCGCGCGCTGGGTCTTGGCTCTTTCTCTGCGCCCCCGCACGCGCCGAGTGCGTCGCGAAGCCTGGGTCGGTCTTTTTTGTTACCGATCGCGAGCCGCTCGACGACAATCAGCTTTTCAGCGGCGAATGGGCACTGGACGCCAACCACAATCCCGTAATTACGCCGGGACCGTATCGGCACCGGTGGACAAAGCCGGCGAATCGCGTTGCTCGTCGAAACAGGCGTTCATCAAAGCGATACAATCGCAGTTCGTTCCACAGCGTCCGCGTCAAGTGCTCGTCTACATTCACGGCTACTATACGTCGTTCGTATCGGCGGTGGAAACCGCGTTGACTCTGCAAAAGGGCCTGCAGTTCCCGGGCCCGGTCATCGTTTATTCGTGGCCGTCGAGGAAGACCAGCCTCTTAGCCTACGGCACCGACGAGGACAATGCAAAGTGGTCGATGCCGCATTTCACGAGCTTTCTCGGCGACATCAACAAGGCGTTCCCCGGCATGCCGGTCTCGCTGGCCGGCCATAGTCTCGGCTCGCGTTTCGTCACCGAGGGCATCGCATTTTTCCGCCGCGAGGGCTGCAGCAACTGCTTCGGCGCGCCGTCCTGTTTGCGCCGGACGTTTTCACGGCTGACTTGCGCAGCGCGCTCACGGCTTCAAAGCTATGCTCCGGGAAGCCGCGAACGAACCCCGTCGCTTCCGCGCCCGTGCTCTTGTACGTTTCAAACAACGACCAAGCATCGAGAAGATCCTAAAAAATACCACGGCAATCAGCGCGCGGGGCAAGCCGGCGGCGACCTCATTTTATGCGAGGGAGTCGACACGGTCGACGTAAGCTACCTCAAGAGCGGTGGTAAGGCCGGGTACGGCTACTTTGAAGATCCCCGCGTGCTCCAAGACGCAGCGGCAGCCTTCGCCGGTGTTCCCCCGACGTCGCCGAGCCGCGGACTAAAGCAAGTTCTCGCGCAGCGGCGGCATTTATTACGAGTTGCTGCCCCGCCGTAAAGCCTTCAAGAGTAATCACCAACGACGCTATCGACCCACCATGCGTGCACGAGCCACATCGCATCGGGATGCCGCGCTCCGATCGCACGCAGCGTGTCGACGATGCCGGCGTAGCCGTCGTCTGCGCCGATACGCTCGGCAACCGCATCGTAGTCAGCGTCTCTCGCGAGCACGCCGTGGAGGCTTGCGAAGAGCTCCTCGTCCGTGCCCGGCACGATGACTTCGGCCTCTTCCGAAGCGCCGCCGTCGTCGCTCACGTCTGGCCGCTGGGGAAAACGTGCCACGGTCCGCGCGGATGGCCGACGGTCCCGGCTCGTTTCCAGGAAAAGCGATGCGCCGTCACCTTCGGGACATCGAGCTTCTGTGGCATCGCGGCGGCGCGAACATCCCACGGTTGCGTCAAAAGAACGGATAGCGTCATTCCCGTTATTTCGGTCTCAGCCGTGGCGCCCCCGGCAGTAACGCAAGTAGACCGAGCAAGCAGAAATCGAGCTCGAATGCCCGAAGTGCCGATCATCGGAGGGCTCCAGCATGATTAGGTTCTTCTCACTCGCTTGGGTTCTGCTCGGTCTCGGCGCCTGTTCCGGTATCCCTCACGGGACGCCCTCCGTCGGCGCATACGGCGATTCGAGCCTGCGCACGCACGTCTCCGGGCCGTCGATCGTGGTCGACGCGGCTTCGAAGGGGCCGGTGGTCTCCGCCGACGTCTACGGCGCATCACTCGACACGTGGTATCAGTTTTGGAATCCGTTCGTGAACCCGTCGCTGCGCGACACGGGAATTCACCTCGTGCGCTTTCCCGGCGGCTCCGAATCGGATGCGTATCACTGGGAAAATGGCGGCACGCTGTGCGCGAACATGGGATACATCACGCCGGGCGCGACATTCGACCGTCTGATGAAATCGACCGCGCGCCCGTTGCAGCTCGACATCGCGATCACCCTGAACTACGGCAGCAACCCTACTTGTAACGGCGGCGGCCTGCCGAGCGAAGCGGCGGCGTGGGTCGCGCGTGCAAAGAGCGCGGGATACAACGTACCGTACTGGACCGTCGGCAACGAGGTGTACGGGTCGTGGGAGTACGATCTGAAATTCCAAGCCGCACGATCCGCACGTCTACGCCGCGGCATTTCGCACCGGCTACTATCCGCTCGTCAAGAAGGCCAACTCCGACGCGCAGCTCGGCGTGGTCGGCGACTTCGACCAGCCCAACATCGCCGCATGGAATCACGTCGTCTTTCGCGATTCCGGTCCGTTCGATTTCGTCGAGATACACTACTACCCGCAGTACAACACCGACAGCGACAGCTTCTTGCTCGGCAAGGCCATCGACCAGTTTGAAAAACAGCTCGCGGGCGTGCGTGCCGAGATGACCGCCGACGGCGTGAAGCCGAGCGTACCGCTCTATCTCGGCGAGTTCAACAACGACGCCGGCAACGAGGGCAAACAGTCGGTCTCGATCGTCAACGGGCTTTACCTCGGACAAATGCTGGGCACGCTCATGAACGCCGGTGTGCCGCGCGCGACGTGGTGGGTCGCTTACGGCAGTTGCGATCAGAATGGCGATAACTCCAGCTCGCTTTACGGCTGGCAGAACTTCGGCAGCGAAGCGCTTTTTTCGGACGGCCTACCGAACTCGTACGAAGGGTGCGCGACCACGCCGACGATTCCCGGGGGAACACCGTTCCCGCCGGCGCGCGTGATGGCACTCTTTCATGCGACCGTCCCGCCGGGCTCAACGGTTCGCCCGGTCAGCGTTCCGTCGTCGCTGCACGGTTCCATACGCGCGTACGCCTTCGCCGTCGGAAGCGGCTATGCGCTGGTCATGTTCAACAACACGCTGGCGTCGGCGCAGGTCACCGCGACGGTGCGTAACGGCGCCGGCTCGTACACCGGCAGGCTTCGGGTCTACGGCAAGTCGCAGTACGACGAATCGAAGAACAACAAGTGGGTCGGCCCGGTTAGCCAATCGCTAGGCTCGGTATCCTCGAGCGTCCCGCTGACGCTCCAACCCTACAGCATGACCGTGCTGCAGCTCACACACTAACTCGGTAAACGGCGTCTATTGATAGTGCGGATCGAACGGAACCAGGTTCGAAGGACACACCGTTCCGTGAGGCGGGACGACGAGATCGACCAAATACGTAGCCACCGCTCGGTCGACGCAGGCGCTGGGGTCGGCGTCGCTGGTGTGGCCGTAGCCGTCTTGCGTCAGCAAGACGGCGTTGCCGAGGCGTGCCGCTGCAGCGACGGCACCGGCGTACGCCGTGTTCGGATCGAACCGCGTGCCGATGACGAGAATCGGTTCTTTCGTCTGCGCATTCAATGGCCCGGTATAGCGATCGGCGCTTCGCGTCGTCCACGCAGCGCACGGCGCCCAGAGCAGCCAGCCGTCGACCGGCCCGCTGATGAAACTCGCGTTGCTCAGCCTGCCGAGGACGGCCGGCCACGCCTGCGGTGAGGGGTTGGGGGGAAACGACTTGTCCGCGCACTGCAGCGCGACCGCCGAATCGAGCGCGCTCAAGACGAAGCCTTTTACGTCACGCGCGGTGCTTTCGAGCGCCGATCCGTCGCCGCGGTCGGCCTTATCAAGTTCGGCTGCGAGTCCCGGCCACTCGGCCGGCGAACCGAGCCGTACCCACAGGACGATCAACGCGTCGCCGTACGTAAGCGTACCGATCGGCGCGCGCCGCAGCCGCGCAAGCAGTGCGCGCACGCGCGGCGCAACCGGTCCTCGGAGAGCGAGCGCGCAGCGAGGCCCTGCACTTTGGCAGAGCGACTGAAATTTCTCGAAGACCAGATCGGCGTCGGTGATACTCTCGGCAATACTTGCTTCGGTGCCGCTCGTGAACGCCGCCGGATCGAGGGCCCCGTCCAGCACCATCGCGCGAACGCGCCGCGGGAAGATGCCGGCGTACGTCTGACCGACGAACGTACCGTACGAGACGCCCCGATAGTTGAGCTGCGCGTCGCCGGCCAACTGTCGCAGGTAATCGAGATCGCGCGCCGTGTCCGCCGTCGAAACGTGCGCGAGCAGTTCGCCGTTACTTGACGCGCATCGCCGTACGAACGCCGTAGCCTTGCGTATGTAGTTCGACGATTGTGCACTCGTCGTCGGCACCGACCAGTCGCTGCCCCAGAACGCCGTTCGCTTCTGCTCGCTGCCGAAGCACTCGACGGGTGCGCTCTCGCCGGTACCGCGCGGATCCCAACTGACGACGTCGAACCGCCCCTTCCCCATCGCATCTAACTGCGGCGCCATCGCTCTAACTTTCGGCACGCCCGCGACGCCGGGGCCACCCCAGTTGAAAAACAGCGAGCCGATCCGTTCGCGACCGTTGCTTGCGCGCCGGCGGATGACCGCAAGTTCGATCTGCTTGCCCGTCGGGCGATTCCAATCGAGCGGTACCGCAACCCGCGCGCACTCCAGATGCTTCGCGGGCTCGTAGCAGGGGCTCCAGGCGATGCGTCCAGCGGCCGCTGGTTGTGGCGCTGCCGATGCGAAAACGCAGAGCGTCAAAAGAATTGCGCGCCAAGTAGCGGGCTTCATGCCCGGCAATTGGGTGTCGGCGAATAATTCCCCTCGCTCCGGATGAGGGTATAGGGAAACCCCTACTATGCGTGGAGGCTCGGAACGCCTATAATTTGCCTCGATGTATATACGCACACTCGTATTGGCCGCTGCCGCCGGGTTGGCGGCGTGTTCCGCGGCACAGCTCTCGCTCGTTCCGGCGCCCCTAGCGGCCGGCGCCGCAAAGGCGGTGGCGCACCGCCTTTTCGTGAGCAACGAGTTAAACAACACGGTCGCGGTTCTCGACGCATCGACCGGTGCGGCCGTGGCAGTTATTAGCGGTGGAGGATTGAACTGTCCCGTCGGGATGGCCGTTGGGCCCGCGGGCAAGACGTTCGCATTTCCAATTCTCTACGTTGCCAATGCGTGCAGCGACACGATCTCGAGTTTTGACGCTGGAAGCTACAAAGCCGTGGGAAAACCCGTTCCGCTCGTAGGCTTGAGTCATCCACGCGGAATGGCGTATGCGGCTCCGTTCCTTTATATTGCCAACGACGGCAACTCGACGATCGAGGCCACCGATCCGACGTGCGAAAAGGACGGATGCTTCTCGAGCCCGTCGGTCATTCACAACGGCGGTTTAGACGGACCGCAGGGTTTAAAAATCGCCGGCGGGTTTATCTACGCTGCCAACGCCGCCAACGACACGCTGAGCATCTTCAACCAGCAAAGTTGGGCGCCCGTGGCCGTCGTCACACAGGGTTCACTCGCAATGCCGGAAGGCATCGCCGTTGCCGGCGGAAGCATTTTCGTTGCCAACGCTGGTCTAAGCGATATCGCCACGTACGATGCGAAGACGCGCAAGCCAAGCGCGCGCATCACCGGCAACGGCCTTGCCGACCCGCTTGGCATGGACGAAGGCGGGGGCGCCATCTACGTCGTCGATCACGATACGAACCGGATCAGCCGCTTTTCCGTCGCAACCAAAAAAGCGATGGGCACGCTCGCCGCGCCGTCGCTCGACGGCCCCGTCGATGTGCTCTACTACTAAGAGAAAGGCAGAGACGGGTAGACTCGCCTTTAGATCTTCTATCACATGTCCATGTTCTTGGAGCCGTGGTCCTTCTGCTGGGCAGCCAGCCACTGGTGAATCGCGTCAATCATCTTGAGGTCCGTCGCGGTTAGGGTTATGACGCCGCCGGTGTCCGTGTCCTCATACGTGACTTTGACAGATTGCGGATTCGCCTCGAGTGCTGTAAGGCCAGGCATGTTTGTGCCATGGATGTAGGCGGGATCGGCATAGTTGCCCTTGGAGAAGCGATCCGCTTCGGAGCGTAGGTGGCTTCGGACTAGCGCGATTTGATTCGCGTCGTTGTTGTGAACCATGACCTCCACCGACCCACCTGAGGACGTTGGCGTGAACATGTGCATCGAGGTCTTCTGATCAAACGGCATCACCTGTGCGCCGTGCGAAGTGACCGCACCTTGCTGCGATTGTTGTTGCGCTTTTTGAGCACCAACGACTACCGGTATCGCCACGATGATCGCCAAGATAGCGGCGGTCGGAATGCTATGTTTCATGGAGAGCCTCCGAAAGGATGGACAGCGCCTCGGTTACGCTAGCGCGCTTTGCGGCCGGAATCGCCCGAAGAACCCGCGCAAATTTTGCCTGCCGGGACGCATTGAGGTTGCCGGCAACGCGCCTTCCCATTCTGGTAAGGTGCAGTCGAAAGAGCCGTGAGTCTTTCGGATCGCGTTCTCTCTCCAGCCAGCCTCGCTCGACCAATGCCGATGCGACTCTGCTGACCGTGCTCTTTTCGAGTTGAAGGCGACTCGCCAGCCCGTTTTGCGAAATGCCGCTGCGACGCGATAACTCCAGGACCGCCTGCGCTTCGGCAACCGAGATCGGCTGGCCGCACGGTGTCGTGTCAGGACGATGCAATCCAAGGGCTCGAATCAACGAGACGATTTCTTCCTGAAATTGGTCCGCAACATCGAGTGCCTTAATAGTTGTGACTTTCAACCGTTGTATCGTACAACTATATGTGAGTACTGTCAATCCGGCTTCTAACACGTTTTTCGCTCGTTCCGATGAGGAGCAACGTTATCGCGCTGACACCGGTATTTTTACCGGCATCTAATTATCTTTACTGGCATCTAGGCCCGGGCCGAAGAAGGTCGACCCCGCGCAGTATGAAAAGCTCTCGGTATGGTGCGATGTTGGCATCGGCTCGCGTTCGGCGTACTCTTCATAGCTTTAGACGCGTGCTCGGGACGCGTTACTCCGATCGCGCCGATGCTGCAGACGCCAAATCCCGGGCTGGCTCACGCAATCGTCCAACTCGGCGTCAATACGGGAGTCAAGGCCGGGCTCAACGTGTTGATGAGCGTCGGGGGCGCGCCGGCGCACCGGTTTCTGCTCGACACGGGATCGAGCGGATTCTGGGTCTATCGGAATGCGATCGGCCGCTACACGGCCACGCGGTTCGTCGTGACGAATGCGTACCAGAGCGGAATAAAATACACCGGCATCCTTGTCTACACTACGGTGTCCTTCGGCAACGGCCTGGGAACCGGAAAGATACCGGTCGCGCTCGTTCAGCGAGCTACGTGCTTGAAGAAAAAACCGCTGTGTGCGGCAAACCCGAGCCAACAAAACTGCCCGGGCGTCAAACCCGGCCCGAACGCGGGCATCCAGTGCTTGGAAGTCGGCCGCAAGTTATTCGGGACGTTCGGCGCGGCGGTCACGCCAATACCCGTTCCTTCGAGTAAGCCGGTCACCGAGCTTTACAACGTTCTCTTCGGTATCGACCAGCCGTGGGCCGCCGCGTTCGTCGTTACGCCTACGGCGCTCGAAATTGGTCCCTACTCGAAGGACGGATTCAAGATGGTGCGCATGAGTCTCGCGTCGCCGGCTCCCGCGCGCCCAATCCCGAGCGGAGCACGTGGCTGGGAGAAGCCCGTGAATCTCTGCTTTAGCGTCGGCGCGCTGCGAAACTACTGCTCACCCACGACGTTCGATACCGGTGCCGACAGTGTCGATTTTTTTGCGCCGGTGGAGCTCCCGCTCGTGCAATCGCGATGCGGCAAACGCGTAAAGAGCGGGACGCCCTTTGAAATGCGCACGCCGGAGGGCATCGTGCTAGGCGACTTCGATGCGGGTGGACAGGCGAACTGGAACGTCATTTACAATGACACTCATCAGAAAAAGCCGAAGGTCAATACCGGGGTTACGTTTTTCAACCGCGACGAAATCCTTTTCGACGCAGCAAAGGGGCGCGTAGGTTTGCGAAAGTTGGCAACCCCCGGGCACACCTCGCGCAGCGGTTGCGGCTAGGAGCTGCGGGTGAGCGGTCGCGACGCACATGAAGTCGTCGCACACCGACATCGGCGACGTCGCGAGCGTGGCGAGGGCCGCCGGAGTAGGCACCGTGATCGTCTGCCATCTCGCACCGGGCGATCCACACACGATCAGTAACGCGCAGTGGGAGCAGCTCGCGCTAGCCGGCGCAAGTAAGGCCGGCTACCGCGGGAAGATCGTGATCGGCCGGGATCTGTTCAGGTTCGATTTAAAGGGACGCGAGCTTGCGTAACTGCAAGCGATCGCGCGGCCTTAAGCTGGGGTCACTGGTTCTCTTTGAGTAACTCGGGGATGTCGATCCCTCGCTTGACCGGATAGAGCAGACTCCAAGATATTTTTAAGTTCGTTTGCGGTGTGGTCACTTGTCTCGCTACGTACGTGTAGTACACCATTTGAAGCTGCATGAGTTGGTCACCCAGTTTGAACGTCTTGGAGGCGCCTCCACCCAGCGGAACCGCCCACCTATTTTGCGTCGTCGTCCAGTTCGCCGTTATTATCGGTGCGGTCGATAAAGCCCAACCATGCGCGAGGTTGTAGTTGAAAAAAGGCTGGGCGAGGCTAAGGTTGATATTGGGGCGGTTGGCCTGTCCCGCGAACGACCACAGCTGCGTGAGTAGGACGCCGGTGACGATGCGCCCCGGCATGATCAGCGCAGCAACGGCTGGGCCGGCGGCCCACTTTCCGGCACCAAGCGTGCCGGGTGATGCACTTGGAACCTGGAATTGCGGCCCCGCTCCCCAGATCAGCGCGCCAGGCTTCGTCTTCGGACCGAAATACAACTGTTCTTGAATGTCGCCAATTCCGAACGTTCGATCCGCATCCGTACGCCGACGCGCACACCTGCGGTGGCGCAAAGGATGGATTATTGATGATGGGAATGATCGTGCGCGCGATCAGGCTCAACTCGGGACTTAACATGATCGGTACGACCGGCTGAATGTTGAGATTGTACTGAAATCGCGTGTACGGGCCGACACCGTAGTTAAAGTTGTTCTGGAACGGAACGATGGCGATGTTTCCAACCGGGTTTTGCGACAGCTTGATGATCGCTTGCTGAAGTGCTTCGCGCTGGGCGGGCGTAAGCTTTGCCATCGCTTCTTCTAACGTTGGCGCAGGAGCACTGGGCGTCGGACTGGGTTCAACCGACGACGACGGAGCGGGCGTTCCTTGTGCGATGGTTACGATCGGCAACAACGCGGCCGCAAACGATAACGCGATCGGCAATAAGCTCTTTTTGTGCCGCGGCGATGACGTCTGAGGGTCGCGTCGATTCACGATGGTATTCCTTTCAAGCCTAAAGCAACGATCCACATATCGCGATCGGATCTTGCTTCCATCGCGAGGTTAACCCGTTCCTCCGATAGCGCCGCCTGGAGGTAGTACCGGCCACTCGCTGAGAAAGGTGCTCCCGTGCGACGCTCGCTTCTTCTTGCTTTCTGTCTGTTCTGCATCGTCCAGGAGCTGGGAACGATCGTCCTGACGGAGAGGAACGTGGGCGTGAACGGCGTTTCCCCCTCAGGCACGCACGACGTTTTCCAATGGAGCCTGGCGCTCACTCCGGGTTCCGCAGCCCAGCGCGCCGGCCTGCGAACCGGCGATGTGCTTGACGCCGCCTCGCTGACGCCGGCCGAGCGCTTTCGTCTTTGGTCGCAAAGCCCCATGGCCGGCGTTCCCCAACGTTCCCCGTCCGGCGCGACGGAAATGTACGCACGATCTTCGTGATTCCCGACCACGAGCCCATCGATTGGGCATTGTCTTTGGCGATTGCCGCGGGCTTTTGGTCCGCGATCTGCGCGATCGTGCTTCTCATCCGGCGACCGGAGAGCGGCGCCGTCCAGCTCTTGGTACTCTATCTTCTACTGGTCCGCTTGAGCATCCAAATGAGCCCGGCCAATTGGGTCACACCGTACCCCGCGGCAGATGCGGCGAACGCTGCCCTTAATTTGATCGCGCCGACGGGCTGGGCTCTCCTCGCAACGTACGCGAGCCGATTCGCTCGTTCCGACCGTGTCGTGCGCGCGCTGGCGATCATTTCGTACGCGCTCGCAGCCTATCTCGCGGTCATCGGCGTCGTCAGCGTTATCGGAGCCTGGTTCGCGTGGGTCGATCCGCTCGGAGCGCCTTTCGTAGGCTCGTCATACTTGATCGCGCAGCTCGCGTATCTCGTCGCTCCCTTAGCCTGCGCGCTACTCGTTATTGCGCGAACTCGGAGTGAGGAACGCAGTCGCCTGATTTGGCTTCTGACGCCGACGGTCGTCATCTACCTCGTCTACCAGTCGTACACGACCTGGAGTTTTCTGCCGTTAACGCAAAGCGACGCTTTCACAACGGTGGCGCTTGTCGTGCAGCTATTGGCCCCGCTCGGCATGACCTACGCCATGCTTAACCGCCGGTTGCTCGACGTGGGGTTTGCCCTGAACCGGGCGGCCGTTTTCGCCGTGGTTTCGACGATCGTCGTCGGCGCGTTCGTCCTCGCTGAATGGGCGGCAAGCGAGTGGCTTGTGAGCGCAAGTCACGTGGCCAACGTCATCGTCGGCGGCCTCGTTGCGCTGGCGCTCGGGTTATCGATGCGCTTCATCCACAAGTACGTGGATCGCTTCGTCGACCGCGTATTCTTCCGCAAACGCCACGAAGATGAAGCCGCGCTGCGCCGATTCGCGCACGAATCCGCGTACGTGACGGACCGTTACGCGCTTCTCCAGCGCGCGGCGGGAGAAGTTCGCGACCACACGGATGCAATCGACGTGGCGATCTTGGTTTTCGATCGAGACGGCGCCTATCGATCCTACGTCGCCACCGACGGCGCGATCGAGCTTGGCGAGCACGACCCGGCCGTTCTTGCGTTGCGCGCGTGGCACAAGGTAGTCGATCTACACGACGTTTCCCAGTCGGACTTGCGTGGAGAGCTGGCCTTCCCAATGGTTTCCCGCGGTGTGCTTACGGGCATCCTCGTCTGCGGAGCGAAGCGCAACGGCGAAGCGTACGCCCCGGATGAGTCGTCCGCGATTTTCGCCCTCGCGCACGGTGTCGGCGCCGCGCTCGATATTCTCGCACCGCGACGCCGGCAGCGACGACTCCCTGAGAGAGATGGTTACGCTGATGCGCGAACAGCGAGAGGTCTCCGCTGAGATCCTCAAGGAGCTTCGAGGCCAGGGCGGATAAACAAGTCATCTGGGTTTGTTAGATCAATCACTAAAGAGGGGGATCAAAGAATGATTCGTGTAGGTGATCACGTCGTCGTGCGCGGCGAAGATGAGGAAGCGATCGTCACCGCGGTGCACCCCGATTCGCAAGTAGAGGTCGAGTTCCTCAAAGCATCGGATGGCGGCTCGCGGCGGAGACGTTATGCTGCGGAAGCGCTCGAGATCGTCGGGGACGCTGCTAGATGAAGTCTTGCAGCGTCAGCGCGACCTGCTTCTGCTTGCCGTCCTTCGTCGTTAGGCCAACCTGGTACGTCGTACCAGGCGCGGCTAAGAACAATCCGCGAACCGCCTCGAGACTCATCGATGACGTTGGTTTTCCGTCGATGGAATCGATCGTGTCGCCTTCGGCGATTCCGGCTTGCGCGGATGCCGTTCCGGGCCGGGCGTCGAGTACGACGTACTTTCCACTTTTGTTGACGAGGAAGAGCCCGGCGCGTTCGTAGACGTCCGGATCGTTCAGCGACGCGTTGGGCGTGAGCGCCATCGTCTGGTTCGCATAGTCGAGCCTCAACGAAAACTTCTTGAGGAGATTTCCTCCGACGTTCGCACCCAAGAACGGCGCGGCGAGCGCACCTTCCCGTTGTGCCGTGAAATCCGCGACGATCCCCGGCAACGTAAAGGTGCCGATGGTAACGGATTGCAGGCGTCCGAGCTTCCCGAACGCCGCACCGCCGAAGCCGAATCCGGTGACGCCGAGCTGGCTCATCGCTTGCGGGGCGACTTGCGGGTGCGCGGCGATGAAGGGGCCGTACAACGTGAGCGAGTCGCGCGCACCGGTGTCGAGCGTACACTGCGTCGCGATGCCGTCGATGCCGCACGGAAACTGCGGTTGCGACGAGTTGAAGACGAACGGGATGACGTCGCTGCCCGCCGGCGGCTGCGACGTGCCGGGCATCTGTAGGACGACGCGGTTGTTTGCATAGTCGAAGGTCGTGACGAAACGCGAGAGTACTTCAAAGCCGATCAGACCGTCGACCGGTTGCCCCGCGGAGACGCCGAATCCCATTCGCGTGGGTGCGACGGCGAAGAGTTGATCCTTGAGCGTAGCGTCGCCGACCTGCAGCGTCGCAACCTTCGCGAAACTGAACCCTTCGGTTTCAGAACCGGCGCCGACGCCTTGCATGGAACCGACGCCTGCGGCGCCGATCTCCTGTGCGACCGCCGGATCGACGACATTTTGACCACCGGTATCGAAGATGAAGCGATAGGGGCCCTTTCCGTTGAGCATCACGTTGACGTAGACGTGATTGTCGCCGAGGTGGATCGGAACGCTCGTTTCCGAAGAACCCGCTATCGAATAGTCGTGGACGGTCGACGGCGGCTTCACGAAATTCGACTGCCCGCCGTTCGGATTGGCGATGGCTTGCCGTACCGAGACGTCCGCCGCGTTGCCGTTCTGCTCGGTGTGAATCGAATAGGGTATCATGAGGCCGTCGACACGACGATAGTTGGACAAGACGGTCGTCGCCGTCACCGGCCCCGCCGTCTGTACGATCCTTGCCGGCAGGTGGGTCGTTCGATCGAAGTACAAATCGAACGGTACCGACGATCCGGGAGCCGTAATCTCGAGCACGTCGTACGCGCGCCCACCGGCAGTCTTTTCGCCAGCCCAGGTTACCGTAGCTCCGCCGCGATCTGGGTTCCAGAGTGCGTAATCGCTCGCAAACGCGGTGGTGATTTCTTGAGAGCGCCCGAGGGTGCTGCCGTCGACCCATACCAAGCCGGAGCCATCGCGGTTCCAGATCTGCTCGCCGTCGTAACCGTCGTCTTGGACGACGGGCGGGTTTGACGCGAATTCGCTAAATTTGATGCCCCCGATTTCCAGCCATTGCGTGCTCGTGCCGCGGAGCCCGCCTACGTTGGTCGTCTCCTGCAACTCGAGTACCTTGACGTGACGCAGCGCCGCACCGCCGAGCGCCGCGCGCGACTGGTCGAGCAAACGGCTCGCGTTATCAGATGTCGCCGCGAAAGTCGCATTTGGGAGGAACGCCGCCAGCGCCAGGGCCGCAACGGCAAGTATGTGTCGAGAACAGCTCATACAGCTCCTACGGCAGACCCGGCGATATTGTTTCATTAATATCGCGCAAGGCTCGGCTTAGAGCGTTAGATTCGGTAACACGAGCGGCTGCAGGTGCAGCATCAACGGGGCTCCGGCGCGGTGCGCGCCATGGATTGCGTGTGGAACGTGCCGCCGGGTGGCCGTCGGTGTGCCATTGTACTCGAACGCACCGACGTCGCACTTTCCGCCCCTGCCGCGCGCGTATCCACGCTGGTCCAGCGGCATGGTGGCGCTTCCGCACGAGCTCCCGCTAAACGGAATGTGTGCGATTCCCGGACTCGTGGCCGTTTCCGCGTTGGTAAACGTCTGGCCGCCGTTATTGGCGAGCGCGAGAAGTTGCGGATTGCTCGCCAGATCGTGCGCCGTCGTGCCCGCCAGCGGGGTCCCGGCAACTGGTGTTGTAATGATGTTATAATCTCCCGACGTCAGCGTGCCCGCATTGTCGACGTCCGGACCCGTCGCTGCCGCTCCGCTCGCGACGACGCTGTTCTCCAAGGTCATGGTAAAAAGGTTGTCGATATTTCCGCCGATGCCCGTCGCGCGGTTTTGATACACCGTGTCGTTGGCAAACAGGTCGACGGCGCTTGCGGCGATCATAATGCCGCCACCGTCGATACTCGAGCTATTGCCGGTGATCGTCGAGTCGACCACCTCTACCGCAGAGTCGCCGTAGATTCCACCGCCGCCGCTTCCCGCGGCGCTTCCGAACACCGCGTTACCGGAGAGCGTGCTCTGGTTTACGAAAATGCTGTTGCCGTTGAAGATCGCGCCGCCGCCGCTGAGCCCGAAGCTCACCGTCACCGAATTGTTGTCGATCGTGGAAGCGAGCACGATCCCCCCGGCCCCGGAATAGATACCGCCGCCGCCGCTGCCGGCCACCGCAGCCTTCGTTACCGTGTTGCCGCGGATGGTCGAATATTCAATTTCGTCGCCGACGTTGGAATAAAAACCGCCGCCGGCGGTCGTGGCCGTGTTTTGCGAGAGCGTGCTATCGATCAGCGTGGCGCCCGTGCCGTCATCGTACGCGGCGCCCCCGCCACCGAAAGTAGTCCCGCTCGCGGCGTTCGACGTAAACGTACTGTCGGCCACCGTACCCCCGCCGTTTAAACTCACGCCGCCGCCGTACGCCGTCGGCGCACGCGCCGTGTTTCCCGTAAACGTTGCACCGCGCAGCACGAAACCTCCGCCGACGAAGACCGCGCCGCCGACGGCTTCATGCGGACCCGCGATCGAATTCGATTTGAACGTGTCGTTGACGGAAGTGGTTTCGGGCCCGCTCGCGTAAATTGCCCCACCTGCGACGGTACCGGTTCCGGCCGTCTGCGTTACGACGTTCGCGGTGAACGTGTTGTTGCTTGACGTCAAACTACCCGAGGCGACAAGGCCGGCACCGAGAGCGCTGACTGCGACCGACCCCTCGGCCGTTGCGGTATTCGATGTAAACGTACTGCCGCTCACCTTCGAGGGCGAGGCCGATGCGAGATAGAGCGCACCTCCCTCGGCCTCGCTCGCAAGTGCGCCCGCAGCGCCGGTGCCCAGCGCGGCATTCGACGTGAGCGTATCGCCGGCGAGGGTTGCGCCTGCCAAAGCGAACATGGCTCCACCGGCGGCGTTTGCGTTGCCCGTCGCACTATTCCGGCTAAAGGTGCTGTTGGTGAACGTTGCCGCTTTCGTCGCGGCCACCGCGCCGCCGAGGCCTTCCGCGAATATCCCGCATGGGCTGCCGGATGCGATCGCTTCGTTTGACGTGAAGGTGACGTTGGTGCCCTGTACCGCGGCGCTTGCGGCGATCGCGCCGCCGCTGCTGTTGGTGTCGCCCATCGCCACGTTATTCGTAAACGTATCGCCGTCGACCACGACTGGGACGGTCGCAGAAATTGCGCCGCCGAAGCCACCCGAGCACGAGGCAGCGCCGCCGCCCGCGAGGTTCCCGGTGAAGGTACTGCCGGTAACGCTCGGCAGGCCCGTAGACAAAAAGAGCGCGCCGCCTTGGCCCGTGCTTCCAAGCGACGCACCGCCGTCGACGTTGTTCTCGAACGTGCTCGAAACGATCGTTACGCCGGTGCCCGCGTCATAAATTGCCGCGCCCATTCCCGTCGCAAAGCTGGTGCATCCTCCGGACGTGCAGCCGCTCGTGGGGCAGCCGCTGGACGCGTTGCAACCGCCATTCCCCCTGAAGGTATCGCGTATAAACGTCGCGGTGCCGCCGTTGTAGACGGCGCCGCCGATCAACGCGGAATTGTTGGTAAACGTGTCGCCGGTCGAACTAAGCGTTCCGTCGGGATCGTTGTAGATTGCACCGCCTTCCGCCTGAATACAGGTCGAAAGGCTGCTTTGCACGACGTTTGAGGTGAAGGTCGTACCCGACATCGTCAGCGCCCCGGTAATTGTACAGCGCTCCGCCTTCGTAGTAGGCGGTCGTACAGTGCGGGTGCAGACGCGCGTTCGCGATCGGGTGCGGGTGCCGTGCCCGCACGATCGACTCGACGGACGTGCTGGTGCCGAGTGTGTCGCTGGCTAACGTCAGGGTCCCGTAGTTCAAGATTGCGCCTCCGGGAACGCCTGCCGTCGCGGCTGCGCCGTGTACGAGGCTGAGACCCGAAATCGTCGCGGTGCCCGTGATGTTGAAGATCTGATGCGTGCCGCCGCCGCTGATAGCGACGTTCCCGGATGCGCCGGGGCCGGCCAGCGACACCGATCCGCTAATGTCGATGGGCGTGGCGAGCGCGATCGTTGCGCCGGTCGGAAGCAGAAACATAATCGTATCGCCGGCGTTTGCCGTGGCGACCGCATAACGCAGCGATCCGACGCCGTTGTCGGCCGTCGTCGACACGACCGGTCCTAATGAGACGACGATCGCGTTTACTTTTCCGGTGACGATCGGTACGGTCACGATGCCGTGATCGAGCGGAGTGCCCCCGCCGTCTGCGGCGCTATACGTCGTGACGACGAACGTGTCGGTACCGAGGATCGCTTGAAGCGTGAACGTGCAGACCGTTCCGCTCGCACCGATGCTGCAGCCCGGCGACGTCGTCGTCGTATTAAACGCGTGTTGCGTGCCGTTGACGGCGATTACCACCGACCGCGTTAATGCGGAGATCGACGACGGATGGGCGGTCCGCAGTTGCGCGCGCTTTCGGCGCGGGATGCGAAGCCTCACGTGCACGGCGACCCGATGTCTGGCGGCGTCCGGCGCAAAACCGGCGGGGCCGCCCGCGTTCGTCGGGAGCAGCCCGCCGGCGCTCCCGTGGCAGCCGGTAACGATGGCGCCCGCAAGAATGAAAGCAAGCAAGCGAAGTGCGCTACGCGGTGACCCAATCGTACGCATCATGTACGAATAGTACAGCAACGCAGCCGGGGCGCCAATCCAGCTCGCGCTAAGAGGACTTTTTGCTCGGACGTGCGGGTTATTAGCAATAATTTCATTAAAGTGAGCGATTAGTAAAGCGGCTGTGAAATACGGAGGGCGCGCGTGTCCCCTGAATGGGTTACCGCCCTAGCTACGCTAGGAACGTTTGCAGTCATAACTGCTTCGGCGATCGCTGCGCTCTTGCAGCTCCGCCACATGCGCGGAAGCAATCAGATCGTAGCGTTGACCGAGTGTCGCGAAACGCTGGAGTCTGAGAAGTTTCAAGATGCTCGGCAATTCGTGTCCACGGTCTTGCCCATGCTCTTGAAGGACCCGGAAATCCTGAAGAAGCTTGAGAGTGCGTATTTCCCGAGCGAGCTTCGGCCTGCCAGCAATGTTGCAAATTTTTTCGAGTCAATGGGCGCGTTCGTACGCTTCAACATCATCGATCGCACGATCGCCTGCGATCTCTGGTGCGGGGTCGTTCTCGCATCTTGGGAAGGGCTACTTCCGATTACGCGCATCCGGCGCCGCTACGATCCGGGAATTTGGGAGAACTTCGAATACCTCGCCACGCTATCGAAAGAATTTATCGAGCGTTTTCCCACCTCGTATCCACGCAGCATGCCGCGCATGCCCCTAGAGGAAGACGCCTAGTCAGTCTGCTAACGTAAGGCGGGCGGAGGTTACAGCATGAGATTCCTACGTTGCACAGCTTGGTTGCTTGGGCTCGTAGCGTGTATGGCTTCCACGGTCGCCGGTGCCGGTGCGCAGGCTCCGCCGGCCGGGGCGACTATCAAGATGACGCACTGCCCCCAATTTACAGCGGCGAAGTGGACGCACAGCGGCAACGGCATGACGTCCGGAAACACATACAACCTGATACTCACCAACGAAACGGACTGCGCGCAGGCAACGACGTGGGCGCAGCGGCTAACGAAGGGCGGCACGACGGGAGAGATTCCGTACGAAGTAAGCGGCGGGCCGCCGGGGTATACGTGTCGCATCGCGCCTGACGGCCACGGCGGTGCGATCGGCGGAGCTTGCCGGAAAAAGGATAGCAGCGGCCATCTCATCTCGGCGTTTGACTGGGTGACCCCGAACGATTAACCGAGGTTAGCTAACTCATATCTTCGGTTATTGAGACGGCGGTTCGACCGGACGCAAATACTTCGAGAGGAAAGCTCCCGTCGCGCCGTACTGATCGACGAGGTGTGCCCATACGGAGTTCTCGTGGGTTTCGTTCGGGAACACTTGCGTCTCTACGGTGACGCCTTGGGCTTGCAACTTCGTTGCCAGATCGACGCTCTGCGAAAATGGGACGTTGCGATCATCGTCACCTTGCTCGATGAACACCGGCGACTTCCAACTTTTCAAATATCCCTCGGCCGTCGACATCGTCGCGATGTGACGTTGATTCGGCGTACCGACGGTCTTGCCGTAGTCGTGGTCGAAGTCGGTTGCCCAATCGTGCACGCCGGCAAAATCTGCACCAACCTTGAAGATATCGGAGTTCTTTGCAAGCGCGAGCGCCGTCAGCAGACCACCGTAGGAGAGGCCGTAGATGCCGACGCGATTCGGGTCGACGCTCTGCTGTTTCTGGAGCCACTTAGCGCCTGCGAGCACGTCATTGTACTCAGAGCCGCCGTGCCATGCGGCGCTTGGGGGATTGCGGAACTTGTGGCCGTACATGATCCCGAGTCTATAGTTGATCGACAGTACTGCGAAGCCCTTATTAACGAGATACTGGTTCATCTCGTAAAGATGCGTGTAGGGCTCCATGTAGTGGAAGCCACCGAGCATCTGACGCGGCGGCCCGCCGTGGACGAACACGATTGCGGGTACCTTGCCGGTAAAATGGCGCGGCAAGAAATACTGCGCGTGGATCGTGTAGCCGTCCGGGGTCACGTAGGTGATAAGCTGCGGCTTTGCCATTTGCGTCGCCGGATAGTTCACGGGCGTCGCGACTGCAATCAGCGTTTTCGGCGGATTGCCGGCTATCGTGACGTTTGGCGCATTTGCATAACCAGCGTCGATGTACGCCAAGCCGCCGTTCGCGAGCGGCGTCGGACTCCACTGGTTGCTCGGTCCGGACGTTAGCTGCTTCGGCGTACCGTCGAGCCCCACGCTCCAAATGTGGCGCGCGTCGAGATCGCCTTCGTTCGAAGCGAGCAGCAGCTTCGTGCCGTCAAGCGACGGCGCAACGGTTTCAACATCGTAGCCGCCGGTCGTCAGACGCTTCGCCTCTCCGCCGTTCGCGGAGACGGCGTAGATGTGCTGCCAGCCGTCGCCTTCCCATGGAAATGCAATTTGATCGCTTTTGAGCCACCACAGCTGCGCCGCGCTCATCGTCGGATAGAACTCGTCGCCCATCCCCTTGTGTGCGCTCCAGACCTTATGCGCGTTACCGCTATTTGCGTTCGCGACCCAAATCGACCACGGAAACGCTGTGTTACCGCCGCCGTCGAAGCTCGCGCTGTCGTAGATCGTCTCGCCGATCTCAGACCCGGGCGAACGCACGAAGGCGACGCGCGAGCTGTCAGACGACCATGACGGAGACGAGTCGTTCGTAAAGGCCGGCGTCGCGTAGATGTACGATTTTTTCTCGGGCGTATAGATGACGACGAACGAGTGATCGCCGCGCGAATTCGAGAAGGCGATCTTCGCGCCGTCCGGCGACCATGCTACGTCGCCAACCGCTCCGCGAATCGGAAGCGTTTCCGGAGTACCGGCCGTGAACGTCCCATTTGCGCCCTTCGAAAACGTGACGATTCCGAGCTGACCGTCGGAGGTCGTGAACGCTGCAGCATTGCCTTTCGGTGATAGAAAGGCGGCGTTGCTGCCGTCAGCGAGCTTCACGGGTTCTCCACCAGCGATCGGTACGACGTAGAGCGTGCGTTTCGCCGGCGGAATCAGCGAGAGCGGATTCGCATTCTCGCCCGTCCCTTCGTCCCCGGCGTTCCCACGAAAAAAGATTACCGCATCGTTCCCCGCGGTCACCGCCGGAGCGAAGACGTCTTGACCGTCGTCTTGCGTATAATGCGTGAGTGCGTGAACCGTACCGCCCGCAGTCGTATAAAGGTTTCGGACGCCGCTCGCGTCGACTTTCCACACGATCAGGGTGCCGTCGGACGAGGCAACGAGAGCATCCGGAAACGGCGCAGCGAGAACGTCGGCGACGCCGAATGCGCGCGCGCCCACAGGTAATGAGGCGACGACGCACGATAGAACGCAAAGGGCGGCCACGGAACGAAACTTCATCAAGTCCTCCAAAATTTAATCGTGACTTATTTAACCCCTGCGCGCTTCCCTGCAGGAACGGTCGCCTTGGAGCAGTCGGTGCTCGAAAAGCCCTCGTTTTATCACGCTTCCGAACTCCGGTTCGGAATTGGCTACGCTATTTCACAGCCTGATGGGCGCCCTCGCACCGCTGGCGATCGGCGCGATGCATCGTAGGCCTTTTGGAGTAGTGCCAATTGCCCACGCGTCGCCTTGTTGTGATGGAAGGCTCCGCGCGGCGGGTGTGGTAGTTTCGCCCATGAAAAACGTTTTGCCGTCTGCTATCGCAGCCTTGCTGGCCGGATGTTCCGGCGTTTCGTCGCTGCCCTCCGGCGTTACACCGTCCAGCTTGTCAAAAAGCACTGCGGTTTCACGACCTTTCGCTAGCTCGGTGTGTAGAGCGAAGAAGGTCATGAAACCAGGCGTGGCAGGTTTCATACAATTGCCGAGTTGTTTTGGTATCTCCGGAAAGATGCAATTCCCCAAGGCGCCGGAGTCGGGCATAACGATCTCAGTGACCGAGAGTAAGCGGTCGTTCAAGGTCTACCACTCGCTTCCCAAGACGGTTCTGATCCTTCAATGGGAGTTCACCGATCCGAGTATCGCAAAAGGCACGGTGGTTGTTTTCGACTATACTTACGCTGGCGCGACCGCACCGGACAAAGTCACCGGGCCGTTCCAATCGAACCAAACGTATCACGCCGTCTTCGAATGTCCGACTCCGAACGATCCGAAGCCGAAGGGCGGCATTGCAATCACCGGTTCTACCGTCGGTCACTCGGTCGTAGGCGTCCCGTTTCCCGGTACCGAGGTCGAAATCGGCGTGAAGGACTACGAGATCTTTACGACCGACCCAAATCCCCCGAAGTGATTTTTGCGGTGCAACCCCGGGCGATCCAGTGCGGGTTCCCGCCGAGCTCCTTCGTTACGTGCGGTCCTTCGACTACGCGCCTGCAGCGCTACGCTCACGATGACAGGGTAGCTCGAACGCTAAAACATTAAAAAGGCTTTGAGACGCGAATTTGTTAAGGTGCCGACGGCTGGATGGCCGATCCAACCAGAGCGCGTAAGCGGGAGTTCTCGACGCGAACGTATGCCTGGCCGGCCGATTCCGCAAGGGTCTCCAGCAGGGCTACCTCGTCCGGGTCGAGCCTCGTACCATCGCGATGCACACCGTACAGAATGAAACCAGCTAGTTCGTCACCGTTGAAAACTGGAACGGCTACGCTCGGACTGCCACAATTGGCAAGCGTCGCGACTACGCGATCGTTTAAGTCGTCAATATATACGCACGATCGCTCGGTGATCAGGAAGCGAACGATATCGGCATCTCGATTCAGCGCAATCGTCGGCTCAGTTAAGCCGTTTGACATCGCTACGGTAAACTCGCTCCCATTTCTCCGAAAGAGAGCCGCCATTGTAAGGTCGAGCTCGCAGTACGGGTCCTCGACCAGCGCCCGACCGACCGTGTCTTCTCGCTCCGCTCGGGGCAGCGTTCGGGCGAGGCGCTTCAGGTAGATTTCGGCTGCATGCTTTTTTCGGTAAATGATTGAGTCGACCCATCCCTCTACGATGGGTGTAAGACGGTGCATCAAAACGCCTATCGAGATTGCAATGACGGCGTCAAGCGCGAGCGCAACACGCATTTCGGCGAGGAACCGCGCCGCCGCCCAGTCGGCGGCCGCTATTATCCCAAAGATCGCCGTCATCATTAGGCCGTAGACGACGGCTTTACTGAGCACGAACCGAATATCGATAACGTGACGCCGAACGATCGCGTACATCAACGTCAGCGGCATCAACATTGTGAGCGTTCCGAAGAAGCCCGGCCAAAACGCTTCGCTCCCTTGCCGAAGATCGTTCGTGACGATGCCGACGAGAATGGCGGCGGCGACCCACCAGAAGCGCGCACGCGCAGAAGGCGCCATCTTCAGCAAACGTATCACGATCACGAGAATAACTGCGATCGTCATCAGTTTCGAAAGAGCGACTTGGGACGCATCCAGAGGTGAAAAGTAACCGAGTACGAGCATGCGGTATAAGGAATGCGCCGCCAGGAAACCACACGTGCCGATTGCCGCTATCCAAAACACCCATCCGCGCCAATCGCGCGGTACGTTTTCCTCCGGGACGAGGAGTGCGAAGAGAAAGAGGAAGACCGCGCCTAATGCAGCCGTGGGACTAAAGATTGATATTAGGGCAGCGAATGCGAACGGCGGCAAAACGGTCGACGCTTGATATGCGGCACCCACCGGAGCTTCTGCAAGACAGTAGCCGAACAGCAGCCACGTCATGACGCTCGGGCGCAAGATCACTAGAGCGCAACCAACGAATAAGAACACCGCGTACGAAAACAGACGGAGAAGCTGCATCGCGGTGCTTCCGTAGAACGGCCTAGACCGTGGTCCGGGCACGGCCGCAAACGCAAGGTTTCGCACCGGAGCGGCGTTGGTTACGCAGAGGTGGATGAGATCGGGCTCGTAAGCCTCTTGTGAAAAGGGCGAACGCAGCATCGTGTAATCGCGCGTGTCGACGCACCCAATGAGATCGCCGGCTTTTAGGCCGGCACCGTCGGCGGGCGAGCCTGCATCAACCGACATGACTCGTGCGCCCTCTACGTGCGCGCCAGTGTACGCCGTCGTAAATCGCGCGGTCATCGATGGCGCTACAAGCGCCAAACAAAGGACCGATAACGCCACTACGACAACGGCGCGCCAGCTCATCAATCCATATATTTAACCCCCCAAGAAAGCTCGCCTGCACTAGGCCTGAAACAGAAAATCCCGGCAAAGATCGCCGGGATTTTCGCGTACGCAATTGCTGTTTTTAGAACCTAGAACGGCGTTACTATCACGTTTTGGGCTCGTTTCACCTTAGCCAGGCGAAGGCCGCAGCATTTCACCCCAACCGCGAGCTACTGCGAAAGGGCCTCCTCCACTTCAAGGTGCCAAGCCTCGAAAGCGCGATCCAACTGAATACGCCTTCGAAACGCGGTGTTATAACTGCTTGGATTAAACGGTGGCTTATTAACCGCACCAAAAACGAGGTACTCGAGGTCGCCCCAACGCGGATTGCTTGGATGGCGTTCGCGCCACGCATAGGCAAGAGGTCCAAGTTTCTTCCACACCTGTGGTGAAGTCATTATGATTGGGGCAAACAAGCTACGGTCCGCAATGCCCAAATTAATTAGTCGCGCTATAGTTTGATAGAAGCCGCCGTACATCAACACGCGGTGATCGACGCCTGCACTTAGTGCCTGCTCTAGCAGCGCTGGATCGCGAAAGTCGCTGGATTCGACATACTCCCGAGCTGCCACCATCTCCGGCGAGTTCAGCCGCCCCATTAGATCGACGTAGGTCTCAATTTGATACGTCAAACGCAAGTGTTTGAGTTGCACGATCGCCGCTACGGAACCGGCCAAGACCACAAGAGTACCGGCCAGTGCCGCAAGCGCGCTAATTTCATCCCATCCCATAACGCGGAGTATTTGCCGAGATTTACGTCTTCGCCTATGCGGAACAACGCTCGAAGAAGTCTCACGGCGGTAGGGGCAATTTCCCTGAATTTCGGTGAAATGCTCGGGACACAGCATTAAAACCGCTAGAACGCCAAAACGGTTAGAACGTCAGAACGGAAGAGGCGAGGAATTCCTGTCAACTTTACATTTCCGGTCTGTCAATTGTGGCTAGCATCCACCAGGAAGTTCGATATAGAGCAGACGGCCGCCTCGAAACCCCAGCCCTCAAACTTCCCGCACGTCTCCCGACACGCGGCGGGGTGAGCGCGTGGCCAGCTTTCGCGCGGGCGCAGCTAGAACAATGGCTGAAACGGGCTCGACAGTGTCGCCGGCTCAGATGTGGTCATTTGTGAAGCAACCGGCTTGAACTGAGTAGACACTGATCGGCTGCAAGTTCCCGTTGGAACGGGACGCAAACACCGAGACAGTTTGCGCGGGATAACCAAAGCCATCGCGGACTTGCGGGCCGCCGAACACGTACACGGTTCCGTCGTCGTCGACGGCGATCGCCTGAGGCCGGTTGAGGCCGGTTTTGTCGCCAGCGATCGTTCTCAGGGGCCTTACGTCCCCAGATGCGTGCGTAGCGTAGACAGTGACCGAGTCATTTTCCGCGTTTGCAACATAGAGCTCGCCCTTTGAATCCACGACGATGCCCTGTGGGCCAGACAGGCCAGTATGCTTACCTTCCAATCGACTGGCGCTGCCGTTGGCTTGGGTCATCTCGACAGCGTTGCTATTCGCAATTGAAAAGTACACTGTGCCACTATCATCCCCAGCAAAGCCGTTGACTAGTGCGTCGCCACCATTGAAGAGTTTCGGCAGATGGTATGTATCGAGCGGCGCTACCCTACTTCTTGCGCCGGGCGGATACCGCTGGGCAATACCAAGCACCGACGAGAGATATATGCTCCCATTCGGCGAAACGCTGATAAAATCAGGGTTGTCGATTTTAGTATCCCACACTGCCTTTGCGCCGGTCGTACTGTTTTCGATTTCCACGCGCCTTGGGTGGTCATAATAATCGGCTACGATCCGGTAGATATCCCGATCAAGGGTAAGTCCAAAGCGTTGACCGGAGGTCCCGTACGACGTATCTGGTGGAGTAACAATCGGTAGTGGCTCAGACTGCCCATGCGGTAGGAGCCGCTGAATATATTCGTTGCCGGCGAGTATCACGAAGCCCCTACCGTCGGTGTAGAGTCCGGGATTGGGGCAAATCCAGTGTGTTCCGCCGCACGCCGGCAAGAGAATCATCAAGGCAACTGCCCCACAGCGCCTGAGCGTTTGATTCACCACGTGCGTCATATTTTCGGCATAGCACTAGCGTGCGAAATGCGCATCTGTTTGTTGATCGAAAGCAATGCGTCGCGCTGCTCAACATCTCCCTGCAAAACAATCAGCACGACGACGGGCTTTCCGAGAATGTTTGACGGCTCCATATCTGCTGCTAAACTTGAATTGCGCGAGCGCCCGTCGCGGGAATCTGATCCCAGGTACGCCCATCGAGCATTCTACCGGTCCTAGCCTTGTGCCACTGCTTAAAGAAAAAGGCTACGTCCCCCAGCGCACAACGATCGCGTACGTCACGGACCCACTCCGCATCCATGGACCGATATCTGGGTCCAGATTCCCCACCAACAATCACCCACGAAATGCCTTCGATTGATACGCGATCTACGGGACCAAGCATCGGCTCGATCGATAGGAAGCGCACCGCGGCGACGAGCGCCTCTATCTTGACGTTTACATAATTACTCTTTTTTAGAACGGTATCTCGTCGTCTAGATCGTCGCCGAAGGAGTCGTTGCCGCCGCCGGCCGGGGCGCCGACTGCGCTGCGGTTGCTGGTGTAGCCGCCGCCTTCTCCACCGTCGCCGCCACTTGGGCGCGAGCCGAGCATTTGCATGTTGTCGATAACGACTTCGGTGGCCTTACGTTTGTTGCCGTCCTTGTCGTCGTAGCTGCGGATCACGAGGCGCCCTTCGACCAGGCAGTTGGTGCCCTTCTTCAGGTACGTGTTGCATGTTTCGCCAAGCTTGTCCCAAGCCACGATGTCGACGAACGTCGTTTCTTCCTTATTACGCGGATTGTTTACGGCCAGCGAAAACTTCGTGACCCCTTTGCCCGACTGCGTGTACCGGATCTCCGGGTCGCGCGTGAGGTTGCCGACCAGAATGACGCGGTTGTACGAACCTGCCATCGCTTAACTCTCTTTCCTTTTTTGCTATGCGTTGTAGACTAGCGCGACGCAGTGCCATATGGGTGGCAGTCTGCGCTGGGGTCTAGTACGCCGGGTACGGAGCGGGCGCGGGCGGAGCGGCTGCGGCGAGCGCGGCCATGTGTTTGAGCATCCGCACGTCGAGCCGGATGACCAGCGCGCGCAGCACGTCTTCGTGCAGCTTGAGCAAACGCTCGAGTTCCTTAGAAGCCGCCGCGTTGCTATTGAAGCGCATCACCACGTAGTTGCCTTCGCGCACGTCGTCGATCTCATAGGCAAGGCGCTTCTTGCCGAGCTTCTCGACGCTCAGCACTTCGCCGGCCTGACCCTTGATGATTTCGGAAATGGCGTTCGAACGTTCCTCAACCTCGGCTTCTTCGAGGGAGGGACGCAGAATGTAGGTTACCTCGTAGTCGATCATCGTTTTCCCATCTATGGACGCCCGCAAGGCGGGCGGCCCGCTTGGAGGCGGGCAGTTGGTCGCTCACGCGGCGCTAGGCGCGCCGGGAACCCCCGCATCCTATCACACCGTTTCTCGGAACAGCAAGGGCGAAGGTCCACCCTTCTCCGGGGTGGCTAGCGGCCGGGGTTGCCTTCTACCGGCGCCTGGACTTTTGCCGTATCTTTGGCCACGAACGAATCGAGCATCAGTTGCTGGACGAGCACTTTCTTTGCCGCATCGTCCGGGACGAGGGCGCTGCCGTCGGCCAAGTCCACAAAACCGGTAAACGGTACCTGAGCGGTGGCGATCGTCGTCGGGTCGATATCGCGGAACGCCCAAGCCAGGCTGGCGAGTTCGCGGCCGGTAAAATTCGTCGTTACATTGTCGTGCACGATTGCCATCAGCGCCTGCGCGTTGAGCAAATCGTTGAGCTTGTCGCCGCGAATCTTCGAAGCGATCGCATGGATCACGTCTTGCTGGCGTTTGATCCGGCACGGGTCGCCGCACTCGTCGTGGCGGAAGCGCGCGTACGAAACTGCCGTCTCGCCATCCATGTGGTGCATGCCGGGCGTGACGTGGATGTGCAGATGCCCCCACGTATCGTCGTAATCGACCTTATCGTGCACCGGCACGTCGACGCCGCCGATCGTGTCGATCAGCTGTTTGGTCGAGTCGATGCGTAGTAAAACCGTGCGATCGAAAGAGACGCCGAGATATTTACTGATCACCGACTTCGCCTCGTCGACGCCCCCTTCGGCTAATGCCGCGTTGATTTTCTGACGGCTGCCGTCGGGCATCGTCACGGCCGTATCGCGCGGAACCGAGAGCTCGGTGATCCGCCGCGTCGGGAAATCGACGGTAAACGCCATGATGATGTCGCTGCGCGACTGCGAGGAATACTCGATGTCGTGTGAGTCGTAGTCGTAATCGCGTCCAAGTACCAGCACGTGGATACGCGATTGCCCAAAAACGTGAGCCGGCGGCGGCATCACGGGCTCGACGATCGGAGCGACGATATGCTCGACCACAGCGGACGGTGCGGCGTGGGCAGAAATCGCGACGGTCTCGGCCACGGCGAGACCGACGAGGATAGCGACGAGCCCGAGGAAGAGCCACGGACGTCCGGACGAGGGGGGCATGGTCGGGCTTCTACCCTTTCAAGCCTTTACGCTAACCCCAGCGCCCGCCCAGGTTCGCTGGTATGATTGGCAAGAAAGGAAGTAACCACGCCCGTTGTCAGTCGCTAAGTTCGCCGTCCACCGCCGGGTAGCCGTATCCATGATCGCCCTGGCGATCGTCGTCCTCGGCATATTTGCCGTCCCCCGGCTGCCAATCGCTTTGTTGCCCGCTTTCACGCAGCCGGTCGTCACGGTTTCCATTACGTATCCGAACGTTGGGCCGGAGCAGATGGAGACGCTGATCTCCCGGCCGATCGAAAATGCGGTCAGCCGCGTGAACGGTATCCAGCAGATCAACTCGACGTCGTCCGAAGGCAACACGACCGTCACCGCGCAGTTCTTCTTCGGTACGAATATCGATACGGCGGCCGTCGACGTACAAGAGCAGGTCTCGCGCATTTACGGCTCGCTTCCCAACGATCCGAACCTGCAGCAGCCGGTTATCACAAAGTTCGATTCCAACTCGCTGCCGGTCGTTCGCGTCTTTATGACCGATCCGAACATGTCGCTGCGCGATCTCGGCGATCTGTTTACGAACGTCCTCTCGGACGAGTTTTCGGCGATCGACGGCGTCGCGGCCGTAACGATCAGCAACGATCAGCAGCGCGCGATCATGGTCGCGCCCGATGCCAACGCGCTGGCGGTGAACGGCGTCACACTCAGCCAAATCATGCAGCGCATCGCAGCAGAAAACGTCAACTTGCCGGCCGGCGTCGTACAGGTGGGCAAGAGCGAGTATTTGGTGCGCGCGAGCGCGTTGCTCACGTCCGCACAGCAAACCGGCGATCTGATCGTTACGACGAAGAACGGCGCGCCGATCCGCCTGAATCAAATCGCCAAGGTCACCGACTCGATTCTTGAGCAGCGAACCTTCCAGCGGCTCAACGGCACGCCTGCGGTCGGCATGACGATCAACGCCCAACCCGATGCGAATATCGTCGCGACCGCAACCGGCGTCTACGCGAAGATCGCCGACGTCGAATCGCGCTATCCAGGCATGAAGATCGCCGTCGTCTTCGATCAGCGCGGCTTCATTCAAGACGCCATCAGCGCGCTCGAACACACGGCGATCCTTGGCGCGCTGCTTGCGGTCGGAGTGATCTTCCTTTTCCTACACTCGTGGCGTTCGACGATCATCGTCGCGGTCTCGCTGCCGGTCTCCGTGTTGGGAACGCTGTTCGCCGGCTACGTGCTCGGCTATACGCTCAACATCATGACGCTGGGAGGTTTGGCACTGGCCGTCGGCCTGATTGTCGACGACGCTATCGTCGTCATCGAAAACATCTACCGTCACATGGCGCGCGGGCAAACGCCGTTGGTTGCCGCCGAGACGGCGACCGCGGAAATCTTCTCGGCAGTGCTCGCCTCGTCGGTCACGGTCATCACGGTCTTCGTGCCGCTGGTCCTCATTCCGGGACTTCAAGGTTTGCTCTTCACACCGTTTGCGGTGATGGTCATGGTCGGCGTCGGACTCTCGCTCGTCGTCGCGGTGACGCAAGTCCCGATGCTCTCGTCGCTACTTCTTAAAGCACCCGCCCACGCCGGCACCAACGGTGAAGCAAACGGGTCGACCAGCGGCCCACATAGCAACGGTAACGGCGCTGCGAAGGGCGGCAGCTTGTATCATCGCTTCTCGATGGGATTCGACCGGCGCTACGAACGTTTTGCTAATCTGGTATACCAGGCTGCTGACGCGCGCCGTCGACCGGCCTGCCCTCGTCGCGGGCGGTGCGCTTGCCATTCTCGCCGTGACGATGATCATGATCTTCTTCGGTGCAGTGCAAACCGAGTTGTTCCCCTCCTCAAACTCGCGCTACGCCCGCTTCACCCTGCAGATGCCGACCGGAACGGCGGTCTCGGTCACCAACGCGACGGCGGTCGACATCGAAAACCGCATGATGAAGGATCCGCGCGTCGTGAATATTGGCGTGCAGGTCGGCCAATCCGGACCGGTCGGCGGAACGACCATTACGAATCAAGCCAACCTCTCGGTCACGCTCAAAGCCGGCGGAAACTCCGCGCAACAGTTCGTCACGCAATGGACCGCGGCGCTAACCGGCTCGCGCGCGGCCGGCAAAGGCCGCGGAACGCGGACGCTTACGCCGGAGCAGATTGCCGACATCCGCAAGCGCTTCGGCGACCCGATTCCCGGATTGCAGGTCTTCGGGCGCACGGTCGACATCGTGCAAAACATCATCGCACGCGGCCAGGACGCACTGCAGATTCAGATCTTTGGCCCGGACATCAACACGCTCTATAACCTCGCCGAGTTCACCGCCATTCCGAAATTGCAGGCCGGCATCCCCGGCTTGCAGCCGCCGCAGCCCGGCATCACCAACGCACAGCCCGAAATCGATGTCAGCGTCAATCGGACGATGGCCGCGCAGCTCGGCGTCGACACGAATACGATCTCGCAGGACATCGATATCGCTACCGCCGGCGAGATCGCATCGTACATGCAGATCAACGGCACGCAGTATCCGATCGAAGTGCAGCTGCCGCCGGACCAGCGGCGCACGCTGCAAACCGTTCAAAACCTGATGATACCCGTATCGACGGTGCCGACCGGCATGGTCGTCAACTCGGCCGGCGCCGGCTCTTCGACCGCGGGATGTCGTCGGTGAGCGGGACCGTTCAGGTCAACACCGGCTACAGCCCGGTCGGAAACTACACGCTGCAAACGATGCCGCTCGCCGAACTCGCAACATCCAATTCGGCACCGGCCCGTCGCAAATCACGCGGCAGAATAAACAGCGCGAGATCGACATCGACGCCGGTTTAAACATCCCGCTGGGCGCTGCGGTGACGCAATCGACCGCGATCATGAACTCGATTCCGTTGCCGGCCGGCTATCGATGGGCCTTCGGACCGCAGGTTCTGCAACAGGGTCAGACGTTCTCGAGTCTCGGTCTTATCGTCGTGCTCGCAGTGCTGCTCATCTATATGCTGCTCGCATCGCAGTTCGAATCGGTGCTTCATCCGCTGGTTATCATGATTTCGGTTCCGCTCGCCGCGACCGGCGTCGT
>CAWAJD010000005.1:0-16759 GCA_963782265.1 Vulcanimicrobiota bacterium
GGTTTCGACGCCTCCGGCGCTGCCGCCGCGGTCAGGACGAACAAGCAAAGGACCGGAAATAGTGCAAGACGCCGCATGCTCCGGTGTTCGCTCCCTGGCGCCCCTCCACTTCCCGGAGGCAGCCTCAGGGTTTCCAATCGCGATACGCCACGAACGCGGGGACTGCGGGCGTCTTTGATTCCCGCTCTTCGCATCGATCGTATAGCCACTGAAACCACTCGTAGTACGTATCGCGATTGCTCAGTTCTTGCATCTCTGCGAGGTATCGTTTGAACCTTTTCCAGCCATGATGATCGCTCCGCCGCAGAAGTCTTCCACAAGCTCGATATCGATCTCGCGTCTGAAAATCAAAATACCCAGGCTCTCGAACGTTCCGAACATGACGAGAACGTTCGTCAACTTGTCGCCGAGGCGATCCTCGATCTCTTTTTTCGACAGCCCGTCAGGGAGGTCAAATACGGATGTTGACGCCGTTGGCGAACTCCGGCGTTTGAAACGAGTGTAGCAACTGCAGAGCTGAATCTCTTGTTCGCTGCCGGTTGAACTGGCGTACCTGTAGGCCCGCAAAAACGCCCGCCGCCACAATCGCCAGCGTCGACGCGAGGCTCAAGAGATCGGGAAGCGTCATGCGGACAAGAACGCCGCATCGGCGCGTTTTCCCTTCAACGGCCATGGTAGGAAGCCCGCGCTGCGGCAATAATGATCCGGAATGGCTCGTTTCCCCGCCTTCGTGCTTGCGGCAGCGCTCTCGGCAGCGTGCGCGAGTTCGAACGGAGCGTCCGTTACGTCGGCACCGGCTGAAAAGACTTCCGCAGCCGGCTTGGATACGCGCGCGGTGGATCGGATCGTCGACGCGGGCAATCCACAGCACTTCGGGATCTCCCTTGCGATTTACAAGAATGGGAAACTGCTCTACCAGCACGGTTACGGATTTCGCGATTTCGGTTTGGGGAATAACCGCTTCGCCGGTTCGAACGACTGGGGGATCCGCCAGCCGTCACAGATCTTCCATCTCAAGCGCGGCCGCTTCGCTCCCGACGCGAATACGATCTTCGACCTCGGATCGGTATCGAAGGAATTCACCGGCGGCGCAATTCTGCTGCTACAGCAGGACGGGAAACTCTCCGTCAACGACAAGCTGTCGAAGTATTTTCCGACGATACAGGACGCCGCGGACATTCCGTTGCTCTACCTCCTGCAGCATCGCACCGGCTTTGTGGACTACAACGGCGGGGCCGGCGACGTCAACGTCAACGCTGCTTACAACGCTTTTATGGCAAGCGGTCAGAAAAACTACGGGACGATCGTCGACCACTTTGTGAAGCTTCCCAGCGAGTTCGTGCGCAACCCGGCGCAAAATCCGCCCGGTTCGTATTACTACTACAGCAATACCGACTACCTACTGCTCGGCATGATCGTCGCACGCGTCAGCGGCGAGACCCTCGGCGCTTTCTTGCAGCAGCGTATCTTCGGTTCGCTCGGCATGAACGCGACGCATCAAGGTTACCCGCCCGTTCCTGCCGCCGATCTTTCGCTCGGCTATCAGTCGAGCGGCCCAACCGTGTACCGAGCATGGCAGTGGAATCTCAACTGGCTTGCGGGGCCGGGCGGTCTCACGTCCGCTCCGGGCGACATCGAAAAATGGGATCTCGCCGTCCGCACGCCCGGAAGAATCTTCAGCAAAGAATCGCTCAAGCAGATGTTCACGACAAATCCGCTGTCCGAGGACTACGCCGACGGCTGGGTGGTAACGAAGCTCGGCGGACATCTTTTCATCTGGCACAACGGCGAAGTCGGCGGCTTTCAAACGATGAATGCGACGTTCCCGAACGACGGCATCGACATCGTCATCCTTACCAACAATGGGAGCGACACGCCGGGAACCTACGGCTACGGGTTTCCGTACGATTTCGTCCCGCAGCTCTTTCCGGTGGTACTGGCGGCGCCAAGCCGCCTCTAGAGGGACTGCCGGGCGACTTGACGGGTTCTTTACCCCAAATCCGGCCCTAGGTTGCCCCCTGGGCCCGATTTCCACGGGAAAAGCCGGGCCCGAAGCGATAATGATAGGACAACAATGCAGATCGCGCAGGGTCGGTCGGCGAGCGGAGATCTTCTCGAGCGGCTGCTCGCCATTACGCACGATATCCTGCAAGTGCAGGACGTCGCGCCGCCGCTCGAGTCGATTGCCGAAAGCGTTTCGATACTCTTCGGGTTTCGATATGTCACGATCGTCGCGGCCGACGATCCCGGCGGCGACCTGTACCGGCGCGTGCTCTTGGGTTTCGATCCCGACGTCATTAAGACGCGCCTCGGCGAACGCATCGTGCGCGACGGTGTCAAGACCATCCTCCTCCCTGAATTCGAAGTGCTACCGAACTGCTTCTACAATCCGGCCGAGCGCGAGCTGTTTTGGGAACGCAGCATCTACATCGGCAACAGCACCGGGCACGAGAAACGCAAGTCTCCGAACTCCTGGCACGAGCGCGACACGCTAACGCTGGTCCTTCCGGATCGCGACGGCGAGATGCTCGGATATCTCTCGGTCGACGGGCCGATCGACGGGCTCGTTCCATCGATCGATACGCTGCGGCAGATGCAGCTATTTCTCAACCTCATCGGCCTCGCACTCGGCAATACGCGCGCGCACCGGACCGAAATCGAACGGCGCGAGCTGCTCGAAGAAAACGTCCGTCTTCAAAACGAATTCTTCAGCATGGTCTCGCACGAGGTTCGTTCGCCGCTTGCCGCGATCCGCGGCGCGACGTCGCTGCTCGAGTCACACTTCGAAACGATGGGTGACGAGCGGCGCGGAGAACTCCTCGGCGTGCTCGGCAGCGCGACCTCGCGCTTGGCCACGATTTTCGAAGACTTCTTGCTGCTCTCGCGCATGGATGCCGGCCAGCTGTCGCTGCGCATCGAGCCGGTGCCGCCGGTGGCGATGATCGAAGAATCGATCGCACGGATCCGCAGCGAACACCCGGATCGTGCGTTCAACGTCGCGTACCTCGATCCGGTACCGCAGATTCTCGCCGACGAAGGGCGCTTGGTGCAAGTTCTCGCCAACCTGCTTTCGAACGCCGTTAAGTACTCATATCCGAACAGCCCGGTGCATATCGATATCAAACCGAACGGCGAAGATATCGCGATCGCCGTCGTCAACGAGGGCGTCGGCGTGCCCGAAAGCGATCGGGAGAAGCTATTCAAGCGCTTCGGACGTCTGTCGCAGGACAACGGCTCGACCGGGCTCGGACTCTACATTTGTCGGGAGCTGGTCACCAAAGATGAACGGTTCCATTGGTTTCGAGAGCGAGCCGGGCAAGCGAACTTCCTTCTGGTTCGCCCTGCCGCGGGCGGATTAAGCCCTTAAAACCAGGGCATTTGCCCCCGTGCGGTCAAAGCAGGCTGGCCCATGAAAACTCGTCCGGATATTCGCAACGTCGCTATTATTGCCCATGTCGATCATGGGAAGACTACGCTCGTCGACGCCATGCTCAAACAGAGCGGCGTCTTTCGCGAGGGCCAGCACATCGAAACGCGTGTGATGGATTCAAACCCGCTCGAAAAAGAGCGCGGTATTACGATTCTTGCCAAAAACACCGCGGTTCGTCACGGCGACGTAAAATTCAATATCGTCGACACGCCGGGCCATGCCGATTTTGGCGGCGAGGTCGAGCGCGTGCTCCAGATGGTGCAAGGCGTGCTCTTACTGGTAGACGCCGCCGAAGGCGTCATGCCGCAGACGCGCTTCGTGCTGCGCAAAGCACTCGAGCTGGATCTCAAGGCCATCGTCGTCGTCAACAAGATCGATCGCAAGGACGCGCGGGCGCAAGAAGTCGTCAACGAAGTTTTCGACCTGTTCATCGAACTCGGCGCGAGCGAAGAGCAAGCGGAGTTTGCGGTGATTTTCAGCAACGCTCGGCGCGGCATCGCATTGCGCAGTCTCGAGGACGAGGGCGACTCACTCGAGCCGCTGTTCGAGACGATCGTTTCGCGCATTCCGGAAGCGCCCGCCGAAGAGGGTCCCTTTCAGCTGCTGATTTCCGCAATCGATCACAACAAGTATGTCGGCCGCATCGGCGTCGGACGCATTTTCCGCGGAATGTCGCGGCTCAACTCACCGATCGCCAAAGTCGATCGTGAAGGGAAAATCGAAACCGGCCTGCGTCTTACGACGCTGCTCACGTTTCAGGGCCTCGAGCGCATCGAAGTCGAGGAGGCCGAAGCCGGCGATATCGTTTGCATCTCGGGTATCGACAATCTCAACATCGGCGACACGATCGCGGACGCAGGCCATCCCGAAGGCATTCACGCCATAGCGGTCGACGAGCCGACGGTTTCGATGTTCTTCTTGGTCAACAACTCCCCGTTCTGCGGCAAAGAGGGCAAGTACGTAACGTCGCGTCAGATTCGCGATCGTTTGATGCGCGAACTGGAATCCAACGTCGCGCTTCGCGTGGCCGATACCGACTCGGCCGACACCTTCGAAGTTCGCGGCCGCGGCGAGCTGCATCTTTCGATCCTGATCGAAACGATGCGCCGCGAGGGCTTCGAAGTCGCCGTTTCCAAGCCGCAGGTCATCGTGATGGAGCGGGACGGAAAGCGCTGGGAGCCGGTCGAGTACGTCGTCGTCGACGTGCCGGACGAATATTCCGGCGCCGTGATCGAAGCGCTCGGCAAACGTAAGGCGACGATGTCGAACATGATCAACGTCGGCGCGTCGCGCCGGCTCGAATACACGATGCCGACCCGCGCCATCTTCGGGCTGCGCGGCGAACTATTGACGCTCACGCGCGGAACCGCCGTCATGTCGCACACCTACTACGATCACCAAGAATGGCAGGGCGAACTGCCCGGGCGCAGCGTCGGTGCGCTCGTCGCGAGCGAAACCGGAAAGACCACGGGCCACGCGCTGATGGGTCTCGATCAACGCGGCTACTGGTTCGTCGGCCCGGGCGTGGAGGTGTACGAAGGCATGATCGTCGGCCGCGCCAACGACGATAAGGACATCGCACTCAACGTTGTGCGCGCGAAGAAACTCACCAACATGCGCGCCGCCGGAACCGACGAAAACGTCCGTCTCGCTCCGCCGGACGAGCTCTCGCTCGAGCGAGCCATCGAGTTCATCGAGGACGACGAGCTCGTTGAGGTGACGCCGTTGTCGATTCGCCTTCGCAAACGGACCCTCGATGAAGGCGAGCGCCTCAAACAAAGAAAGCGCGCTAAAACCACGGCCTCATGACCCGGCCGGCCGGAGAACGTGCGTATTCTCTGGCCGCCTGCGCGGTGATGTTCGTGTGGCCGGTGGTAACGACCGACTTCGCTAACGTCAACCCCGTTTCGATCTTGATCGCACTGGGCGCGCTGATACTCGGGGCGCTCGTGCTATTTCACGACGTACCGCCGTGGTTGGTCGTTGTCGCTGCGCTTGCGGCCGGCGTCGCGCTGCGCCTCACGACGGATGCCTATTCGGGCAGCGACGTCGCGGCCGCGACGGCGGAGGCCTTGCGAGCGATCGCCGCCGGTACCAGTCCGTACCATCACGTCTACACGACGACGAACCCGCAAGGGCAGCCGTTCCCCTATCTCCCCGGCGAGCTTTCGCTCTACGACATACAGCAACGTCTATTCGGATCGCTAAAAGACCACGATCGCTGGTGGAGCATCGGCGCCGTTCTCGGCGTTGCCGCGCTCGCGCCGGCGTGCGGTGCCGCTCGGGTTGCGCTCGCAACCGCGCTGCTCGCCGTCAGCTCGACGAACGTTCTGATCGGCGTCGACGGCAGCAACGACACGGGTTTGCTCTTCTTGCTGGTCGCATCGATACTCGCGCTCGCATACGCATCGTGCAGCGCTCGAGCCGGGCGAGTCGGGCACGCCGCCGTGTTGTACGCGCTCAGCGCTGCGTTCTTCGGCTGGGCACTGGCGTTCAAAGCGCTCGTCTGGATCGCGTTTCCGTTCGTCCTGCGCGCGCTCGCGCCGGGCCGGCGTTTCGTCTACGCCTTGGGCGCGCTGGGCGTCGCCTTGGCATTTTGCGTCCCGTATGCGATTGCGGCACCGGCCGAGATCCTCCATTCGATCGGTGCAGGGTTCACCTCGCACGACAACGTTTGGGGTTTTAACGTCTGGGCGGCCCTCGATGAGTCGTATCCGGCGATCATGCGAGGGCTGCAGAAGTACGCGCTGTTCGTTACAATCTTTGCGACGGTTTTTACGGCGATGACGGTCTGGGTCCGGAAACCCGCCTCGCTGGGCGTTGCGCTGCTCCAAAACTGCATCGTGCTGGCCGCGATGCTGTTGTTCGCGCGCTGGACGAGCCTGGCGTATTACGCTTTTCTCTTCGGCACGCTCGCACTCGCCATCGCGACCTTCGGATTCGAGTTGGAAACGCCTCAGCCGGCCGGAGCCGTAAAGCGATAGATCGTCGTGGACCGGAACGTCTGACCCGGACGAAGGGCCGTGCTTGGAAAGTTCGGATGATTCGGCGCATCGGCAAAGTGCTGTGTCTCGAGCGCGAAGGCGCCGGCTTTGCCGGTAAAAAGCTGAAGACCCGGTTCGGTCGTTTCGACGGTTAGAATGCGCCCGCTGCGCTTGTCGCGCGCCTCGGCGGCGCGGCGAAGCTCTCCGGTGTAGCCGTCGAGCACGAAGTTGCAGTCGAAGGCTTCGGTTCCGATCGCACGCATTTTTCGAAAATCCCGTGAGGTGCGAGCGACCGGCGCGATTTGCCCAGTCGGTATCATCGTTTTGTCGACCGGCGTGTAGGACGATGCGGCGATCTGCAGCTGTTGATCCGCGATCGACGCGCCGGAATCGCCGATTAGGTTAAAATACACGTGATTTGTGAGATTGACGACGGTCGGCGCGTCGGTCGTTGCGGAGTAATCGATGTGCAGCGCGCCGTCGTTATCGAAAGAATAGACGACGCTGCATGCCAGCGCCCCGGGGAATCCTTGATCGCCGTTGGGACTATGAAACGTAAACTCTTGCCGCACCTGCCGGAGACGCGATTCGTCCTTACGCCGGCCCGCGACGGTCCACATGCGTTTGGAGAAGCCCTCCGGACCGCCGTGCAGCGTGTTCTTGCCTTCGTTCGTCGCGAGATGGTAGACGCGGCCGTCCAGCGTGAACCGGCCGTTGGCGATGCGATTCGCGTAGCGTCCGATCGTCTTGCCGGCGCTTCCGCCTTCGGCAACCGCGACATTTGCCAGGCGCCCGACGCGATCGCGTACGACGATTGCAAGGATCGACGCGCCCGCGGGCGAGAGTTCGACCCGCTCGCCGCGTTCGTTGGCCAAAGTAATCCGCGGGTCTATCAAGCCGTGACCGCCGGTTCCTTCGCTTCGAATGTTAGCGTACCGCGTTCGGCGTCGTAGCCGACGCGAACCGCCTCGCCGTCTTTCACGTCGCCGGAGAGAATCTTTCGGCCGAGCGGCGTTTCGAGCTCTTTCTGGATCGTTCGCTTGAGCGGGCGGGCACCGTAGTGCGGATCGTATCCGACTTGTACGATGTGGCGCGTAGCAGCCTCCGAAAGATCCAGCGTGATGTGGCGTTCGGCCAGCCGCTTGCGCAGACGGGAAAGCTGAATGACGACGATTTCCTCGAGTTCCTTTTCGGTCAGCGCGTGGAAGACGATGATCTCGTCGACGCGGTTGAGGAACTCCGGGCGGAAATGCGCGCGCATCTCGTCGAGCACCGTTTCGCGCATCGCCTCGTAGTCCTTGCCCTCGAAGCCGCCCTTATATTCGAGAATACGATGGCTGCCGATGTTCGACGTCATGATGACGATCGTGTTCTTGAAATCGACCGTATGGCCCTGACCGTCGGTTAGGCGACCGTCGTCGAGAATCTGCAAGAACACGTTGAAGACGTCCGGGTGTGCCTTTTCGATCTCGTCGAAAAGGATCACCGAGTAGGGCCGTCGCCGCACCGCTTCGGTTAGCTGTCCGCCCTCGTCGTAGCCCACGTATCCGGGCGGGGCGCCGAGCAGGCGCGCGACCGTGTGTTTCTCCTGATACTCCGACATGTCGATGCGAATCAGCGCGCGCTCGTCGTCGAAGAGATACTCGGCCAGGGCCCGCGCCAGTTCGGTTTTTCCAACCCCGGTTGGGCCGAGGAAGATGAACGAACCGATCGGGCGATTCGGATCGCCGAGCCCGGAACGCGAACGCAGAACGGCTTCCGCCACGGCGTCGACCGCTTCGTTCTGTCCGATCACGCGCTGATGAAGTTCGCTTTCGAGATTGAGCAGTTTCTGCTTCTCGCCTTCCAGCAATTTCGAAACCGGTATGCCGGTCCATCGAGCGATGATCTCGGCGATATCGTCTTCGTCGACTTCTTCCTTGGAGATGCGTCCTCCATCCGACGCCGCGAGACGGTGCTCTTCGGCCTCGAGGTCCTTCTGCAGTTGCCCGAGTTTGCCGTACTTCAGTTCTGCCGCGCGGTTAAGATCGTATTGACGTTCTGCCTGTTCGATCTGCACTTTGGTCTGCTCGATTTGCTCGCGCAGGTCGCGCAGTTTTACCGACGCGTTCTTTTCGGATTCCCACTGCGCGCGCAGATCCGTCTGTTCTTTCTTAAGCTCCGCAACTTCCTTATCGATCGCCTCCAGGCGGCGCCGGCTGGCTGCGTCCTCTTCCTTGCGAAGCGCCTCGCGCTCGATCTCAAGCTGCATGACGCGGCGCGAGACTTCGTCCAGTTCCTGCGGCATCGAATCGATTTCGGTCCGCAATTTCGCAGCGGCTTCGTCGATCAGATCGATCGCTTTGTCGGGCAGAAAACGATCGGTGATATACCGGCTGCTCATGACGGCCGCTGCGACGAGGGCGGCGTCCTTGATGCGAACGCCGTGATGCGCCTGGTATTTCTCGTTGAGGCCGCGCAGAATCGAGACGGTATCCTCGATGCTCGGCTGATCCACGAGGACGGGCTGGAACCGGCGTTCCAGCGCGGCGTCCTTCTCGATGTACTTGCGGTATTCGTCGAGCGTGGTGGCGCCGATCATGTGCAGTTCGCCGCGCGCGAGCATCGGTTTCAGCAGGTTCCCGGCGTCCATCGAGCCTTCGGTCTTGCCCGCGCCGACGACCGTGTGCAGTTCGTCCACGAACAGAATGATCGAGCCTTCGGCACTGGCGACGTCCTTGAGAACGGCCTTGAGCCGTTCTTCGAACTCGCCGCGATACTTCGCACCGGCGATCAGCGCGCCCATATCCAGCGAAACGATCCGCGCCCTTTCAGTCCTTCCGGAACGTCGCCCCGCACGATGCGTTGCGCCAGCCCTTCGACGATGGCGGTCTTTCCGACGCCGGGGTCGCCGATCAGCACCGGATTGTTCTTCGTGCGGCGCGAGAGCACTTGAACGATGCGGCGAATCTCTTCATCGCGGCCGATCACCGGATCGAGCTTGCCGCGCTCCGCTTCGAGCGTGAGATCGCGGCCGTACCGCTCGAGCGCCTTGTAGGTTCCCTCAGGATCCTTGGTGGTGACGCGCTGATTGCCGCGCACCTCGCGCAGCGCCGACAGAAGCTTGTCTTTCGTCAGGCCCGCATCCCGAAAGATCTTTCCGATCGCGCCGCTCGACTGTGCCATCGCGAGCAGCACGTGCTCGACCGACGTGTAGTCGTCTTGCAGCGCTTTCGCCTCGGCCTCTGCGGAACTCATAATGCGCGACAGTTCGGGCGAAAGCGTGACTTGCGCGCTATCGGCGTTCGAGCCGGATAGGCGCGGCAGCTTCCCGATCGCGGCGTCGACGGCGCGCGTAAACGCCTTCGGATCGGCACCCGCCTTCGCGATGACGTCGGGCGCGATTCCACGCTCTTGTTCCATCAGGGCGGCCATCATATGTTCGGGCGACGTCTGCGTGTTGTGCTCGTGCAGCGCGCGGGTGTAGGCATTATTGAGCGCGTCGCCGACGCGCTCGGTCATCTTATCGACGTTCATGGTCTTTTTCCGTCTATGGCGCTATGGCGTAATTTCGAAGGTGAACGTTGCAGACTGCGTGAGTTCGGGGACTCCGCCGGATAACATCGATCCCTTTCCCAACGCATCGAAGATCGAAGCGACCGACGACATCATCGAGCCAACGTAGTCGCTCAGCCCCGGCGTTACGTTGAGTAGCTTGCCGACGTGATGCCCGTCGGCCGCGGCGATGCTCTCGGCACGAGCGTGCGCGTCGGCGTAGGCCGCCCGGTATGCCGCATCCTTCGCGGCCGCGAGATCGCGAGGGACCAGCCGCGCGGTCGCCTTCCATCCGCTCTTATTCGCGGCGGCCATGAAATGTGCGACTGCCGACGGAGCCACCTGGACGCGAGCCACCGCCACCGGTGCCGCATTTGCACTGCCGGTGGACATGAAGCTCGCCGCACCGGTGTAGACTGTTGCCGAAGAGGTAAGCGCATTCGCAGGTAGACCCATCGCACGTATCGACTCACCCAGCGCACCGATTGCACTGGTGCAAGCGTCGTACTGTGAAGCGCCGGCTGCCGGCGTGAAGCGAAGGTCGACTTGCTGCACCCAGTCGGTAACGTTCGCGGTTCCGGTGCCGACGACCGTAATGCCGGCCGGCAGCAGCGAGGTCTGCTGAGCGCCGGCGGTCGCCGGGAGGAGCAGCGCGAAGAGCGCGACGGCTCCGAGGGTCTTCATCAGTCCGTTCATGGTTTGACGAATTTCGGGGCGGCCAGGGAAGTCCCCGTCGGGACCTTAACGGATATCCGATGTTAGAAATCGCGACCGGCGTGGTGCGCGCATACTACCTCCTCGACGTCGCCGACACGATCGATCTGGCCGCCATGGGCGCCGATGCGGCCAAGGGTCTGGCGCCCGCTGAATTTCCGCTGCGGCCGCATACCTCGCCCGCCTACTTACAGTTTCCGCTCCCGCCGCTGGCAGGGCGGCTGCCCGAAGCGACGATCGGCGACCTGCGCTGCGACGTTCGCGTAAAATACTTCGACTACGGCGTGATTTCGCTGCGTCTCACGTTCGATGCGAAGGGAACGTGGGACGAACTGGTTGCCCTTGCGGAACGGGTCCGTACCGACGAGCGGATCGCACAGTACGCGGCCGAGACCGGCAAGCGTCTCTGCGACGAGATCGCATCGGCACTGGACGATCGCCACGACCCGCTGATCGAAGATTATTTCACGATCGAAATCGATCGCTTTACGGAGCCGGTCGACGCGCAAGCACTGCTCGCCGATCACGCGGCGGCCCTAGCCGGACTGCTCCTGGGCGAGCGCGCGCGACTCTCCACCGGTGAGGTCGAGGAAGCGCTCCGGGTGCGGTTTTCGTACTACGAAGAAGATCTAACCATCGTTCAGTGGGATACGGCATTTCTGTACGACCGCGACGAAAGCGCCCGCGCGATCGAAGATATCCTCGAGTTCGCCAACTCGCAGCTCATCGAACTGCGCACGTACGACGCGCTGCTCGATCGCGAACTCGACGTCATCTATAAAATGCAGCCCGGCAACCCCGGGCGTTCGCTCAGCGGCCGCCGCGAAGCCGACCAGGCCGCAACGCTGCGCTACCTGCTCGTCGACGTGCTCGAACTGATCGACCGCTCCAGCAACGCCCTCAAGGTCGTCGGCGATGCGTACTACGCGCGCATCTATCGCGCGGCTGCAAAACGTCTCGGCCTGGCGGATTGGCAACGCCAGATCGACGCCAAACTCGCCAGCGTCGGCGACATGTACCGCTTCGTCAGCGACCAGGCCCGCAACCGCCGCGACGAGTTCCTCGAACTCATCATCATCTTCCTCATCGCACTCGAATTGATCGTCGGCGTTCTGACGCTCGTTCGGTGGCACGCGTGAGACTTCGAGTTGGGTTCGGCATATGTTCCAGCAGTTGCGTTCTCACCGCGCTTCTTTGCGCCGGCTGCCAAGGGACGCCCGGGTGAACCCGCCGAGCGCTCCGGGGCAGGCTCCCGCTTCGCTCGGGGAAGCCGATTCGCGCGCGCACGGCGTGATCGTGCTGACGTTGCCGCCGGTCGCGCCGGCCAATCCGGCGCCCGTTCCCGGTACGGTCGTCGATCTCTCATCGGCTGCGCGCTCGATCTCCGGACGATTCGGATCGGCGAAAATCGGGCCGGTGCGGCTCGGGCGCGGCACGAAAGGCTGCGTCCGGTCGAGCGACGGTTTGAAATGCACGCTCCAACTCCGCGTACCGGCCGGAACGCGAAACCTTCGCCTCGAGGCGTTTTCATCGCTTAACGGAACCGGCACCCCAATCGCGTCGACGAGCCCGGCACCGGTGACCGTCTATGCGCGGCAGAGGAACGTCATTTCGCCGCCCGCGTGGTGGGGGATCGCCGCGACATATAAACTCACCGTTACGCCGGACGCGTTTACGCAAGGTCGGCCAGGGCCGGCCAACGCATGCTTTCTCGCATTCGATGCGACCCGCGCTTTGATTCCGACAACGCTCGCGATCGGCACGGGAGGCCAAGCCGTTCGCGCGATGATGACTTCGAATAATACGTCGCTATCGGCGGTCGAGAGCACGAACGGCATGCCTCCGTTTACCTGCGGCACCGTCGTCTACGATGGTATAGCCGCCGGCACGGCCCAACTGCGCGACGCCGACTTCTACAACCCCCGCGTGACGTACGCCACGGCCGACGTAACGCTGAAACCCGGACCGGCCGGAACGCCGCAACTGCTGGTGTGGAGTTCGGGTGTCCCGGTAAACGCACCCGGCTTTCCGCAGATCGTGGAGTTCTCGGCGAGCGCGAACGGCAACGCCCCACCGTTGCGAACGATTCAGGTCGCCGCGCCGCCGATCTCCGCCGATGCATCCGGCGTGTTTTGGGCCGGCCCATTCGGCAATTTTACCGATTATCAGGTTACGTACTTGCAGCAGTTCACCGCCACCGGCAGCGAAGTGCGCAAGTTGACCGGCAGTCTGGCGACCCTCGCCGCAGCGGCGGATGCGCAAGAGAACATCTATGCCGTGCAGGCGTCTCCGAACGTCTCCTGCGTGTTGGGTGGGGCAGCCCTGACGGTCTATTCGGCGGCGAGTTCTTGGACGCAGGTCTCACGCGCGATCTCGTACGTTCCCGTGGGTGAGAACTGCGATATCTCCGTCGCCGTCGATAGTAAAGACAACGCGTACGTCGGATACAATACCAGTGGGATCGGTGGGCTGCCCCCGGGGTATCTCCGAATACGGGCCGACCGAGAGCGGTAACGCGAGCCCGATTCGAACTCTATCGCTCAATCAGGCGCTTGTCGCGATGGCCGCCGATGGCAAGGGAAATCTCTTCGCATTGAGCGGGACCTCGCTGGTGGAGTTCGCTCCGGGAAGTACGATCGGCGTACCGGAACTGCACGGCGTTACGATTGCCGCATTCGCGATCGACCAAAACGACGATATCTACGCGGCAGTGCTGCCGCCGAACTCGCTTTCCTATGCTATCGAGGAGTTCGCGCCGGGGGCGAGCACGCCGATGCGCACGATCGCGGGGCCGAATACGCAGATCGCGAACCCGACGGCAATCGTCGTCGTGCCCTCAACCTAGTCGCGTAAGCGAACGAACGAATCGATATCGGCGGCGTAGCGGCCGCGAGTCGCATCGTCGATGAACGAGGCCTCGAACGAATTGCGCGCGAGCGCAATCAACTGAGCGTCGGTAAGGGCGAGCGCCGCGGCGCTTTCTCGAAAATTGTCACCGGCGTATCCGCCGAAATAAGCCGGGTCGTCGGAGTTGCACGTCGCGACGAGTCCGGCTTCCAGCATGCGGCGCAACGGGTGATCGGCGAGCTTGTCGACGACCCGCAGGCGGACGTTCGAGAGCGGGCAGACCGTCAGCGGAACGCGATCTCGCACCAGCCGCGCGAGCAGCGCCGGGTCTTCCATGCAGCGCACGCCGTGGTCGACGCGCGAAAATTTCGAATAGATCGAGCGCCTCGACGATATACCCGGGCGGCCCCTCTTCGCCGGCGTGCGCCACGGTAAGGAAACCTTCGGCACGCGCGCGATCGAAAACGGCGGTGAACTTACTCGGCGGATTCCCAACCTCAGCCGAGTCGAGGCCGACGGCGATGATGCGGTCGCGGTGCGGCAGCGCCGCCTCGAGCGTCGCCATCGCCGAGTCGGCGCTGAGATCGCGCAAGAAACACAAGATGAGGTGGCTCGTGATGCCGAGCGTTCGTTCCCCGTCGCGCAGCGCGCTCGACAATCCGTCGATCACGGTCTCGAACGCGATACCGCGGTCGAGGTGCGCTTGCGGATCGAAGAAGATCTCCGCGTGACGAACGCCTTGCGCGCAGGCGCGCGTTCTAAGTATGCGGCGGTGAGATCGTAATAGTCCTGCGTCTTCTGCAGCACCGCCATGCCCTGATAGTAGAGCCGGAGAAACGATTCGAGATCCGTAAAGCTATAGGCGGCGCGCAGCGCGTCGACGCTCGTAAACGCAAGGTCGACGCCGTTGCGCGCAGCCATCGCGAAGATCATTTCCGGTTCGAGCGTGCCCTCGATGTGAATATGCAGTTCGGCCTTCGGTAAGCGGACGAGGTCGATCATGTCGATTTCTTCCGCAGCGTGCGGAGATCTCCGCTGCGTACCGTGATTCCGCGCGCGTCGAACCATTCGAGCAGTGGGACCGCATATTTGCGCGACGTTCCGAGCAGATCGCGGAACTCGGCAGCCGTCATCGACTCGCGGCTGCTCAGGTGCGATTCGACGCGCGCGCGGATCTGGGCGATCTGCGACCCGCGATAGATCGAATCGCCGACCTTGACGAGGGCGCCGCGCGCGATGAGCGTGTCGTACGCTTTCTGCGCTCCGGCTACGCGCGACGCGCGCAACGTCGCGAGGAACGAATCGGTCGCGACCGGCAGGAGAGGCTGCGCGCCGCCGAGCGGCATCGCCTCGTCGAACAGCGCCTGCTGCTCTTCGCTGAGCCGGGCTTGGTGATCGAGTATCGCGTAATACCCGCCGCGATTGGCGAGGCGCCCATCTTCGACGAATGCGCCGAGAACGCGCACGAGCAGGTTCTCTTCGATCGCCAGTTCGCGTGCCAGTGCAATCGACGTCACACCAAGCGACCACGGCTCCGTCGCGTGTGCCGTTTCCAGATGCTCGAGCGCTCGCGCAAGCACCTCTCCCGCGGCAGCCGCATCGACGTAGGCTACCGGTCGAGCTACCGCAACCGCTTCGCCTCGCCGCACCAACGCGTCGAGCGCCTCGCGCGTATCTTCCGCGCGTGCGTTGATGCGGGCCGCAGCGTCGTTCACTTCGATCGGGTCAGGTCCGCACTCGCGCAGCAAAGCGAGTGCGCTTTCCTCAAGACGGTCGACACCCGGAGCGATCGCGAGCGACTGCGCCGAGCCCTCGACGAAGCCGCCGCCGAGCAACGACTTCGGGCTCGGGCGACGCACGACGAAGCGAACGCCCGGAAACGCAACGGTCGGTTCGCGCAGATGCAGCTCGGCCGCGACCTCGCCTGCGGCATCGGGTGCGCGTTCGAAAACCAGCGTACCGAGAATTTCCGCCGCACCGATGTACGCGCGAACCGGCGTCCGCCGGCGCAGTAACGGCAGCGCCGCCGCGAGCGGTACGAAGCGAACCGAAAAACTCGAACGCGGTGCAAACTCTTCACCGGCGACGACGGCACCGCGAGCGACGGCATTACGGGCGATGCCGGGAAGATTGATCGCGACCCGTGCGCCGCCTTCGACGCGGCCGGACGGTCTGCCGAAGACGTGAATGCTGCGGGCGCGCGCGCGCAACCCGCTGGGCTGCAAGATCAGCGTGTCGCCGGTCTCGATCGTGCCTTGCATCAGCGTACCGGTAACGACCGTACCGACGCCGTCGAGCGTAAACGCGCGGTCGACCGGAAGGTAACCGGCGCGCGCGCGTCGCGGGCGGGCAGTTCCTCGAGAGCCTGCGCGATTCGCACGCGCAGATCGTCCAGGCCGGAGCCCGTCACGCTGGAGACCGCGACGAACGGAGCGTCCTGCGCGATCGTGCCGCGCAGGGCATCGGCCGTTTCCCGAGTGACGTCGCGCAACCGTTGCGCGTCGACGAGATCCGCTTTCGTCATCACGACGATCGTCTTGCGAACGTTCAGGTAGCCGAGCACGTCCAGATGCTCGACGGTCTGCGGCATGACGCCTTCGACCGCCGAAATCACCAGCAGCAGTACGTCCATTCCGGCGGCACCCGCGAGCATATTGTGCAAAAATCGCTCGTGCCCCGGTACGTCCACGATGCCCGCTTCCTGACCGCCGGCCAGGACCAAATGCGCGAACCCGAGATCGAGCGTCATGCCGCGCAACTGTTCTTCCGCCCAGCGATCCGGATCGGTCCCCGTTAGCGCGGCGACGAGAGCAGACTTTCCGTGATCGACATGACCCGCCGTGCCGACGATTCGCATCATCCGCTGCGGCTACGTCGTACCTTTGATGTTGTAGTCGCTCAAAATTTCGCTGGCAGCGCGCACGCCCGACTCGGCGCCGCCTTCCATAAACCCTTGATTGGCAACGGAAGTATGCTCGCCGGCGAAGTGCACGTTGCCTTGGCGGCGCGCTTCCTGACCGGCGATCGTCGTACACTGGCCGACCAGCCACGACGAGTAGCTCGCAGATGTTCGGATCGGCTTGCGCGTTGCCGAACGTCGCTTCCCGTTCCAGTGCTTCGAGACGCCCGGCCAAATGTCGTCGAGCATTTCGAAGAACTCTTTGACGTCGTTCTTGACGACCGGCGAATCGGCGATCGAAGCATACGGCGTCGGCGCGGTAGGTACTGAACCGAACGAAGTAGAGGGCAG
>CAWAJD010000006.1:0-19765 GCA_963782265.1 Vulcanimicrobiota bacterium
TTTCATGTAAAGCGTCGGTTCGACGACGGAATGGGTCTTTCTTGGGTATGTTGGCAAAGATGCGGACCAACTCAATGCTCCGACGTTTCTGGTAGACTTGGGGCAAGCATGGACGTAACGTTCTGTGGCACCAAGCAGCGGTTCTGCTCACCCTGGAGGTCCTCCCTTGCCCGACACCGCCACGAACAGATATCACCACTCGACCGAAGATAAGCTCAAGCGCTTCGTTGCCGAAGTGCTCGTGCGGTCGGGCGTAGCGCGGGCTCACGCGGACGTCGTCGCCGACGTCCTGGTGGCTGCCGACCTGCGCGGAATCGAGTCGCACGGCGTCGCGCGTTTGGATTCGTACTACGTGTCGCGCATCCGCAGCGGCCACATGAATCCGCAGCCTCATTACTCAGTCGTTCGCGAAACGCAGACCTCGATCGTCTACGACGCCGACAACGGCCTGGGGCATCCCGTCTCAAAGATGGCGATGGAAGAAGTCATCGCGAAAGCGAAGGCGAGCGGCTCGGCGTTCGGCGGCGTTCGCAACTCGAATCATTACGGCATTGCGGGCTACTACGCGATGATGGCGCTCGGTCACGACATGATCGGAATATCGTCGACCAACTCGGTCAAGTATGCGGCTGCCACGTTCGGCAGAGAAGTCGTTCTGGGGACGAATCCGCTCGCGTTTGCAGTGCCGGCCGGGAACAAGCCGGCGTTCGTCTTGGACTTCGCATCGACGACGATCCCGAAGGGCAAGCTGGAAGTACACAAACGCAAGAAGAAGCGTTTGGAACCCGGATGGGCGATCGACTCGCACGGCGACATGACCGAGGATCCGGACGAAGCGCTGCGCGGCGCTCTGCTGCCGCTGGGTGGATTCGGTACCGACGGCGGCGGACATAAAGGCTACGGCTTAGGATTGCTGGTCGATATTCTGTGCGGCGTTCTCACGGGCGGTGCCTTCGGCCCGACGCTGCCGTTTGCGGACGAAACGAAGGAAGGCGCGATCTCGCACTGGTTCGGTGCCTTCCGTATCGATGGGTTCCGCGACGTGGCGGATTTCAAAGCCGATATGGACGCCGAGTTGCGGTATTTCAAAGAGAGTTCGGCGGCGCGGGGCGCGCAGCGCATTCAGGTAGCCGGCGAACCCGAGCTCATGAAGACCGTGTACCACCGGGAGTACGGTATTCCGGTGCACTCCAAGGTGTGGGATTCGCTCTCGAGACTGTCCGGCGAATTGGATATCCCATTCGATCTCGAACGGTAGGGAGTGAGTTTACGCCGTGCTGACGGCGGGTTCTGCGCCCGGAATCAGCCCGAGCTCGTTTACGGCGTCGCGCTCCTTGCGCAACTCCTCGAGTGTCTGATGGAAGAGCTTTTGGCCGAACGCGTCGTGCACGATCCCTTCGATGATCCGCGAGACGCCGTTCTCGGTTCGCGACGGAAACGAAAAGATCAATCCCGGATCGACGCCATATTCTCCGTTCGAGAACGCGCCACCGAGTAATACTCGCCCGCTGGCGTATCGTGCGTCAGGTTGTGGACGCCCGTCACCGCGGCGTGGGCGGCCGACGCGGCCGAGGATGCCAGCCGGGCTTGGATGACCTGGGTACCGCGGTTTTGCACGGTCGTAATGAACTTGCCCTCCAACCACTCCCGGTCGTCGATGACCTCCGCCGCCGGTTTGCCTCCGATCTTCGCATGCTCGAAATCGGGAAATTGCGTCGCGGAGTGATTGCCCCAAATGATCATCTGCGAGATTTCGGTGACGTCGACGCCCGCCTTCTTCGCAAGTTGCGTGCGCGCGCGCAGTTCGTCGAGCGTGGTCATCGCGAAGAAACGGTCCTTGGGGACGCTCGGTGCGTTGTTCATCGCGATCAGGCAGTTCGTATTGCACGGATTACCGACGACGAATATCCGCACGTCGTCGGCGGCGTTCGCCTCGATCGCGCGGCCTTGTTCGGTGAAGATCTTACCGTTCACGCGCAGCAGGTCGGAGCGCTGCATGTCGCCCTTGCGCGGGACCGCGCCCACGAGGATGGCCCAATCGACGTCCCGCATCGCCGCGTCGGCGTTCGAACCGTATTGCACGCTCTTCAGGAGCGGAAACGCACAGTCCTCAAGCTCCATCAGCGTGCCGCGCAGCGATCCAAGCGCTTGTTCGACCTCGAGCAGATGAAACTCCAGCTCCGTATGAGGGCCGAACATCTGACCGCTCGCGATTCGAAATATCAGTTGGTATCCGATTTGCCCTGCCGCACCCGTCACCGCTACCTTGAGCCGCTTCTTCACACTACCTCCGACATAGATCGCTCGTCGCTGACGAGCCAGGAATTCGGTTCGGCCTTGCCCGATATCCCACCTATGAGCGGCCTAAGGCTTGCTCGTGCGCGCGCGAGCAACCAGGGTGCCGGGCTGCCTCGGAGAATGGGGTCCCCAATGCGCGATTCCGTTCGGCATCGCCCGATAACGTAGGGAGATGACCACGCATCGGGACGAGCCCGAGATCGATCTGATCCACGTCAACGTGGCGTCACCCGCCGGAGCTTATACGGTGGGGAGCGCCTCATTCTTTCGTTATATCCTGCGTTTAGGAGAGCTCGGCCTACGCCTCGGTCTCCAGGATCAGGAAGCGGTGGACATCCTCGGCTCGGTGCCGCACGCGTTCGAAGCCGACGACGACGTGCCGTACGTCTCAGGGCGGGGCTGGCGTATCGTGCCCGCGCGCGGCGATCTGGATTGGCCGGTGCTGGAAGCGACGCCGCAGCGTTTGCGCACGGCCTTCGAACGCGCTTCGACCATTCTCTGGAAGAACGCCGCGGCGTTTCACGTAAGCGCGCGTGAAATCACCGCGATTGAAGAAGAGCTGGACGAAGTGTACGGCGTGCTGCAGCGGGCCGAAGCGGCCGGCGTCGCCGTCAACGTTTCTTACGTAGCATAGTCGCGTTGGAACTCTGCCGGCTTCCGCTTCGCGGTGCGGGCGGCGAACCGATCGATTTCATGCGCACGGTCGGGTCTCACGGCCTCGCGCAGCTCGCGCCGGCCACCGTCGACGAGTCGTTCAAGACGTACCATCGCGTGCTGCGACTGGGCGAACGCGTCGTTCCGATTACCATGCGCGAAGAGGCGGGAGAGATCGTCGTGGAGAGCGCGATGCGGCTCGGCAAACGCGATGCAGCGCGCGTGGGTTCCGCCGTTGCGCGCATGTTCCGACTGGGCGATGACCTCGCGCCGTTTTACGCGCGCATTTCCGGCGACCGGGGTTTGCAGTGGGCGGCAGCCGGCGCGGGCCGTCTGCTTGCGAGCCCGACGGTTTTCGAAGACGTCGTCAAGACGATTTGCACGACCAACTGCGTCTGGAGTGCGACGGTTCGCATGACGTCGGCGCTGGTCGAGCGCGGCGGCGGCGCGTTTCCGGAGCCCGCACTGCTGGCGAAAACGCCCGACGCGTGGTATCGCGACGTCGCCAAAATGGGATATCGCGGGCCGTATATCAAGTCGATCGCACGCGACGTCGCGGCCGGCCGGCTGGATCTCGAGGCTTTTCTGCCCGGTCGCGGCTTCGACGACGACGAGGTCGAGGAGCGCCTGCGCGAGCTGGCGGGGGTCGGGCCGTACGCCGCGGCGCACATCATGCAATTGTTGGGGAGGCACAAGCGCTTGGTCCTCGATTCGTGGACCAGGCCCACGTATCTGCGGCTCGCAGGAAAGAAGCGCGCCAAGGATCGTTCGATCGAGCGCGCCTTTGCACGATACGGCGAATACGCCGGTCTCGCATTCTGGTTGTTCGTCACCCGCGATTGGCACGGCGAGTAACAAGGGCGAGCGGCCCCTTGAACGAAGACTCCCGCGAAGCATGCGCGCTGCCGTTGGCGCCTTCGAAGGAGATTCAACTCGATGCAGTGGTTGAAGAAGATCCCCGCAGCCCTATTAGTGGCTGCGCTTTTGCCGTTGAATGCGGCAGCCGGCACGACCGGCGGCATTACCGGCCGTATCGTCGACAGCAGCAACCAGGCGCCGCTCGCCGGCGTCACGGTTACCGCCATCTCGCCGTCGCAATCGGCAACGGCCGTCAGCGACGCGAGTGGGAGCTTTCGGTTCCTAACGCTCGCCCCCGATACGTACACGCTATCGTTCACAAAAGACTTGTACGATTCGGTGACGGATCCGGGCGTATCGATTTTCGCCGACCAAGTGCAGACGATCAACGTCGCGCTCATCAAATCGCTCAAGACGATCGCGAACGTCACGTCGCGCGCCGGAGGAAGCCTGGTGAAAGCCGGCACGACCAGCGACGTCTACTCGGTGAACGCAGCGGGACAGCAGGCCGCGCAAGGTTTGACGGGCGCGGGCAGCTTGAACAACGCCTACGGTGCGATCGCATCGGTTCCCGGCGTCATGATCGATCAAGGCGAATCCGGATGGTGGCAGACGGTTCATATCCGCGGTGGTGACATCGATCAGGTCGGATACGAACTCGACGGCATTCCGGTCAACCGCGCGTACGACAACGCGCCGCAAACGATGCTCTCCAGCCTCGGTTCGCAAGAAGTCCAAGTCTACACCGGCGGCGTTCCGGCGAGCTCGGACGCGCAAGGCATTTCAGGCTACGTTAACCAGGTTATCAAGACCGGTACGTATCCCGGCTTCGCTACCGGCGTGCTCGCGGCGGGCTATCCGGCGTTCTTTCATCAGGCATCGGTCGAAGCCGGCGGCTCGACGCCCGACCGTCTTTTCAGTTATTACGTGGGCATCGGCGGCAGCAATCAAGAATTCCGCTACATCGACAATCAAGATGGTTCGAGCATTCCGAACTCGTTCTTTTATCCGGTGAATCCGCTTCCGGGTGCGAACGGCTTCGTCTATACCGGGCCCAACTCTCCGACGCTCTTTACGACCGGCCTCGGCTTCGCCCTCGCCGACCAGTCGCTGCGCGACGACATCCTCAACTTCCACTTCGGGATTCCGCACAAGAACAGCGGCCTCCGCGACGACGTCCAGCTGCTCTGGATGACCAGCGAAAACGTCAACCAGTACTTCAGCTCCACGAACGACTTCGGTGCTAACGTCGTAAACGCGCTCTACGGTCCGCTGGCCTGGGACGATACCTACTTCTACAAAGGTGCGTCATACCAGCCGTTCGATCCCAGCGACGTCGGGAAGTACTACTTCCCGGAGAGCATGCCGCACGCGTTCCAAGGACCGATCCCGGACAACCTGCGCGATCCGAACGAGAACGGCGTCGCGCTGGAAAAGATCCAGTACCAGCACGTCTTCAGCCCCTCGTCGTACCTGCGCTTTTCCGGCTACGCAATGTTTTCTACCTGGAACATCAACGGGTACGATTCGACCGCCCAGCCCTACTATGGGTGGGAACTGCCGTATTTTCTCCCCGATCACACGTACGGATTCAATCTGTCGTATACGAATCAGTTGAGTCCCTCGAACTTGCTGAGCGCCTCCGTCGCCTACACGAACTCGAACCTCTCGCGTTGGGACGTTTCGTATTTCTCATCGAGCTGGCCGGCGACGAGCTACGTCGGGAAGAACGGGCTGTGTTACGACCAGACGACGGGCGCCCATATCGGCTGCTACGATCAGACGCAAGGTACGATTCAAGACGGAACGCCGGCGATCGGCTACTCGTGCACGACTCCCGGCATCGCCGCCTGCGCGAAGGGCGTGGATCCCCAGTGGCTCGTGACGGACACCAGCTTCAAAGGGAACTTGAACCAGGTCGGCACGCAGTTCTTGGGCTACTCGATCGGCGATCAGTGGCGTCCCAACGACAAGCTCAACATCAATCTCGGCTTCCGCCTAGAAGACTTCCAATACGACCTCGGCGATACGCAGGCGAACGACCCGGCTCGCGCGTTCTGGTTTAAAGCGTACAACGCCGAATATTGTTACGGTGCCGGCCTCTACAACAACCAGCCGGTGGATCGCACGAACAACGGCATCGGCGCGTGCCCCACCGGCACGGTTCCGCTGGCGGACTCGCCCACCGGTGCGCTGCAGAACGTCAGCGGCGGCCAATATACCGCCGCGCGCTTCCAGCCGCGCCTCGGCCTTACGTACGCGCTCGATCAAGACAGCGTCCTTCGCGGGTCGTTCGGGATCTACGCGCGCCCGCCCAACTCGTCGTGGACGCAGTACAACACGCTCAACCAAAATCTCCCGGCATTCCTTGGGGAGCATTTCTACGGATACGGCTTCAATACGCCGGATCACGTGATTCGGCCGGACACGTCATACAACTACGATCTCTCGTGGGAGCATCGCTTGAAAGGCACCGACTGGAGCTTTAAGCTCAGTCCGTTCTTCCGGGCCACCCGCGACCAACTGCAGAACTTCTACATCGATCCGCAGGGCGGCTTGGAGTCGGGTCTCAACGTTGGAAGCCAGCAGACGAGCGGCGTCGAGTTTGCGATCCAGAAGGGAGATTTTTCGCGAGACGGCCTGGCCGGACAGCTAGCGTTTACGTATACGCATAGCATGATCAAGTATCAGAACTTCACCGGTACTTCTCAGAACGTCATCGACCAACTGAACACTTACATCGAGCAGTACGACTCGTACACGAAGCGGGGCGGCGGTTCGCCGTGCTACTTCTATGGAAGTGCCGGCGGCGGCGGAACCGCCAACTGCAAGCAGCCGGGCGTTGTGGAAAACCCGTACTACGGGCAGCCGTATCAAAACATCATGCCGGATAACGCGTGGTATACGACCTACGACGTCATTCCCGGTCCGGCGGCAGCCGCGAACGGTTACGCCGTGCCGTTCGTGACGACGTTGATTCTGAACTACAAGCACAAGCGATTCTCGGTGACGAACTCGTGGAACTTCCAATCGGGTGCGTCGTACGGAGCGCCGACGCAGTGGCCGGGGTATATGCCCAATACGTGCGGACCGCCGCCGGCCGGATCGAACTGGGCGGCGCTCCATGGCAATGCCGCCGATCCCGCCGGCTGTACCGACAACGGTGCGTTGCCGCTCTTTATTCCGGATAAGTACACCGGCACGTTTGACAGCCTCGGCGCGTTCCATCAGCCGTTTCAACTGCAGATGGGGCTGGCGTTCAGCTACGACGTGAGTCCGCGCATCACCGCACGCCTGAACTTCACGAACCTGCTCGATTTCTGCGGTCAGCGCGGCTATGCGTGGGACAATCCGCAGGTCTGTGCGTACAGCTCGCTGCCGACGAACTTCCTGTATCCGGCTGGGAACTTCTATCCCAACAGCCAGTCGAATACGCCGCCGCCGCAACTCCAGTATCCGTACTCGTTCTGGTTCAACGGCAACAACACGGGCTTCTTGGGCGTGGTCGAACCGATGCAGATTACCGGCTCGGTGCAGATCAAGCTCTAGCGTTCCTTCGGCGCGACCAGTGGATCGGGATTCACGAGCGAGGTCAACACGTGATCCCGCCACTGGCCGCCGATGAACAGATAATTCCGCGCGGTGCCTTCGATCGTGAACCCGAGACGCCGGAGCACGGCCGCGCTGCGTTGATTGTGCGGCATGTAATTGGCCTGAATGCGATGTAGGCGTTGCGTCGTGAAGAGGTAGTCGATCGCAGCCGTTAGGGCCTCGGTCATATACCCGTGCCCCTGCGAACGCTCGTCGAGTTTGTATCCAAGAAAACAGGCTTGAAAAATTCCGCGGATGATGTTGGAGAAGGTGCACCATCCGAGAATGGGCGTCTCGTCGCCGGCGCCGCGAGCCGCGACGGCAAAGCTAAATGCGGCGCCCGCCTTCGCCTCGGTCACCGCCCGGTTGCGCGTGTCGGCGACCGAAACCGGATCGAACGACCGCGGGGTCATCGGCGGCTCCCAGGGCTTCAAGAAGACTTCGTTATCGCGATTGAAGCGGATGCAGCGCGCCGCGTCGTCCGGTCCCGCAATGAAAAGCATCAGCCTCGCCGCGTGAATCACCGGCAGATCGTCCATCCTACTTGCTATCGCGTTGCCGGCTTTGCCTTCCTCGAAAGTCTCGCAGAATTTTCGAAACGATCAGCGGACGAGCAGGCTCGCAAGCAGCAGCGCCGGCAAACCGGCGATCAGCCCGATGCGGAAGAAGCCCCCGGCGGAAACCTCGAGGCCCTCGCCGCGGACGGCGATGAGCCAGAGAAGTGTGGACAGCGATCCGGTGACGCAGAGATTTGGACCAAGATCGACTCCGACGGCCGCCGCGTGCAGAACGTGGGCTGCCTGCGGTGAGATCGGGCTGCGGGCGACGGCCATAGCCACCGGAAGATTGTTGAAGGCGTCGCTCGCAACGGCGGTACCGAGCGCCGCCGCGGCGTTGCCCAGCGGTTGCGGAAGCATTGCGGCACGAGCCGGCAGATCGCGTACGAGCGCGAGAATACCCGCCCGATCCAACGCATCGACCACCACGAAAAGGCCGGCGACGAGTGGAAGAATCTGCCACGGCAGCTTCGCCGGGACCGGCACCAGGACCGGCGGGTCGCAAACGGCTAGCGCGGCGACGGCGGCCACGGACAGGAGAAGGGTAGCGACGCCGACGTCCCATCCGAGAATCGCTGCGGTTACCATTCCGGCAGCGCAGAGCCCGACAACCAGCCCCGTCAATCGAGCGCGCGAGGGCATCGGAGGCGCCGCACCGGTGGCCTGCATCGGCTTATGGAATCGTGGCCGGAAGGCCAGCCAGAGCAGCAGGTACGTCGCTGCGACGGCCCCTACCGCGGCGAGTCCAAAGCCCGCGAGCCAAGCGCCGAGCGCGGGCGGCAACCCCGCATAAATCACCAAATTCGCGGGGTTCGAGAATGGAAGGACGAACGAGGCGGCGTTCGCGACGAAGGCGCAGGCGTAGAGATACGGCAGTGGATCGACGCCGGAGGACTCCAAAGCGGCGAAGACCGCGGGGGTGAGGACGAGCGCCGTCGTGTCGTTTGAAAGGATGGCCGTAACGCACGCTGCGGCCGCAAAAACCAGCAAAAAGAGGCGGCTGCGGGACGTTCCCGCGGCGGCTCGGGCGCGAGCCGCAAGAGCCTCGAAAACACCCCCGGATCGAGCGATTTCCGCAAGGATTGCGATGCCGGTAAGAAACGCGAAAATACTCGCGCCGCCGGCAATCGTCGACCAAGCCGCAGCCGCCGGTTCGGCACGCAGCAGCACGACGCCGACCGCGCCGCCCGCAGCCCAATACCATTCGCGGGAGCCCCACGGCCGCAGCAACATTCCGGCCACGACGATCACCGCTATAGCCAAAACCGGCAGAGAAGCGACCACGCAGGCATGGTACCCGCCCAGGCCTATTCACACCAGGGCAATGTCCACAAACACTAATTTGGTGATGTGCATGGGCTGTGGAAAGCGTTTCTGGTGGCGCCGCGAACGTATATAGGTCTTATGGCGCTTGAGGCCGCTCACGTCGATGTCCGGCGCTATCGGCGACCCTGGTATTGGTTGGCCGTTCTGTTTCTTGTTGCGGTAGCGGCCACGATTCTCGTAATGGCCAACGCGCGCTCGCGAATCGATCAGAACGATGGGCAGTTCGCCGTCGGTCAGCGGTTGCGTTTGCAAACGGTCGAGCAGCGCATCGACGAGTACTTCGGCGTTGCTACGCAACTCGCAGCCGCCGGTGCTAAGGCGCTCGACAACACCCGCGGAGATCGCCGGCTGACGCAGCGGTTGGTGCTCTCGCTCTATCAGTCGCGACAAAATCCAAGCGTCTACGGCTTAGGCGCATTTTACGCACCGTATGCGTTCGATCCGAAATCGCGGTTGATTTCGTTCTACGACCACAGCAACGCACCGCTGCCGCCGGGGGGCGGTTCGGTCGAGCACGGGGCATACGACCGTACGCTCCCGGGCGACGTGGACGAGGTGGCGTACGACAGTGCGGGCGACAAGAGTCCGATCGACTATACCGAGCGGTCGTGGTATCGCACCGCCCTGGCATCGCCGGAGGACGTCGTGTTCGACGGTCCCTACACGGAGTCGAAGCGCAGCTTCATCAGCACGCTCAAAGTCATCGGCCATGCGGGGAAGGTTTCGGGCGTCGTTTCGGTCGACACGCTGACCGTTTTCTTCCAATCGCTGATGTTGGGACCGCTCGTCCGGGGGGATATCGCGTACCTCGCGAGCGGGCGTCACCACGTCTGGCTGGTCGGGACGGTGCCGAAGCTTCCGAGCGATTTGTCGCAGTACATCGACATGCAGTTGCCGCTGCGCCTTACGAGGGCGCGATTGCATTTATTTGCGGACGCGACGGTGCTGCGCGCGGCCGATCGCCGCATCTCGTTCGACAGCGTCGTGCAGTCCGCGGTCGTTTGGCTGTTCGCCGGGATGTTCGGTTTCGGCTTAACGCGCAACTGGCGTTCGCACGAAGCCAGGCTGAAGCTCGAGGCGGAACAGGCGAGCCTGGAGCGCGAGATCGACGTTCGCAAGACGATCGAAACCGAGCTAAGAAAGGCGGCGTATACCGACGCGTTAACGGGATTGCCGAACCGTGCGGCGTTGCTCGAAGCGGCTTCTGCGACGATTGCCGTTACTTCGGGCGAACCGACGCACGCGCTCTTCTTCATCGACCTCGATCGCTTCAATATGATCAACGATACGCTCGGACATCTTGCCGGCGACGAGCTTCTGAAGATGATCGCCGTGCGGCTGCGCAACTCGCTTCCGCTCAACGACACGATCGCCCGCTTAGGCGGCGACGAATTTCGTGGTATGTGCCGCAGTATTACCCGAAGACGTGGGCGCGGTTGCCGGCCGGATTTTGGCGTGCTTGCACGAGCCGATGCTGCTCGCCGGACGCGCGTGCTATACGGCGGCCTCGATCGGCGTCGTGATCGTCGATGCGAGCTATCGCAGCCCCGAGGAACTCCTTCGCGACGCCGACATCGCGATGTACGCGGCCAAAGCGAACGGGCGCGCCTGCTACGCGATTTTCGACACGAAGATGCGCAGCAAGGTCGCAGCCGACTCCGATCTGGAGAACGCGCTGCGGCGGGCGATCGAGCGGCGTGAGTTCGTTCCGTATTATCAGCCGATCGTCAGCATCGCGACGCGCGCCGTAATGTCGTTCGAAGCGCTCGTTCGCTGGAACCGTCCCGGCGCGGGCGTCGTTGCGGCCTCGGACTTTATCGGCTACGCCGAAGCCCGAGGCTTGGTCAACGCAATCGACGCCTCCGTGCTGAACGACGTCTGCGCCGACGCCGCCAAGCTCTTGAGCAGCTTTCCAAAGGCCACGATCGCCGTGAACGTGTCCGCCGGCCACCTTACGTCGCCGGACCTGGCCGGTTCGATCGACGCCGCGCTGCGGGCTCACGGGCTCGCGCCCGACCGTCTCAAGCTCGAGATCACCGAAACGGCGATCATGACGAATGCCGATCAAGCGCGCCTTACGCTCGAGCAGCTGCGGCGCAACGGCATCCAAATCTTGGTCGACGACTTCGGCGTCGGTCACTCGTCGTTGACGTACCTGCACCGCCTGCCGATCGCCGGCCTCAAGATCGACCGTTCGTTCATCGCCGAGCTCGCCACGGGCGAGCAGCCGCTGGCGATCGTTCGCAGCATCGTCGCGCTGGCACAAACGCTGGGACTTTATACGATTGCCGAGGGCGTCGAAACGGCCGCCCAGTTAGCCATCCTCGAATCGCTGGGCGTCGTCTACGCTCAAGGCTTCTTCTTCTCGCCGGCGCTCTCGCTCGCCGACCTGCTGGACTTCTCATCTGAGTCGACCGTCTATGGCGCTTGAGACCGCCGAAATCAACGCGCGGGGTTACCGCCGGCCGTGGTACTGGCTGGTGCTGATTGGCCTCGCTGCGTCGCTGGGAACCTGGCTGATCGTACGAGAGGCGGCCGACCGAATAACGCAGCACGAGCAGCAGTTCGCGGCTTCGCAGCTGGCGCGGCTCCAAAAGATGGAGCAGGGTATCGACGACTACTTCGTGGATGCGATCCAGCTCGTGGCCGCCGGCGGCATCATGCTCGATCCGAAATCGACCGACCGCACCGGCGCTGCCGCCGTTCTCACGGCACTCTATAAATCGCGCCAGCGTTTCGGCCACGACGTGTATGCAGTCGGCGTATTCTACGCGCCCTATCAGTTCGATCCGAACGATCGTCTCTTCGAGTTGTACGTCCACAAGGCGGCGCTGCCGGGCGAGCCGTACTCGCGGTTCGACCAACCGTTGGGGAAGAACATCGCCGGCATCATCGTCGGCAGCAATCATGTGGCGCCCGGCGACGATTACACGCATTTGTGCGCGGGCGGGGTCTCGAATGCGACGAAGCTCTTGGGAGCATCGCAGCGGCCGCACCGTTGCGTCGATTGGTATGCAAAGGCGCTAAAGGCCCCCGGCGCAACTGTTTTTGCTGGCCCCTACGACGAGGACGGGCGCAGCTTCATCAGTACGCTGAAGGCGTTCTACCGCTCGGGGAAGCCCGTCGGCGTCATGGCCGCGGATACGTTAACGAACTCTTTCCTGGCTACGATGCGTTCGAACCTGATCAAAGGCGACGTCGCGTCGATCGAAAGCAGCCATCGGGGCGACACCCTGTTGACGACCGCCCCGCTTCCGAGTGACTCGAATACGAACGTCCAGCAAGAACTGACGCTGCGCTATACCGGCGCGACGCTCCACCTTTCCAGCGACGGCGCGCCGCTGCTGGCCGAAAAACGGCAAATCGTTACGACGGGTGTCGTTCTCGGTGCGGTCTTATGGACGCTTGCGGCGATTTTGGGTGCGCTCGTCGTTCTCGGCTGGCGCTCGCGCGAAGCGAACGTCGCCCTCGAATTGCAGAGCCTGCGTCTCGAAAATGAACTCGCGACCGGGAAAAAGGTCGAAGGCGTGCTGCGTAAAGCCGCCTATACCGACACGCTTACCGCACTGCCGAATCGCGCGGTTTTTTTGGAGCGGGCGACCGAAGCCATCGCGCGGGTTGCAACGGGAAACAACCGGTATGCCGTGTTCTTTATCGATCTCGACCGGTTCAATATGGTCAACGATACGCTCGGACACTTCGCCGGCGACGAACTGCTCAAGATGATCGCAGCGCGGCTGCGTTCGGAGCTTCCATCGGAGGCGCTCGTAGCGCGTCTCGGCGGGGACGAGTTCCTCGTGCTCGCGGAGACGACCGAGGCGGACGCCGGCGTTTTCGCCGATCAGATACTGGCTTCGCTGCACGAACCGATGCTGCTCGGCGGACGGGCGGTTCACACCAATGCGTCGATCGGCGTGGTCGTCATCGACCCATCGTACGAGCGCCCCGAAGAGGTGCTTCGCGATGCCGATATCGCGATGTACGCGGCAAAACTCCGCGGCCGCGGCTGCTACGCGATTTTCGACGCGGCGATGCGCGGCAAGGTCTCGGCGGATTCAGACCTGGACAACGATCTGCGACGGGCCGTCGAGCGACACGAGTTCCTGCCGTATTATCAGCCCATCGTCAGCATCGCGACGCGCGCGGTCATCTCGTTCGAAGCGCTCGTTCGCTGGAACCGCCCCGGCTGCGGAATCGTCAACGCCAGCGAGTTTATCGAGTTTGCGGAGTCGCGCGGTTTGGTCGACGCGATCGACACGGTCGTGTTAGAGGACGTCTGTGACGATGCGGCCGCCCTCTTCGAGCATTTCCCGGACTCGACGGTCGCGGTGAATATTTCCGCGGGGCACCTGACGGCTCCAGGGCTCGCCGGTACGGTGGGGCGTGCGCTATTCGAGCGCAAGGTTGCGCCGGAACGTGTGAAACTGGAGATGACCGAGACGGCCGTGATGACCAATGCGGCGGTCGCGCGCGCGACGCTGGACCAGCTTCGGGATGACGGCGTGCAGATCGTGCTCGACGACTTCGGGGCCGGTCACTCATCGCTTGCATACCTGCATCGTCTGCCGATTGCGGGACTCAAGATCGACCGGTCATTCATCGAGCCGCTGGCGATCGATCCGCAAGCCGTCGCGATCGTTCGAAGCATCGTGGCGCTCGCCCACACGCTGGATCTCTATACGGTTGCCGAAGGCGTCGAGACGGTGGAGCAGCTCGACGTCCTGGGAGACTTGGGTGTGGCGTACGCGCAGGGCTTCTTCTTCTCGCCGGCTCTGAGCTTAGCCGACCTGTTCCACTTCTCGGTGGGTCGAACGCGAGCTAGCTGCCCGCGCCTGGGCAAGTCACGATCCACGCGTTGAGGCTGAGGTGCTTGAGCATCGCATTTTCGTTATACTTCGCCGTGTTGGCGCACGTTTTCGACGTGAAGACTGCCGGCGCGACGTTATACTCGACGTCGATCACTAGTGCGCCGCGCGCAGTGTAGACGGCGAATTTCGTTGCACCAGCCTTGCTTCCAGCACTCCTCGGTCACTGCGAAGTCGAAAACCTTCGACATGTCCTTGACTTGGTCGTTGTCGCCTTTTTCGTCTGCGGTAAGACCAAGGGAGTGCGCCTCTCGTGCGACCCACGTGTTGTAAGCGAGCTGCTGTTCGTACGAAATTGTGAAGCCCGTGTGGTTCCTCGTATCCGTCCATGTTGTCGGGGTCGACGGCGTCGAAGTGCTTCGCCTTGCACATCTGTAAGCGCTTGGTCATGATCGGCTCGAGAATCTGTCTTTTCGTCACGTCGAGCCAACGCTCGCCCTTCCATCCGCCGTCGGGGTTGCCGATTACGCTCTTGGGGAATGTGCCCGCATCCGGGCGCCAGTTCTCCCACGTTCCCACACTGATATAGCAAACGACCTTGCGGCCCTCTTGGTGCAGCTTATCGATGAAACCCTGCGGTGCGTCGAACATGTCGATGTCGTAGACGTCGGCAACGACCGAGTCGGTGTAGTTGCCGTCGTATTGGATTTGATACGTCGTTCCCGGCTTCGGGATCCAGCGTGCGGCGTGCGCCGCCGCAGCCGGCAGACCGGCGGCCGATGGTGTGCTCGGTTCGCTCGTTGAATTGCAGCCCGCGGCAAGGAGCGCGACGGCGGCGACCAGGGCGAACGTGGGAAAGCGAGCGGTCATGTCGTAACGGAGTTTCGACATGAGTTCGTACATCCCGGCCGATCCGGACATCGCCGAGTTTGCCGCCTACTTGCGCCTCGAGCGCGGGCAGTCGCCGCGCACGTCCGAGGAGTACGCGCGGGACGTCGAACTCTTCGGCGAGTTCCTCGAGCCGGGACATCTCAAAGGTACCGCATTCAGCAAGCTGAGCGCGATCACGGTCTCCGAAGTACGCCGGTTCGTAATGGAACTCATGGGGGCCGCGAAAAGACTCGCCGATCTCGGTGCGCCGCAAGATCGCCGCGCTGCGGTCGTTCTACGCCTTGCAAAAACGTGAAGGCCGGCGCCACGATAATCCGGCGCTCGACGTCTCCGCCGCCGAAGGCAAGCAAACGTTTGCCCATCGTCATGTCCGAACCGGACGTTGCGAAGCTCCTGCGCACGACGATCGCGGGCAAGACGGATTTCCAGCGGCTGCGCGACGTCGCGATCATGGAGCTGCTCTACGCCAGCGGCATCCGGCGCGCGGAACTCGTCGCGCTCAATATCAGCGACATCGATCTCGACCGGCGGATCATGCGCGTGATCGGCAAGGGAAACAAACAGCGCAACGTGTTCATCAACGTCGCCGCCGCCGACGCGGTGCGCAACTACTTGGGCGTGCGTCCGCGCAGTGCCGATGAAGCGCTCTTCCTTTCAAAACGCAAGTCGCGGCTCTCGCACCGGCAGGCGTGGGTCGTCTTCCGGCAATTTGCCGCGCTTTCCGGGCTCGTGCAGCACGTAACGCCGCACGTGATGCGCCATTCCTTTGCGACGCATCTGCTCGAAAACGGCGCCGACATCATGACCATCAAAGAGCTGCTCGGCCACGAAAGTCTCACCACGACCCAGATTTATACAAACGTCTCATTGGAGCATATGCGGCGGAGCTACGAGGAGGCCCACCCGCGCGACCGTACCGAAGAACGGTAGCCGATGCGTCTTTTCAGCCCTTTCCTTTTATTCGCGCTTGCTGCGTGCTCAGTGCGGCGCCGTTCGCAACGACGATCGGAATCCTCAAACCCGGCGACGTGATGGACGTTCGCGTCGCGCAGGGGACGGTCAACGCGTTCCAGCCCGCGACCGGCGAACCGCGCGACCGCTTCACGATCTCGGCCACCGCACTGGCGAAAACGACCCCGGCCGGGCCGCAAATGCGGCCGGACAAACGGGGCGTACGCGCTCGAGGCGACGCAGCCTCTGGATAGCCTGCTAGTGCGCGTACCGGACGGCGTCGATCTCGACGTCGATTCGGCGGCGGGCGACGTGCACGTCACCAACATCGAAGGTAACGCGCGCGTCCACGCGGTGAAGGGCGACGTGCAGATCATTCTTCCGGGTTACGCGGAGGCGCGGGTCGGAACCGGGCGCCTTTCGGCCACGATGGGTGCGATGCAGTGGCCCGGTACGCTCCACTTCTCCACGGAGAGCGGCGACATCGAATTGTGGGTCAACGAAAATGCGAAGTTCCATATACGCATGCACACCGACAACGGCACGCTCTTCAGCGACTTCGATTTACGCGGCAGCTCCGCCGGAAGCGCCGAAACGATCGACGCGAACGTCAACGGCGGTGGCGCGCAAAGCATCGACATCGAAACGAAGGCCGGCGCGATCGTCTGCTAAAACTTCACCCCGAGGCGTAGCGTCTTAGCGCCGGCGGGATGCGGCGAGCATAGCCTCGCGCGCTTTCACGAGCCGCAGGACCGCGTCGTTGTACGGCGTCGGTGTGCCGGTTCGGCGGCCGAATGCGGTTACGGCACCGTTGATATGATCGATCTCCGTCGGGTGGCCCAAATCGAGATCGTAGGCCATCGAACTCTTCGAATCGGCGCCGAGGGCGAGCACCTGCGTGACGTATTCCCACGGGTTGCCGAATGGCAGGTTGATCTTCAGTGCAGCGGCGACGGTCGCGGCTTCTTCTGCCAGCGCTTCGGCAAGGTGCGCGGCGTTGGGGTCTTTCATGAGCGCGCCGGCATCGCAGTCGAGCAGCGCCGAGAGAGCGTTGATGGCGGCGTTCGCGACGAGCTTGCCCCAGAGATGCGGCCGGATGTCGTACACCACCGATGCACGCAGTCCGCAGTGCGTGAGCAGCGCCGCCATATTTTGCGACGTCGCGGGAGAGGCGGAAGTCGAGCCGAGAATGGTGTTGCCCTGGTCGGAGCTGCGTACGCGGCCCGGAGCGAGCGTTTGCGACGACTCCGTCGTCACGCCGAGGATGACGGGGACCGCCCCGCCGAGCGCCGTCTTAATGGCGTCTTCGTTCCCAATGCCGTTCTGCAGCGAGACGACCGGCGACGCCGGATTGAGTTCCCCCGCGAACGGGCGCAGCGCACGTAACGTGTCGACGGCCTTTACGAAGAGAAAGAGCGCGTTCGAACCGTAGAGTTCGCGCGGATTCGATGCGACGGTGACGGGACGCGCGGGCGCGTCGTTCAGAACGAGGCCGTGCCGCGCGATCGCTTCGCCGGTGGCCTCGTTGCTGTCGAGGACGGTTACGTCGCAGCGCTCCGCTAGGTGATAGCCGAAGAGGGTGCCCATCGCACCGGCTCCGACGATCCCGACTTTGGGGCGCTTCTCCTCCACCCTAGAACCCTAGAACGTATGCTGGATGCCGTAGGTATTGCGGCGCGTTGCGTGCAGAATGTCGCGCTGACCGAAGAACACCGACGTGCCGGGCATCAGCCGGATGTTGCCGTAGAGATCGAGACTTGGATAGCGCAGGTCGTAGATGAAGCCTTGCAGGCCGATCGGGCCTTTCAACCCGACATCGCCGGTCAATCCGAGCTGCGAATAGAGCACGCCACCGCCGATGTGGGCGTTCGTTCCGACGCGTTCGAGCAGTGCGGCATTGTACGTCGTGTTGTTGCCGATCGAGCTGGCGCCGAACATCAGGCTGGTCGAGTAGTTCGGCAGGACCGTGACGTTGAGATCGCCCCACGGTCCCTTATTGCCGGGCAGCGTTGGATTCAAGCAGCACGCCTGTTCGACTCGACAAGCCCCACAGCCGCAAGTCGATCTGCACGAGGTTCTTGGCGATTTGCGAGAGCTTGCCCTGAAGGCTGGCTTTCATCTGCGGCGACATGCCGGTATGCTGGGCGCGGAACTGGCGGAGCCGACTGAGCCCGCGGAGCCGGCCTGCATCGGCGGCGGTGAGCCGCTGCCGGCTGGATAGGGCGTACCGAGCGTGAACGGCGGATACGGCGTCGCGTTCGGATCGACGGTGTAGACGTTGCTGGTGCCGCCGAGTTGGCCGAGCAGCGAGTTCGCGCGCTCCATCACCGCGTTGAGGTTGGCGATGGTGCTGCGCATCTGCGCCTGCGTTGCGGGATCGCCGGTCACGTTACGCAGGTCGTGCGTCAGCGCTGCCAGGTTCTGCGTCGTCTGCGCGATCGATTCGACGGTCGTCGTCAAGTTGGCTTTGAGCCGAGGATCCGTCGCCATCTCCTCCAGCGAGTTCATGGATCTTATTCAGCGCCGTCGACGTGTCTTGGAACTGGTCGAGCAGCGCGCTGACCTTCTTGGAATCCGTCGTTGCCGATTGGTTCAACGTCGCCGTGAGCTGATCGACGTTGTTGCCGGCGCTGGTCATGGTCGTCTGCAGCGTCGAACTGAGTGCCAGCAGCTGCTGCGAGATCTGCTGCATCGATCCCTTAGCGGTCTGCGTTAAGTCGTTCGCGTTGTTCAGCGTCGTCTGCAGCGTGTCGAGGAGTTTGGGCGTGCGCTGCTCCATCAGCCCGAGCATCGTATCCAGGCGCTTGATTTCTCCCTGGCCCTCTTGGAGCAGGTCGGCGATCGTCGCGCTGTTCTGACCCTGCGGCTGCTGATCGACCGGAAGGACGGCGCGCGCGAGCGACGGACCGGCGATACGCGGCGGAACGATGATCACGTTCGGCGAGCCGGTCAAGGGCGCCTGAATCAAGAATTTCGATGCCGCCGGGGATGTCGATATCCTTATTCACCGCGAGGATAACGTCGACGGTGTTGTCCGGCAACAGCGTAATGGAGTCGACCGAGCCGACGTTCACGCCGCTGAAGTAGACCAGCGCTCCCGACGTCAGGCCGGCCGCCGATTCGAAGTGGACGCCGACTCGATAACCCGTATGGCGCGTCCCGAAGTCCGTAATGACGTAGAACACGCCGAACAGCAACAGCAGCGCTATGATCGCGAACGCACCAACCTGGGCCTGCCTAGTCATACCAGCCTCGTATTACTCGGTAGAGAGAAAAGTGCCTTGGTTTAAATGGCGCTCCGCCTCCGGCTCCGCGCCCCCCACTTCGTGGGGCCCCCGTGCATGGCGCGCTCACGCGCTCGGTTCGCGTTTGCCTCCCCGTGGGCGCGCCAAACGGGCCAGCCGTCGTGAATGGAGCCGGCGCGGGACCACGTTGAGCTGAAAAATCATACGTCAACGCAAGTGCCATTTAAATCGGGATAGGGCCGACCTCGGACCCTTGTAAGAACTGCTGTACCATGGGGTTCATCGACTTCTTGATGCCGGCGGCCGCGTCGTAGGCGATGATCGCGCCTTCGAAGAGCATGGCGACGTAGTCGGCCATCATGAAGATCGATTGGAGGTCGTGCGAGATCACGACCGCGGTGCCGTTGAGCTTCTGCCGCAGCTTCACGATGATATCCGTGATGAGGTGCGTGACGATCGGATCCAGGCCGGTCGTCGGCTCGTCGTAGAGGATCAGTTCGGGGCGCGTCACGATCGCCCGCGCGAACCCGGCGCGCTTGAGCATACCGCCGGACAGCTCGCTCGGAAGATTGTCGAACGTGTGCGCGAG
>CAWAJD010000007.1:0-38663 GCA_963782265.1 Vulcanimicrobiota bacterium
CCGGCAGGCGCACCGGAAGTTTTGCTGCGGGAAGATCGCCGAACAGCGCCTTGACCTTGGCGATCGTCGACGGACCGTGACGTCGCCGACGATCACGTACGTTGCGTTATTCGGGTGATACCAGGTGTTGTAGAAGTTCAGCAGGTTCTTGCTGTTCACGTCGTGCGCGAATGCGTTGACCGTGCCGAGGCCATTCTTCGCGTACGGCGTGCCGGCGACCAAACGGTCGGACATCTTCTCGTAGAGGCGGTAGATCGCGTTGCTGTTGTCCTGCGTCACTTCTTGCGTGATCGCACCGCGTTCCTCGATTCCAAAGCGACTGCGACATCAGCAGGCCGGCCGCACGCGAACGTTCGAGTTTGAGCGCGATGTCGAGATACTGCGAAGGAACCGTGAAGAAGTATTGCGTTATAGCGTCTTGCGTATCCGCATCGAAATCGCCGCCCGTAAGACTGAGGGTATCCATGAGCTGCGCCGACGACACCGTCTTACTGCACGGAAACATCATGTGCTCGGTCGCGTGCGCCAGCCGTCGACCGTCTGGTCGTCCGAGCCGGACCGTAGTTTTCAGCATCGTGGTCAGACCGGCGCGAGCGGTTATGAACGGACGATAACCTGCAGGCCGTTGGAGAGGTGGCGCGGGTACATGTCGACCCCGGCGGCCGCGGAACTCCAGGACAGACAAAAACGGCTACGGCCACCGCAATCGCGGCAGCGACTGATTCTCAGATAGACGCATGCCGTCTATTCGCGGCGAAGGCCGGCTTCCCTCACGAGGACAGCAGAGCGCTTGCGTGCTCGGGCGTGCTTTCTTCAAAAGCGCACGCAGCCCGGCGGGGCTCGGGTCGTGCAAGGCGGGGTCGGCGGCGACGATCTCTCGGCGCCCGCTTTGGCCTCAAGGTAGATCTCAAAGTCGCGCACCAGGTCCGCTACGCCCGACTCGGTTGGCCCGGCCTGGAGCGTCCCTGAAAACTGGCCGGTGCCGCGAATCCGGAGATCCGCTTCGGCGATCTTGAAGCCGTCGGGGTCGACTTCGTAAGGATGCTGAGGCGCTGGGTCTCGCCGGCGTCGTCGGGATAGACGAGGATGCAGTACGGACTGGCGGCACCACGCCCGACCCGGCCGCGCAGTTGATGGAGCTGGGCGAGCCCATAACGGTGGGCGTCGAGCACGACCATCGCCTGGACGTTCGCCACGTCGACGCCGACCTCGACGACGGTGGTCGAGACCAGTACGTCGATCTCTCCGCGGCAAACCGGGCCGCATCATCTCGTCCTTCTCGCGGGGCGTCAGTCCGCCCGTGCAGCAGCCCAAGGCGCAGATCGGGAAAGACGTCGTGCTTCAAGCGCTCCGCTTCGGCAACGGCGCTGGTCAGCTCGCGCTCGCCTTCCTCAATCGCCGGCGCCACGAGTAGGCCTGCGTGTCCGGCGTCGACGTTCTCGCGAACGAACTCGTAGGCTCTGCCCAGACGGCGGTGCGCGAACGGCAAACGTTTCGATCGGCGTGCGCCCGGGCGGAAGTTCGTCGATGATCGAGATGTCGAGATCGGCGTAGGCGGATTGCGCGAGCGTACGCGGGATCGGCGTCGCCGTCATGTGCAGCGTGTGCGGCGCCAGCGCCTTTGGCCCGCAGCCGCGCGCGCTGCTCGACGCCGAAGCGATGCTGCTCGTCGATGATCGCCAGTCCAGGCGATCGAAATCGACGCCCTCGGTCAGCAGCGCGTGCGTCCCGACCGCGACCGCACGCTTCGACCGCTGGCGATCTTTTCCGCGCGGCGTTGCGCGAGCGCGCTCGGCCTTGGCTGCCGAAGACCGCCTCGAGCGTTATGCCGAACGGCAGGCAGCAGCGGCGCGAGTTTGGCCGCATGCTGGGCGGCGAGAATTTCCGTCGGCGCCATCAGCGCCGATTGCACGCCGTTGCGCGCCGCCAGCACGATCGCGGCGGCGGCGACCAGCGTCTTTCCGCTCCCGACGTCGCCCTGCAGCAAACGGTTCATCGGAATATCGCGCGCCATGTCGTCCCATATTCGCGAACCGACCGGCGCTGCGCGCGGGTCAGCGCGAACGGGAGGTTCGCCTCGAACTCTTCGATGAGGTCGGGTGGGATGCGCAGTGCCAGCGCTCGCGGTCGCGCCGCGTTCGGCCCGGCGAAGCTGCGCCGACGCCGCCAGCGCCAGGAACTCGCCGAAGATAAAGCGCTCGCGTGCGCGCTCGGCATCCTGCGGCGTCTCCGGCGCGTGCACCGCGCGATAGGCTTCTTCTAACCATCTATAGTTTCGCGACGCGGCAAGCTTTGGCGGGAGCGGATCGTCGCCGGCCAGCGGGAGCAGGCGCGTAAGGTTCTTGCGCACGACGTTTGCGATCTTGCGCGTCGCGAGATCCTTGCTGGCGCGGTAGACCGGTCGAGTTCGCCGCGATATGTTTCGCCGGGCTCAAGATCTCGTACTTGCTCACGTTGATCGCCGGCCCGGCAAGGCTGCGCTCCGCGCGCCCCGCACGAACAACCGCATTCCGTCGTGAAGCGGCCGTAGACGTAACGGTCGCGGCCGATCCACTTTGCGACGAACTGCCGCCTTCGTCGTCGCGCAGCCGCGCTTCGACGATCTCGAGCCCGCGAACACGCGGCGGTCCTTCACGTGGAAAATCGTGCCGACAGCGTCTTCTTCACCTTCGGCCTCTCCCAGCTTCGATGCGGTGTCGGTTCGCGCAGATCCTCGTATCGGAACGGTGAGGATCGAGCAACGCGCGCGGCGTATCGATACCGAGCGCGCGAAAAGCGGGGCGGTTTTCGCGCCGACTCCGGCGAGCCCGGCGATATCGTCGACGTTCTTTGCGGCGCTCAGAGCGGAAGCTCCATTTCGACGCCCGGCTTGAAACCGAGCGTCGTGTAGAGCGCGCGCCCATCTTCGCTCGCGCGCAAGCGCACGGCGACGCAGCCCTTTTCGCGCAGCCAGCCGATCGCCGCGAGCATCAGCCGGCGCGCAATGCCCCGGCGACGGCGATCGGGTTGGACGTAGACGCCGTTGATGTAGCCGCGCGGCATCCCGAGTGCCACGCCGCGGTATTCGTCGGCTGACCGAAGCGATAACCATGCCTACGAGCGCGCCCTCGCATTCCGCAAAGAAGACTTGCGCCGCACCGAAGGCTTGTTTGTCGCGCCAGTATCCCGCAAAGCGGACCCGCCAACCGGGGTGGCGCTCGTCCCAGTCGTGTCCCATCTCGCGCGCCATCGCCGCGCGCAGGGTCGGCGCGTGATCCAGGTCGTCGTCGGTGGCGGGGAAGATCGTGACGTCAGGCATGCAGTGCCTGATGCACCGCGCGCAGCGTGGGCACCTCGACGCCGAATCGCTCCGCCAGCTCGATCGCGGCGCCGAGAATCGGGCCGTCCTCGAGCGCGCGGCCGCGCTCGTAATCTTGCAGCATCGACGTCTTGACGTCGTCGAGACGTGCTGCATACGCGATCCGAGCGTCGATGTCGACTTCCTTGTACCACGCCCATCGCTTGCCCAACGTGCAGTACTTCTTCCATCAGCGCACGCACTTCGGCGCGCGGCCTCCGGATCGTCGAGCATCGGCTTCATCGTCAGTCCTCGCAAGGCGCTCACGGGATTGAGGCCGGCGTTGTTCACGAGCTTGAGCCAGACGGTCGCGCGGATGTTCGGATCGGCTTCGGGGCGAGACCGGCCGCGCGCATCACTGCGACGAGCGCATCGGCCTTCGCATCTGCACCGCCCCGCGGCGGCCCGAGCACGTAGCGCGTGCCGCCGCTCTGGCGGATCGCACCCGGGCGCGCGATGTGGCCGGACACGTGAACGGCGGCGCCGACGATCCGTTCGTCCGGAAAAAGCCTCGCGATGCGACCTCCGGGATCGACGCTTTCCAGCGGTGGATGACGCACGTACCAGAAGGGAAGTCCGTTCTGCATCGTAACGATCGTCGTGTTGGCTTTCGCGAACGGTTCGAGCTGCGGAACGAACTCCGGCCACTGATGCGCCTTGAACGTGAGCAGCAGCGCGTCGAAGCTGCCGAGCTCACGCAGATCGTCGGATGCGTCGACGCGTGCATCGAAGGTGCCCAGATCGCTCTCGACATGCAAGCCGTCGCGCGCGATCGCCGCCAAATGCTCGCCGCGCGCCACGACCGCAACTTCGATCCCGGAGCGGGCGAGCGCCCCCGCGAGGAAGCCGCCGATCCCGCCCGCACCGACTACGCCGATTCTCATTCTTAGAAAGTAACACGGCACGCGAAATGCGTGCCGTGCCGGAACTTGGAGGCGACGGGCAGATTTGAACTGCCGAATGGGGCTTTTGCAGAGCCCTGCCTTACCACTTGGCTACGTCGCCGAGAAACGTTCTGCTCCCGTACGGAGCGCTTGGAGCGGGTAGTGGGAATCGAACCCACGCGTCGACCTTGGGAAGGTCACAGGCTACCATTACATCATACCCGCGCACTCTGCGGCGGACTTCGGTTCGGTGGTCCATGCTTTCCGTCCTATCAGACACCGCGCGGGGCCGGGAGCGTTGCAGCGGGACGGGGAGGAGCGCCTTCTCGAACGAAACCTAGACGCGTGACCTGGGTCTACAATTACCCTGAGTGGCTGCTTTTTACGATGGTCGTCATAGGTATGGGCCTGGCGGCAGCGCTCGGGCTGATCCTCTTTCGCAAGATCGTTCCGCAGAGCGACGACATGTCGCACAACGACGTTGCCGGCCCGATCGTCTCGATGGTCGGAACGATCCTTGCGGTCATTCTCTCGTTCATGCTGGTCAGCGTCTGGCAACAGTACGATCAAGCCGGCGGAACCGTCGTTCAGGAGGCGAGCGCCGTCGCCGATCTTTACCACGCCGCCGGCAACTTTCCCGAGCCGACGCAAACGCAGCTGCGCAATGCTTTGAAGGACTATACCAACGCCATCATCGGCGACGAATGGCCGGCGATGCGCACCGGCGCGATCAGCGAGACCGCAACGAAAGCGCAGTACGGCATCCTCGGCATCATCCTGCGCTACGAGCCAGGACCACCGCACAGCAGGCGCTGCAGCAGGACGCGATTACGTTCGTCAACACGCTGGTGGATTCGCGGCGCGACCGCCTGTTCGACAACCAGTCCGGCATCCCGATCATCTTCTGGATCGGGATGTGGCTGCTCACCGCAGTGACCCTCGCCTGCGCCTATATTTTCCGAATCAAGAACGAGAAGATGCACGTGTTCATGTGCGCGGCACTGGCCGCCGTCATCGCGGTGGTCTTCGTGCTGATTGCCGAGTTCGATTATCCATTTCGCGGTGACGCACAAATTCCGGCGACCGCATGGCTCGCGCTGCAAGCCAACATTGAAGGCACGCCAAGCCCGCTTACTGTATCAAACTGATCGCGCGCGCGATGACGACGGCAATCGTCACCAGCGAGATGAGCGACTCGACCAGCATCAGCATCTTGGCGAGGATGCTCAACGGCATCACGTCGGCCGGGCTGAACGCGGTTGAGTTGGTAAACGCGAGGTACAGATAGTCCAGAAACATCGGCTTCCACGTCGGAAGCATGAAGCGGGCTCCTGACCGGCGACCATCAGGCCCATTTGCGGAAACAGAAATCGGCATCGTGGACTTCGTGCGCCGCGTTGGCGTGCGCGCGCGTATCGGGGCCGCCGCCGTCGAGTTCCCAGAACCACAATGCAAATACGAGGATGTTCGTGAGCCAGATTTCCATGCCGTGGAGCAGCAGATCTTGCGCCGTCGCCGTGACGTTCTTCACCGGGTGCAGGAAGCCGTGAAATTAGCAAAAAGACCGAGGCAATATTAAAAAAATTGACGATGGCGATGAGCAGAATCGACGCAAATCGGGTACGCCGGGTTTCGCGCTGGCGGCGAGGCGCGAGGATCGAGAGCGGAATCAGCAGCCCGAGAACGAGGGCGGGCGCGACCCACAACGGGCCGATCGTCAGTCGGTCGGGCACGACATGTACATCGCCAGGGCTGCGATAACCGCAAGGGACGCGTGCCAGCGCGGCTCGTGTGGCAACGCGGTTTTCTTTTCCATGTACGCAAGCGTTCGCCCGCCGCTCATCTGCAACCCGCCGTAAGCGCGGCGCATTATGCAGGGCACGTATGCCAACGGATTTTCGCGACGGTAAGACCTTCCCGCGCCGCGGACGACAAGCGATCGGGGAAGCGCTCTGGCTCCTGCGCGCCGCCGATAAGGGCCGCGCCGCAGCCGCCGGAACGATTCACGACTACATCTACCCGTGCCCCATGGACCTCGGCGTTATGGAACGATGGGGCGTCACGCCCAAGGAGTTCGACGCGGCGCTCGCGTTGAACGCCTCGGACGACGCGTTGCACGGCTGGCTTATTTCAAAGGCCTCGCCGGAGCGCATTCGCGCGGCCAACCAATGGCTGCTTGCCGAGAAGACCGTAAACCTGGACCGCCAAGACACCGAAGAAACCTAATCGCCGAAGGAGCACCGATGGGAACGACGATCGAGTTTACCCGCCCGGACGGCCAAAAGGCTCCGGGGTTTCTAGCGGAGGCGCCGCAGCCGGGAGCGCCCGGCGTCGTGATGTTCGGCGAGTGGTGGGGCGTGACCGATCACCTGCGGGAGACGGCCGGTAAGCTCGCCGCGGCGGGCTTCAACGTGCTCGTTCCGGATCTCTATCGCGGGCGCTCGGCAGCGACCGGCGACGAAGCCAGCCATCTCGCCGAAGGACTGGATTTCAACGACGCCGTGAGTCAAGACGCGCGCGGCGCCGCAGCCTATTTACGCGAACACGGCGCGAAGAAGGTCGGCGTGACCGGTTTCTGCATGGGCGGCAGCGCTGACGATGCTCTCCGCAATGCATCTCACGGACTTCGATGCGGCCGTCGTCTTCTACGGCTTTCCACCGCCCGAGGGCGGCGATCCCGCAACGATCAAGATTCCGATTCAGGGTCATTGGGCCGAGCGCGACGAGTTTTTTAAGATCGAACGCGTCGGAGAAATCGAAAAGGCATTGCACGACGCCGGCGTGCCGCACGAGTTCTACCGCTACGATGCTAAGCACGGATTCACCAACCCGAAGAAACTCGGCGACCACGGGTTGGGCAATCACCATCCCGAGCACGCCGAAACGGCGTGGAAGCGCACCGTCTGAGTTCTTGAAGAAGTTCCTGAGCTAAACGCTATTTCTCGAAGAGCGTTCCCGCGTTGATTGGGGCCGAGCGCAGCGCGCCGGCTTCGATGTCCCACTTCTTTAATAGAAGATCGTAGGTTCCGTCGGCGATTACTGAAAGCAGCGCCGCTATCTGGCTGCCGATCGCATCGCGGCGTTCCCCTTCTTCACGGCGATGCCGTAGGGCACGACGTCGAACTGCCCGCCCGCCAGGACGAGCGACGAAGCTGCGCGGTTGTTTTTTAGGCGATTGGCGGCGACGGGGTAGTCGGCGATGTATGCATCACCTTTCCCGCCAGGAACGCGGCGAATGCGGCATCGTCGGTATCGTACGTAAGAAATTGAATCGGCCCGAGCCCGGCGGCTTTGCAGCTATCCGACTGCTTTTGCAAATCGGCGAGATAGGACGTTCCCTTTTCGATTGCAACGCTGTATCCGCATAACGCGTTGATCGCGAAGATGTGGTGGGGATTACCCGGACGCACCGTGATGCCCCCACCCGCGATGAAATAATCGATAAAGTCGACCACCTTCTCACGCTCGCGGTTGTCGGAAATCGCGGACATTGCCAAATCGAACTGGCCGCGGCGTACGGCCGCGAGCAAATCGTCGAACGTATGGTTGATCACCACGATCGGCCCCATCCGGATGCTCATCGCTTTGAGCAGATCGATATCGAAGCCGAGCATCGTGCGCCCGGGTGGGCCGAAATACTCAAAGGGCGCACCGGAAACGTCGGAACCGACCTGCGTCGCCGCGAGGGATCCGACCGGAATCAGCGCGGCCAAAACGACCGCGGCACAAAACACACCGACTAAGCGAATAATACGTTCGCACATACTAACGAGTTTATCGGCAGCTTTGAAGGGTGCCTGCAGGACCCGGGGAGTTGGATGGTGCCAAGGGCCGGAATCGAACCGGCGACACCGCACTTTTCAGGCGCGTGCTCTACCAACTGAGCTACCTTGGCCCGGGGGGACCGGGGGCTATTGGCGCTTTTCGGGCCCCGCTCCTCCCCGGTCTAGTCTTGGAACTCGACGGTGAACAGGTACGTGCCGCCGGCCGGGAGACAGTCGACGAGCGCGGGAGCGTAGGTCGATGCTTTTGCCGCCGCGATCGCGGCGCGATCGAGCTGCTGATTGTAAGCGGAACGATAGATGCGCAGATCGGTCACGCGTCCGGCGGCATCCAACGTCACTTGAACTTCGGCCGCCGCCGGTAATCCTTCGACGCCGTCGGGCGTCTGCGGCATCGCTGCGGAGATCGTACGCGCCGGCGCATTCGGTACCGAACACGCGGGGCGCGGCGGCGCGGCCGACGCGGTTGCGACGGCGTTCGGATCGTCGTCGACGCCGGCGCCGCCCGTCGCTATGACAGCCGGGCCGCTGGTGGATCGCATGCCCGGACCGCTCACGTGCGGTATGTCGACGTGCACGCGAGGTGCCGCATTCGCGTGCGGGACCGCGCGAGCGTGCGGCGGCGGCTGCGGCGTCGGCGCCGGCGTATGAACGACGAGCATATCGATTCGCACGTGCGTCGGCGGCCGATCCGGCGCCGCTTCGACGCGCGGTATATGCGTGACGAGCGCGAAGACGACGTGCGCGAGGATCGAAAGTCCAAACGCCCAAACCAGAACGCGATTGCCGAATCGATGGTTCATGCCGTCATAGCGCGAGGCCGCGCACGCCCGTGACGCACGTATCCATGTTTAACCGGTGCGTCACAATTGACGAACGCACCGCGTTTACGTCGTTAGCGCACGGAGTCGATAGGGCCGAGTTTGAGAACGGTAAAGTCGCTTAGCTTGATCCGCGACAACGACGAGAGATCGTGCTGATCCCAAGGGTTGGTTCCGTCGGCGGCGTCTGCGAAGTACAGCTCGTTGAAGCTCGTGCCCGTATCGGCCAGGTAGATTCCGTACGTTTTCATCGCAATCGCGACCATGCGCGATTGCGCACCCCAGCCGGCCGTGTCGTACGACGACCTCAACCGCAAATGGGCTCCGTATGGCAACTGATACGAACTGCTGCCGAAAAATGGCAGCCGGCCGGTCGTACTCGCCGGACGCACGAAGTAATACTGCGACGCCGTGTGTGCGATTCCGTCCCAGTTAAGCGCATGCCGGATCGCACCGGATTGGTAATCCTCCCACCTGACCATGCCCGCGAACAACGAAAGACCCGACGCCATAGCTGACGTTCGGCCGGTCGACACCGGGGTGAAACGCGTCCGTAAGTCCCAATTTGCCCCGGAGTACGCGCTGAGCGTGCCGTCTGCGAATATCGTAAGATACGACTCGTAGAGATGGCACGTCTGCGTTTGTACGATCATGGCGTGCCTGTCGCCGAGCGGCTCGATAAAGTAACTGCTTTCCCATGGATAGCGAATCGGAAAGTGGTTGTACTCGACTTGCGGTAGCACCTTAAGCAGCGGTGTCGTGTCGGTGGCGAGGTTCACCCGCTCGATGCCGGTAGATGCGTCGAACCCAAAACCGTCTCCGGCTTGGATGACGGAGCTGATGTAATTCGCACTCTTCGGATCCGCGGCAGCGTCCGTTACCACCTGATTGTAATAGCTGTCGGCGGTGAAAACCGGACACCCGTGGTATGTGGCCACGGTCGTCGAAGACGAAAGAGCGCCGTCACTTTGTGGAAATCCGTCGACGTGAGGTGTCGCTGGTCCGGCACATGCCGCCAGCACCCATATGACGGCGTACGCCGCCGCCGGGACGCGGATCAAACTGCTCAGGCTCTTCATGTTCGTTGAAAACCCCCGCACCGTGACCGCCCGTTCTTCGAGCAACCCGGGCCCAAACCTAGCTTCCAGAAACGGTCCAGCGCGCAAAAGTAAAACGCCCCGTAAATACAGGGCGTTGATGGCGACGCTGACGGGGCTCGAACCCGTGACCTCTACCGTGACAGGGTAGCGCTCTAACCAACTGAGCTACAGCGCCAGGCGCCGGGGACCGCCTTTCGGCAATCTTCCCGGCCGGCACCTGCGCCGCAGTGCCGGATATGGTGGGCACGGTTGGGATTGAACCAACGACCCCCCGCGTGTGAAGCGGATGCTCTCCCACTGAGCTACGCGCCCATGCGCCGTCCTCGCGGACAAGGCGGTATCGTACCTTACCCGGCTCAGGATGACAAGAGGGAAGGGTCGAAGGGGGCCGCATGCTCGAAGGCTTTCCGCTCATCTCTTCCTTTACCGTGCCGTTTGCAGACATCGACATGATGCAGCACGTCAACAACGTCGCCTACATTCGGTGGGCGGAAATGATGCGCTCGGAGTACTTCGCACAGGTCATGCAGGTACCGATCAATGGGGATCACGGCATGATTCAAGCGACGATCGAATTCACGTACGAGCGTCAACTGCACTATCGCGAGAAGATCGCCGTCGGCATCCGCATCCCGCGGATCGGGACGAAGTCGTGGGACTTCGAATACGAAATCTGGAGCGTTGACGACGATCATCGCGCAGCGCGCGGCATCACGACGATGGTCGCGTTCGATTTCGTCCACCAGCAAACGATCGCCGTGCCGCAGCATTGGCGCGAGGCGATCGCGGCGTACGAGGCCGGCGGGCAGCGTATCTTCGCGTGACGCCGTTCGCGCTGGCGCTCTTCCTTTACTATGCATACAACGGCCGCGAGAGCGAGCGCGCCTTTGCGCGCATCGCCGCCGCAGATCCGACGAATGCTATGGCGTATTGGGGCGAAGCGTTAGCGGCCGGACCCGACATGAACACGTCGATGACGCCGGAACGCTTCGAACGCGGTCAAGCGGCGATCGCAAAGGGCGTTGCCGCCGAGTCCGGAGCGAGCCCGAGCGATCGCGCCCTCATCGACGCGATGGCGTTGCGCTATCGCGGAACGTTCGCCGACTGGGATAGCGACGACGATGCGTATCGCAGTGCGATGCAGCAGATCGCGCGGCGGACCAACGATGCGATGGTGCGCGATCTCACCGCCGAGGCGCTGCTCGAGCACCGCGACCGCGGCGCCGCGCTGGCGCTGATAAACGCACAGCTCGCGGCCGATCCGAACGACGTGATGGCGAATCATCTCTGCATTCACGCCGGTGACGAAGCCGTCGACCATACGACGGCCGTGCCCTGCGCGCAGCGTTTGGATGCGATGACGTTCGTTCCAAAGGCCGAGCACCTCGCGCACATGCCGGCGCACGTATGGATCGAAACGGGCGAGTACGCCAAGGCGATCGCGTCGAGCGAGCGCGCATATACGCTGTTCGAAGCGCTAAAATTGGATACGACGCGCGACCCGGCTCACGACCGCCTCGAAGATCACGACGTCTACGTCGGCTACTCCGCGGCGATGATGCTCGGAAACTATACCGAAGCCAAGGTCTGGTCCGCGCGAACGTCCGCCTCCTTCGATCTTCCGCTCGGTGCATTCACGGCGCTGCGATTCGCCCGCTATCAGGAGGCGTACGCGCTCACCGAGACGCCCCAGTTTCGCGATGCGGCCATTCGCGGTTTGGCGGCGCTGCGGCTCGGAAAACTCGACGAAGCTCGCGCGATGCGGACGCAGTTGGGAAATGCCACCGGCGATTCCATCGATCTCTTCTTGGCACGCTTGGCCGAGAGCGATGGGCGCATCGCCGACGCGTACCGCGCGCTGGACCATCTGGCGGCGTATCAGAAGAACGCATTCGCCGGCGAAATGATCCCACTCTGGCCGGCGCTTGCGGCACGCGGCGGACTAGCGCTGCGGCAGCACGATTATACGAAGGCGGCGGCCGCGTTTCGTGCCGATCTGGCCGCCTATCCGCGCGACCCGCGGGCGCTCTTCGGACTCGCCGCGGCATTCGACGGTCTCGGCGACGCATCCGGCGCCCAAGCGGCTCGCGCTGCCTTTACCGAAGCTTGGGCGGGGGCGGATACAACACTCACCATCGACGATCTCTAGCAGAGTATAATCGGGTCATGATCGTCGCCATCAGCCGCGAACTCGGCGCGGGCGGCCTTTCCGTCGGCGAAGCGATTGCGGCCGAAATCGGCGCGCCGCTGCTGGACGAACGTACGCTCATCGCCGAACTGGCGGCTCGCGGAGGTTTCTCCGCCGAGTATCTTCGCCGGGTGGACGAAGCGCCGCCATCGCTGGCCAGCACGTTCATGCAAGACATCGCTCGCGCCACGGCGCTCGTTCACGCGATGGACGTTCGTTCGACGGAGCAAGCGGTGCACGACGAAATTCGCAGCATCGTACTCGAACGGGCGGCGGCGGGCAGCGTCGTGCTCATCGGCCACGGCGGAGCGTCGCTGCTGGTGCCCCACGTCGGCCGTAAAGAGATCTTCTCGCTGCTGCTGCACGCGAGCCGTTCGTGGCGTATCGGCCAGGTGATGGAACGCTTTGCGATCGGCCGGCCGGAAGCCGAACAGCGCGTTCGCCAAACCGACGAACTGCGGCGGCGGTACGTGCAGCATTTCTTCTCGACGGATATCTACGACGCGCACAATTACGACCTCGTGCTCGACACCGAACGCACGGGCGTGCCGGCCGCGATCGCGATCGTCCTCGCGACCCTGCGCGCTACGGCAATGTAACGGCACGGAGTGCCATGGGCGAGCATTCGCCCGCCCATGGTGCCTCATCCGTTAGTTGGTGCGCAGCGTCCGCGCGACCGATGCGAATGCATCGCTCAGCGTCTGCGCCCCGTCCGCGATACGTCCGCGAATGGACCTACTTCGTCCGCTTTCCACCATACGAATCATCCGGCGGCTTCCAGCGGCGGCGAAGGCATCGTCGCGGCGCATGCGGATCTCGGCTTCGAGCCATAGATCCATGATACGCCTCACATTTTCGATGAAGAGTTTGTAGAATTGAAAAGGCCTCCGTCGATCGGAGGCCTTCGAAGAGCGACGACTACGACGTAATGCTACGTCGGCGAAGCCTCCGAAGAGCCCAAAAGCATCAGCCCACCGCCGAGTTGCGGCGCGATTTGCGTGTTCGTGAACCAGAAATTCATCGTGCCCCCTTCAAAAGCGTGGTGTAAAGTGTTCTGCAGACTTTAACATGCACGCAAACATCATGTCAAACGACGCACGCTAATCGTAACGATCGTGCGCGCGAAGTCACCTCGACTGAGCGATCTGTCATTCCAGCGGAATGCCCCGCGGGGTATAGGCGCGCAGCGCCGAAGTCGAAGGACCGCTACCCGAGCCCGCTAGCAAAGGACCCTCCCTTCCCGGCAGGGCAACGGACCGCCCGGGGAAAACCGTTTGACGCCCCGCGGGGCAATTGATATACTCCGTGGGTTCTCCAAGCGCGACCGTGGGCGGTTAGCTCAGTGGGAGAGCACTTCCCTGACACGGAAGGGGTCATTGGTTCAATCCCAATACCGCCCACCATTTTCTTCATTCCGGTTCGGCTTGCGCCGGGATGTTAACGCGGCTGCGGCGGCTGCGATGTCAACATGCTGACGTCGCCGCAGAGGGTCGGCGTCGCGCCGCCCTGCACGACGATCGCGTGCGGCGTTGAAGTCAGTTGCGCGACCGTCGTGTTTGGAACGACCGTTTGAGAGGATCCGTTGACGAGCGGCTTCAGCGGCTGCGCCGGGCCGGCGACGTCTGGCTTAGCCGTGTTGGTGCACTTACCGCTAGAATTGCAGCGGTCGTCTGGTCTTGAAGCCCGTGAATCGTGATGACGACATCGGTCCCTTGTTGAGCGATCTGCGCGCTGCCGGCCGGCCCTTGTTTGCTGGGCGGAAGCAGCGGCACGGTTGCGGCCATCCCCGGTGCGGCCGGTGGCTGTGCGGGGGGAGGCACCGTTTGCTGCGCGCCGGCGGGCGCTACGTTCGCGAGCACGGCGCCGGCGCAAAGAAGAAAGCTTGAGAGTTTCATGAGAACCTCATACCCAGGTGCGGCCCGTTAACGCGCCGAGCGCTCGTCGTTCGTGAATACGACGCTAGGCGAAAAAGCCCATGACGAACAGTACGATGCCGATCGTGCCGGCGAGCAAGCTCAGGAACCAGACGCTTTTAACTCGCGTAAGTGCGGAAACGGCGCCGACGGCGATGGCGACTTGGATGATCGCGACGGAATACTCGAAGTTGTGGTGTTTGCGTATTTCAGCGGCCGACTCTTCTTCCAATCGCCTAGCTTGCGCGCTGCTTTCGTCTTCCTTCGCCATCTCGTCGAAGATCTTGTCGCGATATTCTGCAGCGCGCAGCGCCGGCGTCTTTGCCGCGAACGCGATCGTCGTTTTCGCCGGATTCTCGGACGCCGGCTGTTTCGATTGAGGCTTCTTGAGCGCGTCGATCACGGCGGCATTGGATGCATTTGCGTCGGCGATGCCGTTGAGCATGATCGTATAGAGATGTTCCTTGGCCCGCGAGGACTGATATTCGGCCCACGTGTCGGATGCTTGGATCTGGTGAAGCATCGCTTCGTTTACCAGATTGCCGGACTGCAGCGCGCCTACCGCCGCGAACACCGCCAGAAACGCCGTGCTCAGGCCGATGTAGCGGATCCAGCCCGTTTTGGCTTCTTCTTCTTTGCGCTCGCGGCGCTCTTCGTCGAGCTCCTCGATGGCGTCTTGAAGGTCCTTGGTCTCGACTTCGATATGTTCGCTCAAGCGTTTGCTCTCCGTGCCGACGGCGTTCGGGAGGGCCCTATGCTTCCCTACAAATCGAGCGGCCGCTGCCACCGCGCGACGCGGCCTTGGGTTTCACGTGACAGATATGATTCCACTTTCCGTCCTTGACCTGGCTCCAAATTCTCGAGGGGCAAAGCATCGCGCAGTCCTTCGAGAACACGCTCGAACTCGCTCGACATGCCGAACGCTTACAGTACAAACGGTTTTGGCTCGCCGAGCACCACAACATCCCCAGCATTGCGAGCGCCGCAACGTCGGTCGTCATCGGCTACGTCGCCGGTGGAACGAAAACGATCCGCGTCGGTTCCGGCGGCATCATGCTGCCGAATCACGCGCCGCTCGTGATCGCAGAACAGTTCGGCACGCTCGAAACGCTCTATCCGGGACGCATCGACCTCGGCTTAGGGCGCGCGCCCGGAACCGACCAGAGCACCGCTCGAGCGCTGCGCCGCGACTTCGGGAACGTGGACGAAACGTTTCCGCGCGACGTCATGGAGTTGCAGGCATATCTCGCACCGGCGACACGCGGACAAACGTTTCGCGCGATACCGGGTGCCGGCACGAACGTGCCGATTTGGCTGCTCGGTTCGAGCTTGTTCAGCGCGCAGCTCGCGGCCGCGCTGGGCTTGCCGTTCAGCTTCGCGTCGCATTTCGCGCCCGACCTTCTACTGCAAGCACTCCATATCTACCGCTCGTCGTTTCAGCCTTCGGCGCAGCTCCAAGCGCCGTATGCGATGCCCGCCATCACGATCGTTGCCGCGGGAACCAACGAGGAAGCGGCGCGACTCTTTACGTCGCACCAGCAATCGTTCGTTAATTTGCGCCGCGGGCGGCCGGCCCCAATGCCGCCGCCGCGAGAGACGATGGAAGGCTGTTGGACGCCGATGGAACGAGAGATGGTCGAGTCGACGATGCGATACGCAATCGTCGGCGACGCCGAGCACGTTCGCCGGCACCTCGCACGTTTTATCGAACTCACGAGTGCCGACGAAGTGATCGTTATGGGTCAGACCTACGAACGCGCCGCACGCCTGCGATCGTATGAGATCGTAGCACAGGTGCGCGACGCGCTCGCGGCGGTGGTCTAGGTATTTACTTCCAGCACTTTTTCGTGTTTTGCGCCTTGAGCGTCACGGGAAGTTGTTCATTCTGATAGAGTTCGCCCTTATAGTGGGCAGTCGCGAGCAGACAACCCTTCCCACCCGGCTTCGAGAAGATATCGAACGTCGCTGTTTTCGCCGTGAACGTTGTGGTACTGGTTGACACGATACCGCAGCCGGAGGCCGTCGTTCCGTTCAGCACCATCGAACACACCGAGTTGTTCACAATAAAAATGTATTTGTGCTTCTTCACGATGGTCGTCGCGCGCAGGCTGCCAATTCCCGCCGAGGCGTGATTTCGGAAATCTCCGGCGCTCCGGTCTTCCGGCAAGATGATCGAAATTCGATTACGTCGGGCCCTTGGCTGCCGGTCGGGCAAGGGAAGCGTCGCCGGTGGGCGATGCCGTACCCGGATTATAGTTTGACGCGCCGGAAGCGCACGCTGCGAGAAATGCTGCTGCGATGAGGGAGCCAACGAAACGTAGCTTCACAACAAAACCTCCTAGAAGTGACGGTGTGAACGCCTTCGAGGTGGCAGCGGGATTGTCTTTGCGAACTCAAACGGCGAGGACGATCTTTCCCTTCAGCTTACCGAACTTGACGTCGTTAAGGACTTGTGGACCATACTCAAGCGGCTTCTCGGCGGCGACCTCGACCCTCAGCGACCCATCCACAACCATCCGTGTAAGTTGATTGAGGCCCTCGGGGCTCGACTGCGGGGTGTCGGCCATGTTGATATTCGTGGCATCGATGCCGCGCTGCGCGAACCACTTCTCATCGGCAACGTGAATCGTCGTAACGAGCCGACCGCCCTTCTTCACGAGCGAAGCGTTCTTCTTGAGCGTTTCTCCGTCGCTTACGCAATCTAGAACCGCATCGAACGGCTTTGCCGAGCCGTCACCGATTGCGCGAGCAACGCGTCGATCGATTCCGTCGTCTCGTCGGCGCCGAATTGCCGCACGGCGTTCGCTTGTCCGGGCATCACGACACCCGTTACATGCGCGCCGCGATGGTGCGCGATCTGAACGGCAGTTGCGCCGACCGATCCCGCCGCGCCGACGATCAGGAGCGTGGTCGCCTTCGTCACATCGAGCAACTCGACCGCTGCAAGTGCCGTTAGGCCCGGCGTTGGTAAAGCAGCGGCCTGCGAGTCCGTTACCGAGTCGGGAATGGTCGTGAAGGGCGAGTCGTGGCGCCCTTCATGGATCATCGTTCGCTGGGCATAACCGCCGCGTTCCCGCGCGCAGCCGAAGACGCGGTCGCCCGGTTTCACGCGGCTGATGCGCGAGCCGACGGCGTCGACGATGCCGGCAACATCTTGACCGAGGACGAACGGAAAGGTGCGATCGCCCGCTAACCCGTCGCGAACTTTCCAGTCGATGGGATTGATGCCCGCACGGGTAACGCGAATAATGACCGCGTCGGGGTCGAGCACCGGATCGGGCATCTCGCGCAGCGAGCCCAGTTCCCCGAAGCGATCGATCGCGACGGCTTTCACGGACTACTCTTCGTCGTCGTCGTCGTCATCCGGCTCGTCGTCGTCGTCGTCGACGTCGTCGATGTCGTCTTCCTCCGGCGCCGGCATCGTATCGCGATCGTCGAAGTCGCCCGGTTCGAGATCCAGTTCTTCATTTTGTGTGCGTTGCTGCATGATGCGCTCCTTATGCCCGATGTCCCGGCCGGCAAAACTCAAGTTACGGCGGCGATCGCGATCGGACGTGCGTCGCGCTCCGGCAAGAAGGCGTTCACGATCTGGAGCGGATCGAACGCCGACACCTCGACGAAGGGCTCGACGTCGCTTTCGCGCCGGGCGGCGCGCAGCGCGTCGATGGCGTCGGGAAGGGCAAATTGCTCGCCGACGATCGTCGCGACGAAACGTCCGCCGCGGATCTCGCCGCGCGCTTCCATCCGGCGCAGCGCTACCAAGATCTCGCGCCAGCGCGGCAGCATACTCTCACGCGCTACGACGTCACGGAAGACGATCCCCCACCGCGCGAGCAGCTTGCGCGCAAACGTGTCCGCGTCGATCGCCTTCGTCTCGGAAGCTAGCAGCGTCCAACGCCCACTCGACGAGCGCGGCCGCGCGCGCAGCCCCTTCACGCCGAGGCGACGCTTCGCATCGATCAGCGAGCGGAGCGCGTCGAAGCCGTCCGCCGTCACCAAACCGCGGCGACGAGTTGCCACAGCGCTTCTTCAACCTCGGCAGGCAGCCGTTTCGTGCCGCGAACGATGTCGGCAAAGAACGGTGCTCCGCGCCGTTCGATTTCGGCGAGGACCTCGCGCGCGGCGTGCGACAGACTTTCCGGTTCGTAGGCGTTGCGCACGATCAGCTCTTCCGCGTTCGCTCGCGTAAACAGCGAGATCGGAGCGAGCTTCGTCGGGCGTACGCGCCGCGTGCGTTCCTGTTCGACGGCCAGCGCCGGGTGTTCGGAGATGCGGCCCCACATCACCTCGCCCGAATAGCAGAGCTGATCGAGGAACTCGCGCTTGTAGCCCGCGATGCGCTTCGGTAAGACGTGCATCTCCCACGCGGCCGCCGGGATTTCGAAGCCTTCGAGCTGGCGGATGACTTGCAGCACGCCGTCGACGCCGTGCAGTCGAGCCGCCGGCGTCACGTGCTGCCAGCGATAAAGGAAGCGCGCGTACGAGGCCACCGGAACCGGCTCGATTTCGCGCCGCAGCGTTCCGATCGTCAATCGATGGATGCGCGCGAGCACGCGCCGGTTGCACCATTCCTCGTCATCGGGCGAACGGAATCGTCCGCGCAGCACTTGACCTTCGGATTCGAGACGCAGCAGCGCCGCTCCGATCGCCCTTCGCCGGAAGCGAGCATCCGCGCGAGTTCGGCCGCCGTCACGGGGCCGCTCGATTCGAGCCACCCCCGAACGATCTCCGTCAGCGAATCCTCCGGCCGCTCGGGAAGCGGCATGCCGGCGACGGCCGCTATCTCCGGGTCGAGGCGCAGTTCGCCGTACGCCAGCCGCGCAAGCTCGAGCCGTTCGGCGCAAACCCAGAAGCGCGCGTCGCCGGCGTGCAGCAACGTCGCGCGCCGCTGCTCCTGCAACTCGTCGAACCACGCGCTCCACGCGTCGACCGGCGGCACGACGACGAGCGTCGCCAGCGCGTCGTGCAGTTCCTCGGCATCGCGCACCACGGGCCACGACTCTTGCGCCACCTCCGCGATCGCGGCGGGATCGAGAATGCCGGCGCCGTCGAAATCGACGCGCGACCCGCGCCGGAGCTGCACCGCGCGCGCGCGGCGCTCTTCCAGCGGCGCGTCGTCGAGGTACGCGTATGGATTCGCGTTGAGGATCTCGTGACTGAAGACCGACGGCTCGGCCGTGTCGATGGCAACCGTGCGAATGGCTCCGTCTTCAATACGATGCAGTATTTCGGTCAGCCCGTCGAGATCCATCGCTTCGTGCAAGCAGTTGTCGACCGTCTCGCGCACCAGTACGTGGTCGGGAATACGGATCGGCCCGGTGAGATTCTCCGGGCACGCGGCCTGATCCGGAAAGACCGACGCGAGCAGATCGTCGGCACGCATGCGCAGGAGCTGCGGCGCCACTTTGCGTCCCCCACGCATACGCAAAATAACGAGCGACCGGGTCGCGTTCCAGCGCCAGCGCGCTTCGAACATCGGCGCCGGCAGCATCGCCTGCGTCAGCACCTTCTCGACGCTCGCCGCCTTCACGTACTCGAACACCGCGGCCAGCGGGAAAGCATGCTGCTCCGCAAGCGAAATATTGATCCCGTTGTCGGTGGCCGCCGCCTGAAGTTCGAAGTTGAACGACACGCAGAAGCGCTTGCGCAGCGCCAATCCCCACGCCCGGTTGATTCGCGCGCCGAACGGCGTGTGCAGAATCAGCTGCATCCCGCCGCCTTCGTCGAAAAACCGCTCCGCAACGATGGTCTGTGCCGTCGGCACGACGCCGAGCCCGGCCTTCGCCGCGCGGATATATTGGATGGCCTGTTCCGCGCCAGAGATGTCCAGCGCGCACTCATCGACCAGGAACGCGTGCGCGGCCGCGTCGTCGCGCTCGTCGATCGCGGCGCGCAGTTCGGAGACTTCGCGCGACAGCTCGATCGTACGGCCGAGCCCCTCGCCGTTCCAGAACGGAATCGTCGGCGGTGCGCCGTGCGCGTCTTCCACCCGCACGACGCCGGTCTCCACGCGCCGAATCCGCCACGAGTTGGTGCCGAGCAAGAAGATGTCGCCGGCCAGCGACTCCACTGCAAAGTCCTCATCCAGCGTTCCGACGGTGTGTCCGTCCGGTTCGGCGACGACCTTGAAGTTCGCCGTATCCGGGATCGCGCCGCCGCAGGTGATGGCGGCCATCCGTGCGCCGCGCCGCGCACGCAGCACGCCGTTGACGCGATCGTAATGCAAATACGTGCCGCTGCGCCCGCGCGACATCGTTACGCCGTCGGCCATCAGCGATACGACCTCGTCGAAATCGGCGCGCGCTAAGTCACGGTACGGATACGCCTTCTTCACGAGCGCAAAGAGCTCGTCCGCGCCCCATTCGCGGGTCGCGCACGCCGCCACCATCTGCTGCGCGAGAATGTCGAGCGGCGCGACGGGAATGCACAGCGCGTCCATCTCGCCCCCCCGCAGGCTGCGCACGAGCGCCGCGCATTCGATCAGCTCGTCGCGCGTCGTCGCGAAGATCTTTCCGCGCGGTTTCGCGCCGACCCAGTGGCCGGAACGTCCGATACGCTGCAGCGCGGTCGCGATCGAGCGCGGACTGCCGAGCTGCACGACGAGGTCGATCGTACCGATATCGATACCAAGTTCCAGCGACGCCGTTGCGACGACCCCGCGAAGCTCGCCGTTCTTCAGGCGGTTTTCGGCTTCGAAGCGCCCTTCGCGTGACAAACTGCCGTGGTGCGGCATCACGATGCCCTCGCCGAGGCGTTCGGTCAACGCAAACGCAACGCGCTCGCTCATTCGCCGCGTCGGCACGAAGATCAGCGTCGTGCGATTGGCTTGAACGAGTGCCGCGATCTTATCGTAGATCTCTTGCCACATTTCGCCGCTGGCGACCGCGCCGAGCTCGTCGCTCGGGACCTCGACGGAGAGGTCCATCTCGCGGCGGCTGCCGACGTCGACGATCTCCGCCGCGGGGCTCAGGAACGATGCGACCTTCTCGAGCGGACGAATGGTCGCCGACAGGCCGATGCGCTGCGGTTTGGGAGCGCCGCCGGAGATAACGAAATCATCGAGTAGGGCGAATGTCAGCGCCAGGTGCGACCCGCGCTTACTGTTGGCCATCGCGTGGATTTCGTCGACCACAATCGTCGAGACGTTGCGGAACAGCTCGCGCGACTTGGCGGCCGTCAGGAGAATGTAGAGCGATTCCGGTGTCGTAACGATCACGTGCGGCGGCTTGCGCAGCATCTTCTGCCGTTCGCTCGCCGGCGTGTCGCCGGTTCGGACGGCCGTCCGAATCTCGGAAAGCGCGATTCCGCGCTCGACCGCACGGACCTGAAGTTCCGCCAGCGGAAGCTCCAGGTTCTTGCGGACGTCGTTGGTCAGCGCCTTGAGAGGCGAAACGTAGACGACCAGCGTTTCCTCGGGAAGCGTCCCATCGGCCGCACGGCAGACGAGGTCGTCGAGACAGGATAGGAACGCCGCAAGCGTCTTGCCCGAACCGGTGGGCGCCGAGACGAGCACGTCCCCGCCGGCGCGAATCAGCGGCCAACTGCGGGTCTGCGGTTCGGTCGGCCTCGAGAAGCGGTCCTGGAACCACTCTTGGACCAGCGGATGAAAGGTCTCGTGCACGGGTAGTCTCCGCTTATAACCCGCAGTCGCCCGCTAGGGCTGCACGCCGTTCGCGCGGCGAATCGCCGGCGCGACGATGCGTACGATCAGGACTTGCAGTACGGCAGCCGCCGGAACCGCGAGGAACGCACCGCCGATGCCGAACAGCATGCCGCCCACGACGGTCGCAAGGATGATCAACAGAAAACTCAGCTGCACGCGCTGACCGAAGATGATCGGCGAAAGCACGTTCTGATCGATCATCTGCAGCACGAAGAAGATCACGAGCGCGATCAGCATCTTCGTCCATCCGCTCGTCGCGAGCACGACGACGAGGATGATCGGTCCGGAGATCACGGCCCCGACCATTGGAATCGCCTGGAAGATCGCAGCGATGAATCCCAGCAGCAAGGCATAGGGAACGCCGAGCAATCCGAGGGAGGCGCCCATCACCACGCCGACGAGCGCGCCGTTGATGACGACGCCCTGAACGTACGCGCTTAAGCGCCCGGCAATATCTTTAAACGCACCGTGCCAATCTTCGCGAAGGCGGTCCGGCATCAAACTCAGGACGAACGTCTCGAGTTCGTCCGACGACAGTATCCAGCCGACGGCGAGCAGCACGATGAGCAGTCCGTCGCCCACCGACTCGGCAACGATCCTCGGTCCGCTCAGCAGGCGTTGGCCGACCACGCTCACCGCGCCGCCGGCACTGCCGGCGAGCGTCGAAGCGAGCTGCTTCGCCATTTGATCGGTTTCGATATAGCGCTGCAGCGCAGCAAACTGATCTTGCAGGCTGAGCGCATAGCCCGGTACGGCTTGGACGAGTTTCACGAGTTCCGCACCGAGCGGCTGGATCAGCACGAAACCGATGACCGCTATCACCAGGATCACGACGCCGAACGTCAGGCCGACTGCAGCGCCGAACGGCATCTTCCTCGCCAGCCGGTCGACGATCGGACGCAAGCCGGCCGAGAGTAGTACCGCGGTAAAGAGCAGCAGGAGCGCGGTAATCGCGCCGGAGAGCACGCTCCAGAGCAAAAATGCCGCCGCCAACACCGCGGCTCCGGTAATCCAGCTTCGTGCGCCGATCATCGACGCTGTAGTGCCTAGCCGCGCTGCGAAAAGCCTGCCGCCGGGCCGACGGAGAGGAATCCGACGCGCCTACTGCACAAAAATGGTCACAACGGCCTATTTTCTGTTCGGAAATGGAGACGCACTCGTGACCACTCCACCCGTCCCGATCAATATCGGAAATACCGCCTTCATGCTGCTTTGCGCGAGCCTGGTCATGCTGATGACCCCGGGGCTCGCGTTTTTCTACGGCGGCCTCGTCGCTCGGAAGAACGTGTTGACGATCATGATGCAGAGCTTCGTCTCGCTCGGCTGGACGACCGTGCTCTGGTTCGCCTTCGGCTATTCCATGTGCTTCGGACCGACGATTCACGGCATCATCGGCAATCCCACGACGTACGCGTTTCTCAACGGCGTCACGCTCTCGACGATGTTTACGGGCAACGATGCGGGCATTCCGCTGCTGGTGCACATCGCCTATCAAATGATGTTCGCAATCATCACGCCGGCCCTGATTACCGGCGCGTTCGCCAACCGCGTAACGTTCAAAGCGTACTTTCTCTTCCTCACCGGCTGGCTCGTCTTCGTCTACTTCCCGTTCGTCCACATGCTCTGGAGCCCGGACGGCATTCTCGCGAAGTGGGGCGTCGAAGACTTCGCCGGCGGTATCGTCGTGCACGCGACGGCCGGATTCGCAGCACTAGCGTCCGTACTCTACGTCGGACGCCGCTACGTCGTCGAAAACAAGCCGCACAACGTGCCGCTCATCGCGCTCGGCACCGGTCTCCTATGGTTCGGCTGGTACGGATTCAACGCCGGCTCGGAACTCCGCGTCGATGCCGTAACGGCGGCCGCGTTCCTCAACACCGATATCGCGGCATCGTTCGCAGCCATCGTCTGGCTGCTCATCGAGTGGGCTTACGGCAGACAGCCGAAGTTTATCGGCCTGCTCACCGGCGCGGTGGCGGGCTTGGCCACCATCACACCGGCCGCAGGCTACGTTTCGCCGACGACGGCCGTGATCATCGGCTGCGCCGCTGGTCTCGTCTGTTACTTCGCGGTCGCCTTGAAGAACCGGATGGGTTGGGATGACGCACTCGACGTGTGGGGCGTGCACGGCGTCGGCGGCTGCCTCGGTATCGTGCTGCTCGGCGTCTTTGGCTCGACGCTGTGGAACCCAAACGGCTCCAACGGCTTGATCTACGGCGGCGGCAGCTTCTTTCTCAAGCAGGTCACTGCGGCGGTCGTCGCCAGTGTCTGGGCCTTCTGCTTCACCTACGCGTTCCTGTGGCTGATCAACCTGATTACGCCGACCAAGGTCGCGCACGAGGCGGAAGAACGCGGTCTCGACATCGAACTCCACGGCGAAGAGGCGTATCCCCTAGGAATCTAACGTCGCCGCCGAGTTCCTCACCGAAACGGCGCCCTCAAACGAGGGCGCCGTTTCCATCTCAAGGTAAGGTGGATACATGGTAAGACAATTTTCTCAAGACGACAGTACCGCCAATGCAGGTGAGATCGTGCACGTATGGGTCGCTTCGATCGCCCCCGGCGAGTCCTCGACCGCCGCGCAACGTCTGAGCGACTTGATGAAAGATACGGTTGCAGACTTGCCGGGCTTCTTAGAAGGAGAGGTCCTGGAAGCCGACGACCGGCTCAGCGTCATCGCTCTTTCGCACTGGTCGTCACGGCACATCTGGGCTCAAGCGCAGTGGAATCAGGAAGTCGGCCGGGTGCTCGCCGGACTGTTCGAGTCGGGAGTCAAGATGGTAGACACGATGTACTACGTGCGTTCGTCCATTCGAAATACAAAGGAGCCCCCCGCGTAGCCAGCCCCTCCGCGCAAAAAAACTTCGAGGCCGTTACATCTAGCGGCCCTTCCCAAACGTCTTACAAACGATTGCAGACCGAAGGGAAGGGGCAGGACCGTGACTCGCTTGACCGGGCTATTGGCGTGCGCCGCCTTCTCGATCGTGATTTTCGCCGGCAGTCGAGCCGAAGCGCATCCGCTCGGCAATTTTACGATAAACCACCTCGCAATCGTTTCCTCCGACGGCCCGTCACTACGCGTGCACTACGTGCTCGACATCGCCGAAATCCCGACTTTTCAGATCATGCATGCGGGCGACGCATGGACGACGCAGCGCGAACGGCAGTGGGACGCGCAGGAAGCGGCACTCGTTGCGGCCGGGCTGTCGATTCGATCCGGAAACCGCCCTCTCGAGCTGACGCTCGTCCGCGCCACTAGCGCGACGCGGCCCGGAGCCGGCGGACTGCCGACGCTCTATTGGACCGGGGAATACGCGGTTTCCGTTGCCGGTCCAGGCCGTATATCGATCCGCGACGGCGTGTACGCCGACCGGCGCATTGGGTGGAAGGACATCGTCCTCCCCGGCCTCGTCGATCCGACGAACCAGCTCCGTTCGTATCCGAGCGCGCTGATCGGCTCGCCTCGTCACAACGACGCCGCGACCTTTACCGTTAGCCCGTCGGGCGCGATCGCCGACGCGCGCGTTTTCGGTGAAGACGCGACGCAATGGGCTCCGGCGTCGATCGTGCGGTCTTCCGCATTGTCGGATCTCTTTTCACAGAACCGGCAGACGCCGCTGTTGATTCTCCTCACGATCCTCGCGGCGTTTGGCCTGGGCGCGCTCCACGGTTTGGAACCCGGTCACGGGAAAGCGCTGCTTGCGTTCACGCTCGTCGGCGCGCGCGCTACGTTCAAACAAGCGGTTATCCTCGCCGGGGCCTTGACGTTCGCACATACGATCGCCGTGCTGCTGCTCGGGCTGCTGCTCTTCTTCGCCGCCGGCTTCGCGACAGAGAGTCTCTTTACGTGGATCACGCTCGTTTCGGGCCTTGCCGTCGCGGTCATCGGCGCGCGCGCTCTATCGATAGCCGTGGCGCGAGCGACGCACGAACGCGAACACGCGTGCGCTCACGCGCACGGTCATTCCCACGACCACGACCACGACCACGGTCATTCACACGCCATCCCCGGAAAGGCTGCGCTCCATTTCCCGAGCGCCGTTATCGCTGCCATGAGCGGCGGAATTGCGCCGTGCCCTGCGGCGATCGTCGTTCTCCTCACGGCGCTGCACTTGCACCGCGTAGGGTACGGCCTCTTTTTGATCGTCGTCTTCAGCCTCGGCCTTGCAGGCATCCTGACGGGGCTCGGGCTCGCGGTGGTTCACGGAGCTGCATGGCTTCAGCGGCGTTCCGGTTTCGCGCGCGTCGCGGCCATCGCGCCGTTCGTTACGGCCAGCGTGATCTCGATCATCGGCTCGGCAATGCTCGCACAGGGCCTGATCGAGCAAGGCGTCCGCGCACCGGCGCTCGCCGTCATCGGCGTCGCGCTGTTCGCGATCGCCGCCTTCGCTTTTTTCCCGTTGCTCCAATCGACGCGGTCGACATACCGCACCCTAACCATAAAGGAGACCCCATGAGACTGCTCCGATCCATCGGGACGATGGCGGCGGTCTTTCTGCTCGCGTTCACGGTTTCGCTCTTCACGTTCAAAGCGGCCCGCGGATCCGACCATCAAGACTCGCCCACCGTCGTCAGCAACCCTCTCGCCGACATCACCGACGTCTATACGTTCCCCGATCCGAAAGACGCATCGCGTGTAGCGATGGTCATGGACGTTCGCCCGCTCATCCCGAGCGGAATGACGGCTGGCATCGCGCTCGATCCCAACGTGCTGTATCAGTTCAAGATCGCCAACACCGGCGTTTCGACGAACGCTATCAAAGAGAATGCCGTCATCCAGTTCACGGCCGACAGCGCCGGAACCGGTCAGACGATCACGCTCTACGGGCCCAAAGCACCGAATGAAGTCGGCACGAAGAATACGACCGTTCGTCCGACGGGAACCTTCGGCTTCAACAAAGTCGCGATGCTGAAAGGCGGCATCCAGGTTTTCGTCGGTCCGCGACGCGATCCGTTCTTCTTCGATCTGTCACAGTTCTTCAAGATCATTCCGGATCGTAACTACATGAACCAGCCGAATCCCCCGCCGCCGAGCGCATCGTCCTTCCGCTTCGCATCGAAGAAGCAGGCGATCGTGCTGAACGGAACGAGCTTCGGAACGGCCGGTTCGAACAAGTGCGTCATCTCGAAGCCGAGCGATCTTCTAGCTCCGTACAACGTCATTTCGATCGTCGTCGAGATGCCCAAGAGGATGCTCGCGCCTCCCGGCGGCAAGCCGGGACCCATCGCGCTGTGGGCAACCACGGCCACGCCGGACGGCCAAGCGGAATAAGGAGACACGATGACACTACGTTACACACTTGGCCTCGCCGTTCTCGCACTCACCGGCGTCATCATCGGCGGCTGTTCGTCCCGCATGGGCGGATCGAATCCAATGATACCGTCCTCTCAGATGGTCCAGATGGCCGGAGGCGCCGTCGCCTATCGGCAGATCGAACTGCTCTCGCGGCCTGCGGTGAAAGAAGTCTTCGAGTCGTTCTCATCGCACGACAGGACGAACCACTCCGAGCCCTACGCCGACGCGACGATCAAATCGCAGATCCTCAGCTTCTCGAAGAACTTCCGCAGCAACGCGACCGCGAAGGTGCTTCAGGCCGTCCTGTATCCCAACGTCATGAAGGCCGACCTCTCGCAAAACGTCACAACGGCGTCGTATCTCGGATACGAGACCGGCGGAATCACCGGCAGCAAGTTCGGCGGCCGCGCTCTCGACGACGATATCGTCGATATCTCGCTGGGCGCAATCTTTGGGAATACGATATCCGCACTGGATCTCGCTCCCGACGATCATAAGGAAGCTCCGTGTCTTACGACCGACAACGTTCCGTACGATAAGAGCAACACCGACAAGTTCCCGTACGTGCAGAGGCCGGTCTAGCACGTGAAGAGCCGTTCGACGATCGTCGCTGTCGCAGCGGCAATCGTTCTCGGGGCGGCGTGGCCGCGGTTCGCGGCGCACACGGCGCGAGCTACGGGCATCCCGCCCGCCCCGATTTCGACCGACTACAAACAGCGCGATCGCCTGATCGCCTTCTACGAAATGCAAGTTCGCCGCGATCCGCAGGATCAGATCACGCAGCGCATGCTCGGCGGTGAATATCTTCAACGGTTTCGCGAAACCGGCGATATGAACGACGTCACGCGCGCGCAAGCCATGGGTCAAAGCTCGCTGCGTCTACAACCGCAAGGAAATGTCGAGGCACTCGGCATCGTCGCTTCGAGCGACATCGCGCTTCACCGGTTTGCCCCGGCTCTCGCCGCCGACCGTGCGTCGGTCGAGGCCGAACCTTACGATGAAAACGCTCGCGCACAGACCGCCTCGGTTCTGATGGAACTCGGACGTTACGACGAAGCCGGTAAGATCATCCTTCGCGCCAACGGCCCGATTCCGAACCCGACGTGGCTGTCGATCCTTGCCCGCTATCACGAAATCTGCGGCGATCTGCCCGGCGCGCGTGACGAGATGGCGCAAGCGACGCAGATCGTCGACCGCATCTTGACGGTACCTGCCTACACGCGTTCGTGGTACCACGTGCGCGACGCGCAGCTTGCCTTCGAAGCCGGCGACGCACGGACGGCCGATGCCGAGTTCGCCGAGGCGCTGCGTATCTTCCCCGACAATGCGATGGCGCTGCTCTACCAAGCCAAGTTTTACCGCGCGCACGGAGACTGGAACCACGCCCTCGTCGCGGCGTCCCGCAGTGCCGAGCTCTATCCCCTGCCGCAGGCGCTCGGCTACCAAGCCGATGCGCAGCGCGCGCTCGGCGACGAGAACGGCGCCCGCAAAACCGACGCCCTCATCCGGGCCGAACAGCGGCTGTTCAACCTGCAAGGCGTTAACGATCGGCTGCTGGCGATGTACTATGCGGAACATCACGAGTATCTCGCCGACGCTCTCGCGGCGGCGAAGTCCGATCTGGCAAAGCGCGGCGACGAAGTTTACGCGGACGACACGATGGCGTGGGTTCTCGCCGCGATGGGTCGCTGGCAGCAGGCGCGCGTCTATGCCGTGCGGGCGGCGCGTTACGGCACCGCAGATCCCGAACTCCAATATCACGCGGGCATCATCGCCCTGCATACCGGTCATCCGGAGGAAGCGCGCAGCCGCCTGCAGGCAGCGCTGGCCACTGATGCGGCGTTCCATCCCGTCTATGCCGACGATGCGCGTAAGGCGCTCGCCTCAATGGGTTCGTAAAATGCGCGAGCGGATCGTCGCGATCTACGCGATTCTCATCGGTATCAACCTGGCTGCATGGGGGCTGGCCTTCTGGGCGTTCTCATCGCATCCGATTCTACTCGGAACCGCGCTTCTCGCCTACACGTTCGGATTGCGCCACGCGGTCGACGCGGACCACATTTCGGCGATCGACAACGTCACCCGCAAGCTCATGCAGGATGGCAAACGCCCCGTGAGCGTCGGCTTCTACTTCTCCCTCGGCCACTCGACCATCGTCGTAGCCCTGACCGTTGCGATCGCCGTTGCCGCCGGATTCGTGAAGACGAACTTACCGTCGCTGCAAAAGATCGGCGAACTCATCGGCACGTCCGTCTCCGCCTCATTCTTGCTTTTGGTCGCGGCGATCAACCTCGTCGTGCTCGTCGATATATTCCGAGCGTTTCGGCAGGCCCACCGCGGCGAGAGCTACAGCGAGCGCGGAGTTAACGACATGCTCGAGCAGCGCGGGCTGATCGGGCGCTTTTTTCGGCCGCTGATCAAACTCGTCGACGCAAGTTGGAAGATGTACCCGATCGGCGTTCTATTCGGCCTCGGTTTCGACACCGCTACGGAGGTCGGGCTTCTCGGGATCGCCGCCGTCCAGGCCGGCAAGGGCCTCCCTGTGGCAGACATACTCATTTTCCCACTGCTCTTCACGGCCGGGATGTCGCTGCTCGACACGACGGACGGGATTCTCATGCTCGGTGCGTACGGTTGGGCTTTCGTGAAGCCGATGCGCAAGCTCTACTACAACATGGTGATTACGCTCGTATCCGTGCTCGTCGCGCTGGTCGTAGGCGGCATCGAGGCCTCCAGCGTCCTTGCCGACCGCATGGGCCTAAGCGGCGGCATCTGGGATTCGATCCGTTCGCTGAGCGATAATTTTGGGACCATCGGCTTCGTCATCGTCGGCGTCTTCATCGCCAGTTGGCTGATCTCGACCGCAATCTATCGATTGCGCGGATACGACGAACTGGAGACATCGGGCACACCGTAGGTCACATCATAAAAATCGGCGCCCTCACGCGAGGACGCCGATTTTTCATCCGCGGAAACCTTCGATCAGTGATTCTTGAGTCGCTGGCCGAGGGCGTAGGCGTCCGTGAATGAACCTATGCCGACGCGATGTCGTAGCCCGGCTTCGCGCAGACGGCCTTGTTGTCGATAGCGCCGTTGCAGCCCACGGTGACGTCGGTGATGCCGTTCTTGTAGCCCTCGCGGCCGACGATACGGTAGAGCGTGCGATCGAAAGCGCCCAAGCGGTGCCCGGTCATCTGCTTGTACTCGGCAATCAAGCTCGCGATCGGTGCGGAGTTCGTGAACAAGAAGTTCCCGTTCCAACCGTTTCGAAGAAGATCGACGCGCTGTTGCCGTTGATCTCGGAGACCACCGACATGTCCGGCGTATTGCGACCGCTTTGATTTACCCCTTTGTAGCCCTTCTGCTCTTTGAACACCGGGAACAACTCCAGATTCCGCCGCCGCTGTTCGGCATGCCCGACAGCGCGACGATCTTTCCGCCGCTGACGATGGCGTTCACCGCGCCGACCGCGATGCCGTCGGCCAATCTGCGGGGATCAGGGGGAAGGGTCGATTCGGGACCAAGCCCGCATTGACGCCGCCGAACGGATATCCTCAAACGTATGCCTTCCGCCGCGCCCTGCTGGAAGATGGGAACGAGCGACAACGCCATATCGACGTTGTTGTTTTCCGCCCGGGAGAGCGAGATGTTGGCAACGTCGACGATGTTGTCCGATACGACTTTCGTGTACGCATCCAGCAGGTCGACGTTGTCGTAGACCGGCATTTGGTACACGTACAAACGCGCCGAGGGCGCCGTGCTCACGAGCCACTCGGCGTCGATGTCGGCCAGGTCCACGTCGGAGCGGTGCCGGGATTTACCGGAATCACGGTCGTTTTTCCACCGGTTCGTTTGATGCCGAACTCGTTAAGATACGTCGCGATATCGGCTTCGAGCGGGGCGCCGTCGATGATGTCGGCAACGTTCGAACCTTTCCGTCATAGCCGTGAAGCGTCGGGAAGTCCAATGCTTGCATCAGCACGTTCGGTCCGTAGCCGCCGTCCGGGCCGTAGCACGTCCCGGCGGCGAAGGGCTGCGCGCGCGGGTTGCTGCGAAGATTCCGCGGGACGCCGGCGGCCGAGGAGTTTTCTACGACGCGATCGACGTAGGGCAGCGCCGGGATCGCGTCGGGACGAATGCTGAGAAGCGTTACGTCGACGAGCATGCGATTGTCCCACGTCCGTGCGATGCCGAACCCTGCCCGGCGAAGCGCCGACACCGTCGCCGCGTATTCGGCTTGCGTCGGAGCGAAGTAGGCGCGGAACTGGTCCGCGGTCACAAAGTGGCCGTACATGGGCGAGAACGGATCGCTGGACGTCTCGATGAGCTTCATCAACTCATCGCGATGGTGGTACTTCAGCGTAACGACCCCGGTCCGCACCGAGGCCGCGGAAGCGGCGGCGGCGCCGCCGGCGGGCGGTTTGCCCTTGTTCATAAAGTTCCACGCGTCCATCGAGCCGATGCCGGTTACTGCGTCGAAACCCTTGGTTGCAAACCAGTAACCGTTGCCGGACCCGATCGCGTCGAAAAACTGCAGCGCGTTCGGCGAGCCGTAACCGACGCTCTTGAAGCGATCGTACAGCAGGTTGTGGGCGTTGCCGGTCCGCTTGTGATTGAACTGCGCGAGCTCGCTTGCGATTGCAGTAAAGATCGGCGAAGCGAGCGACGTGCCGCCGGTTGGTCCAAACCAGCCGCCGTTAATGAAGGTTGAAACGCCGCTGCTAACGTCCGCGTCGAAGGCGATGTCCGGGAGGATCCGCTGCGCTCCGGTTGCACGCGGAACGCCGATTTGATAGGACGGTTTCTTGAAGATCGCCGATTCCCCGCCACCCGAGTCGTACCAACCTAACTCGGTGATACGCGTTCCGTCGGGCTTTACAAAAAGCGTCGTGCCGCCGACGGCTACGATGTTCGGCGAACTCGCCGGCGAACCGACGCCGCCGGGAGACTGGCTGAACGTGCACTCTGAAGTGCCTGAATCGCCGGTAGCGGCCGCGTAAGTGATGCCGAGAGCCTCACCTTGCAGCGCGAGCTTGTCGGCCAGCCGCGGAAAGTTCTTCTGATCGGTGTTTGTTTCGCACATGCCGAAACTGGAGTTGACGGCCCCGACCTTGTCGTCGGAGTTCACCTGGTTGTAGGCGTCGAGGATGCTGGCCGAGTCGATCTGCGGCATCTCGTAGACGTACAGCGCGACGCCGGGTGCCAGGCCGACGATCGTTTCGACATCCAGCGTCGTTTCGCTCGAGTCGTAGGTGAGGCCGGGCGGCGGGCCGCCGTCGACCAGCACGCGAACCGTCGGCGGCCCGGTGCGTGTAACTTTGAAGAACTTCAAGTAGGCTGCGAGATCGCTATTCTGGTAGTCGGCGTCGATTACAACGCCCGCCGCCTGACCGGTGCCGTCGTAGCCGTGCAGCGTTCCCATGTCGTACGCGCGCTCGATCGCAATCGGGCCCAGGCCCGTATCCGGTCCCTGCAGCGGTCCCGGTTTCCTCGAGCTGCTGCGGCCGCGCCGGTTGTACGTCTTGAAGCGCGCGTTATCGAAGCCCGCGATGCCGAAAACGGTGCGCTGGAGCTCGAAGGGCAGAGCGACCGTCGTCGTGCCGGCGTATCCTATCGACCCGTCCGCATGACGCACGTTGTCGATGCGCGTTGAAAACGCTCGCTCGACCGCCGCAGCGCTGCCGGTCACGTCGATGACGGTCCGATTCGCGTACAACCGCGTCGGTTGCAAGCCGAGGCGCTCCAGCGCTGCCAGCGTCTGCGCGTAGTCGGCTTGCGACGGCGCAAACATCTCGCGAAACTGGTCCGCCGTGAGCGGCTGCGGCGCAAAGCCGAAGGCCGGATTGTCGAGTTGCTCGACGAAGCGTTCCAACTCGGCTTCGTGCCGATAGTTGAGAACGACGGTTAGCCGGATCGGCGTCGCCGCCGGAGTTCTGCCGAGGTCGCGGAACGCCGTTTGCGGCGCTCCCGCCACCGGCGACGCGGTCGCAGCGGTAACCGCCGTCGATACAAAGAGAAACAAGCCTAGGGCAACGCGGGAATAATTCACGACGCTATCGTCGCGAGAACGTCGGAGCCGCCTATGACCACTTTGGACTACGCATGGCAATCCCAGGGCGCCGGCTCGCTCGGTCAGAAGGGTAAGGCATGGCTATTAAAGGTGCTGCTTTCACCGCGTATCCCGTCACGGACGTCGCGCGCGCGGTTGTATTCTATAGCGACGCAATCGGGCTCAAGAAGTCCGGGATCGATGCGGACTTTTGGGTGGAGTTCGACGTCGCCGGGCACACGTTCGGGGTGGGGAATTTTCCGCAGATCGGCATGCCCGGTACGGCGCAGTCGTTTGCGGTCGAGGTCACCGACATGAACGCAATGCGCGACGAGCTCGCAAAAAAGGGCGTCGAGTCGACGGAACCGTTCGAGACGCAGGTCTGCTTCATCTCGGTCGTCCGCGACCCTGACGGCAACCAGCTCTTCCTACACCAGTCGAAATAACGCGGCCCCGGTAAGCGGCGAGCGCCCTAACCTGCGCAGGGGATTGTATTCATGTATACAATCCTCGGCACCTGGAGGGACCCGCCATGAACGCTGCCCGGCTCATCCCAGCGCTCCTCGTCGCGGCGGCCGTCGCCGCGCCGCTGGCCGCGCACGCCCGCCCTTGGACCCTGAACGACACGGCCACGACGGAGTTCATCGACGGCGTCGCCATTTCGCCCGACGGCACGCACGCGCTGATCGAAATCGCGACCGCAGACGCAAAAACCAACACGTTCGCCCGAATCGATCGACCTCGTCACGCTCGCGGACGGAACGGTCGTGCGGATGCCGGCCGATTTGCAATCGCCTCGCTGGTCGCCGAACGGTTCGAAGATCGCCTGGCTGCGCACGACCAAAGGCGACGCCGACGCGATCGTAATCACGGACGCTCGCGGCCATGCGCCCACGGCCCTGACCGCCGGCCCGCGTTCCGTACTGACGTTCACCTGGTCGCCCGACGGCGCACGGATCGCGGCCGTAGAAACGGCGCCCCAGCCCCACGCTGCGAGCGCGCCGCGCATCCATTGGATGACCCCTGAAAGCGACTACCGCGATACGACGCCGCTGGAGCGCAACCTTTACGTCATCGACGTCGCAACGAAACGCGAGCGGCAACTCACGCACGACACCTGGTCGTACGGAGGGCCGGAGACGGACCACGATCCGTCGTGGTCGCAAGACGGAAAGAAGATTGCGTCGGTTCGCCAGCCTTCCCCGGTCTATGGAGATTTCGAACACGCCCAGTACGTTGCGATCGCCGTAAGCACGGGAGCGATCCACGACCTCGTCGGCCATGCCTTCTTTGCCTATCCGGGCTCCGTCGCGCCGCTCTTCGCGCCGTCCGGGAGTGCGGTCGCTTTCGCGCACACGTGGGACGGGCTACTTCCGTCGCGCGAAGATTTGTACGTCGGCGATCGCGACGTCACCGCGTCGCTCGATCGCGATCTCTGGTCGTGCGGCGGCGGAGGCGCGCAATGGCAAGGGACCGATCTTATCGCAAACCTGATGGACGGGGTATCGCTGCGCCTCTATCGCGTCGGATCGACGGCCGATGCGCCGCGACCGCTCACGTCGCGCGACGGCAGCGTCGAAGCGTTTTCCGCGGCACCGGGAGGCCGCATCGCGTATTCGTGGACGACGCCCACCGCGCCGACCGAACTCTACGTCCTCGATCCGGGCAAAACTCCACGGCAAATAACGCATTTCGGCTCGCTGCACGGTCTTCCGACGGCGAAGACGCGCTACATCGAATGGAACGCACCGGATGGGCGAACGCTTCACGGGCAGCTCACCATACCGCTTGGCGTGGATCCTGCGGCGGTGCCGCTCGTCGTCGAGCCGCACGGCGGCCCGCAATGCGCCGACGATTTCTCACTCAGCCCATTCGCGCAATACCTCGCAACCAACGGCTACGCATACTTTCGCCCCGACCCGCGCGGCAGCGACGGCTACGGCGATTGGTCGTACAAAGCAATCGTCGGAAACTGGGGTGAAGGGCCCGCCGGCGACGACTTGGCCGGCGTCGATGCCGTGCTGGCGAGCGGCGTCGGAAACAAGGACAAACTCTATCTCGAAGGCGGTTCGTACGGCGGCTACCTCACTTCGTGGATCACGACGCACGATCACCGGTTCAAGGCCGCGGTCGCGGAAGTTCCGGTGACCAACCTTCTTCTCGAATACACGCTCTCCGAAAGCCCCAACATCGTCCGCCGCTTTTTCGGCGCAAAACCCGCACTCGATCAAGCGCTGATGGCGCGCGAATCGCCGATAACCTATGCGAACGACGAGCGCACGCCGCTGCTGGTAATGATCGGACTGCTCGATACGCGCGCGCCTTACGCACAGGCCATCGAGTTCTACAAGACCGTCGCCGAAAATGGGAACGAGACGCGCCTCTTCGCCGACGACAAGGCCGGCCACGGGCCAATCGATCCGCGCGGCACGATTCTATGGCAGCAAGCCATGATGGCCTGGCTCGTCATGCACGGCGCTCCCGCCATTCCGGATGCCGTGATGCCGCGGTGACGGAGTTCGTTCGAGGCAATCTCGACCGGTACGTCGCAGAGCTGACGGAGTTCGCGAGCATCCCCAGCGTTTCGAGCCAAGCCCGCGGCATCCAAGCTGCGGCCGATTGGGTGATCGCCGCACTGCGCCGTCGCGGCGTGGAGGCAACGCTCCATCCCACGAACGGAAACCCCGTCGTCGTCGGATCGACCGGCAGCGGTGCGCGCACCGTACTGCTCTACAATCACTACGACGTGCAGCCGGCCGAACCGCTCGACGCGTGGACGTCCCCGCCATTCGAGCCAGCGCTGCGCGACGGGAAACTCTTTGCGCGCGGCGTCATCGACGACAAAGGTGAAATCGTCGCGCGGCTCGCTGCGCTGGACCTGCTGCGCGAGCGCCACGGCGATGCGCTTCCGTTGCGGTTAACGTTCTTTATCGAGGGCGAAGAGGAGAACGGCAGCACGAACCTCGAGCCGTTCATCGCGGCGAACCAGGATCTGCTCGCGGCCGACGCGTGTATTTGGGAAGCGGGGACGATCGACGACGAAGGACGGCCGCAGATTTGGCTCGGCGTCCGCGGACTTCTCAGCGTCGAACTCGTCGCGAAAACGCTAGCGCACGACGCCCATTCCGGCTGGGCGCACGCGCTGCCCAACGCGGCTTGGCGGCTGCACGCGGCGCTCGCAACGCTGCGCGACGCGGACGAGAACGTCGCGATCGACGGATTCAACGACGACATGCGCGGGCCGACGCCGCGGCAGCGCGAGCTGCTGACGGCAATGCCGGACGAACTCCCGACCTATCGCCGTCAATACGGCATTTCGCGCACGCCCGGCAATCGCGAAGGCCTCGAGCTGCGCGAAGCGCTCTTTGCCCCGACGTGCAACATCGCCGGTTTATGGAGCGGACACATCGGCGCAGGCCGCAAGACCGTTATCCCATCGACGGCCCATGCGGTCATCGATTTTCGGCTCGTACCGACCAGGTCCGCAGCGCTGCGTCGCCGCCTTGCGCAAGCACTTGGACGCGCGCGGTTTCAACGACATCGCGATCGTCACGCCCGAGGAAGGCCAGCGCGCCGCGTGCAGCGATCCGGACCATCCGTTCGTCCGCACGACGATCGCGACGCTGCGCGATGCGGTACCAGCCGCTGGTCGCGCCGATCGTGGGTGGAACGGGGCCGGCCGCAGCACGTCGTCAACTATCTCGGATCCCGTTTGCGTCCATCGGCTGCAGCTATCCCGGCGGCCGCAAGCACGCTCCCGACGAGAATATCCGTCTCGACGACTTCGTCCGCGGCGCGACCGCGATCGCGGAAGTGCTCGAGCGTTACGCGCAACCATAGGGTTGCATTTTAGATCTGGACCTGCTACAGTACGTGCAACTAGGAGGTTGCACGATGAACTCAGTTACCGACCGGATCGAAAAGAAAGTCCTCTTGAAGGCGCCGCAGGAGCGCGTATGGCATGCCATCAGCGACTCGAAGCGCTTCGGCCAATGGTTCGGCGTCACGTTCGACGCGCCGTTCGCACCCGGAGCGCGGATGGTCGGAACCCTCTCCGGTACGAAGGTCGATTCCGAAGTCGCAAAGCGGATGGAATCATACAAGGATTTGGTCGAGTTCCAGGTCGACCGGATCGAACCGCAGCACCACTTCTCTTATCGCTGGCATCCATTCGCAATCGATACCAGCATCGATTACTCCGGCGAGCCGATGACGCTCGTAACGTTCGATCTCGCAGAGGCACCGGGCGGCACGCTGCTCACGATCGTCGAGTCCGGTTTCGATTCGATTCCGCTCGCGCGCCGTGCCGATGCATTCGAGGCGAATGGCGAAGGTTGGGAGACGCAGGCGACGCTCCTCGAAAAGTATCTCGCGCTCGCGCCGCGTGAACGCTGCAAAGCTCGCCGAGGCCGCGCCGCTCTTCGCGGCGCTCGGCGACAACGCGTATCGATCGTAGCGCGCCTCTGCAATGACGGACCGCTGTCGATCGTTCGTCTCTGCGAAGGCTCGAAGATCGCGTCAAGCGATCACCAAGCATCTCAACGCTCTCTCGGACAGCGGGCTCATGCGCAGCGAGCTCGCCGGCCGGGAGCGCATCTTCACACTCGAACCAAAACGCCTCGCCGAGGTTCGCCGTCACTTGGACCGGATCTCGCAGCAGTGGGATGCGGCGATCGATGCCTGCGCGCCTCGTCGAGGACGACTAGGCGGCTTCGACGCGAGAGCATGACCGCTTCGACGTGGTCGGGTGCCGCGCGTTGCGTTCAGCGAGGCGCGAAGATCGCTCGCCTCCAGCGCGTCGAGCAGACGCGCGTGGTCGGCCTCGAACAGACGGCGATGACCTTGACGATGAGCCCGACGTCGGAATACGTCCGACCTTGATGGTGTGCTGGAATCGCCTTCGACAGCAGCGATGGCGACCAAGTCGTAGTGCTGCTGTGGAAATCGGTGATAGCTTTACGGAAACACGCTCGTCCTTCGGCCGCGCAGCGCCGTGTCGAGTTCGCGAGCTTCGGCGACATCTTCGTATCGATCGCGGCAGCGCCGGTTCGATCGCGCCGGCTGAGCATGCGACGGATCGCGTAGACCTGCGCAGACTTCCGCATCGATCGTTGCGACCACGGCGCCGCGAATTCGGCGCCGAGTACTCGATCGCACCTTCGGCCTCGAGCTCGCGCAGTCTTGCGCAGAGGACTGCGGCTCACGCCGAATCGTGCGGAAATCTGTTCCTGCGGTATCGCTTGACGGACAGGAGCTTCGCCTGGCAATCTCATCGCGCAATCGCTGCGCGAGGGCTTCGACAGTACTTCGAACACGATCGTCGTCGCGCGCTCAGGAAGTCCGTGAAGAAGGCATATCTAGCAACTGTATACATCGATACAATACCCTCGTCAAACAAGACCCGTTGGGCCGCACTCGCCGCCGTTTCCTGATACTCGCCGCCTGCACCCGCAGCGACAACGGGCACCGCCGCCCGGAGGCGCCATTTTCGTCGGCGTGCTGCAAGAACCCGACCAGCTGGATCACTGCTTGCCAACACCGTCGCCGGCAACGACGTTTTTGCCTCGCGTTCAACAGACTGGGCGCCGCGTCGATCGGACCCGGCGATGGTCCCCGACCTTCGCCCTTTC
>CAWAJD010000008.1:0-127139 GCA_963782265.1 Vulcanimicrobiota bacterium
GCTTCGCACTACGCTCAGGGTGACAACGCCGCATCAACGCAGCACAAACGAAGCGCTAGTTGAGAATCTGAATGTTACTTCCCTGATCGTCAAAGACGAATCTCGACTCGTACATCTCGTTGCCTTCGGGGCCGACGACCTTCGATTGGATCGTCAGGCGATGCACGAGCATGTCTTGGTGCCGGACGACGCCGGAGTAGAAATACTGAACCAGCGGCGTCACGTTCTCTTGCAGCGGCGCCAAACGGCGGCGTTCCACCAGCATGCCAAGCAAACGTTTCTGCAGTTGGATCGGCAGCAGGCGGCTGGCATCGTCGGGCGTCATCCGCACCGAGACCAGCTCTTCTTGCGCTTTGTTCTCTTCTTGAACCGGGCGATCGGTCGTATAGCGGATGATCGAGTCCCAATCGTCGGCCGAAATTCCGGTGAATCGCAGGCCGTAGCGCCATACGGACTTGCCCTGGTGCGAAACGGTGTCTTGCCAGACCGACTTGGCGCGCATCCGCAGAATCCGCGTGTCGATGGTGGCGCGCACCTCGAACTCTTCCTTCCCCGTGGGTTCCTGGGTGAGCAGGCAAAGGCCGCCGCCGCTGATGTCCAAACCGATGGCCGGCTTCTGATTGACGCCCCCGTCGATAGAGACGGTTGCCCGGTAGGGCTTCCGTTTCCGCGGGTACTTACGCCGGTTTGGTTCTTTCCCAGTAAACCAACCGAGGAGCTCGTCCAACATGGTTTTTCGCCTTTACGACGCGGGTTGCTCGGGTTACTCTCGGCCGCGTTCCGCTAAGGTCACCGCAATAAACGACGCCACCTCGCTCGGAAGCGTCCCGCGCCCGAACCCGGCATCGTAGCCCAACTCGCTGGCCATCAGGTTGGTCACCCGCGGCCCCCCGCAGATCAGAACGACCCGGTCGCGCAGCCCTTCGGCCTCCAGGAGCTCCCCCAGCTCGGTGAAGTTCTTGATGTCGCTGCCCTTCTGGGTCACGACCTGCGAAGCCAGGAGCGCGTCGATCTTGTGCTCCTTGGCGTAGCGGACCAAATCTTCGGGCGATACCTGGCTGCCCAGGTTGAACGTCTCGAACGAATGGTAGCGCTCGAGCCCGTAGTCACCCTTGTAGCCCTTCATATTGAGGATCGCGTCGATGCCGACGGTGTGGGCGTCGGTTCCGATGCAGGCCCCGGCCACGCGGACTTTGCGGCCGATGCGTTCGTTTACGAAGGCATCGACCTCCTCCATCGACATGCCGTGCGAACGCGCCGAGGGCGCCTTGATCGTCGAAAAATCGATCGACTGTGACGTGCTCGCATAGACGACGAAGAACGAGAAACCGGTGGCGATGCTGCGCCCCTCGACGACCTGGACGTCGGTAAAGCCCATTCGGCCGACCAACTGGCGTGCCGCTTCGTCGGCTGCCTCGCTCCATTCGATCGGCATCGTGAACGACAGCTGCACTTTGCCGTCGTTTACGGTGTCTCCGTACGGCTTCACTACGCCGGCGGTCATGCGGGCGCGCCCTTCGCTAACGGCGCGATCGCGAGCTCGTCGCGCAGCGCGTCTTCGAATGGATTGGCGTAGTCGGCGGCCCGCGCGAAGACGCCGTCGAAACCGCGTCCGCCGTCGGGCGGCCGCGACACGTCGGCGAAGACCTTCGCTTCGATTGCGTCCATCAACCCCATTGCCGCGACGCGCTCGAGCAGTGCCTCGCAGTTCGCCAGCACGTCCTGCGCGCGGCGCTCGATCTCCCATTCGGCTTGAACGAAATTTCGTCGCCGAGATGGCGCGCCGTATCCATGATGTACTGCGCGCCTTCGATCGCCAGCACACGATCGCCAAGCAATGGCGTGTGGATCGCTTCGGTGAGCATTCCGCACAAATGAATCGTCTGATGCGTCATCACCGAAGTAAGATTGAACAGCGCGTCCATCAAATGACCCTTGAAGATGTCGCCGGTCATGTGCTTGGTGGGCGGCATATATTTCAGCGGCGCGTCCGGGAAAATCTGGCGCGCAAGCTGCGCCTGCGCGAGCTTGAAAGAGAAATCCGTCTTCCAAGTCGGGATTGATTTCAAGGCGTCGCCCAGGCCGAGCTGTTTGTCGGGCATGCCGGCGCGATGCGCGAACTCTTCGTTGATGAACTGCGATGCCGAGACGGACGGCGCTTGTTCTACCGCATCGGCGGTAGTGAGATAGTTATCCTCGCCCGTGTTGATGATGATGCCCGGCATAAGCGTTGAGCATCCGCGCTGAAATGCTGGTCGACGAACGTGCGCTTCATGTTGATGTCGCGAAACAGAATGCCGTACATCGAGTCGTTGAGCAGCATGTCGAGGCGCTCGAGCGCCGCCATCGACGCGATCTCGGGCATGCACAATCCGCTCGCGTAGTTGGTGAGCATCACGTAGCGCCCGCACTTCTCGCCGGAATCTCGTCGAGCGCCGCGCGCATGATCGAGAAGTTCGCTTGCGTCGCGTAAGTGCCGCCGAAACCTTCGGTCGTTGGGCCGAACGGAACGAAGTCGAGCAGCGACTGGCCGGTCGAGCGAATCACGGCGATGATTTGCGCGCCGGCTTCGACGGCGGCGACGGCGGCGGTGCGGTCTTCGTAGATGTTTCCGCTTGCGACGATCACGTAGAGCAGAGGCGAGGGCAGCTGCGGGTCGCGTTCGAGGAAGGACGACCGTTCGATGCGACGCGCGCGAATGCGCGCCAGCGATGCTTCGACGTACGGCCGCAGCGCGCCGCGCGCAGCCTCGTCCGGTACGTCCGCAAACTGCGCGAGCGTGTAGGTGCCGCCGGCGATAGCGACGCCTATGGCGGCGGGGTCGAGCCCCGTTTCAGCCAGGGCCTTCCCGAATGCCAGCGCGACCCCGCGCGACCGTTCCTGCGCGGTGAGCGCGTCGACGATCAGGTTCGGAATCGGGATTTCGTCCGAACCGACGCCGTCGACGCCCAGAAGCCGCAGCACGGAACGCTCGACGGCGACCGTCGAGTGCGAGGCGATGAACTCTTCGACCGGCGCGACGATAGCCGCGGCCAACTCCCGGCAACGGTCGACCGAGCCGGTGTCGATGCGCAATTCCATGATTGCCGAAGCGGTTCGCCTCGAGGCCGAATTTATCCTGAGGACGTGAGGCGCAGGTAGGCCGCGATACCCTCTCGCCAGCCCGGAAGCTCGATACCCAGGCCGGCGAGCTTGGTATTCGCCAGCGCGGAGAAGGCGGGGCGGCGGGCCGGCGCTTTCCACTCGGCGGCCGCGATCGGCTCGATCGTCCCGTTGATGCCGGCCTGGGCCAGGACCTCGCAGGCGAAATCGTACCAACTGACCGGTCCGGGGTTGACCGCGTGGTACAGCCCGTACGAACGCGTATGCACCAGTTGGAGCAGCGCTTCGGCCAAGTGGCCGGCAAACGTCGGTGAAGCGACGACGTCGTCGACGATGCGCATCGGCTCGCTCTGCGCGCCCCTGCGCGACGATCCGATCGACGAACGTGTGGCCCTTGGTCGTCGACGCGCGCTCTCCGTACAATCCGCACGTGCGCACGACGTACGCGTGCGACTCCAGCCGTTCCACCAGCAGTTCTCCGGCGAGCTTCGACGTACCGTACGCGCTGATTGGATGCGGCGGATCGCTTTCGCGATACGGCCGCTTGGCGGTGCCGTCGAAGACGTAGTCGGTGCTGATCGTAAGGAACTCGACGTCACCGTCGCGCGCCAGCCGCGCCATGCGATCGACGGCGGCCGCGTTGACGGCGAGCGCGCGCTCGGGAACCTCCTCGCAGCGATCCACGTTATGAAATGCGGCGCAGTTGATCAGCAGGTCGGGATTGCCGCGTTCGATCGCCGCCGCGATTGCGTTCGTATCTTCGATGTCGATGTCGGCGTGCGTCGGGGCGGCGACGTCCCAATCGGTCCACCGGCGGCGAATCTCCGTGCCGAGTTGTCCGTAGCCGCCGAGCAAGAGCGCGCGCAAAACGAACCTACGCTCGCGCAGCCTGCGACGGGCGCAAGCCTTGCCAGATGAGCGCGAGCGCAACCGCAACGCCCGTCGCCGCCATTCCGGCGACGAGAACGCCCACGACCTGCTCCAGGGTATGGTGCAGCAGCGCGATGGTGACGAGCGTTCCTGCCGTTCCGACCACGAGCGGCGGCGCGAATGCCAAGCGATGCGTCGCTATACCGTACGACGCCAGCAGGTTGACGAGCGCGAGCAGCACCATCGCGACGCTGTACCCGACGAGCAGCGGATATGCGGCATCGAACGCGCGGCCGAAGAGTACGTGCAGCAGAATCAGGCCGAAGAACTTCACGCCGAGAATCGAGCACACGGCGATGAACGCCAGCAGTCCGCCGGCAGCGGCCAGCGTTTGACGCGTGCGCTCGCCTCGCACGTGCCGATCGGTCACCTGCGGCAGCAACACGATCGGGATGAATCCGACGAAATAGAGCACGATCGTGCCGCCGAGCGATGCGGCGGAATACAGCCCCGCGTCGGCCGCGCTGAAGTAGTGCTTGACCATGACTACGTCGACGTTACCGATCAGCGTGAGCGCGATTGCGATCGTCGCGGCGCCCGCGCTCGACTGCACGATGCGCTTCCAATCGTAGACGATCCGCTGCGGGCGCACGCCGGCATACAGCTTGACGAAAATGCGCGCGAGCGCGACCAAGCCCGCCGCGGCCCCGATGAAGAACGCGCCGACGGCACCGGCCAGCGCGAGACCGCCGAACAGCAGCGCGACGACCGCGGCCACGCGCACGATGCCTTCGGACGCAACGGAAATGGCGAACGTTCCGAAGGCCTGCGTCCCCTGCGCCAGCGCGCGGAACCCGGCGTTGGCCATCGCGAGCGCGCCGATTGCGCCGACGGCGGGCACACACCAGATGGGGACGTGCAGGTACGCGGCGATCGGGACGCACGCCGCTATCGAGACGAGCAAGCAAAACGCTCCGGCGATTGCAAAGGCCCGCGCGAGATCGCGCGTCATCCCGCACATATGCGCGTCGTCGTGAAGCGCTCGAAACTCGGCAGCGAAACGCCCGATCGTCGGAGCGACCAGCGAAACGGGAAGAATGATGATGGTGACGACGGCGATCAGTGCCCGCAACTCGCCGTACATCTCCACCCCGAGCCGCCGGCTGGCGATCGCGTGAAAGATAAAGCCGCACAGATTGAGCAGCATCGAGGCCGCGAAGACCAGGGCTGCCTGGCGCAGCATGACGCTGGCGCGCAGCCGCTCGGCGAGGGCGGCAATGGGTGATTTGGCGGGGGCTGGAGCTTCCGAGGCGTGCACGACTCGCCTTCTTACGTCGCCGGGCAGACCGGGGCCTCGGGCGCTACGCCGCCTCGGCGACTGTAACAAACGCCTTCCCCTGCGGTAGCTAGCGCGTAAGAAGCCGAAGAGAGGAGGATGAAGATCGGCGATGAGTCCGACGACGTGCTCGTGAGACGCGCCCGCGAGGGTGACCACGAGGCATTCGCCGGGCTGGTCGATCGCTATAAACGTGGCATCGCGAACTTCATCGGGGGCGCTGTGAAGAACTCCGGAGACGTAGCCGATCTGACGCAGGACACCTTCCTGCGCGCCTACGCTCACCTCGGGACGTTCAACCCCGCGCTCGGACGCTTTTCGACGTGGATCTATCAGATCGCGCGCAACGTCGTGCGCACGCATCTCGGTAAGTCCTCGAAGCGCCCGGCCACGCATTCTTTCCCCGAAGACCAAACGCTCGAGAACGCGGTACCCGATCACTCGCGCGACGCCGATCCGTCCGGCGGCTTGCTCCGCGAGGAGGCCGAACGCGAACTTCGCGCCGCGCTCGCCGATTTGCCGGAACGCATGCGTACGGTCCTTTCACTTCGCTATTTCGATAACATGGAATATCACACCATCGCCGGTACGCTCGGGCTCTCGCTCGGGAACGTCAAGACGCTCATCCATCGCGGAAAGATCGCGCTAGCCAAACGGCTGCGCGAACGCGAACGCGCGGCCGCGCACGGCGCGCCGCACACGGGAGGCAAACATGCGCTGCTCCTCGTGTGAACCGCTGCTCGATCAATACATCGATCGCGCGCTCTCACCACGCGTTATGCTGCGCGTGGCCAAACACGTGTACGCATGCAAGGCTTGCCACGCGCTGCTCCGCGAACTGCGCAGCGTCGACGGGCTGCTGCTGGGCGCCAAACAGCCCGAGCTTCCGCCGAACTTTACGTTCGCCGTGATGGCCGAAGTTCGCGGGATGCCTGCGGTCCGCCGCCGGCGCATTCCGGCGTGGGCCGTTCTTGCCAGCTACCTCGTCTGCGCCTGGGTCGCGGTTGCGACGCTCGTCGCAGTGAGCGGCGGCCGTTGGACGGAGATCGTATCGGCGCTCGGCTCGGTCCAGCATCTCGCGGCGTGGCGCGGCCTCGGAAACGCATTCCATGCTATCGCCCCAGCGACGCCGCTGGTCGCCGCCGGCGTTACCGGCGTGCTCGTGCTCGATGCCGCGCTCTTCATCGCGCTCTTCATGTTCTATCGCTCGGTCCGGCCCCGGCTCGCCGAGCATCTTGCAACGGTGGAGATCCCGTGAACCGGTTGACGGCGATCGCGATCGTCCTTACCTGCGCGCTCGCGGCGGCGTTCGCGTTCACGACCGGAACTGCGCGCGCTTCGGTACGAAGCGTCGATCATGGCGGCACGTACATGGGCGACGTCATCGTCGAGCCCGGTCAAACGGTCGACGGCGACCTTACCGTCGTCCTTGGCGATGCGATCATCGCCGGCACCGTGAACGGCGACGTGAACGTCATCGGCGGCAGCGCCGAAGAACGCCCCGGCGCGATGATTACCGGACAGGTGAACATGGTCGGCGGCGACTTAACCACCGAGGTCGTCCCGTGGGCGCCGCGCCACGCGATACGCGATGCATTCGGTGCGGACGTTTCGGTGTTTTGGCGCATCGCGTGGGACGTCGTCGTGCTGCTGGTATTCTTGCTCTTTCCGATTCGCACGCGGATCGCGCTCGAACGCCTCGAGCGGCATCCCGGCCTGTGCGCCGGCGTCGGACTGCTCGGATGGGTCGCGGTCATTCCGCTTGCCGGCCTGCTGTTCGTAAGCATCTTGCTGATACCGCTCATTCCGGTCGAGTTCGTCGCAATCGTCGTCGCCGTGTTCATCGGCAAGGCCGCGCTCTCGCTGCTGGTCGGGCGGCGGCTCATGGAGATGATCAGTGCGACGCAGACGGCGACACCGCTCGCCGCGCTGGTCGCGGGCCTCGTGCTCCTGACGGCGGCCGAGCTGGTTCCATTCCTCGGGGGACTCGTCACGCTGCTCATCGGTCTGGTGGGGCTGGGCGCGACCATTCTCGCCTTCGTGAGCGAAGCGTCCTTCGCCGGTCCAATGCTCACCGCAGCGCCGCGAACGCCGATCAGCGGCCCTCCGGCACCGACGGCTTAATAGGCTAGACGGTTTTCTTCAAAACGGCGACGAGACTGCCGCGTCGTGCGGCGTCGGCGCGCGCGCGCCCGGACGCGACTCGCCTGCGTTGGTCGAAGCGATCCTTGAGGGTGTAGGCGGTCATCGCCGCATCCAGGAGCCCGGCACGGTGCAGCTTGACGCGCAGTTTCCCGACGGGTTCGCCCCCGGCGTCGAGCATCGGTGCGCGGTACGTGCGCTCGACGGCCGACGGCATCGCGGGCGGCTCGATCGCGCACGAACGGAAGTCCGTAAATTCGAGCGCCACCGGCAAACCCTCGCACAACCGTTCGATCGAACGCGGCGAAAACCACCACAGATGGACGGGCGGCGCTTCGGTCTCCCAGATGGTTCCATCCGGATACGAATCGCGGTCGGGCGTCGAGAGCAGCAGCGCGCCGCCCGGGCGAATCAATTCGAGCGCGGCTTCGATCCACTCGCGCGGCCGTTCGACATGCTCGATCAGTTCGAGCATCACCACCGCGTCGAAGCCTGCGCGGCGGCTGCTCTTCCATTCGAACAGATCTCCCGCTTCATAGTGATCGCCGAACCGCGAACGCGCGCGTGCGACCGCTTCTTCAGACAAATCGAGGCCGGTTGCGCGAAAGCCCGCGCGCGCCAGTGCAAAAGCGAGATAGCCAAGACCCGTGCCGACGTCGAGCACGTCCGCGCCGGGCGGCAGCGAACGCGCAAACTCACGCACGGCCCAATAGTTCTCCTCGCGCTCGGCGAGAAAAGCGAGCGGATCTGCGACGCGTTCGATTTGGCGAGCGTAGCGCTCGTAGCGTTCGTATCCCGGAATCACCGCGCTCTGCGCGTAAATTTGTTCGTACAGCCCCTCGTCGGCGCGCATCGGCAATGCAAACGATGTCCGGCACGCGGCGCAGGCAGCGATCGAGAAGCTCGAGGGAGCGCGATAGCCCGGGTAGGCGGGATCGACGACGCGCGCCGGCGCCCCGCAGACGGCGCAATCGAGGTCGGTGGTCATAACCGTGCGGGGCCTCCCATGCCCCGCGGGGACTCTCCCGGCTTCGTCGCGATCGCATAGAGCGGCCAGCCGACCAAATTCCACCAGCCCGTTCCAAGCAAAAGACTGCGCGTTTCGATGCGCCACGGCAGCAAGCCGGCTGCAAAGAGCGCGGCGTACGCCGGCATGCCCCACAAACCGAACTCGCGATGGAAGCCCACGCGCTCGACGTCGAAGCCGCTCGAGCGGAGCAACCCCGCAAGTTCTTCCTTTTCGAACGGCGGCCGAACGTGCGTCGGATCGTTCCAATGATTGAGCGGGAAATTCTCCGTCCGCCGCGCCGCCCACGAATCGCGTCCGATGACGAGGGCGCGCGGTCCCGGGACTTCTATATAAGCCACGCCGCCGGGGACCAGAATTCGAAACATCTCAGCTACGACGCCACGGAGGCTCGCCGGGTCGAGATGTTCGAAGACGTGCGAGCAATACACCGCGTCCACGCTGCCGGCGGCAAACGGCAACGGCTCGCGTTCGATGTCGCAGGCGAGGCGCGCGAACCGCCCCGAATCGCGAACGATTGCCGGAAGTTCGAGGCGGCCATAGATCGTGCCGTCCTCGAACTTTTCGACGCCGACGATGCGCGCGTTCGGACGCGCGCGGTGGACGTAGTCGAAGGTTTTAATCATGTCGCCGCAGCCGACGTCGACGACGGTAGCGTTGCCGGGGATGCGCTCGGCAACGGCCTTACGAGGCGAACGCGAAAGGCGCAGGTAGAGATCGCTCTTCACGGGCGGCTCGACGGATCGGTCATGGGGCCGGGTGCCTTCCATGCCCCGCGGGGACTCTCCCGGTGTTCGGCCAATACGGCGAAAGCCATGACGACTGCTTCACGCGCCGCGCGGTTCGCCGCGCGAACCTCCCACCTCCGGGCGTCGACGATCCGCGAGATGCTCAAGGTGACGCAGCAGCCGGACGTCATTTCGTTCGGGGGCGGCCTGCCTGCGCCCGAGCTTTTCCCGACCCAGGCGATCGCCCGCTGCGCCCAAGAGGTGATGGAGCTGTACGGGCCCGCGGCGCTGCAGTATAGCGTCACCGAAGGTATCCCGGACCTCCGTTCGTGGGTGGCCGAGCGGCTGACCCGCCGGGTCGGGCGGATTTACGAAGGGGAGGAGATCCTCATCGTAAACGGCTCGCAGCAAGGTCTCGACCTGATCGGGAAAGTGCTGCTCGATCCGGGCGATCACATCGTGCTCGAGCGGCCGTCGTATCTTGGTGCGATCCAAGCCTTCGATGCATACCAGGCTCGCTATCTTCCGGTTGGGACCGATGACGACGGTATCGTCCCGGAAGCCCTCGACCGCCTCCTGGCGCACGCCGATACGCTGCCGAAATTTCTTTATCTCGTTCCGAACTTTCAAAACCCGACCGGACGCACGCTCGCCGCGGAGCGGCGCGAGCCGATCGTGCGAATTTGCGAGAGCTACGGTTTGCCGATCGTCGAAGACGATCCGTACGGCGAGCTGCGTTTCGAAGGCCACGACCTCCCACCGCTGTCGTCGTACTCGAAGACCGGCGACGTCATCTATTGCGGGACCGGCAGCAAAATCGTAGCGCCCGGTTTACGGGTAGCGTGGCTCGCGATTGCGGACGACGACCTTCGTGAAAAAATCGTTCTCGCGAAGCAAGGTGCCGATCTTCAGCCTGCTACGTTCACGCAGTACGTTTTTCATCGCTACGTGCGCGACGAACGGCAGTTGGCCGAGCATATCGAACGTATCAAGGCCACGTACCGGTTGCGGCGCGACGTTATGTCCGAGATGGTCCGCGAGCATCTCCCGGCGGAAACCCACTGCATCACGCCCCACGGGGGCATGTTCTTGTGGGCAAGCGTTCCGGGCATCGACACCGAGGCGCTCTTGCGCATCTCGGCGCAGCAGCGCGTGGTCTTCGTTCCCGGCGTCAACTTCTATCCCGAGCGAGACGAGCACGACGGCATGCGCCTCAATTTCTCGAACGCCCCGGAGGAAAAGATCCGCACCGGCATCGAGCGGCTCGGCCACGCTGTCACATCGATGCGGGATGCCGCGCTCCGATAGCGAAGCGGTTTCGCCCACCCTTGTAGGACACCGTTCGTAGGAGGACACCCTTCGTGGCTCGTCTAGTTGCCGGAATCTCCCCCGATCATGATGTGCAGGCCATCGAAGCCGCCCTTAAGGCGCACGACGTCGACCTGGCGCAGGTCAAAGTTTTCACGAAGACGCCCCTGGCGGCCCATGGCGAATCGGGCCTGACCTTCGAGTACGTCATCCAGGACATGGAATACAACAGTCTTTCCGACGACGAAACAAAGAACATGGGCACGATGGGCGACGCCGGCGGTACCGGCGTTCCCGGCCTCACGTCGTCGGATCGCCCCGAGATGACGGTCAGCTCGTTCGTCGAGACGGAGGCCGCGCCGGACTACCTCAATGGCGTCGCCATCCCCGACGACGAGGTCGACAACTACAACGAAGCCATCGAAGAAGGGCGCGCCGTTGCCGTATGCCAGGCGGCTGACGGCGACGCCGTTGCGGCGGAGTCGGCATTCAAAGCGGCCGGCTTGAAAAACGTCCGCGTCTTTTAGCGCGTAGCGGGCATGCCGATCCAATCGATCGACACCACGCTTAAAGACGCTCGCATCTTCGTACCCGAGGTCTTCGAAGACGACCGCGGATTCTTCAAAGAAACGTACTCGCAGCGCAAATATCGCGCGCTCGGCTTGCTCGATGAGTTCGTGCAGGACAGCGTGTCGTTTTCGACGCGCAACGTAATTCGCGGCCTGCACGGCGATCGGAATATGAGCAAGCTCGTTCAAGTGCTTCGCGGAACGATTTGGGACGTGATCGTCGATGCGCGTCCGGATTCAGCCACGTTCGGCAAATGGGAAGGCTTCGAACTTTCCGAGCGCAACCACAAGCAGCTCTACATCCCGAAGGGCTTTCTGCACGGCTTCATCGCGCAAAGCGACGAAGTGGTATTCAACTACAAGCACTCGTCGTACTACGATCCCTCTGCAGAGTTCGCCGCCAAATGGGACGACCCAACCCTAGCCATTCCCTGGCCGCTCGACGTAGAGCCCATCGTCTCTGCGAAGGACCGGGCTAACCCGGAGTTCGCCCGTTTGCAGGCCGCTTTGGGGGGCCAGCCGTAGAATAGTCCCCGGTGAGGATTCTCGTTTGCCTGCTAGCCGGTCTCGGGGACGCGATTATGACGTCGCCGATGATCCGGGCGATTCGTCAGGCCCACCCCGATTGGACCATCCACGCAATCACCGCGATGCGAGCTACGAGCGCGTACGCCGAGGCGTTATCCGAGCTCGATCACATCGAGCACGAGGATTTTCTCGACTACCCCGTACACGTAAAAGCGACGAAGCTGCTGCGCTTGCGGCGCCGGGTCTACGATTACACGATCCTGCCCTACCCGTCGGGCCGCTGGCAATATCACGCGGGTTCGGTCGTTATGGCGACCGGCCGATTGATTTCGCACTCGTATACGTCGTGGCACCGCTTCGTCCCGGGTTACGCTTACATAACGCCGGTCGAACCGATCCACGTCGTCGACCTCAATATCCGGCTCTTAGCCGGGCTCGGCATTTCGACCGACGTCGATCGGGCGTACTCGATGCCGACGCGATGGAAATTGCCGCCGATCTCCGGCCGCAAACGCATCGGCTTTCATCTCGTGAGTCTCGATTCGCGCATCAATAAGGGCAACGAACACAAGTCGCCGCCGCTTGCGACGTACGCGGAAGTCGCGCGCCGGCTTCACGGCGATGGATTTGAAATCGCGGCGATCGGAACGGAGAAAGAACGCTTCGTTGCCGAGCAGTTTGCGTCGCTCTGCGGTTTCCCGGTCGACTACATCACCGGAACGCTGGAAGAGACCGCGGCGCAGCTGCGCGATTGCGCGCTCGTCATCGCCGCGGAATCGGGCATCGCCCATCTGACGGCGGCCGTTCAAGTCCCGCTCGTCAGCGTCTTTGCAATGACGGATCCGCAGCGCTTCGCGCCGATCGGGGACGTGAAGGTTCTGCGTCCGTCGATTTGCCCGCCCTGTTACGAACCTTCCGATCCGCGCTTCACGTGCAAACTCAACATCGACTTTGCGTGCATCCGCAAAGATTTGACCGCCGAGCATATGCTAAGCGCGGTACGGGAGCGCCTCGCGCCCGTTCAGATAACCTCGCGAACGGCTTCGCTGACGTAGTCGATCTGGTCGAGCGTCAGTTCCGAGTACATCGGCAGCGACAACTCGTGGTCGGCGACGTACTCGCTGTGCGGAAACGCCCCGGCACCATAACCTAAATACGCATACGCTTCCTGCAAATGGCATGCAATCGGGTAGTGCACGTTCGTATCGACCCCACGGTCGTCGAGCGCAGCCCGCACTGCTTCCCGATCGTCGACGAAGATCGGGTAGATGTGGTAGACGTGCCGTGCGTCGTTCGGAACCTCGGGCTTAGGAACACCAGCCAGAAGCTTGTCGTATCGGTGGGCCGCGCGGCGGCGTCCTTCGGTCCAATCTTCCAGGTGCGAAAGCTTGACGTCGAGCACGGCGCCTTGGATGCCGTCCATGCGATAGTTGTATCCGATCGCGGAGTGCACGTATTTTTTCAGACCGCCGTGATTGCGCAGTTCGCGCATCCGTTCGTCGAACGCCGCGTCATTCGACGTCACGCCGCCGCCCTCACCGTACGCGCCCAAATTCTTCCCCGGATAGAAACTGAACGATGCAACGCCGCGCGAACCGATGCGCCGGCCGCGCCACTGCGCCCCGTGCGCCTGCGACGCATCCTCGATAACGGCCAGCCGGCGTTCTGCGGCAAGATCGTAAACCGCGTCGACGTCGCACGGCTGCCCGAAGATATGGACCGGAACGATCGCCTTCGTCTTCGCCGTGATCGCCGCGCGAACGGCCTCGATGTCGAGCGTATAGGTCGGCGGCGCGACGTCCACCAGCACGATCCGGGCGCCCGTGTAGGCGATAGCCTCGAGCGTAGCGACAAAGGTGTTGGCCTGCGTAATGACTTCGTCGCCGGGGCCGACGCCGGCGGCCAAGAACGCTAGGTGCAGCGAGTCGGTTCCGGATCCCGTCGCGAGGCAATGCGTCGCGCCGCAATACGCGGCAAAGTTGCGCTCGAAACGATCGACTGCCGGGCCGAGGATAAACTGAGATTTTTCGACGACGCGCTGCATCGCCGGCCAAATTTCGTCCTTAATCGATTCGTACTGGGCGGCCAAGTCGAGGAACGGAACGCGGAGTTTCTGCTTGTTCATGGGCCACCTGACTTGTACGGCGGACGCGGCATCCCATGCAAGCAGGGTCGGGAGGTAAAACCTGCCGCACGATGCCGGAGCCTCGACTACGTCGAGGAGGCGGCGTCCGCGCGCGAGATCGTAACCAGGATGCCGATGAGACGATCGAAGTTGTCCGGAGAGTAGTGTCTGTCGACGAAGGCGCGGCAGCGGGCGCGAACCGCCTCGCGATCCCACGAGCAAACGGCAGCGACGGCTTCGGCAACCGCTTCTTCCTGGGGTTCGCAGAGCATTCCGACGTCCGAAGGAAGCGTACTCGGCAACGTTTCGCTCCCCATTTCGAACATATTCGTGGAGCGGCGCGAGGCGATAACCGGAAGACCCGCGGCCAGCGCTTCGATCGCTGAAAGCGATAGCGCGTCCCGATCGACCGATCCCCACACGAGGCAATCCGCACTCTCCAAAAGCGCCGGGATGCGTGCGTGCGGTACTTCACCCAGCCAGGTAACCTGGCTGCGAGCGTCGGTCCAGCGTTTCACGAACTCGTGAAGCGCCCCGTCCCCCGCAACGACGAGACGGATCGACTTCGGCGTTCGATCGAAGGCGCGTAGCACCAGTTCGATCCCCTTCTCCTTCTGCAGACGCCCGACGAATAGTGCGATCTTTTCCAGCGGATACGCACGCAGCTCGACCGTAGGCACGTCCTCGAAATCTTCCGGAAAGACCCAGTTCAAGATAACCGCGCAGCGGTCCGTCGGATAGCCGATGCTCGCGAAGTCGTCGATTGAAGCTTGGGTGTTGGCGACGATGAACTGCGCCCGCATGAAAAACCAGCGGAGCAGGGAACGCAGCGGCGCCGGGAAGCGGGCAAGAAAGAAGTCCATGTGAAAATGGCACAGGACAGGCTTGCCGAGAGCTATCGCCGTGAGAATTGCTGCGACGTTCGGAATCATGCCGCCGACGCCGTATACCACATCGGCGCCGCGGTCGTCGGCGGCGGCAACGGCGAGCGACGACAGGTCGAGTGCGATCGCAACCAGGACGATCGTATTCCACAGCGACCGGTGGACGATTCGTTCTTCGTTCGCCCGCGCGTACTGGAAAAACCGGCCGCCTCGTCTCGTCGAAAACGTCGTCTTTTCGTATTCCCGGTGAACGATACCCTGATCGAAGGTGGCGAAGGTGACGCGCACGTCGCGATCGGCCGTATCGACCGACCGTAAGAACGAACGTAGATAGGTTTCGGTCCCGCCGACCCGCTCGGCGTCGTGCCTCGTTACCAGCAGCACCCGAAGCTCGGCGTCCGGAACGCTCCGCCGCATCGACAAGACGATAACGGCCAGGCATACGAAGACCCCGTCACCGAACGCGTCGGCGATCGGACTGCGAAATGCGGCGAACGCACACATCGCGATGAAGCTAGCGATAAGCGAGAGTCTGATCGCGAAACGCCGGCGATTAAAACCTCCGATCCAAAGTATGGCGAATACGAACGCGATCGTGTCACCAAGCGGGCCGCTCGGGTAGATGCCGACGATCAGAAGAACGAGGCAAAATATCGCCGCCATCAGGATCGGCGAGCTGCCGATTCGTCTCACGCTGTCGTCCTCCGCCGGCGCGCTAGCACGCTCCACCCGAACGCGAAGATCGCCACAACTGCCAGGACGGCGGGAAGTGCGAGGACGGAAGCGTCACGGACGACCTGCGGCAGAAACACGACCGTATACGTTCCGGCCGGAACCATCCACGCGTTTGCAAACCCGTCGCTGACGAAGTGAGGCGCGGCGAGCGGCTGCGTCGAGAACCACGCGCCGAGCTCCCGGAATATCCCGAACGATCGCGGCGGGCCGCTGCGCAGCACCCATCCCTTATTGAACATGGTGCCGAGTTCGATGACGCCGCCCGAAGAGACGACGATCGTCCCGAGCGTGGGGTCGAGCAGTTTCCCCTCCGCGATTGTCGCATTCGCAGCGATTCGGCCGCCTAGGCGAATTGCAGACGGCGCATTGGCTTGCAGCGCACCGGTGACGATCGTCGCAGCGGGCGGCGAAGCGGCCGCCGGCGCAAAGTCGACCGTCGCATCGGCCCCCTGTGGGTCGATACGGACGGGCTTTGCGGCGGATCCGTTAAGGGTGAGGGCCGTCAGCGGATAACCTCGCGCGTCGTCTGCGTACCCTTCCAACGGTCCGAACACGAATCGCGTCGGGCCGCCGGAATCCGAGGCGAGTTTAATGCTTACGACGACGCGCTCTACGGAACTTCGAGCAAGGTCGGGCAGCAGCGCACGCAAGTCGATGGTGAAACGCGCCCAGTTGCTGTATTCGCTGGTCTGCGCGGATGCTGCGTCGTCGAGTTCCAACGGGAGCAGTCCGTACGGCTCGCGTTCCGGGGCGGCGGCGACGGGAACGCTCGCCCGTATGAAGCGCTTGCCGGCGTAGCGATACGTCACCGATGCAGAGAAGGTGCCGGTCGGCTGCAAGAGTGCATGCCCGACTAAAATCAGTTGCCCCGGTTTCCACGACCGATAGAGATATGAAGCGCGAACGACTGTGCCTTCGTTCAGAGAACCGGTGGAAAGAAGCGACGCACCTCGCACGTCGGTCATCCTGACGGCGGAAGCGACGCTGCCGCTCGCGGCGAGCGCACCGACGCCTTGCAGACTCGCTAGGCGGTTCTGCGCGGCGTAATCGTCGGGGCCGGCGTCGTAAAGCCGGATCGAAGCGACCGACGGACGCCCAAGGCGTTCGGCCGGAGACCCGGCCAATAGAATTCTAGCGCGCACGATTCGCACGCCCGGCCGGTACAGGACGCTCCCTGGCTGGGTGCGAGCCCCTCTGACGACCGCGGACATGACGTCCAGATCCAGGTTGCCGATTGCCGGAGCGTCCGGAAGGTTCAACGTGCCCAAAAGCGTCGGCGCGGGGTTCGAAAGCACGACGCTCTCCCAATCGCTAAGCGGGAGCCATACGTTCGAGCGGCCGCCGTCCGTCTCGAAGGTCAGCTCGAGTGCGGCGGGCTCGGAGAGCGTCGAGTGCGTTGCGGACAGCACTAAGAACGCGCGCGTCGCGCCGGCGAGCGGAAACCGCGCGTCCGCATCCGCCGAGATGAGATACTTCGATGCGATGACCTGTTGCACGATCGGGTCGTCGAGGCCGACGTCTTCGGGCGAGGGCTGGAGCGGCAGCGCCGCAACGAGCGTGAGTCGATTCGACGAGACGGCCGAGTAGCCGGCTCGGTGCCGATAAAATGCGGCCATCGGATAGCGCCCCGAGCGCGCGATCGGAAAGCGCAAGGCCATGACGTCCGATCCGCGGGTTCCCACAAAGTAATCGCCCGGGGGCATGGACGCGGCGGAGGTCTGCGGCACCGGCAAGCGTGCGAAGCCGTCGCCGATTGCATCTTCCAAATCGGGGGAACTCAGAATCTGATCGCTGGTCAGGAGGTCCGACGGGCGGTCGATAAACGTTACGATTCGATCGGCAAACCTCGTGGGCGGAACGGCGTCGAGAACGTTTGACGACTGCGTTCCTGAAAAAACGAAGCCGCGATTACCGGGCGAGAGTTCCAGCAACGGAAACAACGCATTGCCATATCCCTGAACCGCGTGTAAGCTCGCGAAAGCCGCCAACGGCGCGTCCGCCGCGCGGACACGGTACAGGCGCAAGTACGGGCCGTCGAAGAGCAGCTCGAGGTCCTTGTCCGTTTCGCACTGGCGCAGGATCCCTTGCGCGATGCGCTGTCCGTTGACGTGCATCTCCTGCGTCTGCGAAAAACCGATATCGAAGCCCTGAGTGAAATCCTTGTGCACCAGGATATAACCGATGCCCAGAATCTTACCGATCTGCCGATCGGCGAAGTATTCCGAGGCGCTTATGAGACGGTCGTCGCCGTACCCCGATGCGGCGGAAAACCCCATGGACGCGAACGTCGTCGAGTAGGTGATCGGGTTGTGAAAGAGCGCGTCGTCGAGATTGCTTCCATGGAACCAATACGTCGACGCCTGCTCGTTGAGGTTGCTTGGCGTGACCGAAAATACCCTGGCCTGCGGATCCGCCCCAAGAAGATCTGCCACGCGCGCGTAGTCTGCGGGCATGCGCACGATAAAACCGTTCAAGAACGGATGCCCGAAGAAAAACGGAGCCGCCGAACCAAGCAGCGCCACGGCCACCAGACCGCGCGCGAAGTTCGAGCGCAGCGAGCGCAAGCCGATCGACGCCAGGACGACGATGGCGATGTACACGACCAGAATAAACTTGTCGTTCGATTCGCGAAGCATCGCGGCCAACGGAAGACTTAAGAATTTTGCGTAGTACTCGCCGAAGGGGGCGTGAATGCCCTTAGCCAGGAACAACGCTACGAGGAATGTGACTCCCCAGAATTTACGAGTGAACACGTCGAATCTCACGTTCAATATGCCGGCAACTCCGAGTGCGGCGAGCGCGAACGTTGAAACGAGAACGAAAGGGTTCTCCCACGGCTTCGCTTGGTCTAAGGCCGCCCACCAAACGATGGTGTTCAGCCGAAGCAGGTTGGTAAAACTGCTCAAACCGTTCGACGCGCGTACGTGCTCGATGAGTCCGTCGAAGCGCGTAAGGTTTGCGCTCGCGATGAGCGGAGTTCCGCCCACCAAATGATAGGCAACGATGGACGTCCAGAACGGCATGGACAGGATGACGACGACGGCGGCGACCATCCCGCCGACCCGAAGTAGTTCTTTGAACGACCGTTTAGAAATTGCCGTCGCGATAGCGAGGGCAATGAGGAGGCTCATCGCCACGACGGTGTGGGCTAGGTTGAGCGACAGAGTCACGAAGACGGCCAGCGCGAACGCTGCTATTTCGCCCAAATGTCTGCGCGTCCGGAACAGCCGGATCTCCCACGCGATCAGGCAGGGCCACGCGATAAACGCCGGTTGAAAGAGCGACGCCGGCACTAGGAGCGCGAGCGCACCAAAGTAGTTGAACATTGCGAAAAGGGAGACGCACAGACTTATCAAGACGTCCCGCTTGCGCTCCGAGCCTAACACCGTTGCGCTGAGGACGTACGCCCCGAGTCCGATGCCGCCGAACTGAAGAACTTCCATTGCGTGACTTATCGCGACCGCGGAAAGATTCAGCAAATGGAAGAGTTCGACGAAGACGTAAAACGGGGCGACCGAAAGATTGTAGAGGTTGATCGAACCGGCTCCGTACCAACTCCAGCCGTACCAGGTTAAATCGAAGATATGCTTAGACGGGGAGATAAATGAAAAACCGACGTCCGTTCCAACGTATTGCGCGTCGGGAGGAAGCTTCAGTGCGACGATCAGCCACGCAATTGCAAATGGAACCAGCGGCGCCGCGAAGCGCAGGTACTTCACGATTCTTCGCCCCCGCGACGCTCGCGATAGACCGGACGAACCCGAAGGTGGCTCAGTGTCCTATCCCCTGCGACAAAAGTCCCAAAATGTTGTTTCCCTAAGCTTTCCGTGCAATCCGTCGTGAAAGCCTTGCGCGAAGACGGCCGAGCAACCTTCTTGAGAATCGGGTACGAGCACGGGCGAAACGCCCGCTACGAGAGGCGCTGAGGCGCGCCTTCGCAGTTCATCGAGCGTTCCGCGGCCTCAAGAATACGAACCATGTTCGTTCCCGACGTGATCCCGGTAAGCGGTTTCGCGCCGTCGAAGTAGCAGGCGGCAACGTGCTCGACTTCGATTTTCAAGGCTTCGTCGTTTGCCACGAATGGCGAGTAAACGTCTCCAGTCCTATATTGGATCCGCTGCATATCGCGCGATTCATCCGTCCGCACGCTAACGCCCTTGTCGTAGAGCTTGATGCGTTCGGCGGGGTCGTTATCGTTGTAAATCAGAAATTTATTCGATCCCGCAAAAATGACCTGGCGAATCTTTACCGGCGCGAGCCAGCTCAGATGGCAATGCGCGATGAATCCGCCGTCGTAAACCAGCGAAAGGTACGCGATGTTTTTCGTTTCGCCGAAGTGCGCGGCCCCCACACAACTCACCGTTTCGGGAACGGCGCCGTCGAGGGCGTAATCGAGAATCGAAAGGTCGTGCGGCGCGAGGTCCCATAAGACGTTGATGTCGGCCTGGAACAAGCCGAGATTGGCTCGCACCGAGTCGTAGTAGAGCGGACGCCCGAAGTCGTCAGCCGTCACGACCTCGCGAAGCTTGCGAACGGCCGGATTGTAGACGAACGTGTGGTCGACGAAAACCCTACGCCCACAGTCGTCGGCCACGCGGCGCAATTCCGCCGCCTCAACCGCAGTCGTGCACAATGGCTTTTCGACGAACACGTCTTTTCCGGCGAGCATCGCTTGCTTGGCGAGTTCGAAGTGAGTCGTGATCGGCGTCGCAATGACGATGAGGTCCACGTTCTGGTCTGCGCATACCGCATCGAATTCGCTCGTCCGCGAGATTTGTGGATAGCGGCGCGCGGCGAGATCGATCCGCTCCTTGGAACGATCGCAAATCGTCGCAACGACGGTGCGATCGTTCTCCATGAAGTTACGAACGAGATTCGGTCCCCAGTACCCGTAACCCACGATTGCTACGCGTAACCGATCGGACTTTTCAGGCACCTAGAACTCCCCGGGCGTTGCCGCTCTTAAACAAAACGCTTCACTTCAAAGCGCAATTCTAAAGGCCTTCCTTCTCGCGCACGCTACAGCTTGAAAACCACGCACTGGCCCGTCGCGAGCACCAGCGGCATCTCCGGCTTATCCGCAAAGTAGTCGTCCACCGCCTTGCGCGCGCCCGGACAAGTCGGGAAACCGTAGTCGTCGTAGACGATAATCCCGCCGCGAGGCATGCGTGGGTAAATGAAGGCCGTCGCATCGCGGATCGCGTCGTGCAAGTCGAGGTCGATGTGCGCGAAGCAAAACGTCGCGCCTTCGAAACCTGCGAACGTCGCCGGAACGAAGCCTGGGTGAAAGACGACGTCGCTCCCGTAGTCGGAAAGATAACCTTTGACCTGCTCCAGCGGGGCGTCGCTGAAATCGCCTTCCTGATGAATGTCGTGATCTTTGCTGGTTTCGGGCATACCGCTAAACGAATCGAACAAATGCAGCTTTCGCTGCGTCCCGGCCTCGCGCAGCGCGCGCGCGAGCACGTAGGCCGTTCCGCCTCGATAGACACCGCACTCGACCGCGTCCCCCTCCACTGCTCGCGCGCTTTGCGTGACGAGCTGCCACAGCAAGTACTTTCGGTCCACCGATGCAACCGCTTGGAGGTCGTCGGCGCGTAGTTTCTTGCGCTCTTGCGGAAGCAACCATGGCGAAAAGAGCGGGGCGTAGAATTCGCGGTCCGGAATATCGCCCTTAGGCACGGGAACGTAGCGCAACTCGAGGCCGAAGCGCTTGAACACGTCGCGGACGAAGTAGAAGACCCGGCGAAGCAAATCCATGGGCGCGCCGTTACCGGTTCATTCGGCAAAACATTCGTAATAGATATCCGACGCTACGCCGGGCTGATCCGCGCCGACCGCAAGCAGCCCTCGAATCATCGCGTCGTCGAGACCCTGCATGACGGACGATGGGAACGGCTTGATAAGAAAACCGCCGAGCGCGCCGTGTTTGAGACCGGCGGCGCGAATATCGGCGGAGAAGGTATCCGGGTCGTACACGCGGCGATGGCCGATCATGTGATCGCGCGGCGATAACTCGTAGATGCTCGCGGCGGCGCCGACCTTAACGCCGAGCTGCCGATGGATCGAACGTGCGTTGGGAACGTACCCCCAAATGCGGCCGCCCGGCGCGAGCCAGGATTTGATGCGCTTCAAAATTGCGACGGGATCGTCTACGTGTTCGAGAATGTGCGAAGCGATGATGTGGTCGTAGCCCCGATCCGGTTCGTACTCTTCGATCAGAGCCGTATAGAAGCGCACGTTCGCGTTTAGAATGCGCGATCTGGCGATTTCGACATAACGCTCGGAGCCGTCGACCATGTCCAGCGTCGCAACTACGTCGACGATCGCTTCGGCGGTCGTGCCCGTCGAGCATCCTAGGTCGAGAACGTTGGAGGCTTCGAGCCGGGAACGCAGCATGACGCCGAACGCGTCGAGTGCGTAGCGATCGAAATCAACCTTAGAGTCGTACTCGGGCGCGAGCCGTTCTAAGCGGTCCTTTTCGTCCGTTTTTTCGGGCATTTACTTCTCCTGCCTCAAATTGCGCTTCGGTGTATACAATGACTGACGCATACCCACCTACCCTGCCGACAAGTCCACGTCTGCAAGGTATTCGCTCAGGTGGTCTGGGTTGTGCGATAGAAGAAATGGCGCCGCGCGCAGGCCGCACGAAAGAGCCCACGCGATGCTGCCGCGCCGCCGCGCCGCCGCCACGTCGATCTCGGTGTCGCCGATCCAGTAACTGATCTCGGGTGCTTTGCCGACGGCGCCTGCAACCGATTCGGCCTTCCCGATTGCGCCTTCGAGCCGGTCGCACACGACGACGGTGTGGAACATCGACTCGAGCCCCAGTGCGAGCAGCTGACGCTCGAGTGCTTCGGCGTCCTGCCGCATCGTCGCGAGCACGATCGTGTGCCCCGCATCGTTCCATCGACCCAGAGTCGCGAGTGCGCCGGGCTGCAGCGTATCACTATCCAAGTAGACGTCGCGTTCGATTTCTTGAAGCCAACGCCGCGCGAAGGCCTCGTACTGCGCCGCCGAGCTCGTCAGTTCGAGGATGCGTTTGGCACCGAGCGGCACTCGCTTCCGCGACCAGTACGTTTCAAACGGTAAATGCGCGCTCCCAAGTTCGGCGGCGATGTCGCAGTAGACTTTGTAATGGCGTTCGGCGACGTCGAGGATCGGACCGTCCAAGTCGACGACGATCTCCGGCCGAACCTCAGACATCGCGTCCGGTCCTGAAAGACTCGATTTCCGCGGCTAGGCCGGTGCGAAGCGGAACGAGCGCCACGTCGCCCAGCGCTCTAACGAGTTCCGCATTGTCAAAACGAAACGAGGTGCCGGCACCTTGGCCCGGACCGTAGCGAATCTCGCCGGCGTATCCGGTTAGTTCGACCAGCAACTCCGCCAGTTCGCGCAACGACACCGAACGGCCGCTCACGACGTTCAGGGGTCCGGGGACGCCGCGGCATCCGGCTGCGCGCGCGAACGCGTCGGCGGCGTCCGTAACGTACAGATAGTCGCGCAGCAGCGAACCGTCGCCATTAATCACCGGATCTTGCTTTGCCAGAAGCGTGCGAATGAGCTTCGGAATGATCTTGTCGAACGCGCCCTCACCCGGTCCGTAAATGTGGCCGAGCCGCAGAACGGTTGCATCGGCGGAGTTCTCACGTGCATACAACTCGACCAGCTTCTCGAGAAACAGCTTGCTCGCACCGTACAGCGTCGCGGGGTCGACGCGAGAAGTTTCCGTAATCGTATCGCTCGTCCGTGCGTAAACGTCTACCGAGCTTGCGAAAACGATCTTGTCGGGAACGTTCGGCAAACTCTCGAGCAGCCGTCGCGTGCCGATGAGGTTCGACGTAAAATTCGACTCGACCGCCATTCCCGCGCTCGGCGTTTTTGGAATGTACCCGCCGAGATGGAATAGGACGTCGATACGATCGACGGAGCCGGCGCGCCAAACATCGCGATCCAGATCCTCGAGCGCGACGGAAAGCGAATCGGTGGTGCGCGCTACGGAACGCGCCAGACGCACGACGCGTACGCCGCTTTCGCGCTCGAGCCGGTGTGCGACCGCGGAGCCGATAAAACCGCTAGCTCCGGTTACGACGACGCACTTCCCACCCAAATACGTCACCTCAAACGATGTCTCGCGCGACCCTCTCGAGTTCGGCGGACGTGGTCATTGCCGGCTCGACGTCCATTCCTCGGATCCAGATGAGTCCGTCCGGGAGTGGATTGATCTTCTTCGTAAGGGTTGGTTTTTCGCCGCGAATCGCCAGACGGCAGTAGATGTCCGGCATGTTCAATCCCGCGCGCGTGAAGAAATAGTGCGTCGTGAAGAAACGGCCGATGTTGATCTCGGTCACGCACGGGCGCCCCTGCGCGTCGTACGTCATATCGACGCCGAAAAGTCCGTGCGGTTTTGCATCGACGGCCGCGATGGCTTTCAAGGCGAGTTCGTCGACGTCGGGCTCCGAGCAGGTTTCGCCGACCCCAGTGATGCCGGTGACGCCCGACAGCGTGCGGTTGCCGAAGTTCCAGCTATGACGGCGGCGCGTCTGCGCTACGATCAGTTCGCCTTCATACCAGATCGACAGCCACGTGACGGTGCGCTCGGTCAGGCATTCGCTCGCCGTGAAGTGTCCCCACCCGTTATAGCGCTCGATCCAAAGGCGGGCGAACTCGAAGTTGTCCGTAGGGAGCGCGCCGGTTCCTCCGCCGCCTTCGGTCGCTCTGACCCACACCTTGGGGCCGAAATCGCGGAACGCGACCCGCAAATCTTCGGGGCTGGAAACGAGCATTGTCCTCGGAGCGCGCACGCCGGCCTTTTCCCAAATCGCGTACGACTTCATTTTATCGACGCAGTCTTCGACCGTCTGCTTATTGGGAAGAAAGAGCTTGACGTTCTGCGCAAGGACGTCGTCGCGCATGCGAGAGATGGCGCGCACTTCGAAATCATTTTGGAGATGCAGTAAATCGGGCTTCGTTTTCTGCAGAAGCCTCACGATCGAATCGTGATATCGCGGATCCGACGCCGACGGCACCAAGTATTTTTCGGGAACGTCTGCCAAAAAAAGATCCGACGGGCTCGCGCACATTCCGATAACGTAGTATTCGTCGCCAAGATCGGTCAAAGACCTGATAAAATTATTCGAGGGGGCGCCGCCGGCGCCGCCCACTTGCACTCTCATGGTCACGATGCCCCGACTTATTGCCGCGGGGCTAAAAACCTGCGGAAAATGCCTCGCATAAAGGTCGCACCTGGTACGTTGCAGAGAAAACCGGTCGCCTCCGCACTGAAGTACTCGGTGCTTCATGCGTAGAAAGGCGGCCCTGCCATGGACGACGGACCCATCACCGACGACAACGTTTCCAAACTCGCCGACACGTGGAACAAGCTCGGCGAAAAAGACGCGATGTGGGCGATCTATTCCGACGACCCCTCGAAACTCGGCGGTCGCTGGAAACCCGAGGAGTTCTTCGAAACTGGTCGCATGGAGATTGCTGGCGTCATCTCCGCCCTGGAAACGTTGGGAAAGCGGCCGCGATTTCGAAAGGCCTTGGACTTTGGATGCGGTGTCGGGCGCCTGTCCCGCGCGTTGAGCGCCGTCTCGGAGAATGTCGTTGCCGTCGATATCGCGCCCTCGATGATCGCGCAAGGGCGATCGATGCACGAGAATTTCCACAACATCGAATGGGTTCTTAATCAGCAAGCCGATCTGCGGGCGTTCGCCGATGGAGCGTTCGACGTCGTCTATACGAACGTCGTTCTGCAGCACATGCCTCCGCCGATGGCGCGCCGCTACATCTCGGAATTTTTCGAGTCGTCGAACCTTCGGGCTGGGTCGTTTTCCAACTTCCGAACAACGAGGCGCTGACGCTCAAACGATCGTTCGAAAACTTCGTTTACAACGAGGTCGTGCCGAAGTTACCGGCGGCTCTTTTGCTGCGGCTGCGCAAGCGTCGCTACCCGAGCGCGTCGGAGGAAACGCTCAAGGGCCTACCGTTCATGCAGATGCACGGGATGAAGCGGCGCAACGTCGAGGCCTACGTCGAAAGCCAAGGCGGCATCGTGGAGCGCGCAGAAGCCGGGAGCGACGCGGGCGCGGGTTGGGAAAGCGTGCGCTACTTCGCGCGCAGGCGCTGAGGCGTAGCTGCGCGGGGCGACACCGCGGCCAAGAGCACGAGCAGCGCGGCGATGAGAACGTCGGCGATCGTGATGAGAAACCCGAGCAGCAGCGGCTTCGACAGCGTTCTGCCGATCGACACGTCTTGCGCGCCGCCGACGTCGAAACACGTATTCACGAGATCGCACTCGTAGCCCGCACTCGTCGAGCCACTGCCGCGCGCAAACCAGTTCCCGTCGTTGAGTTCGGCAATTTCGATCGTCGCCGGTGCGGCGGGGTGCGCGGTCCAAGCGGTGGACGACCGCTCGGCGATCGACGCATCGGGCGCCGGCGCGAGGGGCCACGCGCCATCGCGGAAGAATTCCAGCGGCGGCAGCGCCGTTGGAGCCCGCTCGAGCGTTAAGCGATGCATGCCGGCCGAGAGCGCCCGGGGCTTGCCCGGTTTCCAAGCATCGCCGTCAATCGAAAGCGCGATGTTCCCCGCGGCGGCCGACTGCCACCGGTACGAGCCGCGTGCGAAATATTGCGACGCGGTCCAGCCGAGCAGCGTCGAGCCCGTCGCGCGAATGCGCACGGACGTTAATTGAAACTCGCTGGAGCGCCACTCGATGCTCAACGCGCACGGATCGTCGCCGGTTCGCGTGACGCCAAGGTCCGTACTGCGCGGATTCATCGATGCCGCGCCCACATCGGCTGCGTCGGTCGCGCTGCCGCAGCGCAGCGCCGCACGGCCGCTGCCGCCCGTATACTGAAGCTCCACGGTAACGCGACCGCCGGTCACGTCCGGACGAAACGGAACCTCGCCCACGGTCCCCGGGGCCGCGCGCAGCGCGCTCGACACGACCGCAACGTTGGGTGAATGCATCGCTTCGATCATCGCCAGAGAGTTGTCGGTATCGAAGCGCCACGTCTCGCCGTGCTGGTCGTACTCGGTCGGCCGTTCGGCGCCGGTGCGTACCCCCAAGAGGGCGAGCTCCGTCAGGGAATCCGCGCCGATCCGCCGGTCGTCAGCGTAACGTCGATCGGATCGCCGTGCCGCAGGGTCAGCAATCCGAACACGGGCTTGGGCGAAAGCAGAAGGTCGTAACGAGAGACGAAGCTCGAGACGGCGACGAAATCGTCGCGTGCGAACCCGCGCCGGCTAGCCACGTAACCGCGGAAGTCACATACGCGCCGCTGCGCCCCTTCCACCGAAAACGGATGCGAGCGCGCGTGCGCGACGAGAGCATTTGCGGCTCGCCGTTGATGATTCCAACTTGCATTCCGGCATCGGGTTGTGCGTCCGGCACGTCGGCGGTCCACGACGAACCAGACATCTTCGGGAAAAGGAACTGCGGTTCGCGCACGTCGACCCCGCCGGGCGGCGAGAATTCACGCGACGTCACCATCGCGGCATCGACCGGCAGATTCGCAAGCGCGATCTTCGACGGAGCGACGACAACTTCGTCGATCGCGACCTTCTGCCCCAGCGTAACGAAACGGAGAATCGCCAGCTCCAGCGTCTGCGAGCCAGGCTCGAGTTTTCCCAATGGAAGCTCGATCCAGCGGAATCCGCGCGGACGCTCGCTTAAAGCGTCCGACGCGCTCCCGCTTGCCAAGACCGCGCGGAACGCCGCGGGACCGCTGGCGCGAACGTAAACGCTGTACGCTCCCGCCCGCGCGATCGTAAACGGCGCCGGATTCGAAGAACCGGATGCCCCCGTCACAAGCGGTATGCCGTCGAGCAGAGCGTCGCCGCCGTAGGCATCGCGATACCACGGTACCGCAAGTTGCATCCGGTTGATTTCGAATTTGTTCGGCGTCGGAACGCCGAGATTTCCAAAAAGCTGCGCGCCGGGCCAACTCGCGATCGCTTGTGATGGAATCGCGGCGTCGAGCGGATCGGCATCGGCGAGCACCGTTCGCGCGCATCCGGCACGCGGCCCATGCACGAGCGCGGCGCCGTCGAGGAATCGCTCGCCCGCCGCCAATTCGAAACCCGAGGGTCCGCCATACGCACACACGGTGGTTGCGGACACCGCCATGCCTCGCGCCCCATCGATTCTGAAAACGCGCGCGCCGCTTGGCGCCAAAAAGACCGTTTTTGAAAACGACGACCGCTCCACCGGCTGCGCCATGTCGGGCGGAAGTCCGTCGATCGACGGCTGCGTCCAGTTCGGCGACGTAACGACGGAGCGCACGCCGGCGCGACGCAGGAGCGCGACGCCCCCATCCTCGTCTGCGTGCCGCTGCATCAAGCTCCAAGTAAATTCGGCGGTGGGCGTCGTTGGCGCGTAGGCTGCGAAGTCGAGCGGCGAGCCGCCGGCCGGAAACGCATAGACGGCCGTCCGCCCGCCGATGCTTTGCACGCTGTCGTTTATCGCAGCAAAGTCGGGAAGCTGCCCGGGAGCTGCAAACCCGAGCACGCCTTCTCGAACGAAGAACGCGCCGTACCCCGCGATCGCGATCGCCGCCGCGAGCGCCATCCATCGCCGCGAACGTTTTATTTCGAAACTGCGCTGCAACGCGTAAGCTGCTCCCAGCGACATCAGCAGCGCGAATATTTGCACGAAGCGATCCGGCGTGCGAAGTGCGTCGAGCAGCGGAACGTGGACGATCGCGCCGTTCCAAAGCATGGGCCCGAGGAGCGGCAAGCGCGTGCCGCAAGCGAGAACGATGCAAACGGCCGCCACGCCGGCGGCCGGCCACCAGCGCCGCAGAACCGCTCCGGCGCCGCAGGACGCGACCGCCCAAGCGACGAGGAAGAGCGACGCCACGCCGCCGGCAACTGCGTACGCCAGCGAGGACGAAGCGTTGAAGTAGGCGTTGCCCGACACGAGTTGCTCGCGGTAGACGCCGGCGATGAGTTCGAGGAACCCTTGGCCGAAGAGCGAGCGCAAGCCGCTGCTGTCGGAGCCGAACTCGGTCAGCGTGCCGGACGTCCACCACATCGGGTGCGGACCGTAGCGCGTCTGCAATACGACGAAAGCCGGGAAGAGCACCAGCGCGATGAACGAGGCGGCGATGCCGATCCATGGCGTACGGATGCGGTCTCGCCGGTAGAGCGCAATCGTGAATGCCAGCAGCGGAAGTCCGAGCGTTAATCCGTGCTCGGGGCTGAACGCGAAGGTTGCGAGGGCGCAAAGCACGCCCGTCGCCGGGAGCGCGGCCGCGCCAAAACGCCGTCCGAGCGCGAGCGCGGCAAGCGGGGCGAACGGTGCAAACGCGACCACCCACGCGAAGTCGCCGTCCCACTGGACGAGCATCGACGACAGCGGCATCACGGCATACACGAACGCGGCGAACCAGCGCCAGACGCTGCGCCCGAAGATCGCCGCGTACAGATTTGCCATTCCAAAGAAGCCCAGCGAAAGCGCCACGATCTGCTCGAGCTTCACCGTTCGGACCGGATCGCGAAGGAGCTCGTCGAGCGGAACGGCGAGCGCGTACTGGCCTCCGGGCGCGTACAGGAACGATGGGAAATCGTTCCAGGTTTCCCATCCGAGCATGTCGGTCACGTTGTGCCACGACGTGGCCTGCGCGGCGATTCTGCCGATCCCGACGATACTGTACGCGAGGTCGCCGGCGAAGTTGTGCGGCGGCTGCGGGTTGAAGACGTAGTAGAGCGCGTAGGCTGCCCAAGCCGTCAACGCCACGACGAACGCAACCCGCGGGACGCGCATTACGCTCTCCTCGCGGCCATTACCAAAAGACCGCCGGCTGCGAGCCAGGCCAATAGCGTGATCGCGAAACCGACGAGAATATAGCCCGGCCAAGCGTGCCAAAGATGATAGTCGCCCGCCGGAACTGCGCCGAAGCAGGTATTATCGAGATCGCACGAAGCCCCGGAAATCGAGTGACCGCCCGAGGTCAAACGCCAATTCCCATCCGACAGGACTGCGCCTTCCAACGATGTGGCGCGATCCAAGTGGACGGACCAGCGCTGGCTGCTGTCTTGCGTGACCGCAATTGCCGGAGCCGTCTCGGGCCAGGATAACGGTACGAATGTGATCATGTACGCGTCCGGCGGCGCGTGCATCCAGCGCAGCTCGTGGAACCCGTCGCGCGCGATGCGCGCCAGGGAGCCGACCGGGCGGCCATCGACGAAGATCGCGCCGCCCGCTGCGCTGCTGCCGCGTTCGATCCCTTGCACGCGATACGTTCCTGCCGCAATCCAGCGCACGCCGTGAAGATCGAGATCGACGATCGAACGGGCGATCGCGGCCTGCTTCAGATAGAAGCCGGCATCCTGACTCGATATTTGCGCCTTGCAGTCGGAGGCCGCCGACTGCGGCAACGTAATGCTGCCGCCCGGAGCAACTAAACGCGCGGTGATGGAATCGGCGCCGCACGACAGCCGGACGACGGCCGAACCGCCGCCGGCCAGATCTGCCGAGAAGGTCGTCGGGACCGTTTGTGTCGACGGTGGAAAGCCGGCGGCCGAAAGGGTCGCCGGTCTCGTCCAAAGCGCTAAGCCAAAATACGGGGTCAGGGCCGCGTGTCCGGGGACGGGGGTCGGTCCGGCGGGAACGTCGGGATTGTAATTCTTCGAGTGCGCGACGTAATCGAAGAACGCAACGTAGCGCGAGCGGCTCTCGTCAGGCACGACCGGCTTCGGATCCGCCTCGATCGCAACGCTCAAGAGCTGCGAAATAGCGGCCGGATCGTTTGCCGCCGTATGCAGCAGAACGGCGATGACGTCGCCCCGGCGCAACGTCAGCGTTCCTTCAGCATAAAGTTGCGGGCCGAAATCATGGTTGAGCGACGAAACGGCGACGCAGCAGCGCGTGCCGTTTAGGATCCCGAGATACGATCCGCCCAAGAGCGAACCGTCGGCGTACGCCGTCGCGGCGACGCGGTAGGTACCCGGGGTTCCGTCGAACCGGTACCTCGCTATCGCTTCGCTCGAACGCGCGAGCAGCATCGTTCGCGAAGGATCCGCCGCGCCGGGAATCGCTTCGAAGCCGCTCGTGCTCGCGAGCGCGAGTTCCGGAGCCACGCGCTGTTTCAACTGCGTCTCGAGGCGGGAAGCCGAAAAGGCAAAAGCCGAAACCGGCGGCTTGGATTGCGCGACGGATTGCCCGCGCGCGACCACGACGACGCCGTCGACACCGAAGTGCCACGTCGTTCGCGCAATAGGAGCGCTCGTATCGAACGCGCCGACGGTCACCAAGAAATGATGCGTGCCCGCGGCCAGGCGTCCCGCCGGAACCTCGACCCACGAAAAACCGGGAGCGGCGGGGCAGACGAACGGCACCGTATGGCCGCCATCGACTTGCATGGTGCCTTGAATCGTTCCGTGACAGACGGCGCGCAGCGCGATAGCGTAGTTGCCCGGGCCTGCGAGTGTAAACGCGCTCCCGCCCGTCTTGCCGGGATCCAGCGAAACGGCTCCGTCGGAGAGTTGCGGGCTGTCGCCGTCGATCGCGTTGCGATACCACGGAACGTTCAGCAGAAAGCGCCCGAGTGCGACGCGATAGTCGATGTCGCGCAGGACGCCGGCGTTGGCGAAGATCGCCGTCCCGGGAAAGCTCGCGACCATCCTGCCGCCGAGCAGCGCCGAAGCCGGGGCCGAGTCCGTGAAAAGCGTTCGAACGCAATCGCGCCCATTTGGAACGAAGGCGCTGAAACTGAATGCAGGCAGTATCTCGAGATAGTCGAGCATGCCTGGGCCGCCATCGAGACACGCCGGTTCGACCGGATGAACGAAACCCCGAACCGGTTCGACACCGTAGGCCGTAACGGTCGTCGCTTCGCCCTCGAGCGGATGCAGAAACGAGGCGCGAGCAACCGCCGATTGTGCGAGCAGCGGCGAATCGCCGGCCCATGACGGCGAGGTGACGACGGTCGCGACGTCCGCTCGAGCCAGCATCCCGGTTCCGCCGAGGCCGTCGCCTTCGTAGCGCTGGATGAAGTCGCCGGCGAAATCGAGGTTCGGCATCATCATCGCGTAGAGCGACGTGTCGAAGATCGATCCCGTGTCGACGAATGCCAAGTTTACCGCCCGATTTCCTCGCGCTTGCGCGACGGCATCGATACGGTCGAGATGCGGCATCTTGTCTTCTACCGTGAACGTATCGCCGAGGAAAACTCGCAATGCAAAGAACAGCGCGAGATTCCCCGCCGCGACGGCTGCGAGCGCGCCGTACGCAAACTTTCGCGCTCCTACGCTGCGCGCGAGATATTCGATGGACGAAACGGCGCTGACGACCACCATCGGAATTGCGAAGGCGATCAGACGATCCGGCGTGCGAATCTGATTGATCCCGGGGAGATGCGAGATCAGCCACCAGACGAGGCCGACGCCCGGGATTACGTCGCCCATCGACAACAGCAAACACGCGGCGCCGGCGATCAAAAGCGCGCGTTCGCCGCGTGCGAACGAGCCGCGGCGGATGCAGCGAACGACCCAGCCGATCGCGAGTCCCCACAGGATCGCGCCGAGCAAAACGACGACCCAGGTGAGCGGCCCGAGCGAAAATTCCGGACGCTGATTCGCGAGCCCCTCGTTGAGCATGAGCGAAATAAGCGCCAGCGGGCTCTCGGCGTACGAGCTGAATTCGCCGCCCTGCAGCAGCGCATCGGTCGGAGCTCCGGGCGAAAATAGCGCGTGCGACGCGACGGTTGGGATTGCGGTGTACGCGGCGACCGCAAAGAACGCGGCCAAACAGGCGATGGAAAAACCGATCCACCGGAGGCGGCGCGTGCGGTCGTACGCGTTTGCGATCGCCGCAACACAGGCGGGGATACCGACGAAGATCGCATACTCCACGACGAGGTCGGTGGTGAGCAGACCCACGAGCGCTCCGCAGAACGGCAGCGCCGCCAGCCCAAAACGCCGCACCAATGCGAGCGGACAGGCGAGCGTCAACGGCACGAGCGCGGAGACCAGCCCGAACTCCATATTGCCGCGGATCATCAGAACTTGCTCGGGCAGCAGCGCATACACCAGCCCAGCCACCCACGCCCACGACGAACGGCCGCGCAGAACCACGTACAAGTAGGAAGCGGACGCCCAAGCCGCGGCGAGATCGATCGCTTGCATCGCCTTGACCGCCGCGAAAGGATTGTTGCCGAAGATCTTGGCGATCGGGACGGCGATACCGTAGACCGTCATCGGCGCGTACGTGAATGCCGTGCGCTGCGCCCAGCCGGCCCACCCGAGCGCGTCCCAAACGTCGGCGAATCCGTGCATCCACGTCGCGATGAGCGACGTCGCGAGCACGTTGCCGCCGAGGTCGTAGTAGAACCCGTACGGCGGCACCGGTGAAAAGACGTAGTAGATCGCCGTCGCCGCTACGACGAAAAGTGCCGCAACGCCAACGGCACGCGCGACGAGGGCGCTCGAGAGACTCTTCACAGGCCCGACCGTACGGGGCCCGCGTCGCGGAATCCCTCTAAGAACGAACGGGCGAGCACCGGATAGTCGCGCAGCGATGCGCCGTTGAGTAAGGGCGAGACCAACACCTGGAAGAGCGCGGCACTCGGCATCGCAATCCCGTGCGAGAACCGTCGCAGGAGGCGTCCGCGCGACGTCATCGCGATACGCCGTTTGCGCAAAGCCCCAAGCGCATTCGTACTCGTTCCGGGATCGGGATGGTTCACGAGCGGCTTCTCGCAAACGCCGATGCGCGCCCCGGCAGCCGCGGCGCGCATGCAGAAGTCCACGTCTTCGTCATAGAGGAAATACCCCTCGTCGAAGCCGCCCGCGCGTTCGAAGAGATCCCTGCGAACGAGCATGGCGCAGCCGCTCACCCACTGCGCGCGCTCGCTCACAAAAGATGCATGCGTTCGCGCGACGCCCAGATACGGCATCCAGCTGCCGCCCGCGAAAAACGTGCCCGAACCGGCGAGGATGACGCTGGACGCAACGTCTATGGCTCGTTCGTCCATCCACGCCGTCATCGTCTCGATCCAATCCGGACTCACTTGGGCATCCGGGTTGAGCAGAGCGACGAACTCCGGCCGGTTCCCCGTATCGAGACGAACGCCGGCGTTGACGGCGTGCGCGAAGCCGCCATTCTCGCGCCGCGCGACGATCGTGAGGCTCGGATACCGCCCGCGCAGGCGTTCGATCGAACCGTCCGTCGACGCGTTGTCGACGATCACGATCTCGCACGCCTGCGTCTGCGCGAGCGCCGACTCGATCGCGGCATCGACGAATGCATCGGCATTGTAGGTCACGACGACGATCCGGGTTCGCGCGCTCATCGCTTTACCAACGCGTAGGCGCGCGCGCTTCCGCAGCCGATCAACACGAGTATCGCGACGACCATGAACGCGAACTGTACGCAGGCTACGGATTCGATGATGACCACGCGCTGCGTTTCCGCGTGCGCGGGTACCACCCAGCCGTTCACGATCGAATCGACGGCAATGTGGCCGAAGCTCGTTTTTCCAACGAACGCTAGCCAGTGCTCGTCGAAACGCACGTTGTATCGCAGCAGGCACGTCCCCGACGGGGCCAGATCGGCGACGGCGAGCCACGGCGCCGGAGACCAGAAGGCCGGCACGCCCGAACATCGCAGCGCGCGTCCGCGCTCTTGCACGGGCGGACCGGAACTTTGCGCCGCGACGACGCACGTACCCGAACAGCGCAGGCTCGCGACACCGAGCGGCGGCAGCCACGCGTATCCCCGCGTGGAGCGCGCCAGCGTCGCACCGTTCGCATCGTTTAAGCTGCCGTCGACATAGGCCAGGGTTTCGAGAACCGGATTGACCGGCAGCAGCGCGTTGGGATTGGTCGTGATCGCTCCGCCGATGCCCTGCGCGAGCTGCGGCGCGACCCCAAACGCAGTACGCACGTCCACCCAGCCATCGGCGGCGAAGACGCCGTCGAACGACGGACGTTCGGGTATCACTTCGGCAGCATCGCTCCAATTCTCCGGCACGCCGGGACCGCGCACGCCGTGCGCGTCTCCAAAAAACACCGCGTTCTCCCAAGGCATCCCCGGAAGCGCTCCGAGCTGCGGTACCGCCGCCAGTTCCAGTTCCGGAGCGCCGGCGATGCGGCGGCTCGTACCGGACGGACGGAACGCTTTCGGTGCGAGCGCGAACTGCATGTGCAGGCTATCGAGATTCGTGTGCAGTTCCGGACGTTCGATCAGCGACGAAACGCTCAACGCACGCAGCCAGCCGTCGTCTCCGGTAAACGCGTAGTGTACGAGCGCCGGCGTCTCGGGAAAACTGAACTGCACGGTGTTGAGCGGAACGACGTTGTCCGGCAAGACGACGGCGTTTGGATCGAGCCCGTCGCCGCGGTCGCCGAGCGAGAGCGGCTGCATCGGCGGCATCAGCGCATAGCGCGTGTTTGCGGGCGCGTCGACCGAAATCGTCGGAAGTTCGCGAGCGGGCACCCAAAAACGCGCCGGCGGGGCGAATGCCCATGCGATCGCGAGCGCCGCGCCGCACGGCAGCCAAACCCACTGCAGCAGCGGAATCCGTCGAACCAACGCGGCTGCCGCCGCGAGATACCCGATGGCAAGAAACGCAACGAGATCGTACAGCTCGCGATAGAGGCCGCTCTCGGGAACGTGCGCGACGATCCCCAGATACGCGCTCCCGAACGCCCCTTTCGTTCCCGATACGAACAGCCATAGCGCGAGCGCGACCGCAACCAGCAACGCTGCGCGAAGCGGACGCCGGATACACTCCACGATCGCGCCGGCGACGGCGAGGCCGGCGATCGCCCAACACGCAGCGCCCGCAATCGGCGGCAATGCGTCGGCATACTTTGCGAAATAGCCGCTCAGTTCCAGCGCGCGGAGCGGATCGAGCGATGCGTCGGCCTGCCAGGATTGCGTGTACGGAATCGACAGCAAATACGTCCGGTCGAAAAGCAGTCCGATCCAAATCGGCATCGACGCCAGCAGCGCGACACCGAGCGGATACGCGCTCTGGCGGCGCACCAGCGTCCAGATCGCGACGACTGCGAGTAGCGGAAAGAAAAATTGAAGCTGCTGCATCGTCAACAACAGGAAAAGGCCGGTGAGGAATGCAGACGGCCGCTCCTGCGAAAGCTGCGCGAGCAAGAGCATCGTCGCCCCGTAGGCGAGCACCATGCCGATATGGCCGGCAACGATCTTGTTGTACACCCACGGATTGAAGGTGGCGAACGCAGCGGCGGCAATCCAGGCAGCGCGCGCATCGGTGAAACGCCGCGTTATTGCGATCGCACCGGCGGCGCAAACCGCACCGACGGCAAACGCGTTCGCGACGAACGCGCCGTACGGCCCGAGCACCGCGGCCAGTGCGAGGTTCGCTACGGCGAGCAGATAATCCGACGGATACGGGCGCGGACTGCCGATACCGATCGCCGTCCAACCGGAGAGCGAACTCCAAGCGTTAGAAAAAAACCCGCTGCCGGTGACCCAAACCCAATCGTGACGGAGCGCCGGTACGCCCTTCACGGCAAGAAATGCGGCGAACGCGAGGCCGGTGATAAGGACGATCGATGCCGTCCACGGCCGTTCAGCGCGCGCCGGCAAGAACCGCCCGCTCGCTCCGATGCGGCTTGGTAAAATACCGGCGCACGCGTTCCTCGAAAATGCCGTAGTCGAACCCGCGCAGGTACTCCGCAGCGGCCGCGCCGAGCTGGTTCCGGAGCGACGGGTCGTCGACGAGCCGCTCGATGGCGATCGCAAGCGCTTCGGGACGCTGATCGACGACCAGCAAACCGGTCTTGCCGTCGACGATCGCATCGCGAAGGCCGCACACGTCGTATCCGACACTGGGCACGCCGTACCGCGCCGCCTCCGAGACGACGCGACCCCATCCCTCACGCGCCGAAGCCATCACCAAACAATCGAGTGAACCCAGAATCTCGTCGCGTTTCGCTCCCGGCACGAAGCCCGTAAAGCGAACTTGTTCGGCGCATCCCAAACGTTGCGCCAGGTTGCGGAGCGCTTCCACCGTTCGTTCGGGGCCGCCGCCCACGATCCACAACTCCGCATCCGGACGGCCCGTCGAAAGGATCGCGAACGCACGGATGATGTGATCCACGCGCTTCGAAGGTGTCAGCCGCCCTACGTAGCCGATGCGTCCGCGAACCGGTGCGGTCGTCGCCTCGACCGGCGGCCGCAATGGATTTTCGATGACCTCGATCGGTCCTCGCATTCCGATCTCGCGCAGCGATGCGGCCGACGATTTCGATACCGTTATGACGGGCGCGCTGCGATAGATCTGCACCATGAGCGGTTCGAGCGCATATCCGACGACCGCGATCGGGCCGGGCGCCTCGTACCACCAGACTTCGCGGGCGAGCTGGTGAACGAGGACGGTGGTCTTGTCGCGCGCGACGAGACGCGAGAAGAACGGCAGCGTGCTCAGTTCGTCGATGACGTAGTCGACGTCGTCACGATTGCGCGCCAGCCACGCCGCAGCATGAAAGCGGCACGTGACGCGATTGCCCCGGCGAATCACCGTATAGTGCTCGCGCTCTTCGGTCTCGGGCTGTCCCTTCGCGTGCGACACGAAGAGCGTGCAGCGATACCCCGCCCGCGTTAGCGTGGCGAGAAGGTCGTGCGTGTACAGCTCCGCTCCGCCCGCCCTGGGGTCGCGCAAATCCCGCCAGCCGAAAAACACGACGTGCTTCCGGACGGCACCCACCGCAATCAACGCCCGGCCTCAACCCCAACGGCTTTGCCGCTCGTCTCCGATTCCTCGGGGCGCAGCTCTCGGGCGTCGCTGCGTGCGGGCACCGGGAGCTGTTCGACCGGACGATCGTAATAGCGCAGAACGTTTAGGCGATAGAAAACGGCAAGCGTATCGAGGAACGTGCGCCACACCGCGTGCAGCCGCAGACGCCCGAGCGTTCGCTGAAACTCCAAACGGACGGGTGCGTCGACGATCCGGTAACCGCGGCGGTGAGCGACGGCGAGCAGTTCGACGTCGTAGGCGAAGCGCTTCGAAAGCACGCGCGGAATGACGTCGCGGATGAGCGTGGTTCGAAAAAGCTTTAGCCCGGTCTGCGTGTCGCGCAGCGGCAGCCCGAAGAGCAGCCGCGTCATCGCAAAATAGCCGAGGCTGTAGATGCGGCGCAGCGGCGGATACGTAACTTGCGATTGCGGGTGCCACTTCGAGCCGACCACGGCGTCCGCGTTCTCGCGCTCCATAATTTCGAAAAAAACCGGCAGCTGCGATGGATGGAGGTCCATGTCGGCGTCGAGAAAGACGACGTACTCGCCGCGCACGTACGACGACCCCGCGACCAGGGCGTTGCCTTTGCCTTCGTTCACGTCGTACCGGACGACGCGCACGACGTCCGGAAACTCGCGTGAAACGCGCGCCGCGTACAGGTACGTATCGTCGCCGCTTCCGTCGTCGATCAAAATCAGTTCGAACTCGTCGGCTAAACGCGTGAACGTCTCGACGACTTCGCGCAGATTCCGGTCGATATTCTCCGACTCGTTGAAAGCCGGCATCAAGATCGAGACTTTGCCGCGGATCTTCATGCGATCGGTGCGTCGCGGTTTTCCGGCGGGCTCATGACGTTGCGTTCGAACTTGGCAACGATGGTACGCCGGGCGAGCTCGAGTTCCTCAACGTCGAGCATGCGCGCAACGGCGACGAAGATCATGCCGCCGATGGCGATCTGGCCGAAGAGGAACCAGGCGCGCGACGCCAGCGTCGGCTCGGGAGTAACTCCGAGTGCGCCGATCCAATGCAGCGCCGCGAACATCGCAAGGGAGCTGATGGCGATTTTCGCCGTCGAGATAACCAGCGCACCCCAATCGATTCCCGGAACCAGCCGCGCGATCAGCATAAGGAGCAGAACGGCCTGCATGATCTGGCTCGCGGAGTTTGCGAGCAGCAACCCGCGCGCGCCCAGCGTAGGCAGCCAGACCAGCGACAAGAGGACGTTGACGATGACCGTGCCGACGGAGATGGTCACCGGCCAGAGCGTTTCCTTACAAGCGAAACAGCAGCGCGTGAGCACGACGTTGGCGGCCAGGGCGACGAGCCCGAGCGCCGAGTACGGGAGCAGCCCAGCGGTCAGGTCGGTGGCGCTGGCCTGGAACGTTCCGCGTTCGAAGAGCGCCTGCACCATCGGATGGGCCAGCACGACCAGCGCGCAGACCGACGGAATCGTAATGAAGTTGACCAACCGCAGGCCGGTGACGACGCTGCGCGCCACGCCGTGGCGGTTGTCGCGCGCGAACTGCGCGGCGAGCAGTGGGAAGATGACGGTCGCAATCGCTGCAGCGAAGATCTGCTGCGGGAAATTCACGAGCTTCGTCGCGTAGTTCATCCCGGACATATAGCCCGGCGCGAGCGTCGACGCAAAAAAACGATCGAAGAACAGCGCGAGCTGCCCGGCAGCCGACCCGACGATGATCGGCCCGAGCAGCAAGCCGATCTTCTTCAGCCCCGGATGCGCGAGATCGATGATCGGGCGATACTTGCCGATGGACAAGAACGCCGGCAGCTGGACCAGCATCTGCGCGATCAATCCTAAAGTCGTGCCCAGAACCAGCGCGTAGATGCTGATTGAGCTGTTGAAAAAGAGGACGGTCGCGATCGTTACGACGTTAACCGCGACGCCGATCATCGCGGTCGACCGGAAACGATGGTATGCGTTGAGCATCGACGCCAGCACGCCGGAGAGGCTGACCGCAATGATGCTCGGCATCAGCCAGCGCGTCATCCGAATCGCGACGCCCATTTGCGGCGCGGGGAACCCGTGGAAAATCAGCGGGACGTACCACGGTGCCGCAAAGTAGCCGACGATCGCGCACACCGTGAGGACGATCGCGAGAATGTTTAGCACGGTGTTGGCTAGGCGCCACGCTTCGTCTTCATTGCGGTGCGCGAGATACTCCGAAAAGGTCGGAACGAGCGCGCTGACCAGCGCGCCGTTGAAGACGCCGAACAAGATCGTGGGTATCGTTGCCGCCGCCAGGAACGTATCCATCTCCCAACGCGTGCCGTAGAACCGCGCGCTCACGACTTCGCGCGCGAAGCCCAGGATCGTCGATAAGAAGGTCGCGCCCATGATAAAGAGCGTCGAACCGGCGATTGAAAAACGGTGCGGACGAGATTTTCCGGGCTGGACGACGCGGAGGTGCTGCTTAATGAGCGCCTTCCTTCCGCAGAACGGCGGGCACGGTCTTCACGATGATCGCTAGGTCGCCGAGCGGCGTCCACGAGTCGACGTACGCGTTATCCAGCCGCATCCACTCGTCGAAGTTCACTTCGCTGCGCCCGTTGATCTGCCAGAGACAGGTAATGCCCGCGGGCACTTCCAGCCGCCGCAAGGCATAGGCGTCGTAGTGCTCTACTTCGCACGGCAGCGCGGGGCGAGGGCCGACCAGCGACATGTCGCCGATGATCACGTTGAGCAGATTCGGGAGCTCGTCCAGACTGCTGCGGCGCAAGAAGCTTCCCAGTGGGTGCAGACGCGGGTCGTTGCGGATTTTGAAAACCGGGCCGTCGACCTCGTTGAGGTGCATCAGCTCCTCACGCATCTCGTGAGCGCCCTTGACCATCGTCCGCAGCTTGTACATCTTGAAGCGACGTCCGTACATGCCGATGCGCTCTTGCGAAAAGATCGGCTGGCCCCCGGTCACGCAGACGATCGCGATCATGGCGACGACGACGAGCGGGGTCGTCACGATCAGCAGCACGATCCCCAAGATAACGTCGAAGGAACGCTTGAGCGTCCACCACGATTCCGGAACCTCGCGCTCGACCGGCGCCTCCACTGCAACTTGCATTTGTTAGAGGCCGAACGCTCCCTGGACGACGGTGCCGACGGTATCGAGCCCCTCGAGGTCGCCAAGGCGCGCTCCGCCGCGACCGGCGTGCACGAACGGAACGTATTCGCGAGTATGGTCGGAACCCGGTGCGGTGGGATCGCATCCGTGGTCGGCCGTTACGATGAGTTCGTCGCCGGCTCGCAGCATCGATTCGAGTCTCGGAATCATCGAATCGAACTCCTCGAGAGCTTCTGCGTAGCCGCGTACGTTGCGACGGTGACCGAACTTCGAATCGAAATCATTGAGATTTGCGAAAATGAAGCCGCGATCCGCGCGTGCCAAGAAATCGAACGTTTTCTCCATAGCGTCACGATTGTCGCTGACTCGAACCGACGAGGCGATTCCGTGACCGCAGTAAATGTCGCAGATTTTCCCCACGGCGTGCACCTGGATACCCCCGGCGGCGAGTCGGTCGAGCAGACCCACCGGCGGCTCGATTGCGTAGTCGCGTCGATTCGGCGTCCGATAGAAAGACCCCGGCTCTCCGCGGAAGGGCCTGGCGATAACCCGGCTCACGTTGTGAGGTTCTACGAGCATGTCGCGAGCCCGCTCGCACCATTCGTACAGGGTTTCGAGAGGAACCACCTCTTCATGAGCCGCCACCTGAAAGACCGAATCCGCCGAAGTATAAAGGATTGGCTGCCCCGTCGCCAAGTGCTCCTGTCCAAGCTGCTCGATAATCTCGGTGCCCGACGCGGCCACGTTGCCGCGGGGAGCCCGGCCCGCGATCCCGGTGAACGCCTCCACGACCTCTAGCGGAAAGCCGTCCGGGTAGGTCGGGAACGGAACGTCGGTGACGATTCCGGCCATCTCCCAATGGCCGGTGATTGTGTCCTTACCGCGGCTGCGTGACCGGAGGCGGGCAACGCGAGCCGCCGGGGCGATGGCCGGCGCGACCCCGCGGATCTCCCCCAGGCACCCAAGGCCGTAGCGCTCGAGGTTCGGAAGGCGCAGGCCTCCGACGCCGGCGGCAACGTTGCCGAGCGTGTTGGCTCCGGCGGCGTCACCGTAGGCTGCAAAGTCGGGGAGCGCACCGACCCCACCCGAGTCCAAGACGATGGTCACGACTCGCATGAAGCTTACTTCGCGGCAGACTGCCCGACCCTTGGCCTACGGCGCGGCTATTGGATCGTCAGTTCAACCGTGCGCTCGTCGCGGTCGCCGGCGGTGTTGCGAGCGATCACGTGCATCGCGTACGTCCCGCGAAAAAAGAATGGGACGTTCGCGACGGAGTAGTCGATCGTAAACGTTCCCACGCCGGTCTTCTGCATAACGATGCTATAGGTAGCGATCCGCACTTCGACGCTCGCGACGTTCGACGTCGTCGTTACGTGCCCGGTCACGCGCTGGCCGGGATGGACCAGTGGGGCAATGTCCACGTCAAAAATCCGCGGACGTGCGCTGGGAGAGCGTAGCACCGGCGTCGGCTTCGGGGCCGTTCTTACCGTCGTATCCGGCGCTTTCGCCGGCGGTTCGACGTGCGGCGGGGATGGTGACGGCCGGATTGCGAGACGTGCGGCACGCGGCGACGGCGACGGCGATGGAGAGGCGGTTGCCTGCGGAGACGGACGGGCGCACGCGGTCAAGGCGAGCAGTATAGCTGCCGCCGGAAAAACACGGGGGGAGAGCACAGCCATCGTTGATTCTCCCCCGGCGGGTCTGGTTCCGCCCTGGCCCGAACCGCCGCGTCCATGGTCTCAAACGAGCCAACGCCGGTGCTCAGCGTCGTCGTTCCGTTGTTTAACGAGGAAGGCAACGTCGCTCCGCTGCTAGAGCGAATCGTCGCGATCGTCAAGCGCCTGCCCGGCAGCCCGTCGTACGAAATCGTCCTCGTCAACGACGGCAGTACCGACGCGACCCTGGATGCAATCCGCGCCGAGATGGCGCGTCGGCCGCACGTCGTGCTCGTCAGCCTGTCGCGTAACTTCGGACACCAGCTGGCCGCGACGGCCGGCATCGAAATCGCGACCGGCGATGCGGTCGTGCTGATGGATGGCGATCTGCAGGACCCGCCGGAGCTGATCGAATCGTTCTTGGAACGCTGGCGCAGCGGATACGACGTCGTCTACGCGGTGCGCCGCACGCGCAAGGGCGAGAGCGCGTTTAAGATTTTCACCGCGAGCCTTTTCTACCGCACGATCAAGCGGCTGACCAAAGTGTCGATTCCGGTCGACACCGGCGATTTTCGTTTGATGAGCCGCCGCGTCGTCGAAGCGCTGCGCCGCTCTCCGGAACGGCATCGTTTTCTGCGCGGCATGGTGAGCTGGGTCGGATTCAGTCAAACCGGCGTCGACTACGACCGCGACGAACGCCTCTCCGGAACCACCAAGTACCCGTTGCCGAAGATGGTGCGCTTCGCGATCGACGGCATCACCTCGTTTTCAGACATCCCGCTGCGTTTCGCATCGTACTTCGGCTTCGTCGTCAGCGCGATCGCCTTCGTTTACGCGCTGGTCGTACTCGGATATAAGCTGTTCAGCCTCAACCCGCCGGGATACACGCCCGGCTGGGCTTCGACGATCTGCGCCGTGCTGTTCCTGGGCGGCGTGCAGCTCATGAGCCTTGGCATCCTGGGCGAATACATCGGCCGCGTCTACGACGAGGTCAAAGGCCGTCCGCTTTACCTGATCGCCGACATCGAGCGCAGTTGACCTACCGCCCGGTCATCGATCAGTTCCACCTTCCGATTCCGCTGGACCCCGTTTGCGTGGTGCTCTTCACCCTTGCCTTCGCGGTCGCGGCGCTTCTCTGCGCGCGACACGCATCGTATGGACTGGTCATGTTGATCCTCGCGCAGCCGTTCGATCTTTCGCGCGACGTGCTCGGCACGACGATCTCACTACCGAAGGTCGTCCTGCTCGGTGTCCTCGTCGGCCTCGCGACGTACGCAGGCGTGCTGCGGCTCGCGCGTGACCGGCCGGCGCCGCTGCTGTTCTTGGCGATCGGCGCCTATCTCGCTGCAACGCTGCTTTCGTTCGCGGGAGCGGAGCATTACGGCGCGACGCTGCGGGAGAGCTTTAAAGTCCTCGAATACGCCGTACTCTTCGCAAGCGCGTACCTCTGCTATCGCCTCGACCCGCACGAAACGGCGATCGCGACGACGATCGCCGTGGTCACGATCGCCGTCGCACTCTCGGCACTCGTGCAGGAGATAATCGGTTCGCCGTCCGGACTTTACGTTGGAGCGGCGATCGTTCCGCGCATCGCCGGCGTACTCGAAGGCCCGAATCAGCTGGCCGGCTACCTTGAAGTCGCGATCGCGACGCTCGGCGCGCTCGCGATTGCGCGACGCCGCGCGCTGGTCGATGTCGCCCTGGCGATCGCCGCCTGTGCCGACGTGCTTACGTTCTCGCGGGCCGGCCTTTTCGGCTTGCTGCTCGCCGGCGCCGTACTCGTCGCCGTGGCTCGCGGCGACGCTCTGCGCGCGCTGCGTCCGGCGTTTGCGGGGCTCGTCGCCGGCCTCTTCGGCGTAGGCGGCTGGATCGCGTACGCGCACAGCCCCGACGTTCTGCGCGTGTCGTTCGGCTCGCCGGAATATGCCGGCGGCGTCGGAAACCGCGGCGAGCTGTACCGCGCCGCGCTGCGCATGTTCTTACGTCATCCGTTCGTCGGAGTCGGTGCCGGAAACTACGAATTGTCGCTAGCCGACTATGGCGTCGCCGGCGTTCGCACGCATGCCAACAGCTGGTATCTGCAATCCCTCGCCGAGGGCGGCATCGTACTGTCTAGCAACGCTCGGCGTCGTTGCCGCGACGCCTGGACGTTCGGCCGCGCGCTGCGTATAGGTTCGCCCTGGGTGCTGGCCGCATTTGCGGCGGCACTCGCGATGTCGATCGACCAGGTCATCGACTATCTCGTCTTCTATCCGAAGGTCGGCGGGCCGCTCTGGCTGCTCTTCGGCATCGCCGCCGCAGCGATCGCGGCGCAGCGCACGACCGCAGAATGAGGCGGGCCGCGTCGCGCTCGTCGTTCCGCTCGCGCTGGGCGCCGGCGCGCTCGCGGCACGCGCGCTGCTGACGTACGCGCCGGCGTCGGCCGCAAGCGGATTCGCGCAGCCGGTTGCGGTCGTCACGAACTGGCACGCGTTCGGCGCGCTCTTGCTCGCCGCGCTCGCCATTGGGACCGCGATCGCCGGGTGGGCGTATCTGCGCGTGCTCGCGCTGCTGCGTGCGGGCGGCGGAGACGACGTTTCCATTGCGTTCATCGCAAGCATATCCGCAGTTGCGATCGCCTGCGCGTGGTTTGCACCGGCGATCTTTCCGACGACGTGTACGCGTATGCGGCGTACGGCGAGATGGCGCGACCGGAATCGCGGCGTACTCGCATGCCGTGCTGCCGGCGAACGACCCGATTTTGCGGCGGCCGTCTGGCAGTGGGGCAACCCGCCGCCGGCCTGCGTCTACGGACCGGCATTCGTGCGCGATCGCCGCCGCGACGATCGCCGCTCTCGCGCCGTTCGGGACGCTCGTGCAGCTCGACGGATGCGCGCGTTCGCCTCGCTCGCGCTGATTCTCTGCTCGACCGCCGCATATGCCGCGTATCCCGGCGATCGCCGCGAACGCCTCGCCGCGGCCGCGACGATCGGACTCAATCCCGTGGCGATCTGGTGCGCGGTCGAAGGCACAACGACGCGCTCGCGCTGGCCGTCGTGCTCTGCGGATTCGCGCTGCTCCGCCGCGCGCCGGCAACCGGCGCAGCCATCGTGGCGCTCGCGGATCGATCAAAGCCCCCGGATCGGCTGCGGCGCTGCCGCTGGTCTTCGCGTCAACTCGCGCGCGATTCGGAGCGATTGCCGGAATCGCGGTGACGCTGGCGCTTTTGTATCTGCTGATTCGCGCACTCGTTACGGATACCGCGCCGGGCGGTCATTACGCACCGCAAGCATCACTGCAAGCGATTTTTGGAGCGTATCCTTTGCTCGCAGTCGCAGCGGCGCTCGCAGCCGGCGTCCTGCTGATCCGTGCGGCGATCGTGCACTTGCGACGGGGCGAGCCGGCGGGGTCGGGTCTACCTGACGCTCGCGCTGTGGGTGCTCGTTCCCAATCCATATCCGTGGTATGCGCTGTGGCTCGTCGCCGTCGCGGCGCTGGCGCCCGGAACGCGCGTCGCCGCCGCGTCGCTCTTGCTCTCACTAACATCGGTTCTGCGGTACGTCCCCGATGCGATCGCGGCACCGAACGAACCGATGGCCGTTCTGCTCGGCATCGCTGCGATACTGCCGTTCGCGGTGCTGCGTTGAGACGGCTCGCCGCGATCCTCTGCGGTGCGATCGCGATCTCGCCGCGGCAAGCGCCGTCACGTTCTACACGGGCCTTTATCGCAGCGTTCTCGATCCGTATTCCAGCACGGGAAGCTTCGAAGGAACGCTCGCTCAGGTCGCGCCGTTGCGAACGATCCAGCCAGCGACGTGCTGGTTGTCGGCGACTCGCGCATCTACGCGGCGCTGAATCCGTGGATCGCAAGCTACTTCTCCGGCAGCCTTCGGTTCATCAACGCGGGCGTTCCCGGGACGACGCCGCGATGCTGGATTTTTTCGATCGCGCCGTGGATCCGGGTGCGACGCGGTTTCGAGCGATCGTCGTGCCGGTCGATACGTACGCGGACGACGACGGCGCGATCGGCAGCATCGACAGCGATCAGCGCGAAGCCGACCTGCACTATATCGCTTTTCGCGTCGAACCGGGCGATATCGGGAAGCTCGCTGCTTCGTTTCCGGATCCGCGCAAGCGGTTCACCACGTCGATCGACGTACTCTTGCGCGGCCCCGAGCTTCGCGACGACGTCCAAGCCTTGGCCGCCAATCCGTTTGCGCGCTTCGCCGATATCGCAAAGGCGCGCGGCGACGGCACGTTCTCCGTTCTGACGGCGCACCCGCGCGCCGATTCGCTGGCGGGAATGCGCGTCGACTTCGCGCACGACGCGATCGCGTATCCGCCGGGCGTACCGGCGGACGAGCGGCGCGAAATGGAGCTCAGGTGTTGCGCGTCGCGCAACCCAGCCTCGTACGCGCTCTACCGTCGCCGCTCGCTCGGGCCGATCGTCGAGCGGTACGAGAGCGGCCGGCATACCGGTGATCTTCGTACGCTTACCACGCGGCCGGCGCATCGTATCCTGCCCGGCCCTGCAACCGGTACGCTCGCCGACTTCCAACGCCGGGGCGCGCGGCTGCTGAACCAAGATCCCTACGTTCGTCGGAGCGCGCAGAAGCTGTTCGCGATCACGATCATCTCAACGCTGCCGGAAGAACGTCGACTTTCTCAGCGCGCTGCTCGGTCGCCGACATCGAAGATCGCGCGCTTCCGCGCCCAGCGCCGGCGACCCGCGTGGAGCTTGCGCCGAAGGCACGACGCCGGTCGCTCCGCATTGCTCGGCAACTTGATCGGCATCGGCGACCCGCTCGAGTTCTCGTGGTACGAGTTTTGGATCTTCGTCGCGATCGTCGCCGGCGCTCTCTGCGCGGGTCCCGCGAGCGCTTCGGGCGCCTCGTGCTGCTCGCCGCAAGTTACTATTTACGCGCGCTGGAATCGTGGTACGTCTCGTTGTTTGCGCTCGCCGTCTCCGTTTGGCGGATCGGCCTCGCCCTGGAGCGTACCGCGCAGGTTCCCGTAAGCCGCTCGTGGTCGCCGGTGTAACGGCAATACTCGCTTTCCTCGGCACGTTCAAGTACGCGAACTTCGCCGGCGCGACGATTACGGCGCTCGTTCGCATGCGTCAGGATCCCTCGCTGGTGAACTCGATCGACCGATCGGCATCAGTTTTCACACGTTTCAGTCCATCTCTTATCTCGTCGACGTCTACCGCAAGCGCATGCCCGCGATGCGCAATCCGTTCGACTACGCGCTCTTCCTCGCGTTTTTTCCGCAGCTGCTCGCCGGCCCGATCGTCGCGCCGAATCTTCTTTGCCGAACTCTTCGCCTGGCGGCGGCCGAGTGCGAACAACGTTACGTACGGGCTCGCGCGCATTACGTTCGGCCTTCTGAAGAAGACCGCGATCGCCGACCAGTTTGCGGCCGTCTCGGTGCGTACTTCGGTGCGGCGGCGGCCCATCCGGATCGCCCGCCGCGTGGACCGCGCGACGTTGCGTTTGCGATGCAGATCTATTTCGACTTCTCCGGCTACTCGACATCGCCATCGGGTGTGCGCGGTTGTTCGGGTTCATTTTTCCGGAAGATTTCGCCAGCCGTATCTGCGACCAGCATCGGCGACTTCTGGCATCGATGGCACATCACGCTCTCGACGTGGCTGCGGGATATCTGTACATTCCGCTCGGCGGCAGTCGCGACGGTACGCTGCTCACGCTTCGCAATCTGATGCTGACGATGCTGCTGGGCGGGTTGTGGCACGGCGCGCAGTGGACGTTCGTCGCGTGGGGCGGCTATCAAGGCGCCCTGCTGTGTTTGGAGCGGCTCGCCGGCGTCTCGGCACGCCGCGATGCCGCCGCCGGGACGGTCAAGACGGCGCTGAAGATCCTCGCGACGTTCGCACTGGTTTGCTTGGGCTGGGTGCTTTTCCGCGCACAGCATTTCTCGGTCGCCGTGGCCGTGTATCGCGCCCTATTTTCCGGCGGCCCCGGAGCGCCGATGCTGGCGGGCTGGGTCGCGGTCCTTTCGGGCGGAATCGTCATCTTCGGCATCGGCCGGTTCGTTTATTCGAGGCGGGGACCGGCGCCCAGTGGACGCAGTTCCCTCCGCTCGTGCAAGCCGGCGCCCTCGGCGCGATGCTGTTTGCGTTGGAGCTCTTCTCCCGTCCGGGAGCCGGGCCGCCGTTTATCTACTTCAAATTCTAGAGAGCTAAGGTATCTACTACACGATGACCGCCGGTTCGGACTTCCTCGTGCGCGCGATCGCCGCGGCGCGACCGCTCGCCGCATGCGCCGAACGCCTGCGTCAGATGCGCGCGCTCCCGTCGCCGAAACCGGGGGGCTACGCACTGGTCGAAACGATTGCGGCGGCGCGGCCGGCGCTCCTCGCCGCGCTGCATCGCGAACTCGGAGGCAGATCCTCGCGGTCGTGCCTACTCCTGACGCGGCGGAGCGAGCATTCGCCGATTTGCTCTACTACCTCGGTGAGACCGACCCGAGCGCGTCGCGCTGCTGCGTTCGCGCGACGAAGCGATCGGAGCCATCGAGAGCCCGTCGGAGCGCAGCGCACGGATGACGCTGCTGGCCGACCTCTCCGAAGGACGCCCACGGGTCGTGCTCGCCCCGATCGGCGCGCTGCGGCAATACATGATGCCGCGCGCACTCTTCGACGAACTCCGGTTCGCGCTTCGCTCCGGCGACGAGCCGGGTTGGGACCAAATGCAGCAGCGCCTGCACCGCCTCGGCTACACGCGCGCCGACGTCGTGAGCGCCGCGGGCGAATATGCGGTACGCGGCGGCATAGTCGACGTCTTCGCGGCGACCGCGCCCTCGGCGGTACGCGTGGAGTTCTTCGGCGACGCGATCGAGTCGATGCGTTTCTTCGAACTCGAATCACAGCGCAGCACGGTCGAAATCGACTCGCTCGAGATCGCGCCGTGGTCGGAAATACCGCGCGATGCGGGCGTGCGCGAGCGCGTGCTGCGGCGTTTCGACGGACCGCAGCCGGTTCGCGACGCGCTCGCGGCCTACATAGAAACGGGCAACGACGTTCCGGAGAGTTGGCTCCCGCTCGCCTACGACGAACGCACGACCCTCTTCGAGTACCTGGACCACAATGCGATCGTCGTCTTGGACGAGCCGACGACCGTCGCTGCGGTCGCGACAGCGCTCGACGAGGAACGTTCGCGCGAAGCGCACGTGCTGCTCGCCGACGTCGACTCGGGACAGCTGCAGGTCGACGAATCGAGCGTCGGCGACGCTTTGCTCGCTGAGATCGCTTCGCCGCATCCCTCGCTGGACGAGATCGGGGAGCGCATCGCGCGACACGCTTCGCTGCGTTTGCCCGGCGGTATCGAGACGCCGAACGCCATCGGCTGGGCTCCGTCGCTGATCGATTCGTTCGTCTTCGAATGCCGTCCCGTCGAGCATTTCAACCGTCAAATCGAAATGTTCTCGCAAAGCGTGCGCGAGTGGACCGCCGGCGGCGAGACGACGCTGATCGTCAGCTTCCGCCGACGGCGCGCACCGGCGACATTCTCCGCGCGGCCGGCGTCGAGAGCGACTTGGTTCGCGTCGACACGGTTTCATCGAAGCCGGCTTCTCGCTGCCCGGCTGCGCCTGCGAGTTCTCGGCGATCGCGAGATCTTCGGCGCGCCGCCCAAACGCGTCAAGATGCGCGCCGTCAAGGAAGGCGTGCCGGTCACCCTCGCCGACCTTCGCGTCGGCGATTTCGTCGTGCACGCGGTGCACGGCATCGGGCAGTATCTCGGCTTGCGCACCGAGACGATCCTCGGGCGATCGCGACTACCTCGACCTGCAGTACGCCGGCAGCGACCGGATGCTGGTGCCGGTACACCAGATGCATCAGGTCAGCAAGTACGGCGCGCACGAAGGGCAGCGCCCGCGACTCTCCAAGATGGGCGGCGCCGATTGGGCGCGCACGAAAGGCCGCGTTTCGGAAGCGCTCGCGAAGATCGCCGACGGCCTCGTCGAGTTGTATGCGGAGCGCGAGAGCTCGCGCGCGGGCTATGCGTTCGGCCCGATACGCCGTGGCAGCGCGAAATCGAGGAAGCGTTCCCCTACGAGCCGACGCCCGATCAAGCGAAAGCGATCGACGAAACCAAGGCCGACATGGAACGGCCGCGGCCGATGGACCGGCTCGTCTGCGGCGACGTCGGCTACGGCAAAACCGAAGTTGCGATGCGCGCGGCGTTCAAGGCGATCGCCGACAAGAAGCAAGTTGCGATCCTCGTGCCGACGACGCTGCTCGCCTCGCAGCACCACCGCACGTTCTCGCAGCGCTTCGCGTCGTTTCCGGTGCGCATCGAAGAGCTCTCGCGCTTCAAGACGAAGAAGGAACAGCAAGCGACGCTCGCCGCGTCTGGCCGACGGGCAAGGTCGACGTCGTCGTCGGCACGCACCGGCTGCTTGCAGAAAGACGTCGTCTTCCGCGACCTCGGCTTGATCATCGTCGACGAAGAGCAGCGCTTCGGCGTGATGCACAAGGAGCGGCTCAAGCAGATGCGCGCCACGCGTCGACGTGCTGACGCTCTCGGCCACGCCGATTCCGCGCACGCTGCAGATGTCGCTGATGGGCGTGCGCGATCTCTCGCTGATCCGGACCGCGCCGCACAACCGCATGTCGATCAAGACGGTCGTCGTGCCCGGCGTCGGACGCGATCGTGCAGCGCGCGATCGCCACCGAGCTCGATCGCGGCGGCCAGGTGTACTACTTGCACAACCGCATCGAATCGATCTACGGCGTGGCGCGCGCGCTCGAGAAACTCGTCCCGAACGCGCGCATCGCGCGTCGGCCACGGACAGATGCACGAGCACGAACTCGAACCGATCATGTCGCAAGTTCATCGACGGCGAGATCGACGTGTTCGTCTCGACGACGATCATCGAGAACGGCATCGACATCCCCAACGTCAACACGATCATCGTCAACGACGCCGACAAGTTCGGGCTCGCACAACTCTATCAACTGCGCGGACGCGTCGGGCGCTCGAACCATCAGGCCTACGCGTTTCTGCTCTATCAGGCGCACAAGGCGCTGACGCGAAGATGCCAAGGCGCGGCTGGAAGCGATCCGCGAGTTCACCCACCTCGGTTCGGGTTTGCAGATCGCGATGCGCGATCTCGAGATTCGCGGCGCGGGGAACCTGCTCGGCGCCGCGCAGTCGGGCTTCATCGCCGCGGTCGGCTTCGAGACGTACGCGCAGTTGCTGGCCGAGGCGATCACCGCGCGCAAGGGCACGCAAGCCGCTGAGCCGAGTGCGCGCGAGGCGGTGATCGACGTGAAGCTCGATGCCGTTCGTGCCCAACGAATACATCCCGCAGGTCTCGCAGAAGATCGCCGTCTACCAGCAGCTCGCCCGGCGCGCACGCTGGACGGCGTCGAAGAGATCGTTGCCAGCGTGCGCGACCGCTTCGGCCCGCTGCCGCGAACCGTTCGAGAACCTGGTCGAGATCACGCGTCTGCGCGTGCTGGCGCTGCACGCCGGCGTGACGCGCGTCGTCATCAACGAGCAGCGGCTCACGCTCGGCGTCGGCACCGGGTTCGTCGCTCGACCCGGCGGCGATCCCGAAGTTGCAATCGATCACGAAAAAAGATTCCGGTTTGCGGAGGGCAAGATACTCGTCGACCTCCCGACACCAAACCCAAAGCAAAAAACCGAAGACGTTTGGATGCCCCTGCTGCGAAATTTGCTCGAAGCGATGTGAGTCGCCGCGGGGGATGCGCCCAGACCAAGCGTATTCATATAACCATTGAGACCCAGCAAGCAACCTGATTGATGAGGTGGCGATTTGAATCGGCCGATGCGGCCCGCGCCTACCACGTCCGCCGCGATTTGCTCGCTTACTTGGCGACCTATGCCAGCGACGATTCGGATCTCGCGGGCGCTGGACTCATTTTCGGGGAGCTCGTCGGTAACGTGGTGCGTCACGCGCCCGGACCCATCGCCGTCGACATCCGCTGGGAGGCCGGCTTTGCGGTCCTCCGGGTGAGAGACGACGGCCCCGGCTTCGATTGGCGCGGGGCCGCCTTGCCGGACGCGTTGGCCGAATCCGGCCGGGGCCTCTTCATCGCCTGCGCGGTCGCCCGAAGCCTGAAAGTGCGCCGCCTGCCCGGCCGGGGAACCGAAGCGATCGCCAAGCTGCCCGTCGCCCTTAACCCTGAATTTCGCTCTGCCTGAACGGAGAGCCTGAGAGGCGGCTGCGGAGGACCTGCGCTATTCCGGCCGAACCTGGGACGAGTCGCGGAGCCCTCTGGCCCCGCGTTTCCTTACGCACAAACTACTTTATCCTCACTGGAGCCGACTATGTCGAAAGCCCAACGCGTCATCGCGGGCATCGCTACCCTTCTCCTCGGAGCCGCGCTCGCGGCCTGTTCGGGCGGTGGCGCGGTTGCCACGGTGAACGGCGAACCCATCAGCCAAGCGGACTTCGCCGCTAAACTCGAAGCCAGCCCCGTCGCGCGCGGCATTCTGCAGCAGATGGTGCAAGAGCAGTTGATCCTGCAATACGCCAAGCAGAATAACATCGTCGTCACCGACGACGAGATCGCGAAGAAGGAAGACGATCTCAAAGCGAACTTCCCGAACGGCTCGTGGGACGAGATGCTCAAAGCACGCGGCCTCGACGAAGCGCAAGTGAAGACGGCGCTGCGGGAGCAGATCATTCTCGATAAGGCGCTTGCGAATCAAGTTTCTATCACGCCGGCGCAGATCTCGCAGTACTTCCAGAAGAATCACGCCGCGTTCGACAAGCCGGAACAGGTGCAAGCGCGCCACATTCTCGTTCCGGACCTCGCGACGGCCAACAAGGTTAAAGCCGAGCTCAAGCCGGACGGTTCGAACTTCGCCGATTTGGCAAAGCAGTATTCGACCGATCCCGGCAGCAAGGATAAGGGCGGCGAGCTCGGTCTCTTCCGTCGCGGTCAAATGGTGCCGTCGTTCGATGCCGCGGCGTTCTCGATGCCGGTCGGCGCGATCAGCGCGCCGGTGAAATCGCCGTTCGGCTATCACATCATTCAGGTCGAAGCGCATCAGCCCGGCACGAAGGCTACGCTTGCGAACTCGACCGATAAGATCACCGCGATGCTTCGTCAGCAGCAGGAAGCGCCGCTGATCCAGCCGTTCCTCCAGAGCCTGCAAACGAAGGCCAACATCCAGATCACCGACCCGGCGTTCAAGGATCTCTTCCCGTCGCCGCCCCCGGGAGCGGCGGCTGCTCCGGCCACGACCGGCGCGGCACCCGCTCCGGCCGCAACCAAGTAGCAGCGAACTCGCACTCGCTGCGTCGAGAGGCCCCGGCGTTCGCGCCGGGGCCTTTTCATTTCCGCAGAGAACACGCGCGCTATGCCCGCGCTCGCCCGCATCGTTGGGCTCGGACCCGGCGATCCATCGCTGCTGACGCTCGGCGGCCTCGACGCACTGCGCGCGGTCGAACGGTGCGTTGCGCTGCTCGCGCCGCCAGACCTGGTCGCGTATTTAGCGTCGAACGGCGTCGACGTGCTCAAGGGACTCAGCGACGACCCTGCGCTTGTGGTGCGCGGCGGCAGCGAGGAGATCGAGCGCTTTGCCGGCCGAATCGCGGAGTTCGACGCCCCGGCCATCGGCATTGGCGTCCTCGGCAATCCGCTCTCCGATTTCCCCGGTCTCCCCGTTCTGCTGCGCGCACTCGAACGGCGCACTATCCGGACCGAGATCGTACCCGGCGTTCCGCGCGCCACGCTCTCCGCGTCGATTGCAATGTCGCTCGTCCCGCTGCCGCCGCAGTCCGCCCATCACACGTGGGACGACCTAGTGGAGATCATGGCGCGCTTGCGTCTGGGGTGTCCCTGGGATCGCGAACAAACGCATCGGACGCTCGTGCCCTATTTGCTTGAAGAAACGCACGAAGTGATCGACGCGATCGAGTCGGGCGATCTCGACGCACTCTGCGAAGAGTTGGGCGACCTGCTGCTGCAGATCGTCTTTCACTCGCAACTCGCCACCGAAACCGGGAAGTTTTCCGTGGCCGACGTCGTCGACGCACTCTCGAACAAAATGGTGCGGCGCCATCCGCACGTCTTCGGCGACTCCGTCGTGGAAGACGTCGACGCGCAGTGGCGCAACTGGGAGCAGCTCAAGTCGCTCGAAAAAACCGGGCGCGCGCGTGCCAGCCGGTTAGACGGCATTCCGAAGTCGCTCGGCGCGCTGCAGCGCGGCCAACGCATGCAGGAAAAAGCCGCGCGCGTCGGGTTCGATTGGCCGAACGTCAAGGGCATTCTGGACAAACTGGTCGAGGAACTGACCGAGCTTTCTGAGGCGCGCCGCGAGAAGCAGGACGATCCGCACGTGCGCGAGGAGCTGGGCGACGTCTTCTTCACCATCGTCAACCTTTCGCGCGCGCTCGGGATCGACGCGGAGACGGCGATGCGCGAAGCCAACGAAAAGTTCTATCGCCGCTTCGCGTTCATGGAACGGCACGCGAAAGCCAGCGACAAAACCCTGACCGACCTCTCACTGGACGAACTCGAGGAATTGTGGCAACTGGCGAAAACGAAATCCATAGCTTGATCCGCCTGCGCATGAGCGCGCACGACGCGCACTACGGCGGCAACCTCGTCGACGGCGCGCGCATGCTCGCGCTCTTCGGCGACGTTGCGACCGAACTGCTGATCCGCCTGGACGGCGACGAGGGGCTCTTCGTCGGCTACGACAGCGTCGAGTTCAAGGCACCGGTGTACGCCGGCGACTACATCGAAGCCGAAGGGCGGATCGTCAAGGTCGGCAACACCTCACGCCGCATGGAGTTCGAAGCCCGCAAGGTGATCGCCGTGCGGCCGGACGTGAACGAAAGCGCCGCCGACGTGCTCGCGGAACCAGTCGTCGTCTGCCGTGCGAGTGGAACTTGCGTAACGCCGAAAGGCAAGAAGCGAATCTAAGCGCAGCGCGAGGCCGGCTATTTTTTGGTTAGCGCTCCGATCAGCGTGACGCGCGCCGGATACCGCGCTGCCAGCTCGTCGCGATCGCCCATCTCGAAATCGGCGAAATCGAAGCCGGGTGTGACCGTCGCTCCGAGCAACGCGTAGCGGCCGCCGGCAGCGACCCGCACGCCCTGCCATACGCCGGCGCGTACCAATACTTGCGGCCGCTGGCCCTTCACGACGTCCGGGCCGATTTCGAGCACGGCCGACGACCCGTCCGGGTGAAGCTGCAGCATCTCGAGCGAGTCGCCGCGATAGAAGTGCCAGATTTCGTCGCTCGCTACGCGATGCATGCGTGACGGATTCTCGGCGGTGAGCAGGAAGTATATCGCGGTCGACAGGCTGCGATCGCCGGTGTGCCGCGCGTTGCGATACGTTTCGGCGAAGAATCCGCCCTCGGGATGGGCGCGCAGTGCGAGCGCCGCGATCAACTCCTCGACGTCGCCGTCGCGCGTCATACGAGCCGCTCGTGCGTCTTGCGTTTCCAGACGAACTCGTAGTAGCAGAACTGCATCGCGAGGCTCGCGCAGAACGCGATCGGATAGCCCATCCACACGCCGTCGAGGCCGAAGTGACGCATCAAAATATAGGCGGCCGGGACTTCCACGCCCCAAATAGCCACGATACCGATGAGCGTCGGGTAGATCACGTCGCCGCTGCCGCGCATGATGCCGCTGAGCACCGCGCTGTTGCCGAATATGGCATAGCTCCACAGCGTGATCATGAGCAGTTCGTGCGCGATCTGCAGCGTATGGGTGCTGGTGATGAACGCGCCCAGAATCAGCCACGCGAAGGCGTAGCAGATAAGGATGAGCGTACCGCTGATGAGATAGTTCAATCCGACCGCCGAGCGTATCACGCTGCCGAGCTTGTCCTCGCGGCGCGCGCCGATGCATTGCGCGCCGAAAATCGAGGCGGCAATTCCGATCGAAATCGCTGGAAACTGCACGTAGCTCGCGACTTGATTCACCGCGCCGTACGCGGCCGTTGCATCCGAGCCGAAGCGGTTCACGAACGAGAGCACCGCAATCTCGGCCAGCGATACCATGATCACCTGAATGCCCGTCGGGACGCCGATCTTCACCACCGCGCCGAGGATCTTCCAGTCGAGCCACATGTCCGAGAGCGTTTCGCGATCGAACTGCAGGGGATGGTTCATGCGCCTCAGTTTCCACAACAGCCACGCGAACGACACCGCGTTGGCAATCACGCTTGCAACGGCGACGCTCACAACGCCGAGCTTCGGAAGCCCGAAGATGCCGAGGATGAAGAACGGCGTGACCGAGATCGCAACGACCGTCGTAACGATCAGGGCGTATAGCGGCGTCGTCGCGTCGCCGGTCCCGCGGAGAAACGTCGTGTAGACCAGGTAGGTGAAGATCACGGGACACGTGAGGAAAATCGCCTTGGCGTAGAGATCGGATTGCGCGATGATGTTCGCGGGCGTGTCCAGCCATCCGAGCACGGTCGGCGAGATTACCACGCCGACGATCGCAACCAAGATCCCGAGATAAAGCGCAGCGCCCAAGACCGTCCCCGCGATCTTCTTCACGCGATGGTGGTCGCCGGCGCCGAAGGCTTGACCGATGAGAACGGTGCTGCCGCTCGCGATGCCGATCAGGAATGAAAGGAGCAAGAAAATGATCGGGAAGACCGCTGACACGGCGCCGAGCGCATCCGTGCCGATCAGACGCCCGATCCAAATACTGCCCGCCGTCTGCGTTGCCGACTGCAGGAGGTTGCTCAGCATCAACGGCACGAGAAAGACTGCGAGCAGCCGCCACATCGGCTTGCTTTCGTCGAAGACGTTGATTCCGGGTCGGCGAGAGGTTTGCGCTTGGGCCATAGCCGCCATTATCGCGAGCCGTTCGCGGGACCCCTGGTTCGTCGCGCCGTAGCTTGCCGGTACGTGCGGCTCGATAAGTTTATGAAAGTATCCCGGCTCTCGAAGCGACGCAGTGAAGCGCACGAGGCGCTCGAGCACGGCCGCATCACTAAAGATGGGAAGCCGCTCAAGCCCGCTTACGCCGTCAAACCCGGCGACGTCCTCGAGATTCACTACTCTACCCGCTTCGTCACCGTTCGCGTCCTCGACGTCCCGTTACGCGTGACGCCCGCGGTCAAGGGAGCCGATCTCTACGAGATCCTCGAAACGCGAAAAGACGAGCCGGCCGACTGGATATGATCTCTGCCGATACGAAAGACGCACTCGCCCGCGACGTGCCCGCTGCCGCGCACTGCCGTCAGGCGCTCCTCGCCGGGCTCGCGATCTACGGCGCCGCGGGCAGGCCGGAGTTCGTGACGCATCGCAACGCCGTCGCCCGCTTGTTCTTTACGCTGCTCGACGTTCGCAAGTCGCATTCGATCGAGACGCGCGCAGCGACGCGCTTGGCGCGGCTGCCGACGTTTGCGATCGCACTGCCGGAGCGCCTGCGCGCGATGCCGCCGAAGCCGGCGCATAAGTGCGACCGCCTAATGGAAATCCGCGCGGCGTTTATGGCGTGCGGTTCGCTCGCCGCCGGCGCGCACGGTTATCATCTGGAATTCGTGCTCGCCGACGAACGGCTCGCGGCGCGCCTTGCGTGGCTGCTGCGCAGCACCGGCCGCGCGCCCAAAGAAACGCTGCGCAAGGCGCGCCGCGTGCTCTACTACAAGGACTTCGACGCGATCGGTGAGGTGCTGACGCTGATCGGCGCGTTCAACGCCGTGCTGCATCTCGAAGACGTCCGCGCGCTGCGCGAGACCAAGAACCGCATCCATCGCTTGGTCAACACCGAGGCGGCGAACATGGAACGGACCGCGGCGGCAGCCGCGATGCAGCGCCGTACGATCGAATACGTCGCCAGCGCCTACGGGCTGCGACGCTTGTCGCCGGCGCTGCGCGAGATCGCCGAGCTCCGGCTGCGCCATCCGGACGAATCCCTCGCCGAGCTCGGCCGGCGCTGTAATCCGGCGATTGCCAAGCCCACCGTAAGCAGCCGGCTGGCCGCCCTAGCCCGACTGGCCGAACGCCTGCGCCAAGGGCAGGGGCGCGCTCTCCCGGCCCGGTAATGGACGGGTTCACTCACATAACGAGTTGGAGTTTCGCATGCGCATCGGAATCAATGGCTTCGGCCGCATCGGTAGAAATTTTGCCAAAGCGCTGATGGAGCGTCATCCGCAGGTCGAGATCGTGGCCGTAAACGACCTCACCAGCGCCGCCGAATGCGCGCATCTGTTCAAATACGACAGCAACTACGGCACGTTTCCGGGCAGCGTCACCGTCGACGGCGACACGATCTCGATCGACAAACAGAAGATCAAGGTCCTCGCGGAGCGCGATCCCGCCAAACTTCCGTGGAAGCAGCTCGGCGCCGACGTCGTCATCGAGTCCACCGGATTTTTCACGGATGCCGCCAAAGCGCGCGCGCACATCGACGGCGGCGGTGCGAAGAAAGTGCTGATCTCGGCGCCCGCTAAAGGTGAGGACATCACCGTCGTGCTCGGCGTCAACGACGACAAGTACGATCCCGCCAAACATTTCGTAATCTCGAACGCGTCGTGCACGACCAACTGTCTGGCGACGGTAGCGAAGCCGGTCGTCGATCATCTCGGTTGGGTCAAGGGATTTATGACGACGATCCACTCGTACACCAACGACCAGAACATCCTCGACGCGCCGCACTCGGACCGGCGCCGCGCACGCAACGCCGCCACCAACATCATTCCGACGTCGACCGGCGCTGCGAAAGCCCTTTACCTGACGATCCCCGAGATCGAAGGCACCTTCGACGGCTTCGCGCTGCGCGTGCCGACGCCGACCGTCTCGATGATCTATCTCGTGGCGCAAACCAAGAAGCCCACGACCAAAGCCGAGCTTAACGCGCTCCTCAAACGCGAAGCCGAGGGGCCGTTGAAAAACTACATGCAATACACCGAGGAAGAACTCGTCTCGAGCGACTACAAGCGCAATCCCCATAGTTCGATCATCGATGGGAAGCTCACCAACGCCAACGGCGACCTGATTCAAATCGCGGCGTGGTACGACAACGAGTGGGGTTACTCGTGCCGCCTGGCGGATCTTACGGCGAAAGTCCTGGCGACGCTCCCGAAGTAGGAGCCTGATGACCTTTCGCACGCTCGACGATCTGGAGGTCCGCGGAAAACGCGTTCTGGTCCGTGAAGATTTGAACGTTCCGCTGGGCGGCGGCGCCATCGCCGACTACACGCGCGTCGACGCCGCGCTGCCGACGTTGCGCTGGCTGCACGAACGGGGCGCGCGGACGGTCGTGATGTCGCACCTCGGGCGGCCCGACGGCAAGGTGGATGCGAAGTATTCGCTCGAACCGGTCGCAAACGCGCTGGCCGAGCGGCTCGGACTCCCGGTCGCGTTCGCTCACGACTGCGTCGGTGAGGTCGCGGAACGCGCAGTTGCCGCTCTGCGCGACGGCGACGTCTTGCTGTTGGAGAACCTTCGCTTTCATGCCGGAGAAGAACGCAACGACCCCGAAATTGCCGCCCAGCTCGCTAAGCTTGGCGACATCTACGTGAACGACGCGTTCGGAACGGCGCATCGCGCGCACGCCTCGACCGAAGGCGTCGCCCATCTGCTGCCTAACGCAGCCGGGCGCTGCATGGAAGCCGAACTCTCCGCACTAGCGCGGCTTACCGGCAATCCGGTCAAGCCGTTCGTCTGCGTGATCGGCGGCGCGAAGGTTAAGGACAAGATCGGCGTCTTCACGCACTTGATGGAGAACGTCACCGCATTTTGCATCGGAGGGGGAATGGCGAACACGTTCCTCGCCGCACTCGGAACGAACGTCGGCAAGTCGCTGCGCGACGAGGATCTCGAGCCCGCGAAGAGGATACTCGAACTCGCCAAGATCAAAGGCGTCGATCTGCACCTTCCGTCGGATGCGGTCGTCGCGCCCGCGTTCGATGCGGACGATCGCGCGCGAACCGTCCCGATCGACGCCGTCGGGGATGAGATGATCTTGGATATCGGTCCGGCCACCGCCGCGGCGTACGCGGCGGTCGTCCAACGCGCGAAGACGATCGTCTTTAACGGCCCGATGGGCGTTTACGAAAAACCCGCGTATCAAGCCGGCACGAAGGTCGTCGGCGAAGCGATCGCGCGCGCGACGAAAGGCGGCGCGTCTAGCGTTGTCGGCGGCGGCGATGCTGCAGCCGCCGCTCACGTTCTCGGCTTCGCCGACGCGATGACGCACGTCTCGACGGGAGGCGGCGCGACGCTCGAGTTTCTCGAGGGAAAAACGCTGCCGGGCGTCGCCGCACTCGAAGTGAAAACGCGCGCGTGAACGAACTATTTGCTGCCAATTGGAAGATGCACAAGACGGCGTCGGAGACGAACGCGTTTTTTGACGAGTTCCTCCCGGTTCTTGCGACCCTACCCGCCGAAACGGACATCTGCATCGCGCCGCCGTTCACGTCGCTTGCGGTCGCCGCGGAACGCCTGAGAGGCACGCGCGTCGCACTCGGCGCGCAAACGATGCATTGGGTCCTTCAGGGCGCGTATACGGGCGAAGTCAGCGCACCGATGCTGCTCGAGGCCGGCGTACGCTACGTGATTCTTGGCCATTCGGAGCGACGCGCGTACTGCGACGAGACCGATCACATCGTCAACCTGAAGGTGAAGACGGCGCTCGAGCTAGGCCTTACGCCCATCGTCGCCGTCGGCGAGTCGCTCGACGAGCACGAGCGCGGACTCACCGACGACCGCGTCATCACTCAGATTCGCGCCGCCTTCGACGGCGTCGCGCGAACGGAACTTTCGAAAACGGTCATCGCCTACGAACCGATTTGGGCGATCGGTACCGGCAAAAACTGCGATCCGAGCCAAGCCGACTCGGTAATGGCGACCATTCGCGGCTCCGTCTCGGGGCTCGACCGAACGCGCATTCTTTACGGCGGCAGCATGAGGCCCGAGAACGTCGCATCGTACGTCGAGCGGCCGCACATCAACGGCGGGTTGATCGGCGGTGCGTCGCTCGACCCAAACTCATTCGCGCAGCTGATCCGCAACGCGGCCGCATGACGTATCGCCCAGTCGTCCTCGCGGTCCTCGACGGCTGGGGCTGCAGCGATCGCGCCTACGGTAACGCGATCGAAGCCGCGAAGCTGCCCCATTGGCGAGCCTTCTTCGAACGCTATCCCTGGACGACGCTCGAAGCTTCCGGCGAAGCGGTCGGACTGCCCGCCGGAATAATGGGCAACAGCGAAGTCGGGCACATGAACCTCGGCAGCGGACGGATCGTACCGCAAGGCGTGACGGTTATCGATGCAGATATCGCTTCCGGCGACTTTGCGAAGAACGAAACGCTGCACCGCTGCATCGAGCACGTGCGCAAGACCGGCGGAACGCTGCATCTGATGGGCCTGCTCTCGGACGGTAAAGTCCACAGTTCGATCGAGCATCTGTTCGCGCTGATCGACGCGGCGGTCGCCGCCGGCGTCCCGATTGCCGTTGCCTGCTTTCTCGATGGACGCGACACGCCGCCGCGTTCGGCGGAGCGTTACGTTGCGATGCTCGAAGAACATCTCGATACCGTCGGGCGGCCGGGGTCGATCGCCAGCGTGTGCGGGCGCTTTTATGCGATGGACCGCGATCGGCGTTGGGAGCGCACGCGGGCCGCGTACGACCTGCTGGCGCGTGGAGTCGCCGCCCACACGGCGGCGAGCGCGCTCGCTGCGGTGCGCGCCGCCTACGCACGCGACGAGAACGACGAGTTCGTGCTCCCGACCATCGTCGGCAAGCCGCGTCCGATCGTCGACGGCGACGCCTGTATCTTCTTCAACTTCCGCCCCGATCGCGCGCGTCAGATTACGATGGCGTTCGACGCGGGGACGAAGGCGTACTACAATGACGGGTTCGGCGTCTTCCCGGTGAACGCGTACGACAACCTGATGTTCGCTACCATGACCAAGTACGACGAGAACTACACCAACCCGGTGCTGTTCGGTCCGCGTCCGCAGTACGATACGTTCGGCGAGATCGTCGCGCGCGCCGGACTGCGCCAGCTCCGCCTTGCCGAGACCGAGAAGTACGCGCACGTTACGTATTTTTTTAACGGAGGCCGCGAGGAGCAATTCGAAGGCGAAGATCGCGAGCTCATCCCCTCCGATCGTTCGGTCGCGACGTACGATTTGGCACCGGCAATGCGCGCGCGCGAAATCACCGACTTCGCCGTGCGCGCGATCGAATCCGGAACCTACGACGCGATCGTCATGAACTACGCCAACGCCGACATGGTCGGGCACACCGGGAAGTGGGAGCCGACGATTGCCGGCGTCGAGGTGCTCGACGAAGCGCTGCGCCGCCTCGCCGATGCGACGCTTGCGGCGGGCGGCCTATTCGCAATTACCGCCGACCACGGGAACGCCGAAGAGAAACTCGATGCGGACGGCAATCCGCTCACCGCGCACACCACGAACCCGGTGCCGTTTCTCCTTATCGCGCGGGGCCTGGCCGGTACGTTTGCGAGCGGCGGCCGCCTCGGCGACGTCGCGCCGACGCTGCTCGAACTCATGCGCCTGCCAATACCGGAGCGGATGAACGGCCGGAATCTCTTTACCAGCAAACTCTAAGCCGGCTCCCCGGCTCTGCTCAGCCGGGCGTGCGAGAATGCACGCATGATCGAAGAACATCTGATGGCACGCGCCCTGATCGCATTCGTCTTCCTCGGCCTCGCCACCGTCGCCGTTGCGATGGCCGCTCACCTCGGGGCCTAGCGAGTTGCCGGGCGTTAGTGCACGCCGTGATCGGCCAGGCGAACGAGATCCGCGACCGATAAGTTGGCATACCCGGCATCGTGCAGCTTCTCAATGTACCGGAGCGTTACGCCGTGATCGACGAGCACGATCGCCTGGTCCGGCGTAACGCGATACCCCAACTTCGCCAAACCGGCTAAGTAATTCGGCGTTACGCCATGGTCGCTGAGCGCGATCGCTTGGTCGAGCCCGAGATTCGTAAAGCCGTAGGATTGGAAAGCGGCAATCGCTCGCGGCGTAACGCCGTGATCGACCGCGCGCACCAGTTGTTCCACCGATAACGGGCGCATGCCGGCGGCGGACAGCTCCCGAACGTACTGCGGCGTAACACCGTGATCGATCGCAGTCGAAAGCAGCGCGACGTCCGGAACTGCGAACCCTAGACTCTTAAAGGAATCGAGCATCCCCAGCACGTCGGCGTCCGCGAAAAGCCACTCTCTCTGGCGCTCTTCGGACAGCGTTCCGACGCCGCGGCTCTGCAGTTGACTGGTGAATCCGGGATCGAGTGTGAAGGTGAGATCGCCATCCGCGATACCTCCCCGCGCGCGCCCGGTACAGACGATCGAGCCCTCCTGACGCGTGACCGTAAAGCGAACGCTGGTCTCCGGCCCGAATAGCTGCGCGCGCGTCAATCCGCGAAAGGTACTCTCGAGACCGGCTGCAGGATAGTCGCGCGAATCTACGCTGCTGTTTATTCCACCCGGCACGATCGCGCGATAGCGTGTTTCGAACTCGACGTTTCCGCCGCCGGTCGCCTGAATGCTCCATTGCATGACGGCATTAACCGGCGCCGCGGCGAGGAGCGCGGCGATCGTGATGGCTGCTAACATGTTTTATTCTACTCCGGAGTTATGTAGTCGAATGATGTCGTCGACGCTGGGCGGCGACCGAAGAATGCGCAGTGCGTTTGAGACGTCGCGCGGCGAAACGCCGTTATCGGCGAGTCGTACGGCATCGTGCACGGTAAGGGAATGCAGGCCGGCGGCTTCCATTCGCTCGACGTAATCCGGCGAAACGCCGTGGTCGGCGAGCGCCTTTAGGTCGTCCACCGACGGGTGACCGAATAGCCGGGCATACTCCGCGACCGCGTGCCCGCTTATGCCCGAATCGGAAAGACTTACGAGTTCGTCGACAGAGAGATGCCCGTAGCCGGCCGCGGCCAGAGCCTCGATCAGCGAATCGGAGCGATGCGGCAGCTGGCTGGGCGCCGGCTGATCCGCTACGACGACGGCGACGTAGCGCTGTTGCTGGGCAAACGACGTACTCTCGCGCTTGACCTCGACTTGCAGATCCGCCAACGTCTTCGTCTGCACCCGAAAGATCGTCGCGGGAACGTGCAGAGCCGTCGGCGCCGCCATGGGAGCCGGCGCGGCGACCCTCTGAACCGGCGCGACGGGCTTCTGGGCGGTTACGGCGAGCTTTGCAACCGGCGCCCTAACCTTTGCGGGAGGCGCGACGAATTTCGGGGCGGCGACGGGGGGCATCGGCGGCGATACCGGCGCAACCGGTGCGATTGCATCTGCAATCACGGGAACCGTATTGCCGACGCCGGTCACGGCGAGCAGCAGCACGGCGCCGGCCGTTACCGCAATGCCTACGCCGAAGCGGCGCGAACGCGAGTATGCGCGATCGAGCAGCCGCTCGATGCGAACGACGATTTGACGCGACCCGGCGTGGAATCCGGGAACCGGCAAGCGGCGCGACGATCCGGCGCGATGGACGAGCGTCGCGAGGCACTCCGCGTAGGTAACCGTATCGCCTTCGCGCATAACGACGCGATCGTCGCACGCGATCTCGCGTTCGGTCGCGATCTGACGCACCGCGAAGTGCATTGCCGGATTGTAGAAGAACGCGGCCAGCACGAGCTGTTCGACGAAGTTCGTCCAGTCGTCAAAGCGCTCCAAATGCGCGGCTTCGTGGCCGACGACGCGACGTAAATCCGCCGGCGAAACCTCGCCGAGCATATCGGCCGGCAGCACGACGAGCGGACGAAAGAATCCGAGAACGCACGGAATCTCAATCTCGTCGCTGGTTGCGACGCGCGCGCCGCGCGGCAAGCGCCCTAATAGGAACGGATCGCCCGGGATCGGCTCACAAGTGCGTTTGAGCGCGACGAGCGCGACACACTCGCGTGCCAGGCGCACGCCGAAAAACGCGACGCCCAAGAAATAGAGCGCCAGCAGCACGCCCGCCAGCGACTGCAGCGCACGCGCCGGAGCCACAAACGGATTCTCGGCGCGCTCGAGCGGCGCGGCCGCCGATTGCGCGTGCGCTGCCGGCGCGGTAACGGGAGCGACATGTGCGCGAATATGGATGACGGGGTTGCGTCGCGGGCGGGTATAAAGCGCCGTCGCACGGGCCGGGAGGGCTTCCGGCCCGCGCGGCGCCACCACGAGCGTGCGCTGCATCGCGAGATCCGCGAGCGGCAGCAGCGCGCTCAGGAAGAAGACGGCCGACCACAGCGCGCAACGTGCGCGGGCACCAACGTTGCGACACGCTCGCAGGCCGAGTGCCGTCGCGAGGATGAGCGCCGTGCTCTGCCACGTTGCGTTAAAGAGTCCGATTGCGAGATGCGTGACGTTCATTTGTCCGCCTTTGCCTTGCGCACGAGACGTTCGATGTGTGCGAGTTCTTCCGAGGAGAGCCGCTCGCTCTCCAGCAGGTTGATGGCGAGGCGCGCCGGTCGGCCGTCGAAGAAACGATACAGCAAGTTGTGGACCGCGCTCGTCGAGGCTTCCTCGCGCGCGACCACCGGGTAGTATCGGAACGCACGCCCCTCGGACTCGTGCCGCAGATATCCCTTGCCTTCGAGGATCCGAATCGTGGTCTGGACCGTATTGAAGGCGACGCGGTATTCGGTGGGGAGCGCTTCGAGAACTTCGGAAACGGTCGCATTTTCGCGCTCCCAAAGAATCTCCATGAGCCGCTGCTCCACTTCGGTCAAAGTCGCCGATTTTTTTCGCGCCATGGTCCTCCCGCCGGTTCGCCTATAAAAATAGGTGAACGCATCGTAGCACCCTCCGGCGCGCCCTGTCTAGACCTTCTGTGACCTGTTTTTCTCAGGTTTACCTAAATCCATAGGTTACGCGACTCCGACGCGACGCCCGCTCGCATTCGTGTTGGTTTCCTACGATCGAACCGCTTGTTGGAATACGCATCGGCAACGCCGGCGCGTGATGTATAACGTCGCATCTCGTTAACACGGGCAAGCGAGTCCGCAGTCGATATGCGCATCCGATGTCACAAATAGCACTACCCAGAGATCTTCGCTTGCTCGATACCCTGGCAACTTTTCATAGATTCGGACGATGATTTTTATCTTTGTATCAACCCTCTCATGAACTTTTATGATAGTTCGGGGAAACTAACTTTACATTCGTTGATTTCTCTCGCTGCAGATCGGTCATGCGAAACAACATACGCCCAAACTCCGCTTACGCTCCCGAGAATGCGCCCGTCGCGGCCGCGGGTTCGTATTTTTTCGACATATACCGTCTCGACGTGAGCCGGCGTCTCTTGATCGCAGGTTCGACGTCGACGCCCGTGCCCGAGCGGCTGTTCCAGATTTTGATGGTATTGCTCGAGGCAAACGGCGAGATCGTCGAGCGCGGCGCGCTCGCACAGGCCGTTTGGGGTGACGAAGGCGTCACGCGCACGAACCTTTCACAACACATCTACATGCTTCGCGTACTCCTTCACGGACGCGAAGGCGACCAATCCTACATACGCACGGTCGTCGGTCGCGGGTATCGATTCGCCGTACCGATTGCACTGACGCCGGAAGAGGCCGAAGAACGGCCAACCGAGCGCTTTGCCTTTCCCGAACTTCCGGTGTCGGATCGCGAGCGCGATCGCCTACGCTTGTATTCCCTTGGATGCGTCCACTTCGAAAAGCGCACCGCATCGTCGTTGAAAACGGCAAATGGATCGTTCGAGTCCGCGTTGCGGTTGGACGATCGGTATCCGCACGCGCTCGTCGGGCTGGCGCGGTCGTACGCCGTCCTAGCCGAAGATCTGCACGTTCCGTCGACCGAGGCGTTCGCGCTCGCAAAGCGCGCCGCCGCCCAAGCGATCGAGATCGCACCGTCATCGTCGGCGTCGTTTGCCTTGCGCTCGGAATTGGCGCTGTTCGCCGACTGGAACTGGTCGCAGGCCGAACGCGACGTCGAAGCGGCCGTTCGATTGAATCCGACTTCGCCCGTCGCGCGAGCGTGCGCGGCGTGGCTCTACGCTCTCAAAGGCGATACCGAGACGGGGCTCGCCGAGGCTCGCCGCACCCTCATGCTTCAGCCTGGTTCCGCCGGCGCGATGCTGCTGGTAGCGCAAATCCTGATGATCGGCGGCAAGTACCCCGAGGCGGTCGATTGGCTGACGTCGCTTACGTCGATCGCGCCCGAGTTCTCGGTCGCAAAGCGGTTTCGGGCTGTGGCGCAGATCCTCGACGGACGTTACGAGGCGGCGATCGCGGATATGCTCGCGGCCGATCGAACGCCTGAAGGGATCGTCTACCGAATGCCGCTGCTGGTGCAGGCCTATGCCGCTCTCGGCGATCAGCAGCGAGCGGAGGAAGCGTACGCGCGATTGTGCGCGAGCGCGAAGCGGAACTACGTCGCCGCGTGGCATCTCGCCGTCGGCGCAATCGGTGTCGGAAGAACGAACGAAGCGGTCGGGCACCTCGAGCGCGCCTACGACGAACGCGAGTGTTCGCTGCTTCTCCTAAAGCACGTTCCGTGGTTCCGGTCGATCGAGGATTCGACGACCTTCCGAAACGTTCTGAACTCCGTTAGCGCTTAGCGGGTTCCTAAACGGCGAAGACGCGCGGCCGCCCGGCGCGCAGGTTGGCGACGGAATGTTCCACGGCTTCGTGTGCGCGCACGTTTCTGCCGGCCCACTCGCGCCGGTCCGCCAGCGCGATCGCTGCCAGCGAAGCGACGCGCTCGACGTCGTCCACCGTCCGCGGAGCAAAATATGCAAATGCCGACTCGGAAGCGCACACTCTTTCGATGGCATTGTCGAGCGATGAAAGCGGCCGGGAGCCGTCCGCCAGCACCTTCAGCAGTTCCATAACGAAGGCTTCGAAGGCGGCTCGTTGACCGGCGTCGTCGGCGAGCATTTGCGGAATCGAAACACACAATCGACGGCGTACGACAGAGGCCAAATCCTCGCGAACGCCGGCCACCAGCGTGCGAGCCCGGCAAACGCCCGCGGCGAGAAGGAAATCGTTGGTTTCCAGAAGCCCCGCCAGCGTATCGACGTCCCAGCGGCGCGCGCCGGCATCGTCGCCGCGAGCGGCCGCACACGCGGCAAGCGTCGCAGCCGCCAGCGTCTTCAGCCCGACGTACTCGAGCGAAACCGCGCGCGAGCGAGCCGACGTCGCGACGCCCACGGCGCCGCGCACATCGCCGTCGCGGAGCATCGTTCGAGCATACTCGACGTCCATCGCGATGCGGCTCCACGCGTTCGGTCGTAAGCCGGACGCTTCGTCCGGCGGCCCCCACGCGGTCCCGAGTGCCAATCGGGCTTCCGCGATCAGCATCTGGCATACGTATGCGTCCCGATGACCTTGGAGGACGATGTATGCCGCCAACGCGAGATCCTCGGCGCGCTCCGCGTCGCCTTCGAAGAGCGCGATTTTTGCGTTGAGAATCATCGTCCCGGCGAATAGCTGCACGTCGTTGCGATGGAACGTCAACCGGCCGCTCTGCTCGAGCAGCCCGCGCGCGTCGGCAATGTCCCCGAGTCGAAGGCTCGCGTCAGCCCGGCACAACAACGCTTTCCCGGCTGCACTACTTCCGACCGCGGCCAAGCGCGCAAGATTGTGCGCCACCGCGCGCATTTCGAGCGGCCGGTCGCATTGGCGTGCCCGTACGAAGGCGAGGTGTTCGATCTCGAACTTCGTCGCATCGTCGAACTGATTCGGACCCGCCAGCAACGCGGCTTCGCGATCGATGCTTATCGGGTCGGCGCCGCTCGACTCGCGCGAAAACTCGACGCATGCGGAGACCAGCGCTTCGGGAACCTTTGCAAACTCGGCATAGGCCGACGCATCGAGTTCGATACCGTTATCGACCTTCGCGCGAAGTGCTAGGAGCTGCGACCGCGCAGACGTTGCGAACTCGCCCAGACGCGAAATCGACGCCGCGACCTTCGGTTCGGCCTTCGAGACCATTTCGGCGAGGTCTTCGAACGGATCTCCCGACATCTGCGGCGCCTCGGCAAGTTCCTCCGCGTCGGACGCCAACAGCGTCCGAACGTACTCCGCAACGGTCGAGATCGCTTCGCTCTTAACTCGCAGGACGTGTCTGCGCGAGAAGTGCATCCGTTGGGCAACCGAGGAAACGTCCCGCCCCTCAAACGACAGCGCTAAAAGAACGTCGCGCTGACGGGCCTCGATCGCCTCGTTCCCGCCTAGCGCCGCAAAGACTATGCCGCGCAGCGCGTTCGCGGGATTCGCCACCCCGGTCGCCCGGCAAATCGACCGCGCGAAAGGATCGCCGGCTATTTTTGCCGGCGCTGCGGTCCGACGAAAAAGCCAGCGCAGCGATCGTTCGACGTCCTTACGCCCGCTCGCTTCGACATGGCTTGGATATTCCGACACTGCCGACGTCACACGCAAAGGATAACTCAGGCAGCGCTCCAGTGTCATCAGCGCGAATCATCAAAAAACGATCACCAGCGTGCGCGCGTAGAAGCGTCACACGAGCGCACGATTTTATGTATAAATTACATTCTAAACAACATAAAATCCACATCAAAAGGTCGCTTGTTAGCACCCCCATAAGACCGTCCACACCACGTCACGTATGGCGTGCATTCACTAAGACACCATCCATTGGGGGATAATACGTGAAACGAATTCCCTTATGGCATCTGCTTACCACTCTTCTATTACTCGTCGCTTTCGTCAGCCAGGGAACATGGGCACTGGCAGGCACGACGGGTGGTTTTACCGGTACGGTAGTCGATGCCACGTCCTCAGCGCCGCTCGCCGGAGTGGTCGTGACGGTTTCAAGCCCGTCGCAGACCGCTTCCGTCACGACCGACGCGTCGGGACGCTTCGCATTCCTGACCCTCGCGCCCGATACGTACACCGTATCGGCCACGAAGGATCAATACCAACCCAACAGTGAGTCGGGACAGATCGTCTTCGCCGATACGGTGCAGACGTTTACGTTCCGCATGCAAAAGTCGCTGACCACCATCGCGCACGTCACCTCAACCGGTGCGGGCGCGCTCGTGAAGAGCGGCACCACGGCCGACGTCTACTCGGTCAACGCGGCGGGGCAGCAAGCGGCTGCGGCGCTCGGCGGCGGCGGCAGCTTGAACTCCGCGTACTCGGCCGTTTCTTCGGTTCCGGGTGCGTACGTCATCGGAAATCAAACGGGCTACTATCAGACCGTCGTTATTCGCGGTGGCGACTACGACCAAGTCGGATACGAGTTCGACGGCGTTCCGGTGAACCGTTCGTTCGACAACTATCCGTCGAGCTCGGCGTCATCGCTGGGTAACTCGGAAGTCCAGGTCTACACGGGCGCCACGCCGGCGAACTCGCAAGGCCAGGGCCTCGCCGGTTACATCAACCAGGTTATTCGCACGGGCACGTATCCGGGCTTCGCCGACGGCCAGCTCGGAATCGCAACCCCGGCGTTCTACCACCGTGCGATGGTTGAAGCGGGCGGCGCAACGCCGGACCGCCTCTTCTCGTACTACGTGGGCATCGCCGGTTACAACCAGGCGTTCAACTACGTCGACAACCAGAACGGTTCGAGCCTCGACAACTGGGCCGGCGCGCCGATGGGCCTCGTAGGCAACATCAGCTACGCTCCCACGGTCAACTACTTGGTCGGCGCACCGGCGTCGTTCCAGTACTACATGGGCCCGTTCAACTATGCCGCGCTCTCGATGATCTCGGCGCGCGACACGGTGGTGAACTTGCACTTCGCGATCCCGCATAAAAAGGACGGCGGCCGCGACGACGTACAGGTTCTGTGGGACAGCGAATCGCTCCACAACAACTTCTACAGCAACACCAGCGACATCACGTCGACGGCTGGTTGCGGCGGTCTCACAACCGGTGCGGCTTGCGCCACGGCCATCGGCCTTGGCGTGCCCGTCTACATCGACAGCGTGAACTACAACTGCCCGGGCAACGTCGGTAAGACGTTCACTGCAGCGCAGCTGGCGGCCCAGAACAAGTGCGTCGGGACGTACTACTTTCCGGACAGCACGAATCGTACCGCGACGTTCCAGCCGATTCAAGGCGGCGACACGATCTGGAACGACCAGGAAATCGTGAAACTGCAGTACACGCATAACTTCGGCTCTTCGGCCTTCGTGCGCGTATACGGCTACACGTACTACTCGGACTGGCTGCAGAATGGCCCGCAGACCACGTATGCCGACTTCGCCGGCTGCTGTTCTCCGGACTACGAACTGAGCTCGCACACGCGCGGCGGCAGCATCCAGTTCCAAGACCAGATCAACTCGCAGAACCTCGTGAGCTTGTCGGAAGACTACACGACGGCCAACAGCATCCGCGACAACAACTCGTTCTATGCGGTTGGACCGGCGGCGGTCGTCGTCAACGCCGCCGCACCGACGAGCGGGTATTGTTACGGTCCAACGGGCGGCGCCCCGGTCATCTGCAAAAACAACACCGTGTCGTTCCCGACGATTCAGTCAGGTCTGGCTCCGGGCACCACCGGCGGCGTCCCGAACCTGCCGACGTCGTGTCCGAACCCGACGGTCGCGACGACTTCGTGCGCGTACCTGCTTGCCGAGAACGGCAACCATGCCACGTACAACCAAGTCGTTCCGCAGTTCTGGTCGAGCTCGCTGACGGATGAGTTCCGTCCGACCGATAAGTGGCTGTTCAACCTGGGCGTTCGTCTCGACAGCTTCACGTTCAACGGTTCGAACACCAACTACGGTGCCGCACGCGACATGTGGACGAACGCGTTCAACATCGACAACTGCGTCAGCAACGTCTCCGGCGCGATCATTCCCAAGGCTGGGGCCGTGACGGCGGCTTGTCCGGCGGGTCAATCGCCGGCGTTCTTCCAGAACGTTCCGGCGAACTTCACGTATAACGTCTGGCAGCCGCGTATCTCGGGTACCTACACGGTGAACACGGGCAACGTCGTACGTTTCTCGTACGGCCGTTATACGCAAGCCCCGAACTCGGCGTTCGAGCAGTACAACACCCAGCAGGAAGACCTCGCCGACTATATCGGCGACAACTTCTACGCTTACGGCCGCACGACGCCGGGTTATCCGATCGCGCCGCCGACCTCGATCAACTACGACATTTCGTGGGAACATCAGTTCAAAAACACGGATATGTCGTTCAAGCTGACGCCGTTCTTGCGCCAAACGCAGGACCAGATTCAGCAGTTCTTCCTGGACCAGAAGACTGGGTTCGTTTCCGGCTTGAACGTCGGGAGCCAGCGCAGCCAAGGTCTCGAGTTCCTGTTCCAAAAGGGTGACTTCTCGAAGAACGGCTTCGCGGGTCAACTCTCGTTTGCGTACACGGACTCGTACATCAAGTACGGAACGCTGGCGTCCGGCGAGTACGGCACGACCGTCATCACCGGCACGAACCAAGTCATCTCGCAGTACGACGCATACACCAAGGCCTGCGCGCCGGGTGGTGCTTACTACGGCAAGACGGGCTACAACCACGTTCCGATGTGCGCTACGACCAATGCGGCGGGCAATCCGCAAGTCGCGGCGGCACCGTGTTACACCACGGCCGGCGCTCCGGTCTTGACCGGTTCTACGGCTGCCGACATCGGCAACCCGTACTGGAACAACCCGCAAGGTCAAATCGATCCGAACTCGCAGTTCCCGACGTACGACATCTACCCGGGCGGCATCGGCTCTCGGCCTCCGCCTACGGTGCGCCATACGTTGCGACATTACTCGTCAACTACAAGCACGACAAGTTCGCCGTGACCCCGTCGCTCCAGTTCTCTGGCGGCACGCGGTACGGTGCTCCGCAGTCGAACCCGGGTATCGACCCGGCCGCTTGTACCGCCGTTCTGCCCGGCGTTGCCGGTTACAACGGCGGCGGCCGCTACGACGCACAGTCGTGCGGTGCGCTGACGGCGATTCCGGATACGTATACCGGTAACTTCGACGGCCTCGGTGCGTTCACGCAACCGAACAACATTGCGATGAACATGCAGCTCAGCTACGATGTGAGCCCGCGCGTCCAACTCGTTGGCACGCTTGCGAACATCTTCAACACCTGCTGGGGAGGCACCACGGCGCCCTGGACGTCCGGTAACGGCAACGTCTGCGGCTACACCACGGGCGGCTTCGGAAGCGAAATCTTCCCGGTCGGCAACATCTACAATCCGGCCGGCCACAACGGATCGATCATCCAACCGATCGTGAAGTACCCGTACGGTCCGCTCTTCGGCCCGTTCAACCAGGACGGCACGTCAACGAAGACGCCGTTCCAGTTCTACGTGACGGCGAAGATCAAGCTCTAAGCTTGGGCTTCGTCCGAGCGACGGACAAAAAGAAGAAGGCCTCCGCGAGAGCGGGGTGTCTTCTTCTTTGTCCTGAGAGGCCTTGAGCCGTCGATTCGGTCAGGACCGCTTGGATCGATTCGGATGTGGACTCCGCCGATGAACGCCGAGCGAATGCGATGATCCCAGAACGTGAGGATACGAATGGCGATAGGGCGCAAGCGCGCGATGAGCGCACGCGCGCGCTGAGAAACGGCTAGCGAATCCTTCACCCATCGCGGATGTTCGTGCGGCAGTGAGTCAGAACCGAGTTCGACGTCCGCGGCCGCCGGGACGACCGGCTCGGCATAGGCCTCGGACGGAGACGCGAGGCCGAGCGACTCGTCGGATTCAACTCGCTGCAGCATCGCAGCCTCGGCGCAACCGAACCATCGCCGCGAGGTGCAGCTGCGACGCACGCTGCGCCGATATCGCCAGGCGGCGGCCCACCGCGCGTAGTGACTGTTCGCCGAAGTAGTGGAGCACGACGACCTGTCGCTGGCGCAGCGGCAAACGCGAGACCGCCGAACGCAAAGCGGCATGCTCGCCGAACGCAACGATGGCTCGCGCCGGATCGCCGCTCCAATCCACAGCGAAGCCCTCGCCCGCCGGCAACGGCGCATCCAACGAAAGCGGCGAACCGCGATGCGCCGCTGCGGAGGCGCGCGCAAAGCTCGGATGCAAGCGGTCCATCTCTGCTAGCGTCGGCACCTCGCCGCGTTCCGCTGCGATAGCGTAGCGATCGTTTTCGCAATCGCGCACCGCCCGGCGGGCACGCTCCGAGACCGGATCCATCCGGCGGATGCCGTTGAGCATCGCTCCGGCAATGGAGTGGCGCGCGAAGTGTTTGAGCGAGCTCCCACGCGACGGATCGTAGGAGTCGACGGCGCGGATCAAGCCCAAGCTCCCATCACCGATGAGATCGTCCAGATCGAAACCCGGCGCCAAACGTTTGAGGCGCCGCGCGATGCGTTTGACCAGCGGCAGCAGTTCGCGAATCCGCATTTCGCGCTCGTCGACTTCGTTCATCGCACCGGCTCCAATCGCACGGCGATCTCGCGCGCGAAGAGGTCGGCGTCGTACTCTCCCGTCGCGCCCATCGAGCCGGCCAGCGGCTCGAGCAGCGGTGCGATCAACAGCGCTTCGACCTGCACGCGAACCTCGCGCGTAGTCGCGCTATCCACGTCCACCCCTTGTGGCAACGGGACGCACGATAGGCATACGATCCATATCAGGATGCTATCGCTCGATTGTTGCCGAGACGTCGTCAGGGCATTACGGCGCCGTTACATCCAGCGCGGCAAGGCGCGAAACTGCCGGCGCGCGTAGCTACCTGGCGGTTACCGGCTGCGAAAAAACGGCGGAAACGCCCGGTACTGGCTCGAAAAGGGGGCGTTCGTGATATGGAATCGCCGCAGGAAGCACTCTTGGAGGAGAAACTATGTCTCGTTGCACCTTCCTCGTGTGGGCAATCGCGATCGCGCTGATTGCCGTTCCGACCCGTATTCAAGCTCAAGCAATGGGCGCGATGTCGGACTCCGACTACATAGCAAAAGTAATGACGGCTGCTCCAGCTCCAGTCGTGAAAGGCGCATCCATCGTCCAGATCAATAAGGACGGATCTATGCGCACGCTCCAGGCAGGCTCGAATGGATTTACGTGTTTGATCGTGGATCCAGCCGGCGACGCAGCGTGCGCCGACTCGAACGCCATGGCTTGGATGAAAGCCATAATGACGAAAGCAGCGCCCCCCACCAGCACGGGCTTCGTGTACATGCTGGCTGGAGATAACGGCGCCAGCAATACCGATCCGTACGCAATGGTGCAAACGGCCGACAATCATTGGGTGAAGACCGGACCGCACGTCATGATCCTCGGACCATCGGTCAAGACCATGGGATATCCGATGACGGCCGATCCCGATCCGACAAAACCCTACGTGATGTGGCCGGACACCCCGTACGCGCATCTCATGATTCCCGTAACCGTCCAGCCGTAACGCAATCGGCCCGGGGGCGCCGCACCGGCTGCGTCCCCGGACCACGTAAGCCGAGCGCGTACGCACACGTTGCACGAAACTCTTGACTCCCGGAGGATTGCGATCTATGCAGGTTACGCCGTACCTCGCCTTCGACAACGCGGCTGCCGCGATCGACTTCTATCGAGCGGTCTTCGACGCGACGGAGCTCGGCCGCATGACCGGTCCCAACGGCAAGATCGGCCACGCGGAGATCCGGATCGGCGATTCGACCCTGATGCTTTCCGATGAATCTCTCGCCGCCGGCGCGTTGAGCCCGCGCACGGTCGGAGGTTCACCGGTGCGGCTTCACGTTGACGTTAGTGACGTCGACGCAGTAGCGAAGCGCCTGATCGATGCGGGCGCAACCGTTATTCGGCCGGTGAAGGACGAAGCCTACGGCGAACGCATCGGTCTCTTCGCCGATCCGTTCGGATACTCGTGGTTCGTCGCGACCAAGATCGCCGATGTTTCGATCGACGAAGCGCAACGCCGCTGGAACGCGGAACTCGGCGCAACCTAGCGCACCATCGCCACAAACCTGAACGCTGCGCCGTCGCGGACGACGTGGCCGGCGGTGGGGGCGGCGAAGTGGGTGCCGATGACGAGGATCGTCTGGTCGGCCCATTCGGCGAAGAGGCGCGAGCGGGTGAGCGCGGCGGCCTTCGGGTCGCTGTCGCCGAGACGTCCAGTCGGGATGCGCCAGCTGGCATGGATGGTGGGTCATGTCGCCGGTGATCACCGCCCGCTCGCCCTCGGACTCGATCATCACACTGACGTGGCCCGGCGTGTGGCCGGTGGAGGGCGTGAGCCGGATCTCCGGCGAGATCACGTGGTCCAGCTCCACCAGCTGGACGAGGCCGGCATCGAAGATCGGCTTGACGCTATCGCCGAGCATCGCCTGCTGCTCCTCGTCATCGTGGTCGCTCCAGAAGTCGTACTCGCGCCGACCGATGAGGTAGCGCGCCTTCGGGAAGGTCGGCACCCACTTGCCGTTCTCGAGCATCGTGTTCCAGCCGACGTGGTCGACGTGCAGATGCGTGCACACCACGGCGTCGACTCCGTCGCGCGACCAGCCCGCCTCGCCAAGGTGCTGCAGGAACGGCGTCGCCAAGGGCTCGCCGCCGGTGATCTCGCGCGGCCGGTCGTTGCCGACGCAGGTGTCGACGACCAGCTTCAGCCCCGGCGCCTCGACCAGCAGCGCGTGGATGCTGAGCTTCAGGGTGGTATCGTCCTCGCTGACGAAGTGCGGATAGAGCCACGCCGACTTGCGCAGCTCCGCGGCGCGTGGCCTGCGGCATGACCGTCGCCGGCACCGGCAAATCCATCTCGACGATGCGGGTGATCTTCACCCGGCCCACTTGCCAGCTCAGCATCGCGCTCACGCCTCCTCGCTCAAGGTTCGACCCGATGGACGTCACCGAACTCGTTCGCGTCGCTGGTACCGTCTCCGCTACCCCCGTTGCAGGTTGTTGGCGATGCGCAGCATCTCATCTGCTGCTTGTACGCCCTTAGGAGTTCATACAAAAAGGCGACGGCTGCCACGCTGCCCGACGCCCTTAGGGTGTCAACTCGTCAAAGTATCGTTGAGGTAAGGCCGGGCTCGGCGTTACCGTCTCAAGCAGGGGGCGTATATCTCGAAGGTCGTTTCGCCGATCGCGCGCCCATAGTGCGGCTCCTCCGCGAGACCTTGCATGATCGTACCAGCGGGCAAAAAACGTTCACCCGATTTACGATGTTGAGGGTCGAAACCGAGGACGAGCGTGCCGCTGAGAATCATAAACAGCCAATATGCATGGTTAACGTGCATGGGATACTCGTAACCGCTGGGAAATTTGTTTATTCGCAGCCAATCGCAGTCGTCTCCCCGCTTACCACGCAGGTAGGCGTAATACGATCCATGAGGACCATTCTTCGAGGTATCGCGTATCCATCCGACGTCGCGAGGAAGCGTTATGATGGTGCCGTTGCCCGCGCCGGCTGCAATTGCCGGCACGGTGGCCAATGCAACCAACAAAACGATGGCGATACACCGATATGCCATTTGCGCGAGCTTCGACCCACCGCGCAAAAAACATGCGCGCGTGCTCGTGTCAGCCCCTAAAGACGCGGCGAATGCGCAGCATTTGATCCGCTGCTTGGACGCCCTTAGGAGTGTATACAAAAAGCAGACGGCCTTCAACGTGCGTTCCGCTAGCCCCATTTTAGCCATGCGGGTTGCGACTCGTCTGAAAAGCGGCCGGAATCATCCGGCGGTCGCTAGAACGTGGGGGTGTAGATCCACGAACGTGGTTCCGATTCCGTTTCTCGTGAGGGGCTGAATGAGAGCGCTGATCGCGACCCTGCTGCTGGTCTTTGGCGGGGTGGTATGCACCGTGGATGCCGTCGGCATTTACGCGCACGGCTCCATTCCCGTCTTCACCGCGCAGAACGTTGACGGCGTGGAGTCGGTCGTCACGAGCGTCTCGCCTGAAGCGGCCACGCAGGGGCTTCGCGTCGGCGACGGCTACCGTCTCGGCGAGAACTGGCCGCTGAGCCGCGCAACTCGTGGCTGGTCAACGCGGGGCGCGATTCCTCCCGACATAGACGTGCCCGTGTTGATCGATCGGGCCGGCGGGCCCATAGTGATCCAGCTTCATTCGGTGGCTGCTACGCCGCGTCATCGTCTGGCGATGTGGCTGGATGTCGCATTTCAAATTCCTTGGTACGCTGATCGGCGCGCTGCTCGTCGTGCGCGGGCGTGATGCCTTCGGGCTATACGCCGGTATCGGTATTGCAGGCATGTCGCTGACTTCCGGATTCATCAGCGGCCTCTATCTCGGCTCGTTTACGCTGACGGCAATCTTCGACGTCGCGATCGGAACCATAGCCCTGTCGGCGCGCTATTTTCTCGTCGAAGCAATGCTGGCCATTTGCGGCCTGCGCCGCGCGGAAGCGGCCATCATTCGAGCTATGGCGATTGGCGGTTCGGTTTTCTTGTTGGTCATGAACGTCTCCATAACGTACTCGAATATCACCGAGAACCTCGCCATCGCCTCGTTCTTCGCAAGTCCCTCGCTCGATCGTTGGTTCTACCTGGCGCAGTTGTCGCTGCGCGTCGACCTGCTCGGGTATCTCCTCGCCTGGCTGCGTCCGCGTGCCGCCGATCGCGAAGTGATTGCCTGGACCTTTGCCGCTACCTACATCGGGCTCAGCGGCCCCACGGTAAATTTGATCGTGCGCGCGTTGGGGGATACGGTGCCATTTGGCGGTGCCTTAAACCTCACGCTCGTGCTGTTGGCGGCGGGTTACGCCTACGTCGCGCTGCGCTACCGCATCGTCAACATTTCCTTCGTGCTCAATCGTGCGGTGGTCTATGCGGCGCTCGGGTCGCTGGTACTCGCGGTTTTCGTCATTGTGGAAGTCATCGTGACGCGGCTGGCGGTTGGTAAGACGAGCAGCGCCGTCATCGAAGTGCTGGCGGCGCTGGCGATCGGGTTCACGATCAAGCAGTTGGAGCAACGGGTCGACGCAGTCGTCGAACGCGTCTTCTTTGCCGCGAAACATCGCGCGGAAGAAGCCTTGCGTGAATTGATTCGCGACTGCGGACACATCGAACATCTGCCGGCGCTCTTCGCCCGCGCCTGTACTGAGAGCCGGCGCGTCCTCAGTGCCGATCGTGTGACGATCTACGAAACGCGCGATGAAGGATATGCTCCGGCGTACAGCTCGCCCGAGGGCTTTCCCGTGCCGCCCGCAGACATCGACGACGGCGCGTTCGTGCGATTGCGCTCGCGGCGCGAGTCGCTCGACCTGCACGACATGGCAAGCGCTGTTGGGTCGGAGGGCGTGCTCTTTCCGATGCTCGTGCGCGGCCGGCTACTGGGCGCAATCTATTTCGGACCGAAGGCCAAGCGTGCGGCTTACGATCCCGACGAGCGCAAGCTGCTGCTGGATCTTGCGCATGAGGTCGGCGCCTCGTCGCTCGTGCTTTCGCTTTCTGAGGCGACGCTGCGCTAGCCGAAGCAGCCAACGGAACGTTTCGGCCCGAGCTACCCGCGTTGCAGATTGTTGGCAATCCGCAGCATTTCGTCCGCGGCTTGTACGCCCTTAGCGTTGGCTATGAAAAGGCGACGTTCTTAAAGAGCGGGCCAAAGCCGCGTAGGTGATCCAACGAGGTCATCATCAGGGACTCGGACGTATCAACTCAGTGCGTCATCGGCGACCAGCCTTACCACGTCAGAATGGTGACTTCGAGCGAGAAAGCGTCAGGCGCCTCGGGAGGCATGCTACAAGCTCGGCTCGTATTAGGTTTCCACAAATCCGCTTGGGGTTCCGATTGGGGTTCCGACATGAACGTTTCGTCCTATCTGATTCGAGGCGTAGCACCATTCACAATTGCGGTCGTTTTGACGGCATGCAGCGCAGCTACAACGACGACGCTTCCTCCAGCATCCGCTAGTGACGCGATCCCGGCAGCACGGTCCTCCTTGTTGTACGTGAGTGGGGTAAACGGAGTTACTGTGATGAGCTATCCATCGTTGAAAACGGTGCAAGTCTTAACGGGCTTTATTAGGCAACCCTATGGCGACTGCGTGGACGCGAAAGGAAACGTTTGGATCGTGGACAACGTTGCGCCGCAAATCGTTGAATACGCGCACGGCGGGAGCAAGCCAGTTTCGAAGCTCAAGTTGCCCAAGAACCATGCGCAGTACGGATGCGCGGTCGATCCCAAGAGCGGCGACTTAGCCGTTTCTGATATAGCTATCAGCGCCGGGGAGGCCGCGCGGGGCTACATTGACATCTTCAAGAACGCCAAGGGTTCTGCACGGCTCTACAAGGTTTTGAACCTCTTACCGAGTTTTCTCGGATACGACGACAACGGAAATCTGTTTCTCGACGGCATTTCGCAGATTGGCGCCGGTGGTTTCGCTTACGGCGAACTCCCAAATGGCGCTGACGCACCAATAGAACTCACCATCGCGGACTCCATCGGGTGGTACGCGGCGAATGTCGCGTTCGATGGTACATACATGACCGTCGCCAATGGATACACTGGAACAATCTATCGTTTGGACCGTCCCGACGTTAGTACGGGCCAGGTCGAGATCGTCGGCGAAACTGTACTGAGTGGTCAGCCTGAGATTCTCGGCTACACGTTCGACGGCGTTAACCTCATCGCTGCTACGGAGGACGTCCAGGTCTATGCCTACCCTGGAGGCGGCAAGGCCAAGAAATCCGTCCCCGTCAATGTGCCGATCGACGTAGCGCTAAGCAAGTAGGTTCTGGCTCCTCGATCCGCGAGGACCTAAACTATCCGCGTTGCAAGTTGTTGGCAATCCGCAACATCTCATCCGCTGCCTGTACGCCTTTCGCGTTTGCTTCGTACGCACGCTGCGCGGAGAGAATGCGCATCATCGATTCGACGATGGACACGTTGGATCGCTCGAGCATACCGAACCGCAGTTTCGGTCCGTTCTCGCCTCCGGGCGCGACGTAGCGTGGCGGCCCCGATTCCGGCGTCGCGTCAAACAGCGCGCCGCCCGTCGCACGAAGTCGATCGGGCGCGGCGAACTCCGCGATCCGAATGCGTCCGATCGTCCTCGCGCCGCCGTCGAAGGTTGCGCTAACCGTCCCATCGTCGGCGACGCTTAAGCTCCGCGCATCGTCCGGAACGCGAAGGCCGTCGAGTCGACGGTCTTGCGCATCGCGCATCGTACCGTCGGCGGCCCGAGAAAACTCACCGGCGCGCGTATAGGCGCGGTGACCGCGGGCGTCGACTACTGTGAAAAATCCGGGACCATCGATTGCGAGATCGAAGGGCCCGCCGCCACGCGTCAACTGCCCCTGGGTAAAGACGGCATGCGATCCGAGCGAGACCGTTCCGATCCCTCCTTCACCCGGCGCGACCAGCTCGGCGAAGGTCTGCGTCGACCCTTTGAATCCCGCGACGTCCGTGTTCGCAAGATCGTCGGCGATCGAATCGAGATTTTGCTGCTGAGCCGCCATACCGGTGGCGGCGGCGAAGAGCGCGCGATCCATCGAGCGCTCTTTTAGCGAATCCGCGCTGAATCGGCGGACTTTTGGCGCGTCCCGTCGATCGCTGCGACGACTTTTTCGGCGCTTTCGAATGAGCGCTCCGCGGAAAGCACGTCGATCATCTCGGCGATTGCGTCCACGTTCGCGCTCTCGAGAAACCCTGCGTGCACGCTGCTCCCCGCCGGAAGAAGCAGCCGGCCGATCTCGCGTCCGTCGGCTCGAACGCAGCCGCGAGCGTCGATCAGCGCGCCGTCCGGGACGTACAACGGGCCGTGTGTTCCAAGAAGCACGCGACCGGAATCGTCGCGAAGCGTACCGTCTTTTTCGCGAGCGAATGCACCGTTACGCGTCGACGTTACCGTACCGCCCGCGCTGCGAACGCGAAAGGTGCCGTTTCCGACGATCGCTAAGTCGAAATCACGTCCGGTTCGGCGCAAAGCGCCGTGCGAAGCAGCCGGTTCGCGCGCGACCTCAACGCCGTTCGAGCGCATGACGCCCCGCGCCAGCATCCGGCGAAAGCCGTCGCTCGATACGTTCGCGAGATTCTCCGAAGCGATCTGCAGCCGAGTGCGCGCCGCGACCATCGCGCTGCCGGCCCACGCAATTCCATCCATGCAAGGCACGATACGCGCGCGGTATTACCGCAGTGTGACGACGGCGTGACGGAGTTATAGCGAGGGTTGGACTGCGCGGCGAGGTCCCTCCTGGCCAGTGAACGAATAATCACGGTGTGGAAAGGGTTTTACGAACGATCGCCGCCGTTGCGCTCTTGACGGCGGTAACGGCTTGCTCGGCCTCTGAGTCGCCCCAGGAACGTGCGCAGAATGCCGAACTGGCGCAGCTCGCGCCGCTCAAAGGGAAATTTCCGGGCGTTCTAACGGGCTTCGATATCCGCAGCGATACGACGCTGATCGTCAGCGTCGACGTCCAAGCCATCATCGACTCGATGGAAGACTCCGACGAACAGGGGATGAAGGCCATCGTGCTCGACAATTGGCGCGACGCTTGGAGAGCCCAGCATCCTCACCAGCATGCGCACCTGACCGTGCGGTTCATCGACTATCGCGGAAACAAGGTCTTCGAAGGTTCCATTGCCGGATAGGCGGAGCTACCGTTCGTCGAGTTCCTTGGCGCGTTTCTTGGTCGCGACGGCGCGATAGCTCTCTTCGATCCACTCGCGCAATATCTCTAACGGCGGCAGTTCCCCGTCGAGCGGAATCGAAACCCATCCAGCCTTTCCCAATCCGTAACCCGTCGGTTCCGCACCGCGTATCCCGAGCGCGGCATCACCGGAATGCGGCAACTTGAGATGCACCGAGGTGTGACCCGCGAGGCCGAAGAACGCAAATACTTTCTTGTCGACCTTCGCGACGGATTCTCCCCACGGGTGATCTTCCCACGCGCCGGGTAACGTGAAGGAAAACGCGCGCAGCAGCGTGCGGACGCGTTTTCCGCCCTTCACGACGATCGTTCCCATCGGTGTCGCATCGTCAGTCCCGCCTTCGGTACGAGGAGGACGCTCCCTATCTTGCCGGAACGCCGAAGGCACAAGATCATGCGCGCCGTCGGCGATACGTCCCAAGGTCTGAACGACAAGAGAGCCTTCGCCTGCGCGATGCTGCTTGCCGCCGTCGTGGCCGCGGCCTTTATCTGGATCGTCCAATGGCGCTACGCGATCTTTCGCAACGATGTCGATCTCGGCATATTCGGCCAGGTCGTTGCGTCCACCGGAGCCGGCTTTTCGAGTACGGCCGAGGGCGGCGTGAACCACCTTCTCGTTCATTGGTCGCCGCTGATCGCTGCGGGATGGCCGTTTCTGCGCGCGTTCGGGCCCCTCGGGCTGGAAATATTTCAAAGCTTGCTGGTTGCGGCGACGCTGCTTCCGCTGTGGGGCCTCGCGCGCGCGCGCTTTTCTCCGGCCGTTGCTTTATCGCTGGTTGCCGTCTGCGCGGTCTACCCGATCCTGTGCGCGAACGCCGTCGGCGATTTCCACGAGATGGCGTTCGTTCCGCTTCTCTCCGCGACGTTCGTTTACGCGTTGGACCGGCGGCGCTGGACGCTCGGGGTTGCGAGCGTCGTGCTGCTCGCCTGCACGAAGGAAGATCAGTTCGTCGTTCTCGCCTTCGTCGGAATAACGTGCGCGGCGTTCGCTCGAAACGACCCCGCTCTGCGGCGCTTCGGGTTGTCGACGGCCGCGATCGCCGTTGCGGCGGCGCTCGCGTACTTCGGCATCGTCAGAAACGCTATCCAGCCGCACGCCGCGTATGGCTCGATTCACTTCTTCGACTGGGGTTCGTCCCCGGTATCGATCGCTACGATCCCGGCGCTGCTGGAAGCCCGTGGCGTGTTTCTTCTCACGATCCTCGCACCGCTCGCTTTTCTGCCGTACTTCTCGCGCTACGGCTGGTTTCTATTGCCGGGTTTCGTCGAAATCTTTGCGTCGCACGAACCCGTAACGCTGATGCCCGGGGCCCACTATAGCGCGCTCCTCACCGGGTTCGCTCTCGCTGCGTTCATCGACGGCGCCTCGAGGATTGCGGCAGCTCGGCCGCGAGCTGCCGCCGCGGCGGTAGTGGCGGCGGCCGCAATCTCTCTCTACGTAACGATTTTTGCAAGCCCGATGGAGTACTGGTACTACCTCTACCGACGCCCGACCGCACACGATGCGATGCTGCAGCGTACGCTATCGGATCTTCCGCCGAATGCGGATGTCGGCGCCGAAGGCGAGATATTTTCGCACGAAGGGCTCGATAGCAAGGCGACGATCCATTTTGAAAATCAGCAATTCTTTGCGTACGATACGACGCACTATTCCGACTACTGGAAACGCATCGACGAACCGCTGGTGGCGCGAGCGATCGCCTCCGGCGCATACTCTATCGTCAAATCGAACGACGGGATCGTCGTCATACGGGCAAACCGTTAGCGCGGCGCTAGGAGTTTGTCCTAGGTCCAGATGATGACGTTACCGGCTGTGACGAGCCCGCCGCCGAAGGCGACGAGCAACACGCGATCTCCGGGTTTCACGCGGCCGTCGCGCACCGCCGGAACCAGCGCCAGAGGAATACTCACGGCCGACGTGTTTCCGTAGTCGCATACGCTCAGCAGCGTTCGTTCCATCGGAAACGACAGCCGCTTGCATAGCGCTTCGATCATCCGCAGGTTCGCGCTGTGCGGAACGAACCAGTCGATTTGTTCGAGCGTCATGCCGGCACGCTCGAGCACGCGATTGACGACGGGCGGAACGTTCTCGAGCACCCAGCGATAGACGCTTTGACCGTCTTGCCGCAAAAGCTTGGTCGCGTCCTCAATGCCGTTGATTTCCGTGCGAAAGTTCGTACGGTACAGAAACTTCCCGCCGTTGCCGTCGGCTCCGGCATCCATTCCGAAGATCGACGGCGTCTCGTCGTACTCCACCAGCGCGGCGCCGGCGCCGTCGCCGAACAGCACGCAGGTCGACCGGTCCGTGTAGTCGACCGAACGCGTCAGCGAATCCGCGACGACCACCAGGACGCGCCGCACTTGCCGCGTGCCGATCAGTCCGCACGCTAGATTGATACCGTACGCGAATGCCGCGCAGGCCGTCTTGATGTCGAGCGCTCCAACGGTTTTCGGCAAGCCGTAATGCGCCTGCAGCATTGCGGAAAGGGTAGGATACTCGTAATCCGGCGTGGTCGATCCTACGATGATGTAGTCGACTTCGGCGAGGTTCACCGACGGATTGTTTGCGAGCAAGTCGTCGATCGCAGCGATCGCGAGGTGGCTGGCGAATTGCCCGTCCTCGACGACGTGGCGCGTCCGAATGCCCGTGCGCTGGACGATCCACGCGTCGTTCGTCTCGACCAGCTTCTCGAAGTACGCATTGTCCAGAATGCGCTCGGGCGCAAACATGCCGACGGCCGAGATTCGCGCAGGCGCGCTGATGACGTTGGTAGCGATCATAGTTTTCCCATCACGGCTTCGGTAAAGGCGCCGGTCGAAAGCGCCGCGGATCCGTTCGCGAGTTCCGCCGTCCGAGCGCCGGCCGCATAGGCTGCCCCAACCGCGCGTTCGATGCGCACCGCGTTCTGAGCGTCGTCCAGCGAATGACGCAGCAGCATCGCCGCGGAAAGAATCGCGGCGGTCGGATTCGCAATGCCTTTGCCGGCGATATCCGGCGCCGTCCCGCCAACCGGCTCGTACAGTCCGTACTGGCGTCCGGGGCTGCCGCGTGTTCCGAGGCTCGCGCTCGGAAGCGTCCCGATCGATCCGGTGAGAATCGCCGCTTCGTCCGACAGAATGTCGCCGAACATATTCTCGGTTACAATCACGTCGAAATCGCGCGGGCGATGCACCAGCTGCATTGCGGCGTTGTCGACCAGCAGATGTTCGAGCGCGACGTCGGGGTACTCCGGCGCGAGCCGGTTCACGACGCGCCGCCACAGGCGCGACGTTTCGAGAATATTCTGCTTGTCGACCGACGTAAGGCGTTTGTGCCGTCGTCTCGCGAGCTCGAAACCGACGCGCGCGATCCGTTCGATTTCCGGGGCGCGATAGATCATCGTATCGACGGCCTCTTCAACGCCGTCGACGGTGCGCTGCTCCTTCGGCGTACCGTAATAGATGCCGCCGGTAAGTTCGCGCACGACCATCAGATCGAGTCCGCGAACCAGCTCCGGCTTCAGCGACGACGCGTCTTCGAGGCCCGGAAAAACCTTCACCGGCCGCAGATTTGCGTACAGCTCGTATCCTGCACGCAGAAGAAACAGTGCGTATTCCGGGCGCTGCGCGAGCGGCTTTCCATCGTATTCGGGCAGGCCGACGCTGCCGAAGAGAATCGCAGCGCTGCGATCGCAGATCGCGCGCGCGGCATCCGGCAGTGCCGGCAAGCCTTGTGCCAGCGCCGCGCCGCCGACGGCGCTTTCAATGCATTCGACGTCCGGACGAACCCGCTGCAGAACGGAGGCGGCCGCATGCATGACTTCGGGCCCGATGCCGTCACCGGGGAGGAGAGCGATGGTGGTCAAGGTGCGCGGCTCTACGAGATCTGAATACGCGTCGTATCGGTATTCGGTGCGGGTGCGGGCTCTTCGTCGAAACTCGTGTCGATCGTCGAAGCGTGCGGCTGGAAAGCCGGTGCCGGCGCGGCGGCGGCGGGTTTCGCGGGCGGTTCCTTCTCGAGGAGCGAGAGATGGGTCATCAGCAGGCTGCGCAGCTCGCTGCGCGCTTTCTCGCTCGCCTCGATGGCGCGCTGCTGTTCGCGGCGCACTTCCGAGATCGAATCGTTGTAGCTCGCGATCTCGCGTTCGCCGGCCAAACGTGCCTGCTCGCGGATCAAGTCGGCCTCCTTGTGCGCGGAAGCTTTGACTTCGTCGGCGGTGCGTTGAGCCAGCAGCAGCGTGTTCTGCAGCGATTCTTCCATCGTCTTAAAGTGGCTGATGCGCTCTTTAAGGTCTGCGATATCCGCTTCGAGCGCCGCGCGATGATGCGCTTCGTCTTCCAGCGTTTCGATGACTTCGTCCAAAAACTGATCGACCTCGGAGCGGTCGTAGCCCTGCAGCGCCTTCTTAAAAGTTTTATGCTGAATGTCGATCGGGGTAATTTTTTCCATCGTCTCTCGTTCGTTGTAGGTGTTTGCGCTACGCGCGGTTCGACATGAAGTCGAGCGTTCCGTCGGCCATCATCGACTCGCGCAAACCGGCGGCGTTGACGCCGACGCCTGCGGGCACGACCAGGTAAATCGCTTCGGCAAGCTTCTGAATCTTGCCGTCGATCGTGTAAGCGACACCGGAGGTAAAATCGACGACGCGCTGGAGCAACGTCCGGTCCGCGTTTTGCAGGTTGACGATGACCACCTGACGGTTGCGCAGGGCGTCGGCGATCTCGACGACGTCTTGGTAGCCGCGCGGAGAAAAGACGCTCACCTCGGTCCCGCCGCGGCGCCCGGCCTGCGAGAGCGGGACGACCCGGTTATTCGAAACCGGCTGCTCGTCTTCGTAGAGATCTTCCTCGTCGTCGCGGATCGAGAAGAACGATCCGATTTTGCTGAACACGCTCACCGAGTACGCTCCTTTTCCTCGCGGGCACGTTTCCTATGGCGCGGCGTTGCGCGAGCCGAATAGGGCCGTCCCGAGGCGGATCATCGTCGAGCCTGCGCGCACCGCTTGGCGCCAATCTCCCGACATGCCGATCGAGAGCGTACTTCCACCTACCCGGGCAAACGTCTTGGCTGCCAGCTCAAACGCCCGGGAAATCTCATCCGGGGCGTCCGTGAAGGGTCCGATGGCCATGATCCCGTCCAACTGCACGCCCGGCAATGCGCGAAGCCCCTCCGCCAGGCGCCCCGCCTCGTCCGGGGGGCAGCCGAAGCGCTCGGTTGGGGAGACGTTGATCTGCAGCAGGATGGGCAAGACCTTGCCCAAGCCTTGTGCCGCCTTCGAAAGCGCCTCGCCGGCCTCGATGCGATCTACGCTCTGCACCACGTCGAAGAGCTCCGCCACGGCCTTGGCCTTGTTCGTTTGCAGGTGACCGATGAAGTGCTTGCGGACACCGGCAAGCGACGCAAATTTCTGTTTGGCCTCCTGGAGGTAGTTTTCCGCGATATCGCCGAGGCCGGCTCCGATCGCCGCGCGCACGATCTCGAGCGGCTGCTTCTTGCTGACGCCGACGAGCGTAACGCTGCCTGCAGGCCGTCCGCAGGCGCGCAGCTCGTCGTCGACGAGTTGACGGATCGCGTGGAGCTTTCGGGCTACGTCGTCGATGTTTTCGGCTCCGGAAGCACGGCGACTTCCGTGCGCGGACCCGGACGCGTCGCACAGTAAGCGATGCCGACGATGCCGATGACGATCATCGGCAAGGCGTAGAGTTGGCCGCCGGTGATGCCCATCCACACGAAGTCGGGCTGGCGCCAGATTTCGGCGATGCTGCGCGTGATGCCGTAGCACGTGAACCACGTCCACGCGACGACGCCGTCTTTCGGTTTCATCCGGTACACGATCAGTAGAATCGGCAACGTCGCGATGTCGAGGATCGCTTCGTACAACTGCGCGGGATGCCGGTACTGACCGTCCTGCGCGGCGGGAAAGATGATGCACCAGGCACGGTCCGGTAAGCACACGTTGCCCCAGAGTTCGTCGTTGATGAAGTTGACGAGACGAACCAGCGTGATGCCGATCGGCAGCATCATCACGATCTCGTCGCCGAGCACCATGTACTTCAACTGCGGATGTTTGCGAATAAACAGCCACACGGCGATCATCACGCCGACCAGGCCGCCGTGGAAGGCCATTCCGCCGTTCCAAACCGCGATGATGTTGATCGGATTCGAAACGTAGAGGGCGAGATCGTGCTTGCTGATGATGTCGTTGAAGACGAAGAACGTCCGGCCGCCCACCAGCACGCCGATCAGCCCGTAAAAGAGAAAGTCCTGAATTTGGTCCCGGGTCAAGCCGAGACGGGCGCGCCCGGCCGGGCGGCTCATCCAGAGGTAAACGCATAAAAAAGCCGCCAGATAGGCGATGCCGTACCAGTGGATTTTGAGCGGCCCCAGATGAATGGCGACCGGGTCGACATAAGTCGGAAAGCTGAACCAATGCTGCATTGACAGGCCTTATACGGACGGCGGGATAACCTTGTTCGGCGCATGAGCTCGACGCACTTGACCGTCGGCATCGCCTTCCTCGCGGGCCTCGTTTCCTTCATCTCGCCTTGCGTCCTTCCGCTGGTGCCTGCTTACTTGTGCTTGCTCACCGGCGAGAGCCTTGAAGATCTCAAGGGCGAAGCCACGGCAGCGGCGCGAGTGCAGACGCTCGCGCACGCGCTGGCGTTCGTATCGGGATTCACCATCATCTTCGTCGCGCTCGGCCTCACGGCCAGCGCCATCGGCGGTGCGCTCAACGACCACCGCCTGCTTATTTCGCAGATCGGCGGCATCATCGTCGTGATCCTCGGGCTGCAGATGATGGGCATGATTCGCATCCCATATCTGATGATGGACGCGCGCGCACACGTTCAGCACGACCGGCGCACGTTCTGGACGTCGTTGCTCGTCGGTATGGCGTTCGCCGCCGGATGGTCGCCGTGCATCGGGCCGATCTTAGCCGGCATTCTCGCGATCGCATCGCAACAGCATAACGGCGAGGCGGCGTTGCTCCTGTTCGCCTACTCCGTCGGGCTCGCCGTTCCGTTTCTGGCAACCGCGCTGGCGATCGGTGCGATCCTGCCGCTGCTCAACCGCATCAAGCGTTTTCTCCCGGCGATCGAATTCGCCGCCGGAGCATTTCTCATCGTCGTCGGATTGGTACTCGTAAACAATGCATTCCTCGTCGTCGCAGGGTGGTTCTATCAGTTTGTCCCGCAACCGAACCTCTGAACTAGTCAACACGATCGTGATCGCGCTCGTCGCGGTCGCCGTATTGTGGATCGATCAATACACCAAACACTTGGTGCTCGCTTCGTTTCTTCCCGGCGAAAGCCGGATCGTCATCAACCACCTGCTGAAATGGACGTACGAGCGCAACGTGCACGGCGCGTTCGGCTTGTTCGGCAGCAACGCCGTGTTGCTTATCGGCATGGCCTTGATCGTGCTCGGGCTGTTCTGGGTGAGCTTCCGCGATGCGGCGGCGCGCTCGCTGACCGTGCGCGTCGCGTTCGGCATGATCGTCGGCGGCGCGATCGGCAACATCGTCGATCGCCTGCACAACGGTTTCGTCGTCGACTTCATCGACTTTTACCGGATCTGGCCGAACATCTTCAACGTCGCCGATTCGTGCATTAGCGTCGGCGTCGCGCTGCTCTTGATATCAAGCCTTGCGACACGACGTAAGCACTGAGGAGGCCGGCAAGCGTACCGACGTCTTCGTCGCGCGCTTAACGGGACTCTCGCGCGGGTTGGTCGCCGAGGCGATCAAACGCGGTACCGTGACCGTCAACGGCGCTCCGGTGCGCGCCAGCTATCTCTTGGAACCGGACGACTGCCTCGAATACGAAGTCGCCGTTCGCGAACCGTTGATCGCGCTTGCCGAATCGATCGATATCCCGATCGTCTACGAAGACGACGATCTGGTCATCGTCGACAAACCGGCCGGCATGGTGACGCATCCGGCACACGGCAGCCCGAGCGGTACGCTCGTCAACGCGCTGCTGGGACGCTTGGGAACCTTGCCGGGCGACGAACTGCGTCCCGGGCTCGTGCATCGCCTCGACCGCGATACGTCCGGGTTGCTGGTCGTCGCGAAAAACGACGCGACGCTTTCGGCGCTCGGCATCGCCATGAAGGCGCGCGAGATCAAGCGCGAGTATCTCGGGCTCGTCCACGGCGTGCCGGAGCACAACCAAGGAAAGATCGACGGGCCGATCGGTCGCGACCCGCACAACCGCCTAAAATATGCGATCGTTCGCGACGGCAAGCCCGCCGTTACGCACTACGAAGTCCGGCAGGCGTTTGCGAAACACGCCGAACTCGTCTTTCGCCTTGAAACAGGACGAACGCATCAGATTCGCGTGCATCTCGCGGCGATGGGGCATCCGGTGCTGAACGACCCCGTCTACGGTCACGACGAACCGCGCTTTCACCTTGCCGGCCAGGCGCTGCACGCGTGGCGTTTGAGCTTCGTGCATCCGACGACCGGCGTCGAACTCGATATCGAATCGGCGCCGCCGGCCGAGTACGTGCACGCGCGGGCGCTTCTCGATGTTCGCCCTCCGCAATAAGGACGGCAGCGCGCGCCGCGGAACGCTCGCGCTCGCGCACGGCACGGTCGAGACGCCCTGCTTCATGCCGGTCGGCACAGCCGCGACCGTCAAGGCGCTGACGCCGGCAGATCTGCTGGAAGCGCACACGCAGATCGTTCTCGCGAATACCTACCATCTGTGGCTGCGTCCGGGGCGCGACACGATCGTCGCCGCCGGTGGTCTGCACCGTTTCATGGCGTGGGACAAGCCGATCCTCACCGACTCCGGCGGATTTCAGGTGTTCAGCCTCGAGGGCCGCCGCAAGCTCGACGACGGCGGCGTGACTTTTCGCTCGCATATCGACGGCAGCGAACATCGTTTCACACCGGAGAACGTGATCGCGTTCCAGGAAGCGATCGGCGTGGACGTTGCGATGGTGCTCGACGTTTGCGTGAAGCTTCCGTCGTCGCACGATGCCTTGGCGGAATCGGTGCGGCTCACCACGCAATGGGCGCGGCGCTCCGCCGCCGCCCGTTCGCAGGAAGCCACCGCGGTTTTTGCCATCGTGCAAGGCGGCCTCGACGCCGAGTTGCGGGAACACAGCGCAAGCGAACTCATCGAACTCGATTTCCCCGGCTATGCGATCGGTGGCCTCTCCGTCGGAGAGACGCGCGAGGAAATGTATGCGACGGCGCGCGCGACGGCGGCGCACCTGCCGGAGAAAAAGCCGCGGTACTTGATGGGCGTCGGCACCGTCCGCGACCTGATCGCGGCCGTCGATTGCGGTATCGATCTTTTCGACTGCGTCTATCCGACGCGCTGCGGACGCAACGGCCGTGCGATGACGCGCGACGGCGAATACAACATTTTCAACGCCGCTTACGTTAACGACTTCACGCCGGTGGATCCGAGCTGCGACTGTCACGTTTGCACGACGTATACGCGAGCGTATTTGTCTCATCTGTTTCGCTCGAAAGAGATGCTGGGTCCGCGCCTGCTTTCATACCACAACGTGTACGTGCTGAACGCGTTGATGCGCGACGCTCGCGAAGCCATCGAGCTGGGTAATTGGGCTGCATTTCGCGAGGGACGACGCATCCAAGAATAAAGGAGCCCCGTCTGAGATACCCGTATTTTGAGCCTATGCTGGTACGCTTTTTTGGTATTGTTTCGTTCCTTTGTGTGTTTTCCGCATTCGCCTTCGCCGGCGGCATCCGAGCGGACGCTGCCGGATTCAACGCTCGCATGTCGACGTTGGCAGGCAGCGGAGCGATCGGCTATCGCGACGGAAATGCGCTCGAAGCAACCTTTACCATACCGATTGGCATCGCGCTCGGGCCGAACGGAGCGGTTTATGTGTCGGACGTCGGCTCGCAGCGAATTCGCGTCATTTTAAACGGACGCGTGCGTACGCTTGCAGGCAGCGGAACCTTTCTAGCGGGAGGTTCTTGGGTACGCGGCGGCTATCGCGACGGCCCCGGTGCGCAAGCGCAGTTTAACTTCCCAGCCGCAGTCGCCGTAGATTCCAAGGGTCGCGTCTACGTTGCGGACGCAGACAACCATTCGATCCGCGCGATCGAGCCCGACGGAACCGTTTCTACATTCGCGGGGTCGCCGATGGTCTCAACCGAAGTCAACGGACCTCGCGCCACAGCCGGCTTTCATCGACCGATGGGCGTCGCACTGAACGGCAACGGCGAGCTGTTCGTTGCCGACGAGGGCGTCGGCATCCGAAAGATTGCTGCGGATGGAACCGTTTCAACGATCCTGAAGGACGTCGGCGTCACCGGCGTTTCCGTATCGCCCGACGGCAGAACGGTCTTGGGCACGAATCTCACCGGAGGCGTGTCCGCCGTCGTCGACGGCGGCGATCACGAACTTGCGAGTGCGGACCCGCTGGTTCCGGAACCCGGGTCCCACTTAGGCGATCTCGCCGACGTCGGGCACCCGTTTGCGGCGACGATGATCGACACGTTTCGTGCGATTTACACGGATGCGAAGACCGGAGCGATCCGTTACGTCGATCTCTATCTCGGCGCGAATAAATTCATCGCCGGAGATCGCGGGGCGGGAGCGGATAACGACGAAGCGGGCTATCGCGACGGCCCGTTGGACGTGGCGCGCGTGTTCGACCCACTCGGCGTCGCGGTGACGCCGTCGGGAACGCTCTTTTTCGCCGACACCGGCAACCGGCGCATTCGCACCGTCGCGACGTTGAATTTCAGAAATGCAACCATCGTCGCGATCAACGCACTGCCCCCGCAGTTGTCCGATGACAAATCGAAACACGTCATCGTTGCCGGCAACTCATACGTATGGGCGAATTGCGTATGGGACGATTCGTGGGAAGGCATCCTCGAAGCACGCCTTCACGCTGCCGGCCGGAACGTCACGATCTATCCGGTGTTTATCGGCGCTCCGGCGGACACGGTGATGTTCGATTACATCAAAGGAACGCTCGCGGATCTCCCCGGCCTGGACCGCGTGATGTTCCTCGCAAACCACGGGAACATCGATTCTTCGGGGGCCGGGTGGCGCGCAGCGTACGTGTCGGGTCTCAAACAAGTTCGGGATGCGCTCGCGAAAAACGGCGTGAAGTTCAGCGTCGTCGTTCAGCCAACCGCCTACGATTTCGACTGGGCGGCACTCCCCGTCATACGTTACCTCAGGGAAGATGCGAACGCGTATCTTCAGAAGGCCTCCGCGATGTCGCCCGTCTATCAAGAGCTGCTCGACGCAACGAAAGAAAGCGGCGTACCTTATATAGATCTCGCGCCGTTTTTCCAAGCGGACCAGCGCAGCAGTACGCCGCATCCGCAGTACGGTACGTCCGAAGGCCATCAGACGAATTTCGGGCGCGCCGCGCTGGCCCAGGCGCTATTCAATGCCATGACCGCAACGCCGCCGCCGAAGTAGCTACATCGGCGGCAGCTTGCCGCTAATCGCGACCTTCACGGACGAGGGGACCGTGCCTTGCAAAAGCTGCGCGGCATAAGCGGCGCCGTTTTTCGCGAGATCCGCGGGCGAGCCCGAAACGGTCAGCACCTTTTCGACACCGGCAAACGTCGCCGTATTATACACCGGACTCACCGCTCCAGTCATGGAATAAATCACCTGAACGGTCAGCGTCTTCGCGCTCGTAAGCTTTGCAGCGCGCAACGTCGCGATCGTCATCGCATCCGACTCGAGCGCCGAGAGCGCCTTGCTCTCGCCGACCTTCTCTCCGACTAACTTGGCGAGCACGGGTGAAGAGTCCCAAAGTAATAGGGCATCGGGCGAGCTCTTTGCGAGAACCACGGTCCCGGCAGGCATGTCTGCGGCGGCGCCTATCGATTCCAGAACGATGCAGAGTCCGACCGCGAGAAATAGCGTACGTTTCGGTATTCTAGGCATGCCCGTCTCTACGCGTTCGAAACGCCAGGACCCTCGCCGGAGACGATGAAGGCAGCGAAAAGATGCGTTTCCCAATCGCAGCACTTTCCTTCGCCGTAGCTGCGGCGGCCGCGTTCGCTTCGAGCGCACCCGTCGCGGCCGCCGGATTCGACGCTGCGATGGCCACCGTCGCGGGCAGTGGTGCGCTTGGCTACGCGGACGGCGACGCAAAGTCCGCGACCTTCATCTTGCCCGTGGGGATCGCCATCGGCCCACACGATGCGATTTACGTCGCGGATGCGGGTTCCCAGCGAATCCGCATCGTGCAAGGCGGCGTCGTGCGCACGCTCGCAGGCGGCGGCAGCCTTTTGCCTGGTTCGTTTTGGGTTCGCGGCGGGTACCGCGATGCAAAGGGCGGGGAGGCGCGGTTTAGCTTCCCCGCTGGTCTAGCGATCACCGCGGCCGGGCGCGTCTACGTCGCCGATGCGGATAATCACTGTATTCGCGCCGTCGAATCCGACGGCACGGTGTCGACATATAGCGGAACGCCTAGCGAGTCTGCCGAGACGAACGGCGCTCGCGAAGCGGCGCGCTTCAAGCGGCCGATGGGTGTCGCCCTCGACCCGAGCGGAAACCTCTACGTAGCGGATCAGCAGGTCGGGCTGCGAGAGATCGACGCACACGGAAACGTAACGACCGTACGCGCCGACCCCGGAATCGGCGGCGTTGCGATTTCCCCGGACGGGCGCGGCATTCTCGTAACGGATATTACCGGCGGCATGACGCTCGTTCTCGACGGGCACGCGAATACGATGCCCAGCAGCGACGCTCTGTTCAGCGACGCGAACGTCCTGCATCCGTCGAATCTATCTGACGTCGGTCATCCGTTCGGCGTAGCGATGATCGATGCGTACCGCGCAATCTACACTGATGCAAAGAATGGCGGCATTCGCTATGTCGACTTCTTAACCTATACTTCGAAGGTTCTCGCCGGCGATCGCGAGATGGACGCGACCAACGATCGAAGCTCGTTTCGCGACGGACCATTAGAAAACGCACGCGTGGCGAATCCACTCGGCCTCGCGCTTGGGAAAGCCGGCACGCTGTTCGTTGCGGATTCGAACAACCGCCGCGTGCGTTCTGTCGGGCCGCTCAACTTTCGCCAAGCGACGATCGCATCCGTAAGCGCATTCCCACCAGACATTCCGAAGGACGGATCGAAGAACGTCGTGATCGTCGGGAGCTCGTTCGTATGGGCCGAATGCGTGTGGGACGACTCGTGGGAAGGACTGCTCGAGAAGAAGCTTCGCTCCGCAGGAAAACGCGTCACCCTCTTTCCGATTCAAATGAACGGCGCGAAGCAAGACGCCGATCTCGACTACATCATAACCGTCCTACCGGATCTTCCGAACGTCGATCGCGTCATATTCTTCGTCAATGAAGGACTCATCGGAACTGATGCGCCGCCGTGGCAGCCGGATTACGTTGCGAAACTGCGCGAAGCGCGCGACGCACTCGCCAAGCGGCACGTCGCGTTCTTCGTGGCCGTCGTACCGGGCCCATACGACGCCGACTGGCAAGAGTTGCCGTTCGGGCGGTACCTGTACGCTCCGATCGAATTCCCCGGCGGGATCGTACCCGCACATTTAGGTGCGGACGTTATCGCGCCGTTTTATGAAGATATCGTCGCACGAACGCGCGAGAGCGGCGTTGCGTATGCGGATTTGCTGCCATACTTTCTACGCGTGCGGCGCGTCGATACGCGGCCCCTGTATGGCACGTCGGAGGGCCATATGTCCGACTACGGCCGAACCGTCGCCGCAGACGCTCTATTCGGCGCACTCGCGCCCCAACTCTGACGAAGCGACGCTACGAGGGGGACGGTGCGGGCAGAGGATCGGGAAGTTTCCCCGACACGACGATATCCACGGCGGACGGTACCGTTCCGTTGCCGAGTTCATCGGCATAGTGCTCGCCGTTTTGGGCGGCTTCAGCAACCGAACAGGTGATTGAGAGCAAGCGGATCGTTCCGGCGTAGACCGCATTCGGAAACGCTGGGCTGATATATCTGGTCCGAGCATACAATACTTCGACCGGGACGTTTCCGGCATGCGACAATTGGGACGCGTGCTGCGCGGCGATTCGCATAGCCGCCGATTCCAGGGTTGCCATCGACTGGGGCGACGCGGTTTTCGCCGCGATGAGATCGGCGACGACGGGGCTTGCATCCCACAGCAGTAGGGCATCGGGTTGCGTGCGCGTCACGACCACCGTTCCGCGCGGAGTTACATCCTGGGCGCGGCCCTGGGCAAAGGCCGAAACCGCGAATGCGCAGTAGGCTAGAACGACCCACGCCATCGTCGAAAATCTCACCGGAATTGCAGTACCCGGATGCTATAGGATACTCCTCGTCCCAGGCAAGGACTTCGCGACATCGTGCTGAAAATGCCGCCGTGCATGTCCTCCGAAGAAATCTATAAGCAACTGACTGAAATTCTGCGCGATCTTTTTGACGACGATAGCTTGGTCGCGACACCCGAGCTTACGGCGGGTCAGGTCGCCGGGTGGGATAGCTTCGCCCATTTGCGGCTCATGCTCACCATCGAGCGCACGTTCGGCATCGACTTCGCCGCATCGCAAATCACCTCGCTGAAGAACGTCGGAGAGCTGGCAGCTCTAATTCAATCTAAGCTGCAGTGAGCGTACCCTCGTTTCAGTTTTTGGGACTCGTCGCGATCGTCGCGGCGATCCTTGCTCCGTCGGCCGGCATGCGCTGGAGGCGGGGCGTTCTGTTCGTTGCAAACCTCGGTTTCTTCTGTACGTTCGCGCAGGGAACCACGCTCGCGCGGGGCGCCGAGTCGCTTATCCCGTTCGTCGCGTTCCTGGCGTTTGGCTTCGCCGCTATGCGCGTCGTCGAGGCGAGTCGGAATCGCTACGTTTTTTGGACGATCCTCGCACTGCTGATCGCCGGGCTGTGTTGGCTTAAGAAGTATGCCTTCTTTCCTCAATCGATGCTTCTGACGCAGGTCTATGTCGCCACCGGCCTGTCGTACGCGTTCTTCCGCGTCCTCGGTCTCGTGGTGGACGCGTACCAAAGCGTGCTTCCCGCCCGCGTAAACGTTTTTGGGTACGTCAACTACACGCTCAACTTTACGAGTTTCGTTTCAGGGCCAATCGAGCTATATCAGCCGTTCCGCCGCGACGAGGTCGAGACGCCTGCGCCGTTCGATCGTGCCGTCGCGAGCGACGCCGTTCGAAGGATCGTTCTCGGGTTTTTTAAAGTGACGATTCTTTCCCCGCTGCTGTTCTCCGCCCAAGAGCGCGCGATCGATCTCGCGGGCGTTCCGGCTTCGTTCGCAGGCCACATACTGGTGGCGGCGCTCATCGTTGCCGTATACCCGATCGCCCTCTACGTGAACTTTTCGGGTTATACCGATGTCGTCATCGGCGCGGCGCGATTCCTACGACTGGAGATGCCGGAAAACTTCAACAAGCCGTTTTCGGCCCGTGGATTTCTCGAATTTTGGAACCGCTGGCACATGTCGCTCTCCAATTGGTTCAAGACCTACGTCTACTCGCCGTTGTTGCTCGCACTCATGCGCAAGTTTCCTTCGCGGGCCATCGAGCCTCTCTTGGGCGTGCTGGCGTACTTCGTGACGTTCTTTCTGGTCGGTATGTGGCATGGGCAGACGCCGATGTTCGTGATCTTGGGACTGCTTATGGGGCTTGGCGTAAGCGGAAATAAGCTCTATCAGATCGGCATGATATCCAAGCTCGGCCGCACCGGCTATCAGACCTTGTGCGCGAATCCCACCTATGCATCGCTCTCGAGCGGCTTAACCTTTTTATGGCTGGCGGCCGCGCTCGTCTTTATGTGGGGCAGCCAGGTGCAACTCGCGGTTCTCGCGACGCTGTTTGGTCCGGTAACGATCGCGCTGGCATTTCTCGTCATCCTGTGCGTCGGTGCCGTGGCCAGTTGGATTTCGACGTTAATCGCCCGCGCCTTCGCCAGGCTGCAATCGGGTCGCGCGTGGGCGACCGCACTGGCGTTACGTCCGGCATACTACGCCGCGCTCGCCGTCATCGTCGTCTCCGTCGCCGTCGTCCTCGACGCACCCGCACCTCACCTCGTCTACAAGGCTTTTTAACATGAGCGACGTTCACCCAACCCTCAAGGCGCTTGGCGAGGCAATCGTCGCGCAGAACCCGGTTCACGCCGAATTCTTGGCATCGTCGATGGCCGGGCTAACTCCCGACGCGCGCGCGGCCCTCATCGAATACGTCGACTACTGCACGAGCCGCGGCCGCACGATCGAATATCTGGCACAGTGCTACAACACGATCACGAACGACACGCTCGACGAGCAGTTCTTCTTCATGAAGCACAACCGGTATCGCTATTCGAAGTATTCGGAGGTCGCCGATAAGGTCTATCTCGATGCCGAGTACATGAACAAGTACATGTACGGCCTCGCGCTGACGGCGTTCTTCTGGCCGAACCATGCCAAGATGTACCAGTTCTTCGTTAGTTCCTTTCCCCGCGGAAAGAAGGGTGCGTATCTGGAGATCGGCCCCGGACACGGCTACTATCTAAAAACGGCTGCAGAACTGGGAGACTTCGACCGGCTGGTCGGCATCGACATAAGCCCGACGAGCGTCGCGTTGACGCGCGACATCCTCGAACACTCGTCGCTCGAAACGACGGCTCAGATCGACATCGTCGAAAGCGATTTTCTCGCTATATCGAACGACGACCAGCAGTTCTCGTGCATCGTCACCGGTGAAGTTCTCGAACACGTCGAAGAACCGGGCCTCTTCCTGAGAAAGATCGCAGAACTCAGTAATGCCGACACCCACATTTTCGTCACTACGTGCGTAAACGCTCCGTCGGTCGATCACATCTTTCTTTGGCGGACGACCGGCGCTATCGAGGATTTGATACGCGAATCCGGACTCGAGATCGTCGCGCCGCTGCACGTACCGATCACGGGGAAAACGCTCGAGCAATGCGTAAGGGACTCCCTCCCCATTAGCGTCGCTTACGTTCTTCGGAAGGCATAACCGTGGCAGAACAAGGTCTCAGCGGCGAAGCGCTGCTCGAAATGGCCCTCGCGACGTGTCAAGACAACTGGTCGACGGCATCGATCCCCGAGCGCGTCTCGCGCCCCGACTACGACCGCGCATTCGCCGTTGAAATCTGCGAGCTTGCGTTCGAAAAATGCGGGAGGAGCGTCGAATCTTATAAAAAAATGCTCGCCGACTTCGTCCACCTTTCCGAAGAATTCGTTAGACTGCAAATCGAGCTCGACCGAGACGGCAGGTATAAGTATTCGAGCTTCGAGGAAGTTCGCGCCATCGTCTACGACAACCCGGACGTGATGGAAGGCCGCTATCTCAACGGCCTGTTGATCTCGCAAGCCCTTTGGATGAACCACCGCAAAATATACGGGTACTTCGTCGACGATTTCTGTACTGCGGACGTCCCAACTGGGACCGCCCTCGAAGTCCCTACCGGAACCGGCGTTTACGTCACCGAGTTCGCGACGCGCAATCCAAAATGGACGGCGCTGGGTGTGGATCTCAGCGCCAGCTCCGTAGCATTCACGCGCGAGATCGCGCGGATCCGACACTGCACCGTCAACGTGTCCAATGAGAACATTCTCGATTACGGTGACGGGCGCACGTACGACCGCTTGATTTGCGGCGAGCTCGTCGAACATCTCGAACGGCCGGAAGAACTTCTCTTGAAGCTGCGCGCGATGATGACCCCGCGGAGTAAACTGTTCCTAACGACGGCGATCTGGGCTGCAAACATCGATCACATCTATCTGTTCACGACGACCCAAGAAGTGCGGGATATGCTCGAGAAGTATTTTGTCATCGAGTCGGAGCTCGTGCTTCCGGTGTTCGATAACAAGGGACCCGAAGATGCGAAGACGCCGATCAACTACGCGAGCATTCTCGTTTCGAAGGCGCCCGGCTAAGCGAACCCCGAGCGTTCGACGATCATCGGCGCCCGTTCGACGTTAGCCGTTACATCGATCGCCCAAGTAGCCGCTCCCAGCGCGTCCTCTTCGATCAACTCGAAGCCGAGCTTACGAAAATGATCGCGTACGAGTTCGTTCCTCTCCGTCGGCAGGTATCTTCCAATGATCCGCTTTACCCCGCGCGTGCGGGCGTGCTCGAGCAACTCGCGCAACACTGCCTGTTCGACGCGGCGCCCGAGGACGCGGCAGCTCATAAGCCACGTATCAATTTCCCAAGCGTCGGGCGTCAAGGTGCGGCACACGATGACGCTGATCATGCCGTTGTCACCGAACGCGTCTTCCAAACGAACCTGCAGCGTAAAGACCGCTGGATCCGCTTCGAACGACGCCACGTCCAATTCGGTGTAGCGCCGCGTCGTTAGGTTAAATTGGTTCGATTTGTTAATAAGTTGCGCGATGCGCGAGCGTCCCACCGCATCGAACGGCTTGAACGTGATCTTCATGTTCAGTGAGGCGAGATACGTTTCGATGTCGGCGACCTGCTCGCGAATTGCGACCCGCCGCGCGTTGGCCTCGTACGAATGGGCCCGGTTGCGATCCTCAGCCCCGAATCCGACGCTCTCGAAGTACCCGGCGGCCGCTAACGTGCGCGCGTAAAGTGCCGGATCGTCCGGAAGCTCCGGAACCGCAACTTCGGGTAGGTTCGCTCGAATTAACGCTCGCTCCGCGGGGTTATCGTCGAGCATGACCATCGCGTCGGTTCCGAGCGAAAGTGCCGAAGCGATTGCGGCGATATTCGTTGCCTTATCCTGCCAGTTCGCCTGAAAGACGGAGATGTGCTCGAGTCGCAGCAACATCTCCGGATGGTTGAGGAACGGCAGTCGCGCGACGTCGTCTTCGTTCTTTGACGAAACGGCGAGGACGACACCGCGTTCGCGAAGCGCGTAGGCCATGCGCTGCACTTCGAGAAATGCCTCGCCGGTAGAATCGCCTTGGCCGATCACGATGCCGTCGATTCCGTCATCGCCGATCACGCCGTTCCATAGCGTATTGTCGAGGTCGAGGACGAGGCAGCGTCGGCTTTTTCCGCGCAACGCCCCAAGTATTCGCCCGACGTGGTCGGCATATAACGGAAGATACCTGGCATCGAAAGCGAGCTTGCCGACGTTCCATTGTTTGGGCGAATACCACGCCGCTAGGCCGACGGTCTCGGCGAGCCGCGCGACGTCGAAGAGGACGTCCGGACTGCCGGCAATCGCATCGGCAAGTCCCGCGTTGAAATGCGCGCACAAAGAGCGCTCCGTACCGGCGAAACGCGCGTCGAAGTTTCCAAACAATGCCTCTGGGGGCGAAGCCAGGGTCTGAACGATACAAAGCGCATTGGCGTGCCGTCGGAACGCAGATCGTAGACTGGAGACAAAAGCGAGGGCGGCGTCGACGCTGCTTCTCGCCGCGAGCTCGTCAAGCCCCGCGCGAAGCGGTAGTCCGCGCGCATCGATCGCGAGTAAAATCGCATCGGGCTTCGCGCGATTGATCGCGGAGCCGGGATCGAAGGCCTCCTGAGCTATCTGCCCAAAATCGGCCTGCACGCATTCGAGCGCGACTCCGTGGCGCGCCGCGGAGGCGACGAGCAGCGGCGCCAGGTAATCCAGCGTGCCGTTGCCGACGAGCCCGAGCCTCAACGGCGAAAGGGGTGCGAGCGACCGGCCCTCAGCGCGAAGCGCGCCGATCGTGGCTGCGAGCTGTCGAAGTTGGTTTTCCGATAGCGCGTGCGTAGCGAGTTGAGCGATGATCCTTCCGGCCGCACCATTCGAACCAGCCGCTAGTCGACGGCGCTCGCGAAAGTCGGCGGGCGGCTGGGGAAGCCAGGCGAGTTCGGAGTATAGATCGTGCGGCACGCGTGCTACTATGGGGAGCGTTCGGCATTAACCTCCCGGTAAGGAGTTACTAGGGTCCCGTGAAAGACGACCGCGCTTCGATGCGCCGATCGATACTCCGTCCGGCCGTCATCGTTGGCCTCGTAGTCGCCGTGATGGTGCTCGCACAAAACGCGTTCATCCCGACGTTGCTTATGCGGCAGCCCCGCATGACGACGGATTTCTCGCCCGCGTACCTTGCGGACAAGCTGCGCTCGATCGCAGGCGCACCGGCGTCGGTCGTTTTTCTCGGAGACTCGGCCATTTGGGGCTACGCGCTGCCTGCCGATGAAACGGCGATAGCGATTCTTCGCGGGCGAGGATGCGACTGCATAAATCTCGGATTCAAGGCCGGGAATTCGGCAAACGACTACGCTCTCGTGCGATTATTTTCGACGTACGGTGTCCATCCAAAACTCGTCGTACTCGAGATCAACCAACGTTCGCTCAATCCAGCCGACCAATCTTATAAGAGCCTTCATCCGGCGATCGCGGCGCTCGCCGGTCCGCTCCTAAGTCCGGGCGATCGCGAAGCTCTCAGCCAGCCGTCGACGACACTCGATTTTCGCGGACGCTTCGAAAGCGCGCTGTCGCGCGCGTGGGTCGTGTATGCTATGCGCGCGGATCTTCGCGCGCTCTTAAACGGCGACGTGGATGCACTTCCGAAACAGAAAATGACGGCAGACCAATTTCATGGGCACGTACGATCTCTCGCCGCTCGACGAAAAAAACGTCGGCGTGACGTACTTGGAAAAAACCATAGATCTATTGCATCAACAAGGTATACGGGTCGTCGCGTTTATGACGCCGACGAATCACGCCCTGCTCCACGAATACATCGATGACCCTGCGTACTTCGCGAACGATGAATATCTCAGGCACTTGCTGCAAAAACGCGGAGTCCCGACGATCGATCTCGATCGAGCGTTTCCGGCCGGCGAGTTCATCGATAACGCACACTTGACGAAGCAGGGGCAGGCCCGTCTGGCCGATACCCTCTCGAGCCGAATTGCCGCGCTGGCTGAGCCTTAGCCGGACGCGCCGGACGCGCAGCGGCGTCCCGGCCGGGTGCCGGCGGCGACCGCATTCACAGGAAAATAAGGCAAAACAAGCAAAAACCTGCCTTCTGCGGACGATGCTAGTTGCTGGAGGTAAGTCGTGAAAGCGATTGCTTTAAAAATTGCTGCCTTGCTTGGTGCGATTGCCTTGGCGGCCTGCCAATCAAACGCATACCAGCCTCTTGCTCTAGCGAACGGGTCCCGGGGATTCGACGCGAAGCTTGCTTACCCGAATCTCTACGTCGCGGACGCCTCGGCCATTACGGTATACGCGCCGGGGAGTACCTCGGTGCATCGAACGATTCCCGGCGTCTGGCCGACTTCGCTGGGCTTCGACAAACGTGGAAATCTTTACGTCGCCGATCTTCCGCCCGGTGGTAGTCCCGTCGTGCTCGTCTACGCAGCCCCGAGTTCGAGGGTCCTGCGGCTGATTTATCAAGACATCGTCATCCCTCGCGCCCTGGCATTCGATGCCGCAGACAGTCTCTACGTTGGAGACGACTTCGCCGGGGTCACGATATACAAGCCGTACAGCACGCGTCTGACGCGGCGGATTTCGTCGGTATTCTACCCGCTGTCTCTCACCTTCGACGCTTCCGGCAACCTCTACGTCGGAAACACGTCGGGCCCATACGGAGGGGGCGAACCGGACAGCGTTGTGGAGTTTCCGCATGGCGCGACGGCGTATTCCAGAACGATAATCAAGGGAATTGCTTTGCCGGTAGCCGTGATTACCGACGCCTCCGGCAACCTCTTCGCGGCCAATCAAAGCAGCAACGACGTCACGGTTTATGCGCCGGGAGCCACGTCGCCGCTCCGGACGATTCGCAAAGGCATAAAGCTGCCCAGCGCGCTTGCGTTCGACGGCTCGGGCAACCTCTACGTCGCAAATGTCGACGCGAATACCGTCACCGTCTACGCGCACGGGAGCACCTCGGTACTCCGGACGATCCGCAACGGCGTTCTCAAACCGAAAGCGATCGCAATAGATACCGTGGGCGACGTGTTCGTTGCGAATTCCACCAGCGTCACCGTTTACGCGCGAAATTCGACATCGCTGCTTCGGACTATTTCGGACGGCATTTCTGCGCCGGTCGCGATGGGGTTCGGCCCGTGATTCGCCATCTACGTATCACGATCGCGCTGCTCGCCGCTTGTGGGATCGCAGCTTGCTCGGCGGCACAGACCGACCGGCAGACTCTGCCGTACGGAGCACCCATCGCGGCAAAGTCCGCTTCGGGCAAGCTTTACGTTGCGAATGCAAACAGCGTTACGATTTACGCTCTGGGAAGCTCGAAAATTGTTCGGAGGATTTCCGGGATTTCTCCCATCGCGCTCGCACTTGACGGCTCGGGAAATTTGTACGTCGGGGATGCATTTCCGGACACCATTTATAACAATACGGTGCGCGTGTATTCACCCGGCGGGAAGCTGCTCCGCACGATTCTTCACGTACATCGGCCGAACTCGCTCGTGTTCGACTCGGCCGGGAATCTCTACGTTGCGAACGCCGACACGAAAACCACGCCCGCGAGTGTGAACGTATACGCGCCTGGGAGCACGTCGGTCATGAGAGAAATCACCGACGGCGTCGGCGGAATAAAGCAAATTATTTTCGACGCTTCCGGCAACCTCTTCGTAGGGAACGACCAGTACACGAACGTCACGGTCTACGCGCCAGGATCGAATAAGGTTCTCCGGACTGTTTCCGATAAGCTCTTTGGCCCAGTGGGTCTCGGTTTCGATAGCTCGGGTAACCTTTACGCGGGAGACAACATCGGTGCGAATGTCTACGCGCACGGGCTAAACAGATTTTTGCGATGGGTCAACGAAGGTGCCGGAGGATCCAGTGCGCTCGCGTTGGACGCCTCGGATACCCTCTATATCGCGAACTGGGGTAACGGTGCGGGAGGCTCGTCGGTTACCGTCTACGCTCCCCGAAGCGCTCGCCTCATTCGCACGATCTCGGAAGGCGTGAACGACCCTCTGGGACTAGCGTTCGATGCGGCCGGAAACTTGTACGTAGCAAATCGCGGCAACAACACGGTCAGCGTCTACGCGCCGGGAAGTACGGAGCCTCTCCGCACGATTTCGCAAGGTGTTAATGCTCCTTTAGCCCTGCTGGTCGGGCCGTAGCCTTACCAGGTCATTCGCCGAGACTACGCACGACCGCCGCGCAATCCGCGCAAATCGCCGGGTGCGCAGGGTCGGCACCGAGCTCGCGAAATTTCCAGCATCGCTGACACTTCTCGCCGTACGCCGGCGCGATCTCCAGCGCCATGTCGTCGCCACCTTTGCGCAGATCGAGTTGCGAGACGACGAGCGCCTCTCGCAGGTTATCGCCCAGCGTCGACAGTCGAACGTAGAGGTCCGCCGGCACTTTCAGCGTTACACGCGCCTCGAAGTCGCGCGGACTCTCGCTCGCCGCGACCTGCGAGCGCAGCTCGCGAAGGCGTTCCCACAATGCGACGTCGGCCGCGCGGTGCTCCGCGTTCTCCGGCGTCGCGCCGAGGGAGAGATCGAAAACGCTCTCCGCGTCGCCGCGCAGCGTTTCCCCCAGGGATTGCCACGCCTCTTCCGTCGTGAACGACAAAATCGGTGCCAGCGCGACCAGAAAGCGGGTGAGCACGTACAGGAGGGCCGATTGCGCGCTTCGCCGGCGTTCGCTGCCGGCGCCGAGCGAATACAGCGGATCCTTCATCGCGTCGAAATACAGCCCGGACATCGCGCTCTCGAACTCGACCGCTTGCAGATACGCGTCGTGAATGTCGAACCGCGCGTAGCCCGCCTGAACACTTTCCGCAAATGCATCGGCAACGCTGCACGCCAGCCGGTCGAGCGGCTGCATCGCGTCGCGAGCGACGACGTCGCCGGCGGAAAGATCGTCGACGTTCGAGATCATGAAGCGGATGCGGTTACGGAGGTTGCGATAGACGCGTCCAACCTGCTCGACGACGTTCGGGCCGAAGCGGACGTCGTCGAAGAACTCCACCGACGCCGTCCACAGGCGTAGAACGTCGGCGCCCCACTTCTCCATAGCCGCGTCGGCGGTGATGCCGGTCCCCGTCGATTTCGACATCGCGCGGCCTTGTTCGTCGTTCACCCAGCCGTTCTTGACGACGTGGCGATAGGGCGCGTGTCCTTTAATCGCGACCGCGGTCAGCAGCGAACTGCGGAACCAGCCGCGGTATTGATCGCCGCCTTCGAGCACGACGTCGCTTGGCCAGTTCAAGCCATCGCTCCCGAGAACCGCCAAATGCGAGACGCCGGATTCGAACCAGATGTCGACGATGTTCTTCTCTTTCTCGAACGCCGTCCCACCGCAGCGCGGACACGCGAAGCCGGCTGGAAGGTAGATCTCGACCGGATCGCTCCACCACGCGCTCGCGCCGACTTCGCCGAAGCGTCTGGCGGCAATTGCGCGCGATGTGGGGATCGAGGATCGACTCGTTGCACGCGGTGCAGATCACGGCCGGGATCGGCGTTCCCCAGGTGCGCTGGCGCGAGATGCACCACTCGGGATGCGTCTCGATCATCTGCCGCTGGCGCGTGCGGCCCCAATCGGGTGTGTACGCGACGCCGTCCACGGCATCCACGGTGCGCTGGCGCAGCAGATTCTGATCCATTGCGATGAACCACTGCGCGGTTGCGCGGAAGATCACCGGGTTGTGACAGCGCCAGCAGTGCGGATACGAATGCTCGAACTCGGCATCGCTCCACAGCGCGCCGCTCTCGCGCAGATCTTCGACGATCTTCTTGTTGGCCTTGAAGATGAACATCCCGGCGTACGGCCCGGCTTCCGCGGTAAACGTTCCGGCGGCGTCGACGGGATTGAGGATCGGCAGGCCGTACTTCACGCCGGTTGCGAAGTCGTCGGCGCCGTGTCCGGGCGCGGTGTGCACCGCGCCGGTTCCGGTTTCGAGATCGACGTAGTCGGCGAGAACGATTGCGGAATCGCGATCCATGAACGGGTGGCGTACGGCGAGTCCGTCGAGCTTGTCGCCGGTGACGGTCGCAACGCGCACCGCATCGGCAAATCGCTCGCCGAGCGCCTTGGCCGCGAGTGCTTCGGCTAAGATCAAAAACTCGTCGTCGACGCGATACAGTCCGTAGGATGCTTCGTCGCGCAGCGCGATCGCGACGTTCGCCGGCAGCGTCCACGGCGTCGTCGTCCAGATGAGCACGCTGACTGGCAAACGCTCGAACGGCCCTTCGACTTCGCTCAGGGTGACGGGGGCGAACGCATCCAGCAGGGCCTTGCGTTGCGCGTCGTTCGCCTTAAAGCGAACGTACACCGCGCGGGACTTCTTCTGCTCGTATTCGATCTCGGCTTCTGCCAGCGCGGTTTCATCGTGAACGCACCACAACGTCGAGCGCAAGCCTTTGTAGAGCTGCTGCTTTTCTGCGAGTTCCGCAAGCGCTTCAACGATGACCGCTTCGTACGACGGATCGATCGTGCGATAGGGATGCTCCCATAGTCCGAAGTTCCCCATGCGCACGCGCGTGTCGCGCTGGCGGTCGAGCCAGTAGAGCGCGCGCTCCCTGCACTTTTCGCGAAGCTCGAGCGGATCGATCGTATGGAAATCGGCAATGCCGAGATGTTTGAGCGTCTCGAGTTCGATCGGCAGCCCATGCATGTCCCATCCGGGGACGAACTTTGCGTACTTGCCGTCAAGCAGCGCGATCTTCACGAACATGTCTTTCAGGACCATGTTCAGGAAGTGGCCCATGTGAAAGTCGCCGTTGGCATACGGGGGCCCGTCGTGCAGGGTCCAGGAGCCGCCGCCGGCGTTACGTTCGAGGCGACGCTGGTACGTGGCGCGTTCCTTCCACCAGGCCACCCGGTCCGGCTCGCGCTTCGGCAACTCCGCCTTCATCGGGAAGACGGTTTTTGGAAGGTTCAAGGTATCGCGATAGTCGCGCTTTATTGTCTCGCTCATGGGAACCGCACCGATTCGCTTCGGGTCGCCCTCTACTCCCCCAGCAATTCGCCTAAAACGTCGAAGTTGCGGCTTGCCGCGTCGCGCACGGCGGCGATGCGTTCGGCCAGATGCGCCGCGAGTTCGTCGCGGCCCACGACCAGGCGATCCACCAGCGCGTCCGCCGAGGCGTCCGCGAGGCGAGGCCGGCCTGGCACCCAAAGCGGTTCGAGCGGGTAGGAAAGGTCGTCGCACAGCGCGGCGACTTTCGGATCGTAGGGAATCGCGAGGAACGGTACCGCGTAGCGTGCCGCCAGGATCAACGCGTGCAGGCGCATCCCGACGACGACGCGCGCGCCGCGAATGATGGCCGCCGCTTTGGGCAGCGGGCAGTCGGGCAGCAGAACGGGCGCGCTCGAGCACGCCCGGATGATGTCGGTCGACACTTCGGCGTCACCGGGGCCGCCGAGCGGTAAGAACGCGACGCGCACGCCGTGGCGTTCGGCGAGGCGGTCGACGGCACGCGCGATGCTGCCGGCGCCTTCGCGAAAGTTAGAGATCTTACGCACGCTCACGATCGCGTATGGCGGCCCGCCCGCGTCGAGACCCTCGGCGGAGAGATCCACGGACTCGCCGGGCGCGTCGTAGAGAAAGACGGGATCGGCGGTCCGTTCGACCGGGGTTCCCGGCACGAGCTCGCCCAATAGTTCGCGCGAGCGTTCGTCGCGAACGGTCGCACGGTCGAGTCCTTTGCAAAAACGGCGCACGGCGAAGCGCCCCCAAAGATCCAGCGGTCCGATCGACTGCGCGAAGATCATCGTCTTCTTCTTCGCTCGAATCGCCTCGCGTAAGATCGCGGCGTAGTAGAGCAGGCTCCGCAGGCTGGTGGCGTTCTGCAGTAAGCCGCCGCCGCCCGAAACGACCGCGTCGGCGCGCCCGATCGCCGTGCGAATCGCGCGCCATTCCCAACGCGGCGTCGCGTCGACGCCCAAGCGTTCGGTACTCGCCGGATCGTTCGAGAGCACGTCGATATCGATGCCGGCGAAACGCGCGCGTAGCTGCGTCACGATGACCTCGAGCAGCGCCTCGTCACCAAGGTTGCCGAACCCGTAGTATCCCGACAGCAGCACTCGCATGCATCATGCAGTCGATAGCGCGAAGTGGCGTATGGCCGCGCGATACAGCCAGATCGCGGCCGCACCGATCGAGATGCCGATGACGGCACCGATACCGATGCGGGTCGCGGAGATGAGCAGCGGCGTATGCAGGTGGCAAAATGTATCGATCACGTCGCCGATCCCAACGCCGGCCGCCAGTGCCAACAGCCAGCCGACGGCGCGCCGATGCGCCGGCAGCAAAGCGGCGATCAGCATCATGCTGGGTGCGCCGAACAAAAACAACTTAAAGCGCGGGCGCACGCTCAAGACGTGCGTCAGCAAGTGTCGCAAGCTCAGCTCGAATTGCGAAGGCGAGATATCGCTGTCGTTACCGCTGCGCATGACCAGCAGCACGCCGGCAGCCACGACGACGATTCCGACGATGACCTGGTAGACCAGCACGGGAGACGCGAGAAGATCGCGGGGCCGTTCGATCCCCGAATCGTAGCGCCGGGCGAACAGATACAACAGCAACGCGATCAGCGGCGTTCCGGCGAGCACGAGTCGAACCCCGCGGAACCGTTCGATCTCTTCCATTGCGAGCGGCGAGCTCATGATCCCGACGACGACCAACGCGCCGGCGAGCGCGACCGCGATCGCGATGATCGTCCAACCGGCGCTGCGCAGCACCTGCGAACCCGTCGTCGCAGCCGGCAATTCGTTGAAAGCCGGAATCAGCGAAAGAAATGCGGCGACGGCGAAGAGCAGTGCTGCGGCGAGCGCGATCATGGACCGCGCGAACATGTCGTGATGCGAAACCACGCCCGCGCCATATAGCGCGATCGTCGATCCATATGCGGCGATTGCGAGCCACGGCCGATAGAAGCCAAAGAAGCCGAGAAGCAACACGAAGATCGAGGGCAGCGCGAGCGCTGCAACCCCGACGAGTACGCGATTGTTCCCGCGATAAAGCGGGATCGGCGTCGCTTTGCCCAGCGAATAGCCGCTCGCGACGAGCTGGGTCGCGATCTCGTGCACCATCTCGACGTTGGTTTTTTCGATCGACAGGTCGCCGTCTTGGTGCTCGAACGGGCGCAAGTAGACTACGCGGACGTTGCGTTCGCGCACGCCGAGCACGAACCGCGCGATGACTTCTTCAAGCTTGATTTTGTCGAGTTCGGCCTTGGCGATCGCCTGAACGCGAACCGTGCGGCCGGGAATCTGACGCGCGAACGAATCGTTGCCCTTTTGTATTTGACTATCGTCGTACGCTTCGATCGAGCCAAAGTTGAATGCGTGTTTTTTGAATGCGGCTGCGGCGTCCTCGAGGTGATCCGGGTAGCCGAGTACCTCGTTGCGCAAACCGAAGAAGATGACGGTGGAAACCTTCGGATCGTAGCGCAGCACGTTCTTGTAAACCGCCTCGATCTGCGGTTCGGCAAAGCGCTCGTCGTTCTGAAAGCGCGGGATCAGCAGCAAATGCAGACTTCGCGCGAGCTCGATCTGATCCGTCGGAATGCCGAAGGCCAAGGTTCCGAAGTAATCGCTCTGCGTCCGGACCTCGATCACCCAGGGCGAATGCGGCCGCAGAATGCGCACGCTCTTTCGCATGAAGAGCAGCGGAAGCTCTTGGCGATACCGGTTGAACGTTGAGGCGTTGGAGACCAGCAGGTAAACGGCGTCGAGATCGAGCCGTTTGGTGCGCAGCAGTCCCGCCAGCAGCGGATCCTTGATCGGCGACACGCGCGCTTGGTTGGCGAGCTGCGCTCCGGTGATGGCGTAGGATTTGCCGTCGTCCCCGATGGACGAACCCAATTCCTCAGTGACCGCCAGGGACGTCAGGCCGGCGGCCTTGAGGGCTTTGAGAAAAGCGGCTGGGTCGTAATTGTACGAGCGGGCCAGGGCGATGAAGTCTTGGTAGTCCATCGCGATTTCGACGCGGCGCGCGTGCGCCTCGGTGCGTTCCCGGAAGAACGCGACGGCCAGCGACGCCAACAGGGCCACAATCAAGATGACGGCGGCGAAGCGCGTCTTTGGATCGAGATACTGCACGAGGCGCGTGTTTTCGACCGCGGCGGCTTAAGGCCCGCCTAAAAAACAAGAAGGCCCGCCGTAGGCGAGCCCCCTTGCCGTCGCGTATGCGTTCTGCCCTTTTTGTCGGGATCCCGCATACCGGGTGTGGGCGACGTCTTGTCGTTGCGCTTACCACTCACCGATCGCCCACGGTCTCGGCGGGGTTCTGAAAGCGTTTTCCACCATAGCAGGTCTAAGCCTTTTGCGCTACTCCCATTTCAGGGCAATTTTCTCCGGCTTTAAGAAGGTTAACGCCAGACGGGAGGCCGCTTTTCTAAGAAAGATTTTATGCCCTCGCGTGCATCCATTTCAAGTGCGTTGGCGGTCATCACGCCCTTTGTGTATTCGTATGCCTCACGTTGACCGAGGTCGATCTGCCGGTAAAATGCTTCCTTGCCTATACCCACAATAGTGCGGCTCGCCTCACCGATCTTTCGTGCGAGCGCGAGCGTCTCGTCGTGCAAGCGTTCCGACGGCACGACGCGATTGATCAGGCCCCACGAGAGTGCCGTTGCCGCGTTGATCGGCGCGCCCGTGAGCAGCATCTCCATCGCACGCTTGCTCCCGATCGCGCGACTCAGCGCTACCATCGGCGTGCTGCAGAACAACCCGATGCGAACGCCGGGCGTCGCAAATGTGGCATTTTCCGAAGCTACCGCGAGATCGCACGCGGCCACGAGCTGACACCCCGCCGCAGTTGCGACGCGATCCACCTCCGCGATCACCGGCTGCGGAATCGCGACGATCCGCGCCATCAACTCGACGCACGCATCGAAGATCGTCCGGTACGCGGTCTTCGTCGCGGTCGACCAACTCGCTCAAATCGTGGCCCGCCGAAAACGCGGGGCCGTTAGCGCGCACGATTACGGCATGCACTCCGGCGTCTGCGCCGGCGGCGGCCAGAGCCGCGTCCAACTCGCGCATCATTGCCAGCGAAAGCGCGTTGCGTTTTTGCGGACGGTTGAGGCTAACGACGGCGACCTCGCCGTCGCGTTCGAACGTCACCTGCTCGAGCGATTCGATCATTCCGTAGGTTCCTTCGCGGCTGCGCGCGGTATGGGCAAAGAATCCATTTCGCGCACGTCACGGGCTTCCCCTAATTGGAAACGGGGCCCGTTCCAAACGGGCCCCGTAAATGGTGGGCGATGACGGGCTCGAACCGCCGACATCCTCCATGTAAAAGAGGCGCTCTACCAGCTGAGCTAATCGCCCTGGGCGGGGCCCTCCTTCACCGCTGTGACGGGTGGTCCCCGCAGGAGGCCGTTCCGCCAGCTTAACGGAAGCAAACCAGGGCGCTGCGGGTTACTCGCGAGCGCACTTCTCTACAGGAGCTTGGCTGTCGATGCGTCGTCGTTTAGTGTTGGCTTTTTCCGCTCTTTGTGCAACCGCCCTCGTCGCGTGCGGCGACACCGGCGATCATTTTGGCGAGTTCCGGAAAAACCCACCCAGCCCAGCGATCGCCTCCCAGTTGGCCATCGCGATGCCGATCATCGCGGGGCCCAAAACGCAGTCCGGCACCTTCAAGCTCTACGTGACGGGTTACGCCGACGGCGTAGCCATTCCGGTCGGAACGCAGCTTCAAAACCCCATCGTCATTAACAGCAACGACCCGAACCTCATACGCTTCGGCAGCAAGAAGCTGACCGTGCTGCAATTCACAGCCGCCCCCGGCCCGATCTCGGTATACCTACAAAGCTGACGCGCACCCGTGCACGAAGCCCATCGCCGCCATCACTGCGTTCAATCACGATTCGAGTCCACAAGTCGTCTCGATGAAAATCGTGGCGTGCTCGTAGCTAACCCGAGCGCCCAAGGCGGCCCATGACCGTTCCAGCCCGGCGTTAGCTCCGGCCAAGCGCCGTTTGCGCGCTCGCTACAGCGGGTAGAAGTGGCATGGAGAACAGTTGTGACCACCCACTATCGCGCCACCTTCACCAGCGACCCGCGAAACGTCGCATTGGCCCGCAAAAGCATTGCGGGCTTTGCTAGCGTATGCGGCTTTTCCGAAGCCGAAGTTGCGGACATTCGCCTGGCTGCCGGTGAAGCGCTCAGCAATGCGGTCGAGCATGGCCGTGGTATCCGGTCGAGCGGCTTCTCGGTCGCCTGTACCTACGACAACGACGCGCTGGTGGTCGAAGTACGCGATAGCGGCGCAGGCTTCGCATTGCCGGGTGACGTCGGAACGATCGAACCGGACGAGCGCGGACGCGGGTTCGGCATCTTTCTCATGCGCCGGCTCATGGACGACGTGAGCTTCGGGCGCAACGGCACGGCCGTCCGCATGGTGCGGCGGCACGCGGAGTGCACCGCCGGGTAATCGACGCCTAGGACGAGTTCCTAGTACGGTTTTGCTTCTGCGATCTTTTTCTGCAGCAGCAGCATTGCAGCACGCAGTTGCGGGTCGCGATCCGCGTCGCCGAAACGCGAGCCTTTTGGTTCGTCGACACTGACGTCGGGATCGATTCCGCGCAGGTTGATATCGCGCTTACTCGGCGTTAAGTAGTGAGCGGTCGTCACTTTGATAGCGGCGCCGTCTGGCAGCGGCGTCAGCGTCTGCATCACACCCTTCCCGAAGGTCTTGGTTCCGACGAGCATCGCGACGCCGTCGTCTTGCAGCGCGCCGGCGGTGATCTCCGATGCTGAGGCCGTGTAGCCGTTGACCAGCACCGAAACCGGCAGGGTGAACGACGTTTCGTCTTCCGCCGTAATCGTCTCGTCTTTTTGACCGCGTTCCTCAACAGTGAGCAGCGGCTTGTTCGCGATAAAGCGCGAAGAAATATCGAGGGCGGTATTCACGTAGCCGCCGCCGTCGTTGCGCAGGTCGATAGCCAGCGCTCGGGCGCCTTGCGCTTTTAAGCGCGCAACCGCGGTGTCGAACTCTTTGGTGGTCGCCTTGCCGAAGGCCATCACGTAGATGTACCCGATGTTGCCCGGGAGCATCTTGAAGACGACCGTTGGCGGCTGGAGCTCTTCGCGCTTGATCGAAACGCTCTGCGGCGCCGCTTCGTCGCGGGCCAGGGACAGCGTCACCACCGTACCGGGTTTCCTCGCAGCAGCGCGCTCGCGTTCTCGAGCGTCAGCCCCTTTGCGAGCGAACCATCGATCGCCACGATCGTGTCGCCGGACCGAAGACCGGCACGATCCGCCGGCGTCGTCGGAACCACGTACATCACGCGAACGTTCGTGTCGGCATCTTGCTCGAGCATGACGCCGATGCCGCTGATCCGCTCCGGATCGAGTGCATCGTTGAACTGACGGAATTCATCCGGCGTAAAAAACTGGGTATACTTGTCGCCGACCGCATGTGCCATAGCCGCGATCGCCGCATACGCGTAGTCCGTCGCCGAGCCGTGTGCTTCGTCCGCTACGCCGACGATCGCCGCATCGAGTCCGACAGCGTCGCTTCGGTATCGGTTTCGACGCGCAGCTGCGGCGGCGGAACCGTCGCGCCGTGCTTCTTCGCAAGGTCCGACAGCGCGTCGCTCGCGGCAGCCAGCAGCGCCTGCGGATCGACACGCTCGTAATACGTCGTCGTCAGGACGCGATAACTCTCGTGAACGTCGCCGGCGACCTGTGCCGGGAGCGCGGCGGGCGCGGCTCCAAGCAGGACCAGCGTAAGCAAAGGAAGGGCCGCGCGAAAGCGGCCGGCGATGGTATGGCTCGACATGTTACCCTCTCTATCGGTCTAAACGTATCGCAAACTCCATCCGTTGCGATGAGTTTTCGGTCAAAAATACGTCGGGAAGGGTGGGGCGTCAGGCGCTCGCTCGGCGCAGGCGATCCATAATCGCTACGCCGAGGCCCTTCTCGGGAACCGGTTCCACGTCGATCCGGTCGAGCCCAAGCACATCTAGTTCGTGCAGGACCTCGAACAGGACCGCAGCCGCTTCGCGCAGGCTGGCGTGCGCGGAGAGGACGCGCGCCTGGCCGTACCCCTGCGGTGCAGTTACGAACCCAACGCCGGCCGCCCGCGCGCGGTCCGTCGGCGGAACGCTCGAGAAATCCACGATTCGGATCGGCGTGTGCGGCGAGTAATGTTGCGGCAGGCGCCCAGGCGTAAGGGGCGACGCAGAGTCGTCCACTGCTCGGGATACCGGGCCGATCGCGGCCTCGATGGCTTCGATCGAAATCGCCCCGGGCCGCAACAGAACGGGCTCCGGCTCGAGCAAGAGTATGGTCGACTCGACGCCGTGTTCGGCCGGGCCCCCGTTGACGATCGCATCCACCCGCTCGCCGAGCAGGCGAGCAACGTGCTCGGCCCGGGTCGGGCTAAGGTACCCGAACGGGTTGGCGCTGGGAGCGGCGAGCGGCAGGCGCGTGCGCTCGAGCAGCGCCCGAGCGACCGGATGCGCCGGCATCCGAACGGCGACGGTGTCGAGCCCCGCGGTAACCAGCGATGGGATGAGCGCATGCTTGCGCAGGATCAGCGTGAGCGGCCCCGGCCAGAAACGATCGATCAGGATGCGCGCCAACGGCGGCACGTCACAAACCACCGTGGCCAGCATGGACTCGTCGAGCACGTGGACGATCAGCGGATCGAACTCCGGGCGGCGCTTAATGTCGAAGATCCGCGCGACGGCGCGAACGTCGAACGCGTTGGCGCCCAACCCGTAGACCGTCTCGGTCGGGAAAGCCACCACGCCGCCTTTACGGAGCAGCGACGCGGCTCGGTCGAGCGCTTCGGGGGTGGCGGGAACCAACGGCATGGCGGACATTGCTTCGCGAAAGAAAAGCGGGGTCCGGCATGATGCCGAACCCCGCTCGTTCACCGGCTGCGAAACTATTGAATTTGGAACACCGGCACGACGCCCTTGATGAGCGAGATCTTCAGCATATCGTTCGCTTTCACGTTATCGAAGCTGCGATTCTTCGATGCCAGCGTCGTTTCGACGCCGTTCTGCATCATCACCAGCAGGTGCATCGGGTCTTGTACCTTCTCTACCTTAACGACGTACGTGCCGTCGGGGATCATCGAAGGGTCAACCACCGCGGCAAGCGAGGCGATCGGGAGAGCGGCCGAGGCCGCGGACAGCAAAGCTGCAAGAGCGAACTTCTTCATGGACCAGAGCATGCCAGAACGAACGCCAACCAAAAACGACAGAAGGGGCTAGGAGGGCCTCCTCAACCTAAATTTTACGCAATCTCTCTTGCAAAATGTCTTTTGTCGCATCCTGTTTTCATCGAGTCGACTTAAATATGGAGCGCCGTCACCACCCGGAGGCCGAACGCGAAGAAGAACGACCCCAAGAAAATACAGACAGGGAGCGTGAGCACCCACGCAAGCGCGATGTTGCGCACGGTCGCCATTTGCAGCCCGGAGCGATTGGCGAACATCGTACCGGCGACGCCGGATGAAAGTATGTGCGTCGTCGAGACGGGCAAGTCCGAGACGGTCGGCCGCCTGGATCGTCGCGTATGCGACGATTTCGGCCGACGCACCCTGCGCGTACGTCATGTGCGTCTTGCCGATGCGCTCGCCGACGGTCACGACGATACGCTTCCAGCCGATCATCGTACCGAACCCGAGGAAGAGCGCGACGGCAACCTTCACCCACACTGGGATGAAATTCGTAGCCGAATCGAGTTGGCTCTTATACGCCTTCATCGAAACGTTCGACGTCCTTGTCGGCGATCGCTTTCGACTTATCGAGCTTTCCGATCGCCGCGGAGATTTGGTACATTTCGCTGCGGACGGCTCCGCGCTGCGCCTCGGGAACGTCCGCGAGCGACTTCTTGCCCGCGAACCGCTTCGCCGATTTCGTGGTTCGTCGTCGCTAGCGCGTTCCAAACTTCGTCGGTCAGCTTACCGCTGGTTTTCAGGTAAGCGTTGAGAGCGCTCGATGCATCGAGTGCCGGCAGAGCAGCCGCGTTCTTCGCCTGAGCTTGAAAGTACGTGCCGGCGGTCGCACTCGAGGCGCCGATCTGCGCAACCGCGTCCGCCCCGAGACCGGGGTTGAGCGCGTAGACCCCGGGGACGATGCCGATCAAGATGAGCATCAGCAAGCCCATTCCCTTTTGCCCGTCGTTCGATCCGTGCGCGAAGCTGACGCCCGTGCAGGTCAGCACGAGAAGAGCGCGCACCCAAAACGACGGTGGTTCGCCTTTGACCGGTTCCTCGAAGAGCTCGGGGAAACGCAGCAGCCACTTCATCAAGAGTAGGAGGAGCGCCGCGCCGATGAACCCGACGATCGGAGAAACGACGAGCGCCGTTACCGTGTCTTGAACCTTCCCCCAGTTCACGCCGTCGCCGAACGTGTGACTACCGGCGATCACCGAATTCGCCAAGCCGACGCCGACGATCGAACCGATCAGTGTGTGCGAGCTCGAGGCCGGCAAACCGAAGTACCACGTACCGAGGTTCCAAATCATCGCCGAGATGAGAAGCGAGAACACCATCGCAAAACCCGCGCCGGATCCGACGTTGATCACCAGCTCGACCGGGAGGAGCGCCACGATCCCGAACGCGACCGTACCGGCGGAGGTGAGGACGCCAACGAGGTTCCACAGACCAGACCACACGACGGCGTAGCCGGGTTTGAGGGTGTTGGTGTAGATCACGGTCGCCACGGCGTTAGCCGTATCGTGGAAGCCATTGACGAATTCGAACGCCAGCGCCAATCCCACGGCCAGGATCAAAAAGATGAGTGTCCCGCCGGAAGCGTTGCCGACGAACTGCTGCATGAAAAGATTATGCAGAAGCAGCGTTATGTGGACCTTAAGGCAAGAATAGCTGACCTTTGCCTACTAGAACGGCACTGCCGCCGACCTCGACGCGCTTGAGAGCATCGCCGTCATAAACCAGCCGCACGCGCAGCGTCGACGGCCGGCCCAGCGCGACCCCCTGCCGGTTGACGAACTCGTTTCCGGCCGCCAACTTGCCATGCCGCGCGAGATAGGCATATAAGGGTCCGGTCGCGCTGCCGGTTGCGGGGTCTTCGGCGATTCCCGACATCGGCGCGAACATCCGCGCGTACGCACCTTCGGCGGTCTGGGCAAAGACGTACACGCCGACGATCGAACTTACGACCGTCGACTTCCGCAACGCGCCTTCGTCGAGCACCGCGCGATCGACGGCCGCCGTATCGGCGAGCGCGATGTACAGAAACGGCGCGCCCGCTCCGATAACCTGCGGTTTCAAGTCCGAACGGACTGCGGCGAGGTCGAGGCCGAGAAGCGGCGCAGCCAACGTGCGTTCGAATTTCGTTCCGAACGTAACGGGCGGCGTCGTCAGCCATGCGACGCGCGGCGGCCCGGTATCGATCGAGACCGGAACGTCGCCGATCCGTTCGCGTAAGACGAACTGATACGTATCGGCAGCAACCCATTGCAGCTCTTCGACCAGCGCGATCGACGTACCGATCGTCGGATGGCCCGCGAACGGCATCTCTCGCAACGGCGTAAAGATGCGTACGGTCGCCGCGATACCGGCCTGCCCGCGCGCGAGAAAAACCGATTCCGCAAGATTAAGTTCGCGCGCGACGGCCTGCATCGTCGCATCGTCCAACGCCGAGTCCGGGAAAATTGCGAGCGGATTGCCTTCCAACGCCCGGTCGGTAAAAACGTCGTAGAGCAGATAGCCTGCCTCGGTCATGCGGGCAACCTTAGACGTCGCGCGCCGAAAGACTCCTCGCCGCGATTGCGAGCTGTAACCGACGGCCGAAAAGATGGATCCTCGCCGCGCCGAAGTGTCTAAAATGAAACGACACATCGCTTTCGCCGCAACGCTTGCACTCGCCGGCTGCATGGGTGCGAGTCAGATCGTGACACCCGCCAACCCGTCCTCCAGCGTCCCAATGACGACCCGTGCGGGCTATGCAGTATCGCAATTTACCTACCACGTGATGCGGCTGCGAACGCAGGCGCCCCGCCCCGTGGCCGACACGCGGATCCTCTACCCGGCCGACCTGACCGACAGCGGCGGCCCAATCATGAAGACCGCCGACGCTTATAACCTGTATGTGAACTGTCCGGCCGGCAACGAGACCTGTTGGGGAGACCCCGAAGGGTTTCAAAAGAAGCTCACGGGCAGTTCGTTTGCCCAGCTTCTCACCCAGTACACGCAGTCACCCGCCTCGGCCTATACATTCGCGGGCAGCGCGGCCATACGGTACAAGACATTCACCGGCATCTACTTCGACAACGATCTCTTTACGATCTTACACTCGGCTATCACTAGTGCGAAACTCCCGACGGGCTTCTCGCACCTGTACCACATCTTCTTGCCCAAAGGCGCGTGGACGTGCTTCGACGGCACGAGCAGCTGCTATTCACCCGGCCGCAACGGCACGTTCGATTTCTGCGCCTATCACGCGTTCGTCCGATTCTCCGATATCGGTCTGGTGGTCTACTCGGTCGAGCCCTATCAAAACGTCTCCGGCTGCGCCTCGAAGGCCTCCCCCGGCGCGAGCGCTCTCACCAACTCGACCGCCTCCACCCTGGGACACGAAACCTTCGAATCTATCACCGATCCGGGGCAGAAATACGCATGGTTTAACTTCACTTTTGATGACGAAGTCGCGGACCTCTGTGAGACGTACGAATGGAACGTGACCCTGGGCGGGACGAAGTACAGCATTCAGCCGATGTACTCCAACAAGTATCACGCCTGCGCCGATGGGCCGTAGGCGGCTACCTCGCCGAAATGGCGCCCCGGCCCGAAATTTATTGGCTTTTTGCCACGAATTTCGCCAGGCTCTGCAAGACTCGTGACGAAACGAACTTCCAAGACCGCCGCTGCGACGCCGGTATCCGCCGTGCAGCCGCAAGGTGAATCGCGAGAAACTTTTCGACCTTTTTAGGAGAGTGAATGACCAAGAACGAGTTAGCACGAGAACTGGCTGAGGAGCTGGAATTACCGCGCCGTCAGGTCGTCGAGATCATCGAGACGATCCTCGCAAGGATCACCGACGTGCTGAAGTCCGGCGACAAGGTACAGCTCGCGCCGTTCGGACTCTTCCGGATCCGCGATCGCGCGGCGCGCATGGCGCGCAATCCGATGACCGGCGAGCCGGTCAAAGTCCCTGCGAAGCGCGTGATGAAGTTCGTCCCCGGCAAGGCCCTCAAGGAGGCCGTTGCATCGAAGGGCGGCGCGCGGCGTGCGCCGGCCAAGAAGTCCGCAGCGAAAAAGGCGCCGGCACGCAAAGCCGCCGCGAAAAAAGCGCCCGCAAAGAAGGCGCCCGCACGTAAGGCCGCCGCAAAGAAAGCTCCGGCTCGCAAGACTGCGGCACGCAAGAAGGCACGCCGTTAGAGCTCGCTCTAACCAACTTCTAACGTGTAAAAGGCCCGCTGCCAAGCGGGCCTTTCCTTTATCTGAAGGCCGAATTGGGCCTCCGAAGAAGGGTAGTTGCACGGGATCGCACCCGCTTTTCAAATAAGCAGAGAAATGTCGCATACGATAACGCCGCCCCGCTCGCTTGCCTCGAATGCCGGTACGATTGCCGAGCCACGGCCGCCGGTCATGCCCGTCGTGCTCGCCGACTTCAAGCGCATCCCGATGACGACGCCATGCGACCAGGACGAACTCAAAGAGATCCAAGTCCACTTCATGACGATCGCGCAGTGTGCGAAGTACGGCATCACCGACGAAAACGGCAAGCGCGCGATGCATGCCAAGATCGCGGACCGCATGAAGCGGTACGGCGTTTCGTCGGAACACATATCGCAGCGCCAGGTGAGCGTGCTGACGTCGTGGTTCGTGCAGCCGCACGACGACGCCAGCGGACCGGCGTTCCCGGGCGCTTACGGCGATCTCCGCACGCCGACCGGCGAAGCGCTCGACGCGCGCATGACGCTGTTCGAAGAGACGGCATGCGCCGCATTCGAAAAAGCATACGAAGGCGAGCTCAGCCCTCCCGACGACATCGTCCACGTGAGCTGCTCCGGCTACGTCTCCCCGAGCCCGGTGCAAATCTTTCTCTCCGGCCGCAGCTGGTTCAACACCGGCGTCACCCACTCATATCACATGGGCTGCTACGGAGCGTTCCCGGCGATCCGCACCGCCGTCGGCTTAGTCGGATCCTCATTCTCCTCGCTGCCACAGTCGAAGAAGCGCGTCGACCTGCTCCATACCGAATTTCTATCGCTGCATTTCGACTTGCTCGCTGAAGCGCCGGACAACTTCGTAACGTCGACATTATTCGCAGATGGGTTTATTAAGTATTCGGCGTATCCACAATCCGAGTTCGGCCACGGCGGCAAGCGCGGGCTCAAGGTTCTCGCAATCGAAGAACGCATTCTCCCGGACTCTCTGCCGGAGATGACGCTGCGCCCCGGACCATTCCAGTTCGACATGTCGCTTTCAAAACGAGTGCCCGTGCTGATCCGCAACACGATCGACGAGTTCGTCCATTCACTTTGCGCGCAAGCCGGCATCGATTTCGAAAGTGAAAAGGGCTCGATGGTATTCGCCATCCATCCCGGCGGCCCGGCGATCATCAATCACGTCCGCAATCGCCTTGGCATCGACGAATCACAAATCGAGCTCAGCCGCAAAGTGCTCCACGAAAACGGGAACATGGCGTCGGCGACGGCACCGCACATTTGGAAGCACATCGTCGCATCCGAGAGCATCCCGCGCGGCACGAAGGTGCTCAGCATGGCGTTCGGCCCTGGGTTGACCGTCATCGGCGCTATTTTCGAACTCGTCTAGCATCGTCGGCCTGAGCGTAGGGCGAAGCTCGTGGTCGAAGGACCGCGATAAAGAAAAGCCCGCCGGTGGCGGGTTTTTCCTTGGAAGCGGTCGTTCGACGACGTTCGCTGCGCTCACGATGACAATTGCCGGTCCTTCACTCCTTTATTTCTTTAGTTTGCGATAGCGTTCGATTTGGGCGTTTGTCGAGCTGTCGTGCTTGAGCGGGAGGTTTGCTTTCGCATCGAGTTCTGGAATGATTCGTTGGGCTAGCACTTTGCCCAGTTCGACTCCCCATTGGTCGAATGAATCGATGTGCCATATGGTGCCTTGGGTGAAGACGCTGTGTTCGTAGAGGGCGACGAGTTTGCCGAGTGCGCTCGGGGTGAGCTTTTGCAGCATGAGGATGTTGGTCGGGCGATTGCCTTCGAACACTCGATGCGGGACGAGCCAATCAGGGGAACCTTCGGCTTTGACTTCGGCCGGCGTCTTGCCGAATGCGAGCGCTTCGCCTTGTGCAAAAATGTTGGAGATCAGTAGATCGTGATGATTGCCGAGCGGATTGAGCGTTTCGTAGAATCCGATGAAATCGCACGGGATGAGACGCGTGCCTTGGTGGATGAGTTGATAGAACGAGTGTTGGCCGTTGGTTCCGGGTTCGCCCCAGTAGATCGGCCCGGTGTCGCTGGTAACCGGCCTGCCTTCTAGCGTTACGTGCTTGCCGTTGCTCTCCATCGTGAGCTGCTGGAGATATGCGGGGAAGCGCTTTAGGTACTGTTCGTAAGGCAGCACGGCTGCGGTTTGCGCGCCGAAGAAGTCGTTGTACCAGACGGCGAGGAGGCCCAGCAGCACCGGGAGATTCTTTCCGAAGGGGGCGGTGCGAAAGTGTCGTCAATTTCGTGGAAGCCGGCGAGCAAGTCGGCGAAATTATCCGAACCGATTGCGAGCATGGTCGAGAGGCCGATGGCAGAGTCCATCGAGTACCGGCCACCGACCCAGTCCCAGAACTCGAACATATTCGCGGTGTCGATACCGAACGTCGCGACCCCTTCGGCGTTTGTCGAGACCGCGACGAAGTGCTTCGCGACCGCGGCTTCGTCGCCGAGCGCCGCCAGCGACCAATCGCGCGCGGTGTGCGCGTTGGTCATCGTTTCCAGCGTCGTGAACGTTTTCGATGAGATCACGAACATCGTTTCCGCCGGATCGAGATCGCGCACCGCTTCGGCGAAATCCGTCCCATCGACGTTCGAGACGAAGCGGAACGTCATGTCGCGCTCGGCTGTAGTGCTTGAGTGCCTCGTAGGCCATTACCGGTCCGAGGTCCGAGCCGCCGATGCCGACGTTGATGACGTTCCGGATGCGCTTGCCCGTGTGGCCCGTTCCAGGCGCCGCTGCGAACGCGCTCGGAAAACGCCGCCATCTTCTCCAGTACCGCGTGCACGTCCGGCACCACGTCTTCCCCGTCGGTGAAGATTTTTTCACCTTTCGGCGCGCGCAGCGCGACGTGCAGCACCGCGCGATTTTCGGAGACGTTGATCTTCTCGCCGGCGAACATCGCGTCGATCCGCTCGCGCAAACCACACGCTTTCGCCAGGGCGACGAGCAGCCCGACGGTTTCTTCCGTGATACGGTTCTTCGAGTAGTCGAGATACACGCCGGCGGCGTCGAGAGACAGCTTTCGGCCGCGTGCAGCGTCTTGCGCGAAGAGATCGCGCAAGTGCATATCGCCGACCCTTTTATGGTGGTTTTGCAGCGCGCTCCAAGCCGCGTCGCGTGCGGACGTATCGATGCCGGTCGTCATAGGCGCGGGCTTTCGTCCGCCCGCGCCTCATCCCTGGGTTAGTGCGTAACCGCTGCGGGGTCGATCGCCCGCATGTCGGTGAGCCACTTTCCGTATTGCGCCATCGTCGGCGTCTCGCCTGACGGCAGCGGGATGTGCTGCGAGAATGCAATTGCATACGCCGGCTTGCCCGGTTGCGCCTCGAAGTACGCGACCACGTACTCCGAATCGGAATCGTCTGCCGTCGAGAGGACCAGGCGCGTGGCGACCTCGCGATCGGGGCTTGCGTTCTTGGGCGTGACCCACTGCGGGTGCGCGTCGGGCCGAGATACGGCGCGACGACTTGCATGTAGTTTGCAATCGCGCCCTTCACCGTGTGCACGTTGTCGTAGCGGATGATCGTTACCATGTTCTGCCAATGGTCGACGGTTTCGCCGGAGCGCACGAACTCGGTTTTCATCATCGACGAATTCTTGGCCGACCACGCGCGGCAATATGAGCTCGCCGCCGAGTTTGAAGCAGCGGTCGGCCCCGCCTGCGCGCCGATTGGAATAAGGGCCGCCGCAGCCGCGATCCAGGTAAAAAGTCGGTTCATTCCCTTGCCTTTCCTAGCACGACCAACTTTAGCGGACGTAACGTCCAAGAATCGTCCACGCTACGCCAAGTTCGTCGAGGACGGTCTTAGCGGAGCGAAGGGCTAGTGCGGCCAGCGTCAGCGTGGGGTTAGCGGTGGCGATCGTCGGGAACGTCCCCGAGCCGACCAGGAACAGGTTGCGGTGGTCCCACGAGCGCTGATCCGGGTTCACGACCGACGCGGTCCGGTCGGTCCCATCCGATACGTGCCGGCGATGTGACCCGCGCCGAAGTACTTCATGCGAGCCTCTTTTCCGCTCCCGGACGGGACGACGAACGACGAAGGATCGCCGGCATCCGGCTCGGTGGTGTACTGCTGGGCGCCCATCGCCGCAAAGAGGGTATCCGCCGCCCGCTTCGCTGCGACGAAACCGCTCTTCGTATACGCGGAAAGATCGTAGCGAATTTGCGGCCGCGGCAGGCCGAGATGATCCTTTTGAGTGGAAAGCGTGACCGCATTCGACGCTTCCGGCGATTGTTCGACGAGAAATGCGAGCCGGAACTGACGCGTCAGCGCGTGGTTGAGCGCCGCGGTCAGCGCGGTGCCCGAAAGCGCCCGTTTGCTCTCGTTGAGGGCGCTTTGGTTGAATCCAAGAACGAGGTCGAGCGTCGTTACATCCGGATCGCCCGATTGGGAAGTTCCAGCCCTCGTTGCCGATCTCAATGCGGAACGCAGCGCGAGCTTCGCGAAACGCACCATCGCGAACCGTTTCGATACCGGATGTGGAGAGCGGGCCGCGATAGCCGAACACGGGCTCCGGCGTCGCCGCCCACGCAAGGTAGAGCGGGTGGTCCATGAGATTCTTGCCGACTTGCCCGCTGCCGTTGGCGACGCCGTGTGGCCTTACGTCCCCCGTTCGTCGACATCAGCAGCAGTTTCGGCGTTTCGACGCCGTGCGCGGCGACGACGAAGATCTTCGCACGAACGGCGCCGCTCCCGGTCTGGGGACCTCCGGCCGTATCGTAGGTGGCGTATTCGATGGACGAAACCCGGCCGTCGCCGTCGAGCACGATTTGCGTTGCAACGCATTTCGGCCGCAGCGTCACGCGCCCCGTCGCTAATGCCGAGCGCATCGTCATGCTGGGATCCCACTTCGCGCCAACCGGACAGATCGGAATGCAGTCGAGTTGCCGACACACGGCGGGCGCCCGTTGGAAGCAGCAGCGTTGCGCGCCGCCGGCGTCGTCGAAACAGCGAGCAACGCACCGTCGATCGAAAGTTCGGTCGCGATCCTCGCGACCGCACGATACCACCAGCGTGGAGGGATCGAAACGGAGACACCCATTTCGCGTTCGGCGGCCCCGTACCACGGATCAGATCGGCGTACGAAGCGGCCAATCGACGAACCGGCCGTAGGCGCTGGCCATAGAAAATCGTTGGGAAGAAATCGCAGACTCGTGCCGAGCCAGTGGCGGCCGGCCCGCCGGCGATACGCTCGTACGTGCTCCCGAATGCCAGCGGCCCCTTTTGAATGAAATAGCTCGCGTGCGGATCTTGCCACGTCTTTGCATCGAGCGTGAGAACCGTGGGTTCGGTGTCGTTCAACGCCGTCGGATCGGTGAGTTTTCCGTTCGACGCATCGAACAGCGGCGGCGTATGCGCGATTCCGGAACCTTCGCAGACGACGCGTAGAAGCGCTCGAGAAAGGCAGCGTTGTTATCCGGATTCCGTCGCCGGCTTCGAGCACGACGACGCTCTTGCCGGCTTCGGCAACCGCCTTGGCGATAGTGCGCCCGCTACCCCGGCGCCGACGATCGCGACGTCGAACGAATCGCCCGCCACCTTAGCGCCCGCCTCCGATGAAATCGTCGAGCGGCGGCGGCGCGGACGCCCAATATCCGAGACCTGCCGTCGTCGTCCCCATCGCTTTGCGTTTGCACGATTTTCCAGGCCCACGCTTCGCGATACGGCGTCGACCGAGATGACCTTCGGTTCGGAGAGCCGGGCGTGGCCCGTGCGGCGGCACGCTGCAGTTGCGCCGGGTCGACCACGAGCCCAACAACCACGCGCGGCGTGACGGACTTTGCAAGAGAGCCGGCGTCTGCGCCCGACTGGTTCAGCACGGCGTCCGCAATGGCGCCGACGGCTCGTTCGCGTGCGTGCGGATACGTCTGCAGCCAACTGCGCGAACAGGTGCTCGTCGTTACTACGCCGAGCCAAGAATCTCGCCGGCTACGCCAGGTCGAATCGTTGCCGGCGCGGCTTGTTGCCGCGACGCCGAGCAGCGCGCTCAAGAGGGCGACGGAATCATTGCGCTGTGCGGCCGGATCCTCAGTTCGGACAAGCCTCTGCCGCCGAGCGTCCCACCGCCAGCGTTCCGCCGAACGCACGAGGAAGGCTCGCCGATCAGGAATTCTTCGAGTCGCCATCGGCTCGCCGTCTCGCGGCGCGCGCGGCCTAGCACCTGCTAAGGGCTCCATGTGAAGCTTGTCAGTCGCTGTAGATTTCGCTTCAGTGAACCTGCAGCCAAACATGAAGCCGAGTGCCCGTGGACGTCAGATTTTCAGCGAGACCGGCGTCACGCGGCCGTCGAACCGGCGTACCGCTGATCCGGCTACGGTAACGCTCTTCGAGTCGCCCATCGCCCGGCGAGGCAACGCCGCTGACTTCTAGCGGGCAAAATGTTCGCGGATCAGATATTTACAGCGTTCTAAACGGGATAGTTCGTGGTAGGATCCGCAGGTCGGCGGGTTAGCGTCAATTTGAGGACGGGCGATTCATCCAGCGTAGCCGGTCAGTTTCGCCGAGTCGTCGGTAACAATGCGGCGCAAGACCGGTTTCGAGACCGGATTGGAACGAGTCCGTTGAACGACGATTCCCGCGTCGACATCGACGTGCTGCTTTCCGGAAATGATTTTTCCGTCGCTCGTGCGCACGACGATGCGTCCATCCTCATGATCGCGGGCGAGCCCGCTGTGTTCGATCGCGTGCCACGTAGGCCATCGTATGG
>CAWAJD010000009.1:0-64165 GCA_963782265.1 Vulcanimicrobiota bacterium
AAATCGCTGAAGAACTTCGGCGGTTCCGGCGAGTCCATCATGCGCTGCGTGAAGAGGATGCCGATCGCGCGCTCGGCGGGATCGATATAGGCGGTCGTGCCTGGCCGCCGTCCCAGCCGAAGCGTCCCGGCTTGCGGATAGATTTCGTCGCGCGCGATATTGACGGCCATTCCGAAACCCCAGCTGCGAATGCGCGCCGAAAAAGATCTCGGAGCCAGCGCGCTGCTCGGCGTGAGCTGATCCGACGTCATCAACTCGACGATGGCCGCGAAATGATCTGCTCGCGGCCGAACCGGCCTTTAGCGAGCATCATGCGGCTGAACGCAAAGTAGTCGTCGAGTGTCGAGACCAGTCCGCCGCCGCCGGATTCGGCCGGCGGTTCGGGGTGCCACGAACTGTGCTTGACGCCGTCATAGACCGTCAACTCGTTCTTCGTCGGCGATCGAAGCGGTAACGACGTTGCCAAGCGATCGAGTTTCTCGGATGGAACGTGGAAGCCGGTGTCGCTGCATGCCCAGCGGCTCGAAGATGCGTTCCCGCATGAACGTACCGAGCGAATGCCCGGAAACGCGCGCGATCAGCATGCCCAGAACGTCCGCGCTGATGTTGTACAGCCATCGTTCGCCGGGCTGCGCGATCAGCGGCAGCGACGCCAGCCGATCGAGCCATACCTGTGCGCTCGGCTGGCGGCGGGCAGCGGCGGACCGTCGCCGCCGATCTGATATTCGCGGATGAACCTCTGGATCGGATACGTGTCCGGCATCGCCATCACGCTGCCGAAGCCCATGCGAAACGTCAGCAGATCGCGAACCGTAATCGCGCGCTGTGCCGGCACCGTGTCGTCGAGCTGCGAGGACGAGCGACTTTAGCACGCGGCGGTTGGCCAGCTCCGGCAGCCACGGCTCGATCGAGTCGTCGAGGCGAAGCTCGCATCCTCCACCAGAATCATCGCTGCAACGGCCGTCATGGGTTTCGCGATCGACGCGATGCGAAAGATCGTATCGCGCCGCATCGGCGCCGGCTCGCCGGCCGTCAGCGTGCCGAGCGTCTCCACATGAACGTCGTCGTCGCGAGCTGACCAGCGGCAACCAATCCGGGCATTTCTTCTCGCTCGACGTATCCCGACGAGGACGCGATGCATTCGCTCGAGCCTCGACTTCGATAAGCCGCGCCCCGTCGAATCACGCATGCGATGTACGTTCATCGCCCAACCTTCACGCCGCAGATTGCAGACCCTTGGCTGCGTTAGCCGCGGACCGAATCCGGGTAGGGTGCAATCGTGGACCAGAGTGAAAGCGAGTATCCGTCCCGGCTCGCAGTGCGCGACGCAATTGCGGCCGCACACGCGGTCCAAGATCGCTCCTTCGCGGAGTGGCAGGCGGCCAGCCCGGATTCGGCCGAGCAAGAATCCGCGCGCGCGTCCTTCGTGACCGCCAATGACGAAGTGAACCGCCTGCTGGTGCTCTACAACGAGTATCGCGGGCGGTGACTTCGTGCCGGTCGTTCGCTAGACCGGCGTCGCCAGCGGAACCGGACGGCCTTCGTCGAGATCGAGGAGATCGAACCAGGTCACGATGTCGTCGCGATCCGGGGCGATGCTCGCGAGCGTCTGCTTGAAGTAAGCATCGCTGTCGGTACCCGGGTCCGGATGCCAGCGCCGGCGGCTCGCGTTGAAGGCGTCGATTTCGGCCGATGACTTCCCTTTCAAACCGTTCTCTTCGACCCACTTTGCAATCGCGGCGTCGGTTTGCAGCGCCCGCACTTTGGCGCCGAACTCCGCGGCGTTCGTACCGAGGAAATTCAAAGAGCGGCTTGTCGTGCGGGCAGTCGTAGTGGTACTCGCCCAGGTGCCCCTCGTCGTTCGCCTTCGACTTGTCGATCGTTCGCTTCAGCGAGACTAATCCGGCGAGCTTATCATTGGGACTGCGTGGGACCGTTTTCGTTAAATCCATTCCGAGGTTATGCCCCCGCAGCGCCCGACTAAACGTCGACGATAAGCGCCGAGTGGTCGGTTAGCCGGTCCTCACGAAATCCGTGATTGTAATCGGCCGCCGTCGTCCGCGCGAGCGCGGCCGGCGACATGAAGGCCTTGTCGATTCGCCAGCCGCCGCGGCTAACGTATTCCGGATCCTTGCGAAACGGATACCAGCTGTACTCGAACGCGCCCGGATGGAAATAGGCCCAAGCTTCCGTCCAGACGGTTTCCAGCTCCGAATAAAGGTCGGCCGTGCTGAACTCATCGCGCAGGCGGCCGGAGCGGACGTTGATCTCGATGTCCGTTTCGTTGCGGCCGGAGTTGAAATCGCCGATGCAGAGCGCCGGTTCGCCGGTCTCGTTGTAGCGCTCGGCGGTTGCGATGAGGTACCGCAAGTGCGGCCGCTTTCGATCCTGGCCGGGCAGGTAGACGCCGAACAGATCCAAATCCTCAAACGCCGCCTTCAGCACGGCGTTGGGATACTCGTCATCGGCGAGGCCGAACGGATTCAGCGTTGCGGCGAACGGGAGCGACGATGCGATGCAGACGCCGTTACCCCGATGGCCTTGCGTCGCGGCGATGTGATCGTAACCCGTCTGCAGCAGCGTTTCGCGCAGCAACACTCCTGCGGGGTTATCGCGATACTCCGACAACACCACGGTGTCGGCATCGCGAAACGCCAAGCGGCGGACGATCGCCGGAATCGTCGTCGCGTTTCCGCCCGCGCGAAGATTCACCGCCGCGATCCGCATCGATGCCGTTATCCCGGTAGTTCCTTAAGCGAGCAATGCCGGAATATGGCCCGAATAGCGGGGGCGTAATTGCCTCCCAGCCGCCATACCGTGCCGAACCGCCGCATGGTTATGCCGCCGTTGGTGACGACGCAGGCGGGTACGACTGCGCGGGCGACGCGGTCGTCCTCGTCTCGAACGTAAATCCCGGAGATGCTTCCGAACGCCGCGCTGCCGGGTACGGCGACCGCCGTACCGAGCATGAGCCAGGGATGGTTCGGCCCTTCGTCGGGCAGAAACGTCGCACGCGGCACGCGATCGAGGATCCTACCATCGATCGCAAAAGTCACGTCCTTTTCGTCGCCGGTCAACGTCACGGCGTGCGGCCCCTCGGTAAGGTTCCCAAAGTAGCGCACTTGCGTTTGATCCTCGCCGGCGTGCGCGTACGCAAGAAAGCCTGCGAGCCGAAACTTGTTCTCCGGCGTTCGAATGACGCCGCCTTGAATCAGCGCGCCCGGTTGAAAGAACGATATCTGCAAACTCGGACTGTCTTTTTGCGGTGGAACCCGCGGCAGATCGAGTACCGCCGTCGCCATGAACCGTCTCTGGAAGCTGCGCCGGACGACGACGTTCGCGCCCGGGGAACTTGCGGCGAGCGACAGACTGCTAACGCCGAACCCGGTCGACGTGTATTTGAGCAGGACGAAGATGCCGGCGCACGCGAGGACGATGACGAGCACGCCCGAAATCGCGATCGTCATACCAAGGCGCGCGGCGCGGCCGGGTGAATGCATCCGCCTACGTTCGCTACGCGATATCCATTTTGCCTCGCGGGAACGTCGGTGCGCAGGGAATCGATTTTGTGGGATGCAAGGGACGGAGCGATGCACGTCCGACAAGCCAAGCCCGAAGAGCTCGTGTTGCTCGAGAAGATGCCGCATGCACTGCACTACACGCATCACCTCGCGTTCATCCGTCACGCGCTCGGCTCGAAAGAGTGCTTGATCGCCGAAATCGACGGCGCGATTGCGGGGTTCGTCGTGTGGGACCGCGGCTTCTACGCTCGTCCGTTCATGTGGATGCTCGGTGTCGACCCGAACCACCAGCACTTAGGCGTCGCGACGGAACTGATCGCTCACGTTGAGGCACTCAACAAAGGCCACAACCTTTACACGTCGACCAACCAATCGAACGCGGTGATGCAAGGCATGCTCGGCAAACGCGGCTTCGAACCGGTCGGACGGCTCGAGAATCTCGACCCGGGCGATCCGGAAGTATTTTATTTCAAAAAGCTCTGACGCGGGTCGCTTGCGAGCATCGCATAGGGCACGAGATCGTGGAACGTGCCGTCGTCGTCGCAGTACCCCTGACGAAAGTATCCCTCGGCGGTAAAGCCGGCGCGTTCGTAGAGGCCGCGGGCTCGCTCGTTTGCCGCCACGACCTCGAGATAGATTCGGTTCGCCTTCAGATCGTCGAAAGCGCGCCAGATGACGTATTGCATCGCAAATCGCCCGGCGCCTCTTCCGCTTTCGCCCATCGCGATCACCTGCAGTTCGACCATCCACGGCAGCGAAGTGCCGAGAATCAAGTTCCCGAACGGCTTGCCGTCGCGCTCGACGATGACGTTCTCCTTGCCTGGCCGATCGAGCGACGAAACGTAGTCCTCGATCGAGCGCGGTCCGTGCGTGTACGCGCGCACGTGCTCGCGAGCGAATAGTTCGAGCACGAACGCTGCATCGGCGGGCGTTGCCGCACGAACGGAATATTCGGTCAAGGCGCCGGGGCGTTGAGTTGTGGGATCGCGTCGCCGTCGAGGAACGCGGCGAGTTCGTCGGACGAGAACTGAATGCCGGACCAAAACGGCCCGAACTCCGCGTAGCGCGCGCTGGCTTCGTCGAAACGCATTTCGTAGATGAGCTTCTTGAAGACGAGCGGGTCGTCTGCGTAGAGATCGACGCCCCATTCGAAATCGTCGTAGCCGATCGAGCCGGAGATCACTTGCGTCACGCGCCCGTGATAGGAGCGGCCGACCACGCCGTGTTCGCTCATCATTTTGGCGCGCGCGTCGAATCCCAGCATGTACCAATTCTGCACTTCGCCGCGCCGTTTGCTCATCGGATAAAAACACGCGTACCGCCGCTGCGGAATCTTGGCCCAGAGGCGCGGCCCCACATAAGGACTCTCCGCCTGCTTGCGCATCAACTCGTCGAAGCCCGCGATCCATTCGGGGGACTGCGGTGCGAAACCGCGCTCGGTGAGTTCGGTATGGATCTTTCCGGTTGCGTCGTACAGGCCCAGCTCGAGTACGGAAACGTACGAGCCTTGCAGTGTCAGGTATTCCCGCAGTTCGAGCTTATCGACCAGCGTCTGCGCGTACGCGAGCCCGTCGAACGTGCGGGCGTAGTGCGTGAGCATCAAGTCGCCCTTGTTGCCGACGATCTGCGCGAGTCCGACATCGCCCTCCTCGCTCGACTTGAAGTGATCGACCAGATCGACCGCGTGCTGCGTCCACTTGTTGCGCCGTTTCTCCGGCAGCGCATCCCACCGGCGCCGGTCCAATGAAAACATGCGGTGGAGAATCCACCAGCCCTCGATCGATTCGGGAACGTTCGGGTCGCGCATGATTCCTCGTTGACGGTCCTGGTGTTACCGGGTAACGGCTTTGACGCGTTTGATTTCGGCTTCGACTTCGGCGTCGAGCGTTTCGGGGCGTTCGCGGTACTTCGCCCACAGCGGCGGCGTGTGCGCGATGTCTTCGAGTACGCGGCAATAGACCGCGTTCACCGGGGTCGGAACGCCGTACTTGTGGCCTGCGGCGGCGACGGCCCCGTTGAGCACGTCGACCTCGGTCTGCAGCTTCGCACCGCGCAGGTCCAGCAGCAGCGAGGGCGCTTTGGTGCCGCGCGCGCCGGCGATCCGTTTGGTCAGCAGCGTTCGCGCGAGCGGGCTCGGCAAGCTTGCGACGTTGAGCAGCGCGCGCACGGGATAGCGCGGCAAGTCGATCGGCGTGATCCCCATCTTTTTCATCACCGCCTGCACTTCGCGAACCATCCGGATCTCCAGAGTGAAGATGCGATCGAAATGGACGAGCCGGTTCGGCAAAACGTTGAGAATCGCGCAGCTCGCATTGGCAACGACGTTGAGGGCGAGCTTGCTCCACTTCAGGGCGCGCCAATCGTCGACCACCTTTACGTTGAGACCGGCACTCGCGAACGTTGCGACCAGCCAGTTGTACGCATTGCCGCCCATCGGCGCGAGCGCGAAACCGCCGGTATTCGCCGCGGACGCGTTGCCGTCGCGATCGCGATCTATGGGCACGGTCAACGCGGCCGCCACCACGTTGTCGGCACCAAACGCCGCGGCGAGCTTCTCTTCGTTGCCTACGCCGTTCTGCGGCGAAAGAAAGACGCACTTCTCCGGATGCGCGATCGCCGCGCGCAGCGTCGCGATCGCTCCGTCGGTGTCGTACGACTTGGTCGTAACGATCGCCACGTCGGCGTCGTACGGAACCACGTCGTCGAGTGCGCGCGGCGCGTACATCACCTCAACGCCGATTGAATCGAGCAACCCGCCGAGATACGTTCCGACCGCTCCTTTGCCGACGATGTAGACTCTCATCTCGGCGCCTTCGCCAGGGACGCGACGCCGGTCGATCCGAAGCCGCCTTCGCCGCGCTCGGTTTGCGGCAGATCGGCGACCTCATCGAAGAGCGCCCGCGATACGGGCGCAACGATCAACTGTGCAATCCGGTCGCCGCGCCGAATCGTCACCGGTTCGGCACCAAGATTGGCCAAGAGCACTTGCACCGGACCGCGGTAGTCCGCGTCGATCGTGCCCGGCGAGTTCAGTACGGTCACGCCGTTGCGCAGCGCGAGGCCGCTGCGCGGCCGAATCTGCGCTTCGAAACCTGCCGGCAGTGCGATCGAGAATCCCGTGGGGACGAGCGCGCGCGCGCCGGGAAGCAGCGTCAGTTCCTCGCGAATGCCCGCACACAAGTCCGCGCCGGCCGCGTGCGCGCTCATGTAGGCGGGAGCCGGCAGGCCTTCGCCCTCCGGCAAACGTTGTAGCGCGACGCGAACGCCGTCGCTGGGCCGAGCGGTCATCAACCGCTCATTTAGCAAAGAGGGCGGATAACTCTTCCCGGAAGCTCTCGAGATCGCGGAACGAGCGATAGACGCTCGCGAAGCGAATATAGGCGACGGGATCGAGCTTCTTGAGCGATTCCATCAGCTTCTCCCCGACCATCGTCGAGGGTACTTCGCTTTCGCCGCGCGCAAAGAGTTCGCGCTCGAGATCGGCAGCAGTGCTTTCCATCTGACTTTCGGAGATCGGCCGCTTCTCGCACGCCTTGCGCAGTCCGCCTAAGATCTTCTCCCGATTGTACTGTTCGCGGCGACCATCTTTTTTTACGACGAACAGACGCGGGGATTCCATCCGCTCGTACGTCGTGAAGCGGTGCTTGCAGCGCGGGTCCAAACATTCGCGCCGCCGGCGAACGACGGTCTCATCGTCGCGTGAATCGACGACGCGTGTCTCGCTCTTGCGACAGGTCGGACAGAACAGCGGCGATACTCCTAGCGGTTACCCCAATATCTAGTGGCCGCTCGATTATAGCCTACTATCCGTAGGGAACGCAAAAAGGACCGTCGGATGACGATCCCTTCGCTGAACGAGAGAACGCGCTGGTTAGCTCGCGGCTCCGATCTTGAACATCTTGGTCCCGCACTCCGGGCACTTGCCCTCGGTTGCCGGCCGGCCATTCTTCATGGTGATTTGAACGGCGTCTTTAATCTGACGCTTCGTTTTGCACTTCACGCAATACGCTTCTGCTGCCACCTGGGGTACCTCCGTTTGGTGCCGGGCCCATTCCCTGGCTTGCCTGCGATTCCCCTTGAGGAGGGCCGCTAAGCACAAACAAGCACGAAAAGGATACCCCTTGTGCTTTGCCTCGATTTGCGTGATGGAGGCGAGAATGAACGACCCGGTGTTCGAATCGCGCGGCGCGATCGAGTCAGCCTGCGGTTCGCGCGGCGTCGAGCTTCCGGCGGCTGGTTTATGGCGCCGCGGAACGCTCGCGGGCCTCGCGAAACCGTGCGTTGCGATCGTCGGTACGCGTGCCGCAACGCCTTACGGCAGACGCCTTACCCGCGCTTTCGCCGAACGTCTCGGCGCGGCGGGCTGCTGTATCATTTCCGGGCTCGCACTCGGCATCGACTCCGAAGCGCACGAAGGCGCACTGCGTGTGAATGCGCCGACGATCGGCGTGCTCGGGAGCGGTCATCGCCAGTTTTTCCCACGGCGCAACGCCAGGCTAGCCGAGCGGATGGTTGCCGCGGGCGGCGCGGTGCTCTCGCCGTACGCTCCGGACGACATCGCCTACCCGAGCCAGTTCCTCGCACGCAACGGCGTCGTCGCCGCACTCTCCGACGCGGTGGTCGTGATTGAGGCACCGGCACGCAGCGGCGCGCTCAACACGGCCGGCTGGGCGGCGGGCCGCATTCCGGTCTTCGCCGTGCCGGGCGACGTCGACCGGGCTCACGTTCAGGGGTGCTTAGCGCTGATTCGGGACGGCGCTATTCTGGCCCGGCACGCCGGCGACGTCCTCGAAGCGCTGGGCCGCCAAGCTCCGCTCCCGCTGTCGCTCGCGGTGGCGAATACGGATCCGATCGCTGCCCGGCTCCTGGCAGCGCTCGAGGGCGGAGAGCGCGACCTCGACGGCCTCGTTGCCGACACCGGCATCCTTGCGCCGGCCGTGCTGGCGGCTCTCGGAATGCTCGAACTCGATGGTACCGTCGAGCGACGCGGCGCGACCTGTTATGCTATTGCGCGATGCAGTTGCGATTGATCGCCGTCGACAAGTTGCGCTCGCCGCCGATTGCCGAATTGTGCGTCGAACTGCGAAAACGGCTCGCACCCTACTATCCCTACGATGAGATCGAAGTGCGCCCCGGCAGCGGCAAAAACGCGCACGACGCGATGCGCGAGGAGTCCGAGCGAATTCGGCGGCACGTGCGTCCGGACGACCGCGTCTGGCTGCTCGAGCGGACCGGCACGCAGCTATCGAGCCAAGCACTGGCGCATCGGCTCGACGACGTCGCGCACGCGGGCGTTTCGCGGCTGACTTTTGTCGTGGCGGGCACGTACGGCGCCGACGAGGCGCTGCTCGAACGCGCGGAATTGCACTGGTCGCTCTCGGATTTGACGTTTTTGCACGAGTGGGCGCGTGCGATCGTGCTGGAACAACTCTATCGCGCGGCGAAGATTTTGCGGAATGAACCCTACCATCACTGAGATTTCGGGGCCGCTGCCCGAGGACGCGCTGCGCGCGTTCGGTGCGGCCGTAGAACGCGCCGTGGCCGCGCGCTATCCCGGCGCTCCCGAAGTCGCGCCGGCGTTCGAAGCGCCGCGCCGTCCTGAGTTCGGCGATTTCGCAACGAACGTCGCGCTGCAGTTGGCCAAGGTGGCGAAGCGCTCGCCCCAGGACGTCGCCCTCGCGTTGATCGACGACGTGCGCGCCGCCGCCCCGCAGCTTGCGTCACTTTTTGCAAGCATCGACGCAATCGCCGGGTTCATCAACCTGCGCTTAGCGCCGCAAGTGTGGCAGAATTCGATCCGCGAAACGTTGACGCTCGGAGAACCGATTTCGGCAAATTGCCGAGCAACGGTAAACAAATTTCGCTCGAGTTCGGCAGCGCGAATCCCACCGGACCGCTGGTCGTCGTGCAAGGACGCACGCTCTCGATCGGCGACGCACTGGTTCGCGCGTTTCGCTATGCGCGGATACGACGTGTTCGTCGAATGGATCATCAACGACGCGGGCGCGCAGATGGATACCCTGGGGACGCTCGCTCTACGCCCGCTACCGGCAGACGTGGAACCCGAGTTTCCGTTTCCCGAGGACGGCTATCCCGGCGACTACCTCGTGCCGATCGCGCGGACGATCCGCGAGAACGACGGCGAGCAATGGCGACCGCGCCGGAGGGCGAGTGGCTCGCTTATTTCAAGAAGTTCCGCCGCGACGAGCTCGTCGCACAGCAAGAGCGACGGCGGAGCGTTTCCGCGTGACTACGATCTATGGCAGAGCGAAAAAGAGCTGCACGACACCGGCAAGATTCGCGAGGGCGTCGAGCGTTGGACCGAACTCGGCACGACCTATGAAAAGGACGGCGCGCTGTGGTTCCGCGCAACCGATTTCGACGACGACAAAGATCGCGTCGTTATCGCGCACCGACGGCCGCCCGACGTACTTCGCGCTCGACGTCACATACCACTATCAAAAACTGCAGCGCGCCGGCCGCGTGATCGACATTCTGGGGCCGGACCATCACGGCTATATCGGGCGGTTGCGCGGTCTCGCGAAGGCGCTCGGTTTCGATCCGAAATCGTTGGACGTGCTGATCTCCGGACAGGTATCCCTCTTGCGCGGCGGCGAGGCGATCAGCATGAGCAAGCGCGCGGGCGACATCGTCACGCTGGACAACATCCTCGACGAGGTCGGCAACGACGCGGCGCGGTTCTTCTTCGTTATGCTCTCGCCCGAATCACCGCTCTCTTTTGACCTCAAGCTCGCGGTCGAAAAGACCGCCGAGAACCCGGTGTACTACGTGCAATACGGCCACGCGCGGATCGCTTCGATCCTGCGCAGGGCCGGCGGCGACGACGTGGTCGCGGCCGAAACCGCGTCGCTCGAACCGCTGACGCACGCGACCGAACTCGCGCTCGCGCGCCGTCTCGCCGAGTTTCCTCGTGCCCTTCAGGCCGTGATCGATCACCTCGCACCGCATCGGCTCGCCCGCTACGCGCGCGACGTCGCTTCGGATTTCCACGCGTTCTACACCGAATGCAAGGTCCTCGAAAACGACAAGCCCACGCGCCTCGCACGCCTCGCTCTGTGTCTAGCCACGATGAATGTGTTGGCTCGCGCACTCGGGCTGCTGGGGGTCAGCGCTCCCGAGACGATGTAGCCCGGCAGGCCCGCTTATTTTCGCGGGCTCGCGGGGTTTATCGGACATCCCCCTAATACGCATTTCGAACTCATGCGAGTTCGTCATCTCGACAATTGGGGGTACTCGTGGCGGACCCCGTTCGGATAAGGCTCGGCGCGGTCGTTCCGACCAGAACCGACGCCGTTCCTCTTTGGCTTTCGGTCGCGCTCGCGTTGATGAGCCTGTCCATTCTCATCAACTACATCGATCGCGGTAATCTCGCCACCGCCTCGACGCTCATCAAGAACGAGCTCCATCTCTCGCCGTCGCAACTCGGCTTCCTGCTGACGGCATTCTTCATTACGTACGCGCCGGCACAAGCCGCCGTCGGCTGGCTCGTCGATCGCTTCGACGCAGGTCGCGTGCTCGTAGCCGGCTTCGGGCTGTGGTCCGTCGCGACGTGTCTCACCGGCTTCGCGCAAGGATTCGCCGGGCTCCTCGCGCTGCGCTTGCTGCTCGGTCTTGGCGAATCGGTGGCGTTTCCGGTGTATGCGAACATTCTTGCGACGTTTTTCCCCGAATCCAAGCGCGGTTTTACAAACGCCTGCATCACCGGCTCCATGACGCTCGGGCCGGCCTTCGGGATTTTCTTTGGCGGCATGCTCATCGCCGACTACGGGTGGCGTGCCTTTTTTATCGGCTTCGGTCTGCTGTCGCTGCTGTGGATCGTCCCCTGGCTGCTCTTCGCCCAGCCGCACGTTGGCGGCAGCGAACGGACCAAAAAAGACACCGGCCCAAACTTCGTTGCGCTCGCGAAACAGCGTTCTCTGTGGGGCGCCAGCCTCGGACATTTTTGCGGGAACTACGCATGGTATTTTCTGTTGACGTGGATTCCTTACTACCTCGTCAACGAACGCCATTGGTCGCTCAAAGAAATGGCGACGATCGGTGGCATCGCCTATCTTTTCGCTGCGATTTCGAACGTGTTGTGCGGATGGCTAACCGACCGGTGGATTGCAGCTGGGGCTTCGCCGACGCTCGTGCGTAAGGGTTGCCTCGTCGGCGGATTGACGCTCGGCGCGATCTTCATGATGGGCTGCGTCGCCTCTAATGCCGTGAACTCGGTAATTTTCTTGATGCTCGCGGGTTTTGCGGCCGGTTTTGTAAGCCCCAACCTTTACGCCGTCGCCCAGACACTCGCGGGCGCAACCGCCGCGGGCCGATGGATCGGGTTACAGAACATGCTCGGAAACCTATCCGGAATAGTCGCGCCGGCGTTGACCGGCGTTATCGTCGAACGCACGGGAAACTTCCTGTTGCCTTTCACGATCGCCGCTGCGGTCTCGCTGCTGGGCGCACTCTCTTGGCTTATCATCGTCGGGCCAGTTCGGCCGATCGATTGGCCGGCCGAAGCGTTACGCTCGCCGTGACGGGGGCGGAATCTCCGGCGGCGTTGCCGCCGGCGTTTCGAACTGCGAGTGGAGCCAAGGGGCGACGAAGTAGCGCCACACGATCTTGATGAGTGCGGCCGCTGGGATGCCGAGAATCAAGCCGGGGATGCCGAACAGTTCGCCGCCGGCGAAGACCGCAAACATCGCGCCGATCGGCGAGACGCCGACGGATTCGCCCATGATTTTGGGCACCAGTACGTTGTCGCTGATGCGCGCCATGCCGAACATGATAACTTGCACCGCGACGACCATGAACAACCCCTGTGGGACGCACAAGGGTATCGCAATGATTTCCGCGATCAGCATCCCGATGATCGGAATTGCATAGGCGACGCCCGCAACGATGCCGATGATCAGCGAGAACTTGAACCCGATGATGGCGCTCGCAATCGCGATGACGGCGCCGGTGATCGCGCTCACGATGACTTGCCCGGAGATGTAGCTGCCGAAGACCTGCGTCACTTCGGCGGCAAGTTTGCGCGCCGTCTCGCGGCGCGCCGGCGGAAACATCGAGGCGAATCCTTCCGCAACCTGCGAGTCGTAGAGGAGAAAGAAAAACGACAGGATGATCGCCGAGAACGCCATGAACAAACCCGTCATGGTATTCACCGCGATCGTGCCGATCGACGCGATCGCGCCGGTGACGACGTTACTGACTTGCGCGCTGCCGACGTGGCTGAGGTCCAGCGCGTTGGCCGGGATGTGAAGCTGCGGGAAATGCTCCGCGAGCTCGGCTTCGATGCCGTTCAGCCACGATTCCGTTCCGGCTGCGTAGGCCGGCAGATTTGCCGCAAGCTGCTGAGTTTGGTCGATCGTCAGCGGGACGACGATCGTCAAACCGATAGCGATCAGCAGCAGCAAGCCCGCAAACACGATCGTGATCGCAAGCGGCTTGGGCATGTGCTTTTCCAGGCGCACGGCGATCGGCTGTACGCCGAACGCGATGAATGCCGCGATCACGAAGATCGAAATCGTGCGCGGAATGTGCACGGCGATCCACCAGATCACGAGCGCCGCGGCGATGACGCCCGCGATCCAGCCGATCCGGCGCCACACGACCGGGCTCATAGGGCCTTGCTCATCAAACGCCGCTCCGTGAGATAGCCTCGTCGCTCGTAGAGCGCGCGGGCCGGTGCGTTATCTTCGGTGACCATTAGCGACATGTAGGGCAGGCCCCGCTGCCGAGCGGCATCTTCGGCCGCAGCGAGCAGCGCCGAGCCGATGCCGCGCTCGCGCAACAGCGGCTCGACGGCCATGTAGGCGATGAACCCTTGCGGCAGCGCGGTCACCTCGTCGGGGAGGTCGTCGAGAAACAGCGCGAAGCCGGCGCGTTCGCCGTCGTACTCCGCGATAAGCGTGATGTGCGATTGAAACGCGATCGACTCGTACAGGCGGTCGAGCGCGTGAAAGAGCTGCTTCTCGGGAGCCGGCCGAAACGCGGCCACGCTGTCGATGACGGTGCGCTTTCCAAGATCGGTAACGTACGGCCGGTCGGCTGGCGTGCCCGGTCGAACGGCCAGATTCACGACCGGCGCGAACCCGGATCGGTGATCGGCTCACCTGCGATACACTGCGGACATTCGGAGGGATCGTAGGAAACGATCGGCAGATCCAGCAGGGCGTGCGTCGGAACGCCAAAGTCGGCTTGACCGCGCATCACGATGATCGCGACGCCGGCAACTTGCGCGCCGTGCGCGCGAACCACGCCGATCACTTCCTTCACGGAGAGCCCGGTGGTCACGACGTCTTCAACGACCAGCGCGCGATCGTTCGGGCCGAGCGCAAAGCTGCGGCGCAGCACCGCCGTACCGGCCTCCTTCTCAACGAAGATCGCCTTGGTTCCGAGCTGCCGCGCGACTTCGTAGCCTAGCACGATGCCGCCGACGGCGGCGCTGACGACGACCGTCGGAGCCATCTCGCTAAATGCGTCCGCGATCGCCATAGCGACGGGTTCGACGAGTTCGGGGTCTTCGAGGATGCGGAACTTTTGAATGAACCGGTTGCTGTGGCGTCCCGAACTCAGCTTGAAATGGCCCTCGAGCAGCGCGCCGCGTTCCCCAAGCAGCTTCGACAAGTCGATGGTCGCGTCGGTCAAGCGGGCACCCTCATGTCTTCCAAGATCGCCTTAGCGGCTTCGAACGGATCGGCAGCTTCGGTGATCGGCCGGCCGACGACGATGTAGTCCGCACCCGCGGCGACCGCTTCGGCGGGCGTCATCACGCGCTTCTGATCGCCGTGTGCGCTGCCCGCCGGACGGATGCCGGGGGTCAGCGTGAGAAAGCCTTCGCCGAAGAAGTTTTTTAGATCGCGCGCTTCGTGCGCGCTGCAGACGACGCCGGTACAGCCGGCATCCCGCGCGAGCGCGGCCAGCCGCGTCGCGTTCTCGCCCGGACCACCCTGCAGCCCTAACTCGTTGAGTTCCTCGGGCGCGATGCTCGTGAGGATCGTCACCGCAAAGATATTCGGTGCTGCGATGCCGAGTTCGTCGGCGCGGTTGGCCGCCTCTTCGACCGCGGTCCGCATCATCTCGCCGCCGCCCAGCGCGTGCACGTTGATGATGTGCGCGTTGGGGCGCACCAGTTGGCGAATCGCGGCGCCGACGGTTCGGGGAATGTCGTGCAGCTTCGCATCGATGAACGTGCGCACGTCGCGCGCCTCGCAGTAGGAAAGGATGCGCTCGGGATACCCGCATAGCGCTTCGAGCCCGATCTTCGCGATGATGTCGAGTTCGTAGAGCCGGTCGATCAGCTGCTCGGCCTCATCCGGACCGGGAACGTCTAGTGCGACTACGAGTTGTGCCATGCGCTTACCCTTCGTCTCCTTCGTATTGATGTGCGTTGGCGAATCCTACGTTTGCCTTCCCTACTATTTCGCGCAGCGAAGAAAGGTTTCGCCCAGCGAGGTACGATTCGAGCCCATCGACGATGCGCTCGGGGACGCGCGGGTCGGTGAAGTTCGCCGTTCCGATCGAGATCGCGCTCGCGCCGGCAAGGAAGAACTCGAGTGCGTCGGTGAGCGTTTCGATGCCGCCCTGCCCGACGATCGGAATGCGCACCGCGCACGCAACTTCGTAGACGGCGAGGACGGCAATCGGGCGAATGGCCGGTCCCGAAAGGCCGCCGGTAACGTTGCCTAGCCGCGGACGCCAGGCGTCGACGTCGATCGCCATGCCGCGCACGGTATTGATCACCGCAAGCGCGTCGGCGCCCGCCGCTTCGGCCTCGCGCGCGATGCCGGCGATGTCGGTGACGTTGGGCGAGAGCTTGACGATCAGCGTCTTATCGGTCGTCGCGCGCGCCGCGCTCACGACCTTAGCGGTCAACTCGGGATCGCACGCAAACGTTTCGCCTTCGCTGGCCACGTTGGGACAGGAGATGTTGATCTCGATTGCCGCGATCTCGTCGCGAGCCGCGAGCTTCTCGCAGACGTACGAATAGTCGTCGATCGAGAATCCGGCGACGCTGCCGATCACCGCACACGGCCGCATGGCGAACTTCGCGACCTCGCGCTCCAAGTACCAATCGATCCCCGGATTCTGCAGTCCGATCGCGTTGAGCAATCCCGCCGGCGTATGTACGAGACGCGCCGTCGGATTGCCGATGCGCGGCAGGCGCGTGACGCTCTTGAGCACCACGCCGCCCAGCTTGGATAAGTCGGCGAACGGCGAATACTCCTCGCCCGAGCCGTAGCATCCACTGCCCATTAGGGTGGGATACTTCAACTCGAGCTTGCCGAGTTTGACGCTGAGATCCGGCTTCACGTTCACCATCGCAGCTCGTCCGCCCAAAAGACCGGTCCTTCTTTACAGATGCGCGCGTTGACGACGTCGCTTCCGCCGGCTTCCGCATCGGGAAACCCGGGAGCTTGCGCGCTCTCCCGAGCGAGTGGAACCACGCATCCCCAACATCCGCCGACGCCGCAAGCGAACGTTTCTTCTAAACTTAGCTGCGCTCGTACGCCGAGTTCGGCGGCGACGCGCGCCGCCGCGCGCAGCATCGGCGACGGACCGCAGGCCAGGATCAGATCCGGGAGTTGACGCCCGGCGGTACGCGCGAGCAGATCGGTGATGAAGCCGTAGTGTCCCGCCGTGCCGTCGTCCGTCGAAAAGAGCACTTCGCAGCCGGCATCGCTGAAACGCTTCGCATCGACGAGCAGCTTGGCGCTGCGCGCGCCGTAGAACAGCCGCACCCGCGCGCCGGCGCGAACCAGCCACTGAGCCGGCAGCAGCACGGAGGCCAGACCGACGCCGCCGGCCACGATCGCCACGTCGCGCGCGCCGCTCGACAGGTCGAACCCGTTGCCAAGCGGCCCAAGCACGTCGAGGCGATCTCCCGGGCGCAACTCCGCGAGTTCGCGCGTGCGCTTACCGGTCACGAAAAAGAGGATACTCGCGCGTCTCCCTGCCGCTTCGTAGATACCGAGCGCCGTGGCGCACGTCTGACCCGAAGGCGGGATCGCCATAAGGTACTGACCGGGGAGTGTGTCACGTGCGAGTTCGGCCGCATCGAACCCGAGGACGACGACGCCGGGTGCAAGTTCGCGACGATCCGTGATCAGCGTCGCGTGCACGCGCCCAGGCGCTTTTACCGTCATAATTCCGATTTTCTCCAAATCTTTAACGAAACCCGGGCAAAGTGAGTGAACTTACTTGCGATAAAAGCCGTTATAGGGTATAGACTCTTAGAAAATAAGAAAGGAGGGTCCGCAGATGTCTGGTCTCATGGTTTTCAAGTCGCTCGCAGAAGCTTTGCGCGCTGGGTATCAGGTTTACGACCGTACTGCGGACGGATATCTGGTCAGGACGCGCACCACCGCAGGTTGGGCGATGGCTCTCGTCTCGTGTAGATAACGTCTTCATTCCGCGATTTTTCAAACTTATCCAAAAGAGCCGCCGGTCATAACGACCGGCGGCTCTTTTGCATCGCTGTAGCAGACTAGCGGTAATCCGGCGGGCTCGCCGGCTTCTCGATCTCCGGGGTCGAGCCCGGGCGCCAGCCGTACGGGCCGGAGGGGGCCTGGGCTGCCGACGGCCCCGGCGGGGGCGGCGCGCTCATCCCAGGGCCCGGGATCGGGCCGAAACTCTGGGCGCCGGCGGCGGGGTCGCCGCCGATGCGGGCGCCGCTCATTACCGCGCTGATGACTTGAGCGATCCCGACGAAGAGCGGGATCAACCCACCGAGCAGCCACGGTCCGTAGTGCGGCGGTCCGTCACCGTGGTAACCGATGAACGAGAGTCCGATCAACAGGGCCAGGCCGATGAACGCCACCTGCACGCCGCGGCGCAGCTGGTGCTGGGCGTAGAAGTTGGGATCGTAGGCGTAGGGATTCATCGTGGGCATCGGGCCCGGAACCGGGCCTTGGCCGGGCATCGGCCCGGGCTGCCAGCCGTACTTCATCGCTCGTCGCATCGTACGCGGATCGGGCGGCGGCGTGATACCGCGGCGCAGCATCTCCATCCGTTCTTGGTGCGCGAGCACGCGCCAGATGATGATGGCTGCAATCGGTCCTCCGAAGAGGAAGATGATTGCGATGGCTGGGACGACTGTGTCTTCCATGGCGATTAAATCGCTCCGTTCGTTGTCAGGTGGATCGATCCGTCTCCGCTGCTCACACGCATGGAACCCGAGCCTGATCCGAGTTTGATGGTCTGATTATGTGCGTCATCGTCGGACGACGTCGATTTGCCGTCGACGCTGATGGTGCCGTCGGCCGTCGTTACGGTGACGGTAAGATCCGCGTTCGATGCTAATCCCAGTTCGACGCGTCCGTCGTTCGAGGAAACTTCATAGGTGCCGCCGGGCGCAAAACTGCCGCGAACGTGAACCGATCCGTCGTCGGAGTGCAGCGTCGCTTGCGGCTGCGTGCCGGCTATCGTAAGGTTCGTGGCTTCGATGCGGCCGTCGCTGGAACGCGCCGTCAGCTGCTGCGCGGTAACGTCGCGCAGCGAGACGTGCCCGTCGGCGCTGGTCAGCGTGAGCGTATCGCCTTTAACGTTGGTGGCGTCGATGTAGCCGTCGGCACTGTGCGCGTCGACGACGCCCTGTACGTCGGTCAGCGCGATGTGGCCGTCCTGCGATTGCACGGAGACGCCCGCTCGCAAGCCGGCGATGGTCGCGCCGGAAGACTTCTGAATCTCGACGCGCGAATTCGCCGGCACGTCGACTTCGATCGCTTGTTCGGTCGAACCGAAGGTGATGTGCATCCAGCGATCGTTGTAGTCGGCGCGCTCCACCATCACCCCGTCGGCGGTGCGCGTCGCGTTGAGTTTTGGAATCGAACGATCGGACGAGAAGACCATGCCGTGAATGCTCGTCATATCTTTGACGTGCACTTGCTCGTCCGTCGATACGTTGACGTAGACGCGCGATTCCGGATCGCTGATGACGACGTGCGGCGTTTGGCCGGCGTCGAACGTGGCAACCGTCTTAGCGGTGTAGTCGACGCTATGAGCGCCAAAGCCGGCCGCCGACAGGTGGCCCATACCGCCGATGCTCCAGATCGCCAAACCGACGATCAGCACTTCGACGGCAACCAGCATGCCGATGAGCGCGACTTTTTTCGAGTTCATAGCGAGACCCGGAGCTCCGGACCCCAACCGTGAAAGGTGGTGTGGAGCGGCGGCCGCTGCGTGCCCGGGAGAGTCGATTTTGTGATAATTGCCATGACTGGGGTGAGCCTCCGTAAATGGTCCTGCCCTAGTTACGTCCGGCCGGGGGACTTGTTTCGAAGCGCCCTCCGAAACAAAGCCTCACGCGGGCGCGTAGGTCTGGCGTGTCGGCTCTACTCGTGGAGGCACCCAGCATCGACCGGCTAGCCAACGGCCTGGCCGACGGCGACCTCGTGGCCCTGACCCTCAGGGACAACCCGGACGCCTTCGCCACCCTCGTGGAACGGTACGACCGGGCGGTCTACCATTTGGCCTACCGGACCCTGCACGACGTCGAGGAAGCCCGCGACGTCGCACAGGAGGCATTCTTCAAGGCCTACCGGAGCCTGCGCACCTTCAAGCCGGGAGCGAAGTTCTCGACCTGGATTTTTGCCATCACCTATCACGCCTGCTGCGACCGTTTGAACCGCCGCAAGCGTTATTCGAACGAGGAACTGCCGGAACGGGCCGACAGCACCCCGGGACCGGAAGCCCAAGCGATCGCCCTCGACGAAGCTCAGCGCTTGCGAGCGGCAATCGACCAGCTTCCGGAGAAGTACAGAACGGTCATCACCCTCTACCATCTGCAGGGTAAGCAATACGAAGAGATCGCCCAAGTCCTCGATCTGCCGATGGGAACGGTAAAGACGCACTTGTTCCGGGCAAAAGAGCATCTACGGAAGCTCTTGGCCGGAGCGGAGGTAACGGAATCATGAAATACGACAGCGACGACGCACTCGACCGGGCCCTGTTCGCGCTCCCCCTGGAGGAGCCGCCGGAGGGCATGCGTGCCTCGATCCTGACCGCAACCGTCTACCGTCCCGTCCCGGCTTTCGCGGCGTGGGAGATCGCCGCCATCGGCGCGGTCGCCGCGCTCGGCCTCTGGTTCGCCATCCTCATCGGACTCGGCGGCGGAACGCTCTTCGTGCACACCCTCGATACCATCGGCCAGAGTTTCACCCACGCGTTCTCCAACATCGGCAACCTGGCGTGGACCGGCGCCGGTATCGCGACCGCCGTGTGGCTGACACTTTTCATGGGATCCCAACCGTACGCGCTCGCCGGACAGAGGTCTCAACGGAGGGGTAGCCGGTAATCTCCATCATGGAGAAACCGGCTAAGACCCACCGCATCCTCATCGTCGAAGACGACACCGCCATCAACCGCGTCCTGCAACTCGAACTCGAGCATGAAGGCTTCGAGGTCGACGTCGCGCGCGACGGACTCGCCGGGCTGGAAAAGGCGCTCAAAGAACCCGATCTCGTGATCTTGGATCTGATGCTGCCGCGCATGGATGGGCTCGAAGTCTGCAAGCGCATTCGCTCCAAGAGCAACGTGCCGATCATCATGCTCACGGCCAAGGATCGCGTGCCGGATCGCGTTGCCGGGCTCGACTTGGGTGCGGACGACTACATCACCAAACCGTTCTCCACCGAGGAACTGCTCGCTCGCGTGCGCGCGCGCCTTCGCGAGCGCTCGCCGCAATCCAACGTGATCGAGTATCGTGACGTCGTGATGGACCGCGATCGTCACGAAGTGCACCGCAGCGGAAAACCGGTGAATTTAACCGCCAAAGAGTACGCACTGCTCGAGTATCTGCTGCTGCATCGAAACAAGGTGCACACGCGCGACGAGCTCTTCAACGGCGTGTGGGGCAGCGATTTCTTGGGCGATTCGAACCTGATCGACGTCTACGTGCGGTATTTACGCGGCAAGATCGACGACGGCTTCGACGAGAAGCTGATCACGACCGTGCGCGGCGTCGGCTACACAATCAAAGATTAGAGGCAGTCGCCTGACCCTCAAGTGGCGGATCGCACTCGTCTACGCGGTGCTGCTCGTCGCAGCGCTCGTAGTGACGAGCGCCATCATCGCGTGGCGTTTTCAATCGATCCTCTACGATTCGGCGAAGGCCAACGTCAATGCGACGATGAGCGACATCGTGGTCGCCTCGCAGCACTCGAATCCTTATACGTTTTCCGATTCGACCGGCGGCGCGCTGCAGTTCTTCTTCAACAGCACGAACCTCGCACAGTGGGAATCCCCGAGCACCTTCATCCAAGTCGATTCGTCGAGCGGGTATCCGCTCGCAAAGACCGATAACCTCGGCGGCAACACGATCCCGCCGAACACCGACCTGAATGAGAAGGCCGACACGGCGTTCCGCAACGTGAGCATCGCCGGCACGCCGTATTTGGTGGAGGACCGCTTCATCAGCGAAGGCAACAGCGCCGGCGTCGTGCACGTCGCACAGCCGCTCGACGCACTCTATCAGGTGTTCGCGCAGGCACGGCGCGTCATTCTCTTCACGCTCGCGGCGGCGGCGATTGCCGTCATCTTGCTGTCGATTTTACTTGCGGCGCAAGCGACCACGCCGATCAACGACCTGTCGAATGCGATGCGCGAAATCGGGTTCGACCGCCTGAGCCTGCGCCTGAAGCGGCCGCCGCGCAATGACGAGATCGGCCGGCTCGCCGAGAGCTTCAACGATCTGCTCGCACGTCTCGAGGAGGCGTTCGCACGCGAGCGCCGCTTTATCTCCGACGCATCGCACGAGCTAAAAACACCCCTCACGTCGATCAACGCCAACGCGCAGATGCTGCTGCGCTGGGGAGATCAAGAGCCGGTAATCCGTCACGAAAGCCTGGAGACGATCGCCGCAGAGAGTGCGTCGCTGGCTGCGATGGTCAACGGCATGCTGACGCTGGCCAAGGCCGATCGTGGCGACGACGTCCCAAAAGAACCCGTCTCGCTGGCGCAGCTCGCCAGCGAAGCCGTTCGCGGTTCGGCGCAGCGGGCCTCAGAAAAACATCTGGCGCTCACGTTCGAACACGAAGCAGTGCCGGTCGTTTTTGGCGATCCGAGCCTGCTGCGTCAGCTCGTCGGCAACTTGGTCGACAACGCCATCAAGTTCACCGAAAAGGGTTCGGTCGACGTACGCGTCGGACAGGACCGCACCTCGGCCTGGGTCGAGGTCAGCGATAGCGGCCCCGGGATCCCCGAAGAAGAGCTGCTCCACGTCTTCGATCGCTTTTACCGCACCGACCAAGCCCGCTCGCGCAGCGAGGGGGTTCCGGGCACGGGCTTGGGCCTAGCCATCGTACGCTCGATCGCCCGGGTTCACGAGGGCGAGGTCACCGCCGGGCGCTCGCAAGCAGGCGGGGCCCTGTTCCGCGTCGTTTTACCCCGCATGAATCTTCCGCTCACCGATATCTCATGATGCGGTCGTGGGCACCCGGCTACAATGAATGGGTGATCGGAATTTGGGGGCGAGGGGCGGCATCGGCGCTCTTCGTCTCGCTGTGTTTTCTCTTCCTCGCGGCCCCCGCGCGCGCCGACGAGTCGTACTCGGTCGGCCCGTCGCCGATCGTACGCGTGATGATGAGCACCGGCCGGGTGACGATCGCGACGTCGGACAATCCGCAGGTCACCGTTTCGAGTTCCGGCACGGTCGACGTGCGGCACCTCGGACCGAACGATCCGGGCACGCAGCTTCCGCCCGACATCCCGATCCCGGCACAGACCCTCCAGAGCGAACAGGGCCTCATCGCGCTGGTGCGCGAGAACTTCGTACTGCCGCATCTGCCCGCCGGACCGCACGACGCGATCGTCGTTCGCGGACAGGGCGACACCACGATTACGATTCCGCGCTCGACCGCGCTGGTATTCGCGCACGTGCGAGCCGGCCGCATCACGATTGCGAACTATAACGGCGTTTTCATCGCGCACTCGCGGACCGGCGATATCTCCTTACAGCACGTCGGCGGAACGGGATTCGCGCAGTCGCTGGCCGGCCAGGTCAGCGCCGACGACTCGTCGTTCGCACGCCTGCGCGCGCGCACCGGTACCGGCAACATGCTGTTCCGCAACTGCGTCGCGCATCAAATCGAGGCGAGCAGCACCTACGGTTCGATCGTCTACGACAACGGGCAGTTCGAGCCGGGCTTGGCTCGTTTCGAATCGCAGGACGGCGACGTAGCGGTCGGCGTGCAGAATCAGGGCAACGGCGTTCAGATCGGCGCTCACTCCGGCAGCGGTCACATCGTTTCGAACTATAGCGACGGGACGCCCGTCACCGGCAGCGACGGAAACACCGAAGCCATGGTACGCGGCGGCGGCCCGGTCGTCACCACCTCATCGCAGAACGGCTCCGTGTATCTCTACAACGGGTCGATGGCGGCGCACCCCGCCGTGCAGCAGAATCTCGAATCCTCGATGGGTGGTATGGCGCCTGCCGCCGCGCAACAGCGCCCGGCGATCGGCGCGCCGCGCCTGCAGCGTCCGACGGCATATCCCGCCGCACCCGTCCGCGCCGCCCCGGTCCGTTATCCGGTGCAGTCGTATCCGCGCCAGCCGTATCCCCGCCAGCCGTATCCGCGCCAGGTCGAGCCGCGCAAAATGCGTCCGTATCCGCAACCGACGCCTCCGCACCAGCACCCGCCCTACTAGCGAGCGTTCACCGCGGACGCGATAATATAACGCGGAATGAGCTCTTCGTAGAACGCGCGCCACGTTGGGAAGTTGCTATAGTTTCCCGCGGTAAATTCGACGGTCATATCGAGGTCCGGAAGCACGACGATCAGTTGTCCGCCATTGCCCTGCGCCATGTACTCTTCGTACGAACGGTTTCCGACGTGCGCCGTGAAGAGATGCCAGCCGTACCCGTACCCGTGGCCGCTTGCGTAGTTCGACGCCGCGAACGCCGAATGTCTTTGCGTCGAGAGCCGTACCCAGCCCGCGCTCACGACGCGCCGCCCGTTCCACGTACCGTGCGAGAGATAGAGCTGGCCGAGTTTGAGCGCGTCGCGCGGCCGCAAGTATGCGCCGCCGCCCATGTACGCGTCGCCGTTAGGCGAAAGGTTCAAATGATACGTCGCAATGTCCAATGGTTGCGCAAACGCCCGTTGAAAGAAATCGACGAGTGAGGTTCCGGTCGCACTGCGAATGACCGCGCCGACGAGGTTGATCCCCACCGTGCAGTAGACCGCCGCTCCCGAGCCCGGCTCGCCGGCCATCGGCAGGTCGAGCGCGTACTTGTAGTAGTCGAGCTGCTGCGATTGTGCGTACATGCGATCTTCGTTTCCCGGAGATGCGTCGTCGTTGTCGTTGCACGCTAGCCCGGACTGCATGCTCAGCAGATCGCCGACGGTGATTCGCGATTTCCGCGGATCGGGATTCGCGACGCTTGCGTAGTGGAACAAGGGCAACGCCGGAGAGCTCATGGAGAACGCCGCTCCCTTATCGATGGCGATGCCGGCGAGCACCGAGGTAATGCTCTTGGAGGCGGAGCGCAGATCGTGTGTGCGATCGGCTTCAAACCCGTAGAAGTACTCTTCCAGTGCGAGCTTGCCGTGGCGTGCGATCAAGAGGCCTTGAACGTAGGGAGCGTTGTACCAATCCGTCTTCGCGGTAAGGATGCCGTCGACGAGCGCACGCAGTGGTGCCGCGTTCAAGCCGGCCGCATCGAGCGACGCGGTACGCCATCCGTCATTCTCTGCAACGGGCTGCCGGTAGACGTACGAGGTCACGTCCGGAGTGCGCGGATAAAAACCAACGGCGGTGTCGCGCGTGCGGCGCGTGAAGACGAGCGGGCCGTAGTCGGGAAACGGGAGCGTCAACGAATCCGACCGGGCGTCGTAGCTCGCGACGATCGTGTCGGATGCATCGTCTGCGTTTGCGAACGTTACGCCCGATCCGGAAATTGCGACGGTGAACGGGCGACCCACTCCGATGTTGAGCTCGGGATTCCGCAAGAACGCGCGCAGGCGGCCGGCGCGCTGCACGATCGAGAGATAGAGCGAGATGCGATCTTCCAGCGGCGAGACGATGCCGCGCCACACGTTGGGCGCGATCGCCCGCAGTCGTACGGGCGTCGCGTAGCGGCTGCCGGTGGTGCGCGTTTCCGGCTGAGTCCACATTCCACTTACGCTGCCGTCACTGCCGACGCGCCCGCGGAAGTCGCCTTGTTCCGCCGGCAACCTAAAGACGAGCGCGGCACCCGAACGACGCACCGGCACCGCAAACCCGGAGATGCTCGCCACGTACGGCTCGGCACGAAGGTCCAACGTTAGCATCCCGCGCGCTAGCGGCCCGAAGGTTCGCTCGCTGCCCCACAATCCGGCAAGCCCCGGCTCCGACAGTGTCGCGGCCGGCGAAGGCGACGCCGTTTGCGCCGAGGCCGGAAGCGCCATCAATAGCGACGCGAGGACGGCGACGAGTAGACGCAACGCAGCCTCCCGGATTACAGCAAGAACTTTCGCATGACGGCCACGTCCAGTTTGAATGTGTGCTGCGGTAGAACCGCTTCTTCTTTATAGCCGCACGCTTCGAGAAATTGCTGTGCGGCGCTGCCGTGCGGAACGAGCGCCGTCATCTTATGGCAGTTGTAGTAGTTCGCGACATCGGCGGCAGCGTCGAGCAATCGGCGCCCGATTGCGGCGCGGCGCCGCCCGGGCAGCACGACGACGCGCTCGACGTGCGCGAGCGACGCTGCGATCCGGATCGTCGCGGCGCCGACCGGTTCGCCGTCTTCGGTGGCGCAAAAATCGTACGACTGCTCGTGCCAGATGACCGAAAAATCGTAGAGCGTTTTGAGTGCTTCGCGTTCGTTGGTTTTGAAAAATGCGTCGACCGATCCCGGAGCGGCTCGGCCGATCTCAACCGGCAACTGCCGCGACCTCGGTGTCGAGATCGAGATCGAGCCCATCGTACGCCGCTACCGCCCGCAGGCCGAGTTCGTCTTCGACCTCTTGTGCGAGCCGTTTTGGATCGGCTTCCAGCATCTTCGTACCGAAGTGCTGGAAGACCGCGACTTTGGGACGAACGCCTTCGACGATCCGGCGCGCGTCATCCCACTTCAAATGGTCGACGCTCATCTCGTCGCGATAGCGCAGCACGTTTATCACTAGGACGTCGGGCGCGTAGCTCGCATAGTCGGCGATCAAGCCTTCGAAAAAACGCCCGCACGGCAAGTAGGCAACGCGCAGGCCCGCGTGGGCGAAGTGCAGCCCGTAGGTTTGCGAGGCGTGGACGTGCGCGATCGACGTTCGCAGTTCGACGTCGCCGATGCGGTAGGGCCCCGAGCTTGGTTCCAGCCGTTCGACATGCGCCGGAAACCTTTGCGCGTACGGCAATACGACGGGCTCGCCGTCAAACGCGTCGGCCGGCGCGAACACGGTGCCGCGCGGCCGGAAGCCGCCGGCCGTCATCGCCTCGATCAGCACGTTGACGTCGCCGGAGTGGTCGAGATGCTTGTGCGACAGGACGATCGCGTCGAGTTCCCGCGGGTTGCACGGCGGGACGTGCGAGAGGGCCCGAACCAAAGCGCCGGGTCCGGGATCGACGTGAATGCGGGTCTCGCCGAAACGCATCCACATTCCGCCGGAGGCGCGCAGTTGGCGTGCGACGACGAAGCGGGCGCCGCCGCTGCCGAGAAAAAGGATGGAGTTCAGGCGCCGCGCTGCCTCACCGATGCGGTCTCACCCCGGGCGTCGTACAGGGCGAAGAACGTCTCGAGGTTGGCCCGATACTGGTTGAGCACTTCACTCCACAGCCGCAGTGCCGCATCTCCGGCATCCGTCAGCGCGTAAAAACGACGCGCCGGCCCCTGTTCCTTCGGGTCCCACCACGACGAGATGTACCCGTCGCGCTCGAGCTGGCGCAGCGCCCGGTAGACGGTTCCCGCGTCGGTCGTCAGGTCGAACTTTTCGTTGAGTTCCTTGGTGATCTCGTAGCCGTGCAGGTTGTGTTCCGCGAGCATCACGAGGAGCCACGCCATTAAGTAGTTCTTGGGCGTGCCTTTAGGGGGCAGTCCGCTATCGCGGGCGCCGAGCGACAACACGCGCTCGTGGGAGGCTCTCACCCGAAGGCTTCCCGCGGATTACAAACCATCAGTATTTTATCAATTCCCAGGACTCAAGCCGAACAAACCGAGGGTTCCGAAGCGCGATTCATTCACGTTTATGGAAAGTAGACCTGCGAGAGAAGTCGGCAGGCAAGCCATCCCTAACCAATATATTAGGCACGCCTAATTCATGGGTCGGGGACTATGCTGGCCCCTCACATTCATATTTTCGGCCCCCTGTCATCCTGAGCGTAGGCACGAAGTGCCGTAGTGAAGGACCGCTACCCAGGACGCACCCGATCCGCGCCCCTGGCAAAACGAGAAACCGCCCCCAATCGTCGCCGACGAGGGCGATCTTCTTGCGGCGAGACCAGCCCTTCAGCTGTTTCTCCCAATCGATCGCCTGCCGAACGTCGTTAAACACCCAAGCCTTCGCGAGCGCCACCGGCCGCCGCAAATGCGTATAGCAGTCTGGGTCCCACCCGTTGTTGTGCTGAGCAACGCGGCGATCCGCATCCCGAGTCACCCCGACGTAGAACGAGAGATCCGCGCAGAGCAGCATGTAGACGTAATAGGTCTTCATGCTGCGCTTCTGCTGCGGGTTGTGTGGCTGGCTAGATCTGGGTAGCGGTCCTTCGACTACGGCGCTGCGCACCTACGCTCAGGATGACAAAGCTCACCCCAGAACGGGTAGTATCGGGAACGAGCCGGAGAGGATGGGGACCGACGGGCGGTTGAGCCAGCGTTCGAGGACGGTGGCGTAGACGTTGCGGAAATCGATCGTGTATTTGACGTTGCCGAACGCTTCTTGGCCGATGACGGGGTTATCGCCGTAGATGCCGCCTTTGACGCCGCCGCCGATCAGGAAGAGCGGTGAGGCTTCGCCGTGGTCGGTGCCTCGGCTGCCGTTCTCGGCGGCACGCGCGGCCGAACTCGCTGAAGGTCATCGTGAGCACGCGTTTGTCGTTGCCGTGCGCGGCGAGATCCTCGTAGAACGCCGCGATTGCATCGGAGAATTGCTCGACGAGTTTGTCGTGCGTGGCCTTCTGGCTGACGTGCGTATCGAACGATCCGTGCTCGACGTAGATCACCTTCGTGCCCAGGTTGCTGCCGACGATCTGCGCTGCGAGTGCGAGCGAACGGCCCAGCGGCGTGGCCGGATAGGCGGCTTGCGTCTTGTAGCCGGAAATCAGCTTCGGCAGTTCTTCCGAGCCGCGCTGCGCGTGATCTTCGATCTCCATGACGCGCGCGAGATACGGCGACTTGAACGGGACGGTACGGTCGTGGACCAGCGTGGAGAACGCGTTGCGCGTGCCGTTGTTGCCGTTGATGGTCAGGCCGTACGTACCGATGCTCGCGATCGCCGGAACGTCGACGTTCTGCGCCGAGAGCGCCTCCGGAACGAGTTGCGAAAGCGCGACGCCGTTGAACAAGTTGTTGGCCGGCAGATTCGCCTCATCGAGATAGCGTCCGATCCAACCGCTGTGCAAGTAGCGATCCGGCGCCGCCGTCTGCCAGATTTCCGTCGAGCGGAAATGCGAGAGGTCGGGGTTGGGATACCCCACGCCTTGAACGATCGCGACGTCGCCTTTATCGTACAGCGCCTTGAACGACTTCATCGCCGGGTTGAACCCGAGCTGATCGTCGATCGTCAAAACGCTATTGGGAGGCACGGCGAGATTCGGACGCATCTGATAGTACCGCTGGTTGGCGTGGGGAACGACGGTATTCAATCCGTCGTTGCCGCCCTGCAGGTTCACGAGAATCAGCACGCGATCGCCGCCGCCCGGCAATCCCGCGAGCGGCGCTTGCGCCAGCGCTTTGGCAAAGAGATGCTCGGTATTCGCGACGACCGCAAGTCCGGAGACGCTACCGAGTAAGAAGTTGACACGTTTCATCGACATGATTGTTTAACTCAGCTGGAAGGCCGGTGCGGCCATGGCGAGGTAGGCGGCTCCGCTCACGCGTTCGCCATAGTTTTCGGGGCCGAACGAAGCGAGCGCGGCGCTACCCGCGCCACTAAGCAGTGCGTCGAGTTTCGCGATCGCGGCCGGCGAAGCGTCGCCTTGCAGAATCGTCTCGATCAGCGTCTGCGCGACGGCCTTTGCCTTCATCGGCATCGTGCCCAGCCAGGAGGAAGCCGTAAGGCTTTGCGAGTTCACGGATGCCTCGAGGAAATTCTGGCGAGCGATCATCATATCGCTGGTGAGCCAATTCGCGCCGCCGGGCCAGCCGGCGACGTTGGGCGGGTAGAACAGCATCTGCCCCATTTGCTTCAGTTGACGCAAGATCGTAACGTCGAACTGCGGCAGCCCGAGCGCCTTGTAGGTACCGACGACGAACTCGACTGGTGATTTCACGAGCGCGCGATACGCTCGATCCGAGTAGAACACGTCGCTGCGAAAGATTGCCGACATCACCGGCGCCAGCTCGAAGTCGTGCTTGCGCAACAAAGCGGCGACGGCGTCGATCAGTTCCGGTTCGGGATCGTTATACACGAAGTTGCTCAGGAGGCTGCCCGCAAAGAACCGGGCGCACTGCGGCTGCGCGAAGATGATGTTAACGATATCGTCGCCGTTGAGGTTGCCGGTCTGCCCGAGGAAGGTCTTCACGCCGTCGTCGTGGAGCCGCGGATTGAAGCTTGCCAGGCCGGTGAAGCGCGAGTACTGCCAGCCGGTCCAGGCACGCGCCGATTCGCGTACGTCGCTCTCCGAGTAGTGGTCGACTCCGAGCGTATAGAGTTCCATCAGCTCGCGTGCGAAGTTCTCGTTTGGATGCGACGCGACGTTGGCGGCGTTGTCCAAATAGATCAGCATCGCCGGATCCTGCGAAACGGCGCGCGTAAGTTCGCGAAGATTCCCGAGAGCGTAATTACGGAAGAGTTGATTCTGCTGATAGGTGAGCGTCGGCGCCACGCCCTTTGCCACGGACGCCGTCGTAAAGTGACCGTGGAAGTAGAACGCCATCTTTTCTTGGAGCGGCGCGGGCGTAGCGAGCATGCGATTCAGCCACCACACCTGCATCGACAGAATCGAAACTTGCGTCTCATCGCGCTGGCTCTGAACGAGGCTGACCTTCGTCGCCTTGTCGAGATTCTGGAACTCTCGCGGCGTGTAACGGCCAAAGATGGTTACCGGATCGAACACGTTGGACGGCGCCGGCAGCGAAGCGGTGGATGGGAAGCGCACGAGCGATTCGACCGCGGCATCGACCGACATACCGGCATAACGTTTGATTTCCGCCGCGGATGCGCCGAAGCCGGCGCGGCGCAGAAGATGCGCGGCGCTGCGCTCGTCGAGCGTTCCGTTATAGCGTGCGAGCGGTGCCGCAGCAAGACTGCCTTGGGGGCGAAAAATGCCGCCTACGTCTACTTGTGTTTGTGCTGACATGGTGTAGTGAGAGTATAACGCGTCGTGCGGCCGGGACGCTCCCGTCCGGGCCGACTTCTAACCGCCCCCTCATGGCCGCTCGGGGGCGGCCAAGCCTGGGAGCCCGGCGGCAGAGCGCCGAAGGCGCGGGCGATGGCATTATTGGAGTCCCGTCTCGAGCGGCATTCGCCGGCCTTCGAGCGCAACGCCGCGCGAATGGAAGGCTTAGTCGCCGGGCTACGCGAGCGTCTCGCGATTGCCCACGCCGGCGGGGGACCCGAGGCGACCGCCAAACATCGCAAGCGCAATAAGCTGACCGCGCGCGAACGGATCGAACGATTGATCGATCCCGGTTCCGATTTTCTCGAACTTGCGGCGCTTGCGGCAAACGGCATGTACGGCGACGATTCTCCCAGCGCCGGCATCGTCACGGGGATCGGCATCGTCGAAGGGCAGCTCTGCACGATCGTCGCCAACGACGCAACCGTCAAGGGCGGCACGTACTACCCGATGACGGTCAAGAAACATCTTCGCGCGCAAGAGATTGCCCAGCAGAACCATCTGCCGTGCATTTATTTGGTCGACTCGGGCGGCGCGTTCTTGCCGCTGCAAGCCGACGTGTTCCCCGATCGCGAACACTTCGGCCGCATCTTCTACAATCAGGCGCGCATGTCGGGCAAGCGCATTCCGCAGATCGCGTCGGTGATGGGATCGTGCACGGCCGGCGGCGCCTACGTTCCCGCGATGAGCGACGAGACCGTAATCGTGAAAGGTAACGGCACGATTTTTCTGGGCGGACCGCCGCTGGTCAAAGCGGCAACCGGTGAGGAAGTAACCGCCGAGGAACTCGGCGGGGCGGACGTGCACACGCGGATCTCGGGCGTCGCCGACCACTTCGCCGAACGACGATCCGCACGCGCTCGCGATGGTGCGCGAAATCGTTCGTAACCTGCACCTGGAACACCCGGTTCAATGGGACCGCTCCGAGGCGCAGCCGCCGAAGTACGACCCGCGCGAGATCTACGGCATCATTCCTTCGGACAGCCGCATCGGCTACGACGTGCGGGAGGTAATCGCGCGGCTCGTCGACGGCTCCGAGTTCCACGAGTTCAAGGCGCGCTACGGCACGACGTTAGTCTGCGGCTTCGCGCATATCGAAGGTCATCCGGTCGGCATTCTCGCGAACAACGGCATCCTGTTCAGCGAAAGCGCGCTCAAGGGCGCCCACTTCATCGAACTCTGTACGCAGCGCGGAACGCCGCTGGTATTCTTGCAAAACATTACCGGGTTCATGGTCGGTAAGGAATACGAAAACGGCGGCATCGCTAAAGACGGCGCCAAGCTGGTGATGGCGGTTGCGTGCGCGGAAGTTCCGAAGTTCACGGTGGTGATCGGCGGAAGCTTCGGCGCCGGCAACTATGGTATGTGCGGCCGCGCATACTCGCCGCGACAGCTCTGGATGTGGCCCAACGCGCGCATCAGCGTGATGGGCGGTCCGCAAGCGGCGAGCGTGCTCTCGACGGTTAAGGGCGAGATGACGCCTGAACAGAAGGCCGAGTTCGAAGCGCCGATTCTCGAGAAGTACGAGCGCGAAGGCAATCCGTACTATTCCACCGCGCGCCTGTGGGACGACGGCATCATCGATCCGCTCGATACCCGCCGCGTCTTAGCGATCGGCCTCGACGCCGCCGCGCACGCACCCCAGCCGCAAACGCGATTCGGCATCTTTAGGATGTAGCCCCAAACCAAGGGATGGGACCCTTGCCAGGGAGGACCGATCCGAGGCCGCACTAACGCGTTTATCGTGGGTCGGCGATTTAGAGCAGCGATGCTGCCAATAATAATTGCGTGTGCCGGATGCGGCGGAAGCGTTCCGTCTGCGCCAGTCGTTCACGCGCAGAATGCCTCGAACGCGATTCTCGCCAACGCGCACTCGAAAATACATTTGTACGTCGCGGACTTCAGCGCCGACGCGATCGACACGTTCGATTTACCGATTATCTCCAACGAGCCGCCGTCGGCCCCGCCGCTCGCTACCAAGCCGGCGGGAGCACATCCAATCGCTCTTTCCGTCGACGCGAGCGGCGACGTTTTTTACGCGGCAAACGAATCGGCTTTTCTCAATATCTATATCGGCGAGTGTTCGAACGGCAAGTGTAGGAAAATCCTCACCAGGGGGTTCCGCGGTTTAAACACCGCGGCTACCGGTATTGCGGTAGACGCGACGGGGTCGTCAGGCTATATCGTCTACGGCACGAACCCGGGACCGTCTCAATCCGAAGGGGTCATCGAACGATTCAAACGTTCCGGACACACGTGGTCGTTCGGCAGGACGCTTATTGAAGAATCGCAACCGTCCGAAATCTCGTTGCCCGGTTTCCCGTTCGGGACGCCGTTCACCGGCGGCTCGCTCAACCACAAAGGCGACCTCGCCGTGGCGATGCCTTTCGGCCTTACGGCATATTCGCAGCCGCCGGGCCTGGCGGTCTTCGCGCGCGGTTCGGCCAAGCCGTCGTTCTACCCGTACGGCGGCGGTCAAGTCGCGCCCGTCGCGACCGCGTGGGAGTACGGTTCATCGACGATCTTCTATGGTCTCTACGTGCCGGCCACTTACACTCAGATCGACGGCTACATTAGCTGTACCGTGGGAGCCAGTTGCGCGCCGCCCAACACCGGCATCCCCGTGATGACGCAAGCTTCGGGAATCGCCGTGGACGCGCAACGTGAGGTCTACATGAGCACCCTCGGCACGCTCGGCTCTCCTCCGAATCCTTTTCCGCCGGTCCTCGGATCCCAGATTATCTTTGCGGTTCCATTTGCTACCGGCTCGCAAGAAGCCATTCGAAACAACCGAAGGGGTAAGCCGTTCAAAGCACCTTGGGGCTTGGCACTAGGACCTTAGCCGGCCTACGAAGCGTCGCGCGTGCATGCGAGCGTATCGCCGACGACGTAGGTTCCGTTTTTCAGGATTTTCCACTCGACGGCAAATGCGTTCGAATCCTTTTTCGTATAGACGAACTGCTGCGGCGGGAGGACGGCAGCATCCGTCGCCCACGTCAGGACGTCGCCGGACCATCCGGCCGACGTAAACCCGCGGGCGCCGCCGTATGCATCGTACAGCGATGCAACGTACGTGCCGGTCGAATTCTTGAAAACCCCACACTTCGATCGAATGATAGAAGCCCAGTGCCGGCGTGTCGTCGTGATGCACCACGATCGCCGCGCCTTGGAGATCGGATTCGAAGCGGATCGTCGCCGAGATCGGCTTGCCGTTCGAAAACGCTCCGCCGCACGTCCATCTTCCGGAGAAGTACGTCGCAACCGGCGCCATTGCAACGGGAACCGGTGGCGGCGTTGCCTGGACGGGCATTTTGTCTACGCGCTTTCGGCGGCGCGAACGATGTCCTCGACGGAGGAGCCGGCGCCGCGATGCGCCTCGGCCGAGAACGCTTCGTCGCCGAGATTCTTGCGGACGGCTTCGAGCAGATCGCGCAGCATCGCCGCTTCGCGCGCTTGACGTGCGACGCCCGGACCGAACGAAACGTCGGCAAACCCGATCAAGCGGGCCGCCAGCCGATCGTTGCCGGTGCGGTGGTAAAGCTGCGCCATGTATTCGAGCGCGCCCGCCAGCCCAACCCGATCGCCAAGATCCCGCAGCACGCCGATACCGCGGCGCAGAGCATTGCGTGCCTCGTCGTACCGGCCGCAGGCCAGCAGATAGTAACCGTGATTGGCCCACTGGCGGCCGCCGCTCCAACTCTCTTCGCCGCGGTCGAAGAGTTCGACGGCTCGTCGGCTCCGGCGCGCGGCTAACTCCGCGTCGCCTAGCAGGAACGCGATGCCGGCCGAGTTGCCGATGACGCGGCCGCATCGGTCGGCGTCGCCGCGCGCTTCCAGCAGCGCCGCGGCGCGTTCGAAACACAGCAGCGCTTCCGCCAGCCGTGAATCGTCCAGCAGCTGCGCGTAGAACACGCCGAGATTGTTGAGCAACTCCGCAGCGCGCAGCGTGCTGCCCAAGTCGAGCATCGTCTCGATGAAGCGCAGCATCTCAGCTTCGAGCGAAGGATCCAGGTCGCTGACCGTTTCGAGCTCGGTGGCGACGGTGCAGCGCAGCGCGTCGCCGACGTGGATGTCGTCGCCGAGGGCGCGATACAGATCCAGCGATCGACGCGCCGCCTCGTGCGCGCGCGTCCGATCCGAGCGGCGAACGAGCGCGGCGAGCGCCAAACACATCGGCGCTTCGACCGATGGGCGCAGCGTTGTTGCCAGAATCGCCGCGATCCGCCGCACCAGATCGGATGCCTGAACGGCGCCGTGCTCCCACAGCCAGTAGTGCAGTGCCCGACAGATCGTGCCGACGCTGTCGACGTCGCCCGCGTCGATGGCCAGCGAAAGCGCGGCCCGGAAATTCTGGCCGTCCAGCGAGACGAGGCTGCGCCAATGCGTCACCGGGGTCGCTTCGAGCGTGCCTTCGAAAACGCAGCGCAAGCGTCGTAAAGAAGCGAACGTGCGCGTACGCAGCTGCGTCGAACTCGCCCGACGCGACGAGCAGTCCCTGTGCGTAGATGCGCGTGATCTCGAGCATGCGGTAGCGCGGTCCCGATGGCGACGACTCTTCGGAGACGAGCGACTTCGAAACGAGATCGGCAAGCGCTTCGCCGACGACGGCCTCGTTGAGCTGTTCTTCGTCACCGCAGACGTGCATCGCGGCTTCGAGCGTGCAGCCGCCCGTGAACACCGCAAGCCGCCGGAACAGTTTGCGCCCGCTCTCGTCGAGCAGGCGATGGCTCCAATCGAGCAGCGCTTCGAGCGTTTGCTGCCGGCTCGGGCCGCCGCGACTGGACATGCCGAGCACCTGCAGCCGGTCGTCTAGGCGACGCAGCAGTTCTTCCGGCGACATGCTGCGCAGCTGGGGCGCGGCCAGCTCGATGGCCAGGGGAATCGAATCGAGCTGCTGCACGATCGCGGCGATAATCGCGCGCCGTTCGTCGCCGAGCCAGATGCCGCCGGCGCGCGCGCGCTCGGTGAAGAGTTCGACTGCGTCTTCGAGCGCGAGCGAGCCGAGGCGGTGGGTCGTGCCGCCCTTCACGCGCAGCGGCTCGCGCGAGGTGGCGATAACCCGCACTTTTGGCGCCGACGCCGCCAACAAGCGCGCCAGCTCGGCAGCTTGCGGGATGACGTGTTCGCAGTTGTCCATCACGATCAGCAGACGCTTGTCGCCCAGCGCTGAAACCAAACTCTCGGCGTCGCGCGCGAGCGGCGCGACGGTTCGCAGCACTTCGCAAGCAAACGGCATGAAGTCGGCTGGATCGTCGAGCATCGCGAGATCCAAGAACCACGTGCCGTCGACGAAGAAGCCGGCTAGGCGGCGCGCGATCTCAATCGCGATGCGCGTCTTGCCGACACCGCCGGCGCCGGTGATCGTGACGACCGGCGTGCGCTCGAGCGCGTTGCTCAACCGCGTTACCTCTTCGTGGTGGCCGACGAACCGCGTCGCGCGCGAGGGGATGTTGCCGAGCAGCGAGCGCACGTCGCCGTTTTCCGGCGCGAGCGTGTGCGCGCCGACGACGCGATTTCGTCCGTCGGCCTTCGCGGCGTACAATGCGGCGTCCGCCGATCCGACGAGCTCGCCGGAGTCGCTCGTATCCTTGGGAACGCAATGCGCAACGCCGGCGCTGATCGAGACGCGCCCGATCGACGTACCGCCGTGCGCGATCGCCAGCCGTTCGATCGTGCCGCGCATCGATTCGGCCACGATCAAGCCGCCTTCCAACCCGGTCTCCGGAAGGAGCGCCACGAACTCTTCACCGCCGTAGCGTCCGAAGAAATCCCCGGGCCGGCGCAAACATGCCGACGCAGCCGCCGCGATCGAACGCAGACACTGATCGCCGGCGCGATGTCCGTACGAGTCGTTGTAGAGCTTGAATTGATCGATGTCGATCATCACGAGGGTGAGCGAACTGCCGTTACGCCGCGCGCGCGACCACTCGCGCGAGAGCGCCAGATCGAACGCGCGGCGATTCGATACCGTCGTGAGTGCGTCGGTGAGCGCGAGCCGCTCGAGCTGCTCCGTGCGCACGCGGCTCTGCTCGTCGTGCAGGCGCGCGCCGAGATAGACCGCGCAGGTTTCGAGCAGCGATACGTCGTCCGCATCGAGCGGCCGCGGCGCGCTAACCGAGAGATCGCCGAGTATGAGTCCGGAAAACGCCACCGGCACGCGCGTCGACGGTACGTTCGGGAGCGGCTCGCCGTATTCGTACGTCCGCGGCTCGCCGCTTTCGACGGTATAACCGATGCGTACGCCGGCCTCGAACGTCTCGGCCAGCAGCGCGCAGAGCTCGTGCAGCACTTCCGTCAAAGCCTGCTCGCCCGAAAGCAGCATTGCAATTCGGCGAAGGAGTTCGCGTGCGGCGCGCAGGCGATCCATACTACGGCGGGGGCAGCTTCCCCGGAAAAAGTTCGTACCGGTTCGGCGTTTCGACCCACTTGCCGTTGACGTATTGCAGCGTCGCGGTGGCCTTCACGATGGTCGGGCAGCACATCGCCGCGTTCGGGCCGTAGTACGGTCCCGCGAGCGTCAAGCTGCGGCCGGCCTTCGAATTCACCGGCGACGCAGTCAGCTCGCAACCGTTCCGCACAGAAACGGCGGGCACGACTTTGCCCGTCGTGTTGGTGGTGAATACGGCAACGACGGCGCCGCCGCAATCCGCCGCCATTTCGTGCGACTCTACGACGAGATTGTCTTTGCCTTCCATCATCAACGCGATCGGCGGGTCGATTTTTCCGGTTTGGATCGGAAACCACATCGGCGCGCCGTTGGCTTTCGTCACGGTCGAGAAGGGGCCGCCGTCGCGCGGGGACTGGTACTGCAGCTTGTACGTCGTTCCATCGATCGCATAGACCGATAAGTACCACTGATAGAAGACGTCGTGACCCGACGAACCGACGCGCTTTTTGCTTAAGACGGCGCGCCACTGACTGTGCATTGCGTCACCGGCGAGATATAAGAGCTGATTCTGCTGGATCGTCCCCGGTGCCGCGACGTCGAACGTATAGTGCGGCGGCTCCTCCGCGAGCGCGCGAGCGCTCAACGCCGCCGCAGCAAGCATAGCGGTAGCCAGCGCTAGGCGCAGGTAGTGCATTGGTTCCTCCATAGGCGGGATCCCAGCCACGGTTACTTGCTATTCGACGAGGACGCCCCCTGCAGGCCTACGTCTTCATCCCGGCGGTTGGGGCTTGGGTCGGGAGCAGGGCATTGCCGAGGGCCGGCGGCGCCGACCGCACGACGCCGTGCAGCATGTCGGACCAGGCCAGCGTGAGGATCGGCAGCAGGCTGATCAGCCGGTGAATGCCGTTCGGCAGCGAGTAAAAGGAGACGGGGACGCCTTGGCTGCTCAAGTAGGAGGCGGTGATCGTCGGGTACTGCGTCGGAATGCTCTCGTCTTTGATCCCGGTGAGCACGTAGAACGGCGTGTTCGGCATATAGGCGAGCAGGCGCGGCGCATCGCTGCCGAGCAGCGCGCCGGAAATGCACATCACCGCGCTCCAGGTGTTGGGCCGGTCCGGGGCGACTTCGAAGACCGAAAAACCGCCCATCGAATAGCCCATGAGATAGCGCTTGCGCGGATCGACGGTAAACGCTTTTTCCGCCGCATCGAGCGCGTCGTAGACGTCGTCTTTCGTTCCGCGGAAATCGTAGTAGCCGCGTCCGTACGGCGCGACCAGAATCGTGCCGTTTGCTTCCGCAAGCTCGCGCACGTAACGCGGCGCGAGCAGCTGCGACTCCGACTGTGGATTTCCGTGCAGAAAGACGATCAGTGGTGCGGCTTTTCCCGGGACGTACGACGCGGGCACGTATACCGCGACGGGCTGCATAGAGCCGTCCTTGGAGGAGCGAACGAACGTTTCGCCTAGACCGCGAATCGACGCCATCGGCGTAATCGTACCGGTAAGCAGTTGATTGGCTAGGCTAAGATCGAGCGTGGCAACGCCGTAAGTCGTGATCTGCCAGGTTGCCTGGTCGTATCCGGTCGGAGCGGGCTCGCTCGTCAACATGTCCTGATCGTCGAGCAGACGCTGGTAGTAATCCATCGTCGTGTCGCGGCTCGTGATTTTGGCGATTTGGACGAGGTTCGCGTAATACGACGTCGCGGCATCGTGCAGCGCCGCGACGAGGCCGGTGGGTCCCGAAACGCCGAGTAGGAGGAACGATAAGAGCGCGGTTGCCGCGAACCGGGCGAGCATCGTACCGGCTATTGTACCGTGTGGACGCACCGCAAGCATCAAGTCAATTCAAAGCGCGCGTTGGAATTTCTAGTAGACCAGATGGACGGATTCGGGGATCGTGTGGTCGCTAATCTCAAAGAGTGTGACCGGCGTGCCCTTGTAGTTGGTTTTTACGAGGTGCCCGACGAACGCAACGTCGACGCCGGCGATTCGAAAGCGCGCTTGCTGCTTGCCGTCACACGGCTGCTGGACCGGATCCTCTTTGACGATCGCGGACGAGCGATTCGCGAGGTAGCCGATTTCAAAGACGCACGCGCCCGGCGTCGGTGCCGGGCGATCGTACATCAGCACGCTGCGCACGCCTGGGACGGTGTCGCCCTGCGCGAATCGAACTGCGGACGTCATTTTCAGGACCGGAGTGACCGGCCCGACGATGGTGGTGAGGGTTCCGTCCGGGTCGCCGGACGCCGTTGCGCCGGCGAAGTCCTGGGCGGTGTGATGGTCCGGCGTTCCGCAGGCCGCGAGGGCGACGGCCGCAGCGATCGTCAGTAAAGTCAGCCGAGCGTTTTGCACCCGGCAAGTTTAGCACGAAGCGCGCGTTAGATCCCAGCGTACCACTCGTAGCCCTGGTCTTCCCAGTAGCCTCCGCCTCCGCCGTAAATGTTCGCGTAGCTGCCGACCAGTTCGATCCGCCCGACCCATTTCGCGCTCTTGTAACCGAGCTGCGTCGGCACGCGCAGCCGCACCGGCGCGCCGTGCGCTGCATCCAGCGGCGCGTCGTTGAGGCGCAATGCCAACAGTGCCTGCGGGTGGTTGGCTTGATGAAGGTCCAGGCTTTCGTAGTAGAGGTGGCCTTGGCCGTCGTTGTCCAAGCAGTGAAACACGACGTACTTCGCATCGGTGCGCGGACTCACGGCGGCCAGCACGTCGGACAAACGCACGCCGCTCCACTTGCCGATCGCACTCCAGCCTTCGACGCAATCGTGCCGCGTGATCTGCGTCTGCTCGCCCATATGCTGCAGCTCCGCAAGCGCGAACGCGCGGCTCCGCTCGACCGCACCGTCGACGACGAGTTTATAGGAACGAAACCCGTCGGTCATCATGCGCACGTACGATTGATCCGTCGGCGGCGAGAAGCCGTTCACGCGAAAGTTCGCGTCGACGTCGCGATCGTTATACAGGCGCGCCAAACCGCGCGTTCCGATGACCGCATGATCCAAGCCTTCGGCCGATTCGAGCATACGCCGGAAACCCTGGTTGTTATTCAACGCGGTGCCGATCGGCGAACAACCCGCCAGCGCGGCCGAGATCGACGATGCGAGAAAGAGTTTGCGCTTCACGATTCGTGCGAGTCCAGACGGTAGCGGCCGGTAATCATCGAGTTCATTTGATTCATGAAGCCTTGGGTCGCAACTTGGAAGACGTGAACCAGCATAAAGGCGATCAACGCGAACATCCCGGCGAAATGCCACAACCGCGCGAACTGCCGACCGCCGAGCAGCCACGTGAGCGGATTGGCAATCGCGTCGATGCCCGGCGACAACGCTAGACCCGTCAGCACGACGAACGGCGCGAGCACGAAGCCGACGCTCGTGTACGCGGCTTTTTGCAGGGGGTTGTAGATGCCGTGCGGCGGCGGCTCCTTGCGCAGCTTTAAATAATAAGCCTGCATCGGCCAGAGCTTTGGGATATCGCTCGGCATCAGCAGCATGTCGCGCAAGCTTCCCTTTATTGCGGTGGAGACGATCCACGCGAGCCAGCACGCCGCCGCAAACCAAGCGAAGAATAGGTGCCAGCGACGGCCGTCGGCGAGGTCTTGGAAGGCCGGTATCGTGATCCAGCCGGGGAAGGCGCGCGCGGTCTTGCCGCCCGTCCCGTCGTCGGTCCAACCGAGCCAGCCCGTGGTGTTGAAGTCGTGCCCCAAGATCGTCGTGACGCCGGCTCCGTCCTCCGGGGAACCGATGGCCAGCACGCGCCGCGCCGGATTGCTCTTATCGGAGGCGTCGAGCATCGGGGAGGCATTGAAGATCTGCAGCCCGCTCGAGACCAGAATGCCGAACGCGATCACCCAAAACCAATGGCTTGCCCGCGTGACGAAGCTATAGCGGTTGATGACCTTTGGGGCGGCGGTAGGCGTGGGCATCTTCCTCACTATACGCCATCAAGGCGAGTTTGGATGACAGCGAGAAGCGCCGGGCATGCCCGATTCGACCGTGACTCTTGCCATGGACGGCGGCGTTGCCCGCGTAACGCTGGCGCGCCCCGACGTTCGCAACGCCTTCAATACCGACGTCATTCGCGAACTCCACGCCATTTTCACCCGTCTTTCCGGCGATACGGCCGTCCGCGCCGTCGTCCTAGCGGGCGAAGGAAAGGTCTTTTGCGGCGGCGCCGACGTCAACTGGATGCGCGCATCGCTCGAGCTGACGTTCGATGAGAACGTCGCCGACTCCGAACGCATGAGCGACATGTATCGCGCGATCGATCGCTGCAGCAAGCCCGTGATCGCGCGGATCCACGGCGCGGCGCTCGGCGGCGGCGCGGGCCTTGCAGCCGTCTGCGATATCGCGATTGCAAGCGACGACGCGCTCTTTGGGTTCACCGAGACCAAACTCGGTATCATCCCAGCGGTGATCTCGCCGTTCGTGCTGGCGAAGATCGGCGTATCGTACGCACGCGCGCTCTTCCTTACCGGCGAGCGGTTCGGGGCCGAGCGTGCGCGCACGATCGGTTTGATCCACGAGGTCGTGGCCGTTACGGAACTCGATGCTGCGGTGGATCGCGTGCTCGCCGAACTGCGCACCGCCGGTCCGTCTGCGGTCGCCGCCGTCAAGCAGCTGATCCCCGTCGTCACCGCGGCGAGCTACGACGAGTCGAAGACGCTAACGGCGCAAGCGATCGCCAAACAGCGCGTTACGCCGGAAGGCCAAGAGGGCCTGCGCGCGTTTCTCGAGCGTCGCCCCGCCGGATTCGCGCAATGATCCGCCGGCTGCTGATCGCCAATCGCGGCGAGATCGCGGTCCGCGTCGCGCGCGCGGCGCGCGAAATGTCCATCGTTCCACTCGGCATTTATTCGCAGGCCGACGAGAACGCCTATCACCTGCGGTTTATGGACGACGCGCGCTGCGTCGGCCCCGCGCCTGCATCGGAATCGTATCTCAACATCGGTAACGTCATCGCGGCGGCGGTGAGCATGAATGCCGACGCCGTGCACCCGGGTTATGGCTTTCTCTCCGAACGCGCCGCATTCGCGCGCGCCGTGCGCGACGCGGGGCTGATCTTCGTCGGGCCGTCACCGGAAGCCATGGCCGCGATGGGCAGCAAGATCGATGCGAAAAGGCGCGTGCGCGAATTCGACGTTCCGACGGTGCCCGGCTACGACGGCGACGATCAGAGCCTGCCCACGCTGCGCGTGGAGGCCGAACGCATCGGATTTCCGCTGCTGATCAAAGCCAGCGCCGGCGGCGGCGGCCGCGGCATGCGCGTCGTGGAATCGCTCGGGCAGTTCGACGAATCGCTCGACGCCGCAAAACGCGAAGCGCTCGCTGCCTTCGGCGACGATGCCGTGCTGCTGGAGCGTTACTTGCGCGATCCGCGCCACATCGAGTTCCAGGTGCTGGCCGACGCGCACGGCAACACGCTGCATCTCGGCGAGCGCGAATGTTCGATCCAGCGCCGCCACCAAAAAATCGTGGAGGAGGCACCCTCGGTCGCGCTCTCGCCCGAACTGCGAGCGACGATGGGCGCCGCCGCCGTGCGCGCCGCACGATCCGTCGACTACGTGAACGCCGGAACGTGCGAGTTCATGCTCGATACGGACGGCAGCTTCTTCTTCCTGGAGATGAACACGCGGCTGCAAGTCGAGCATCCCGTTACCGAACTCGTCTACGGCATCGATTTGGTGCAATGGCAGCTGCGCGTTGCCAACGGCGATGCGTTGACGTTCTCGCAAGACGACGTGCGGCCGCGCGGCTGGGCGATCGAGACGCGCATCTACGCCGAGGATCCGTCCAATCACATGCTGCCCTCGACCGGCACGATCGTGCGCTGGTCCCCGCCGGAAGGTCCCGGCGTTCGCGTGGATGCGGGCGTAACGACGGGAAGCGAGGTGAGCGTCTACTACGATCCGATGCTCGCGAAACTGATCGTCTTCGGCAGCGATCGCTTACACGCCGTCGCGCGCCTCACCACCGCGCTCGAATCGTTTCGGATCGACGGCGTGCGCGCCAACGTGCCGCTGCTGCTCTGGATCGCGCGCAACGACGCGTTTCGAGCCGGCGACACCACCACCAGCTTCCTCACCAAGTATCTGGACGAATCGATCTTCACGCGCGGCACGTTGCCGCGCGAAGCCGGACTGTTGTGCGCCGCCGCACTGCTGCTCGACGGAATCGCACCGTGGCGCATCGCGCACGTCGGCGTGCCGATCCGCTTGCAGCACGACGCAAAGACGATCGAGTATCGCGCCGACGCGACGTCTGCGCGGGGCAAATGGCACCTCACCGGCGACGCGGCCGGCCTGCTGCACGCTCGTCGCGCCGGCGGCGCGATCGCCGTCGATTTCGAGGGCGCGCAATTTACCGGCGACGTCACGTGTGTCGACGGCACGTTCTCGGTGCATTACGACGGCGCAAACTACGATCTGCGCTTCGCCGATCCGCCGAGCTCCGACGCTGCGGTCGCGATCGGCGGCGCGGGCAGCGACGGGCGCGTCACCGCACCGATGCCCGGCAAGATCGTGAAAATCGCCGTACGCGAAGGCGACGACGTTGCCGAACGCGCGCTGCTGATCGTGCTCGAAGCAATGAAGATGGAACATCGCATCGAATCGACCAACGCCGCCAGCGTCAAGTCCATCTTGGTCAGGGAAGGCGACATCGTTCCGAGCGGCGCGCCGCTGATCGAACTCGGCTAGCGACGAGCGGCCCGCTCAATCGCCTCGGAAGGCAGGTGAGCGAGCAACCGCACGGCGTACACCCGTATACGCGCCAGCACTTTAAGGAGACGTCGTATGCATCGTTTGGTTTTCTCGGTTCTCGCTGCTTGCCTGATGACGACGACGAGTGCCGTCGCCGCACCTCCAGATGCCGAGATGCAGCTTCCGCCACAGCCGGCGGTCCGCCCGGCCGGGATTCCAGAGGGCGCCGTTATGGTGAGCCCCTGCATTGCAACGATGGGTGAACACTGGGTCAATCTCAAGGATGCGCCGCTCGGCCCCATCTACGGCGTTTGGAACGGCAAACCGGTCTTCACGGAGATCATGGTTTCGGTGAAGCAGTTGCAAGACGGCTTCAGTTACGCAAACATCCACGCGCTGCCCGGCTATACGATCGATCACATCGACTTTAGGTTCGAACCGAACGGTCACGGCGGCTTCCCCGTGCCGCACTACGACCTGCACGCCTACTACGTTTCGCCCGCGGTTCAAGCGACGATCTGCCCCGACGGCATACCCGATCCGTCGATGAAGGCGATGAATCGGCCCTAGTGCTTGACGACCGACGAGCACGTCCCGTGCACGTCGTCGCTTGCATCGACTTCCACTCCGGAGAATCCGCCGGCTGCCGCGTTGCAGTTAACGACTTCGTGACAGCCGTCCCAGGCACTAATGGAGTTTGCTCCCGAGCCCGTCGTAACGATCACGCGCGCCGGAGAACACGGCGCGCCGGTATGCTGGCCACCGCCGCCCTGATACGCGCTCCACGTGCCGCCGTGCAGCATTTTGAACTGCACCGAACCGACGGCGTCCGCCGGACATTGTATTGCAGTCGGCGTCATTGCGTTACCCTGTTTTACCGTGCAGGCACTCGCCGTCGCGGGAATTCCGACCATGCCTTGGCTCACGTTGATCGTATAGCATGGTTTCCCGCTATCGCATTGTTCGACGTACGAGAAGTGCACGTTCGCCGCTTCGGTATTGACCGTGACGATTAACCCGTCGGCGTCGTTGTCGACGCGAACGCCGGTCGTATCCGCCGGCGCGCTGCGGCTCAGTACGACGAAAGCTCCGGCAAGCGCCAATAAGGCAACGGCGAAGACCCGAATCCGATGCATCGCACCCTCCTCTAGAACGGCCCATGTCACCCACCCTTCGCTCCGCATCGGGCTGCCCCTCGGAAGGTTGCAGCGGACGGAGTCGAAGGACGGTCTTAAGACATATGAGCATTCCCAAAGAAGTCACACTGTTCGAGATGGGCCCGCGCGACGGGCTCCAAAACGAATCCGCGCTCGTCCCGGCCGACGCCAAGGTCGCCTTTATCGACCTGCTGAGCGAGACGGGGTTGCGCTGGATCGAAGCGACCTCGTTCGTGAGCCCGAAGGCGATCCCGCAGCTGGCCGATGCTGCCGACGTCTTCACGCGGATCCGTAAGGCGCCGGGCGTGCGCTATCCCGTGTTGACCCCCAACCTCAAGGGTTACGAGCGTGCCAAGGCGGTGGAGGCCGATGCGATCGCCGTGTTCACCGCGGCTTCGGAACACTTCACGAAACGCAACATCAATATGACGATCGACGAATCGCTGGAAACGTTCCGCGAGGTCGTGCGCGCCGCCAAAGCCGACGGCATGTGGGTGCGCGGTTACGTTTCGACCGCGTTCGGTTCGCCCTTCGGCGACGAAGTGACGCCGCAGATGGTCGTCGACGTCAGCGTGAAGCTCATGGAGATGGGCTGCGATTCGCTCTCGATCGGCGACACCATCGGCGTTGGCGTACCGAGCCAAGTCGACGAACTCGTGCCGCTCCTGGTCAAGAAGGTTCCGTTGGAGCAGATCGCTTTTCATTTCCACGACACGCGCGGCACGGCGCTCGCCAACGTCTACGCCGCGCTGCAAAACGGCATTGCGAACTTCGATTCATCCTCCGGCGGTCTGGGCGGCTGCCCGTACGCACCGGGCGCCACCGGCAACGTCGGGACCGAAGACGTGCTCTACTTACTGCACAACATGAAGATCGAGACCGGCGTCGATCTCGCAAAAATCCGCGCCGCTTCGCGCTTTATCGCAACCGTTCTGGATCACTCGCTCACCAGCAAGGCCTATCAAGCCATGGAAGCCTCGGACCTGCGCATCGTGACGGCGATCTAACGTGTCGACGCCGCGGAAACCCTCTGCAGCCGAAGCGACGGTCGCACGTTACATCACCGAGCTAAAGAAGCTGCGTGCCGAGCGCGACCGGCTCATCGAACTTCCGATGTCGGACAAGACGCGCGGGCCCGCACTTCGAAAACTCTACGAAGAGCGCGGGCGGCTTCTGGCGCCGCTCGGGCCGCTCTTTCACGAATTGATTGAAGGCGGCGCGATCGACGTACAGTACGAACGCGATCCCTCGAAGACGGACGACGCGTATTTGCTCTTCGACGTACACGATCACGAAGTCGACAAGCAAAACGGCTCCGTCACCTTGTTGAGCTACGGCGTCGGCGAATCGAGCGATCCGCCGCCGGCGCTGGAAACCGAGGATGGGGAGAACATCCAGCGCGTGCTCGAGAATGAAGGCGAAGTCTTCCGCGTACCGGTCACGTCGCATTTGATCGTTGCCGACCGGGTCGATCACGAAGATCACACGCATAAGAGCGTTCGGCAAGTCGCGCTGCTGGCCGACGACTTCTATTCTTCCGATCAAGGCAACGCCGAGGTGATCGGCGTGCAGCCGAGCACGCGGCGCGTCGACGCCGTCTTCGGCATCATCGCCGACGACTTAGCGCCGAGCGACGTATCGATCATGTCGCTCGACGCACTGCTGCAGCGCGAGCAAATCATTCTGCTCGGGTACGAGTACGACGGCGAGCGCCGTCAATGGCTGCCCGAGTTGGACATCCTGCGCGACGTCATGTCGCACGATCGCGAACCCGGCGTCGTGATCGACGGAAAGTTCCGCCGGCTCCCCCGATTGGATCTATCCCCATCGAGCGGCGAGGACGAATCGACCCCACCCGCTTAGGAACGTTTCCGCCGCCGCAGCAAAGGGAATCATGTTGCCGTAATGCCGATTCAATTCAGCGACACGGAGTGGAAGACGAAGAGCGTGGGCGGCTCCACGCTCGCCGCGGTCGCGCAAGCCATTTCGCAAATGGAGGAGGCGGCGAAAACGGAGTGGTTCCCCGCTTACACTGCCAACGCGCCGGACGACGTGCTCGCCAATGTCGCGGTGACGGTACGGACGAAGGTGACGATGCCGCAATGGAGCGGCTATGCAAACGCATCGCAACCCGAACGGGACGAATGGGATCGCTTCTACGCCGCGCTTCGCGCGCACGAGCAAGGACATCTCGATCTCGTCACGTCGCAACTCTCCGGTATCGACGAACGTCTCGCCGGGCACTCCACGAGCGACGCCTCGGCCGCCTGGACGAACGCACTCGTCGAGTTAAACGCCGCAAGCGACGACTACGACACCTCGACCGATCACGGCCGAAGTCAAGGCACGGTCATCGACACCAGCCACGCGTCACCCTGAGCGTCGTCGAAGGGCCGCTTCGGTTTATTTTGGGTGGCGGTCCTTCGACTACGCTCACTACGTTCGCTACGCTCAGGATGACAAGGGGGGGCGAGTGCTGTATTTACCGGATGATCGTACGCGCTGGGATTCTTACGACGGGACGCTCGAGCCCCGAAGCGGAACGTTAATTCGAAATTGCCGACGGCAAGATTTTGCAGATCGTGGCGAGCCAGGGCGAGTACGATCTCGCCGCGGCCTGTGTGACGCCGGGGCTGGTGAACGCGCACGCGCATTTGGAGATGAGCGGCGAGCCCGACACGATGGCGGCCATCTTTAACTCGACGCCGGGGCAGCGGTTGCTGCGGGCGGTTGAGAACGCGCGTAAATCGGTGAAGGCGGGCGTGACCACGATCCGCGACGTCGGCAGCTCGAACGCCATCGCGGCCGACGTGCGCGACGCGATGGATGCCGGTCGTATCCCGGGCCCGCGTATGCAGCCTCCGGCGCTGTGTTGTGCATGACGGGCGGTCACGGCTGGCCGGTCGGCCGCGCGATCGACTCGCCGTGGGAAGCGCGCAAGGGCGTGCGCGAGCAGCTCTGGGCCGGCGCCGACTGCATCAAACTCATCGCGACCGGCGGCGTGCTGACCAAAGGCGCGGTGCCCGGCAACGCGCAGCCAGCCCCGAAGAACTCACCGCGGCCGTGGATCAATTCCACGGCACGGCATGCGCGTCGCGTCGCACGCCATCGGCGCCGCTCGGCATCAAGAACGCACTGCGGGCCGGTGTCGACTCGATCGAACACGGCCACATGCTGGACGACGAGGCGATCGCGCTTTTTAAGGAACGCGGCACGTATCTCGTGCCGACCCTACCTCGCCGACCTGCATCTTGGCGCATTTCGAAGGCGGCGGACAGCCCGAGTTCGTCTTGCGCAAAGCCAAGACGGTCAACGAAGCGATGCTCGTCAATATCCGCAATGCCTACAAACAAGGCGTGCGCATCGCCGGCGGCTCCGATGCCGGAACGCCGTTTAACTACCACGATGCCTACGCGTACGAAGTCGAGCTGATGAGCACGCTGCTCGGTATGACTCCGCAGCAAGCGCTGCACGCTGCCACCGCCGTCGCTGCGGAACTCACCGGACTCCACCGCGGTATCGTCGCGATCGGCGAATACGCCGACCTGATGCTGCTCGATCGCGACGCCGGGTCGGACGTCAGAGCCTTACGCAACCCGAAGGTCGTGCTCAAAGGCGGCCAGGTGGTCTAACCCGCCTTTTTAATACAGGAATGGCACGAACCGTTTCGTGCGTTTCATGTAGTGGAGATAGGGATCGCCGATCACGGCGGCAAGCGCCCGTTCCTCAACGTTGACGCGATAGAAGAAAGCGACGACAACGATCGCTAATAGCGTAGCAAGACTTATCCAGTTTCCAAGCGCCGCCCCGACGCCAAAGAAGATGACAAGAGCGGCGGTGTATGAAGGATGGCGAACGTACCGATACGCTCCCCGCTCGATAACGGCGTGATCGGGGTTAACGATCACGGATCCCGTAAAGCTCGATCCGAGCATACGCCTGCAATGGCGGCGAAACAAACTGCCGACGATCAGAGCGAAAACGCCCACCCAAAAACATAACGTCGGGTACGGCAGTCGCCAAAGGGTACGGTGAATGCTATCGCAAATGCGATGCCCATTCCGAAAATTGCAGCGAGCATGAGTACCAGCTTCGAATAAGCATCTTGCGAGGTTCGCCACCCTTCATTACGTCTCACAACAATTCGAGAGTCCGGCAGGAGAGCCAAAACGAATGTTGTCCAAAAAATGAGAGCGTACGGCCAGGTAAGCACAAGTAAGCGCACGTTCACCGCTCAATCGTTGCTGAATACGGCTCCATGCGGAATTGCGCTTCCATTCCAGCCGTCGGGCCATGCGCGCGTAAAGTCGATCGATTGCGGGCTGAGTTCGAGCTGACCCGTTTCGCGGTCGATCGTGGCGAACAACGCGCGCGTTCGTAGGGCGCCTGGGCCGGTGATCACGATCCTGTCCCCTCCGGGCTCTATCGCGAGCCAGTGCGGATCCTCGTCGGGCTTCAGAAGAATGCGGCCGACTTCGCGCGGGTGGGACGGATCGTGCATATCGAGGCTTACGATGGCGTGGCCGCTCTGCATCGTTTCCACAAGATAGTTTCCCGACGACGATCGGCACTTCGCACACACGATAGCCGAAGTCATAGACGTGCTTCACCGTCGGGTCGCCGGCAAGATCTTGCAGCAGGTAAAGCCCGCAGTGGAATGTCGGAACGGCGACCGTCTCGCCGTCGGCGAGCACGCGGGGCTCCGATGAGTCGGCCGCGTCGTCGGCAAACCAATCTGAAGCTTGAGGCAGCACGATCGTCTTGAGCAGCTTGAGATCCGACAATCTCCAAACTTGCACCACACGGCTCTGCTGCGCTCCCATCATATCGGCGCTTCCCGTGACCACGCGGTTCAACTTCTCGACGACGGTTAAGCTGTACGGCCGAATGTTGCGATCGACGTGCGGATCCGCCGCCGAGCTCGTCTTGACGATGTGCCCGTGGGCGTCGATTTCCACGAGGCCGCCCGGAGCGTGATTGAAGCCTCCGGCATATTGAAACGTCGCAAGCGTGTTTCCCGTCGACAGATAGACGAACGAATGGGGGTACATGTAGTTCCCCGCGTTGCCAATTGCGAGATCAGACGCGGCGACTGCGGGTCGCGAACGTCGAACATGTAGGTGCGATTCGCGAGCCAGTCGTTGGCGAAGAGCACGCCGTTCGGCTGCAGCGCATAGCTCGTGTGATGCGCCATCTTGGCCCCACTTCCGACGGGAAGCATCGCCACGAGCTTCCCGAACGCCGGCGCATCGGGTGCGACGTCGAACACGGCAAGAAAATCTTTTCCCAATCTTGCCGACGCCGGAGTTGCGGCATCGGGATGTCGAGCTTCCATCGCCCAGACGAAGAGGTAACGGCTAGGGGGAGAAGCCGGTGCGGCTCCAGCAGCAGAATAGCGCCGAGAACCAGCCAACGAAACGCCGACGGCATGCTCATTCATGCTACTATCGCGCCCGGGCGGACGCGACCTCTAGTGGATCCATCCCCCAAACATGGCTGCGGTCCGCTGACGATCCACGTCGTCCCGCCCTTGGCGACGACCATCACGACGCTGCCCGTCTTTCGATCGCCGACTAAGAAAACGGCGCCCTCCTGAAGGTCCCTCACGAAAACGGTGTTCGGGGCTTTCGTTTTGTACCACGCCGAGACGTCGGCGACGGAATCGGCGTCCTATACGAACGTCCGTCCGGCGAAGGCGAGCTCGGCATAAATGGCGAGTCGCTGCCGTTGCTCCGGGATAAACGGGAATGTCGCCGGCAGCCGGGCTGCCTGCCGCCGACGAACTCGAGGATGACGCGTTCGAGCCCCCGGCGATCGCGAGCACCGCGAACGTTGCTAGAAATGCGATCCTTAGAACTTGTCGTTTCATACGTCGCCGTTCGGCAGCGCGAGGACATGTCATGTCGGCGCAGCGAACCTCGCCGCATCATGAGAGCTTTCCCGGCCATTGCAATCGCCGCGGCGCTCGCGCTGCCGGCCATTCCGGTTCCGCTCCTCGCCGCGTCCGCCGCTCCGGCGGTTGCCGGCAGTCCGATTCAGCACGTGATCGTCGTCATCCAAGAAAATCGTTCGATGGACAACTTGTTCGCATCGTCGGTTCTTGCAAACGGCGGGCCCTATCCCGGCGCCAACGTTTCGCAGACGACGACCGTCGACGGCAAGCCCGTCAGCCTTCAGCCGGTCGGATTTCAGAACCCCGGCGACCCAGGCCACAGTCACGCGGAACTTCTCGCCGAATGGAACGACGGTAAGATGGATGGGTTCGCCGACGATCCAACGTCTGCGTACGGCGGGTTTCCGAAACCGGCGCCCGGCTTTCCGATCGCGTACGTTCCCGCCGAAGAAACGACGCTGTACCACTTACTGGCGCAGCGCTACGCGATGGCCGATGAGAACTTCGCACCGCGTCTCGTCCCGACGTTCCCGAGCCACGTATTTCTAATTACGGCCCAGAGTCAGTTTTCGGGAAATCCGAACGACCCGACAAACTGGGGCTGCGATTCGAAACTGGGCACGACGGCGCCGATTTTTCAGAGCGGCGAGAGCCAAAGTCTCCCGGCATCTTTCCCTGCGTCGACAATCAGACGATCGGCGACCTGCTCGACCGCGCAGGCGTGACCTGGAAATACTACACCGGAGCGATCGGCAATCTCGCCGACGCGCAAATCAACGTTTACGATGCGATCAAGCACATCCGGTACGGGCTCGACTGGAACCGCAACATTTCGACGCCGAACTCGACGATCTTAAGCGATATCCAGAACTGCCAGCTTCCGCAAGTATCGTACGTCACCCCGACGTGGCTGATGTCCGATCACGCGGGCAGCATGACGGGCGGCGGCCCAGGCTGGGTCGGTTCGATCTATCTGGCAATCACGCAAAGCGCGCTCGCGAAGTCGCCCGGCTGCCGCTATTACGCCGACACGGCCATCATTTTGGTTTGGGACGATAGCGGCGGGTGGTACGATCACGTCCCGCCGCCGAAGGGGCCGGACGGCACGAGCTGGGGCTTCCGCATTCCGATCCTTGCGATCTCGCCGTGGGCGCGCTCGAAATTACGATCCCGCCAATCCGCACGCGATTCCATATGTGTCGCATACCGTTCGCGAATCGACGGCGATCGTTCGGTTCATCGAGAAGAACTGGGCGCTGGGCGATCTCGGGCAACGCGATGCGAGCGGCGACGACCTGAGCGACATGTTCGACTACACCCGAGCCGCCCCGATTCCGGCGATCACGAAGTTGTCGATGCAGCGAATGATTCGCGGCACCGGCCTCAATCTCGCGGCTGCGCTGCGCGACACGCACGCGGTCGACGACGACCAGTAGCGTGCGCGAAGGCGGCGATCTCACCGGGCTGCGCGTAGCGGTCCTCGCGCCGATATCTTGGCCCGTGCCGCCGCCGGGGTACGGGCCATGGGAGCAAGTCGCGTTCGATATCGCCGACGGCATGCACCGCCGCGGATTGGACGTCACGCTCTTCGCCTCCGGAAACTCGCGCTTCGACGGGCAGCTCGTTTCGGTCGTCCCGGTCGGCGATAAACGAGGATCCGGCCCTCAACGGCGACGTCTACGCCGCATTGCACATCGGCGAGCTCTTCCGCCGCGCGCACGACTTCGACTTGATCCACAACAACTTCGATTGGAAGCCGATGACGTACGCGCTTGGCTCCGACCGTCGCCGCCGATGCTCACGACGATCCACGGTTCTCTTCCCGCAGATCCTGGCGGCGTACTATGCCTGTGCCGGCCGCACGTTCTTCTGCTCGATTTCCGATTCCGATCGCGACCCCGGACTCGACTATCTCGCGACGGCGTACAACGGCATCGATCCAAACCTGTTTACGTTCAACGATCGCGCCGGCGATTATCTCGTGTTTCTCGGCCGTTTTCATCCCGAGAAAGGGCGCGCACCTCGCGATCGAGATCGCCAGACGCGCGGGCGTACGCCTGAAGATGGCGGCGATCCCGCAAGATGCAGAATATTTCCGCGAGTCGGTCGAACCGCACATCGACGGCGACCGCGTGCAATTTCTCGGCGAGGTGCGGCGCGAAGCGCGCAACGAACTGCTGAGCAGCGCGCTCGCGCTTGGTGCACATGACGACGCGGCCGGAGCGCTTCGGCTTGACGATGATCGAAGCGATGGCGTGCGGCACGCCCGTGCTCGGGGCGCGTATGGGATCGATTCCCGAAATCGTCGTCGACGGTACGACGGGCTTTTTATGCGACACCGTCGACGATGCGGTGGCGAATGTTCCACGGCTAGCGGCGCTGGATCGGCGCGCGTGCCGTGCGCGCGTCGAGGCCGAGTTTACCGTGGAACGCATGATCGACCGCTACCTCGGAGCATACGAACTTGCCGTCGCACGCGGCTTACCCGGACCGCCAAGGGCCGAGCAAGTACGCATGCGGCGACACGACTGGTGGGATCGGCCGATGGGCTACACCGATATCCCGCCGAAACCCAAGAGTCTAGAGTTCTCGTAACTTACGCGTGAATCGGCTCGCGCTTCGGCACGGTGCGGCCTTCGTCCAGGTCGAGGAGGTCCGGCCAGGATCTCACGTCCGTGCGATCCGGCGCGATCTTCTTGCGCAGTTCGTTAAAATGCGTGAGCGATTCCCCGGTCGGCACGGTTGCGAGCCAGGTCCGGTTAAAGGCCTCGATCGATCTCGCGTCCTTCTTGGCGACGTACACGTTTGCGTACGCTTCGATCTCCGCATCGTCTTTTGCATCCTTCACCGTATTGAAGAATGCCTTCGAGTCCATGCCAAGGTATTCGAAGAGCCCTCGGTCCATGGGACAATCATATTTGTATTCGCCTATGCGACCGTGAGCGACGGCTTTTGCCTTATCGGTGGTCCGGGCGAGCTGCACGATACCGAGCATCTTTTCTTTGACGCTCCGCGGCGCTGTTTGTGTTAGGTCCAACATAAATGGTCAACTTTCAATCGAGCTGTAATGTTTCTCCACACGATACCTACCCTCGCCCTATCCAGCCTACACGGACAAATGTCTCAATGCGGCGAAAAGATATTCCCATGAAGGCTGGAGAGCGCGACTACTCGCACCGGTCGCTCTACGACAAGCTTGGCGTGCAAGCTGAGTCGCGTGTCGCTCTCGTCGGCAAGCACGACGAGGCGTTTCTTCACGGCCTTGGAATGGCGCTGGCGAAGAGCGCCTCCACGCAGTTGTGTGCCGGCTACGACATCATCTTCCTACGAGTCGATGCGACGCGCGATCTCGCGAAGATCGCCATCGCTGCCGATCACCTCGTCCCGAACGGGAGATTGTGGATCTTTCATCCCAAGGGAAAAGATGCGTCGCCAAGCGATAGCGAGGTGCGTGCCGCCGGCATCGGCGCCGGATTGGTGGATAACAAGATCAGCGGCTACACGGCGTCGCATGCGGCGACGCAGTACGTTATACCGGTATCGCGGCGCTCTCGATGACCGACGCTAAGGCCGTTGCGGCAAAGCTCGATCAAATCGAGGCCGAAATGCGCCGCATCGGCATATGGAGCGAGAAAGCACCGAGCCCGGAGCAATTCCAGTCGCAGCGGGCCTTTTTGACCGATACGATGGCCTTCGAGCAGTGGCTGCAGTTCGTGTTCCTACCGCACGCGCGCGAGGCGGTGATCGGAGAGTTTCCGTTTCCCACGTCGAGTTCCGTCGGAACTCGCGCCGTCAAAGAGTTCGACGGCAGCGCCGAGTCACAACGCCTCGGAACGCTCCTGTCGGAATTCGACGGCTTGATTCACGGATAGCTCGACTAGGGGCCGCCGAACTTCGGCATATCCGGCATCCAGCGCAGCCGCTCGCGTGCGCGCTTGGCACGTTCCACCGACTGCTCCTCGACCGGTTCGTCGACGAGCATCGTGAAGTGCCCCATCTTGCGCCGCGCGACCGCGTGTTTTTTGCCGTAGAGGTGCAGCACGATCGACGGATCCGCGAGCAGCGTGGGGATGCCGGCTAAATAATCGCCCGTCCCATCGCCCAAGATATTCACCATCACCGCACCGGAGAACAGCCGCGGCTGCGCCAGCGGCAGATCGCAAATCGCTCGGACGTGCTGTTCGTACTGCGAGCACTGCGTGACGTCGATGGTGTAGTGGCCGCTGTTGTGCGGACGCGGTGCGATCTCGTTGACGAGCAGTTCCTCATCGTGCGTGAGAAAAAACTCGACGGCATAGGTACCGACGATCTTGAGCTTGTGTCCGATCGTGGCCGCCATCTGCTGCGCGCGCGCGGTATGCTTCTTGTCGATTCGCGCCGGCGCGACGGTCGTCACCAGAATCCCGTGATCGTGGACGTTCTCAGCTACGGGGTACGCTACGACGTTGTCCTTCGCATCGCGCGTCGCGATTACGCTGAGCTCGCGCGAGAACGGCACGAACTTTTCGAAGATCAACTTCGCGCCCTTTGCCGCGGCAAAGGCCGACTTCGCCTCATCCAGCGAATTCGCGCGCCACTGCCCTTTGCCGTCGTAGCCGCCGCGCACGGTTTTTAGCACGGCCGGAAAGCCGACCATCATCGCCGCGCGCGAGAGATCGTCCATGCGATCGATCTCATCGAAGTCGGCGGTCGGGACGCCGCACTCGCGCACGAAGCGTTTTTCGAGCAAACGATCCTGCGTGATACGTAAGACGTCGCTCGAAGGCGTGACGCGATATCCGAGCTTCTCCAGATGCTCGACCGACTCGACCGCAATGTTTTCGAACTCAAACGTGACGACGTCGCTGCGCCGCCCGAGTTCGGCAACCGCATCCTTATTGTCGTAGCTCGCAACGATCTGTTCGTCGGCAACTTGCCCGCACGGCGAATGCTCCTGCGGGTCGAGCACGATCACGTGATAGCCCATCCGCTTCGCGTCTACCGCGAACATGCGGCCCAGCTGACCGCCGCCGATTACGCCGATGGTGTGCATTTATTCGGGACTGCTGGCGGCGGCTGCGTCGTGCATCTTTGCGATATAGGCATCCAGCCGTTTTGCGACGCCCGCGTCGTGCAGCGCTAAAATGCGCGCGGCAAACAGCGCCGCGTTAACCGCACCCCCGATGGCCATGGTGGCCACCGGAACGCCGGGCGGCATCTGCGCGATCGACAGGATCGAATCGACGCCGCTCAAGGCCTTGGACTGCACGGGCACGCCGATCACGGGGACGGTCGTCTTGGAAGCGGTCATCCCCGGCAGATGCGCGGCCCCGCCGGCACCCGCGATGATCACCTGCACCCCGCGCGCCTTCGCCGAGGCGGCGTATTCGAACATCTCATCCGGCATGCGATGCGCCGAAACCACGCGCATCTCCCATTCGATCCCCAAATCGACCAGCGTATCGCGCGCGGGCGACATCGTCTCCCAGTCGGATTTGCTGCCCATAATGATTCCAACCATCAAAAAACGCCTTCGCGCCAAATCCCCGCTTGTCATGCCAACAGCGGGAGCGGACGCCGCACTTCACGAACCTCCGGGCCATGGCCCGCTTCCTACTCGGCATCAACTACTGGCCGCGCAGCAGCGCAATGTATGCCTGGCAACGCTTCGACCTGGGCGAGATTCGCGAGGACATGGCGCGCATCAAGAGCCTGGGACTCGACGTCGTGCGCTTCTTTCTACTCTGGGAGCAGTTCCAACCCCACCCCGACGTGATGGACGAGAAAACGCTGCAGCACTTCGAATCGGTGATGGCGGCGATCCACGACGCCGGCCTGCAGTCGATGCCGACGCTCTTCTGCGGACACATGAGCGGCGTCAACTGGCTGCCTGCGTGGACGCTCGACATGCAGACACCGCACGGCCGCTTTCGCACGATCTCGGGCGGCAGCACCTCACCGTTCGGCATCGGCGACTTTTACGCCGATCCGCATCTGCTGCGCGCGCAGACGCTCTTTGCCCATCGCGTCGCCGAACGCGTGCGGGATCATCCCGCGCTCTACGCCTGGGATCTCGGCAACGAATTCTCCAACCTGCGCGAACCCGCATCGCCGCAAGACGCCGCGGCGTGGAGCGTGCGGCTGACCGAAACGCTGATCGAGCACTCCAACGTCGGCGCGACCGGCGGGTTGCACGGCGAAGATCTCGAACGCGATCGCCACATCCGTCCGTCCAGCATCGCGAGACCGTGGAGCTTCGCGACCATGCACGGCTACCCGGTGTACAGCGCGTTCGCGCGCGATCGCATGGATCCCAACGTCGTGCCGTTCTTGATGCAAGTCACGCAGTCGTGCAGCGGCAAGCGCGTGCTCTTCTCCGAACTCGGCAATCCGGAATGCGCGCCGGGCGGCGAACGCGCCGGCGGGTTCGCGTGTCTCGACGAGGACGAAATGGCGCGGTATGCGCTTGCCGCGATCGACCGCTTGCAGAAACGCGGCGCGCTCGGCGCGCTTCTGGTGGTGCTGGGCGGATTACGACTTGGCACTCGCCGGCCTACCGCCGTTCGATCGGGCCGCGCACGAGCTGCGTTTCGGCATCGTGCGCGCGGACGGGAGCTTCAAACCCGTCGCCGAAGCGTTGCTGCGTCTCGCAAGCGAAGCGCGTACGGTCGCAGAACCGCAACGGGCGATCGTAAAGGAAGCCGACTACTACGCCGCGCTGCCGCGCGGCATCTTCGACGAATATCGGAAGTACTGTGCTCTCTACCACTAAGACTCATGCGATCGTCGTTACGGGCGCCAGTTCCGGCATCGGCCGCGCGCTGGCGCTGGCCGCCGCGCGCGACCGCTTTCGGGTGCTGCTCGTCGCGCGACGTGCCGGCCGCCTTGAAGAAATCGCGGCCGAGATTCGCGCGAACGGCGGAACGTGCTCGACGCTCGCCGCCGACGTGACCGCTCGCGATGCCCCGCAGCGGATCGTCGCCGCGGCGATGCAGGCGTTCGGACGAATCGACGTGTTGGTGAACAACGCCGGCGCGGGCGCACTCGGGTATCTGCTCGAGATCGACGACGCCGCAATCGACGCGCAATGGCAGCTCCACGTTGCCGCGCCGCTGCGCATCGCTCGCGCCGCACTTCCTCAACTGCGCGAGGCGCACGGACAACTCGTCTTCGTCGGCTCCGGCCTGGCCCGCGTTCCGATTCCGAACTACGGCGCCTACGCCGCCGCCAAAGCCGCGATCCGCGCCGTCGCAACGCAGCTGCGGCGCGAACTCAAACGCGACGGGATCGCCGTCACCTACGTCGACCCAGGCCTCGTCGCAACCGAGTTCCACACCGTGATGGGCACCGAACGCGCAAACGACATCCCGGCCGCCGATCCCGCCAAAGTCGCCCAAGCCATCATGCGCGGCATCGCCCGCCGCTCCGCCACCGTCTCCGGCGTCCCATGGCAATCTCTCGGCACCGTCATCGGCGAATGGTCCAGCACCCTAGCCGACCCCACCCTCATCAAAATGGCCCCCACTGTCATCCTGCGCGTAGCGACCGCAGGGAGCGTAGTCGAAGGACCGCCGCCCGAGCCTCCCAGCGAAAGGTCGACCTTCGAAGCGGCGCTCGAACCCGTCGCGCGGCGCATGGAACGCGTGAAGCTCACGCCGGAGTTCGTCCGCCAAACCCTCGTTCCGGATGCGGACATCGAGTTAAACGAGGTGGCAATGCGTTGGGCGGGAATGCCGAATAAGAACGAGCGGGCGGCGATGCGCGAGGTCTTGGATGCGCTAGCAGCCGCCGGTTACTTACACCCAACGGGAGATGAAACGTGGAAGGTCCTTCGCGCCGCAGACTAAGCGGCATCCTCGCAACGTGCGCGGCCGTTGCCTCGATCGCCGCCGTCGCACAAGCTGCGAAAGAGCCGGAGCAGGCCGGCGTCTTCGCGCTCTTTGGCGGCCACCAATCGACCACAGCCGAGTATCGCAGCGATCCCGCCAACGGCGGCGGCATCCGCACGCGCGTGCGGCTCTACGAAATGGGCAGCAAAGCGCCGGTCGTCGCGTTCGGTATCTCCAGTGGGCGCTCGATGCAGATGATGGTGATCCGGGATGACTTCGCGACCTTTCAACACGTCAATCCGTCGGTCGACGCAACCACCGGAACCTTCCACGAAACGCTGACCAATCTCGACCCGGCGCATCGCTACTATATGTACGGCGACACGATCCCCGAGAAGGGTACCGAGCAAGTCTTCCGCTTCAACGTACAAGCGGAGCACATCCCCGCGGTGCCGCCCGCATCCACGCTCGCGGCATCCTCGAAGTCGTTCGCAATCGGCGACTATAACATTCAAGTCGGCGACACGACGATTGCTGCAAACCAGCCTTCGAAACTGCTGATCGGCGTGCACGAACACGGCAAGATGGCGTGGGATCTCGAGCCCTATATGGGCGGCCCGGGCTACGCGACGATGATCAACACATCGACGCTCGAGTACATCCACCTGAGCTTGTTCCAGCGTGGAAGCTCCAACGAGCAAGCGATCCACGAAGCGGTCAGCGGCACGCCGCAGACGAGCCCATACATCAATGCCGAGCTCCCCGCACTTCCGAGCGGCACGTACAAACTCTGGGTGCAAGTTCGTGGCCGCGGTGATAAGGTGATGACCGCGCCGTTCACCATCGTCGCGCAGTAGCATGAACCGCTGGGCCAAGAGCGTTTTCCTTATGGGTGCGCTCTTGGCTTGCGTTTCTCACGCGGCAGTTGCCGCCGATCCGCCGAAGACGCAGGTGCAAAACGCCGGTCCATACGTGATCACGCTCAACCAATCGAGCATCGATCTCAAGACCGTCGGCGCCGTCACGCTCACGGTACGTAAAGGCGGCAAGCTCGCCACCGATCTCAAACCCTATGGCGGTTCGTGCGGTCTCGCCGACTTGACCAACACGCAAACCGGACAGACGTATTACACGACGGTCAATCCGGCCGGCACGTCCGTTTCGACACGAACCGCAACGGATGCGTCGCCGCCGGCGAACTGCGGCGGGGACCTCGAAGTGTCCCCGTCGGCGCAGACTCCGGCCGGCACGTACGCGATGAACATTCAACTCGGCGCCCCGGCCGGTCAGATCTACACCACGTCGTTTACGCTCGTAATCCTGTAGAGCGAAGCCGCTACTTCACCGTCGTTACCGGAGTCGTCCACCAAATCATGTAACGCCATCCGGGGATACTGTTTTGGGCGAAGTAGTTCTCGACGTAGACGTGTAGATACTTAGCGACCTGATAGTTGAAGTCGATGTTTCCCGTTTGGATTTGATTGCCGAGTCCGTCGTTGGTGAACTCTTTGCGGATCGAGAGCAGCCCCTTGTCCATGATCGGCTGGTAGAGCTCGAGCGTCGTCGCGGTGCTGGCGGCCTGTCCAAGAGGCATCAGCGATCCATTCGGGAGCGTGTTGTAGCCCGGATTTCCGTCGTGCGCCATTTGGTAGATCACCAGTATTCCGGGAACGCCTTTGCTCGGATCCCGCTGCACGTACGGTGCGAACGACCAGTACTGATCGGTTCCGCCTTCGGCTAAGGGAGAGGAGCCGCGCGCCCCGTACACGCCGGCTTCAACGGGTTGCGACTGGTTGGCGTACGCGGCCTTGTACTGGAAGGCTTTATCCGTGTCGTTACCCCAATCGCTCGCCCCGGTCCATCCCTCGCTGCTGCCCAAGTAGCCGGCCTCGATATCGATGTTGTTCTTGACGTAGTTGAACTTGGTTCCCCAACGATTTGCATCCAACTCGTACGCGTGTTCTCCGACGACGATTTCCGGCGTGGCGAATCCCGCGAGATCCATCCATTGGCTATACGGTGACGGTCCCGGCGCTTCGAGCAGGCCAACGAAGAGATGGCCGTCGCGGTGAAGCAGGTTATTGTACGCAACCCAGAACGTGTCCAGATCGCCGGCCTGATTGCCTTGGTAAATCCATTGCTGGAAATGATACGTCACGTCGTCGCCAATGTAGCCGGTGAGATGAATTTCTACATTCCCGAACTGGGGTCTCGAGCTAGCCAAACTGTCGTAGGTGACCGCTTCGCCGAACCATAGCGGGAAAGCGCGGCGCAGCACCTTCGGATCGAGTGCGCCGTACCCGGTGCGTTGAACGTAGCGTCCGTACGCGTTGAGCGCCGGCACCTGCGTATGGCAGACGCTGCATTTTACGCCGTACGCCTGAGCGAATACCGGCATCGTCTCCGCGCGCTGCGACATCCCCATGGCAAATGCGATCACCACTGCAATCGCAATGAAGACCGGAAGCGCGCCTCTCATGGCAGCACCATAACGACTGAGAACGCCCCTGCGGCGGCTGCGATCACTAGTGGTCGTATACGGTCGCGCATGGTACGTGGTTCTCCCAAAAACGAAGCGTGCGCTCAGGCTAGGGCCGCGGCGGGAATCGGCGGAGAAGCGCCCTTCTCAGCTTCTTCTCAATTCGGCCGTTGACTCCCCGCGCCCCCTTCTCCGGATATTCTTGCCGAATGCCTACGCTTGAGCCCAAGACGCAACCGACGAATTTGGAGGATCTCACGATGACACAACGTTCCAACGGCATCACGCGTAAAGGCGCGCTCGTGCAACTGCTCGTTCTTCCCGCCCTAGCCGGCGGATTGTTCGTCGGAAGTACCGTTGCCGCTCGGGCCGACAGCCGCGTCGATCTGAAGTACCAATCGACGCCGAAGGACGGTCAGAAGTGCTCGGACTGCATGCTGTTCGTCCCGGGGAAGACCGCGAAAGATGACGGAACGTGCAAGGTGATCACCGGCGCAATCAGCCCCAACGGCTGGTGCACAGCGTTCGCGAAGCGCTCTACTACTTAAGAGCCGTCACCTGTTGCTCGGTCACGGGACCGGCGCTATTGCCCCAGGCTGAACGGACGTAGGTCACGACGGCGGCGATGTCCGCGGACGTGAGCTGACCGCTCCAGGAGGGCATCAGGTGGCGACCCTGTTCGATCGTCGTAATCATGGCGCTGGGATCGGACGCCAGCACGATCTTGTCTCCCGCAAGGGCGGGGATCGTGCGGGTGCCCTGACCGCTCGCCTGATGGCATCTCGCGCAGTTTTGCGTGAAAATCGACGCACCGACGGTGGCAAGCACGCCCGGTCCGGCAGCGGCGACCTGTTGCTCGGTTACCCCCGACGCGCCATTGCCCCAGGCGGAGCGAACGTAGGTAGCGACGGCGGCGATGTCGGCGTTCGAAAGCTGGCCACTCCACGTCGGCATCTTGCCGTTATAGGTTTTGCCGTTTACCGTAAGCGGACCGCTGCGGCCGTTGACGATGATTGCGATCATTGCTTTGGGGTCACTCGCGGTCACGACCGGATTGCCTTTCAGCGGCGGTTTTCCCGTGGTTCCAATGCCGGTCGCGCCGTGACATGTCGCGCACTTCGTTGCGAAGATCTGCGCACCGCTGAGCCCGCTCGGTGCGCTTGCCGCCGCAACTTGATCCTCGGAAATGATCGGCGCGTTGTTGCCCCACGCCGAGCGGATGTAGCTCAGCACCGACGCGATCTGCGCGTGGGAGAGTTGACCCTTCCACGCCGGCATCACGCCCCCGTAGGTTCTTCCACCGACCTGGATCGGGCCGCTGCGGCCGTTGAGCAGCGTATTGATCAGCGCAGCGGTGTCGGCGCCGGTAACGTCCGCGTTCCCGGCCAGCGGTGGAAACGGGCCGCCGCCAACGCCGGTGGCCTGATGGCACGCCGAGCAGTTGGCTAAGTAGATCGCTTTCCCATCGGGCTGAGCCCCGGCGATACCCCGATTCGTCGAAAAAATTGCAGAAACGGCGACGAATGCAACGACCAGCAGCAGCGGGAGCGTGGAAGAACGTTTCATTAAACAGGCCCTCGATTGGGCGATACCCTGTTGCGCTGCGTGCCCCCTCCTTCCGTCAGGCCCGTCACCGGTCGGGACGGGTTTAACGGCATCCGAGCGAGGAAAGGTGGAAGCGTGGAAGTACGCATTCCCGCCGGCGAGAACGCGGCGACCGTCGAAGCGAACGGCCGCCGAATCGCATTGACTAACCTGAACAAGGTCTATTTCCCGCAACTCGGGTTGACGAAGGGCGATCTGCTGCGCTACTACGCTACGATCGCTCCGACGCTCGTGCCCCACGTTGACGAGAAGGCGATCGTGATGAAGCGCTATCCAACGGCGTAACCGGAGAATACTTCTACATGAAGCGTGCGCCGACGCCGCGCCCCGATTGGGTGCGCACCTGCCCAATCGAGCACGGTTCGGGAAGCGTTATCGACTTCGCGCTTGTCGACGACGTGGCATCGCTGCTGTGGCTGATCAACCTCGGCTGCATCGATCTGAATCCATGGTACGCACCGTGCAGCGCTCCCGACCGGCCGGAGTACTTGCACTTCGATCTCGATCCGACGCGGGACACGCCGTTTGAAGCGGTCCGCGAGGCCGCTCTCGTCGTCGGCGACGTTCTCCGCGGTCTCGGCATGACGCCGTTCGTCAAGACCTCCGGCGCCGAAGGAATGCATGTGTACGTCGCCATCCGCAGCGGCCCGTCACAGCGCGAGGTTTGGGAAGTCTCCAAGGACATCGGCCATGCGATGGCGCGCGCGCATCCGGACTTACTCACCGTCGTGTACCGCGTTGCCGACCGGCCTCCGCGCCGCGTCCTGGTCGACTACAACCAAAATGCGTTTGGAAAGACGCTCGCATCCGTCTACTCAGTGCGGCCAAACGAAGCCGCAACCGTTTCGATGCCGGTAACCTGGGACGAAGTACGCGACGGCTGCGAACCGGGGGACTTCACGCTCCTCAACGTTCCGCAACGCCTGGCCCAGTTTGGCGATCTGTGGAAGCCCTTACTCTTGAAGCGCGGCCGTTTCGATCTCGCTGCATATCCCCGGCCCGCGCATGCCCGCGTTTGAACGCCTGCCGTTGCGGCCGCCCATCGAGCCGATGGAAGCGCGCACCGCCGCATCGTTACCCGTCGGCGACGAATGGAACTACGAGCCGAAATGGGACGGGTTCCGATGCATCGCCTTTCGCGATGGAACGGACGTAGAACTCGAATCGAAATCCGGCCAATCGCTGACGCGATACTTTCCCGAAATCGTAGCGGCGCTGGCTGCCGCACCAACGACTCGTTTCGTCGTCGACGGCGAACTCTTGATCGACGGCGATAGCGGCTTCGATTTCGACGCGTTACTGCAGCGCATCCATCCGGCTCCAAGCCGTGTCGCGCGACTCGCTGCAGAAACGCCGGCCACGTACGCGCTCTTCGATCTGCTCGTCGGAGACGGTGAAGATCGCACGGCATCGACGCTTCGCGAACGCCGGCGCCGCCTCGAACGCTTCGTCGCCAAACAGTCGTTCCCGTCGTCGGTCGTCCTCTCGCCCTCAACGCTCGATGTCGAACTCGCGCGCCGATGGCTGGCCGGCGACGTCGCCCGTCTCGACGGCGTGATCGCGAAGCGCGACGTCGCGTACGATTTCGGCGGCCGCAACGCGGTGGTGAAAGTCAAGCGACGCTATACGGCCGACTGCGTGATCGGCGGCTTTCGCCTATCGCCCGACGGCTCGATTGCGTCGCTCCTGCTGGGCCTTTACGAGGACGGTGTGCTGCACCACGTTGGCTTCGTCGGCAGCATGGACGCTAAGCAGCGGGCGCGGGCCGGTGCGCTTTTACAGACGATCGTCGAGCCGCCCGGGTTCACCGGGAACGCTCCGGGGGGCGCGAGCCGGTGGCGAAAAGGCGAGGCGAGCGAATGGTTTCCGGTGCGTCCGATCGTCGTCGCCGAAGTTGCCTTCGATCACGTCACCGGCCGTCGATTCCGGCATGGCGCAAAGCTCCTGCGATGGCGGCCCGACAAGGATCCGGCCACGTGTACGATGGAGCAGCTGCTCAGCCGTCTTAACGCGCTTTATCGGTCGCGTCGATCGTTCCACGCGTCGACGTCGCGGAACTTTCTTGCACGCGACTGCGTATTTGCAGAGCACGCTCGATCTGCAGCGTACTCGCTGCTGCGATCGATTCGCCGGCGTCGAG
>CAWAJD010000010.1:0-87176 GCA_963782265.1 Vulcanimicrobiota bacterium
TGTTCTCCCTCCACTCGTTCATGTACGTATTGCTAACCGCCCACTGGGCTCGCCCACCTCGGCACCGCCGAGCCCGTTGTCACCGTGGACCTGTTCGGCCAGGAGGGGCACTTCACCTATCAAGGTGACTTCGCTGCCCCGGGCCACGGGCACCTGTCGGGTGAGGCCGGCCACGTCGAGGACGGACAGGGAATTACGGGCGGCCGTGGCCGCAGAGACATTCCCGACGCTGTGGTTATACCGCACACTTCGACCGCGGGATCGGCCAAGAGGTACAGCAATGCGATGGCGTCGTCTACACCGGTATCGCAATCGACCAGCACCGTTTTCTTCGTGGCTACTGTGTTTTTGTTGGCCGCAACCATTCGTCAGACGCTACCGGGCCGAGGGCCGGGCCCCGGTGGCCCACCCTGACGGCACTAACCTCGTGCCCGTCGTCTTCGCCGCCGCTCAGATAATGCGTCGGCAGGCCGCACAGATTGAGCAGCCGAAAGAGCGCGCGGTCGTCTTGGCCGCGATGCGGCCCTTGCCTTCAATCGTTCTTGCGCGCGCCGTCACCGGCCGTAATGCCGTCAGCTGCGCGACGATCGCGTCGGGCTGACCGGGATATTCGTGCAAAACTTTGGTCTTGCCGCGCGTTATTTCATGGCCCTTATTCACGCGGTAATCTCCAGCGTTTCGCGGATGCGGGCGGCCAGCCGGCGCGCGCGCTGCGCGGCATCGCCGGTGTGCCCGGTGGGATCGAGTTGCACCCGGATCTCGGCCGGGTCGACGTAACGAGCGATGCGCTCGTCGTCGGCGATCAGCCGGGCGAGCGGATTGCTTTCGCCGCGCGCGAGCGCGGCGTACGCCGTCATCGCGCTCTCGCGAATGGCTTCGTGCATTTCCTGACGATCCGCACCGGCCTTCGCCGCTTCCATGAGGACCGCTTCGGTCCCCGCGAACGGTCCGTAGGTGCGCAGGTTCTCGGCGATCCGGCGTTCGTCGACGCGCAAGCCGGTCGACGATCTTGCGCGCGAGCGATAACGAGTCTCGTCGCTGCACAGCAAGCGCTTCGGGCAAGATCGTGCGGCGGTTCGCGCTGTCGTCGAGCGTCCGTTCCAGATAGTTCGTCGCCGCGTTCTGCCAGGCGACGTCGGCATACCCGGGCAGCAGCCGCGCAAGCGAGTCGATGCGCTCGCGACAAGACCGGATTGCGCTTGAACGGCATCGCCGAACTGCCGACCTGCTTGGCGCCGAAAGGCTCGAAGACTTCGCCGAAACCCGCTGAACCCAGGATCCGCACGTCGGCGGCGAATTTGGACAGCGACGCACCCAGGCCCGCGAGCTGCGAGAGCAAGCAGAAAATCGAGTTTGCGCGGATACGTTTGCGTTGCGACATCGCGCGCGCTCAAACCGAACGCGCCGAGCACATCGTTTTCCTGAGTCTGCCGCAGAACGTCCGGTGCCCGCGAGCAGCCGGGAATACGAGGCCGACGTGCCGACGGCGCCGCGAATGCCTTTGGCGGTCAGTTGTTCGAAGGCTGAAGAGCAGCGCCGCGCGATCGATGAGCACGTCTTGCGCGTAGACGGCCAGCCGGTAACCGATCGTCGTCGGTTCGGCCGGTTGCAGATGGGTGAAGCCCATGCACACGGCGTCGGCATGCGCGTCGATCTGGGCCGCAAACGCGACGAGCAACGCATCGAGTCGAACGCACGATTTGGTGAAGCGCGAGGCGCATGCGATAGATCTCGACCGTATCTTCGATATCCATCGACGTGGCGCCGAGATGGATCTTGCCGCCGCCGACGGTGGCCTGCTTCGCGAAGACGCGAATCTCGGCCATCAGATCGTGGCCGATCTCGCTGCTCGATCGCGAGCGCCGCTTCGATATCGATGTCGCCGGCGTGCGCGCGCAGATCGTCGAGTTCGGCTTGCGATATCAGCCCTGCGCGGCTTGGGCCTCGGCCAGCGCAACCCAGACCGCGCGCCAGAGCTTGCGCCGCGTCTCTTCCGAGAAGAGCGAACGGAGTTCGGCGCGACCGTATCTGTAGGAGAACGGTGAAGCGTACTGTGTGTCAGTCCATGGGGTACAGCGGCTTCGCCTCCCGGGAAGCCTCTGCCTCGTCGCCGTAACCGGGAGTATCGACCGTTCGCCTGTCGCCACATGCGATGCGCGTGTCTGCTTTGCTCGCCGCCGGGTGCACGCGCGCCGGTAAGAGGCACGGCTGACGGCGCCCGCCATACCTGGACGCAGCGGGGTCGCTGCGCATCGCGATCCCGCGAACCGAAAACCCTAAACCCGCTTGCTCGTTTCGACGACGATCGAACGGCTTCGTCAGCGCGCTCGATGTTCGAACCGCTGCTCTCCGCCGACACGCGCGGGAATCCGGTACCGATGCTCGCGAGGATCGTGCCGACGCTAGAAAACGGCGGCGTCTTCGAAGATGGTCTAACCATCATCTAGCATCTGCGCCGCGATGCGAAGTGGAGCGACGGCGTACCGGTCGGCTCCGATGAAGTGGTTCCGTGGAGCGCGATCTGAATCCGGTGAACAATCGGTTTCGCGCCATGGATACGACGACGTGCGTTCGATCGACACGCCGGACGCACACGTGCGTCGAGCATCTGAAAGAAGGCATTCTCGCCCGTTCGTCAACACGTTCTTCGCCGAAAGCGACCGCCGTATATGATCGGCACCGGCGCACGTTCTCTCGAAGTATCACGACATCAACCGCTCCCGTTCAACGCGGAGCCTACCGTCACCGACGGACCCCTTCCGCTTCGGCGCCTGGCGCGCGGCGACAGCATCGACCTGCGTCGCGAACGAGGCGGTTCTTCCAGGGCAAACCCGGTCTGGACCGCATCAGCATCGACGTTCGTGCCGAACGACGACGCCGCGGTCGGAACTGCTGCGGCGCACGCGAATCGATTACTCTTTCCAAGCGCCGATCCAGACTCTATCCCGACCTCTCGAAACTCCGGACGCGCGCATGGTCTTCTTGAACATGAACGGCTACGAAGGGATCGAGTTCGATCTAGCGCACCCGCTGCTCGCGAGACGCGAACGTGCGGCGTGCGATCGCGGCGGCGATCGATAGAAGGCGCTCGTGCAGCGCTTCACGCACGGACAGATACGATCGCGACCGAAGATATCCCGAACTGGATATGGGCCTACGACCCAGAGGTGCCGACGTACGCTTCAATCTCGATGCGATCAAAGCGGCTGCTCGCCGCCAACGGCTGGCAGCCGGGCCCCGACGGCGTGCTCGCAAGGAGACGGAAGCGCTCGAAGTGCTCCTCGCCGCGGACGTCGACGCGACCCACCGTTCGGAAAGCATCCTCGATTCAGGCCGCCCTGCGCCGCATCGGGATCGATGCTAGGTCAAGTACTACCCCGAGAGCCTGTTCTACGCGCCAGCCGGATGGGCGGCATCATGCACGGCGGGAAGTTCGATATGCTGCTGACACCATGGTATTCCGGTATCGATCCGGACAACTCGTCGCAGTTCATCTGCGCGAACGTCCCGCCACACGGTTACAACGACATGCGCTACTGCTCGGCGGCGATGGACGCGGCGCAAGGAAGCCGCACTGACGCACTACCGCAAGCGAACGAAAGCCCGCCTATGCAACGATCGAAGGCCTCTTCTAGCCCGCGACAATCCCCAACTCTCTTCTGGTGGCAACGCCGACTCGAACCGGTCTCCGTGGACTTCAAAGGCTTCGCTCCAATCCCGTGAACCGAATCGTGGAATTCGTGGAGTGGAGCATCTAGCCGGCGTTACGGATAACGGTGATTCCCGCCGGCCCCGTCAGCATGGTGGCCGATCCTCCAATAACGTTCGTCGGAGTCGTCGTTCCGGCCGGAAACTCTTCGATGGAGAACGACGTGGATGAGGTCGGCACTTCGGCGTAGATGTTGCCCTTCGCATCGAGCGCGAAGCCGCCGACGTCGACTCCGAAGAGCAGCGACCTGCGGCGTCGTCGACCCGGGAGCGAACTTCACGAGTGATTGCCGCCGACGGTGCCCGGATTGAGAATCGCCCGGAGATTTCCGGCAGCGTCACCGACGAGATTTGCCAGGTTGATATTTGGTATCGTCAATACTGGCGGAGCCGCACCACTGACGTTGGCGGCATACTCGGAAAGCACCGAATTCGAATTGGTCGGATAGTCGCTGGAGCCTTGGTAGATGTAGAGGACGCCTTTCCCGTCGATAGCGACGCTACGTACGAGGCACCCGGCCCCATAGTTAAGCTCGCGCAGCAACTCGCCCCATTGCTTCCGCCGCGTATACATCAGAAGCCCCGCGCATAGTATGGTGGGCTTTAAGTCCAGAACATATAGTCGTTTTGCCGAACGCCCACGGCGCCCGCGCCGAAATAGAACGACTTCGGTGGCGTAATAGCACCGATGGCGTCTCCGGTGAAACCGTAGTGCTGCGACATGTACCAGAAGCTTCCGTCTGCGCTCGCGCCGTAGGGTTTCGAATAGGGCCAGTGAACGAACGAATCGGAGCCACGTTACCGTTTGCGCTTGCGGAAAATTCGACGACGCGCGAATCGCGATGCCGGCGCCGAACCGGCTATGATCTGCGCGACGGCCGACGACCCGGAGGCGATCCTCAGAACCGCTTTGCATTAAGCGCCGGGTACGGCAAAGTCCGCCGTTGATCGAGCCCGCATAAGCCGTGAGCGCAAACTGCACGCCCGGGAAACGCCGTCGTACTGCCACGTGTTCTGCGGGGCGGTTACGCCCATCGTTCCACGATCGCTTCCCTCAATGTCACGCCCGCGAAAAGACCCTTGAGATTCGGAGCCAGCAGCGGAGCAACCGGAACGATGGCATTCGAAGCGTCGAAGTTGTTCGCGAGCACCGTAACCTGTTCGGGGCTGCCTTGCTGCAGGGCACGCGGTTCGAGAGCCATCGCGATTTTCTGAACGACGCCGCCGAACTTTGGAGGATTTACGTAGTTTTTGGTGTGCGCGAACACCGTCGCATGTAGGCCGGGCATCGATATCGCGAGCGGGCCAATGTTCTTAGCGCCGAACGTCTGTAGGTGCAGAAGGTCCCTCGCCGGTAGAAACGAGGACGGAGATCGTACAGGTCAAGCCGGCCGTCGCCGTAACGCAGCCCGGCGTCGACTTGTTCAATTGAACCGGACCGAACTTTGTGCTTCCGAACGTACCCGAAATCGAGCGCGTGCCGGATGAAAGCAGCGGCGGCACAGGCTGCGCACTGAATTACCGGTTTAAGCGACGCCGGAACGATGGGCGGCAACTGCAGCACGAGCGTACCTTTGGCGGTACCCGACGCGCGAAATGCCGAATCGATTGCCGTCGAATCCGATGCGGTCGATGACGCCGGCAGAGACGCGGGAGGAAGGCCACCAGACGTAGCGCCTTGGCAAGCGCCAAGCGCAAGCAGGCCCCCTATTAGGAGCGCGCCAAAACCAAAACGTGCGTTCATCGATCCACCTCTCGTCCTTAGTATATCCCAGCGGAGGAACGCTTCCCGTTCATTGCGTGGTTGTTTACTCCAAGAAACGACGCGAGAGCGTTCTCTCTAACGGTCTTCTAACGCTGGAGGCGCGCTCGTATAGGCGAACGCAGCGCCGGACCGTCGGCATAACGAATATCGCGTTTTATGATGATTACGCCGCCAAGGAAGGCGGCTACGTACATTTTTTCGAGGCCACGAAACGCTGGCGCGACTTCGATATCGTCTTTTTCGGCGCCCGAGCCGGCGCGGAAGCGCGTCGCCGAAGAACTCCCGACGCGACGTTCGTTCCGATCCCGGATGCGACAAAATTTACACAGCCGCCCGGTCGTCTTCTGCTGCAATGTTCGCTGCGGCGTTCACGCACGGCAAGCGGCTCGTGAATGGATGCAATCTATCCGTTCACGCCCAGATGGCCGACGTGTTTCCCGGCGATCGTCGCTGCGCCGAACCGGACCGCCGTACAAGTGCATCACCTGCTCGACAAACCGTGGGAGCGGCCGGGCGGCCTCTTTCACAACAGTTTAGCGTACGTCAGCGAATCGATCGGCGTTGCTCTCGTGCGGCATTGGGTCAAGAGCGTGGTCGTCCTCAACAACCTCGTGGCGAAAAAACTTCGCATGCCGCGCGACGCCAAAGTCTTTTGCTCGGGAAGCGCGACATGGACGATTCCGATCGATCGCGCCGCAAAGCCGATCGGCGATCGCGCGGCGCCGCGTTCGTCGGACGATTCCATCCGTCGAAGGGCGTCGACGATATGATCGATGCGTCGGGCGCTCGTACACGAAGGGTTCCGAGCGCAAAACTGCACGCTCGTCGGTACCGGCGATCCTGCGTACGTGGCACACCTTCACGAGAAAGTACAAGGGTATGGACTCGGTGACTACGTGGTGTTCGCCGGACAGGTGAGCGACGAAGAAAAGGCTGCGATTATTGGAAGCTCGCGGCGTTCGTCAGCGGAACGCGCGAGGAGGGTTTCGGTATCGCGCCCGCCGAGGCGATGGCGATCGGCACACCCTGTGTGATGTACGATCTACCCGTCTTCGACGACGTCTTCCCGGGCGGCCGAATGAAAGTTCCGATCGGCGACATCCCGGCGTTCGCCGACGCGATCGCGCGGGTACTCACCGACGACGAACTCTTCGCGCGCCTATCCGCCGAAGCGAAGACGATCGGCGAAGGCTTTTCGTGGGATCGCGTCGCCGGTGTTATGGAAGCGACGATCCTCCAAGTCGCCAAGTAAACGCCGTCGGCCGCCTCACGTGCAGCCCGGATCGAAGCGCCATTCAGGCTCCCATTTTGGGAACGTGATATTCGCCAGATCGGAGTGCGGATTAGCGACTTTCTGCGAGCCTCTTACGGGCAGCGTCGCGTCGATGTAGACGATCGCCCAGATGCGCTCCGGGCTGACCTGCGCGAAGCGATACTCCACCGTGCCGGCCGGCGCGCCGCTCTCCGCATGACGCGCGTAGGTGAGCTGCAGAACCTCGAACGTCGACGTATCGATCCACAACTCACGCAGGGGATGCGCGTCGGGTACGTAGTTCGGCTCGAGGTGGACGTGATAGACGGACGCTCCGTCGAGGCTCTCGACCCCGACGAGCCTGACGGTATACGCGCGATCCGTCACGCTTACCGATGCGATCGCTTTAGGCCCAAACGGATCGGCGGCGAAGTCCTCGGGCGGCGGCGGCGTCACCAGCGCCGAGGGGACGTTGCGCATCGATACGCCGGAAAAAACCGAACGGCGTCGACGCTGGCCCGTAGATAAAACCGCCGCACATGGGCTGCCGCTTCGGAGGATCGATCGACTCGGCATAGGTGCGCCCGTCGCTCATTCGCACGACGAAGTTCACGGTGGCCTTCGCCGCGCACTGCGCATCGAGGAACGTATCGGAGCACGGTATTTCGAACGAAACGTATGCGGGAACGATGCGCGCCTCCCACGCCGTTTGGGCGCGGCTGACGATATCGTAGGGTTGAGAGCGTCGCGACTGGTGCGGGTGAGGCCAACGCGACGACGGCCGCGAGCGAAACGATCATCGCGCCGGGCGCGACATCCCGAAAACTTCTACGCTGATCCGCTCGACCAGCGTTTGATGATCGTCGGGATCGCCACCGATCTTACCCGTGACGATCGCCTCCATGCCGCGCACGGCGCGTTCGAAGGCGGCTCGCGCGCGCCGCTCGCCGACGCGCCTGGCGATCGGCCGCAGCATGTTCTCACGCCAGCGCATCCGTGCCGGGAGTTCGCCGCCGCCGCGCGCCATTTCCCACAGCGCTTGACACTCGGTCGCAAGCGCGGAGAGCAGCGGCATCGCCGCCCCGCGCGGATCGTTAGCGAAGCACTCGTGCGCGATCGACATCGCTTCGGCGATTTTTCCTTCGACCAATGCGCTCGCGTACTTGTAGGCCTTGGGGTCCTCGATCGAGAGCGATTCCTGCTCGAGATCTTGGATCGTAATCTTCTTTCCGATCAGCGCGAGCTTCTCTAGGTCGTTGCGTACCGCGGCGAGGTCGGCTTCGCTGCGCGCGAGCGCGTCCGTCACGCGCGGCTCGGCCTTCGCGCCAAACGCACCAGCGTTTCCTGTACGAATCGGGCTCGCGCTTCGGCGCCGGCCGTCGTGTCGATGCGCGTGGCGGTGCGACCCGCCATCGGGCCGAACGGTTCTGGGCGTTTCGACTTTGCCGAGAGCAGATCCAGGATGACCAGCGTGTTGCCGTCCGGCACGTCTTGCGCAACGGCCCAAAGATCGCGGCGCGGCTGCGCTTTGAGCGTCTGTGCGTCGGTCACGACCACGACGCGCCGGTCGGCTAAGAACGGCATTGCCGTTACGCCTTCGCGCACGCGGGTCGAATCGCCGACGTCGTCCGGGCCGAACCGTTCTAAGTTCAGCTCGCGCATTCCGGCGGCAGCAGGCGATCGAGCGAGCACTGCGAGCGCGTGCTCGGCCAGCTCGCGCTCGGTCCCCTCGACGAATCACCAGCTTTCCGATAGCCGGCGATTTATCGAGAAAGTCGTAAAACTTCACTCGTTGTCGATTGGACGCTGATCGGCCGCCATCGAACGCCAGAACGCGGGTGAGTGGGACCGTTCGAACTGCGCACGGTCGAACGAGCCGAAATGCACGACCGGCGGAATCGGTTTCTGTTTGTAGTTGAACATGTCGCTCAGATCGTCCGCGTACCGATCGGCCTGCCCGAGGTCGCCCAAGTTCCAATTCTTCTCGATGAATTTCAGAATGCTGCCGAAATCGTGGATCTTATGTGACACGAGTCCCTGGCGGGCGTACGGAGACAGCGCCAGCAGCGGAACGCGGAAGCCGAGCGGTCCGAACTTGTCGCTGGGCGGTTTTACGTGATCGTACCAGCCGCCCGAATCGTCCCACGTGACGAAGATCGCGGTATTCGGGTAGAGCTTCGGGTTCTCGGTGAGAACGCGTAGATCGACGTCACCCAAGCCGGGCCGCCACTGGTGAGCGTGCCGCCGTGGTCCGACGACGCGAACGGCGGCGTCACGAACGAGACCTGCGGCAGCGTGCCCTTTTGCAGGTCGCCGAAGATATCCGTCATCGGCGTATCGACGCTACTCGTCCAATCCGGACAGCCGCAGAAGCGAATGTGTTTGATGGCGTCGTAGGCGTCGATGCTGCCGTCGACCGTGCCGATCGCTCCCGTGTAGTACTTCCACGAGACGCCCTTCTTGTCCATGAGATCGGCGATCGTGTTGTAGTCGAAGCAGGGATAGACGTACTTGAGCGGATCGGCATACGCCGTTCCAAATTCGCCGACCCTCGCACCCTTCGGTGCATCGCGACCCCAGATTGCCGCCAGCGTCGATTCGCCTTGACCGACGGGGTCGTCCGCCGGCCCTTGACCGGCGATCAAACCAAGATGCCCGGGGAACGAGGGCACTTGGCGGTCGGAGAACATGTGGTCCGCGATAGCGTAGCCGACGCCGAGACTCGAGAATGCGCCGCCGAGAATCCATAAGAACGCCGTTTCGCTGGCCGGCACGTACGAATAGGTGAAGTTCGCAGGCGGCGTGCACCCGCTCGGAGACAGCGGATCCGAATCGCACGTGTCCTCATTGAAGCCGTTCATCGCACCGCCGTTGTATTCTTTGACGAGCGATTTGTGCGAATGATCGGGATCGAATTCCCACTCCAAGCCTTCCGGCTGGAGCGCGACCGTCTTGCCGTGGCTGTTCTTACCCGTCGTCACCGTATCCGCGCCGGGGAAACCGTTGAACATGTTGTCCATCGTCCGGTTTTCTTGAATGATGACGATGACGTGCTGGATCGGACTCCCCTTAACCGGGTTGACGATCAGCGGCATCGACGCGGACGGTCGCTCGAGCTGCGGCGCGAAAGAAACGCCGTCTTCGGCCCCTCTCGCGCAACCGGCAACGAGGCAAGCGCAACAGACGATAGCAAAAAGACGATTCAGCATGACGCGGTTCTCCTTACCGCCCCGCTTCGCAACGCAGCCCGGGCGCACCCCCGGACGTTTAAGACAGCCTTAGGAAGCCCCGGGGGACAAGACCGCCCCGACGAACGGACGCAGTTCCAGGTCCGCGACGGTGTCCACGTACGGCGGCCGGACGACCCCGCACTCCGTGATAAAGGCAGTAATCAAGTGTCCAGGCGTCACGTCGAACGCCGGATTGTAAACGTGCGTCCCTTCCGGAGCGACGCGCTCGCCGCGAAACGACGTGACTTCATCCGGCGAGCGCTCCTCGATCGGAATTGAATTGCCACTGGAAATCCCAAAGTCGAACGTCGAGCGCGGTGCGGCGACGTAAAAAGGTATGCCGTGATCGGCCGCAGGAATTGCTAGTCCGTAGGTTCCGATTTTATTCGCCGTGTCGCCGTTGCGCGCGATCCGGTCCGCACCGACGATCACGAGATCGATCCCTTGGCGCTGCATCGCAATCGCGGCCGCGCCGTCGACTTGCAGTACCGTCTCGACGCCGGCCGCCTGCAGCTCGACGGTGTTGAGGCGCGCACCCTGCAGCAGCGGTCGCGTTTCGTCGACGAAGACGCGCGGCTTCTTGCCAGCCCGATGCGCCGCGATGATGACGCCGAGCGCCGTTCCGCCGCCTGCGGTTGCGATCGGCCCCGTATTGCAGTGCGTGAGCACGCGGGCTCCCTTAGCGATCAGCGGTACGCCGGCATCCGCGATCGCGGCATCCAGCGCCCGCTGTTCGCTGTGGATGGCGCGTGCTTCTCCGAGCGGGTCGGCGGCGGCGGCGACTCGATCGACCGCCCACATCAGATTCACTGCCGTCGGACGGGCCGCACGGATGCGAGCGATCGCTTTTGCGCGCGCGCGTTCGTCGGAAACGGTCGCAAACAGCAGCGCGACGCCATACGCGCCGAAAACCCCGATGCACGGCGCACCGCGCACCGCAAGCGTCAGGATCGCCGCTTCGATCTCATCGACGTTACGAGCGCGCTCGTAGCGCGTTTCGTGCGGAAGCAGACGCTGATCGAGATAGACGACGGCATCGCCGTCGTAGCGGACCGCTTCTAATCCGGGCAATCAGACGAGGGCGGGTACGTGCGAGGCGAAACACGCCCGGCAGTACACGGGCCGGTCGCCGCGCGGCCGGAACGGGACGGTGGTCTGGATTCCGCATGCCGCACAGACGGCGTCGTGCGATGGGCGTACGGCGCCGCGCGCCTCCGCGCCCTGCGCGCGCCGCGTCTGCCGGCACTCCCGGCAGCGCTGCGGCTGATTCGTAAAACCCTTCTCCGCGAAAAACTGTTGTTCTCTCGCCGTAAACGCGAACTCGTTACCGCAGTCCTTACAGGTCAGAATACGATCTTCCATGGACCCTCCGCAGGGGCGCGATTTGCAAACCGGAACGCGGTAAATGCGACCAAGGTAGGCGAATCCCTTCGGCCATGCGATACGTTCTCGCGCTCGATCAAGGCACGACGAGTTCGCGCGCCATCCTCTTTGACGAAACCGGCGCCATATGCAGCCTCGACCAGCGCGAATTCACTCAGCACTTCCCGCGCGACGGCTGGGTGGAGCACGATCCGGCCGACATTTGGCAAACGCAGCTTGCGACCGCCCGCGCGGCGCTGGCGAGCGCGGGAGCGACTGCTGCCGACGTCGCCGCGCTCGGCATCACGAATCAGCGCGAAACGACGATCCTGTGGGATCGCCGCACCGGCGTCCCAAATTGCGCCGGCCATGGTCTGGCAAGACCGGCGCACCTCACTCGTCTGCGACGAGATGCGCGCCGCCGGTCGCGAGCCCGAAGTTACGGCAAAGACCGGGCTGCTGCTCGATCCCTACTTCTCTGCAACGAAAATCGCATGGCTGCTCGACGCGATTCCAGGCGCACGCGAGCGAGCCGAACGCGGCGAACTTGCGTTCGGCACCGTCGACACCTGGCTGATTTGGAACCTCACGGCGGGCGCCGTGCACGCCACCGACCATACCAACGCCTCGCGCACGCTGCTGCTCGATCTTGCGACGTTGGATTGGGACGACGAACTGCTCGCACTCTTTCGCGTGCCGCGCGGGGTGCTGCCGGACCTGCGTCCGTCGATCGGCAGCTTCGGAACGACCGAAACGTCGCTTTTCGGGGCGGGGATTGCGATCGGCGGCGCCGCGGGGGATCAGCAGGCCGCACTTTTCGGACAGGCCGGCTTCCGGCCGGGGCTCGCTAAGAACACCTTCGGCACGGGCTCGTTCGTGCTGCTGAACACGGGGGAACGCATCGCGCATCCTACGGGCGGTCTGTTGGCGACCGTAGCGTTCACGTCGGCAGGGCACAACGCGTGCTATGCGCTCGAAGGCTCGATCTTCGTGACCGGTGCCGCGGTGCAATGGCTGCGTGACGGACTGCAGATCGTCGCATCGTCCGACGCCGTCGAGGCACTCGCGGCACAAGTCCCCGACAACGGCGGCGTGTATTTCGTTCCCGCACTCGCCGGACTCGGTGCACCGTATTGGGATCCGTACGCACGCGGAGCGATCTTTGGGATCACGCGCGGCACGACGCGCGCGCACATCGCGCGCGCCGCACTCGAGGCGATGGCCTACCAAAGCGCCGACGTGCTCGACGTGATGGTCCGCGATGCGGGGTTGCAGTTGCGCGAACTGCGCGTCGATGGCGGAGCGTCGAAGGATGGGCTCGCGATGCAGTTCGTTTCCGATATCTTAGGCGTCGACGTGGTGCGGCCGCGCATCACCGAGACCACGGCGCTGGGCGCGGCGTGCATGGCGGGGTTGCAAGCCGGCGTGTGGAGCGACCTCGACGCGATCGAGCGGCTTTGGGCCGAAGACCGTCGCTTCGCGCCGTCGATGGACGCCGCACGCCGGGCGGAACTGCTGCTCGGCTGGCATCGCGCGGTCCACCGTACGCGGACGACCGGCGACGGCGCATGAATCGCACCGCGATGCTCGCGCGTTTAGCGGACGAACGCTTCGACATGCTGGTGATCGGCGGCGGCGCGACGGGGCTCGGATGCGCGGTCGATGCGGCGTCGCGCGGCTATAGCACGGCGCTCGTTGAGGCCAACGATTTCGCGGCAGCGACCTCCAGCCGGTCAACCAAACTCGTGCACGGCGGCGTTCGTTACCTCCAGGAAGGCGACGTACACCTCGTTCGCGAGGCGCTGCACGAGCGTACGCATCTCCTGCGCAACGCTCCGACGCTGGTTCGCGACCGCACGTTCCTGACACCGGCGTACCGCTGGTGGGAATCGCCGTACTATTTCACCGGATTGAAGCTCTACGACGCGTTGGCCGGGCGAAGCGAGTTCGGCAGGAGCAGCTACGTCTCGCGCGCGGAGACGTTGGAACGGTTGCCGTGGCTGCGCCGAAGCGGCCTGCGCGGCTCGGTCGAGTATCACGACGGGCAGTTCGACGACGCCCGTCTCGCGATCGCGCTCGCGCGCAGCGCGGCCGATTGCGGAGCGGCGCTTGCAAACTACTGCCGCGTCGTTTCACTGAATCGCGCGGGATCCAGGCTTGCCGGCGCGAGCGTTCGCGACGCGGAGAGCGGTGCTGCGTTCGACGTGCGAGCGACGGTGACGATCGATGCCGCCGGAATTTTCGCCGATGAGATCCGCCGCCTGGACGACCCGGCAGCGCCGGCGATTCTCGCGCACAGCCGCGGCACCCACATACTCGTCGGCCGCGACGCGATGCCCGGCGTCGACGCGTTGCTCGTCCCGAAGACGGCCGACGGGCGCGTGCTGTTTGCGATCCCATGGCACGAACGCATGCTGATCGGCACGACCGATATTCCGGTCGACGGAGCGGTTCTCGATCCGCAGCCGAGCGACGAGGAGATCGCCTATCTGCTCGATACGGTGAACGGCTACCTGGAGCGTCCGCTCGATGCCGGCGCGATCACGGCGCGTTTCGCCGGGCTGAGGCCGCTGGTCGAACGCGGCGCGGCGTCGACCGCGAAGGAATCGCGCGAGCATCTGGTCGAGACCTCGCGCTCCGGGCTCGTGACGATCGCGGGCGGAAAATGGACGACCTACCGCAAGATGGCACAAGATGCCGTGGATGCAGCGATCGTAAGCGGCGGGTTGAAGAGCGCCGCTTGCATCACCGCAACGCTTCGCCTGCACGACGATACGAGTGACGAGCTTCGCGCGATCACGATGCAGCGTCCCGAGCTCGGCGAACCGTTGCACGCTGGTTTCTCGTACACGAAAGCCGACGTGGTAAACGGATATCGCAACGAGATGGCGCGCACGCCCGACGATATCCTAGCGCGACGGACCCGGCTCGCATTTCTCGATGCGGCCGCTACGGCCGCGTCGCGCGTTGACGTCGTTGCCATCCAAAATCAAGAGCGGCTATAACAAAATCGGCCGCCCGTGAAGGCGGCCGATTGGGGGCAGGGAGCGTGCCGTTTCTCTAGGCGGGAGGACGGCGCGAGCCGCCGCCGCCGCTGCGGTCGTGAGACTCTTGGCGTTGCGGAGCGCTTGCGGCGCGACCGCCGGCATCACCACGAACTGCCTGAGGTGCGTACTGACGCGGTTGCGGGTTGTTGTACTGGCGCGGAGCCTGGTACGCGTTCGCCGGTGCGTATTGACGCGGCTGCGGGTTGTCGTACTGGCGCGGAGCCTGGTACGCGTTTGCCGGTGCGTATTGACGCGGTTCCGGGTTGTACTGGCGCGGAGCCTGATACGCGTTGACCGGTGCGTCTTGACGCGGTTCCGGATTGTATTGGCGCGGAGCCTGATACGCATTGACCGGTACGTCCTGACGCGGTTCCGGATTGTACTGGCGCGGAGCCTGATAGGCGTTCACCGGCGCGTCTTGGCGCAGTGCGGGATTTTCCTGACGCGCGGCCTGGTACGCGGCCCATGGTGAGGACTGTCGCGGCGCGATGCTGGTTTGATTGACCGGTTCGACGCGACGCTCCGTAACCGGGGCGACGGGGCGATACGAGACCGGCATCACTTGTACCGGGCGCGCCTCGACCGGACGTTCCGGGCGAGCGGCGATTGCGTTTACCGGACGCTGCGCGGCGATCGTGTTTACCGGATGCGCGTTGACCTGGCGCACGTTCACCGGATGCGCCGCAACGGTATTGTTCAACGGGTGCGCTGCCACGGTGCGGACGGGTTCCGTGCGCATCGGTGCGTGGGCAACGGCGGGTACCGATGCGCGAACCGGAGCGAACACCGGGTTGTTCTGGCGCGGCGCCGCGACGGATCCGCGAGCGATTGCGTCGCTTTCAGTGGCGCGGATCGGGGCGGCCGGACGGCGGTTGAAACCGGTCGTCGGACGAACGATGCGACGGACGATGACCGTGCGGTTGGTGATGTAGCGATTGATGGTCGTGTTGCCGCCGTAGTACGTTGAGCCGCCGTAGCCGGCCGGGTAGCCGCCGTAAGCGGGATAGCCGCCGCCGTAAGCAACTGGGTAACCGCCGTAAGCTGGGTAGCCGCCGCCGTAAGCAGTGGGGTAGCCGCCGTACGCGGGGTAGCCGCCGCCGTAACCGTACGGCGCATACGTTGAAGCGGTCAAGGCCGCCAATCCGACGGTGAGCAGCGAACCCAGGATGGCCGTCGTCGTCACTTGTCCGACGCTCGGACCGTAGCCGTAGGGCGAGCCGCCGTAACCGTACGGTGAGCCCCCGTAACCGTACGGCGAGCGCCGTAACCATAGGGCGAGCCGCCGTAGGGCGAGCCGCCGTAACCATAGGGCGAGCCGCCATAGCCATAGGGCGAGCCGCCGTAGGCGATTGGGGGCTGGCCGTAACCATACGGCTGTTGCCCGTAGCCGTAGGGCTGTTGACCATAGCCATAAGGTTGTTGACCGTAGCCATACGGCTGCTGGCCGTACCCGTAGGGGGCCTGGCCGTAGCCGTAACCGACCTGGCCGTACGGAGTACCGTAGCCGGCCTGCGGCGCTATCGCAACGGCAGGGCAGAGTACCCAGCCGGTTTGCGGCTGATAGATCCACTGCGTGACCGTATTAAACGGCGTGCAGCCCGGTGGAAGCGCTATCGGCGCACCGACCGGCGCAACTGGGGCCGGACCGTAACCGTAAACTTGAGCGCTCGCCGGTGAGGCGGCGCACACGAGTGCGGTCGAAATAGCCATAGCGGGAAAAAGACGTACGAACCATTTGCTTGCCATGTTTATTAAATCTCCTGGCCTCATTGTGGACTAGGACGGCACAGCATGCGCTCATGAAACGATTAGCGCAAGATTAGAGCGCGATGAGAGAGGTTCGCTCGAAGGGTTAGGAGCGAAAGCCGACGGGTCGCGGCGCTTCGTTGCCGTCCAAGACGAGCAGCGTGGCCGCGGCTACCGCAGCCTCGTAGCCTTTGTCGCCGCGTTTCGGATCGGCCCGTTCTTCGGCTTGCGCGAGATTCTCGGTCGTCAGCACGCCGAAGCCGATCGGTATACCCGACGCCAGCTGCACGTCCATAATGCCGCGCGCGCACTCGCCGGCGACGAAATCGAAGTGCGGCGTATCCCCGCGAATCACGACGCCGAGCGCGACCACGGCGTCGAAGCGATCGCTTTCGATGAGTTTGCGGCAAGCGAGCGGCAGCTCGAAGCAGCCCGGCACGTCGTACGTGAAGATATCGCCGGCACTCACCTTGCAATCCTGAAGCGCCCGGCGAGCGCCGTCGACCAGCTGCGTGGTGAGATCGGCGTAGAAGCGTGCCGCTACGATGGCGACGTGCTTCCCCGAACAATCGGGCAGCGACGTCTTCTTGCCGTCGGTCTTCAAGAGGCGGCCACGCTTTCATCGAACATGTGGCCGAGCTTGGCACGCTTGGTCGCCATGTACTTGCGGTTGTATACCGTCGGCTTCGTCTGCATCGGTACCCGCTCGACGATCTTCAAGCCGAAGCCTTCGAGTCCGAAGATCTTGCGCGGGTTGTTGGTGATCACGCGCATCTCTTTAACGCCGAGATCGACGAGGATTTGCGAACCGATACCGTAGTCGCGTTTATCGTCGGGCAGCCCGAGCGCCAGATTCGCTTCGACCGTGTCGGCCCCGCGATCTTGCAGCTCGTAGGCGCGCAGCTTGTTGGCGAGGCCAATTCCCCGGCCTTCTTGACGGAGGTACAGCAGGATGCCGCGCCCCTCTTTCGCGATCATTTCCATCGCGCCGTCGCGCTGCGCCGCACAGTCGCAGCGAATCGAATGAAGCGCGTCGCCGGTTAGACACTCGGAGTGAACGCGCACCAGCAGGTTCTTGCCGTCGCCGATCTCGCCCATGACCAGGGCGACGTGGGTGTTCTCATCGAGCGTATTCTCGTAGGCGACGCCTTTCCAATTCCCAACGGTGGTCGGTAGGTCGAACTCGGCGATTCTCTTGACTAATTTTTCGGTGCGCATGCGGTAAGCGATTAAATCCTTGACGGTGATCAGCCGCAAGCCATGCTTGTCGGCATAGGCTCGCAAACCGTCCAAGCGCTCCATGGTTCCGTCTTCCGCCATGATTTCGCAAATGACGCCCGCGGGATAAAGTCCCGCAAGCCGCGCCAAATCGACCGATGCCTCGGTTTGACCGGCGCGAACCAGCACGCCGCCTTCGCGAGCGCGCAGTGGAAACGTATGGCCGGGCCGCAGGAAATCGGACGGTCGCGCCTGCGAGTCCAACAGCTTCACGATGGTTGCGGCACGATCGTGCGCCGAGATGCCGGTCGTCGTGAGGCCGCGAGCTTCGACCGAAACGGTGAACGCGGTCTCGTGCACGGCGGTGTTGTCGTCGACCATCTGCGGAATGTGGAGTTCGTCGAGGCGCCGTCCCAGAAGTGGAACGCAGATTAGGCCGCCCGCTTCCTTGCGCATGAAATTGATGGCTTCAGGCGTGACCATCTGGGCGGCCATCACGAGGTCGCCCTCATTCTCGCGATCCTCGTCGTCAAGTACCACGACCATCTTGCCGGCGCGGACGTCGGCAATCGCGTCCTCGATCGAATCGAACGGGCTCGCGTCTTCGCTCAGCCCTTCGGCCAGCGGCGGCAGCACCGCCGCGAGGCGAGTGAGCGTACGGTACGATGGCTCGCGCCGCGACGAGCGCAGAAGCGAGATCGCAGATTCGGTGAGCCCGGAGCGCTCGGCTAGTTCGGCGGCCGTAAGTGAAGCTTCATCCATCGCCGCATTGAGGCGGTCGGCAAAAGTGGTCATTAGGGCGAGCCTAACTCCCTGACTTTACAACTGTCAAGAACTTTAAGGGCTCGCTGGAGGTGTCAGGATACTTGAAACGATTGTTTCAATTATGTTAGCTTAGCTCTATGACACGTGCCGTCGATGTCGCCCGTCGCAAAAGGCTCCTGGAGCGGATCCTGGACTATGCCTGCGACCACGGCATCTCCGAGCTCTCCCTTCGCCCTCTTGCCAAAGCGGTCGGGTCGAGTCCACGCGTTCTGCTGTACTATTTCAAATCGAAGGACGCGCTGCTCGTCGAAGTGATGGATGCCGCGCGCTCCCGGCAAACCGCGCAGCTCGCCAACGTGAAGTTCACGAGCGGGTTGAGCCCGCGCGAAATCTGTTCGCTCTGCTGGCAGATGATGAGCGACGCCCGCTACGAAACGCTGTACCGGCTCTTCTACGAGACGTTTGCCCTCGCGATGGTCGCCCCCGAGCGTTTTCCCGGCTTCGTCGACCGCGCCATCGGCGACTGGCTCACGTTCATTGCCGCACCGTCGATCGCCGCGGGAACGCCTCGCGAAGAAGCGCTCGCGTTCGCGACGATGATTCTCGCCGGTTTCCGCGGATTTCTCATGGATCTGGTCGCGACCCACGATCGCGAGCGCGTAAATCGCGCCGTCGAGCTCTGGCTCGACGCGATCGATAGCGCTTCCCTTGCCGCCACGAACAAGGAATTCCATGCTACCGCCTGATGCCACACCGCGCCGCGGCGCGACCATCTTTATCTTCATCCTGGTCACGATCGACATGGTCTCGATCGGGATCATCGCGCCCGTCTTGCCGAAGCTCATCGCGAACTTCCTCGGCGGCAACATCGCAAGCGCCGCGGTGTACCAGGGCGCGTTCACGACGGTGTGGGCGCTCGGGCAGTTCGTCTGCTCGCCGCTGCTGGGCATGCTTTCGGACAAGGTCGGGCGGCGACCGGTGATCTTGATCTCGTGCTTCGTCACGGCGATCGACTTCGCAATCATGGCGGTCGCGCCAAACCTTTGGTGGCTCTTCGCCGGACGCATTCTCTCCGGCGTCGCGACCGCCAACCTCTCGACGGCCTACGCGTACATCGCCGACGTTAACGCGCCCGAAAACCGCGCGAAGGCGTACGGTTTGTTGAGCAGCGCTTTTGGAATCGGCTTCGTGCTCGGGCCCGCGATCGGCGGCCTGGCCGGGAACGTCGACGCCCGGTTGCCGTTCTGGATCGCTGCCGGCTTCAGCCTAATCAACTGGCTCTATGGCTTCTTCGTTCTGCCCGAATCGCTCAAGCCGGAGCACCGCGTCCTCAAGGTCGATTGGAAGCGCGCGAATCCGGTCGGATCGCTCAAACTGCTGATGCGTCATCGCGAACTCTACGGACTCTCGGCCGTGAACTTCATCGTACTCGTCGCTCACGACGCGCTGCCGAATCTGTGGGTGCTCTATTTGATCGCGCAGTTCGGGTGGGATCAGCGATCGATCGGTTTCTCACTCGCGCTCGTCGGCGTCTGCTCCGCAATCACTGCCTCGACGTTGGTCGGCCCAGCCGTCAAACGCTTCGGCGAACGGCGAACGCTCGTGATGGGGCTGGCCGTCTACGTGACGGGCTACGTCCTCTTTGGCGTTAACAACGGCTACGTATTCCTATTTGCGATCCTGGTGGCATGCTTGTCGATCTATAACTCGCCGATGCAATCGCTGATGACGAAGCGCGTCGGGCCGCAGGAGCAAGGAGAACTGCAAGGTGCGATGGGCGCGGTCCGCGGCATCGCCGCGCTGATCGGCCCGTTCCTGTTCACGTTGATGTTCTATCAGTTCGCCGGTCCATGGCGCTCGATGAACCTGCTCGGCGCGCCATTCTTCTTTGCAGCCGCTCTCGCGGCCGTCGGACTCGCAATCGCGATCCGAGTGACGACGCGCGAGGACGACGTCGTGATGCCGCTTCCGGAGCCCGTTCCCATTACCGTGATCGAAGGAGGCTGACCTTAGAAGCGGTCGCGAAGAGGTCTCGGCGCGCCGCGAAGGCCGCGGAAGGGTAGGCGAGCATGCTAAAGGTTGGCGATAGAGTTTTCGTCGACGCGACGAACGAAGAGGGCACGGTTAAGGAAGTTCACCCGCACAAGATCGTCGTGCGCGTCTCGACGGCAACCGGCCATGAAGAACGCGGCTACGCGCTTGAAGATCTACGCCTCGACCCGACGATGTCGGAGGCGTCGAACTTCATCGATCACTAGTCTCGCCCATCGCCGAGAGCAGCGCCTGCCGGATCGGCTCCGGCATCGGTCGGCTCTTCTTGGTGATCCGGTCGATGCACGCGACGGTGAGGGTAAATGCGCCGCCCGGTTCACCGGTGCGCTCGTTGAAGACGACGGTCTGCCAACGGACGCTCGAGGCGCCGACCTTTTCGAGATGGGTGCGCATGCGCAGCCAATCGTTCATCAGCGCGGGCGCGTGATATTCGGCTTCGGCGCGCACGCGCGGCAGCCAGAAATCGTACTCGTCGAACACGGTATCGTACGGGAACCCGAGTGCCGCGAAGTAGCAGATCTCGGCGTACTCGACGAACCGCCAATAGGCCGCGAAGTACATGATGCCGGCGATATCGACGTCGGCCCACTGAACCTGTAAACGCGTTTCGAAGACGCGAGCCCCTGCCGGCAAGCGCTCCTTATAACGCGTCACCGCTTCAGCGCTTCGACGACGTAGCGCGCCAGCGGATCGACTTCGAGGTTTACGCGGCTGCCGGCGGGCCGCCGGCCGAGCGTCGTGCGTTCCAGCGTTTCGGGGATGAGCGCAATTTCGAACCAGCCGTCGCCGACCGCGGCGACGGTCAGGCTCACACCGTCGACGGCAATAAACGCCTTTTCGGCGATCATCGGCGCGAGCTGCGCCGGCCGCTCGATACGAATGCGTTCGCCCTGGCCTTCCGGCGTACGGGAGAGGACTTCGGCGGTTGCATCGACGTGGCCGTAGACGAAGTGGCCGCCCATGCGGTCCCCGACGCGTAGCGAATATTCGACGTTGACGACATCGCCTTGATTGCGAAGACCTAGCGTCGTGCGAGCCAGCGTCTCCGGGATGACGTCGAACGCAATGGTTTTCCCGTCGATCTTCGTGACGGTCAAACAGACGCCGTCGACCGCGATCGAATCCTTCACCTCGGGGCGTTCTCGTTTGACGCCTTCGCAGCGAATCCGGAGGCGCACACCGCCATCCTCGGGCTGCGCGCTTACGAGCGCGCCGCCGTACCCGATCAAACCGCTAAACATCGAACGTTCCGGAAATCATCACGTCTTCGCCAACCTGCTCCACGCGGTCGAAACGCACCTTCGCGGCGACCGCGGCCATGTCGAGACCGGCCAATACCGGCACGGCAATCGGATTCTGCAAAAATACCGGAGCGATCGCCCAATACACACGATCGACCAATCCCGCGGCGATCGATCTCGCCGCCAGCGTCGGGCCGCCCTCGCACAAGACGCTCGAGATGCCGTGCGCGTATAACGCTCGCATCGCTGCAGACAGATCGAGCTGCTTTGCCGTCGCGTCTCCGACGAAGAGCAGATCGGCGACGGATTCGAGCGCTGCGAAACCTTCGCGCGCTCCGGCCGGAGCGAGGACGACTGTCTTTGCGTAACCGGCGAGTCCTTCGAAGATGCGGCTTTGCGGCGGGACACTATCGGTTTCGCAGACGACGACGCGGACGTACGGTCGCAGCCGGTCGTGCGGGGGGCGCACCGTGAGCTGCGGATCGTCGACCCGAACGGTACCGGCGCCAACCATCACGGCGTCATACGCGATGCGCAGGTCGCGCACGTACAGCCGTTCCGATTCGCCGGTGATCCACTCCTGAACGCCGGGTTTGGAAGTGATGGCGCCGTCGAGCGACATCGCCATCTTTAACGTCAAGTACGCGCGTTTATCGCGCACCGCGCGCGCAAACGGTTCGACGAGTTGCAGCGCACGCGGGTCGCCGGCGATCTCTACCTCGATGCCGGCGTCGCGTAAGCGCGCGACGCCGCCGCCGTTGGTGCGCGGATTCGGATCGAACGTGCCGACGACCGTACGGCGAATTCCGGCATCGACCACGGTTTGCGCGCACGCGGGCGTGCGGCCGACGTGATTGCACGGTTCCAGCGATACGTAGAGCGTCGCTCCGTGCGCGTCGCCGGCCTGCGCCAGCGCATTCGCTTCGGCATGCGGCGCGCCGGCAACGTGGTGGTATCCCTCACCCAGAATCGTGCCGTCGCGAACGACGACGGCACCGACCGGCGGGTTTGGCGACGTGGACCCGATGCCGCGCGCAGCTAGTTCGTACGCACGATCGAGATAGAGGCGGTCGAGCGACGTTAAGCCGGCTTCGTCTTCCACGGGGCTTCGGGTTTCGCTGCCGCGACGACCAGCGCCCCTTCGACGCATCCGCCCGCGGCGCGAACCGCACCGGCGCAATCCTCGAGCGTTGCGCCGGTCGTGCAGACATCGTCGACCAGCAGGACTCGCCGCCTCCCAATCGCCGCCTCGCAGACGAAACGCTCCTTGGCTCGCAGCCGCTCCGTGCGGGAGCGACCGCGTTGCGCGTCGCCGGCTCGTTGGCGCAAGGCTTCGACCATCGTAGCTCCGGCCGCACGCGCTGCGATTCGCGCCATCAGAACCACGCCGTCCACGCCTCGCACGCGCTTCCGCGCCGCCGTTGTCGGTACGGGGACCAACGTCGTGCCGCATGGGACCGCCGGTGCGAGCAGCGCGCCGAGCGCCTCCGCGACGTCGCAGCGGCCGTCCTTGAGCGCGAGCACGGCGTCGCGCAGCGTGTCCTCATAATTACCCAGAGCGCGGACCCGTAAAAGGCGCAGGCGAATGTCAATCGGCCCGGTGGAAGGAACGCACGCCGCACACAGACCGCTGCCGATCGCGTTGCAGCCGGCGCACTGCGCGGGAAAAACCAGGTCGAGGATACTGCGCCACGTCATGCCGCCCGGTCACGACGAAGTGTGTCTGCGCCTAGGGTTATATCGTGGGTGTCGGCTTAGCTCCGAGATACAGTGCGTAGACGACGCCGGCGTTGCTCACGCCGAAGGTCATGTACGCGACGGTTTTGGCGTACTGCAGTTTGTAGATCGACACGTCGCCTGCGGACGACCATGCGTTCCCGACGAACGACCACGACGGCGTGCCGAGCATGACGAGTTGACCTGAAGCCGACTTCACGAGCGTCGCGGGAAGAGCGCGACTAACGTCGTCGGTGAGCTTCGCACGATCGAGATTGCCCGCCACTAAATGGTCGTAGGTGTTCTTGGCTGCGGAGGTCACGCCGGGATTCTCGGCACCCTGTTCGGCAGCAAGTTGCTTCGACGTCGCCTTCGGCGGCGAAAGATCAGGCACGATCCCCGAATAGTCCTGGGGCGCGAACGGCGGTCTGACGGACGGATCGGCGGATTGTTGCGCACGCGCCGGTACTGCAACGGCGAGCGCGATGGCCACGCCCAGAATCACTCGTTGAGGTTGCATTTTCATTCCCTCCCGTAGGAACGCTGCTCTACCGCATTCTTAGCAGGCTAAGCCTGAGCGAGACTGAGAGCCCTACGGCAGTGCCGGATCGTTCGCGATGACGGCATGATCGAGCGCGGTGCCATCTTGGACGTAGTACTCCTTGCCGACGATCGAATCGCGCAGCGTCGCGCCGGCACCGACGGTCGCGCCTTCCCACAGGATGGTACGCTCGATGCGCGCGTTCGGCGCGATGGTAACGGCGTCGCCGACGACGCTCGGGCCAACGATCGTGACCCCCGGGCCGACGCGCGCGCCGCTGCCGATCCAAACGTCGCCGTCGATGCGCGCGTCTTCCGCCACATCGGCCGTTAGCGATGCGCCGTTGGCTCGCGTTCCGGGTATCGCAAAGACGCCTTCGACGACGTCGAAGCTCGCGCGGCGGTATTCGTCCGGCGTCCCGATATCGCACCAGTACGCGCCGCGCGCGTCGAAGCCATAAAAGGGCGCGTCGCCCGCCTGCAGCGATGGAAAGACCTGTTTGCCGAAATCGTAGAACTCATTTGCGGGAATGTGCTTGAAGATCTCCGGCGAGAACACGTAGATGCCCGTGTTGACCAAGCGGCTGCGCTCCGTACCTTTTGCCGGTTTCTCTTGGAATCCGGTGATCTTCCCGCGATCGTCGACGACCACGACGCCGTATTGGTCGACCTCGTCGCGCTCGACCAAGCCGATCGTGGCGACCGCGCTGCGCTCGTGGTGAAACGCGACGAGCTTGTCCAGCGGAAGGTCGGTGAGGTCGTCGCAGCCGACGACGACGAACGTCTCCTGGCCGAAATAGCGCTCCAGCGGTTTGAGCGCGCCCGCACTTCCCATCAGCACCGGCTCGTGCAGGTAATGCAGCTTGACGCCGAACGCCGATCCGTCCCCCAGCGCGGCGAGGATCACATCGGCGAGGTAAAACACGTTGATCGCGATCTCGTCGTATCCGAACGACTGCAGGTAGTGGATCAGATGCACGGCGTTCGGAACGCCGGCGACCGGAACCAGCGGTTTCGGTACCTGTTTCGTGAGCGGGTAGAGGCGCGTCGAAAGGCCGCCGGCGAGGATCATCGCTTTCACTAGTTCGTCACGCCCTTCTTGTGCGAGAAGCCGAATCCGTCGAGAGCGACGAGCCATACGAAGTACGGAAGCGCGAGCTGGCGGCGCCAGCGATGTGGTTCCTTTACCAAGCGATAGAGCCACTCCAGCCCCAGCCGCCGCATGAAATGCGGCGCTCGCACGACCCGTCCTCCGAGAACGTCGAACGAACCGCCGACGCCCACCGCAGCACCCGCACCGGTCTCGCGCAGATGCTCGGCCAGCCACAACTCTTGGCGCGGCGAGCCCAATCCCACGAAGAGCAGTTTCGCGCCGCTCGATCGAATTTCGTCGACGATGCCGGCGATTTCGTCGTCCGCGAAAAATCCGTTGCGCGTGCCGGCGACGGCCAATCCGGGGAACCGCGCTTCCATGATTGCCGCTGCGTCAGCGGCCGCGCCCTCGGCGCCACCCAGAAAATAAACCGGCAGGCCTTCGCGCGCGGCTTGCGCGCACAGGCGTTCGACCAACTCGATGCCGGTTACGCGCTCGTGAAGGTTGGCACCGCGGCGTCGCGCAACGCTGAGTACGCCGACCGTGTCGCAAAGCGATAGGGCGCTGGCGTTCACGACGTCGCGGAATCGTTCGTCCTTTTGCGCGTGCACGACCATCTCGGTACCGAGCGTTACCACCTGAGCGCCCGCGCCATCGCGAGCGAACGTCATGATCTGCGCGGCCGCCTCACTCGCATCGAGAACGTCGAGTTTGCAGCCGAGGATCTCTACGCGGTCCACGCCTCCTCCCGGGCCTCCGCGTAGCGCGCGACCATCGGACGCAAGCGCTCCGCGAGCGCGGCCGGCATATCGTCGAGCGGCAGTCGGCACGCGCCGGCTTGAAAGCCGGCCTGATTCATCGCCCACTTGATCGGAATCGGATTGGTCGTGGCAAAGAGCGCGTCGAAGAGCGGGAGCAGGCTCGCGTGGATCTGCGCCGCCTCGGCGACGCGCCCCGCTCGATACGCCTCGAACATCCGGCGAAACTCGGGCGAGCACAGATGCGACGCGACGCCGACGACGCCGTCCGCCCCTAGCGCCAAACACGGCAGAAAGAGATGGTCGTCACCCGCCCAAACCAGAAAGCCGTCACGGCGACCGGCGACGATCGTCGCGATCTGCTTGAGATCGCCGCTCGACTCTTTGACGCCGGCGATGTTGGCATGGTCGCTCGCCAACTGGAGCAGCGTTTCCGGCAGCATGTTCGCGCCGGTTCGCCCTGGGATGTTATAGATGATGACCGGCAGTTCGTTCGTTGCCTCGGCGATCGCGCCAAAATGGCGTCGCATGCCGGTTTGCGTCGGCTTAATGTAGGGCGGAACGACCGCGAGGATCGCGTCGGCGCCGGCCGCCGCGGCGTCTTTCGCGAAGGCGACTGATTCGCGCGTCGACGCAGTGCCCGCATTCGCGATCACGGCGGCGCGGGTTCCGGCGGCATCTTTCACCGCGGCCCACAACGCGCTGCGCTCGGCGCGATCCAGCGTTTGACCTTCGCCGGTCGAACCGGCGACGATGAGCCCGTCGTTGCCGCGGTCGATCAGCCAGCGTGCGATTTTCTGGGCCTCTGCAATCGCGAGATTGTCGCGCTCGTCGAAGGGCGTGATCATGGCGGTGAGGACGGTGCCGAGTTTCATAATGGCGGGTCTCCTGCGTCGAGATGGAACTGCTCGTGAACGGCGGCTTCAGCGCGCGCCGCATCGCCGGCAGGTACCAGAATCGAAATCGTGACGTTGCTGTCGGTAGCGTGGATAATTTCGACGTTGACGCGCGAGAGCGCATCCACGACTTGGTGCACCACGCCCGGCGCATCGCGCATCCCCGTGCCCACAACCGAGAGCTTCGAGCAATCCTCCCGAACGCGAACCGCTATGTTCAGGTCACCGAGCAACGCGCGGATCTCGGTGCCGCGGTCTCCTTCGACGACGAAGGCCACCCCCGCCTGGTTAATCGTCACCTGGTCGATCGAGATCCCGGCCGCTGCGACGCGCCGGAACATCTCCAGTTCCGTTTCCATGCGGCGCGCCGGCGATTCGATATCGCCGCGAATCACACGAACCCACGTCAGCCGCCCGGACGTGGTGACGCCGGTCACGGGACGATGGTGGTCGACGCTCTCGTCGACGATCGTCCCACGGTCGCTTTCGAGCCCTTTGATTGCGTAGCGCATGCCGGCGCCGCGCGCGAACTCCGCCGCTTTGTCGTGCATCACTTTCGCGCCGTGCTGCGCGAGCTCCGACATTTCATCGAGGGACGCGCGATCGATGGTCCGCGCGCTCGGAATGCGTCGCGGGTCGGCGGTCATCGCGCCGCTGACGTCGGTGTAAATGTCGACGCGCTCCGCGCCCATCGCTTGTCCGATGGCAATCGCGGAAAGATCCGTTCCTCCGCGCCCGAGCGTCGTCGGAATGCCGCTCTCGGTGGCGCCCGCGAAACCTGCAACGACCGGAATCGCACCGCGTTCGAGCAGCGCCTCGATTTCGCGCGGCTCGACGCGCAGAATCGCCGCGTCGCCATAGCGCGCGTCGGTAACGATGCCGGCTTGAGCTCCGGTGAGTGCGACCGCGTCGACGCCCGACGCCGCAAGCTCTTCCGCAAACACCGCGGCGGAAATCAGTTCGCCCGCCGCCAGCAGGAGATCGGCGTTGCGCGAACCGCCGCGTCCGTCGATTAATCCGAGCAGCGAGTCGGTGGCATATGGCGCCGGAGGCCGGCCCATTGCGGAGACGACGGCAATCGTCGCAAAGCCGTCCGTGACCGCATCGCGGATCCGCTGGAAGGCAATGGCGCGCTGTTCGGCCGTCGCAACCGACGTACCGCCGAACTTTAGCACTGCAACCCGCCGCGTCGCGTTCACGCGCCGACGAACCCCTTCGAAAGCAGCAGTTCGAGAATCTGTACCGCATTCGTCGCCGCGCCCTTACGCAACTGATCCCCAACGCACCAAAATGTAAAGTTGTGCGTGCGATTGCCGTCCTGAGCCTGGACGCGCGGTGCCGTAGTAAGCGTAGAAGGACGAATCGGCGGTTCGGCCCGCAAGCGAGCGACGTGAATCGTGTCGGTTCCCTCGACCTCGCGCGGCGTCACGATGCCGTCGTGGTGAAATACCAATCCGGGAGCATCGTCGAACGCCGCCATTAGCTCTTCGACCGTCGTCTCGCGCTCGGTTTCCACGAACACGACTTCGGAGTGTGCGGTGCGAACCGGAACGCGGACGGTCGTGGCGCTGACGAATAACTCCGGAAGCGAGAGCATCTTGCGCGTTTCTTCCGCTACCTTACGTTCTTCGCCGGAGTAGCCGGACGCATCGAACGAACCGATCTGCGGTATCACGTTGTGCGCTAAGTGCTGCGGGAAGATCTGGGCCGCCGGTTCTTCTTCTCCGAGCACGACCGCGCGTTCGTCGGAGAGAAGCTCGTCGAGTCCGGCTCTTCCGGCTCCGCTGGCCGCCTGATACGTTGCGACGCGAACGGAGCTAAGCCCCGCGACGTCGCGAATCGGCCGCAGCGCCGTGCACAGCACGATCGCCGTGCAATTCGCGACGGGAAACAGGTGGTGCTCCTGCAGCATCGCCTCCGGGTTCACCTCGGGAATCACGAGCGGCACGCCGGCCCGCATGCGAAACGTCGAACTGTTATCGATCACGTACGATCCGCGCTGCACGAGGGCCGGTGCGTAGCGTTCGCTACTCTCTTCACCGGACGCAAAGAACACGACCTCGAATCCGCGCAACGCATCCTCGTCGGTCGCGCGCACGTCGAGCGTCTCGCCGCGGAACCGCACGGCTCCCGCGCGAGCGCGCGAAGCGAAAGCGGCCATCTCGCCGACCGGCACGCCACGCTCCTCCAACACGCGCAGGATCGTTTCACCGACGACGCCGGTCGCCCCGACGACGGCAACATCCAACTTCGACATCAGAACAGTACCGAGTCCAATCCGGTCACGAGACCCTTTACGTTCATCACGGCCTTGGCCGCGAGCAGTATGCCCGGTACGAAAGACTCGTATGAGAGCGAATCGTGCCGAATGGTCAACACCTCACCGGCGCCCCCGAACATCACTTCTTGATGCGCGAGCAGCCCCGGAAGCCGCACGCTATGGATCGCCGGGACTTCGCCTTGGCGTTTCGCCGCGATCCGCGCTGCGGTCGCGGCGGCCGTTCCCGACGGCTTATCCTTCTTCGATGCGCGGTGCATCTCGACGATTTCGACGCCGGAGAACAACGGCGCGGCGGCCTCCGCGAAGCGCATCATCAGAATCGCACCCAGTGAAAAGTTCGGCACGATCAAGCCGCCGAGGTTTTTCTCTACGAGGAGTTTCGCAAGCGCGGCACGCTGTTCGACGTCCCAGCCGCTGGTTCCGATAACCGGGCGCGTGCCGGCGGCGACGGCTCTCATGGTGACGTCGAAACTTGCCGGCAGCGTCAGCGCATCGAACAGCACGTCGACGTTACGCGATAACAACTCGTCGAGCGACGTTAGCGTATCGCGCGACGGATCCGCCTTGCGCGCAAAGCCCCCGACGTAGTCGAAACCCTCGGCGTTCGAAAACGCCTCGACGGCTATGCTGCCGAGTTTACCTGAGGCGCCGGCGACGGCGACATGAATGATATCCAAAGTAAAGACCTAGCGTCCTTCGTCCTTCGACAGGCTCAGGATGACACGGGGGACTAGATCTTTTCGAGGGGGGCGTATTTCAACATCAGCATTTTTTGGCCGACGTTCGGGAAGTCGATCGTCACGAGACCGTCGCCGCCGGCGCCGACCACGTTTTGGATCGTTCCCTCGCCCCACTTCGGGTGGCGCACGTGATCGCCGGTCGTCAGACCCATCGCGATACCCGCACCGGCCGACTCGTGGATCGAGACCTCACGCCAACGGCCGCCCGCCGGACGCGGCAGCGGAACGCTGTCGCTCTCGAGCAGTTCCAAGTTCGGCATCTCTTCGATAAACCGCGACTTCGGATAGGCGTACGTGTTGCCGTAGAGCGCGCGGCGCTGCGCGTAGCTCAGGAAGAGCCGTTCCATCGCGCGGGTCACGCCGACGTACGCGAGACGACGTTCTTCGTCGAGCTCGTTGTCGTCGGTGAGGGCGCGGCTGTGCGGGAAGACGCCCTCTTCAAGACCCGTCAGGAAGACGCTGGTGAACTCGAGGCCCTTCGCGCCGTGCATTGTCATCAACGTGACATACGATGCGTCCGGGTCGAGGGAATCGAGGTCGCTGATTAAGGACAAATTCGCCAGGAACCCCGCGAGCGACGGTTCGGGGTCGTTGGCTTCGTACTCGCGTGCGACGCCGACCAGTTCTTGCAGGTTCTCGAGCCGCGCCCGGGCGTCGTGCGTATCCTCGGCTTGAAGCTCGCGCACGTAGCCCGAGTCTTCCATAACGTTGACGAGCAGGTCGCCGACGCTCATCGCGTCGGCACGCTTACGGAAGTCGCCGATCAGTTCGGCGAACCGTTCCAGCTCTTTCAGCTTCTTCGGGACCGCCGAGCGCAGCAGTTCGCCGTCGAAGATCGCTTCGCCGACGGAGAGATGCGAGGCGTTAGCCGATTGCACGAGCGCGGCCAGCGTCTGCTGGCCGATGCCGCGGCGCGGCACGTTGACGATGCGCTTGAAGGCGATCGCATCCGACGGATTGAGGATATAGCGAAGATACGCGATCGTGTCTTTGACTTCGGCGCGGGCGTAGAAACCGACGCCGCCGACCACGCGGTACGGGATGCCGTCGGCAATCAGCGCTTCTTCGAATACGCGCGACTGTGCGTTCGTACGGTACAGCACCAGGAAATCGCGATAGGCCGCGCCGTCGCGTACCGAACTCTTGACCTTCTCGACCACGTACCGGGCTTCGTCGCGTTCCGTGGCCGCCGGATACACCGTGATGGGCTCGCCGGCCTCGCGCCGCGTGAAGAGCTTCTTGGGTGCGCGCGTGCGATTGTTGGCGACCAGCGCGTTGGCCGCGTCGAGAATCTGCTGCGTGCTGCGATAATTCTCTTCGAGCTTGAAGATCTTGGCGCCGTCGAAGTCTTCTTCGAAGCGTAAAATCATGCGGTAATCGCTGCCGCGCCATGAATAGATGGACTGATCGTCGTCGCCGACGACCGTAATGTTGCCGTGATGGGCTGCGAGCAGCGCCACGAGGCGGTATTGGGCGATATTGACGTCCTGGTACTCGTCGACCAGCACGTACTCGAAGCGCTCCTGGTACTTGCGCCGGGCATCCACGTCGCGCTCGAGCAAATCGATCGAGCGAACGATCAGATCGTCGAAGTCGAGCGAGTTGGATTCGGCCAGGCGGCGCTGGTACTCCTTATAGACGTTGCCGACGCGCTCGCCCAGAAACGCGGTTTGCTTCTCGAGATACTGCTCCGGCCAAATCAACGCGTTCTTGGCTTTGCTGATTTCGGAGAGTACCGCGCCCGGCGAGATCTGCCGTTCGTCGTAATCGAGATCGTCGAGAATTTCTTTAATGACCTGGCGCTGATCGCTATCGTCGATGATGACGAAGCTCGGCGCGATACCGATTCGTCGTCCGTCGCGGCGCAAGATGCGCACGCACATCGCGTGGAACGTACCGACCCACAGATCGCGTGCGGCCGATCCAACCATGCGTTCGAGCCGGCTCTTCATCTCGCCGGCGGCTTTGTTGGTGAACGTGACGGCGAGAATGCGTTCGGGGTCGACGCGCTTCTCTTCGAGCAGGTACGCGATCCGGTGGGTCAAGACTCGCGTCTTTCCGCTTCCGGCACCGGCGAAAATTAACACCGGCCCATCGGTTTGCCGCACGGCGGCGGATTGCACGTCGTTGAGGGGTTCGGTCTCCAGGAGCATCTGCACACTTTCGCCGTGAGGGACCGAACGGCCTAGCAGAGGCTTTTGTCGGGCTTAACGCACCGCCCGGAGCGTCCGCGACCGTCGCTGCGCTATCGAATAAGCCGCCGCGAGCAACGCCAGAGTCGATTCCGCGCCCGCATTACGGCTCGCGCCGTCCTCCTCGAGACCGTCGGCACACCCGCCGTTGGGCAGGGCCAGCGTTATTCCGACGGTGTTTTTCCCGTAGTACCACGCAAGCCCCAACTCGGCGACCGTTAGATGGGCCATGTCGCCGGTCGCATCGAGGGCCGCGAGTTCCGCATCGACCAATGAAACCGCCTCGAGCGGCTGCTGCCCGTAACGCGCGCGCGGTCCGCCCTTCTCGTACCAACCCTGGTTGCCGATCGGGACGAAAATGCCGTTTTCGATCGTCACGCTTTCGTAGAACGCCAGCGTAACGAGACCCGCGTCCCCGAATCGTGCGTCGGCCAGTTCGCTGCCCGCGCGAATCAGCGCTTCGGGAAGGCGCGCGTTGTCGTACGTCATGACGTTCTCGAACCAGGGCCACTCCGCGTCGTCGCGCGCTTCGAATCGTGCCGCAAGTTGGCCCGCGAGATAGCGCATGCCGGCGGCGTACGAAGACTCGCGCAGCGTCGCATGCGAATGCGCGAGCCCCAGAATCGCATAGGCTTGCGATCGCGGATACTGCAGCCATTCGAGCGAGGACATCCCGCGTTCGAAAAGCGTGCGGCAAAGTCGCCGCCACCCTTCATCCGGCGCATGCCGGATTCCGTAGCCGAGCGCCCAGAGTGCGCGCCCAACGCTGTCGTTGGTCCCGACTTCGTCGAGCCAAGAGCGGTCGAACGACATGAAATTGTGAAAGCGTCCGTCTTCGATCTGCGCGTCGTGCAGGTAGGCGAGGCAGGTCCCCGCGAGACGATGCGCCGCTTCGTCGCGCGGATCGATCTCCAGCCGCATCAACGCGACGATGAACGCGCGCGCGACGTCGTCGGTGCAGTAGCCGGTCGACCGGTTCGGCACCGTCTCGGTGGCGTGCTGAATCACGCCCGTGTTGTCCGTCATGGCGAGCAGGTGATCGAGCGGGGGGAGCTTGCTGCCGATCACGCGCAGCTACGCCGAGGTGACCAGTTGGAGCTCCTCAGGAGGGCATAGCTCCAGGAAAAGTTCGCCGTACGCGTTGGCCACGTGCGGCCACGTCATCTGACGGCCGAACCGGTACGCGCGGCGCTCGGTCGAGCGGCGCAGCGCCGGATCGTCGAGCAGCATGTTCACGTTCTTCGCAATCGAGGCCGCGTCGCGGAACTCGCACAAGAAGCCGCGGTTGTGCGCCAAGAGTTCTTGCGCGTACAGGTACGGCGTCGACACGATGGCCTTCCCGCAGCCGACGGCATAGGCAAGCGTACCGCTGACGATCTGCACCGGATTCAAATACGGCGTCAGATAGATGTCCGTCGCCGCGAGGTATCCGACCAGTTCCTCGAAATCGAGATACTTGTCGACGAGCTGCACGTTATATTGCAAGCCGCGTTCGCGCACCATCGCCAGCAGCGACTCGCGATACGACTCGCCTTCGTTGCGCCGGACGACCGGATGCGTTTGCCCGAGCACGAGATACAGCGCTTCCGGATGGCGCTTTACGACCGCCTGCATCGCTTCAATCGCGTATTCCAGGCCCTTGCCGCGATTGATCAATCCAAAGGTTGAGATCACGAGACGCTGGCCGATGCCGAATGCGGCCTTTTCCGGATCGGTATCGCGGAACGGCACGTCGGGAACGCCGTGATGGATGACCTGCAGACGTTCGGGATCGATACCGTAGGTGCGTTCGAGCAATCCGCGGCCGGTTTCCGAGAGCGAAACGACTTTGCTTGCGCTCGCACAGAGTTCGCGGGTTACGCGCAGCATCGTCTCGTCCGGATCGGGCAGAACGGTGTGCAGCGTCACGACGACGGGCTTTTCAACGGCGTGGATTAGATCGATTAGCCATTCGCCGCGTTCGCCGCCGAAGAGTCCGTACTCGTGTTGGATGTTGAGCACGTCGCTCGGATGCCGGTTGATGAAATCGGCGACTTGGAGGTAACTGTAGCGATCTTGTTCGCCGATCCGCGCGACGACCTCCGGCGGGTAGCGGCGCGCGTCGCCTCCGGGTTCGTCGATAGCGACCACTTGGCTGTGAAAGCCGAAGGCGCGATCGTACGAATCCACGACATCCTTAGTGAAGGTGGCTATACCGCATTCGCGCGGCGGATAGGAGCCGAGGAAAAGGACGCCTGGCGGCTGCATTAGTGAAAGTCTCCCGCGAGTCATCAGTGTCTGTGACTCCGAATTACCCGCAGGTAGATGCAAATGAAACCCGCTATCCCGGCCGGGCGGCTGGAACGCGGCTTCCGGGCTCGAGAATTTGCCCGGCTGCGATGTTTGTATCGTGCCCGATCACGGTTCCGCGCCCCACGCTTGCCCGGGCCCCGATCTGAGAGCCGCTCGCTATGATTGCCTCGTCGATTTCCACGCCGGTCCCGACCTTCACGCGCTCCCACAGGACGGAATCGCGGATGACGGCGTTGGCGCCGATCGAGCAATCGCGGCCGAGAACGACGTTCGGGCCGACCTTCGCGCTGGGGTGAATCGAGACGCCTTCGTCGGCGTGGACGGGGGCCGTGATGCCCGGATGCCCTTTTAGTGCGTCGACGCCGTGCCCGGAGAGGCCGGGTTCGAGCGCGAGCGGCATGGCGCCGGAGAGCACGTCGCGGTGCGCCGCGAGGTAATGCTCGGGACGGCCGAGATCGATCCAGTAATCCTGCGTCGTGAATGCGTAGAGCGCTTTGCCGCTCGCAAGAATCGCCGGAAACGTTTCGCGCTCGATGGAGACGTTGCGTCCGGCGGGAATCATGTCGAGGACTTCGCGTTCGAGTAAGTACGTGCCGGCGTTAATTTCGTCGGTCGGTTCCTCACCTTTTGGCGGCTTCTCGACGAACGTTTTTACCCGGCCGTTTTCGTCGCTCACGACGCAACCGAATGCAGACGGATCTTCTACTTTGATGAGATGCAGCGCGCCGAGTCCGCCCTTCTGTTTGTGGAAGCGCAGCATCGCTTGCAGGTCGAGGCTGGTGAGAATGTCGCCGTTGAGGACGAAGAACGGACCGGTGATGTGATCTTCGACGTTCTTCAGTGCTCCGGCGGTGCCGAGCGGCGTTTCCTCGATGACGTACGTGATCTTCATGCCGAGGCTCGAGCCGTCGCCGAAGTAGTCGACGATGGCCTGCGGCATGTATCCCGCGGGGAGGATGACGTCGCGAATACCCGCTTCGTAGAGGCGCTCCATCGTGCGAGCTAAGAACGGAACGTTGGCGATCGGCACCATCGGTTTCGGCGTGCCAAACGTCAAAGGCCGCAAACGCGTCCCCTCACCCCCAACAAGAACGATCGCCTGCACGAGAAACTCTGCCTCCCTTAAAAAATGCTTTTGTCATCCTGAGCGTAGGCGCAAAGCGCCGCAGTCGAAGGACAGCTACCCAAGTTCTACCCGTCCGAGAGTTTTTCCAACTCCACCAGGCGACCGAACGTGCGTTCGAACGCTAATCTTACCATACGCCGCAAAATTGCAGGCCACCCAGGTGGCACTCGCCTTCGCTACGCTTGCTTCATGGGTAAGAAAATCTACGATTGGGTCGAGGTTCAGCGCTTTGTCGACGAGGGCCGCAGCTTCGTCAACGCACAGAAACACTTCGGCTTCTCACATACTGCCTGGGTCAAGGCGATCCGGCGTGAGGCACTGTTTGCCGGGGAGCGGCCCTTCATCGACCGCCGGCGCCGCTACGACTGGGCGGCCGTCCAAGCCTACTATGATGAAGGGCACACGTATCGGGAATGCCGGGTACACTTCGGATTTTGCGCGGAATCGTGGAGCAAGGCCGTTCGGCGAGGCGATCTGACGGCCCGTGCGAGAGCCGCGCCGATACCGGTACTCTTAGCTACCGCGAAGTCGCGTCGTTCGGTGAAAAGTCGGCTTCTACAAGCGGGACTGCTCGAAAACGTGTGTTCTCAGTGCGGATTGCGAACCTGGCTGGATCTTCCGATTTCGATGCACATCGACCACATCAATGGCATCCGCGATGACCATCGCCTCGAGAACCTGCGTATGCTCTGCCCGAACTGCCACAGCCAGACCCCAACGTATGGAGGGCGAAACGCTAAGCGGCGCCGCGGGTTGCAAGAGCCGGGCGCGACAGTGTAGTATAAGCGTCGCTGTCAATCCGGGGTCGTCTAATGGCAGGACGGCAGCCTCTGAAGTTGCTTATCGAGGTTCGAGTCCTTGCCCGGGAGCCAACCCGGCCCTATCGTCTAGAGGCCTAGGACGCCGCCCTCTCACGGCGGTAACACCGGTTCGAATCCGGTTGGGGCTAAATGTAAACGCCTGCATGCGCAGGCGTTTTTCAATTCTTTCTATCGCTTGAAGCGGTTCCCGGTTTTTTAGGAAAGGTCACTGACCAAATCCGACCGGGATCGCATGAGTCGGCGCCCCAGAGCGAGCTACCTGAATAGACTATCGCATTAAACGATGGACCGCAGCGGCGCTTCGTGACGAGAACAGAATCGAGCTCGTTCGATTGCGGTTCGTATCGGTATGCTTGCGTCACCTGAGGATCCGACTGCGGGGAGAGCATCGTGTTGAACATCCAGATATGCCCGCCGCCAGCGACCGGGATCACCCGCTTATCCATGAACGGTCCAGTGCCGGGAATGTCTATCGGAGTGAATTGCGATCGGTGATACGGCGTAGCAGAGAACACCGTGAAGGGGTTGCTCGTAGCGGTCCACACATTGCCGCCGATCGAGCCGAACGGGATGATGTCGGCCATGTTTCTGCGTACCGGATATTGCTTCGCGCGCCCTGCGAGGCTAATGTATGCAAGGTTTCTTGAGTACGGCTCGCCGAACCACAGCCCGTTCGCGTCCGAGTATGTAAAAAATGCAGCGATACCATCCGGAACGCGAAGCACGCGCACCGTGCCTGTCGCATGAACTTGCCCGATGAATTCCGGGCATGGAACGGGCTCGCAATAGTCGTGGTGCCGCGTACCGACGAACCATACTCCGCCGTCGTGATCGTCTTGCATGTAATCAGCCCCTGCGCCGGCCTGACCGCGCGGTGTCGCGATCCTATATTCCGTTATGCGTCCGCTGGTTGCGATATTCGCGACGGCTTCGAAGCTTCCGAAATTATTATAATGGCCGCCTCCCTCGGCGAACCATACTCGCCCACTCGCGGCAATTACGTCGATCGGGTAAGCGTGTTTCGTCGGCGTGCGATATTCGCGAATGGAGCCGTTACGGACGACTCCGATCTTGCTGGCGAGCATTTCAGAAAAATATACGATTCCGTTGGACGTAACCGCGAGGTTCGTTACGCCAGCGGCGAACGTCGGCACGCGATAGTTGTCGACATGCCCGTTCGCGGAAATGTGCTTGATCCACGCATATGTTTTGCTCGTCGCGACGCTCGCGTTCGAAACGCCCCAAACACCGCCGCCGCCGTCGGCCGCGATGTCGATAAGAACTCCATCCACCGGGAAACTGGTGACGACAGGCTTCGAATCGCTCGAAGAGCTCCACGCTGTCTCGGCAGCCGGTACGAGCGTACGATCCACTTTCGAGGGAAGGGAGCAGGCGGCAAGTACAGCGAGTGCAACTGCGCTCAACAGAAAAAGAAATGACGAAGAAATACCGCTCTGTTTCGGAACACAGCTCACGAAAAAAATGCCTCCCACACTGTGTCGGCCTTAGTTAACCTCGTTCGAAAGGCCTCTCCTTTTTGCTTCAAGACTGAATTGTATACGCACAAGGTTATGGCCCACGCCGTAACAGAACCTAGCACAGATGAAACGGGTGAACGACTTTCTGCGTGCGCCCGCAATCGCCGGGGCCGTCGTGTGCGGCACGGTTTTCGGGGCATGCGCGAATCCCCAATTGCCCGTAACGTCATACGCGCCGCAAGGCGTCGGCGCCCACGGCAGATTGGTCGGCAAGGGCGGTATCGTTGAAACAACGGTGAACGCGGTTGAGTACACGCTGCCCCACGGGCGCGTCGCCTGGTCTTCGATCATCGTCGGACCGGATTCGTACCTCTGGTTTACCGAGCAAAACGCGATATCCAAGATGTCCGTCAACGGCGCGTACCAGCGCTTTCCGCTCAAACCCTCCGATGTCGGTCCTGGCACTTTGACGATAGGGCCTGACGGAAACATTTGGGTGAACCCTGCGACCGGCGTCAGTACAGCCGGTGGTGTCGTTCCAGTTTCGCCTTCAATCATCAAGATTACGCCGACGGGGGCGATTACGCGCTATCCGATTACCGCGGCTCTCAACCTCACGACGAATTTGGTGCGATCTAGGAATCGCCTATACTTCGGCCTCCTAACCTTAAATAAGCATCGGGACCAGGGGCCGAAAATAATCGCCGACATTATGACGAACGGGACGATCGAGCGAGCCTTCACTCCTCGGGATCCTACGCTTTCCGACGGTTGGGTTGATGTCTTTGGTTCGCCGAAGGGGAAACTGTGGCTGTACGATTATCAGGGCGGCGTACAAGCGTGTGCGTATTCGGGGAAATGCTCGTACGTTGAAGCGGGTGCATCCTTTTACGGAGCAAGCGTTCATGGAACGGTTATCGCATACTCTCCGAACGATCGCTGTACTTACGTTAGCGATGCCGGTGACGGCGCGATCTATCGTCTGTCACCTGCCGGTCAAATCGTCTCAGCTTTTAGATCGCCCTGGCTGACGGGATACGGTGCCCTTGCCTACTACAATCGCGCGATCTGGATCACCCTGGGCGGTGATGCCCAAGGACACCCCCTCCTGGGGCGCCTCGACGCGCACGGCAAGTTCTCCGTCGTAGCATTGCCCTTCGTCGGAGGCTCCGAGGTTCTCGCATTGACCAAAGGACCCGACGGTCACCTTTGGTACCTTCGCCAGCACTACGTCGGGAAAATTTTGTCTCCCAATATAAGCTTCGACCGGAATATTTTAACCGCGTCGTGACTTGGTGTGCAGCGTACCCGAACCGAAGTTGTGGGCCTGGGCGCCGGCGGGAGCGTCGATGCGATTCTGAGCAATCATCGAAGCTCGCCGAAATACGACCTGTGCCCTTGATCGTCGTTTATGACGTACCCTCTCGTCCTGGAGGCGTCTATCGTGGTTCGAGTCCACCTCCGGGAGCCACGGCCCTATCGTCTAGAGGCCTAGGACGCCGCCCTTTTCACGGCGGTAACAACGGTTCGAATCCGGTTGGGGGTAAAACGTTAGAGAAAGACTCAATGCTAGTGCGCTGAGTCTTTCTTCGATTCATGAGCTTCGACGATGCCCCGCCAGGGCGTCCTCGACATGCTTGTGGTTCGGCGGTCAATATCGGAAGAACCTGAACGAAAATGGGTAGGTGTATGGCCGGCCTTCGCTCGCAGCGATGGAGCCCTTGATAATGAAGATGATAGAGGCGACCGTGAAGCCGAGCACGATCGCCAGGATCGCCGCCCACACTGAGATGATCCCGACCGAGTCGTCGACGTGGCCGTATTGGTCGACCCGGGCGAGGATGCCGACGATGATGAGCGCTAAGACGATTGAAACGGCTGCAACGATCGAAAGGATCGCCGCCATCGACACGGTGAGCTGATAGTTGAGCGACGCCTTGGCGTGCTGGCCGACGAACGGTGACTGGCCACGCGCCACGTAGACGACGAGCGGCCCGAGGATGTGACCGAGCGGAATACCGATGACGGCAACGAGCGCGCTGAGATGTGCCGCCATTGCCCATTTGCGGTCGTCGGCAGTAATGGGCGCCTGCATCATAACGGTAGCGACTTGGAGGGCCGCCCTAAATCGCCTTCTTGGTCGGCCTAGGTGCGGCCATGGCGGCTTGCAACGGCGAGTGGCGTCGGAAACACCGTTAGAGCAGGACGAGTTCCACGCGGCGGTTCAACGCTTTGTTCGCCGCCGTGGTGTTCGGAGCCACCGGGCGCGAGTAGCCGTAACCCACCGCCTCCAAACGCGACCGGGCGATGCCGTAACGGCTCACGAGGTCGTTGACGACGGCTTGCGCGCGGCGTTGCGAGAGCGCGATGTTGTGCTCGTAGCCGCCGTCCGAATCGGTGTGCCCTTCCACGCGGAAATGCCACGTCGGGTTATCGAGCATCACTTTCGCGATCTGCGCGATCACGTTCTCGGACTGCGGCTGAATCGTCGCCTTGTCGACGTCGAAATGGATGCCGTAGATGCGTACGCGTTTCTGCGTTTTGAGCTGCTTGGCGATCGCAGCCGGCTCCGCTTTCGCGGCCGGCGACGGGGACGCCGTAACGGCCGGCGCCGTCGCGGGCAGCGGCGTAGCGGGTGCGGGCGTCGTCGGCGGCGCCGGACTCACCGGGAACTGAGGTTGGAACCCCAGCTCGGCGGCGCTTCCGTGACGGTCGGCGTAAAAGACGTCGAGCGTGTGCCGTCCCGGTGAGAGATGCGCGACCGAAAACGGTGCGTCGGCGCGCGGCTTGACTCCGCCGTTGTCCACGACGAGGGCGCCGTCGATGAAGATCCACGAATCGTCGTCGGAGCCTTCGTTCATGCCGATCGTCGTGCCGGCCGGCGTGTCGAAGACGCCTTGGTAGTGCGCGGTAAGAAAGAGCGTGCTGTCGCCGTCGGTGCTTCCATCGGCGAACATCGAGTGGTTATCGATCGGAAGGCACTCGGAAACGGTCTTCTCCAGCTTAACGCCGTGCGGGCTCGCGGTCGACCACCAAAGGATTTCGCCCGCACCGTTCACGTCGTGGATCGGGCCCGACGCCTGCGAGCCGGTGCGTCCGGTTTGCGTCACGACCGGAAAGCCGTCCGGGCCGAGGTTTTTGCCGACCAGGCCGGTTACGATCGAGCCGTCGACGCCGTGCCCGACGTCGGGATGGTTCTCCGGAAGCGTAAAGTACGTTGCCGTGATTTGTCCGGCGCCGGGCGAGCACCCGGGCGACGGTGCGGTTCCGACTGTTTCCGACGCGGCTGCGGTCGGTGAGCCTTCCGGCGTTGCGCCGGCAACCGGCGCCTCCGCCGGCGATTGCGTCGTCTCCGGCGCCGAAGTTCCCTGCGAACCCGACGTTCCGCGCGCGCAGCCCGACACGAGAACACAGAGCGTTGCGATGACGGCCAAGCCGCAACTCTTCATAGGAAGCGCTTCGACGGAACGCCGGCCGCGACCCTACCGCACGTATTTTGCGTGGGCGACGGCAGTTGGGTCAGAAAGGCGCAGAAGCCGGGGTGACTGCGATCGATTGCGGTGACCCGGGCGTCGCGATCGTGACGAGCGGCGAAGCATTTCCCGTTGCGCCGGCGGCGTACTCCGTAACCTTATCGATGCTGCTGTTGGCGACGTAGATCGTCCCATCGACGCCGACCGCGACGCCGAACGGCGCGCCCATGCCCGTCGACGCACCGGAGATCGTCACGTTGGGCGCGACGTTGCCGTTCGCTCCGCTCGCGTACTCGAGGATGCTATTGAAGCCGTCGTTGGCGATGTAGAGCGTGCCGCTCGCATCGATGGCGATGCCGCTGGGATTCGAGAACCCGGTTGCGGCGCCGGAGATGGTGGCGCTCGGAGCGGCGTTCCCCGAAGCGCCCGACGCGTATTCCGTGATTCGCTGGCCGGCGAAGTTCGAAACGTAAAGCGTTTGGCCGCCATCCAGCGCTACGCCGAAGGCATCGTCTAAAGCGGTCGCCCCACCAGAGATCGTAACCACCGGCGACGCATTGCCGCTCGAGCCGACCCCGTACTCGGTAATCGAGTTGGTGAAGTTTGCAACGTACTGTCGCACGCTCGAATCGAACGCAACGCCGCCCGGACTGCTCAGGCCGGTGGCCCCGCCTGCGATCGTCACTTTCGGCGCGACGTTTCCGGTCGCGCCGGCAGCGTACTCGGTAACGGACGGCGTGAGGTTGTTGGTCGCGTAGAGCGTGCCGTTTCCGTCGAACGCGATTCCCTGTACGAGATCGATGCCCGTGTTCAACCCGGAGATATTCACACTGGGCGTCGTATTTCCGTCGTAGAAGGCTTCGATCTCCGAACCCAAACCGACGTACAATGCACTGTGCGCGATCGTGACGGGAATCGCATTGACGAACGGTGCCGCGCCGCTCTTCGCCGCGGGCGTTGCCGTGAGCTGCAACTTCACGGCGCCGGGCGTCACGATCGGCGGGGAGCCGCCGGCCGCCGCTTGCAACGTAACGACATTGGGTGACGAAGCGCTGGGATTCGTAACCGAGAGGCTCGAGGCGCTCGGCGAGGCCGAAATCACCGGCGCACCGGGGCCGACGATCGCGTTCCCGTCGGCGTCGCTCGCCACGACGACGAGCTTCTGCGGAACCTTACCCCACAGCTTGAGCCCAAGCGCGTCGCCCTGCAAGAACCCCGGATTTGAAGGCGCAATCGTAAAGCTCGCGGGGATACCGCCGAGCGTCAAGTTCAGCGCGTTTGCTTTCCCCCTCACGACGGCGAACTTGACGTCCTGCGCGGCGGAGAGTTCGTGTGCCCCCGGGGGAATCGTGCACGACGGCGTGCACGCGATCGCGTCGTACGTTGCGATGGTCGCTTTATAGCACTTCGCCGAGTGATGGCAAGGGGTCAACCCGGAGATCTTCAGCGTGCAGAACGTTCCGGTCAAACTGCTCGAGCAGCCCGAAGAAGTCGGCGTGAGGCCGAGCGTTTCGGTTACGTTCGTCGGGCCGGTGATGGCGACGGTCATCCCTCGCGTCGAAGGGGAAATATACGCGGGGTTTCTCTCTTGCGTCACGCCGGTTCGCCGCGCCGGCTGTGCCTTCGGGATGTGGATGCGAAGCGCGACCGAAGCGCTCGCGCGCTCATCGCCGGCCACGCCACTCGGAGCGAGCGGCGCCGCCGGTGTCGCGTTCGCGCAGCTCGCCAGGGCCGCTGATATCCACAGTATCAGGACCGAACGCAATCTGCTCCCAACCATGGTAGCCCTCTTCCCGGGCGGCGGCGGCCGAGCCCTCAGTTACCGTTTTCCGAGCTAATCTGCGCATCCATTGCAGGCAGACGCTCGGCGGTTTAGAGCCGCCGGCGTCCTAGCAATCATCGGCGCTCACCGAAATACAGCGTATGGCCCTGATCGTCGTTAATGACGAACTCTCTGGTACCCCAAGGGGTTTCGTGCACGTCTTTAACGATGCGAACGCCATTTTGCTTCAGTGCTTCTGCGGTGGCTGCTGCATCGTCCGTTTCTAGATAGAGATGGAAGTGCTCGCCCTTGTCGACAAAATCGATCGAAGGGTCCTTTTGATCGACAAGCTTTAGGTGAAAGAGCTGATCGCCGGCCCGAATACCGGCGTAGAAGTCCTCGTACTGGAACTCAAGCGTCAATCCAACTTTTGTTGTGTAAAATCGGATTGACTCAGTGAGGTCCGTCGTTCGCAGCTGCGCAATGGCGCTCGATATCCGCATCTTCCCCTCCGGCGAGTCGTTAATTAGAGAACGCCTTGGCTCGCTTGTGCTTCCCACTTCGGGACGTTCACGCCCATCACGAGCAGCCACAGGCACAACCAAAATTCGCCCACGAACGAGACAATCAGGACGGAGAAGAGCAGCGGGGCGATCCCAAGCGCAAGAAAGTGTGCGAAACTGTTGGCCACGTAACAAGCGGCTTCGAACATCAAGAGCACGCCGACGATCCGGGGAAGAAAGTCCGATCGGAAAATCAGGTAGCCGAGGAAGAGAATCGAACTGCCATAGAATACCAGACTGACGGCGTAGCCGACGTCAAATAGCTTGAGAGACAGGTACGCCTGCGCCTGCAACTGCGCGACTGGAATCGCGTTCAAGAAGCGGCCGCCGCCCAAGAGGATCAAGGGCGTAAAATGATCGACCAGATTGAAGCTCTCGATTGCGCTTCCCAAGAGGCCGAAGAACACTACCAGCAGAGCTACGCGCCTGTTCACTACCTTTAACAACTCATAGAAGATCAGCATCAGCGGCACGTTGCATAGAATCTCGATCAGCTCGGCGGCGAAACCCAAACGATATTGCAGTTCGTGCGCGACGGTGTTGTGCGCGTAGCCGCGGCGTCATCGGCTACGACTACCGCGCCACGCACGAATATTTCCGCGTAGAATCCCGCGAAGATGCCGATCAGATACAGCAGTCCGGCGACCCGCGCATAGACCTGTGGCGACGTTTTCCGATCTGCCACGGTTCGATGCGGACGTCAGCAGGCGCCCGGTGGTGCGGTGCAGTGCGGGATCTTCGTGATGTAGCCGTTGGTGAGGCCGGCGCCGAGGTACACGCCGATGACGGTGCTCTGAAAAACGGAATTCGCGCTTACGGGTCCGATGACGGTAGCCGTGAGCGGCGACCAATTCCGGATGGGCAGGAAGAACCCATATTCGAGGGTCTTGTTCTTCAAATCGAAGTAGTCGCCGATCACGTTGTAGTTGCCCGGGCCGCCGGCTCCGGTAATTCCCTCGAAGTGCGTGAGAATGGACTTGGGCCAGTTGTAAACGAGCATCTTGCTTCCGGAGCGCGTGCGCACGTACGCGTGCGTGCCCTTCTTGTCGGTGTATCCGCCCGCAATCGCGACGGTCTTACCGTCGACCCAAATGCCATACGCAGTAGAACTCACCGAGCCGGAGAACTCGAGGGTTGAGAACGTCTGACTCGCAGAGTTGTAGATGAACGCGTGTCCCGAAGCCGGATAGGCATCCGACGTGCCCGAACTGGAACCGGACTTCACGGCATCGTAATTCCCGACGGCCTGGTAGGTCGCGTTGCCGTAGTTGCTGTGCACGATCGTAAAGTTGCACGATTTCGGCGCGCACAAATTTCCCGGAGCGTCGATCGTTTGATATTTCTTCGTCGTTGAATCGTAGACGAATCCGTCGGCGTTGGTCTGGCCTCGCTTCTGATAGCTGCCGACGACGCGATAGCCCGTACTCGTGACCGCCGGCCCGTACACGCTGGTATTCGCCGACCCCGGATACTTAATAGGCGTCCACACGCCGGTGGTGCGGTTGTAGACGACGCCCAAATTCGACCCATTTGCGTTCGCCATGAAACCCGTTATCAAGTTGCCGCGAATGCCCGTCAGCAAGGTGCCTACCGCCGTCGGAAACTGGCTGATCGGGACGTCGAGCGTCTGAAGCACGGGCGGCCCCGGCGCGAAGGTAAAGGGGGTTGTATAGCCCGGCCGCATCGCGGGTACGGCCCCCAGGCCGCCGGGGCGGCCACCCCCGGCGCCCGCGCAGCCGGCTAGCAACGCGGCGAACGCCGCGATCGAGGCCTGCGTACGGGTCGATGCTGAAACGAAACTCATTGTCGTGCCTTACTTCGCTCGATAACCGCAAAACGCTATCGTGCCGGCTATTTTAGCACGATACGTCACAACCCGTGCGGGGTGGGACGCGTCTCCGGCAAGCCGGAGACGCCCTTAGCGAACCGCATTTAAACTCGCGCGGATACAGGCGCCTCAATAAAGGCGAGCAGGTCGGCGTTGACCTCGTCCTTGAGCGTCGAACAAAGACCGTGCGGAGCACCCTTGTAAATCTTGAGCTCCGCGCCTTTGATCAGTTTGGCTTGCAAGAGGGCGGCGTCGGCAACCGGAACGATCTGGTCGTCGTCTCCCGCGATGATCAGCGTTGGAACATCCATTTTCTTGAGATCTTCGGTGAAGTCAGTCTCGGAAAAAGCCTTGATGCAGTCGTACGCGGCCGGAAGCCCAGCGAGCATGCCTTGCATCCAAAACGAGTCGCGAAGTCCCTGCGAGACGTTGGAGCCCGGGCGGTTGGCGCCGTAGAATGCCGCGCTCAAATCCTTAAAAAACTGCGAGCGGTCTGCGTGCACCGATGACCGGAGTTGGTCGAACGCCGACATCGGTAAACCGCCCGGGTTAGCGGGCGTCTTGAGCATGATCGGCGGGACCGAAGCGATGAGGACCGCCTTGGCGACGCGACTCGAACCGTGACGGAACATGTATCGAACGACCTCGCCGCCCCCGGTCGAGTGCCCAACGTGAACCGCATCCCGAAGGTCCAGCTCTCGTACCAGTTCGGCAAGATCGTCGGCGTACGTGTCCATATCGTTGCCGTTCCACGGTTGGTCGGAACGGCCGTGGCCGCGACGGTCGTGCGCAATGCAGCGGTACCCGCGTGACGACAGGAAGAACATCTGGTCTTCGAACGCGTCCGCATCGAGTGGCCAGCCGTGGCTGAAGACGACCGGTTGGCCGGTTCCCCAGTCCTTGTAGTAGATCTGCGTGCCGTCTTTCGTGGTGAATGTACTCATGACTTAAACTCCTCAGCTTAGTTGTGACGTAAAATCTCTTGAAGTCCCCGCGCCCGGAAAGGGCGAGCTTTTACTGTATTCCTGCGCGCGACGATTAGGGAGAGGGCTACACTACCACCACCAGCATAAAGGCACGTGGGACTGCCCGAGACCTGGCACCGCCGCGTTCTCGGGTTGGAACGGCGCAGATCGCTAGAACAAGATTCCGGCGAGCTTTTTCAGTATCTCTGAGAGCGGCATCAGGGTAAGCAGCAGCGGAACGACGGGTAGGAGCGCAGCTGCGGCAAAGCCCACGATCATCTGCGGGGTTATCGGTACGCTGCGCATCGTCTGGACGATCTCGTAGCTTCCCGCCATGTCGGCGAGAGATTGGATGTCGGCACTTCCGACGAGCGGCTCCTTGTATTCCGCTTCCGGAACGATCCACTTCTCGCGAAACTCGTTCGCATAGCGCGACGCAAGCTCGCCGTATTCGATGACGCCGCGCCGCTTGGCGCGGGTGAGCGAGCTCGCGAAGACGGTGAGCGGCGCAATGGTCACGAAAAGCACGAAGAGCACGACCGCCACGATCTCGCCTTTAAACACCGTCAGACTCGTTTTCGCGATGACGACTCGCGCCGAAAGCCAGCCGGCGAGCAACGCCCCGTGCGCCATTGCGAAAACCGCGAACGGTTGTGCGCTCATCGTCAGAAAGCCAAGACCGCCGACACGATCGGGGTGCGTCGGGACGAGATTGAGATCCATCCGGGAGACCTGCCACAAGAAGCGCCCCCAAATGAAGAGCCGGAAGTACCAGCGCAGTAAGACGAATTGAAAGATCGGCAAACTGAAATATGCGTAGCAGATGCCGGCCGGGGTGAGATGCGATCCCTGAGCGACCGAAGCTGCGTACCACGTTGCCACGTCGGTTATGTCGTTTGTATGCCGAGCGACGAGCGTATCGACACAATAAATGATCGCAATAATCAGCAGATCGGCGACGATGGAATCGCCAAGTGAGAACGTCGACGCAACTGCGGCTTCAAACTTTGGGAACGACCTTTCGGGAACGATCCGCCGCGCGAGAAACTGCCGCAGCATCGGAAGAATGCGCGCTTCGCCCACCCTCGCTGCCAGCACGAACAGCGGAAGCGCGACAAGTAAGCGAACGTGGGCCGACAGATCGAACAGGAAGGGCGTTCCGACGCTTCCGGGGAGCAGCTTTCCGTCGACTGTGGAGAGAACCAAAAGCGGAAGCCACGCGAGCAACGGGAGAATAAGGATTGCTGCAACCTGAAGGCGCAGCAACACCGCAGGGTCGCTCACGCCGAAACGATAGATGGCCCGAGAAACCAGCCCGCCGCTGAAGGGCAAGACGCTGTTCGGAATCATGGCAATCTTAATCTTCCAATGCGTACGCCATCAGCATCTCTCCCCGAACTCTATATAGATGAGGTTGAATTCCCACTGACCGTGAGAACTGAGGCGCATGCGCGATTCGAGGCTCACCTGGCCTTCTGGAAGGTCCTCACTCTCGGCGAACCCGCATACGCGCCGTTCAAAAAAAACTTCCCCCGCACTGGGCGCGCTACGCTGCCAGCCTGAAACGGCTTTAGGGGGCGGCGCCAGCACGGCGTACGAGTCCCAGGTCCACGTTGCGAGGCGAGGAACGCCGGACGTTGAAATCGTCGCGCCGGCCATCGTGTTTCCCGGAAGCAGTTGGATCCACTTGACGTTTTGCGATGCTGGGTCAATCTTGCTCGGGTACGGGTTCAAAATTTGCGCGTACACGACGAGAGTGTTCGTGCCGTCGGTGTAGGTCATGCTCGGGCTGCAGTCGTCGGACGCCGCGGCTTCGCACCCCGATCGCATCACCGGGGCCGGACCGAGCGCGCGCTGAACCTGGGCGAACGTTTCATGGAGGTGGATCGGACCGACGTGCGTGCCCGGGATCGTGCTTAGAATCGCCGTCCACGTCACGAGTGAGAGAATCATCACGAATCCTCGCTGCGGCAAGTTTGCGCTTACGTATCGCTGCGGGGGAGGTTTCGAAGTCGGGAGTCGGCCCCATGCCTTCAGTTGGCCTTGCCAATTCCGAATCTAAACCAATTTGTTACAAAACCGGGCTCCGGACCAAGGGAGCGAGCGGCTACAATAGGGGAACCTTAATCGATCCTTTGCTGAAATCTGGCGGAGATATAATGAACGTACGGACTTCTCGAGCGCATGTCGCTCTCGCATTCCTAGCTTCGGCCTTCGTCGCCGCCGGCTGCGCCGGGGGTGGCAGCAGCGCGATTCCCCAGAGCTCGGCGATGAGTCAGCCGGGAGCGTTGCAGCAGGCCGCCCGAACCCCTCAGTACGGTCACGACCTCCAGCCCACCGGCCGGAGGCACGGCGCCAACGTGTCCGCAAGGGTACGACTGCGGGTACCGGGCGATCCAATCGCTCGCCTTCGACGGAGCAAACTTCACCGAAGTACAGTCGAACTGGGCATGCTTCCCCAATCTCTGGCAGTTGCCGATCTATACCGCGACGACGTCCGGCCCGCTGGTTCTTCCGAGCGCCGCCGTTACGCTGCCCTCCACGTGCTCGAAGCTGCCGTTTGCGAAAGGTGGCGACGTACTGCGGCCATTCACGACGACTACGCCAACGCCCGCGCCAACCGCAACGCCGACCACGACACCCTCGACGTCGCCGTCGCCGAATCCCGGTAGCGGACAGCTTTACATCGTTACGTATCGAGTCGGCTGGGACGATCACGACCGCATGCGTAAGGGCGCCAAGGTGATGCATCCGAATTGCGACAACCAATGGGGCGCCTTTACGATCGCCGGCCCAGCAAATCTAACCGACAACCCGTGGAACTTCGCGGTGATTCCCGACTCTCTGAACCTGCAGGCCGGGCAACACTACGTCTTCTTCGTCGCCGAATGGGTCCAGAAACAGCATCACCAGGGATGGTGGTAGCGAACTAGGCCGTGCGCACATCCTGCCCTTTTCGGACCCGCCACTGACGAAATGCGGACCGGATCGGGCAGGCGCCACGGACCGAAAGCCTCAACCGCGCAAGCAAGTCCGCCCCTTGAGAGGGTATTGAACCCGCCGTAAACTCAGCCGCGTACGGATTGAGTCGAGGCGAGCGTCCAATGCAGGTTGATCCGAAAAGCCCGGTGATACGGGGCGAAACCGAACCGCTGCGCGACGCGGCGGATTTTATGATGGACGCAATCGCCGGCCACTTTGCGCCCAACCGCGATCTGCCCCGGTTGGCGCACGTTCCTGAGCGTAGGCGGTGGCCCGTTCGAGCGCTTCTGACAACCGTTCTCGGCCTGGCGGTCGTTAGCGCCGTTCTAACGTACGCTCGGTTGCAATTCGTGGTGCTGCCCGACTACACCGGCATGAACACGACGCAGGCAAAAAGCGCACTACGCCAAGCGGGTCTCCTCGTTACGATGCGTGCTCAGCCGAGCACAATGGTCTTAGCGCATCACGTGATCGAGCAAGCTCCGCCGGCGGGGCAATGGGTGAGAAAAGGCGGGACGGTGGTGCTGACCGCAAGCACGGGGCTCCCGCACGTCGCGTTGCGGCACCGCAAGTCCGCGACGAAACCGAGCGCTCGCGCGCCTTCCGTACCGACAACTTCACCCGCTCGCGCGACGGCGGCGCCGACCGCGTACCCGCGTCCGGTCGTACACGCAAAGGTCCCGGCCGATACGCCGTTTGGCGTGCGCAGCGTCGGGGCGGTCCGTGTCTTCCAAAGTAAGGCTTGCTCGGGGAACAATGTGGCCGTCGACATTCGAGGATTCCCGACGGGCTGCACGGCCTTCGCAATTGCCTCGACCGGCAAACTACTCCACCATACCGGCAGCGGCTTGGTCGTTCCCGTCACCGTTATCGGTCAGCCCGGCGAGGTGATGTACGGCCTCATGTACGTCACGCCGGCCTCTGCCGCTTTCTGGCAGTTCTTCGGAGTGCTCGTTGGAAACGGTACCGGCCATTTGATCGTGAGCATTCACGATGGGCTGTTCGAAGCGCAAAACGGCAGTCACGCGAAGTACGCGACCGTGGGTGGCACGATACCCGGGCCCCAAAAAGCGATCGCTTCGAACGCGCGTGAGACGCCTAGGGCCGCGTGCCCGCAGCGATCGTGGCTGCAGAAATCGGTGCAGCACGTCTTCGCTCCGCACGCGCCCGCATGCCGATGAGCGCTTAGTACGGAACGGGCTGACCTGACCTCAAAGCCTTGCGACAGAGCCGCCGCGCCTGACGCGTCGGCTCGGAAGCACACGGGCCTCTGCCTCGCGTTTGGCCTGCTATCTGCGGAGCGTATCCAGAAGGCGCGGCGTAGCCTTGCGGCGCGTAACCTTGCGACGGTGCATAGCCCTGCGGCGCATAACCTTGCGGCGCATAGCCTTGCGGCGCATAACCCTGCGATGGAGTGTAACCCTGCGGCGGTCCGTAACCAGGCGGTGGTCCCGGCGGTCCATAGCCTTGCGGCGGAGCGTAACCTTGCGGCGCTCCGTAACCGGGCGGCGGACCTTGCGGGCCGACTTGTGCGTAAACTTGCCCCTGCGGATAGCCCGGCTGCTGGTAGCTCTGCGGATATCCTTGTCCGTATCCTTGCGGTTGCTGGGCGACCTGCGCGTTCGCCGGATGGGCCAGCGGCGTGGCGTCGGCGATGTCGTCTCTAAATCTGCCGAACGCCGACGAATCACTCGTCAAAAGGGCGGTGAGCGCGGCGGCGCGCGATGCATCGCTCGGATGATCCGATAGAGCCGTTACCTGTCTCGACATACCATCTTGCTGGTACTCGCGAAACGACCACACCATGCCCCATGGATTGAATCCGGCTTTCGCACACGTGTACGCACCGGCGCGATCGGCGTTGCTTTCGGCAGCTCTGTGCGACTGTGCCGCGTCGGCCTGTCCTTCGAGTCCCTGTTCGTAGAAGTTATAAACGTCGTGGTGAATATCGTGATTCACTTCGTGACAGAGCACGCCGGCCAACTCGTCGCGATTGCGCGCCATCGAAAGCAGCGACGTCGTAACGTAGACGTTTCCTCCGGGAACGGAAAACGCGTTGGGCGTGCGCTCGTTCACCAAGTAGAAGTGAAAGGGCGTGTAGTATTGCGGGTTTGCCACGGCAGCGATTCGATCGGCAATGGGCTGCAGCGTCGCATACAGCGGCGACTGCGGCGGGACGATCTCGCCCTTTTGCATCAGCTCCACATACCGCTGCTGCCCCATCCGCGTCTCCCACGCTCGTTCTTGCGGCGTCGCATCGTCGGCACGGACGACGATTGGAAACAGAAAAGCGGCCGTTGCGACGACTGCAAGGACCCGGCCCGAGAAGTTCCTCATGGCGCTCATTCTAGTTCGCAGGGCTAGCTAGCACGCGCGAATCAGAACAGAATATGGCTAAGAAACGATGAGAGGCGCAGGGCGGGCGAGAATACGCGCGCTCCTACGCCGTTCGCACATCCAAGGGGGGACCATCCATGCCGCGATTTATGGTCGAGCGCACGTTCAAAGACGGCCTTCACATACCGGGAACCAACGACGGGGCGCTGGCCTGCTTGTCGGTCGTTGGAAAGAACGCCGCCAACGGCGTCACCTGGGTTCATTCGTACGTATCCGCCGACAAAACGAAGACCTACTGCATCTACGACGGGCCCAACGAAGCAGCGATTCGCACGTCCGCGGAGCAGACCGGCTTGCCGGTCGACTCGGTAACTGCGGTAAGCGTGCTGGATCCGTACTTCTATCACGACTCTTAAATTTGAAGTACCTTGGCTACTGGAGCTACCGGACGGCGTAACGCATCAGGAAACGGTCATCTCCGGCGGTTGTCGCAGCGTTTGATACACGACGCAATAGCGTTCGGTCAGGCGAATGAGCGTGCTGCGCTGCTCTTCGGATGCATCGGTATCCAGATCGAATGCGAGTCGAATTCGCGCGAACCCGACCGGTGCATCCTTCGCGACGCCCAGCGTCCCTCGAAAGTCAAGATCGCCTTCGGCGCGCACGATGCCGCTGCGAACCTCGACGCCGATTGCGGTGGCAACCGCGCCCAACGTGACGCCGGCGCAGGCGACGAGCGCTTCGAGAAGCATATCGCCCGAACAGGCACTCAATCCGTCCCCGCCCGTCGCAGGATGGAGCCCGGCCGCCACGAGCGCTTGCCCCGTTTGAACCTTACAGGTGATGCCCTCGCCGAGGCGGCCTTCGGCTCTGAGCGTAATCATCGCCGCCTGCGGTGTGTCCTTGTAGCGCTCTTTTATCGGCGCTTGTATAGCGCGTAATTTCTGTGGATCCATAGGGTAGAGCTTCGCGGTGCCGACTTAATACGTCTGCCCCACCAGTTCAAAGGTTAGCCGCCCGCCCTGCTGGCCGTAGGCGAGATCGACGCGAAGCAAGCGATAGATTACGCCGATGCCCGAATCCGGATGCCACTGGAAGTTCGGCGGCGCGAACGCCTGCGTTCCGCCGCGTATGCGGCTCGCTCCAGTCTCGGTAAAGACGACGAAGCGCAAGTTGTGCTTCTGCGCCTGCACGTCGGCGATTCGGAACTCGGCAGTCACGCTTTCCGCATCGGTTCCGCAAAACGATTTCGGATAACCGCGCAGAGTCGCGCAGACAAAGAAGCTTTGCGGCAGAACGCCGCCGGTGCGCGCGGCACTGGCGTGCAACGCGAGAGTCGACGTGCCGATCGACGTGTAGTTCCCGACGTCGCCGATGTACTCTTGATACGTCGATGTGGAATCGAACGCGCCGATGCCGTCCAGGACTTCGAGGCGATACTGCACCGAGCAGTATGGAGGATGCCACCTCACCGGCGAGAGGAGGCACGGATGCGAGAGGCCCGCCTCGAGCACCGTGTTTCGCGCCGGTGCATAGTAGGTGTCGTAGAGCGAGGGCGCAACGATCCCAGACGACTCGGCCGTCGACGAATGCTGCTGCCGGGCGCCGATTTCAAACTGCGTACCGTCGCCGCCGCGCGCGAGGTAGACCGCTTCGAATCCACTCGTCCAGCTATAGATGTTGATGGCCAAAGGCTGGCTCGCGCGGAAGACGCCGCGGCCGCCGAAGGCGTCGAGGATCACCTGTCGATCCCGTCCAGAATCCGGATCCACGCGCGTCGGAATCGTAAAGAGCACGCGGGCAAGATTCGCGCGCCGGCTCAACTGCGTGTATGCGGAGACGTTGGTGCCGCGCGAATCGAGCGATTGCGCCGTCAAGATAAAACCCACGCCTTGGATCGGCGCGGAGAGCGGCTGATCCGCGTAAAACGGATGGTCGGTAGGCTTAAGCCATTTTGCCATCACGATCCAGTGCAGCTTCACGCCGTGCGGCGAAGTACCCGGATCGATCGTCGCGCGCGGACGGAACCCGCCCAGGCGCAGCAAGTTGTCGTAGTCCCGATTCACCCCTGACTGCTGAAGAATCGACCCTTCGTGGAGGGAGAGGTAGCGGCGCACGATGGACGGCTTGGTAACGCCGTACGTTTTAATCGTGACGGCCTCGATGGTCGCCCCGCGTTCCGACGCCGACACCTGCGGCGGCCCGGCAAGCGCCTGAGCTGCGACGGGGCGTGGCAAAAGCAACAGCGCCGTACCGAAAAGCAGGCCGCCCACCGCCACGAAAGCTCGAGACATGCGCCCCAAAACACGCCGCTTGACCGCTTGGTGGCACCCGGGGGACGCGAATGCGAGGGCGCGAACTCGACCCGAATGAGATTCGCTGCCTTGGCCTGGGTGGGATTGGCCCTGAGCGCATCGTCCATCGGGTCCGGTGTCGCTGCCGACCGGCAGTCGCAGATCCAGGCCGCCTACGACCGTGAATGCGCTTCCGCGATCGCCAAAAACGGCTCCGGCTTCGCGAGCGCGCTCAGCCCCGACTTCATCGCGATCGACATCGACCGCAACCAAGAGAAGGCCGCCGACGTGGTCGCCGCAATCGTGACCCCGCCTCAGAGCACCATCGTCGAAACGTGCAAGTACGTTATTCGCGGCTTTCAGATTGACGGCGCGATAGCCACTGTTTTGGAAACGCAAACCTCGACGGGAACCCTCGTCAACGATGCCGCGGTGAAACCGTTCGTTCGCGTCCAAGACTCGACCGACGTTTGGAGACTCTCCGGCCGTCCGCTCGAAATCGCGTCGCAATGGACCGGCGTGCGACTCACGGTCGACGGCGTCGTCGTGCAAGACCGCGGAATTCTCGCTTCGCCCGAGCCATAGCCGCACGCTCTTTTAGCTTTCCGAGCAGCGCAACGCCGCAAGCGCGCTTTCCAAGGCACCCTCTCGCGCCGCATGCGCGATTGCGACGATCCGCGTCTCGCGATCCGAACCGCTCGACGCGATCTCTTCGATCGACCAGCGTTCGCCGGCGAGTTGAAAGGCGTAGCGTTTTGCGTCACCCGCGAACGAAGCCGTCCCTTTTGCCCGAACCAACTCGTGCATCATCGCCGGTATCGCTTCGAGAAAGCGTGCGCGGTCGAGCGGTCGCGAACTCCGATACGCGGCCGTTGCGAACGTCGCCTCGTGCTTGCTGCCTCCGGAGATTTCGATGCGTTCGCGCAAGGTAGCGGCCAAGCTTCGATCTGTGAAGAGCCCGGCTGGGATCGATTCGCCGCCGCTGGACTCAAAAACCGGAACGCCCGCGCTCGCCGATTCGAACCACGCGCGCAGTTCCGCGAGCGACTGCGGGGCGACGAGGTCGACTTTAGCGAGCACGATTGCATCGGCGACCTGAAGCTGCCGGCGCACCAATCCGCCGACGTATTTGTCGTCGACTCGCGCGCGCACCGTTTCGGCATCGGCAACGACGACCGTCACCTGCGACGCGAGCGCCGGGTGGCACGCTGCCAGCCGCGCGACGGCCGCCGGATCCGCGACGCCGCTGGCTTCAATCACGATCGCATCGGGAGACGCCGGACGAGCCAGCACGGCTTTGAGGGCGCGCACGAGATCGCCGCCGATCGTACAGCAGGTACATCCGTTGGTGAGTTCGATCGTGTCGGCACCCGTCGAAGCGATCGCCTCGGCATCGACGTTGACGCTGCCGAAATCGTTGACCATCACCGCGAAGCGCGTGCCGTCCGCTGCTCGAAGGAGCGCGTTGAGCAGCGTCGTTTTTCCGGCTCCGAGATAGCCCCCGATCACGATAACCGGGATAGGATCCACGGGTTACGCTCCTCGTTCGTAGATCGTCTTGCCTTCCTTGATCGTCGCCGACACTTTGATGTCTTTGATCGCCGCAACGTCGACCTTGGTCGGATTGGCGTCGAGGATCGTGAGATCTGCGAGCTTGCCCGTCTCGATCGAACCTTTGCGATCTTCTTCACCATACTGATAGGCGGCGTCGATCGTGAGGGCGCGTAATCCCTCGTGCGGTGCGATGCGCTCGCCGGGTCCGATCACCTGGCCGGAGCGCGAAATCCGATTGACCGACGTCCACAGGATGAACATCGGGTCGAGCGGCGTTACGGCGAAATCGCTGTGGTTTGAAAAGCGAATGCCACGGTCGCGCGCGGAGCGCGTCGGACTGATGAAATACCCGCGCTCTTTGCCGGTGTTTTCGACGTGCACGTCACCCCAGAAGAAGGTGTGGTTGGTGAAGAACGATGCCAAGATATCGTACTCCGCATACTTGTCGAGTTGATCGCGGCGCACGAAGTGCGAATGGATGACGGTGGTTCGTTTGCCCGGCGGCGCGCCGGCCGCTTTGTGAGCGTCGAGAACCATATCGATGGTTGCGTCGCCGCTGCAGTGAACGAGTACTTGAATGTTCTTACCGTACGCGAGCTTGACGATCTTGTTGAGGTCCTCCGGTGCGATGTTCGGCTCGCCGCGCCAATCTTTCTCCCCCGCGGGGCCCGGCGTCAGCAACGGCTGCGTCCAAAAAGCGGTCTTGCCCTGCGGGGAACCATCGCCGATAACCTTGACGCCGGCGACGCGAAACCGATTCTCGTACGGCGCGCCGAACGACTCGCTTCCGGTTTCGACGATGTGCGCGAACTCCAGCCAATTCGCATATCCCACCAAATCGATGTACAGCAGTCCCTGGCGGGCCGCTTTGTGATAGAGCGGGCGCGTGGGCGGCTCCATCGGGGCGTCCTGAGCCGTGGTGTAGCCGTTGCTCGCGTAGCGCTCTTGCGCCGCGGCCATCGAATCGAGCTGTTCCTGCTCGGTCGGCGTCGGCATGTTCATGAAGATCGGCAAGAACGAATGTTCCATCACGAGTCCGGCCGCTTCGGTCGTTCCTTCGATTCGCGCGGTCATCCCTTGCGGCGGCGTCGGCGCGTTCAAATCGAAGTTCACTGCTTTGAACCCGGCGGTGTTTAGCACGGCTCCGTGCAGCGACACGTGCAGCAGCAGAATCGGATTATCGGGAAAGTGGGGGTCGAGATCGGCACGGGTAAGGTCGCGCGTCTCGTCCATCGCGGTTACGTCGTATCCGTACCCCATCAGCCATTCGCCCGGCTTGAGACCGAGTTGCGCCTGCTTCTCTTTTAGAATGGCGATCAGACCGGCGATGGTTCGAGCGTCGCCGACGGGCGGCGCCGAGACGTTGGCCCACTTGGCCATTCGAACGGAGTTGATGAAGTGACTGTGTCCGTCAAGAAATCCCGGCAGCAGCGTGCGGCCCTTTAGATCGACGACGTCGGTTTTGGGGCCCTGCCACTTCATGACGTCGGCTTTTGAACCGACGGCGGCGATTTTTCCGCCTGCGACCGCGACGGCCTCGGCGGAGGGATGCACGTCGTCCATAGTGATGATGTCGCCGCCAAGGAAAATTCGATCGGCTACGCCCGTTTCGCTCATGGGGCGACCTTCAATGCTCGGAACCTCATTCCCCGGCAAGTGGAAGCGTCGTTCGAGGTCGAACCGGGTACTATGGAATACACGCTGGCGCGAATGCTCATCTACTTCGCCCTCATCGTCGTCACGTTCGTGCTCGCTTACCTGTACCAGCGCAACGAACGAACGCAGCGGGTGCGCGGGCTGTGGATTTGGCCGGCGATCTTTACCATCCTAGCCGCGATCTCGGTGGTACGCGAGTTGCCGAGGGATCCGGGGATCGTGGCGTGGCTCGCAATCGGGTTTGCAGTCGGCGTCCCGATCGGTATTATCCGCGGCGTGGCTTTCGGCGTCGCCCCCGGCGAAAAGCCGGGCGAAATTCGCTTGCGCCCCAACATCGTCAGCGGCGCGATCTATCTGCTCGTCTTCTTCTTTAACGAATGGGTGCACGTCTTTCGTTACGGCGATCCAAACCTCGGCCGCTTTTCGTGCGCGTTTCTCGTGATGACGGTCGGCAACTCGATCGCCGTAAACATCACCCGCCTGATCCGTTACCGCAGGATGGCCGCCGCATAACGCAGCAGAAACGGAACACCCTTACGCCTTTCTTCAAGGAGGTATCCCAATGCGTCGTTCCAATCTGCGCTTCGGAATTCTCTTCTCCTTATTCGCGCTGCTCTTCGCCGGGATCGGCGCCGGCACGGCGTTGGCCGTCCAAACGCACATGCTAAACGCTCGCGCCGATCTTCAGAACGCACTCAGCCAGCTCAGCGCGGCCACGCCCGACAAAGCGGGTCACCGCGCGGCCGCGATCAGCTACGTGAACGAAGCGATCGGCCAGGTCAACGCCGGCATCCAAGCCGGCGTGAAGTAGCGTACTCCCATGCGAGCGGTTTGACGGCTATCCGCCAAACCGTTCGCGCCACGAGACCCGTCCGGTTATTTGCATCATCGCGAACAGGGTGACGATCGCACCGCAAGTGATTGCAAGGCCCGCCCAGCCCTCGTTGAAGAGCGCGTACGAGAACAGGACCAGATACAGGAGTTGCGCGACGCCGCTCTCGACCGCGGCGAAGCGCCAGCCGGCGACGAGCCGCAGGTAACTGATCGTCAAGAACATCGAGACGAGCGAGCAGATCGCAAACGCGATCTCGATGGCGATGCGGTCGACCAGGTATGCGAAGAGCAGGTGGAATGCGAAGAACGCACAGGCCAGGAAGAAATAGTTGACCGGGTGCAGGTCGACTTTACGAAGCGTCGTGACGACCAGCATCACGAAAAAATAGAAGAGCAGCGCGATCGGCGCCCAAAACGTGATTCGCTGCGCCAGCGGACCAGGCTGCAGCGGATATGGGAACGCCATGCCGATCCCGTTCCCGGTGACGAGCGCCGTGTAGTACCACTTCAGCCGCCAGCCGCCATCGACGGCTTCTTCTTTGACCGGCAGCAGCGTCTTCGGCGGGAAATCGATGGCACTGAAGTTGGTGGTCATCGTTAGGGAAAAATCACCGAGCGACTGGACCCCGTCGCCGAAACGGTACTGCCAGGAATCCATGCCGCGCGACATATACCTGACGTCGATGGTCGTCTCGTGCCCCGGCTCGAGGTTGAAACTCAGGCGATTCCCGCTAAGGGCCGACGCGTCGCTGACGCGCTGCCCACCGATGGAAGCGGAAAAGTTCGTGTAGCTCCCGTCCGCCGAGGGGAACGGGAAGTGCAGCGAGAGCCGATTACTGCTGGTGTCGTTGCGAATCGTGTAGTGCGACACGAAGGCAACGTCGTACAGGTTATACCAAAGCAGCCCCTTACGGCGCTGCTCGAGATTCAGGTCGACGTCGATCTTGCTGCTGTGAAACGGCACGGCGACGTCCTCGTAGCTTCGCTCGACGCGCTTCTTGTCGGCGTTGTAGGTGTCGACCGCGACCCGCGCGTACACATCCGGCGCGGTTTGCGTTTGGGCCGATCCCCATTGCGCGGTCAGTTTCTCGATCTGCGTCGAGTCGGATTCGTTCGTGCGCGCGAGAATGGTTTGTCCGAGGATCAGCCAGGCGATACTCGCCCCGCAGAAGATCACGGCGATGGCGACGAGGCGCTTGAGCATGGAACCTCCGGCAGGCGAAACGGCACTTTGTGATGCAAAGTTAAATACTTTGTATCACAGAGTAACCGGCCGCGCAAGGCCCCACGCGTGATTGGTTCCGCCGGCGCTGTGGTATCAGTACGGAATGAAACGTTTCGGACCGGCCGGCCTTGCGCTGGCACTCGCCCTCGCGGCTTGCAGCGCGCAACAGCAGCAATCGACGCAGCGGAGCGCGCAGCAGCTAGCCGGCTCGGCTCCGGACGCCGCAAAGAACGCCTATCTCACCGCGGCCGTGTCGGCACGGCTTGCCTCGGTCGACGTCGATTCGACGACGACCGTCCAGGTCTCGGCCAGCGACGGCGTCGTGACGTTGAAGGGGAAGGCCCGGGATACGGCCATCCGCGACGCGTACGATCGCGCGGCGAAGTCGATCGATGGCGTTACGACCGTTCGCGATACGATCTCAATCGATCCCAAACTGCGCGGATTGCGCGACCAGACCGGCGACGCGGGCGTCACCGCTGCAGTCATGGCCTCGATCACCGCCCAGGCCGGAGTAAACGTCTTTCACGTGACGGCGGCGGCGCATGACGGAACGGTCACGCTGCGGGGCACGGTACCGACTCGGGCTATCGAAAGCACCGTCGTCGACGCGGCGCGCGGCGCCTCCGGCGTACGCCGCGTCGTGAACGATCTCAAGATCGAGAAGTAGCGCCCGAAGTGCTTCAGTTCTCCGTCGACTTGTATGCATAGGCAGCAACCACGCCGTCCCGCATCGAATAAAGGAACCGCGTCGTCGTTTGGTATCCGTGATCGTAACGTTGCGGCGGAGGGTCTTGATCCGTCGCCGTGACCAGCACGACGCTTCCGTTCGCGCCCTTCTGAATTATCTTCCCCACGAAGTTCGGATCGGCGCGAAAGCGCGAGAGGAGCTGCGCTAGCGTAAATCCGATCGGCGAGTTTGAGATCACCTGCGGCTTGGCTGCCGGCGGCGCCGGCACGTCGGCGGCACGGAGCATCACGTGGTATCCGCAACTAGCTTCGGATGGTTCGAAACAGACGTCGAGCAGCCCGCGGGTGCGGTCGATGCCGGCGCTCGGCGCGACGGCCGCTTTCGGCCCCTTGAAGGCGTCGATCGCTTTCCCAAATACTGCAGCGACTTGCGCTGCCCACGGTTCGGGGGCCGCGGCCAAGCGGATTACGCTGATCGATCGCGGCGGCAGCAGATATCCCGTCGGCGTGACGAGCGAACGATGGGAGATGCCCTCGTCGCGCGACGGCGCAACCGCTCCGTCCGTTGCAGACCAAGCATATTGATCCTCACCGAACGTTGCAAAGCCGCGCGCTTCCATCTCTTCGCCGTTCGACAGCGCGATGGACAGCGGTCGCGCGACCCAGTCCTTGTTCACCAAGAGCAGCGACCACGCGCCTCCGGTGACGCGCGCGGCGTACGCGGTTACATCCGGACGATCGTCGCCGAGATTCGACGAAACGGGATACAGGTCGACCGGCGCATTGCCCGGGCCGAGCCACTGTTGCATCAGCATCTGCGCGGTGTAGTACGCCGCCGCTTTCGCGACGATGCGATAGTCCTTATCGACGATGACGTTGGCGTAGGCGCCCCACGTGCCGCATCGTTTGTTGAACCCAAGCGGCTCGGTTTCGCTTTGGTAGTAGGTGACGCCGGCAATCCCCGTCGAAAGCGCGGAGCCGACGTAGTCCGCCGTCCACAGCGCGCCCTCGACGCGCTGCGGCTCCGAAGGCCCGTCGGAGGCAAAGTTCGACTCGGTGATAAAGATCGGGACGCCTTTCGGCAGCCCGTCGCGATGCCAGATATCGACCATGTTGCGCACGAGCCCCGGTTCGCGCAGCAGATCGTCCTGCAGCGCGTCTCCCTGGTCACATGCCTTGAACGGATAGTGCTCGAACGACATGAAGGCCAGATCGCTGGTGCGGCCGTGAGACGAAAGGTAGCGCAGGAAGCGATGCATCCACGAGACGTCGCCGCTCGCATCGGGCCAGACCGTCAGGTCGGTGTTGAACCCCGAAAACACTGGGCCGCCAAGTTTCACGTTGGGGTCGACGGCGTGGATGGCTTTGGCAAACTGGACGAAGAGCGCGGCATAGTCTTCGGGCAGCGCATACTGGCCGTCGACTTCCTCACCCATCTCGATGTAGCCGATAGGGTAGTGGCGCGCTTCGAGATAGCGCACTTCGTTGGCTGCGTTCTGCGGCGTGCTGTAAAACATCGGCACGGGATACATCGCCGGAAGGCCTCGCGTGATCCCGCTCCTCGAAACGATGTCTAAGCCCGGCTGGTCCTGGTCTTCGGTCACCCGATCGCTCTCACCGTGCCACGGATCGTCGGACGACGTCCACATCGCCGTCTGTTTCTTGTCGGCCGAGCGCTGCACCGCGTCGACGAATTTCCCCGAGCGGTCGATCGTGCCGACGCCGATATCCTGGACCGCGTAGCCGGCGCAGTTCCGCGGATCGCCGGAGCCGTGCGTGTCGCACGTATTCGACGATTGCGTCATGAGTACGCGCACCCAACGCGCGGTGACGGGGGCCGGCGCCAGTGCGACGACTTTGCCGCCGGCCGCATCGTTGCGAATCTCACCCTGCGGAAACGTCACCCACGCGCCGTTCGCCTGATCGAGGATAGCGTCGCCATTGCCGGTCCAGTACGCGACGGTGTATGCGGTTGCGTACGGGTTCGCCCAAGCGACGTCGATCGCGTCGACCGGCGCGGGCGCGCCCAAGTCGACGACGACCCACTGCGGATGCGCGCTATCGGGTTCGCCGGTGAACGCTTGGCTGAGATACGGGTCGCTTTTCCAATACGAGCTTGGATCGCCGTCGTCGATCCGCGAGTAGCCGTTGTCGTCGCCTTGGTCGTGCGTCGAACCGCGGTGCGGCAGACGATATCCGAACGAGTCGACGATCTGCGTCCCGGGAACGGCGTCGCTCGTCCAGTATCCTTGCGCGTGGGCCGCATCGCTGTAGGCGCCGGTTGGATTCCAGTGCCAGTCTTGAATGGAAAGTTCGGTATACAAGCGGTAGGTTAGCGTCCCAAGCCCTGCGTCGAGCATCACGCGCGTGCGATCCGGTGAATAGAGTAACGGTACTTTCCCGGGCGGATCCGAATCGACCGACGCCATAACGGCACGCTGCGGAACGATTGAAGCGACCCGGTGCTCCGGGTTTGCATCGATACGCATCGCAACCGGCAGCGCGACCGCAAGAACCGCCAGCGCGATCACGGCGCGGGCGCGGCGATCGTGCCGCGCAAGATCGTGACGGATTGTGCCGGTACGTCGTACCCGTCCGACGCGGCAACGTCGCTGCGCGCGGGCGGGTCGTTCGGTGCGGCCATGGACTTTGCGCCTAGAGCGTGCCATCCGTATTGCGCCGCGCCGTACGTCACTGCGGATACCGTTCCGGTAAACGCCGATTGGGCGTGCGATTGCGCGTCTGCGAATCGAAGACTTACCCGCCGCGCCTGCGCCGCCTTATTAACCAGCATGACCGACCACGTTCCGTCCGGACGTTTTAGCGCATACGCAGTCAGACCCGGCTCGCCCGTCGCAGCGAAGAGTTGATGCACCGAGTTGCCGGGCGCGACCCACTCCTGCGTCAACATCTGCGCGACCCGGTACTGTGCGTCGGTCGCCCGAATGTGGGCTGCGCGATCCGCCACGAACATCGTGAGGTTCCCCCAGTCCGCGGGGCATCCGTGGTTCTGCGTGATCGGGACCGGCTCGTACTGATAGTAGACGACGCCGGCGAGGCCGCTCGAGAGGCCGCTTGCGAAATAGTCGGCGAGCCACAGGCCGCCCTCGATCTGCATCGGCACCTGCGTGAAGTTCACCGCCGAGAAGTTCGCTTCGGTCACATACATCGGTACGCCCGGGGGAAGTCCGTCTCGGCGCCACGTCGCGACGATGTGCTTCATTAAACCCGGCTCTTGCTCGAGGTCGCCTTGCAGCTTCGCACCGTGCTCGCACCCGTCGAACGGATAGTGTTCGAACGACATGAATGCCAGCTCGCCGATCGCACCGTGCGCCCGCAGGTAACGAAGAAACCGGTTCAGCCACGACACGTTTCCGCGCGCATCCGGCCACGCTTGCACGTCATCGTTCGTGCCGCTGAAGACCGGGCCGCCCAGCCGAAGCGACGGATCGACCGCGTGCAGCGCACGCGCCCATTGAACGTACAGCGCCGCGTCGTCCTCCGGCGTCGTGTACTGGCCGTCGGGTTCCTCGCCCAGTTCCAGCATCCGGATCGGATAGTGCCGCGCGCGCAGATAGCGTACTTCCGCCGCGCCGTTCTCCGGGGTGCTGTAGAGTATCGGCACGGGGTACGTCCCGCCCAGGCCATGCGTCAAGCCGCTGCGCGCGATGAGATCGAGCCCTGGCTGCTCTTGATTGCGAACTCGATCGCTCGCGGTATGCCACGGATCGACGGACGAAACGTAGGTCGCGCTTTGGCGCGGTCCGGGCTCGTGACGAACCTCATCGACGAAGGCAGCGCCGCTTCCGTGACCGACGTAGATTTCGCGAACGGCGTACCCGACGCAGTTACGGACGTCGCTCGCGCCGTGCGTATCGCAGGTGCCGGAGGACCGCGTCATCAGCACGCGCACGTACCGCACCTTGACGGCCGAACCATCGTCGGGAAAGGCCTTCCAAGATCCATTCGCCGGGTCGTTGATCGGGTCGGGGCCGTGCCAGTACGCAATCGAGTAACGCGTCGCGTACGGGTTGCCCCACGCGATGCGCACGCGATCGACGCTGCGCGAAGCGCCGAGGTCGACGACGATCCATTGGGGATGCAGCGCGTCGGATTCGTGCGTGAAGGCGCTTGTGAGATAGGGGTTGCTCTTCCAATACGTAGCCGCGTCGCCGTCGTCCAGCCGCGAGTACGAGGCGCTGTCGCCTTGGTCGGTCGTGAACCCGCGGTGCGGCAGGGCGTACTGATAGGAGTCTTCGATAAGCGGATCGCTCGCCGATGCATCGCTCGTCCAATAGCCGCGGTCGCCCTGACTGAACGTGCCGCGCGGATTCCAATGCCAATCCTGCACCGAGATCTCGGTGTAGAGCCGGTAGCTGAGCCAGCCGAGACCGGCGCCGAGCATCAGGCGAACGTGATCGCGAGAGAAATACGCGGGCATCGAGCCCGCCGGGTCCTTGTCGACTGTCGACCCGAACGCCTCGAGCGGACGAAACGATTCGATGCGATGCGAGGGCGTGATGTCGACGATCACGGCGTCCGGCGGCGCGGGAGTTGCGGCGCCCATCAAGGCGCCGCAACAGGTCAGACTAACGAAGAGTGCGGCGCGCGAACGAAGCATGCGGCCGATGCCGGACGATCGCCGGAGCCTGCTGCACCGAACCGCCGTTCTGCTCCAGCGCCTGCGAAATGGTAACGTCGGCCTGACCGGAGCCGTTCGTGATTCGTGGGAACTGCGGAATCGTTTGCTGCGTTATTCCGAGCGCCGCCTGATACACCGGGTAGTCGAACCCGATCGTCTGCACGACGATGTCGTCGCCCGGCGCACTCGATCCGGCCGTTGCCGTGTTTTGAGCCGCCGTACAGATCGACGGGCTCGGCTTTAGATTCGACTTCCCGCCCTTCGTGTTTAAGTTCGGACCGATCGTGTCGGGCAGTTTGTACGTCGCCTGAGCTTTACCCGTAACGTGGATGGTGTAGTAAACGGGAGCGAAGGACGTTCCCAGTGCACCTTGGCAATTCGATGGGGTCGACACACCGCCGCTTTCATTCGGTCCTCCATTCGGACCCCAGTCGACGATTTGTACGTACGCCTCGGTCACGCGGCCGGGAAGCGATGTGGTAACGCTGCCTCCGCCGTTTCCGTCCGGGGTGAAGACCGGCGCGTGCACGTCCGGGAGCTTCACTGAAAGATCCAAGTGTGCCGTTTTAGAAACCACGTTGGTCGTGACGCCGCCGCTTCCAACGGTCGCGATCGCGACCTTGAGCGTGTACGAGCCGGCGCGAGCCTTCACACCCGCGAAAGCGGTGATTCCTTCTCCAACTCCAAGCCAGACCGGGTCCCCAAAACAATCATCCTGAAGCGGCGATAATCCCGATCGCATTCCCATGCTGGTTTGAAACGGATCGAACGCCGGTGGACCGCCCCACGGAACGAATTCATATTGATAGTTCGTTGGTTCGGTCCCGGAAAAGAAGGGCTGCGGGTATGGCTGATCGCTGTAAACCGTATTCGTGCTGGAGCACGGCGCGGCCAGCTCGTTGGCAGGCAGCAATCCCATGGCGAATACGCCGCCGCTCTGTCCGAAGGTGGACGTGTTCGGCGATAAACCGTTCGGGCATTGAACGAAACCCTTGTTCAGGGGGAAAGGACCCGGGCCGTCGCACGCCGGCGTCCCGGGAGCAACCGTTTGCGGAGTTCCAAACAGCGTGTTGCGGCCGTGTTCGCGAGCACTCGGCCCGTCGTTGAACACCGTCGTATAGGGGTCGGGGAAACCGTTATTGGTGGCGTCCGCAAACGATGCTACCGCCGGAGCCGTGACGACGAACGGCCCGTCGAGCGTCGGCGTGGAAACGCCGATGCTGCTGCCGTCCGGTTGACGCAGCGTCGAAACGACGTTGAGCCCCACACCCGTCAGTCCGTAGAGATTGACCGTTCCGACGGCAAACTGAAGACCGAGCACGCCGGGGTTTCCCGGATTCACCGTCGTCGTTGGAACGCCGCCGCCGCCGGCGCCGCATCCGGCGGCGGCCAGAAGGCCGGCGATAGCGAATGCGGCGGTGTAACGTTGGAACATCCTGATACCTCTCTTAGGGTTGCTTGCCGAGCGCAAATTGTATGTAGGCGCGAACGGTGCGACCCGGTACGTAGCTTTGCGGGTACGGCAAATACGATTGGTTGAAACCGGGCAAATTGCGTCCCCCGGCTTGGTAGAGCGGATTCGGCACGAGTTTGCCGCCGCTGAGCAAGTATGGATACGCACCCGCGAACTGTCCCGTCTGCGCACCGCCGACACCCGTAGCGACGGGCTGCCACGCTTGATTGACGCCCGGTTCGCTGCGATAGTCGTCGAATACGTTGGTCAAGTACGCTCCGTACGTCACCTCACGGTGTACGTACTGCAAGTTGAGATCCATATAAGCGCGGGGTGCGGTGAACGCCTGTCCGGCGAGCGTCGACTCCTTGTCGCCTCGGCAAGCAAAGTCCTTGGGCTTGAAATAGCTGCCGGGGAATGCCGGATCGACATAACAAAGGGCGTTGTACGATTGCAACGGCTGTCCTGGGCCGGCGAACGGGACGCCGGCTCCGACATTGCCCGTCGGAATCTGGTAAAGCACGCCATTGACGAAGCCGTAGGTGGTCGTTCCGACGCCGAACGGAATGCCGTCGTTTGCCGTGATGATCGGATTGATGGTGAATCCCGTCTTCGTCTTATATTGGATGCCGGCAACTGCCGAGAGCGGCGGCAGGTATGCGGCGTGAAAGAGCGCCCCCGTCTGATAGAGGTACTGTGCCACGGCCGGAATGCTGTCAGAGTTGGAAACCGGCGGCGTCGTCGTGAGCGCGTTGACGTAGTTCATCGTCAGGAAACCGCTCCAGCCCGTCGGGTGGTCCGGCGTGGTCATCATGAACTCGACACCGTACGTTTCGGTCGTGCCGGTTTGCCGTTCTTGGAACGAACCCGCGGTCTGCTCGCCCGTCACGGGATCCGGCGGCCCGGCGTTCAGCAGCACCGTTTGATACGTATTGTATCCGCGACGATAGTAACCGGTGAGTTTCGTTCCCCAGCCGCTACGGAATTGATGGCTCCATGCGACGTCGAAGTTGTTGTACGTTGCGACCGTTTGGCCGCCGATGTCCGGCGCTGCATAGGCTTGGTCGAACGCCCAGTACACGGATTGTGCGTAGTTGGCGCACTGGAAGTAATTGCCGGTCGTACCAACGCTGCCGGCTCCCGACCAATAGACGTTCGGGTTCGGAACGTACGTCCCGTTGAGCCCTTGGCCCGGCGGGTGCCACCCGCTGCCGCACGTCGGCCCTTCGCCGTTGAGCGCGTCGTACGTGGGGTCGCCGGCGTCCTTGGCCGGAATCATCCAGAGGATCGGATTGACGTTGCTGATGTTCGTCGGCGTTCCGGCCGTCTGTCCGAAGAAGAAACTCGCCGAGCGGCCGTAGCTCGCCCGAACGCTGTCGTTCGGCGTAAGCAGATAACTGAGCGCGATGCGCGGCTCGATGACCTGCGGATACAAGTAGCTGTCCGAGAGCTGCGCGTAGCCCGTGCCGATGTCCGCAGTGTTGCTGAGATCCTTGTTCAATGCGGTGTTTCCGGCCCACTTGAGATTCTGCCCGTCGAGGCGGATGCCGTAGTCGACCGCCAAACGCGAATTGGGCGTCCACTGATCGCGCAGACCGAATCCGTACTGTTGAAAGTCCGCGCCCATGTAGTCGAAGCCCGTCGACGGGATCACCGGCAGCTTACCCTTCCACTCGCCGTGTGACAGCAGGTAGTCGTAGAGGTAGCAGCCTTCGTTGGTCTTGCCGCCCTGCGTGTAGCCGTTGTCGAGCGCCGGCCCGATGCACGGATTGGACGCGCTTACGGGAAGTCCGGGCGTAACCGGTAGGTACCAGTCTTCAATGCGCGGGCCGGTCGGCGAGTAGCAGTTCGGAATCGACATGCCGTACTGACAGGGCGTCTGCGATACGCTCTCGTCCGAGCCGCGTCCCCCGAGAAACCCTTGCCACGTGTTGCCGTAGTTCTGCTGGTCCCAATACGGAAACCCATTCTCGAACTTCGCGACGACCGTGAAGGTGTTCTTGTCGCTCAGGTACGTCGTTGCTTGGGTCTGAAAACCGACTTTCCGGCCGCCGGCATTGTTGTACCCGGGAAGATACGAACCGAGGGTGAGATCGCTCGAAGAACCCGTGACGTTGTTAGCGACGAGACCGCCCCAGTTGTAGAAAAACGCGTTGAACGACGTGCTGGAGCCAAACTGTGCCGTATAGCCGATCTTCAAGAAGTTGGTCGGCCCGTAGACGTACTGTTCGGGCAGCGCGGGCTGCCGGAACTGCGTGGGAACGCCTTGATAGTAGGGAATCACCGAATCGTACCACTTGATTCCCGCCTCGCCCGCGCGCGGGAACATCGGAAGGCCGTTGTAGTCGCTCGTGAAGTTCGCTTGCGAAAACGGGTCGTACGGGTAGTAGTTGGCATACCCGAGGCCGCCGGCATTCGCCCACGCACGATGATCGATCCAGTCGGTCAGGACCTGGATCTGCTGCGAGTTGTTCTTGCCGAAACGATAGTAGAAATTATTCAGCACGTCGTCGTCGTAGTTGAACGACGTGCCGTAGTACTGCCCGAGATCGGAGACGCTGGCGTTATACGGCGCGTATTGCGGAGCCGAGCGCGTCGAGCGGAACGAAAAAAAGTCCGAGAATCGCCCGTTCGGCGTCGCGATGCCGTATTGACCTGCGAGCGAATGGTCGTACCACGGGCCGCCGACGTCCATGCTCAGGAATCCGCTGCCCGGGTACGTCCCACGGCCGGGCACGATGTTGACGACACCGGCGCCGATGCCGCCTTGCGTTGCATCTCCCGCGCCGCTGACGACTTGGAGCGACCCGGCTCCGCCGCCCACGCCGTTGAGGTATCCTTGGCTCGGGTTTTCGTCGAAGAACGAGCCGCGATAGTCGACGCCGTCGAACTGGTAGCCGATCTCGACGCTGGCCGAACCGCGGATCGTAAATGCGTTGCTGCTGTTTCCGGGGCCGGGCAGGTAGTTGGAATTCTGGATGACGCCGGGAGCCGACAGCACGAGCTGGTTGAAGTTCGTCGATCCCTTTTCGCCGAGCGCTTCATCGACGCGATTGCCCTGAAAGGTCGTTACGTCGATGGTCTGGTTCGGCTGAAACGCAGAAGTGGTGTTACGCGCCTGCACGGATCCGATGGTCTTGAGGCCTTTGAGCAGCTTCACGGAGCCCAGTTGCAGCGTTTCGTCCCCGAACACGGTCACGCCGGTGAGGGTGTCCCCGATATAGCCCTTCGCCATGATCACCACGGTGTACGTATCGGGCGGCAAATCGAGAAACGCAAACGCGCCGTGCGAATCGGTAACGCCGTTGTACGTTCCGGATTCGGCGTGAATCGAGACGTTCGCTCCCGCGATCGGAGCCCCGGTTTTCGCGTCTACGACGGCTCCGCGCACGGCGCCGGTGACGCCGCCGGCCGCAAACGCCGGCACGCTGGACGCGGCGTAAAAGACCGTCGCTGCAAGCGCCGCCGCTATCCGGATGGGGGTTAGGAAACTCGAGCGTGTGCGCTTCATAGTAGAAACCTCCTGACTACGTGTAACCAAGAAGCCTCGCTATGGCGTGAGCGAAATCTCACGTGAACGCTGGCGGGCGTTAAGCCCGCGTTAAACCGTCCGCTTCCCCCGGGACTTCGCTTCTCCTTCCCGCCGGGAACATTTCTAAAGACCGGCTGCGGGTGCCGGCGGCTTCGCCGCAAACGGCCACACGCGCTGCACGTGCGCCGTGATTAAGTACACCACGCACCCGATTGAAAGCGTCACAACACCAAACACGATCGCGCTGACGCCCGTACTGAGAAAGAGCAGTACCCACCCGCCGAGGGCGATCAGCGGCGGCAGGGGATAGAGCCACATGCGGAACGGCGGCATCTCGCCGCGCGCTCGAAGGACCGCGAGTGCGACGATCTGCGCGATCGCCTGAATCAACACGATACCGGCGGTCAGCCAGTTGATCACTTCAGTCAGCGGGAGGCAGGCCGCGGGGAGCGTCAGGAGTCCGATCACCAAGACCGAGACGTACGGGAAACGCCCGGTGGGATGCAGCTTCCCAAACGATTTCAGGAACGCGCCGTCGAGCGCGGCCGCGTAGGGTATCCGAGCGAAACCAAGCAGGCTGCCGTAGGCCGACGCAAAGGCGGTCACGAGAATCATGAACGTGACGAACTTGCCCGCAAAGACTCCCCAGTTTTTCGAGACCACGGTCGCGGCAACGAACTGCGCGTTCGTCGAGTTCGGATCTGCGGCGAGTGACTGCCACGGAATGGTTGCGTTGACCGCGAGCTGCAACAGCACGTAAAGCGTGGCGAGCACGAGGATCGAGATGATGATCGAGCGCGGGATCGTGCGAACCGGATCCTTGACCTCGTCGCCCATCAGCGCGGCCTGGCTATAGCCCGCGTAGTCGTACATGGTAATGACCATGGCTTGACCTAGGCCGCCAAGAAATCCGAGGCCGAACGCGACCGGTTTGTCGAGGTGAAAAGCTTGATGGAAATCCGGGTGCGAGAAGCCCGCGGCGATGATGAGCACCAGCGTGGAGACTGCCGCGAGAAAGAGCGCGAAGCCCAACTTTTCGGCGACCGTGACCTTGCGATACACGAGAACCATCGTGACGATTCCCATGCCGACGGCCAGCGCGTCGTGCGCAAACGTGGACGAGCCGACGATCGGGAACAGGTTCGCGGCGTAGCTTGCGAAGCCGATGTAGCCGCTTGCGATGATCAGCGTCGCATAGAACACGAACTGCCAGTTGAAGAGAAACGCAAGCATTCTCCCAACACCTTCGCGCCCGAAGATCTCGCGCAGGTACACGTACGTTCCACCCGTCCCGGGATAGCGCGAACTCAGTTCCGCCCAAACGAGTCCGTCGCACATCGATACCAGTGCACCCGCGATCCAGCCGATCAGGGAGAGCGGCCCGTTGAGATACGAGAGAACGAGCGCGAGCGTAATCAGCGGGCCGATGCCGATCATCGTGATCATGTTGACGGAGACGGCTCCGCGAAGATCGATGCCCCGAATCATGCTCTAGTCCCTCACTCGGTGATGACGGCTTTGGTTAGTCCGCGCGGCGAATCGCTGTCGATGCCGCGATCGCGCGCTACCAGAAGCGCCAGCATCTGGATCGTCACGAGCCACGCAAGCGTGTTGTACGGATCCTCGACCATCGGTCCAAGACGCGGGATCCCGTCGACCGGCGTCGTGCCGACTGCCAACCGCAAAGCGCCGGTTACCCCAAGTTCGCGCAGCGCCCGCCCGACGATCGGCGAGCCGTCGCGGTCGACGATGCCGATGACCGCGGCAGACGCGTCGACCATCGCTGCGCTGCCGTGGCGAAACTCGCCGGCTTCGAACCCCTCGGCGTGCAGGTACGTCGCCTCTTTGAACTTCAGCGCGGCCTCGCGCGCGATCGGCGCGCCGTAGTCGGTGCCGAGCACGATTACGTCGCGGCGGCATGCAATCAGGGCCGCCGGCCCGCGAAGCGCGCGAACGGAATCCGCGAGCCACGCTCGAATGCTTTGCGCGGTTTCGAGGAGAACGGCGGCGCTGCGCGTGCTTTCGCCGCCGAGCAACGTCGCGGCCGCAAGGAGGATGGCGATCGTGGATGAGACGCTTTTTGTTGCCGGGATGGCACGTTCCGGTCCCGCTCCGACGTCGATGGTTACGTCCGCGCGCATTCCCAGCGGCGAATCGGCCGTGTTCGTTAACGCGACGACGCTGCGCGGACGCAGCGCGTCGAGTGCGAGGAGCACGTCGCTGGAACGCCCGCTTTGCGAGATCGCGACGACGATCCGGCCCTCGTACGCGAGGTGGTCGCCGCACGCCTCCGTTGCCGCAACGGCGCTCGCATTCACGCCGCGCCGGCGGAGCGCAATCGCGCCCAGCTGCGCGGCAAAGAGCGAACTTCCACTTCCGATCAGCAGCGTATCGCCGGTCAACGCAGCCGCTAGACGATCGGCGGCATCGGAGCGCGCGAGCCGCTCCCACACGTCGGGTTGTTCGCGGATCTCGCGCTCGAAGTACCGTCCGAGTTCTGCGGTCACTGTCGCCACGCTCGGTGCATTGCTAGCACTCGTCCTCTCGGCCGCCCCCGTACGCGCGCAGAACGTCGTTCCCCTTCCGCGAGAATTCTCGACGAGCGGTGCGTCGTACGTCATGCCGCGCGACGTAACCATCAGCGCGTCGCCGCCGGCGCGCGAACTCGAAGACGCCGCGCGCCGCATTTTTCGCGAACACGGCGCCGGCGCCGCACTCACGCTTTCAACTAATGCGCGCGAATTCGCACTAGGAAACGAAGGGTATCGACTGAGCGTGGCCCCGGATGGGATTACGATCTCGTCGAACGGCTTCGCTGGCGCGTACTACGGACTGCAGACGCTGGACCAGCTCATGCCCTACGGCGATGGGGCATCCATGGACGCGGTCGAGATTCGCGACTGGCCCGCCTACCGCTGGCGCGGCATTCACTTGGACGTCAGCCGCCATTTTTTCCCCGTCTCCGTCGTCGAGCGCTACATCGATCTCGCCGCTCACTATAAGCTCAACGTTTTTCACTGGCATCTGACCGACGATCAAGGGTGGCGGATCCAAATTCTCCGCTATCCGCGCCTCACGTCCGTCGGAGGCTGCCGCGCCGGAAGCGAGTTAAACGGCGACGCAACCGAGATCGACGGCAAGCCGACGTGCGGCTTCTATACCCAGGCGCAAATACGCGCGGTCGTCGCCTACGCGCAGGAGCGAAACGTCACTATCGTGCCGGAAATCGAGATGCCGGGACACTCTCAAGCCGCGCTCGCAGCGTACCCGGAGCTCGCGTGCACGGCGGGACCCTTCGCGGTTCGCGAGACGTGGGGTGTGAGCGACGTGATCTACTGTCCTACCGAGTATACGTTTTCGTTTCTCGAAAACGTCCTGCTCGAAGTCATCGCCCTTTTTCCGGGAAATACGTCCATATCGGCGGCGATGAGGTGCCGAAAACTGCCTGGAAAAACAGTCCGGCGGTGCGAGCGCTCATGCGGCGGAACGGTATCGCGACCTACGACGGCGTGCAGGGGTATTTCGACCGGCGAATCGAGCGTTTTCTACGCGCGCACGGACGCAGCGTCATCGGATGGGACGAGATTTTAGATGGCGGCGTGAGCACGTCCGCAACCATCATGTCGTGGCAAGGGGAGTCGCGCGGCATCACGGCGGCAAAACGCGGAAACGATGCCGTGATGACGCCGAACGGGCCGCTCTATTTCGACGCGTACCAGGGCGATCCCAACGACGAACCGCAGGCGATCGGCAATCTAACGACGCCGCAAGACGTTTACGAGTACGAACCCATGCCGGCCGCACTTACGCCCGTTCAAGCGCAGCACATCATCGGCGTGCAGGGCAACCTGTGGACGGAGTACGTCGAAACGCCGGACTACTTGTTCTACATGCTCCTGCCGCGCATGTTGAGTTTAAGCGAAATCGCATGGAGCGATCCGCATCCTCGGGCGTGGAGCGCTTTTTCGGCGCGGATGGGCGAGCAATTGCCGTGGCTCGCGCGCCACGGCTACAATTTCCGAATCCCGAATCCGGAGATTCAGATCGACGGCGCGAGCCTGAGTTTTGCCAACGTAACGCCCAGCGTGCGGACCGTCAAAGCCGAGATCGGTGAGGAGCAGACGAACGTCGCGATCGCGACGATCGTTCCCGGCGGCGTCATCCACTACACGACCGACGGCACGGTGCCGACCGCCGCTTCTCCCGTCTACGCCTCACCCATCGCCGTCACGCTCGCACCGAATCAGCGTGCCGATATCCAAGCCGTCGTTACGATGCCGTCGCGACGTTCGAGCACGGTAAGCGAACTCGTTCTCACTCGTCGATGATGGTCTTCCAGCGCAGCATCGTTGCCGTCGAGAAACACGTATAACCGTCGACCCAGAGGCGGCTCGGCGGATCCGTGCACGGCGTGATACCCTTCGGTACGAAGAGCTCGAACCGACGACGCGCCGAATTGATGCGCGAGCCCAAAGGCGGCATCCCATCCGCCGTCGTTCGTGCCCCAAGCCGCCAGCAAGTTCGGCGGCGATGCGGTTTGGAACGTAATCTCGCCGTCGAGCGATTGCATGTAGTTCCACATCAGGTAGTAGTTTTGGGCCGTCGACGGGGTTTGACTCGGCTCCGGTGACGGCGGCGGCGTAAACTTCGCAAGGCTTCGTTGAGCAGCGCGCACCGCACTTTAAGCGTCGTGCGGCACAACCGCATCACGCCCTCGGTAAAGGCGAGGTCCGTCTGCGGCGGCTGCATATCGATTTGCCGGAACGGATTGAAGGAGTAGTCGACGATGGTGTTATGCCAGGCGATCGCATAGTCGCCGGGGATCGCGTTCGTGAGACACGTTTGGTAGCGCGCGTCGGTATATCCGGCGGCGATCATGTTATGGCGTGAAAACGAGTCATCCGGCTGGACGAACGGTTCGCTGGTGAGCGAACTGCACGAGCTGACGCTCACCTCGTTCACGAGCGGGTCGTCGTCGTATTTTTTCGCAAGTTGGATGTTGGACGTTGCTCCACGCGCTTTCGTAACGACGTGCCCAGAACGGTCCGATGGTGCGCTCCGCCGCGGCCGGACATGGCGTGGGCGATGCAGCGGCCGGCGCGGCGAACGAAGCCGACGGCGACGGCGTCGGCAACGCGTTGGCGTCGCAGATAACGATCGGCGCACCGGCGATGCTCTTCGCCCACGCGGGCGCGTCGATACCAGCCCAAACGCGAAGACGAACGCCGAGCGATCGCCCTTGCGACTGGTTATACGCGGCGATCGTTTGGAGTGCCGCGTCGATCGGCTGCGTATCGATCGGCGTGCCGGCACCGCCGGGCTGCAGGCTCGCCCACGTATCGTTCACGACGATCCCGGAAATCGAGCTCTGGCGCCGGCAGACGAAGTAAATCGTATTGTAGGGCGGCTCGCGCATGTTGTCGGCACTGACTTGGCCGAGGTCGATCAGCCCCTGCAGCGGCTTCTTTCCCGAAACGTCCCGGCGTGCGGCAGCCGGCGCCGGCGACGGCGGCGGCGTTTGCCCGGTGCACGCGTCCGCGAACACGGGCGGCTGCGTCCCCACTGTCGGGGGAGGCGTAATCGTGCCGCTGCAGCTCGCAACGGCACACGCGAGGACCCCTAATGCAAAAAGGCTTCTGCGCGAGAGCATGCTTCAGGAGTTTTTCGCGATTTCGCGGTCGTTCCCCGCGCGCGCTCCGGGCTGCAACCCTTCGCGGCTTCGGACGTTCTTGCGCACTATGCAGAACGTAACGGAGCACTCGCGCCGCGCTTCCCCGCCGGCCGCCCTCAACCGCTCGCCTTCAACGGAAAAGCCTTATGGATGGGGTCGTGGGATACCGATCGCCTCTACGCGATCGATCCGAAAACCTGGTCGGTATCGGACGAAGTCGCGGCCCGGCAAGCCGTTCGGCATTACCGTGATGGGTGCGGAGATGCGCGTCGTCGTTTCGATCGGCGAAGACGACGACCGGTATCTGTTTCGCTTCGTTCCCGGCAAAGGTTTCGACGAATCGAGCAAGACGGCGTGTCCCGATTTAACGGGATCGCATTTCGCTTCAGACGGCACGACGCTGTACATGGCACAGATGGGGCTGCGACGGATCGTGGCGCTCGACGCCGCCGGTGCCATCGTTCGCGAAATTGCGTTGCCGACGCGCATCGGCGGGATGGGTTTCGGTCCGGGCGGTTTCTACCTGATTTCGGCGACGAGGAGTGGGAGAACTGAAGCTTGCAACGTTCGACATCGCATCGAACGATCCGAAGCTCGCGCCGATTGCGAGCATCCCGTTCGACGGAGCGCGCGGCCTCGCATACGACGGATCCGCATGGTGGACGAGCGATCGCGAAGTGAGCGAAATCGTCTCGTTTACGGCCTAAACCGTCGACTCGCTGGGCGATCCGGCTGTACGAAGCGGCCGGGTCGCCTGCGAGGCCCTTTTGGTCCGTTACCCGAATAGGGTCACAGCGTTCCCAATCCTGGAAGCGCGCAGCTCCCAGCCTCGGGAGTGAGAAAAACGGAAAATCATCGAAACCGTAGTCGAACCCATCGTAGTTACCATTGCCAAAGTCGATCCCTCCGTCGAACCTGTCGTCGCCGTGAAAACCGCTCCCAAGAAGCGCGCGAAAGTCGTCAAAGAGTACGCCCCGCACGAGCATTTTGGAAGCCCGCTGAACGTCTGGAATTTCCGGCGAGAAGTATTCGTACGTGCAGAAGCCGCACGGCTTCGGAATCGGTAACAAGTAGCTCGACGCTTTACGGCCTTACCACGGAGCAGCGCGGCTAACGCCGGCGCACGATGCTCGGTGACGTCTCCGGCCGAATCAACCAAGCAATCGCGGCGCGGCGGGACCCCCCCCCCTAACCCGGCGAAAGCCGAATCCCGATGAAATTAACCCGCGACCCGACCGCCCTCCGGTAACTCTCAAGAACCTCCCGTACCCTACAACCGTGCCCGATTTGTCGAAGACCAGAAGAGCGCGGCTTCTGGCTGGCCGCTGTTGCTGTTGGCGCTGGCGCTGCCCGCCTGCAATGGGGGAGCCGGCGGACGCGGCCATCGCGGGCGGAGGGCAAGTGGTGCCCCGCCCATCCCCACGGCCAGTGCCAAACCGGCGACGAAGTTCGCCCTGTCGCTCGTAATCTTGGGCATCATCGCGCCGTTTAATCATCCAGCTCACCAGCTTCAGCTAGCTCGGCAGCCTCGGTGACGGTCAACGAAGGCGACCACGTGTCGCGCGGCGAGGCGATCGCGCGCTCGACACCTCGGACCTCCAGGCGCAGCTCGAATCGACGAGCACACCGCAAACTCGGATGAATCCAAAGCCTCGCAGTCCATCTACACGGCACAGCAGACGAATCGAACAGGCTCCGGATACGGTTTCGACTGCGCGCGAAGCCGTAACGCAATCGCAGAATAATCTCACGCAAGCTGAGTCCGATCTCGCCCGCGACCGGTCGCTCGAAGCGAGGGATTCCTCTCCGCCCAAGCGCTGCAGACGCAGCAAACGCTTGCGAACGTGTACGCGGCAACGCTGCGTTCCAACCAAGCCGCTCTCGATTCGGCGGTCATCGCGCAGCGCACCAATGGGACGATGCAGGAAGGATTGCAGGCGGCAACGGTTTCTTCTGCGCGAGAAGACGCCGCTTCCGCTCGGGCGCAAGCTCGACAAATCGCTGCCGAAATCTCGCGCGCCACGATCATCTCGCCGGTCGACGGCATCGTCGTCAACCGCAACCTCGAATCCCGGCGAATACCCAGGCTCGCGAACGATTTTCGTGCTGCAACAGGTCGATCCGGTCTACGCGGAATTAACGCGTCCAGCGCCGACGTGTTTCGCGTGCAGCGCGGCGCCCCGGTCGCGTTAAAGATCCCGGGCGAACCCGGCAGCGGTTACCGCGGAAGCGTCGTAGGCGTTCTCGGGCAAGTCGAACCGGGCTCGACCAATTTCACGGTGAAGGTGATCGTGCCGGGCACCGATGGAAAGCTCGCCGCCGGCCTGCCGGTGACGGGGACTATTTCGCTGCCCTCGGCCAGTGGAATCGGCATCCCGAGTACGTCGTTCCTCGACGATTCGCACACCACGGTGATGGTCGATCGCGACGATACGGCAACGCAGGTCAACGTTCGCGAGATCGCTTCCGACGGAAAGACGTCGATCGTCACCGGGTTGAAATCCGGCGACGTCGTCATCTCGAACGGACAGCTGGGAATCACCGCGGGCGAAGATCTCGGGGGACCGTAAACCGCAACCGATGGGCATTACGAAGCTCTTCGTCAACCGGCCGACGCTCGTAACGGTCGTGCTGGCGGCGATCGCGCTCGCCGGCGCCGTCTCGTATGCGACGCTGGTAAATCAGCAAATTCCCGAACATCGACTTTCCCACGATCCAAGTGCGCGCCAGTTATCCGGGCGGTTCGCCGACCGAAATTCGCGATGCGATCGTCCGGCCGCTCGAAGACGCGATCGCCGGCGCGCCGAACTTGGACCACCTCACGTCGACGATCCAAAACGGCCAAGCATCCATCGCCGCGACGTTTACCTTAAACTCGGATAAAACCACGGATTTGGTCGAAGTTCAGCGGCGGGTTCAGTCCGCGGAAGGGAACTTGCCGAGCGATTTGGTCACGCCGAGCATCGGCAGCTTCGATCCCGGAGAACCGACCGTCGCGACGCTCACGGCAACCTCGCGTTCGCTGACGCCCGAGGCGCTTTCGCTGCTGGTCAACAACGAGATCGTCCCCGATCTCGAGCAGGTCGGCGGCATCGCCAACGTAAGCGCGAACGGCGCGTTGACGCCCGCGATCGAAGTCTACGTCGATCCGACACGCCTCGGAACTTCCGGAACGACGCTAGCCGACGTCGTCTCCGCTATCACGACCAACAACGTGCGCGTTCCCGGCGGGATCGTGTACCGGCCCAACCGCGAGACGAGCGTCGACGTGCGCGGCGACGTAACCGACGCAAGCAGCGTCGCCAATCTCTTCATTCAGCCGACGGCCGGCGGCACGGGCGGAGCCGTGCTGAACGCGGGCCTCTCAGGCACCACGAGGACGACGGTGACGCCGCAATCGAGCGGCGGAACGCCGCTCGATCTTTCTCCCGAGGGGCTCAACGAGTGGAGTGTGGCATCGCGCAACCTTCGCGTCTCCGACGTCGCATCGGTTTTCGACGGAGCGGAAACCCAGCGCGTCTACTCCTACGTCGGCGGTACGACCGCCATTCAGCTCGGCGCGCAGAAAACGACCGGCGCGAGCGAAGTCGCTGCCTCCGACGCCGTGCTCGCGGCGCTTCCGGGACTGCGCGCCCGCTATCCCGCCGTCGATTTCGAAGTACTCAACGTCCAGGCCAAGTATACGCAGCAGCAGATCGACGCCGTGTGGCGGACGCTCGCCGAAGGCATCACGTTTACCGGCATCGTGATGCTCTTCTTCCTGCGCTCGTGGCGCAACTCCGCCGTCGTGCTGATCGCGATCCCGTCATCGCTGCTGGTCGCGTTTACGATCATGAAGCTGGCCAACTTTACCGTCGACACGATCTCGCTGCTGGCGATGACGCTGATCATCGGGATCCTCGTCGACGACTCGATCGTCGTGATCGAGAACATCGAGCGCCACTACGACGACGGCGAGGCGCCGCGCACCGCCGCGATCCTGGGACGCAACGAAATCGGCGCGGCGGCGGTCGTGATAACGCTGGTCGACGTCGTCGTGTTTCTACCGATCGCGTTTCTACCCGGCATCACCGGAAAGTTCCTCGCCGAGTTTGCGTTGGTCGTCGTCGCCGCGACGCTGACCTCGCTGGCCGTCTCCTTCACGATAACGCCTGCGCTGGCCGGCAACTGGGCGCTGCTCTCCCAGTGGAAGCCATGGCCGATACTCGAGAAGTTTGCCGGCGGCTTCGAGCGCGCGCGCGCGTTTTATTCGACGCGCGTCATCGAGTGGGCGCTCGGCCACGCGCGCATCGTCTTCGGCGTCTGCCTGGCCAGCGTCGCGGTCGCCGTCGCGCTCGTGATGCTGGGTGCGGTCGGATTCGAGTTCATGTCGCCGGTCGATCGCGGCGAAGTCTTCGTCCAGCTCGCCTTTCCTACTGGTACGCCGCTTTCCGTTACCAACGAGGCCGTGCAAAAGCTGAGTGCCGAGATCTCGCGGGCGCCGGACACGCAGGCCGTAACGGGCACCGCCGGTTCTTCGCAACAGTCGTTCGGCGGCGCGGTGAACCTGGGGTCCAACGGGCAGATCCACGTCTACCTGAATCTCGATCGCAAGCAGTCGACGGAGGATTGGGCCAAGCGCTTCGGCGATATGGCGGCCAAGATCGCGCCGGGGGCACGAACCGTTTCCATTCCGGCGACCGGTTTCGGCGGCGGCAACTCGCAGCCGCTCGACTACCTCGTGGAATCGCTGGACGATAAGCCGGAGCCGTACGCGGCGAAGGTCCTCGCCGCGCTCGAAGGTACGCCTGGAACGGCGCACGTCACGAGCTCGATCGAGCAGCTCGCACCGCAGGTCGACGTAACCTTCGATCGCGACCGGGCTCGAGTGCTCGACATCGACATCGCGACCGTAGCGAACGCCATCCGCTCCAGCTACGGCGGTTCGCTCGTGACGCAGTTCGAGACGCCGAAGGGCGTGGAATACGTTCAGGTTACCTATCCACGCTCGGCGCTCGGCAACGTGAACGACGTCCTGCGCATCCCCGTGCGCGCGCGAAACGGGTCGCTGCTGCACGTCGGCGACGTGGCGCAGCTGGTTCAGAATCCCGTCGAACCCGTGATGACGCGGACCAACCGCCAGACGGTCGTTCACGTGACGGGCAACCTCGCACCCGGGGCGACGCAATCGATCGTGCAGAGTGCGTTCATGAAACGTTTAGCCGCGCTGGATCTTCCGAGGGACGTGAGCGTGATTCCCAACGCGGGCGGACAGGGCGCGAATCTCGCGCAGACGGTCAGCGGCATGGGCGTCGCGCTCGCACTTTCGCTGCTCCTAGTCTACCTATTGATGCTGGCACTCTACGACAGCTATCGCATCCCGTTCATCATCATGTTCGCCGTTCCGGTTGCCGCTGTCGGCGCGGTCGGGGCGCTCGCCATCACGCATCAAGCGCTCAATCTCTTCTCACTGATCGGAACCGTCTTGCTCGTCGGCCTCGTCTCCAAAAACGGCATCCTGCTCGTCGACTTCGCTAATCACAAGATTCGGCGCGGCGTCGATCGCGTAACGGCGATCCGTGAAAGCGCGCACGCGCGCTTCCGCCCGATCGTCATGACGACGGCCGCGATGATCGCCGGCATGCTGCCGATCGCGCTCGCGCTCGATCCGGGGAGCGCCCAGCGTCAGGCGCTCGGCGTGGTCGTCATCGGCGGACTGCTGAGTTCCCTGCTGCTCACGCTCGTCGTCGTCCCCGTAGCATTCGTCCGGTTCGCGCCAAAGTATACGCGCGTACTCGAAGGCACGCTCCCGCCCGAGCAGCCCGCTCCCTTAGAGTACGCACCGTAACATGTGGTTAACCGACCTCTTCATTAAACGGCCGACGCTGGTGACCGTGTTTCTCGCGCTGGTGCTGCTGGCGGGGACGATCGCGGCAAGCACGCTGGTGAAGCAGCAGTTTCCGAACTACGACGTTCCGACGATTCAGATCTCGCTCGTGTATCCGGGCGGCTCGACGACCGAAATTCGCGATGCGATCGTTCGCCCGATCGAAGATCAAATCGCCGGCGCGCCGGATTTGGACGCGATCGAAACCGCGATCCAGCCCGGCCAGGCGACCCTCGTCGCGCGCTTCTCGCTGGCGTCGGATCAAAACAGCGATCTGGTGCAGATCCAGGGGCGCGTACAGAATGCGACGCGTCAGCTGCCAAGCGACCTGCAAACGCCCACCATCACCATCTACGATCCGAGCCAAGCCGTCGTCGTTTCGCTCACGGCGAAATCCGCGACGCTCGGCGCCGGCGAACTGTCCGCACTCGTCACCAACAAGGTCGTTCCCGCGATCGAACAGGTCCCCGGCATTTCGTTCGTGGAGGTGAACGGGGACGTCACGCCGTCGATTCAAGTCGAGGTGAACCCGCGTGCGATGAGCGCATCCGGGTTTACACTCACCGACGTGGTCAATGCGATCTCGGAAAACAACGTGCGCGCGCCGGGCGGCATCGCCTACGAACCGAATCGGGAGACGTCGATCGACATCCGCGGCGACGTCACGACGCCGCAGTCCGTCGCGCAACTGCTGCTTGGGACTTCGAGCGGAAGTTCGTCCGGAAGCTCGACGAGTCCATTCGGAACGACGAGCCGTTTGCTGCGCATCGGCGACGTTGCCAACGTGGTCGACGGCTTCGAACCGCAGCGCGCGTACGGTTACGATCACGGAACGCCGGCGATCGCGCTCGACGTTCAGAAGGCTGCGAATACCAGCGAGGTCGCAGCTTCCCAAGCGGTGCTCCGCGAGCTGCCAAAACTCGCGCGTCAGTTTCCGGACGTGCAGTTCACCGTCCAAAACGTTCAGGCGACCTACACGCAGCAGCAACTCGCCGGCGTCGTTCGCACGCTATCCGAAGCGATCGCGATCACCGGCCTGGTCATGCTGTTCTTCCTGCGGTCGTGGCGCAGTGCCGTGGTCGTGATGATCGCCATCCCCGCTTCGCTGCTCGTGACGCTGGCGGCGATGAAGCTGCTGAACTTCACCCTCGATACCGTCTCGCTGCTCGCCATGACGCTGATCATCGGCATCTTGGTCGACGATTCGATCGTCGTGCTCGAGAATATCGAACGCCACGCATCCGAGGGCGAGCTGCCGCACGTCGCTGCGTTTCGTGGCCGTTCGGAAATCGGCATGGCGGCGCTCGTCATCACGCTGGTGGACGTCGTCGTCTTTCTGCCGATCTCGTTTCTGCCCGGCGCCGTCGGCCTGTTTCTGCGCGAGTTCGGATTGGTCGTGTCCGTGGCAACGCTGACATCGCTCTTCGTCTCCTTTACCGTAACGCCGGCGCTCGCCGCGCATTGGTCCCTGGCGTCGCGTTGGAAACCGTGGAAGGTCGTCGACGACTTCACGGCGTGGTTCGATCGCTCGCGCACCTGGTACGTCGACCGCGCACTGATGTGGGGTCTCGCGAACCGCCGCACGGTGATCGTCGCTTCAGCGGCATCCTTGCTGATCTCGCTGCTGGTGATTCCGCTCGGCTGGGTCGGATTCGAGTACATTCCGGGCGTCGACCGCGGCGAACTCTTTCTGACGCTAACCTATCCGACCGGAACGCCGCTGCAGACGACGCGCGAAGGCGTCCTCGCCGTGGAGCGCGCGATCGACGCGACGCCCGACGTTTCGGCCGAGACGGCGCTTGCCGGCGCATATCAGGGGAATCTCCCGGGCTACGTCAGCAACGGCGCGATCGGGCAGTTGCATATCTTCCTTAAACCCGGGCGTTCGCGCAGCACGGCGCAGTGGGCGGCGCAGTTCCAAGCGCAAGCGGCGAAGCTCGTGCCGGGAGCGCAAGTCGTGGGTATCCCAGCTACCGGAACGATGGGCGGGATCCAACAACCGATCGACGAGGTCGTCAGCATGCCTGCGGGCGACCCGACCGAACCGGCCGCAGCGGTCTACAAAGCACTCGCGACGACTCCGGGCGCGATCGATGCGACAACAACGGACAATCCGCGTTCGCCGCAGGTCGAAGTTCAGTTCGATCGCGAGCGCGCGCGTGCGCTCGGCGTGGACGTGGGCACCGGCGCGAACGCGATTCGCGCGGCGTTCGGTGGAACGCTCGCCACGCAGTTTCCGACGGAAGTCGGTCTCAAAGACGTTCAAGTGATCTACCCGCAATCGGCTCAAATCGATCTCGCGGCGATCGCATCGATCCCGATTCGCAGCAGCGGCGGTTCGATCGTCAACGTCGGCGACGTGACGACCATCGACCGCGCGCCGGCGCAGCCGCTGATCACGCGGATCAACCGGCAGAACGTAATCTACGTCGGTTCGAACCTGGCCGCGGACAAGAACTTTCGAACGTGCAGCGCGCCTTCGAGCGGAACCTTGCCGCGTTGAACCTGCCGAAGGGCGTGACGGTCGCACCGGTGACGGGCGGTAATCAGGAGTTTGTGAAGGACACCGTCATCGGCATGAGCATCTCGCTCGCGCTCTCGGTTCTGCTCGTGTACTTGCTGATGGTCGCGCTGTATAACGGGTATCGCACGCCGTTCGTCGTGATGTTCAGCGTTCCGGTCGCCGTCGTCGGCGCGCTGGGTGCGCTGACGATCACGCACCAGACACTCAACCTCTTCTCGTTCATCGGATCGGTCTTGCTGATCGGACTGGTCAGTAAGAACGGCATTCTGCTCGTCGATTTTGCGAATCGGCTGCGACTGAATAACGCCAGAAAGCCGCGCGCCGCAATGGTCGAGGCAGCCTACGAGCGATTCCGCCCGATCGTCATGACGACCGTGGCGATGATCGCCGGCATGCTGCCGTTAGCGCTTGCCATCGATGCCTGGTGCGGAGGCCGAGCGTTCGCTCGGCACCGTAGTCATCGGCGGGCTCGTGAGCTCGCTGGCGCTTACCCTGCTGCTCGTCCCGGTCGTCTATCTCCGGCTCGCGCCGTCCGTCGCCGAGATCCTGGAAGGCGATGCGTAACGCTTACGGCGACGCCGATGCTTCCGCGATGCCGAGCCCTGCGGCGCCATGCCGCCCCCGCCACCGCCGCCCGGACGGCCTCCTACGAGTACGACGTTCTCCATATGGCGAACGCGCCCGAAGCTCGCGTGAAAGGACCCGGTTACGCTGACCGTCTGTCCCTCGGTCACGCCGGCTGCCGCCGCGTCGCCGAACTCCACAACATTGATGCACTGCGCATCGCAGAGCTGAAACGTCAGCTTTGCCGCGCCGCGTCTTACGCGTCGCCGGATTCTTGGCCGTCCCGCTGACGCTGACGTTCTGACCGTGACGTTGACGGTGAGGCTGCGATTGCCGACGGCGCCGCACTTTGAGCGCTCTGCCCGCAAGCAGTGGCGGCCAAAGCAAGCAGCACGGCCGCGATCGCGGCTCCGGCGTTCGATTTATTGAAAAATAGCATTGGATTTAAATATCCCTCCGCACGCCAGCGTAGAGTCCGGGCCTGGGAGGAGGCTGGAAGTGAGCGCCGGCAAGCAGTCGCAATGCTGCTGGCGGAGGTTCCGACATAAACAAACGCGGCGGGTTGGCAGCGGTGCCGGTCCGCGCCGACCGGCGTCGCCGCGGTCCGCTCGGCCATGCGATATCGAATCGCGCTCGTGATCGCTCCGGCGGATGGGGGAAAACGACCGCGGTGCGCGCCGCGCTCGGAGGCGCGGAACATCGGCTGGATCGACCTCGAGAGAGCTTTCGTCGTTCGATCCGAGCCTTTGCGCGCGCGTCACGACCCGATCGTCGTGCTTGACGGCGTCCATCTGCTCGACGAACATCGCTTGCCGCGCTCCTCGCGTCGATGCAGTCACAACCGTCGGCGAGTTGGCTGCTGATCGCGCGGCAGCGCGGCCGGCTTGCCAATCGCTCGATGGATCGCTTCGGGCGATGCAGGCGCACCCGTGTTGTTCGAAGATCTTGCGCTCGGCGCGACCGACATCGACACGGCCGCGCGCGCGCTGGATCTGCGCGTGACCGAGAGCGTCGCACAGACGATCTTCGAACGTACCGGCGGCTGGCCGGTCGCCGCTCGTTTTGCCCTTACAACGCTCGAACGCGCGCCGAACGTGGAGCGCGCAACGGCCGCCGCGCGACGCCTGCTCTTCGACTACATCGGCACCGAGATCTTCGACCCACTGCCGCAAACGCGTCGCGAGTGTTTGTTCGTCCTAGCGATGGCCGGTACGGCTGACGAATCGCTTCTCGCGGAGATCGCACCCAACGACGCGAAAGACGCCGCCGGTTGGTTGCGCGCCGCGGCACTACCGGTGGTCGAGACATCGGATGGGTTTACGCTTCATGCAGCGTTCGCTCAGTTTCTCATGGCTCGACTCTCGCCGCGCAGGAACCGAAGAGATCGCGCTGCGCGTCCGCAGGCGCCCTTCGTCCGCGCGGCCGCTTCGCCGACGCATTCGAAATCGTCCGCACGTACGTGCCGGCAGCAGTTTTGAACGAGCTCCACGCCGGCGGCTTCGCGCTGCTCGATGCCGGCTGCTGGGCTTCGGTCGAGGCCGCCATCCGCGCTCTCCCGCAAGCCGTACGGCGGGACGATCCAATCGTGGTGTGCCTGCGCGCGCAGCATGAAGCACAGACCGGAGCGCTTTTGCGCGCGCACGATCTTTACGAACGTGCCTTCCAAATCGCGGAGGACCCGGCGTTGCGAGCCTGCGTCAGCCGGCACCGCGCGCTGCATCTCCTGAACCAGGGCGACGAGGGTGCGCTCGCGGCAATCGCACCGGCGCTCGACGAAGGCACCGAAGCCGAACGCACCGATGCGCTGGGATTCACGCGACGGCCTTGGCGCTGATGGTTCGATCGAACAGGCCCACGCCGAGATTCTTTCCGCCTTCGCTGCCGCAAAGGCCATCGACGAAGACTACCTGCTCGCGCGAACGCTCCAGCGGCTGCATATGTCGAGATTCAAGGCGGCGGCATGATGGCGGCGACGCGCTATGCCGGCGAATCGGCGCATCTAGCGCAGCGCATCGGAGCATGGTCCCCGTTCATAGGCGCGCATAGCATCTTATACGCAGCTCGCAAGCGCCCGCGACGATCACGCTGCGGCACTGTGGCACGCGCAGCAGATCGGCGTTGCGGCTGCGCGAACCGGCGATCGCCGGCATCGGCTCTATGCGTTGTCCGCGCAGTACGAACTCGAAGTAGAGCGCGGGCGAACCCGAACGCGCGCTCGCGATCGAAGCCGAACTGCCGCTTCACCCATCCGGTTGGCGCGACGAAACGACGTTGTACGTCTCGCTCGCAATTCGCAAAAGTTGGAACGGGTACGATTTTTGGAAGGCTCCGGCAACTCGCCGCGCTCGACGATCGCATCGTCGAAGCATCCGAACGCCGGTTGTGGAATGCCGCTCTGTCGATGCTCGCCGCCTTCGACGGCGACGAGCGCGTTGCAAACGCACGCTTGCGGGCATACGGAAAAACCACTGCCGCAGTCGCACAAGAGAGTGCCATCGGAAACGCTCAGGCCGAATGTTTTGCAGCGATCGCGCAGGTTCTGCTCGGTAACCCGGAGGCGGCACAGCGCCGGCTGCCGCACCATGCGCCGACGACACAGACGCGCGCCCTCGCAGCGTTCGCGCGGGAAATCGCCGAATTGGGGGCTACGCTCGGGCTGAACTCTGCAGCCGATGCGCTCGCGCGTCTGCGCGCGGCCGGCCAGGAAGGTTACGCTGCGGCGTTCGCCGCGGCGCTGGACAAGCGGCGTCCCGAGTTACCATCCTCGCAATGACGGCGGCGGAACAGCGAGTCCTCGGAAAGTGGCGCTTGGACGCCGCCCGAAGCAATCGCTCGCGAGCACGGGCGCAGCATTCACACGATACGTAATCAGATCAAGGCGTCAATCCGCAAACTCGGCGCTTCCGGCAGCATCAAGGCCGTCGCCCGCGCGAAGCGCTTAGGACTGATCGACTAGCCACCCCCATAGTCCAAAGTGGTTATGGCCGGCGCCCACCTTCGCGGGCACGATGCTTGGCATGAATCGAACGTCTTTTGCTGCGAGCGCCGCCGCGCTCGCCTTGCTCGTAGCCGGTTGTTCCGCCGGATCGTCGGGACTCTCGACCGTGCGCGCCGTACCCTTCGATAACCGGATCGCCGCGGGCACGCCGGTCGACAGCACGGTCTTCGTGACGAACTTTCACAACGTTACCTTGTACGATACGCTCAGCGGCGTGTCCAAGGGCAGCGTTACAACGGGAATCATCTTCCCCGTAGGGATCGCATTTGACCGCTCCGGGAATCTTTTCATCGGTGACACGGCGGGCGGCATCAAGGACAAGGGAAAGATTACCGAGTATTCGCCGACAGCAACGCGCCGATACGGATGATTAGGAACGGCATTAACGATCCGTTCTACCTCGCCACAGATGCGGCCGGCGATGTGTATTGCGCGAATCAGTTC
>CAWAJD010000011.1:0-119163 GCA_963782265.1 Vulcanimicrobiota bacterium
GACTCCCAGTTAAATGTTATTGTTCTGGGATTTCAGTTCTTATTTGTGGTCTGCTCGACGACGAACTCGTCGATCGCATCCGGATTCGGGTCGGCAGCCGTCGAGGTGTTGCCGACGACCAGCGTCAGCGGCGTCGGGTTTTGACCCGAACCGACGGTAGAAGGTGTAAACGCCGAGGTCATCAGGTTCGCATTCAGCGAAAACGAGCCGATCTTCAGGCTGTCGGCTGCGTACGTCGGACTCGATTGATAGCCGTATGCCGTCGTCGTCGAGCCGTCGTTGGTCAGTGGGAAATAGACTTGATCGGCACTGAACGCCTGGACCGATATTTCCTGGAATGGGAAGCTGGAAATCGTCAGCGGGATATCGAGGAAAAGCGTCGCGGTGCCTCCGCCGCCGGCGATTGCCGGTCCGTTGAAACAAACGGTGCTCGAACCGAAGGCTGCAGGGCACGCGAGCTTCGTCCAGTTCGCCGTGCTGTTGGAATCGACGGTGATCTGGCTCGACGTGAAGTACGACGGGAAGTCGATCGCGATCTCGGGGAAGCCGGCGAAGCTTTGAATGCCGTTGGTACCACCGGTCGATTTATTTGTGATGAGGAACGAAGCCACGTCGCAGCGAGCCGCGCCGAGCGAGTACGGCGTCGAGACCTGATAGTCGGCGCGCGTAAAGGCCGGCTGGAAGAAGTGACCTTCGAGCCACGGCACGGCGCCCTGAACCGCCTGGACCGAACCCGGCGCGCCGGTACAGGTTGCACCGGTTACGCCGCGCGAGCCGGCAAAGTCGAAGCGCATCGTACCGGAGAGCACCAGGCCCGAGTTGTATCCGCCGAACGAGACCGGCGTCCACGCGGTCGGGCTCGCGAGGTTGTTGGTTTGCGACCACGACAGGCCGTGCGTCGGCAGAATCGTGGTCGTGGCAAAGCACGGCGTCGAGTAACACGGCCACGCGCCGTTGGTGTTCGTTCCGTACCACAGCATTGCGGGAATGTCGATGCTTGCGCCCGGCGGCAACGTCGTGCCCGATGCCGTCGGCAGAAGCGTCAAGACGCACTGATCTTTCAAGCCGAGCGAACTCGACGGCTGAACGCTGCAATAGTTCGTGACGGTCCACGCGCCGCCGTTGGAATCGGTGACGCTCTCGGTGCAGCCCGTAGCGCTCTTGCAGTCTTCGCCTGCGGCGCCTGCGGAGAGCGCGAAGGTAACACCGGAGAACGCTCCACCACCCGCATACGTCGGCGGCGGCTTAAACGCCGCATTGAGCGTTCCGAACGGACCTTCGGTGAACTCGATACCGCTGAGCGAATCGCCGGTTCCAAAATAGACGTTGCCGTCGTTGGTGAACTTAATGTCGGCCGTGACGACTTCAGGCGGACCGCTCTGGTCGAAGTTGATCTGTGATTCCGCCACGCCCGCTTGGATGAACTGCGTGCTCACGTGATACCCGACGAGCTGGATCGCCTGCGACCCCTCGACTTTGTTGTCGGTAACGTCGTAGAGCTGCGCGCCGAAAACCGAACTCGGATACTGACCCGGCGAGTTCATCGTGAACGACGAGAAGAGGAACGTATTCGAAAGCGTGCCGTTTGCGCCCAACACGACCTGAACGGGAGCACCGAGCACTTGACCGTCGGGGTCGGTCACCGACCAACGGTACGTCGTCGGCAGGCCGGGGATCACTTGCTGCGTCGTCGCGACGATACCGCCAACGGATTGATCGGTGGTCGAATTCCAAGCCAAAATATTCGTACCGGTCGGTCCGAACGGCGCCGGCGACGAGTTCATCCCGGTCGTGCTGCCGGTCGTCAGAAGTGCCGCGCCGCCTGATGTAAGTGAGACCTGCACCGTGCCGAGGACCGCGCCCACACCGCCGTTGGCCTTTTGATCGTAGATCCCGACCGTATATAGACCGCCTTCGAGTGACGAATTCAAAGCCCACGTCAGAGATAAATTTCCGCCCGGCGCGTTGACACCGGTGACGTTTGCCGCCGACGTATTGCAGAGAAGATTATTCCCGTTAGCGCCGCCCGTAGGTCGCGGACTAGGTACGGGGAGCGCCGCCGCGCCGGACGGCGCCATGTACGCGCAGTACACGTTAACGCCGCTCGACTGCACGAACATGACGTAGCTGCCCGACGTCGCGACGTTTTGCAGGTAGACGTACGCCGCGCCGCTCGATCCGGTGTCGAACTGGTATTGCGGGGCCGTGTGGAACGGGTCGGAATAGACGGTGATGTTGAACGTCTGACCGGCGTTCGCATAGAACGACGTGACCCACACCTTCTGCGTCGTATCGTAAATGAGGAACTGATAGGAGCCCTGCACGCTTAGCGTCGTGCTCGCGCTGCTGCAGGTCGTTCCCGTATTTCCGGTCCAGGGGTTCGGAGTGCAGCCGGCCGCCGGGATCGCCGTCGCGACGTTCGTAACGGATGGGCTGATCACGAAGTATTCGTACGTGTCGCTGCTGTTCCAGTCGTTCATGTTGTTGCCGACCATCGAGAGCTGGCAACCCACGTTGAACACGGTGCCGACGGTGCCGCCCGTCGCGCAGCCGGCCGTCGCCGTGACGGTCAGCGTCGCGCCGCTCGCGGACATTGGATGGTAGTGGCCGCCGTGCAGCGCGCGCTTGTCGAGCGTGATCAGCATCGACTTATACGGCCGGCGCGGGAGACGCGACAACGGTACTCTCGTACCCGCCGGAACTTTTCCGACGTATTGAGATTTGTTCAGATCCTGCGCGGTCGGCAACGCAATCGGGTGGATGCTCATGGAGGGCACCGGGATCGCCGAGGCAGCCGGCGACGGCACCGCGGAGTGCGTCGGCACCGGGGGGCCGGGGTGCGAGTGCACTTGCGCGAAGCCGGCCGTCGCTAACGATGCGAAGGCGAAGGCCGCCAGGATCCAAGTGTTGGCGATACGTCGTTTCATCATCAGTAGTACAGACTGTAGGTGGCGTTGGAAGCGTAGGTCCCGCTCAATACGCTGTTTGGAACGGTTATTTGGAGATCCACGAATACGTCTTCATTCCACCGTTCGCTTGCAGCAGCGTCCAGTTCGATCCGTCGGAGTATACGATAAAGGGCGTGTACACCGGAAGCGGCGTCGCCAGGTGCGAGTTGTTGTACATGAGCTTGCCGCTAAAAGCGACGCCCCCGGTCATAATGTTTTCAAAATCGGGTAAAGAGGCCGTGATCGAGCGACCAGTTCGTTTGCGTCGTGTCGACGGTGACCGTGTACGGGCAGGTGACCGTCGTTACGGTACCCGTCGTCGCCGGAATCGTCACGCCGCTGCAGCCGACGGGCTGCGCGGTGCACCCGCCGTAAAGCAGCGTTCCGGTCGGGTTCGGCGAGATCGAAGCCCGCACTTGAACCGAGCCTTGCTGCGCCGCCTGAGCGACGACGTCGCCGCTGACGAAGGAGAGGTTTTCTGCAGCGTACCGGCTGGGATTTTCGTTCTTATTCAGGACGTCGCGCACCGCGATAATGCCGCCGGACGGCACGGTCGCACCGTGGCCGGTCGAACCGAGAATCGGGTTCGTTACGACGAGCGTAATCGTGATCGCTATTTGCGCGCGAATCTGCTGGATCGAAGCGTCGACGACCAGCGGAACGGACACAAGGAGGGCAAACAGCAGCAAGTACGGACGCATGCGCTTCATTTTGCCACCACCGTGTAGACGATCCAGACGTAGTATTGCCCGCTCGTCGCAGTCGGCGGAGGCTTCAACTGGTAATCCCAATAGAAATCCGAGTTTGCCGTCGACGACGAGGCGATCGGAGCCGGATAGACGGTGTACGCGATCGTCGGCGGCGGACCGGCGTAGCCGCCGCCCGTCACCATGCCGCCCGTTTGCATGAACGGCGTGCCCGGACTGAAGCCGGTGTTGCCGTCGGCCGGCGAACCGCTCGTCGACGAAAGATAGTAGACGGCTTGCGAGATCGGGATCGTCGTCGAGTCGGTGTTGTTCGTGAACGCGGCAGCGCCTTCGCCGTAAACGTTAACGCCGTTCGGGTCGTTGGTCACGACATTGATATGCGTCGCGTATCGATAGATATAGTTTTTGCCGGCTTCGATATTGCCGAAGTCGACGGAGCCGGAACCGAGTGCGGCACCCGGCCCGTGCGTTGGCGCAGGCTGCGTGCCGATGGTTGCGACGATTTGTCCGAATCCGGCGGTGTAGTTGGGAGTTAGCGCGATCGCAACGTGAGGAGCCGTGACCCACTTAACGGTGAGGTTGACCGTGTTGCTAAGGGTGTTTGCGGCGAACGCGCGCGGTGAGGCGAGGGACAACGCGACTGCGAACAGCGCCGCCGCCAATACCCACCCTCCAGTCGCGTTTTTCGTGCGTTCCATCTACTCCCAATGCCGTTCCGAGCGATGCCCGGTACGGCTACCTCCGTTTACTACCTGGGGCTGCTTCGCGATGCGTCCTAATGGACGTCAAATGCGATTGCGCCGCCAGTTTCCGTTTTGCCGCCGTAGTCGATCGTGGCTATCGCCTGATACGTCCCCGGCGGAAGTTTCTTGCCCAAAGCCTCGAGCACTCTGTCGCCGTCGCGCTCTACGAGCTGTCCGTCGGCGAGATTTATTTGATCGACCACGGTGCTGCCTTGTTGGATCGCGAGCTGCCCTCGAATGTAGACGTGAGCGTTGCCCGTATTCTTGAACACCACGTGGTAGATCTGACCCTTCGAACTCTCCGCGGACGTCATCTTCGTGACCGCACCGTTGATCTGCACCGTTCCGGGTATCGTCTCGTATATTTTCGAAGCGACTCGGACTGCGAAGGCTACGGATCTGGTCGACTTACGCGACGGTCGCGTTTGGAAGAATACGATTCCTCCGTACTCTCCCGAGAGGTTCCCTTGAGGTATCTGCACCGAGAGCTGAATCTGCTGCGCTTCGCCGGCCTGTAGATCGAATTCGCGCGGCCGGATCGACGCCCATTTCATCAACGAGTACGGCTTCGTGCCAACCTTTTGGAACACGTAGCTGCCGTCGGTGGAGACTCCGAAGTCGACCATCGACGCTTGCACGTGAACCGGATCGTAGCTCGCGTTCCGTACCGAGATCGGGATATTGTACGTCGCTCCCGCTGGGACGGAGACCTCAAGTTTTCCCGGTGTCACTTCGAGCCCAAATCCGGCACTCGATCCTCGATTTGGTGCTAGCGCGATGAGACACGCTAGAATGCTCGCTGCAAGTATGACTCGTCTTTGCATCATGCTGTCCTCTTCGCCGCGGGACCGTATTCAGCCCCGCGACGAAGCGGTGCAGAGGGACTCAAGTTAGAACAGGGTCAGCGTGTAGCTAAGGACCGGAGCCTGGGCGCCAACTGCAGCCGAAGCGCCGATGACGAGGCCCATATCCATACCAACTTCCGTGAGAGCCGTTGCCGCGCCGGGTTGATTCAGAATGATCGTTCCGGGCGTAACGTTATTGGTCACGACGAAGTTCGTCTGGGTTCCGCCGACGCAAGCTGCGCTAAGCGGCTGTGCGTTCGGACCGGCGAAACCGGCTACCGGCAGCGCCGTGTTGTTGGCCCACGTGCCGTTCTTGAGTAGGCAGAGGTTGTAGCCAGCGGGGAGAGCCGCGTTCGCGAACTCGCCGAGCTCGTAACCGGCCGGGTCGGCGGTCGTGATGATCGCGTTGACGGCGTTGACGAACTGACAGTTCGTGATGTGCGTGATGTCGGCCGAAACGTTGCCGAAGTCGACCGTACCGTCGACGTTCGCGCCGCCGGTCGCGGAGCACGTGCCGGCGCCGCCGTTGTTGTTCGTGAGAACCGTGTTGCCCGCGGCGTTGTTGAGACCCGTGGCCGGGGCATAGTTGGTGTGGAGAACCAGCGAACCGATCGCTTGGGTGTTCCACTTCACCGTAATGGTTCCGGTGTTCGAGAGGGTATTGGCGTACGCTGCCGGCACTGCGAAGCTCGCAAATGCGGCAAAGGCGCCCAATAAGAGAAGTCGTTTTCCGTTCATCGTCCTTTTCACCATGCGCTTTATTAAGAGTGATTTGCCATCCGTGGCTGGGGTGGGAAAGCGAGTTACAAGAGTTCTATCGGTAGGCTGCCCCGCTTGGTTAATAGGGCACCGTGCAGTGGACGTAAAGAAATCCTGAGGTCGAACGTAAAGACCCGGCCGCTGACGGGCTTGCCCAGGACGGTTGTTTGGCCGTCCTCCCACTGAATTTTGTCCCCCTCCTGGGCATCGACGAGGAAACGAGCCCGTACTTGGACGGTTTCGCCCTTGGCCGGGTTGGCCGGCTTGTACTGGATCAGCGCTAGCGGCATCTTCGGATCGACCGTGAGGATGACGCCGGCAGGGGGCGTCCCGACGCCGAGGACGGCATCGATCGGGTAGTCGCCCTCCTTGGCGTCCGCCGGGACCTCGAGCTCGCCCACCCACTGCTTTCGCGTCTTGTCGTATTCCAGGGAAACGTGGGTGTTGTTGAACGAGGTGACCGTCACGCTCTTGGCCGTGGCCGGCGCGCTGACCAGGACCTGGGTCGTGCCGTTCGGGGAAGACGATGCTCGAGCAAGCGGATCGTCGTCAGCGCGGCGCCCGCGCCGCCGCCCATGAACGAGAAGACGACCTTCTTCTGGAAGCGTCCCACCGTGAAGGCGGTCCCCTCGACGTGCTCCCCGGGCCCGACGTGGACGAGCACGCTTTCTGGTTTGGCACCCGAGCCGTCTGGGAGCGTTTCGGGATCGACCGAGACCGTATAGTCGCCCGGCGGGAGGTTATCGATGATGTACGACCCGTCGTCGCCGTCGATGGCCGCGTACTCACCGGGCTCGGCGACGACGTACACGTTGGGCACGCCGCCTTTGAAATCCGGAAGCATCTCGAGCCCGTACAGCACGGTTCCCGAGATCGATCCCTGCGGCGTGGCGTTAAACGTGACTCGGGTGTAGCCGCCGTCCCGGACTTGGACCTTCTGTACGAGCGCGTCGTGCGAGAAGCTGGCGTACGCCGGGATGCTGTTCGGGATGATCTCGACGGAGTATGAGCCCGGGGCGAGCCCTCCGAATCCGAAGGTTCCGGTCGTGTCGGTGGTCGCGTACTTCCCGCCATCGAGGCGCAGCGAGACGTTTCCGAGCGGTGCCGGGTGGCCGTCGGCATCGACCCCCAGCACCTTGCCGATGATTCCGCCGAAGTTGCCGACTTCGAACGTCACCTGCGACGATTGGCCTCCCTGGACCGTGATTGTTGCGACCGGCTGATCGACGGTCAACCCTCGCGGAATCGTCGCGCCCTCGAGGCGCAATGGTGCTGCCCCGGCGTCACGAACCCGAACTCGAAGTCGCCCGTGAGATCCGTCCGTTGTATGTACTTGTCGTCGAGGATGACCTCAACGTTGGAAAGACCGCCCCCCGAGGCGCCCGACGTGACCAGCCCGGCCACCGGGCCGGTCCCGAGCGCGGCCAGCTGCACCCGGCCGAGGATCGTCGCCGGCAGGCGGGGGTCGCTGCGGCCGGTCGTCAGCGCGTTGCCGAACGAAAACGGGGCGTTGAGCTGGAGGCTGAAGATTCGCGAATGCCCGTCGGACTGTGGGTTCAACGTATCGTGAAGGGTCTGATAGCCCAGCGAGGCTTCGGCGCTGATGGCCGGCGAGATCTGGCGCGCGACGGTGAGCAGCGGGAGCCGCTGAATGGCGTCAGTCGAGACGCCGATCGTGTGGGTAATGCTGCCGGTCAGCGCAATGGTTGCCTTGCCAAACGAGCGAGCGACGCCGACGCCGTACAGCGTCTGCGTACTCGGGTCGGCTGTATCCGAGTCGTCCGCTGCGAGAACAACGTGCCCGTAAACTCGAGCTTTCCGTACGGGCGTTGAAAGATCGCGCCGAGGCTCCGAAACGACTGAATGCCGCCCGGATCGTCGACGGTACGCGACAATTGGGTCTGGAAGCTGCTCTGGAGGCCGAGCAGGCTGAAGGACGTCTGGACTCCCGCGAGATTCGTCGTGAGGCTGGTCGCCGCGACCCCCAGGCTGCCTGGCGTGATCGTCGCCTGCTGCTGCAGACTGAAGCCGAACGCGCCCGATTTGAAGAGGGAGCCGCCATAGAAGAGCGATTCCTGGCGGTTGATGGACGACTGCGTCGGCGAGCTGCCGATCCGCTCCCAGCTGGCGTCGAAATTCATGTCGGCGGTCCCACTGCTGTGCTGCACGGTGCCGTCGATGTAGTTGTCCCCGTAGATCTCCCCCGCGCCGTAAGCGACGAACTGATCCGGGAGATGACGCAGGGTGACGACTGCGTCGCCGCCGCTGCTCTGGCTGCCGTCGGCGATCTGGACTTGCCCGCCGAGTCCATTCGGCGATCCATCCCCGCCGCTGCGCTCTTGCCAAGCCCCCTCGGCGATCAAGCTTAGCGGCCCCCGCGAGGTGGCGGCTCCGAACGTAAGCGTGCGCGAATGGCCGGTGAAGTATCCGTCTCCACTCGTGAGGCCGAGCTCGTAGAAGTTCGAACCGGCCACGTCGCGCAGGCGCACTCCATAGAGGTGGATCGTTTCGGCTTGTGCCCCCGTAGCGGGGCCCTCGAAAAAGGTAACGTCGCCGAACTCGGTTGGATAGATGAAGGCAAAACCGCGCAAGGTCGACCCAAGCGGCAGCTGCCCGAAGAGCGTGATCGGCTCCGAGGTATAAGCGACCGTGTACTTGGGGGTCGAGTAGAACGCAGCGACGGTTCCAAGCTGGCCGCCGGCCTGGTTGGCCAGCGTCAGCGGGATGCGGATCTCGGTGACGGTCGTGGCCGTTCGCCGCGACACGTCGGCCTCGAAGCCGGCGCTCTGCGAAGCGGACTGCGAGTTGGAGCTCTGCAGTTGCTGGATAACGTTTTGGGGCGACGAGGTCGGCGTCGGCGTCGCCCCGGTAGCGATGCCGCCATAGGTCGACTGCTGTCCCTGGGCGCCCACCGACAGATTTCCTTGAACGGTGAAACGAATCGGGCCGCCCTTGACCGTGATGTACTGCGGCGATCCCGACGGCGCGGGAGCGACGCCTTCGGGGGTTGGCGACGGGGATGGGGTCGGCGTGTTGTTGCCGACCGAGGTGGCGCCCGGGACGGGCGGTCCCCACGAGGGCGCGGTGGTCGGTGGTCCGTGCGGGGTTGGAGTCGGGCTGGCCGTCGGTAAGGCGGTCGAAGATGGAACCGGTGAAGCTACCGGGCTCGGCGGGGGTGTAACCGCGGACCCGGTCGCGCCGCCCGGAGGCGACACCGGAAGTCCGGCATAGGCAGGCTGTCCGCCCATCACCGCCAGTGCGGCAGCCAATGCGATCGCTAGGCCGCTAAACTTCAGAGTTTGGCAGACCAAGCGTCTAGGCGGCCTTCCCTTAGATAACATCCCGTACCTTAGTGGATTTCGACCCATCGGGAGGCCACCTTAACGAGGCTTTACCCCGGATATGGCAAAGATTTCCAGAGTTCCGGCCGATACCGGGACTAGGGGAAGTTTCAAGGAGGAAACAGACCTACTTCATGGATGTGCTGGCGAGTGCGTCCTTCGTTCTGCAGAACGAGGCACTCACTCAAAATCGACTCGCGACTGATGTGAACATGTTGGCCACCGGCCTACGTGTTCGTTCTGCTGCGGACGATCCGAGTGGTTACGCCATAGCACAAACAATCCAAACGAAGGTCGCCGGTCTCCAGCAATCGGTGACGAACGTCCAAACGGCGAACAATCTTCTCAACGTCGCCGACGGCGCTCTGAACAGTATCGAGCTCATTCTCCAACGCGTTCGCTCGCTTATCGTCGAGTCGAACTCGGATATCAACTCGTCAAGCGATCTCCTCAATATCCAGACCGAGATCAGCCAGATGCTCCTGGAAGTCAACAAGATTTCTTCGGAGACCAACTTCAACGGCTTGACGCTCTTCAACGGGCAGTTCGACAACGGAACGAGCGGGACGGCAACGACCGCCTCGATCACCGAAGTACAAGCCCCGATTCTCACCACGACCGGCGGCCAAGGCGCCAATCAAGTTGCGAACTCGCAGATCGATTCGCAAGGCAATGCGACGGGACCGGGTCCGGGACCGTTCATCGAGCCGTTCCATCAAACGCTCTCGCAGCAAGTTCCGGCGTTTATGGTTTTCCAGATCTTGAGCTACAGCGCGAACGCCGTCGATCCGGATTCCGGAACGAACGTCGGCCCAGGCGTTTACATCCAATTCCAAGCGTACAGCCAGAATCCATCGCTGGGCGCCGCACCGCTCTACTCCGACATTTCGGCGGTACCGGTCAACGCCGGCCCGATTATCAACGCGCAGTACTTCGCGCCGATTTCGTTCGGCGGCGGTCCGCCGAACCTGCTCATGCAGTTCTCGGTTGCAAACCTAACCGCAGCCGACGTCGGTGCAACTGCAGCGTTCATGTCGACGGTCGCTTCGGCGCCCGCGACGGGGCATTCGCTCAACGTTAACGACGGCGGCGAAGAAGGAACGACGATCTCGATCGATCTTCCGCAGGTCAATACCAACGCGTTGAATATTTCCGATATCAACGTGGAAACGCCCGACATGGTCAACTTCATGAACCAGCAGACCGGGCAATCGTCGAGCAACGTCATGGCCGCGAGCGATGCGGAAACGCGCGTCGACACGGCGCTGCAAACGATCGGCACGATTCGTGCACAGGTCGGCGCGCAAATGGTCTCGACGCAGATCGACGAGAACAACGACGACACGGCAACCGTGCAATACCAAGCCACGGTTTCCGACATTACCGACGCAGATATCGGCGCGACGGTGACGGATTTCACGAAGCAGCAGATCCTCGTATCGGTCGGCAACAGCGTGCTCTCACAACTGCAGGTGGACTCGACGCAACTGACGGCTCTGCTGCTCAACTCGTTCAACGGACCCCTGATCGGCTAGCCCTTGGCTTGACCCGGCAAACTATACTAAGGGTGGATACCTCGCTAGGTGAGGCGTCCACGCGGACACAAGCCGCTGCCCCGAAACGTCGAGAGACGCCAAGTGGGTAGAACAGACTGGGCCGACACAAGGCTATGTCTAACGCGGCTGAGGCTCGAGAGAGACTCTACGATGCGTGGTGCCAAAGCTCGGACGCGACGGAGGTAGCGCCATCGGCCGCATGCTTTCTTTGTACCGGGCCCCGAGCGGGTTGCCGGTATTTTTATTTCTTACGGGCGGGCCGCAGGCCAGACGGGGAGGAGGTGAAGCATGTTTACTGAGGGATTCATTTCGGAACTCGTGGGCCGCCGCGCGACCATCAACGATCTGCCGATCGGCAAAGTCACCGATTTTCTGGTCCGCAACCCCGACGCGACCTTTCCTCAAATCGACGGCTTGATCGTGAAGACGGTGCAAGGCTTGCGCTTCGCGCCCATCGAGACCGTCACCGACGTCGACCGCGATGGGACCGTGGCCTTGACCATGGCTCCGAAGGAGCCCGCGCCGCCCGGATAACGAGGAACTCTACCTCATCGCCGATCTCCTCGACAAGCAGATCGTGGACGTCGACGGCCGCAAGGTGGTAAGGATCAACGATATCGAGCTGGCCAACGCCGGAGGCCGCCTGCGCGTGGTCGCGGCCGACGTCGGCGTCGCCGGGCTACTGCGGCGCCTCGGCCTGAAGTCGTTCGGCAAGCGTTTCACGCCGGGGATCTACCGGCGCGTGCCGCGATCGATGATCGCGTGGGACTCCGTCGCCCCGATCCGAACGGCCAATCCGTCGGAGGTTCAGTCTCTCCGTCAAAGAGAGCAAGCTCGCGCGGCTCCATCCGTCGGAGTTGGCCGAGATCATCAGCGACCTCTCGGCCCGCGAGGCCGCAGCCGTCGTTCGCCAACTCGACGACGAGACCGCCGCCGACGCCTTCGAACATCTCGACGCCGAGACGCAAAAGACGCTGATCGAAGAAGTCGGCACCGAGCGCGCTGCGGACATCATCGAGGAGATGGACTCGGACGACGCCGCCGACCTGCTGTCGGAACTGCCCGAAGAACAGCAATCCGAGTTGCTGGCCGAGATGAATACCTACACGGCCGACGAGTTGCGCGAACTGGTCAAGTACGACGAAGACACCGCCGGAGGGCTGATGACCACGGACTATACGTGGATCTACCCGCACCGGACGACCGAAGCGACGATTCGCAAAATCCGTGAGATCGCACCGACGTCGGAGTTCATCTACTACCTGTACGTGCTCGACAAGAACGACCGTCTGCTCGGCGCGCTTTCCTTGCGCCGGCTGCTGCTCGCTCTGCCGACGGCCTTCATCGACCGGATCATGGACACCGACCTCGTGACGGTTCACCCCAACGCGACCGCCGTCGAAGTTGCCGCGACGATTGCGCGCTACGACCTGCTGGCGGTTCCGGTCGTCGACGACCAGCGCGAAGATGCTCGGCATCGTGACGGTCGACGATGCGATCGATGCGATCATGCCAGACGATGTCGCTAAGAAACTTCCGCGCTTCACCGCGCGGCGCCACTCGCACGTGGCAAACGCCGCCGCGAGCGGAGCGTAGCCATGGTAGATCCTCGCCCGAAGCGGCGCTCGCTGATGCGAACGCTGCTGCTGATTGCGGCCGTCCTTGGCCCGGGATTCGTGGCAGCCTCGGCCGGCAACGACGTCGGCGGCATCGCGACGTACTCGGCAGCGGGCGCGCAGTTTGGCTACTCGATTCTGTGGGTGATGATTCCGCTGGCGATCGCGCTGATCGTCGTGCAAGAGATGTCGACTCGCATGGGATGCGTCACCGGCAAGGGGCTCGCCGCGCTCTTCCGCGAGAACTTCGGCGTGAAGATATCGTTCTTCGCGATGGCGATGCTCTTTCTCATCAACACGATGCTCACCGCAACCGAGTTCGCGGGCATCGCCGGCGCCGCCGAGATCTTTCACATCTCGCGCTACATCCTCGTTCCGGTTATGCTCTTCGCCGTCTTCTTCTTCGTGCTGCGGTTCGACAACAAGATCGTCGAGCGCGTCTTCGTCGTGTTCTCGCTCGTGTACCTGAGCTACATCGCTTCCGCTATCCTTGCCAAGCCCAACTGGAATGCGGTCGCACGCGGGACGCTGATCCCGACTTTCGAACTGCGAACTCCCGGATGGCTTACGACGGTGGTTGCGCTGATCGGCACGACGATCTCACCATACATGCAGTTCTTCTTGCAATCGGCCGTCGTCGATAAGGGGACGCGGACGGACGAACTCGGTTTGGCCCGCGCCGACGTGATCAACGGCTCCGTGCTCGCAATCGCGCTTGCCGGATTCATGATCATCGCGAGCGCGGCGACCATCTTCCTAGCTAACGAGCACGGCGGACACTTCAACCCGGTCGTCGCAGCGGATTTCGCGGTCGCACTCAAACCGCTCGCCGGCGACCTTGCCGCGTACATTTTCGCGTTCGGCATTCTCAACGCCGGCGTTTTCGCAGCGACCGTTCTGCCGCTTTCGACGGCATACGTCGTCTGCGAAGCCTTCGGGTTCGAGGCGGCCGTCGACCGGAAGTTCAAAGAAGCGCCGGTCTTCTTCTCGCTGTTCGGCGCCGGTCTGGTTATCGGCGCCGCCATCGTGCTGATTCCAGGGGTACCGCTGCTCAACTTGATCTTCCTGGCGCAGGTGATTCAGGGGCTGCTGCTGCCCGCCGAACTCGTGCTGATGCTTATCATCGTGAATCGCAAGCACGTCATGGGGGAGCATACGAACTCGCCGTTTGCCAACACGATCGGCTGGGCGACGGTTGTGGTGATCGGGTCGCTTTCGGTCGTCTACGTCCTCGCCCAATTCATCCCGCAGATTTTGGCGATGGTACCTTTGCACGCTCTTTGAGTTCGCGGCGCGCCGATTCGGCATTCGCAAACGACCATCGGTTGCGGCCTTCGTGCTTCGCACTATAGAGGGCCCGGTCGGCGGCCTCCATGAGATCCGCAACGCTCTGCCCGTCGGCCGGGAATAGCGCGATACCGATGCTGGCGCGCACATCGTGCTGGACCCCGTCGATCGAGAGCGGAACCTGCAGCGCGGTATGAAGCTTTCGCGCGAGATCGGCCGCGTCGCTAGGCCCATCGACGATCGGCTGGAGAATTACGAACTCGTCGCCGCCGAAGCGCGCTACCGTGTCGCTCTCGCGAAGCTGTTCGCGCAAACGCAGGGCGATGCCGATCAACACCTGATCGCCGACGGGATGCCCGAAGCGGTCGTTAATCGCTTTGAAATTGTCGAGATCCACATACATGACGGCGAAGCCGCGGGCGTATCGCCGGGCGGTCGCGATCGTGTGCCCGATCCGGTCTTCAAAGAGCACGCGGTTCGGCAAGCCGGTCAGCGCGTCGTTGAATGCCAGCTGTTCGATGCGCTCGCCCTGCTCGGCGCGCTCCAACGCGCCGGCCACAAAGAGCCCGACGAGCTGCATCAGATCGCGATCTTGCTTTTCCAAATCCTCGTGGCGCGGCGCGCGTCCCGCAAAGACCAGCTCGCCGTACGTTTCGTCGAAGACCTTGAGCGGAAGGGTAAAGTACGAACGCCACTGCGCTCGCGCCGCCCCGTCCGAGTACGCAGCGCCCTTCGCGATCGTGCCGCGCCCGGCCGCGCTGCGAACGACGACGCGATCCGGCTCGACGTGCGTAACGTAGGCGCAGTCGTAGCCGAAGAGTTCTAGACCGAGCGCCAAGGTCGCGTCGATCTGTGCGTCGAGCGAACCGCCGCGCGCGGCGGCAACCATGTAAAGGCGGCGCACGCGGTCGCTTTGCGTTTCGATCGTTCGTTCGGCGTTCTTTTGCGCTTCGATATTTCTGAAGACGGCGTATGCGCCCAGCATCTCGCTATGCGCGCGCAGCGGAACCAGCTTCAGCCCGACGTCGATCCGATTGCCCAACCGGTCGAGCAGCATCGATTCGTGTTCGGCGGCTTCGCCGCGCATGGCGGCATGCAGCGCTTCGGTCGCGGCGTCGCGACGCTCGGGCGCGATCAGTTCGGTCCACTCGCGCCCGACCATCTGCTCGCCGAAAAAACCGGTCTCGCTCTCGAGCGCGACGTTGACGCGCAGAATCGAACCGTCGCGCTTGAGTTCCATAATGCCGTCGGGGTGGTACTCGAAGAGCGAACGGAAACGTTCCTGATTGATGCTCAGCGCCTCTTCGGCGGAGCGGAGCGCGACGACGTCGCGCGCTTGCGTGAAGATGCCCACGGTCTCCCCGTCGACGATCGCCGGAAAGACGTACACCTCGACCGGGATCACGGTCCCGTCTTTGTGCTTGACGCTCGTCTCGAAATGATCGCTCCCGCCGGTCAGCGCGCTCTGCACCGCGAGGTTCACCCGGTCGAGATCGTCGGCCGCGACGTGGCGGGAGTACGGGGCGCCGACGAACTCCTCCAAGGAGTAACCGGCCAACTGGCACGCGCTCGCATTGGCGCCTAGGACCCGGCCCTCAATGTCATACAAGACGACCGCATCGGGCGTGTCGTCGTAGAGGACGGAGACGATCGTGCGTATTCGTTGCGTTTGCATCGATGAACCGCTCGATTCTTCGCCGAAAGACGCGGCATGACTCCCGAGCAGATCGTCGAGTTCGCCGAAGGCCTCGCGCGCATCGCTGCGTCGGGCGGCGGCCCCAAGGCGCTGGCCGCCCACTTGGCGGAGACGACGGGCGGCGGCGTGCTGGTCGAGGATGCCGATTGGCGGCACGTTGCGAGCGCAGGCACGAACGTCCCCGCCGGCTCGCGCGGGACGCCGAATGGTGCCCGAACGACGCCGATCCTTGCCGGCGGAGCCACGGCCGGCTGGCTTTCACTCTCGGGAACCGCGAAGGGCGCAATGCATGCGATGCGGCTCACTGCGGCGGCGATCGGCGTCGAGTTCGCGCGCGACGGCAGTGGAAGCCGCGGACGACGGCGCTCGTTTTGGGAGCGCCTGCTTAGCGGTGCCTATCGCGATGCTGCGGAGGCGCGCGACGACGCAGCGGCCCACGGCCTCACCCTGGCGCCGTCGTATCTAGCGATCGCCCTCGAGCCCGAACCGCTCGAAGACGGTCAAGCGCCGGCCGATCCCGCCGAACTGCGCGCGATCGCCTCTGAGGCTTTTCGCGGCGGCGGAAGCGACCTCGGCTTCTTCGAACGAGGCGCCGCGCTGCTGGTTTTCGTCCCGGTTGCGCGCGAGATCGACGCGAGCAACGCGCGAACGGCTGCCGCGCTGCTGCCCAAGAGCGTTTTGAAACGAACGGTTCCGACACGCATTTCCGGCGGCACCGGCACCGTCGAGCCGCTGTTCGCGCTGCCGCGTTCGGCCGAACTCGCGCAAGCCGCGCTCGCGATCGGACGCCGCATTCTTGGGCCGGGCCACGCCGCCTCCTACGACGATCTCGGCGCTTACCCGTTGCTGTACGAAGGCAGCGACGCGTCGCGCCTTCGCGCCTTCGCGCAGCGCGTACTCGCGCCGCTCCGCGCGTACGACGAGAAGCACGCAACCGAACTCGAGCGCACGCTCAAACTCTATTTCGACGTCGGCGAAAACGTAAAAACGGCCGCCGCCCGGCTCAACGTGCACCGGCATACGGTCTTCTACCGGCTGCGTCAGATCGGCGAGATCTGCGCGATCTCCCTGGAATCCCCCGGCGATCAACTCACTCTCCGACTGGCGGTTGCGATCGATGCACTCCACTCCCAGTGAACCCCGGCGCCCCGCGAACAAACGCGACGTGGTCAAACTCGCTCGCGAACAGAACGTGCGGTTCGTGCGCTTGGTCTTTGCCGACATCTTCGGCGTGAGCAAGAACGTTTCGATCCCCGCCAGCGAACTCGAACGCGCGCTCGAAGGGCGCATCACCTTCGACGGCGGCTCGATCGACGGTTTCGTGCGCGGCGAAGAACTCGACATGCTGCTTCGTCCCGATCCGTCGACGTACGCGCTCTACCCGTGGCCCGCGCCCGACGGTGCGGAGGCGCGCTTGATTTGCGACATCGCGATGCCCGATGGTTCGCCCTTCGAGGGCTGTCCGCGCACGACGCTGCGCCGCGCAATCGAAAGCGCCGGCGCCCTTCCCGGCCTGCGCGTCGCTCCGGAAGTCGAGTTCTATCTTTTCGAACGCAACGCCCGCGACCGCGAAAGCACGGCGACCGGCGACGTCGGCTCGTACTTCGACTTCTCCGCGAACGATCCGGGCGAGGACGCGCGCAACGCGATCGTTGCCGCGCTCGGCGCGATGGGGGTGCGCATCGAAAGCGCCCATCACGAACACGGCGCGGGTCAGCACGAGATCGATCTCGTTCACGAAGACCCGTTGATCGCGGCTGACAACGTCCTCACGCTGCGCACGCTGGCCAAACACGTCGCCTCGCGCTTCGCGCTCGACGCAACCTTCATGCCCAAACCGCTCGAAGACCGCGCCGGCAGCGGACTGCACGTCGACTTCCAACTCGGCGACGAGAGCGAAGACACCACGCTATACGTCGTCGGCGGCTTGCTCGCACACGCCCCCGCAACCACCGCCATCTGCAACCCCACCGTTAACTCGTACAAACGCCTCGTCGCCGCGTGGGACGCGCCCATCTACACCGTCTGGTCCGAACGCAGCGCCAACGCTCTCGTCCGCGTCCCGCCCGCGCAAACCCCGCCGCCGCATCGAAATGCGCAGCCCGGACCCAGCCTGCAATCCCTACCTCGCCCTCGCCGTCCTCATCGGCGCCGCCGCCGACGGCATCGCCCAACACACCCTCCCCGGCCCGGCCCTCACCGGCTCGACCTACGACCTCACCGAACGCGAACGCCGCGAACGCGGCATCGGCACGCTGCCAAAGTCTCTACGCCAGGCAATCACGGAACTTGACGGCGACCCGATCGTGCGCAGCGCTCTGGGCGATCACTTGTATCACGCGTTCCGCGACGCCAAACTCGCCGAATACGAACGCTATCGCCGCGCCGTGCATCCCTGGGAGCGGGATATGTACTTGCGGCAATACTAGGCCGTTGTTTTGGGTGGCGATGCCGTTGGGTTTGCTTTTGCGGGTGGGTCGAGCTCGGAGCTCCATTCCCCCGGGCGACCGCTCGAAAAAAACATCCATGTTTTTTTCTACTTATCCGTTTTCAGAAATCGCCCGGGGGAACGGAGCTCCGAGCTCGACCCACCCGCAAAAGCAAACCTAACGACAGCTAGAGATTTCAGCGAGCGATAGTTTGCCGGATGGTTGGTTTTGCGCCCCCTCTATTCTGCTAGCGGGCCGGTTGGTGGCATCGATCCCGTGTTGCAGTAGGGACAAAACAACTCGTTCCACGGCATAACCGCGTGGCAAGCCGGACAGTAGCGTTGCGTGGTACTGTACATCTTTGGATTCGGTTTGACGTCGAGACACGCAGCGATGATGATGCCGGCTACGCCAAGCGGGCCCGCAATCAAACCGATGGCAAGACCAAGCACCGGATTCCAACCACGAGACCTTGCAATCAGCGCAGCGATCGTCGCGGAAACAGCGCAGACGGCGAAGATCTCGCCGAACATCGGCATACTGATTCCGCCCACTATGTTAGATCCAACAGCACTGCTTGCACTCCACGTTTGCCGATGCGCGGCGCTGACGTGCGTCGCGAGGTCGGGCTCGGGGGTCGAGCCTCGCGCCCCTGGGCGATTTCTGATTTTTTCAAAAAAGCCCGGAGGGCGTACTTCCTTTGAAGTTTTGAAAAAACGGATAAGTAGAAAAACACAGGATGTGTTTTTCGAGCGGTCGCCCAGGGGCGCGAGGCTCGACCCCCGAGCCCGACCTCGCGACGCGCGGCAGCGCCGCGCATCACGCCACCCATCTACCCCTCAACAGCCGCGATGAGATCCGTAACGAGAAACGGCCGCGACAGAGTAGCATCCCACGAGTCCGAGCCGGAGGCGCCGATGCCGACGAGACGGCTGGACTCGCGCGGCGCGATCTTGCGCACGTCTTCCGAATCCGCGATGGCGGAGTCGACTAGCACGACGTCGCCGGGGCGGATATCGCCGACTCGCGAGAGATCCTCGAGCGTTGCGGCTTCGCGAACGCGATACCCGCGCGAACGAAGTTCGTATGCCGCGAACCGGGAGAGCCCCGAGTCGGTGGTTAGGATCGTCACGCGCATCGGGCGCTTCGAGACGGTTGCGTCGATCGACGGGAGCGTGAGCGTAAAGGTGCTGCCTTCGCCGAGTTTGCTTTCGACGGAGATCGTGCCGCCGTGGCGTTCGACGATCATCTTGACGATGAAGAGGCCGATGCCGGTGCCGGCGATTTTTGCGCGACGTGCGTTCGAAGCGCGGGCGAAGCGTTCGAAAAGACGTGGGATGTCCTCGGGCGGGATGCCCATGCCGCGATCGCGGATGGTGAAGCGGAAGTCCTCGCCGACGGCGTCGATGGCAACCTCGATCGGCTGTTCTTGCGGCGAGTATTTGATGGCGTTGCGCAGCAAGTTGTCGAAGACTTGGCGCAAGCGGTCTTCGTCGCCGCGAACGAAGGCGGATTGAACCTTCGACGAGATGACGATAGGGCGCTCGACGCGATGCGCCTCGGCGGCGGCTTCGATGAGTTCGATCACGTTGACGCGTTCGTCCGAGATTTCGAGTTCGCCGTGCTCGATGCGGGAGAGTTCGAGCACGTCGTTTGCGAGCGTGGCGAGTCGCTGCGCGTTCATGCGAATGGTGTGCGCGGCCTCGGTCGCCTGCGTTCCCTCCAGGTACCCTTCCTCGAGCAGTTCGGCGAAGCCGACGATCGACGTCAGCGGGCCTTTGATGTCGTGCGCGAGCACCGCGATCAGATCGTTCTTGAGCTGGTTGAGCTGAAGGACGCTGGCGCGCTGGCGTTCGAGTTCTTCGATACTGGCGGCGAGCCGATCGGTGAGTTCTTGCCGCTCGATGGCATAACGCAGTTGACGGCGCAACGCGGCGTCGGTGAAATGGCCTTTAAGCAGATAGTCTTGCGCGCCCGCGGCAACGGCGGCGGTTGCGACGCGCTCGTCGCCGTCGCCGCTGACGATCACGACGGGAAGCGACGGTGACGCATCCTGCAAACGATGCAGCGCTTCGATACCGTGCACGTCTGGAAGACTCAGATCCAGCAGAGCGGCGTCGAAGCGTTGTTTGTCGATCGCCGCGATGGCGTGGTCGATGCGCGGCGCGACGACCACCTCGAACTCTTTTGGATCGAGCATGGCGCGTACCATCGCCGCGTCGGGCGGATTGTCTTCGATGACGAGGATGCGCAGCAGCGGCCTCACGCGACGATCCCTTCGACGATTCGCGTAAATTCGTTCAGATCGACCGGCTTCTGAAGATACGAATCGGCCCGCTCGGCAAAGGCGCCGGCTACGTCGCCCTCGGCTCCCGACGTCGTGAGGACGATCACCGGAATGGACCACAGCGCCGGGTCGGTCCGAATGCGCTTCAACACTTCCTGGCCGTCCATCTTCGGCAGGTTGAGGTCCAGCAGCACCACATCCGGCCGCAGCGCATCGCAGTACCGGCCTTCGCGGCGCAAATACGAGAGAGCCTCCACACCGTCGGTAACGATGGTTAGGTGGTTCCGGACGTCGCCGCCTTTGAGGACTTCCTGGGTCAAGCGAGCGTCCGCCGGGCTGTCTTCTACCAGCAGCACCTCGATCGTCGCCGGCGCCTCGTTCATGCCAATCCTTTCGCAATCACCGGCCGCAGCGTAAATGAAAACGTCGAGCCCTGACCTTCTACGGACTCTACCCAAATCCGGCCGCCGTGCCGCTCGAGGATACGCCGGCTCAGCGCTAGACCGATCCCCGTACCTCCGAACGCCTCGCGGGTGTGGAGCCGGGCGAAGATGCGAAAGATGCGATCCTGATACTTCGGGTCGATCCCGATGCCGTTGTCGCGCACCGAAATCACCCAATCGCCCTCGGGGTCGCGCTTCGCGGTGATTTCGACTCGCGGCGGCTTGCTCGTATTGTATTTTATCCCGTTGGCGATAAGGTTCTGCACGAGTTGAATGAGCTGCGTCGCGTCGCCTTCGACTTCGGGCAGGTCGTCGAAGATTAGTTCTGCCGACGACGCCGCAAGCGTCGCTTGCAAATTTTGTGCGGCGCGCCGCGTGACGGCCATCAAATCGACCGGAGCGAGCGGCCGGCCGTGCGTCGTCACGCGCGAATACTGCAGGACGTCGTCGATAAGGTTCTTCATGCGGCGCGTTCCGTCGACGATGAAGCCCATGAATTCGTCTGCCTCGGCGTCGAGCTTTCCCGCATAGCGGTCCTGCAGCAGCTGAGTAAACCCCGAGATCGCGCGCAGCGGTTCTTGGAGATCGTGCGATGCGACGTAGGCGAACTCTTCGAGCGATTGGTTGCTGTGCTCGAGAGATGCGTTGCGTTCGGCAAGCGCCTCTCGTAGGCGGACTTCGATCATCAGTCGCTCTCGTCCAAACGTAAGACCGGCCGCGCCGAAGAGAATCACGAGCACGATGACCGTGCCGATTTCGATGTTTCGAATTCTGGCCGAGTTTCGAATCTTCTCCTGAAGGATCGCGTCCAGTTTCACACGGGCGGTTCGCCCGGCGGCGCGGATGCGATCGACGATGAATTTTCCGTGGATTTCGCGTGCCACGCGATCGGGCCGGTCGGGCTGTGCGATCAGCGGATCGCCGACGACGCGGCGCCAGTACGAATAGAGCCGCTCCATTTGCGAAACTTCGGGGTACAGCGCTTGACCGCCGTCGGCTTCGAGATCGGAAAAATTCGCTGCGATGTCGTTACGCCCGGCAAAATACGGTTCGAGCATACGCCGGTCGTGGGTTGCTGCGTAGCCTCGAATCGCGGTCTCTTGATCGATGACGTCGACGAACGCACGCTGCAGTGCGATGCGCGTTTCGAAAACGCCCAGCATCTGCTCCTGGTTGTCGACCGACATCTTTGACGCGACGATAGCGACGAGCAGGATCGCCGCAACGATGCCGGCTAGAGCGTAGAGGCCGGCCTTCAGAGCGCTGCCGCCCGATCGTTAAGGACGCTCCATGCGAGTTCCACGTCGGAGCGCTGCGTACGGACGTTGCCGATCGCCAACCGCAACGCGTACGTCCCGCCGATCTTCGTATGCGAGATGAACAGTTCGCCGGTCGCGTTGACGGCGTCGAGCAGCTTGGCATTCAGGTCGTCGAAAGCGGCCGGGTCGCGCCCTTTCGGCGCGTACCGGAAACACACGACCGAGAGCGGATGCGGTGCCAGCAGCTCCCAGTCGGGTTCGTCCTCGACCCAGGACGCAAAGATCTGAGCCAGCTCGATATGCCCGCGCAGCCGGGCGCGAATGCCGTTCGCGCCGAGATGGCGCAGCACGAACCAGAGTTTGAGCGAGCGAAAGCGCCGGCCGAGCTGGAGCCCGTAATCCATATAGTTTACGACCTCGCCGTCGGTCGTCGTCAGATATTCCGGAACGAGGCTGAAGGCGCGGCGGATCATCGCTTCGTCCTTAACGAAGAGCACCGAAAGATCCATCGGGACGAACATCCACTTGTGCGGATTGACGACGAGCGAGTCGGCTTGCGCGACGCCGTCGAGCAGGTGCGCGTATTCCGGCACCATCGCAGCCATGCCCGCGTACGCCGCGTCGACGTGCAGCCACACGCCGTGTTTGCGCGCGACCTTCGCAATCTCCGGAACCGGGTCGACGGATGTCGTCGAGGTCGTTCCGACGGTCGCCACGATACAAGCGGGCTTATGACCGGCGGCGAGATCGTCCGCAATGCACGCGTCGAGGCGCTGCGGCAGCATTCGAAAGGACGCATCGCACGGAACGCGCACGACGTTTTCTTGTCCGATCCCAAGCGCGATCGCCGCCTTCTCGACGTGCGAGTGCGTGTGTTCGGTAATGTAGACGCGCAAGCGCGGAAGGTCGCGCCCGGTCATCCCGCGTTCGCGAATGCCTAGGTCGAGCGCTTCGCGCGCGGTCGCCAGTGCGGTGAAACCGGCGATCGAGGCGGTGTCGTAAATGATGCCGGTCCAATCCGCCGGAGTGCCGATCAGCGCGCCGAGCCACTTCATCGTTACCTGTTCGAGCTCGGTTGCAGCCGGCGACGTGCGCCACAGCATCGCCTTCACGTCGAGGGTCGCGGCGAGGGCTTCGGCGGCAATCGCCGCGGGCGCCGCGCTGGTCGCAAAGTATGCGAAAAAGCGCGGGTGGTTCCAGTGGGTTATGCCTGGTAGGATGATCGTGTCGAAGTCTTCGAGAATTTGCTCGAACGCTTCCGGCTCGTCGGGTGCCCGCGCCGGCAGTCTCGCGGCGATCTCGCCCGGACGCACGCTGCTGAGCACCGCGTGGGCCTCCGGATGGCCCAGGTAATCCTCGATCCAGCGCCCGACCCGAGCAAAGTCGTCCTCAATAATGGTCTCCTGTTTCACAATGGGGTAGTTCGAAGGGAGCCGCGAAGAAACCGCCATGAAGTACCGCACGTATCCGAACAGCGACGTAACCGTCAGCGAGATTGGCTTCGGCCTCTGGACCACCGCAACCGGATGGTGGGGCGAGCAATCCGACGACGACGCCGTCGCCTTGCTCCGTGAGGCGCACGACCGCGGCATCACGCTATTCGACGCCGCCGATACCTACGGAAACGGCCGCAGCGAAGAGCAGCTCGCCAAAGCATTTTCCGACCGCCGCTCCGGCGTCGTCTACGCGACGAAGTTCGGATACGACTTCGCCAACCCGGAAAATCGAGAAAAGCGGCGCGGACAGTTCGAACTTCCGCAAGATTTCTCGCCGGCCTTCGTTCGCAAAGCGCTCGAGGCTTCGCTAGCGCGCATGAATACCGATTACGTCGACATCTATCAAATTCACAACGCCCGCCTCGCGCAGATCGAAGACGGCGCGCTGTGGGAACTCCTGGAATCGTTCAAGCGCGAGGGCAAGGTACGTATGTACGGCGTCGCGCTCGGACCGGCGATCGGCTGGCTCTACGAGGCCGTCGATGCCGTCACGAAACGCAACGCTGCTACGCTCCAGATCATCTGGAACGCACTCGAGCAGTTCCCGGGAGACGAGCAGATTCGCGTCGCTCGCGAGACCGGGGCCGACACGGGATTCATGATTCGCGTTCCGCACTCAAGCGGAATGCTCGAGGGCCACTACACCGCCGACACCGTCTTCCCGGCGAACGACCACCGGCGGCACCGGCCGCAGTCGTGGCTGATTAACGGCGTGAAGAAAGTCGAGCAGCTTCGATTTCTGGAGCGCCCGGATCGCACGCTCGGGCAGGCTGCAATCCAGTGGCTGCTGGCCGAGCCGCGCGTGATGTCGGTGCTGCCGAACATCTACGACCGCGACCAGCTCGTCGAGTTTGCCGCCGCTTCCGACGCGCCGCCGCTGAGCGCGGACGAAATTAAGCGCGTGAACGAGCTCTACGCGCACAACTTCGGCTTGGAAGCCGAGCCGGCGAACTTCAAAGGCACGATGACGCGCGACGCGGTGTCCGCATGAGTGAGTCGATCTTTACGCAGGACGCCCCCGCGCCCATCGGTCCGTACAGCCAAGCGATTCTCAGCGGCGGCGACTTGTACTGCAGCGGGCAGATTCCGCTCGATCCCACCACCGGCAACATCGTCGAAGGAGACATCGCGGTGCAGACGGAGCGCGCGCTGCAGAATCTCGGCAACGTGCTTCATGCCGCCGGCTTCGGCTTCGAAGACGTCGTAAAGACGACGATCTTCCTGAGCGATATGAGCGACTTTGCCGCGGTTAACGGGGTCTACGAAAAATACTTCGGCGTATCAAAACCGGCGCGGTCGACCTTCGCCGCGGCCGGCCTGCCGAAGGGTGCCGGCGTCGAAATCGACTGCATCGCGAAACGCTAGACCGGTCTAGCCGCAGGTCACCGCGTAAACGACGAGCGCTCCCTGGTTCTTATAACCTTGGTGCGACAGGAGCGCGGCAAACGTCACGGTCTTCCCGATCACCGGTGCCGCCCACGCGTGACTCCGCCACACCGCCTTGGTTTGCTCGGAATCGGACCAAGCCATCGTCCGGATCTCGCAGAGCTTGGATGGAATTCCGGCGAGGTTCGAAACCTGTATCTGCGGCGACGATACGAACCGAACAGGAATGTCGGATACGTTGATGATGAGAAGGTACAGAATCGCCTTTCCATCGCACACCACCGGAGCACCGCGCGGCGACAGACACGGAACCGAACCGTAGAGCGGGAAGGGCTGCGTTGCATTCAAGAGTCCGGTTACGTCGCCGTCGCCGGTCGCATCCGCTACGACGAACGCCACGCTGCGGTTTGCGTCATTTTTCCCGTAGTCGATGACGGCTGCCACATTCCGGTAGCTCGGTAAAACGAACGTCCCGCCGGCCGAAGTCAACTCCCCCGAGGTGCACGCACCGCCGAAGGTCCAGAGGCCCGGCAGATGACATGGATTCGAACCGTTCGGAGAACTGCTCGCGGCCTGCGGTGCGGTACTTGCGGCGGAATTCGGCGCATCGGCTGAATTCACCGCGTTGGCCGAAGTGCTCGAACCGGAGCAGGCGCTAAGCGCGCATGCAAACACCAGCGCGGCGAACCGGCGGACGTCGTCTATCCTCATATGGCACGCCTACTTCATCGGAAGGCGCGCCGGGTCCCCGCAGAGGGGCGCTACTGTGCGGTTGGTGTGGCGGCCGGCGCGAGTTTGGCCGACTCTTGTTGCGCGATGTGCGCGATGCTCGGGTCGAACGAACGCTCGGCGGCGGCGAACTCCTTGATCGCGAGCTCCGTCTGGCCCTGTTCCGCGTACGCGCGGCCAAGAAGGAAGCGAATCCGTCCGTCCTGCGGAACGGCGGCAACGCCCTTCAACAGCGCCGACTCCGCCAGCGGATAGAGCGCGTTCGTTTCGTAGTCGATGCCGAGATTGACGTACGCTTCCGGCGTGTACGGCCCGACGGCGATGGCACGCACGTAGTACGTCACGGCCTTCTTCCAGTCACCGAACATGTCGGAGAGGTAGCCGTAGTTGATCAGCGCTTCGGGACGTTCGGGCGCGAGATGATACGTGCGGTCGAGAACCGGCTGGGCCTCGGTAAAACGCCGGGCCTCCAACAGATCCGCCGCCAGATTGTCGTTGCACGAATAATTCGTCGGGTCGAGGTTCAGGCAGCGTTTGAAATAGTCGGCCGCGTCGGCATAATCGCGCTGGTCGAGATAGGCCAGCCCGAGGCCGTTGATTGCCGTCAGCGAGCTCGGATCGTCGTCGAGGGCGCGCCGGAAGTACGGCATGGCGCGATCGCTCTCGTGCATCGTCGCATAGACTTGCCCGAGTTCTGCCTGGATATCGGCATCGGACGGATACTCGGCCGCGACGTGTTCCATCTGGGATTGATACGCGGGCAAGTCGCCTTTGCGCGCGTGCATTGCAACGAGATCCCCAACCGAATCCGTACCGGGAAGGGCGGCGTTGAACTCGCCGATCGCATCGTCGACTCGATTTTCGGTAGCGTAGACGACGCCCAGACGGTTGTGCGACTCCTTATCGTGAGGATTCTTCCCAATCATCGTTTGGTAAATGAACTCGGCCTTCGAAAACTTCCCGGCGCGATAGTAAAGATCACCCAAAAAGCGCATCGGGGAGATCTCGTTCGGATGAGATACGACGTATGTTTCGAGGGATTCGATCGCACCCTGGAGGTCGCCGGCGGCGATCTTCTGGCGGGCGGTTTCGATCGCGCCTGCCGGGTCGGAGGCGAAGACCGGCTCGAAGATGCACGGGCTGTTGACCAGTTTCGTCTGAGCTCGAGCCGGGGCCGCAACGACCAGCACGGCGAGCGCGGCGATCAGGATGGGGAGGGCACGTCGAAGCATCGGCTGGTACCTCTTCTTATGACCGATAATACTGCATAACGTCCGCCGCGGGCGAGGTGTGACGGGGCCTTACGCGGTGAGGTTTTGCAGGATGCGGTCCAGGGTCGAGACGAGCTGGGCCCGCTCTTCGCTGGAGATCCCGCCGAGGGCAGCCTTCATGACCCGGCGGCGCAGGTCGACTGCGGCAGATTCCAGGGCTTTGCCCTTCGGAGCGAGGAGAATTCGGACCGAGCGTGCGTCGCTGGGATGCGCTTCCCGCCTCACCAACCCGTCCCGAACCATCCGCTGTACGGTACGGGTGACGGTCGGCATCTCGACCGCCGCATGCTCGGCCAGTTCGCGCGGCGTCATGCCGTCCCGCTCCCACAGCGCCCGGAGCAGCTGGTATTGGCCGAGCCGCACCCCGTGCTCGCGAAGCAGGCCATCGAATTGCGAACGCAGCGCCTTGACGGTCGCGCCAAATATGGCCAGGACGTCGTCGCCGTCGTTCATGCCGGCTCCGGCGCCCAGCGCCGCCGCCGGACGACCCACGTGCGGACCGCGGGAAACACCGCGAAATAGAGCATGCCCGTCCAAACCACGACCGGCGCCGGCATCAGGAAAGCGATAGCTGGAACGGCCGCACCGACGACGCACCGAGATGAAGAATATCCCGATTTCGGTCGTCATTTCGTACACTTCCGCGGCCGACAACTCGAGTTCCCGCCTAAAGGTCAGCGCGTGACGATACATCAAAATGAAAATCACGTTCAGCGCGATGTAGCCAGCGGAATAGATCACCAGCAACTGCGGATATTGGCCGGGTGCCAACGTTTGAGCGGAAGCGTGAAATAGCCCGGTAAAGAGAAACTTCAACGGGTACACATACACGAGCACGACGAACAGCAGCGCGAAGTTCAGAACCGTGGTCGTAACGTCCTCGAGTCCGAAGCGCCGGAAAAACCGGTATTGCCTGAACCACACGAGCAACAGGATCCCGAACGAGCATGCAAAGACCGGGATGGAGAGCATCTCGTTTTTTAGGTCTTGGAACGACGCCGGCGGCGCCAGCGACACGACGATCAACGTTACGGCGAAGCCGAAGACCGCATCGCTGATCGCCTCGACGCGCGAGACGTCGCCGCCGCGCCAACGAAACCGCGGGTCGCGTCCGGCATCCAAACGTGCGACTTCCCGGCGCAGCACGCGGCCTACCGCACGAGCGGAAGCACGTTGCTCGGGGTCAGCGGGTAGAACGTAAGTACGATCACGGCGATCACGCAGACGGCGGCACTGGCCCACGCCAGCGGCACCATCGGCTTCGCATCGTGCGTGCGGTGTTCGTCTGCGGTATCGTACATCGCGCGAACGATCTTCACGTAAGCGTAAAGCGAGATTGCCGTTCCGATCACCAGCGCGACGCCGAGCCAAACGTAACCGGTGCTCGCCGCGGTCGAGAGAATCAGGATTTTTCCGAGGAAACCGGCCGTCGGCGGAAGCCCGGCTAGCGCCAGCAGAAATACCGTCATCGCTGCGGCCAGCCACGGACGCCGCCGCGCAAGGCCGTGATAGTTGGTCAGGCGCGAGCCCTCTTCCCCATCGTCCGAGATCGCGGCCGCGACGGCAAACGCGCCGAGGTTCATGAACGTGTAGGCCGCGAGATAGAAAATCGCGTAGCGCAATCCTTGGGCCGACGTGCCGGCCATCGCCGTAATGATGTACCCGGCCTGCGCGATGCCGGAGTACGCCAGCAGCCGCTTGAGATCGTGCTGCGCGAGCATGCCGACGTTCCCGGCAATCATCGAGATGCCGGCGATAATCCAAATCGGAAGCAGCAGCTTCTCCGAGACGCCGGCCGGCAGCGCCGCATAGATGAACCGCGCGAACACCGCGAGCGTCGCCGCTTTGGTCGCAACGCTCATATACGCCGTAACCGGAAGCGGAGCGCCTTCGTAGACGTCGGGCGCCCACGTGTGAAACGGTACCAAGCTCAGCTTGAAAGCTAGCCCGACGAGAAACAGGCACGTGCCCATCCAGAACAGCGGGTTCGCCGCCATCGCGGGGTTCACGAGATCCGCAAGCATCACGCTTCCGCTGGCGCCGAAGAGCAGCGCCATGCCGAAGAGCAGAAATCCCGACGCCGTCGAGCTGAGGATCAGGTATTTGAGTGCGGATTCTCGCGCTCGTTTGCGATCGACCATGCCGCATAGACAATACAAACCGAGCGACAACAGTTCGAGCCCGAGGAAAATCGTCATCAGGTTGGCGGCGCCGGCCATCAGCATCGCGCCGCAGGTGCTCCACAGCATCAGCGCGGTCGTTCCGCCGACGCGCTCTGCGGGTCCGAGGGCGGCGTATAGAATCAGCGATCCGACGAGGGCGACCAGAACGATCTCCTCGAAGACCGTCGTGAACCCGCCGGTCATAAAGCCGCCGAAGAACGCGTTGTAATCGTGGCCGAACTGCTGCCCCGCGAGCACGCCGGCGGCAATCGCGCCGGCGCAGCCAAGCACGATCGCGACGTAGCGATTCACGTTCTTGGGCGCGATCAGATCCGCCAGCAGCACCACCAGCGATGCGACCGCGAGGACGACGATCGGCATCACCGCGTTCCAATCGGCTTGCTGGAATGGAATCGTCATCATGGCAATACTCCGCTAAGCGCCGCCATGATCGCGTGCGGCTGCACGCCGACCAAGACCAGCGCAGCCAACAGCGGTGCGACGGCCAACCCTTCGATCCACGTCAGATCGCGGCGAACCGGCAGATCCTCAACTTCGGGGCCGTTCATGATGCCCTGGAACAAACGCAGTATGTACGCCGACGCGAGGACGATCGCAACCAGCGCGACGATCGCCGCCCACATGAACCCGGCCTGATAGACGCCGATCAGAATCACCAGCTCGCCGACGAACCCGGCCAGACCCGGCAGCCCGAGCGCGGCGAGCGCGGCGATGCAGAACGCGCCGGCGAGTCTCGGATTAGCTTTCCCCAAACCGCCTAGCCGCACGAGCGAACGCGTTTCCTCGCGCTCTTCGACGTAGCCGAGGATCAGGAAGAGCGCCGCCGTAAACAGCCCGTGCGCGACGATGTAAACCAGCGCGCCTTGCAGCGCGAGCGGATTCTGCGTAGCGATCGCGATGACGATCAGCCCCAAGTGTGAAAGCGACGAATAGGCAACGATGCGCTTGGCGTCCTGTTGGATCAGCGCGATGACCGCGCCGTAAATCAGCGATACGGCGCCGAGCGAAATCAGGACCCCCGAATACTGGTGCAGGTAGTCGGGCATGAATGCCATTAAGATTGCAATGAATCCATAGACGCCGGCCTTGGACTGCACTGCGCCAACCACCGCAACCATCGGCGGCGGCGCGTCGCTATACGTCAGCGGCATCCAGGTATGCAGCGGCCATACCGGCGTCTTCACCAAGAACGCGAATGCGAAACCGGCAAAGATCCACGGTGCCCACGAGCCGACCAGCGGCACGCCGGCACGACCGATCACGTCGGTCGAACCGTAGATCACACCAAAGGCGGCGACCGCGAACAGCAGCGTGAGGCCGCCGGCGAAGTTGTAGATGAAATAGCGCCACGCCGTCGATGCGTGTTCGCCCCAGCCGAGCAGCGCGAAGAACACCGGCAGCAGCATCAGATCCCAGAAGAGCGCGAACGCGAGCAGGTCGCGCGCTAGGAACAACCCCAGCATCGCGCCTTCAAGGAACAGCAGCAGCGAGATCATCGTGCGCGCGCGCGGTACGTTGGTCGCGAGGATCGCGCAGGCGGTGCACAGCGCCAGTAGGAGCGCGATCCAGAACGAGACCGGCGTCGCACCGAAGTCGAACGCGGATTCGAAGGGACGCGACAGCCAACGGACGCTCCACTGTGCGTCGCGACCCACGAGCAGCATCACGAAGGTCGCCACCGCAACGAGCGCGCCGATCGTCTTCGAAACACGGCGATCGTCGGCCGGCAGCGCGAACAGCGCCGCTCCGGCGATCATCGGTAACAGAATCGTTGCGAGAACGATCATCTAGTGAGGTACTCCGGCGAGCGCGTAGTAGACGATGAAGCACGCGGCTCCGAACACGAGGATCAGCGCGTACGCTCGCACGAGGCCGGTTTCCAGCGATTGGGTGAGCACGCCGAGCCATCGCGCCGAGAAGGCCGCCTCGCGAACCGTTCCGTCGATGACGTGCGGATCGACGACCCGGCTGAAGAGCGTGCCGAGCAGCTGCGCGCTCCGCACGAAGATCAGATCCAACGCGGCATCGAAGTAGAACGCGTTGGTCAGCACGGCCGGCATCCGCACGGACTCCGAGCGCAGCCGCTCGACGGCGTTCGCCTGCGCACTTCTCGTCGCATACCGCATCCACGCGATCCCGAATCCGGCGAGCACGAGAACCAGCACGATACCGCTGGTCATCAGTTCGGAGAGCGTCGGCACGATCTCGTGCAGCCGGAGCGAACATCCCGCTGAAGAACTTCGCCCACGGGGACCCGTTGCCGCCGAACATCAGCCAGCCGGCAAGGACGGTCGGGACGATGAGGATCCCGACGGGTGCCGCCATGATCCACGCCGGCGCGTGGTGGTGCGATTCGGGCGCGGCGTGCTCGTCCGGCGTTCCGGCCAGTTCCGGATGGCGAATGCCGAGGTCCGACGGATCGACGTCGCCGCGATACGTTCCTAAGAACGTAACGAAGAGCAAGCGGAACATGTAGTACGCGGTGATCCCGGCGGTAATGATACCGACCGCATAGAGCCACGGATGACCCGTTTCCAGCGCGCCGTAAATCACTTTGTCTTTGGAAAAGAATCCGCTGAAACCGGGCGTTCCGCAAATCGATAGAACGCCCGTCAGAATCGCAACGAACGCGAAGGGCAGCTTCTTGATCAGACCGCCCATCCGGCGAACGTCTTGTTCGTTGTGAGCGCGTGGATGATCGGCCCGCCGCGAGGAAGAGCTGCGCTTTGAAGAACGCGTGCGTAAAGAAGTGCGCGACGCCGCCCTCGTACGCGCCGACCCCGACGCCCATGATCATGTAGCCGATCTGCGACATGGTGGAATAGGCGAGAATCCGTTTGATGTCCCACTGCGCGCAGCCCAGAATCGCGCCGATCAAAGCGGTCGCGCCGCCGATCGTTCCAACCAGCAATTGCGCGTCGCCGTTGGCACTCCATAAAGGCGCGCATCGCGCGACCAGATAGACGCCGGCCGTTACCATCGTCGCCGCGTGGATCAGCGCGGAGACCGGGGTCGGGCCTTCCATCGCGTCCGGAAGCCAGGTGTGCAGCGGGATTTGCGCCGACTTCGCCGCCGCGCCGATAAAGAGCGCGATGCAGATCCCAGGAGCAGCGGCGTGCCGTACCGATCCGGCCGCGGCGAAGGCGTCGCCGAATCCGACCGAATGTACCGCGTTGAAGATCAGCAGGATGGCGAACATGATGCCGACGTCGCCGACGACGTTGATGACGAACGCTTTGCGCGCCGCCGCCACCGCCGAGGGTTTGAAGAACCAAAAACCAATCAAGAAATACGATGCGAGCCCGACGAGGCCCCAGCCGACGAGCAATCCGACGAAGTTGTCGGAGAGCACCAGCGTGAGCATCGCAAAGACGAAGAAGTTCATGTAGGCGAAGAATCGCGCGAACGCTCGTCGCCCGTCCATGTAGCCGATGGAATACAGGTGGATCAAGAAACCCACGCCGGTGATGATCAGCACCCACAAGAGCGCGAGCGGATCCATCAGGAGGCCGAAATCGAACCCCGGATTCCACGAAAACAAGGCCTGGTGCGCGCCGAGCGCGCCGGCCCGAGCTTTGCGTCCCCGACGACCAGCTCAGTACCGCCAAAACGAACGATGCGAGCAGCAGCCCCGAAGCGAGCCAACCCGCGCGAGCCTTGAGCTGTGGTCCGAACGTCCAGCAAAGAACCGCACCGAGGAGCGGCAGCAGCCAGAGCGCGACGAGCAGCGGATAGGATGCCGTCAACCCCCATAACGTGGTGCACGGCGTTCATCCTCGCAGGCTCCGGCACTTCATCGACGTCGACGTGTTTTTCGGCGCGGAACACCGTGACCACGATCGCGAGCCCGATCGCGGCCTCGGCCGCAGCGACGGTGATCACCAAAAAGGCAAAGACGTGGCCGGCGTTGGCAAGCCACATGCGCGAGAATGTCATGAAGAGCAGGTTCGCGGCGTTGAACATGAGTTCGATGCCCATCAGCATGACGAGCGGGTTACGACGCAGCAGCACGCCGGCGACGCCGATGAAGAACATCACCGAGGCGAGCGCGACATAGTTCGATACGCGGAACGAGCACGACTAGCGCTTTCCTCCGCGTAGGATCGCTTCGCGCATCGAACGGTCGACTTGTCCGGCGCGTTTCCGCGTCGGCACGTACGGCGCTTGATCGCCGGCCAGCAGCACGACGCCGATCACCGCGACCATCAGAGATCAAGGCGGTGACTTCAAACGGCAGCAGCTGCACGGTGAACAGCGCCTTGCCGAAATCGGCGACGCTGCCGAAAACGCCGGCGGTGCCGACCGGGCCGAGGTCGCCGCCGCTCTCCGGAGACATCGCGCGGCTCAACACCGAACGCGAGAACGCGTAGACCAGGAGGCCGAGCGAAATGAACGCCCAGCGCGATAGCGGGCACGACGATTTTCGGCAGGCGGTTCGGCCCCGGCGCGAACGGCTGCGACCCCGCTGCTCAGAGCAGCGCGATCACGAACACGAACAGTATCAGGATCGCGCCCGAATAGACGATGATCTGTATGACTGCCAGGAACTCGGCGTTGAGCGTGAGGTACAACGATGGCCAACGCGACAAAGTTCGCGAGCAGCCCGACGACCGAATGAACCGGCTTCTTGGCGGTGACCGTCCAAGATCGCGCTCAGGATGATGACGGTGCCGAGCACCCAAAAGCCGATCATCCCGCAAGACCCTTGCGTTGCGTCTTTCAGGATCTCGCCGCGATTGGTCGCCGAGTAACCCTCTGCGATGTCGGTGGTCGATTTGATCTCGGCGACGCGGCCGAGGTCAGCCGGAATACCGCCGGGACGCTCGTCGGGCGCGCGCGCCGACGCCGGCCTCCGGCGGCACGAGCAACCGGTCTTTCGCATAGATGAACGAGCCGCGACGGTAAGTCGGCCATTTCGAAGCGCGGCGTCAGCACGATCGCGTCGGTCGGGCATGCCTCTTCGCACATGCCGCAAAAGATGCAGCGCAGCTCGTCGATCTCATAGCGCGCGGCGTAGCGCTCGCCGGGCGACTGGCGATCGTCCGGCGTATTCTCCGCACCGATCACCGTGATCGCGTTGGCCGGGCACGCGATCGAGCACAGCTCGCAGCCGATGCAGCGCTCTTTGCCGTCGGCGTAGCGCCGCAGTTCGTGCAGGCCGTGAAAGCGCGGCGCGTGCTGCTTCTTCACCGACGGATACTCGATCGTCGGCTGCTTGCGGAACATGAACTGAAACGTGGTCACGAAGCCCCTGCAAGATCGCGCCAGGACGTTAAACAGGTTCTTTGCGCATGTCGATCGCTCATCCCTTGCACGCGACGATGATCGCGGTCACGACCAGGTTAAGCGTGGCCACCGGCAACAGCACCTTCCACCCGAAGTCCATCAGGCGGTCGTAGCGCAGGCGCGGCAGCGTCGCGCGCAGCCAGATATAGAAGAACAAGAACGCGCCGGCCTTGATCAGGAACCACACGAGTGCCCGGCATCATCGTCAGCCCGAACAGCGCATTCCAGCCGCCGAGGAACAGCAGCGTCGCGAGACACGACACCGTGATCATGTTGAGGTACTCGGCGATGAAGAACAGCCCGAAGCGCAGTCCCGAGTACTCGGTGTGGAAGCCGCCGACGAGTTCGGTTTCCGCTTCGACCGAGATCGAACGGCGCGCGGTTGGTTTCCGCGACCGCGGTGATGATGTAGATGATGAAGCCGACGATCTGCGGCACGATGAACCACCACGCGGCCTGCGCCGCGACGATCCCGTCGAGCGACGTCGTGCCGGCAAGGATGAGCACGCCGATCGACCGACATCGACATCGAGAGCTCGTAGCAGATCATCTGCGCGGTCGACGCGCACCGCGCCGAGCAGCGGAAACTTCGAGCCCGAAGCCCAGCCGGCGAGCGAGATGCCGTAGACGCCGATCGACGTCAGCGCGAAGACGAACAGGATGCCGGCGTTGACGTCGCCGATCGCCCACGTCCCCCGTTCGCCGACGAGCCAAACGGGATGATCGCGAAACCGCCCATCGCGGTCAGCAGCGAGATGAACGGCGCCAGGCGATAGATCAGAGGGTCGGCCGTCTTCGGCGTGAGATCTTCCTTGAACATGAGCTTTGACGGCGTCGGCGGCGGGCTGCATCAATCCCCACGGTCCGACGCCGATTCGGCCCCGGACGCAATTGCATCCAGCCCATGATCTTGCGTTCGCCCAGCATCGCATAGGCGAACGTCGTGATCACGACCAGCAGCAGAATCGCCGACTTGATCAGCACGATAAGCCAAACCGGCATCGCGTTGAGCGTATCGAGCACGGGCTGCAGCGCAGCTTGCATTACGCGCTCACCCCTGCCGCTTGCTCTTCCGGGACGAAAACCGCCGCATCCAGCGCGCTTGCCGTATGCAGGGCTTCGAGTCGGATGTCGTACTTCGACGTGCCGCCTCCGCTGAAGATCGTCTTGGCCGACGGCGGCGCGCTCGCGACGGCCGTTGCGAAACGCTCGTCGCCGAACGAGAACGGCATAGACGCGTTCGCCGCATTCGCGACGACCGCGCGGTCGACGTCTTCGGCCGAAGGAAGCTCCAGGTCGAACTGCTGTGAGAGGCCGACGAGCATCTCGAGATCGGAGAGCGTGCCGTCCGGCGGCTTGAGCGACGCGTTCACCGGCAGCAAGTCTCCGGCGAGATTGAGTATCGTCCCGTGTTTTTCAAAGGCACCCATCGCCGGCAGTACGAGCGTCGCGAGCTTGGCGGTCTCGGTCATGAAAAGTTCCGAGACGGCCAAGAAGTCGAGCGCTTCGAGCCCTTGCGCCGCACCCGGAACGTACAGCGCCGGATTCACACCGAAGATCGAGAGGACTTTGAGCTTGCCGTTGCGCGCGTCGTCGAGCATAGCAAAGGAGTCGCGCCCCGCAGCGCTCGCGGCGTAGCCGGGCCCGAAGGTCGGGAACATGCCCATCGCTTCCGCACCGCGTGCGTTGCCCTGCTCGCCGGTGACGTACGTCGCAGCCGATTCGAATGCTTTCGCGTACGCGTGCCCGACCGCCAAATCCGCGCCGTCCCAGACGAGTGCGACCGGCGCCGCGTCGCCCGCGGACGTGCGCGCTTCTTCCGGCGTGGCGGCGGTGACGAGCTTCGCACCGCGGCGCAGCGCCTTGAGAATCCTCAGCCAGAGCACCGGCGCACGTTCTTCCGGCGACTCGCCGGCAATGACGATTGCCTTCGCGTTCTCGAGCGCGACGATGGAGCCGGCGTTCGTACCGGGCGTCGCCTGGCGCTGCGAACCGGCGCGCCAATCGAGATTCGCTACGCCCTGCGCGCGGAAAAAATGCTGCATGATGTAGGCTTCTTCGTTGGTCAATCGGCCGCCGCCGATTGCGCCCGCAAGCGACGCCGATTCGTGGATCGCCGTTTTGATCGCCTTCGCCCAGAGCGCGAACGCGTCGTCCCAGCCGATTTGCACGAACGTGCCGTTCTTCTTATACATCGGCTGCGTCAAACGTTCGGGCGACGCATAGAAGCCGATGTTGTAGCGGCCGCGGTCGCAGAGCCATCCGTCGGAGATCGCATCGTCGTGCTCCACCGACATCGTACGCAACGGAATATCGTAGCGGACGTCGGAGAACATCTGACAGCCGACCGAACACTGCGTGCAGCTCGTCTGCGTGCGATTCAGATCCCACGGACGCGACTTGAAGCGATACGTCTTGGAGGTAAGCGCGCCGACCGGGCAGATTTCGGTCACGTTTCCCGTAAAGTTGTGATGGTACGGGTCGCCGGTCGCCGTCGCAATAATGTCGTGCGCGCCGCGGTCCTTGACCACGAGCTGTTCTTCGCCCGCAATGATATCGTCGAAGCGCACGCAGCGCTGGCAGACGACGCAGCGCTCTTCGTCGAGCACGATCGTCGGGCCGAGGTCGACGCCCTTGGGTTTGCGCGATTTCGGATCGACGACGTCGGATGTACCGCGCGCGTAGGCCATGGCGTAGTCTTGCAGGTCGCACTCGCCGCCCTTGTCGCAGATCGGGCAGTCGAGCGGATGGTTGACGAGCAGCAGTTCGAGAATCATCGCGCGGCCGGTATCGACCTTCTCGTTTTGCGTGTGCACGACCATTCCGTCGCCCACCGGCGTGTTGCACGCGATCTGCAGCTTCGGCGTGCCTTCGATCTCGACCAAGCACACGCGGCAGAGCCCCGCCGGCCCGAGTTTTGGATGATAGCAGTAAACCGGAATCTCTTGCTTGACGGTCTTGGCGGCTTCGACCAGCAGCGTGCCCTTGGGAACCGAGACCGGAACGCCATCGATGGTGAGGTTGATCATCGGCTGATCAGACATTGACCGTATCTTTCAACAAACGAGCTTTGAATTGGTCGGGGAACCGCAGCAGGACCGATTTGAGGAACGGTTCGATCGAGTCGCCCAGCGCGCAGAGGTTTAGACCGGTGATGCCCGCCGCAACGCGCAGCATCATCTCGTAGTCGCCCTGGACGCCTTTGCCGGCAACCAGCCGTTCGAGGACGCTTTGAATCCAATGCCCGCCCTCGCGACACGGCGTGCACTGTCCGCACGACTCATGCGCGAAGAAACGAATCAGGTTGTACGCGCACTTCACGAAGTCGGTCGTATCGTCGAAGACGACGAACGCGCCGGAACCGAGCATCGAACCGGCCTTTGCCATGCTCTCGTAGTCGTACGGCAGGTCGAGGTGCTCTTCGAAGATGCACGCCGAAGAACCGCCGCCGGGCTGCACCGCCATGAACGTTCTCCCCGGCCGCAATCCTCCGGCGATTTCGATCAGCTCGCGCGACGTGGTGCCGAGCGCGACCTCGTAGTTGCCCGGCTTCTGCACGTGGCCGGAGATCGAAACAATCTTGTAGCCTTTGCTGCGCTCGGTCCCCGCGGCCGCGAACCACTCCGGACCGCGCTCGAGGATCGGCACGAGATATGCGAGCGTTTCGACGTTGTTGACGACGGTCGGCTCGCCGTAGAGACCGGCGATGGCCGGAAACGGCGGTTTGAGGCGCGGCTCGCCGCGTTTGCCTTCCAGTGAGTTGAGCAGCCCGGTCTCTTCGCCGCAGATGTACGCGCCCGCGCCACGATGCACGGTCACTTCGATATCAAAACCGGTGCCGAAGACGTTGTTTCCGACAGTTCCGCGGCGCGGGCTTGCTCCAAGGCCGCACAGAAAATCTCGTAGCCGCGCTTGAACTCGCCTCGAATGTAGATGAACGAATGGTGGCACGCGATGCCGTAACTGCCGAGCAGGATGCCCTCGAGCACCAGATGCGGCGCTTCTTCGAGGAGCATGTGATCTTTGAACGTGCCCGGTTCGGCTTCGTCGCAGTTGCACACGAGATAGCGCAGATGCTTGTCCGCCGGCAAGAACGACCACTTGCGGCCGGTCGGGAAGCCGGCGCCGCCGCGCCCGCGCAGCCCGGATTTCTCCGCGGCGTCGAGTACGTCTACGGGTTTGAGTTCCCGCACGGCGCGTTCCCATTGCTTGTACCCGCCGCGCGACCGGTAGACGTCGATGTCGCGCAGGTTGGCCTCGCCGATGCCGGCCGTCAGAATCTTAGTGACCGGCATGACCGTTCTCACTTTCGACGACTTCGAACACGGCGCGCGAATCGCGGACGGCGCGCTCGCGCGTGCCTTCGTAGAACGTGATGTCGCGATTCACGATGCGATCAAGCATGATCAGGCCGGCCGCGTCGCCGACGCCGCCGGCGTTGTTCGGGCTCGACACGTCGGTCGCGCCCGGCGTCTTCTGGCCGGTCGACACTTCGCCGTCCTGGCGGACGCTCCACGTCGGCGGCGGCTCCTCGGTCTGCGGCATCGGCGCGACGTTATAGGTGCCCGCGCGCATCGCCGCCAGCATTTCGTCGATCGCCGCGGGCGTGAGGTCGTAGACGAATTCGAGGTTCACCTGCATGCACGTCGCGCGGTCGCACGATGCCAAACACTCGACTTCTTCGTAGGAGAAGAGTCCGTCGGGAGTCGTTCCCAGGTGCCCGACGCCGAGCTTCTCGCGGAAGTAGGCCATGATGTCTTCCGCGTTTTGGATCGAGCACGACAACCCGCGGCAAACCTGCAGCATATACTTGCCGACCGGCCGGCGGAAAAACAGCGTGTAAAACGAGACGGTCGATTCGACGACGGCCGGCGTCACGTCGAGCAGTTCCGCCGCAAACCGCATGGCTTCGCGGCTGACGTAGCCTTCGTGCTGCTGGAACAGATGCATCAGCGGAAGCAGCGCCGAGCGCTTGTGCTCGTACTGCGCGACGATCCGCTCGGCTTCGGGTTTCAGCCGCGCGGAAAGCGCCGGAAAGTCGTCGAGGCGGCTAGACATTGGAAGCGGTCCTTCGACTACGTTCGCTGCGCTCACTACGCTCAGGATGACAGATGGCTTCGCTCATCTGTCAACCTCGCCGAAGACGGGGTCGAGGGAACCGATCATGACGACGAGGTCGGCGATCAGGTTGCCGACGGCGATGCCTTTAAGGCTTGCAGGTTGTACATGCTCGGCGGACGCGTGCGCACGCGGTACGGGCGGTTCTCGCCGTTGCTGACGATATAGTAACCCAACTCGCCGCGCGGCGACTTCGACCGCCTGGTACACGTCTCCCGGGGGAACGCGGAAGCCTTCGCTCACGATCTTAAAGTGATGGATCAGCGCTTCCATCGAGAGCGCGATCGTCTCTTTCGGCGGCGCGACGATCTTCGTATCGTCGATCATCACTGGGCCGGGCTTGTCCAGATGCTGGCGCACTGTTCGATGATCCGCATCGATTGGTCCATTTCGTCGAGCCGCACCAGGAAGCGCGCGTATGCGTCGCCTTCGGTGCGGGTCGGAACGTCGAAGTCGATACGTCTCGTAGCCGCTGTACGGAAAGGCTTTGCGCACGTCGTAACGCGATGCCGCTGCCGCGCAGCGTCGGTCCGGTGACGTTCCAAGCGATCGCCTCTTCGGGCGAGAAGTAGCCGACGTCGATGGTGCGGTCCTGGAAGATCGGGTTGGCTTGCAGCAGTCCGCGCAGCTCGCGCATGCGGCCAGGAAACTTCGCGATCAGCGCATCCAGCTTGGCGAGAAGCCCGTCCGGCAAGATCGCCGTTGAGGCCGCCGATCCGAACGTAGTTCGGATGCATGCGCGCCCCGCCGGACAGCTTCCTGCCAGGTCGAGAATATTCTCGCGCAGGTCGAAGAGGTAGAAGAAAATCGAGATCGCACCGAGGTCGATGCCGTGCGTGCCGATCGACACGCAGTGCGACGCGATGCGCGTCAATTCCATGACCATGACCCGGATCACTTGCGCCCGCTCGGGAATCTTATCCGAGATGCCGAGCAGCTTTTCGACCGCCAGCGCGTAGCAGAGCGCGTTGGATTCCGGCGCGAGATAGTCCATGCGCTCGATCACCGTCTGCGCCTGCGACCAGAAAAGGTTTTCGGCGGTCTTCTCGATCCCGGTGTGCAGGTAGCCGATTTCGGGCTCGGCCTTGATCACGCTCTCGCCTTCGATCTCGAGCATGATCTGCAGGACGCCGTGCGTCGACGGATGCTGCGGACCCATCGACAACACCATCGCGTTGCCTTCTTGCTTCACGATCTCCGGGGTGAGCGGCGTCATCGACAGACTCACTGCTCGCGCGCCCTCTTCACTTGCTCTTGCAGTGCCTCGAGCGTTTTGCCCGATGGCGGCGTCCCGGCTTGCACGTTGCTCTTCAGCGCGAACGACGGGCGCGGCGCACGCTCCAGCGCCGGACCGCGCAGTGGATAATCTTTGCGCAGCGGGTGCCCTTCCCAATCGTACGGCATTTGAATGCGTCGCAGATCGGCGTGTCCGTCGAACACGATGCCGTAGAGGTCGAAGACTTCGCGCTCGGCCCAATCGGCCGATTGCCACAGATCGACGACGCTCGCCACGTGCGGCGGGTCGCCGGAAACGCCGCACAGCACGCGCATGCGCGACGGCGTACCGATCTCTTCCGGCGTCGCGACCTTCGGCGGCAGCTTCAACAAGATGGTACACGACGTCGAAGCGCGGCTCGCGCCCGAGATAGTCGACGCCGCCGAGATCGAGGAGCATCGCGTACCCTCGTTCTTGAGCGCTTCGAGGCGCGCGCGAAGCTGCGCCGGCTCGACGCGCTCGATAATTGCATCGTCGATGTCCGGTCGGAGACTCGTTGGATCGAGCGCGGTGCCGGCAATCGGCGGCGTTTGCGTGCTGGGCAGTGTTATCTCCTATCTAATCACGCGCGAGCGAGGATGCCGCCGCGGCCGCCTTCGCGGATCTGCTGTTGAATCAGATTCACCGCGTAGAGCAGCCCGTCGGGCGTTGGCGGACAGCCGGGCACGTAGACGTCGACCGGAACGATCGTGTCGATACCTTGGACCACCGCGTAGTTATCGAAGATGCCGCCGGAGCTGGCACACGCGCCCATCGAGATGACCCACTTCGGATCGGCCATCTGATCGTAGAGACGCTTGACGACCGGAGCCATCTTTTGCGCGACCCGGCCCGAGACGATCATCAGATCGGCTTGACGCGGCGAACTGCGAAAGACCTCGGATCCGAGGCGCGCGATATCGTACTCCGACGACGTCACCGTCATCATCTCGATAGCGCAGCAAGCCAGACCCATGGTCAGCGGCCATACGGAGGAGCTTTGCGCCCAGCGCGCCACGTCGTCGAGACGTGCGAGCAAAAAGTGACCCGGGACTTACCTCCACGCGAATCCGCCCTTCTTCCACACGTAGGCATACCCGATGCCGAGCACGATGATGAATACGATCATCTCGGCGAGGCCGAAAACGCGCAGCGCGCGCATCTGCACCGCCCACGGATAGAACGATGCGGCTTCTACGTCAAAAATGACAAAAAGCATCGCGACGAGATAGAAGCGCACCGGAAACCGTCCGGCGACCGCGGAGGTCGGCTCGACGCCGCATTCGTAGGCTTCGGCCTTCTCGGGATTCGGCTTACGCCGGCCCAACAGACCCGGAAGGATCGTGAAAAGCAGCGCCGCGGCAAGCGCGACGCACAGATAAATTGCTACCGGTCCGTACGGGTTCATAGCTTGTGAAACTTTTCACAAGCGGTGGCTTTTACCTGGCGGAGGCCCCTATAATCGATGTATGCGTTTTGCCGTACTTGGAATGCTCATGCTTTTCGCACTTGGCGATGGCTGCTCGTCGACGCCAAATGTCGTTGGCGTGCAAGATTATGGTGCGGTAAGCGGCCGCGTGCTCGACGCCATGACCAACAAGCCGATCCCCAGTGCCTTGGTTTCGGTAGGCTCCCTCTATACCGCTCAGGCGGATGCCCGCGGCGGATTCGTCGTTAACGTCGTGCCGGTCGGGGATCAGACCGTCACCGCCCGGTCGCCCGGCTACGACACGGCCACGGCGGACGTGGTCGTCAAGAAGAACGGCGCCGTCGACGCCGGTTACATCCGCCTGGTTCCGACGATCCACCCGGAAGGGCAAGCGACCCTTCCCCCGCCCCCTACTCCGACACCGGCCACACCCTCGCCGGCCCCGTCGACGAGCACGTCTCCAGGTGCCGGCGCCTCTCCCGCCGCGAACGCATCTCCTGCAGCGAGCGCGTCGCCTGCGGCGAGCGCATCGCCCTAGCTGAGCTGGACGGCCGCGAGGTCTAAGTCGTATTCGATCGAGCGGAAGATGTCGTCGGGGATTTCGCCGGCGGCCCGCATGCGGTTAATCGCGAGACGCTCCGCGTCGAGCGCTTCCTTTTGTAAGCGCCGGTCGGTCGCGATCTCCTCGACCTCGGAGCTCTGGTCGGATGGATCGAGTTTGCCCCGCAGGTGCGCGATGCGATGCTCGTACTCACCCAGCAGCCGGCCGGCGATCTCCCATTCGTGCGGCGTGTCGTACGTGACTTCGAGCGCGTGCAGGCGTGCGATGCCCTCCTCGAGTGCCCGCACGCGCAACTCGGTCTCGCGCTTGCGCGGACCGCTCGACTCGGCAACGCCCAACCATTTGATGATCGGTCCCAAGGTGAGTCCCTGCCCGACCAGCGTCACGACGATCACGCAGAAGGTGACGAAAACGATCTCCGAGCGGACGGGCGCGTCGGTTCCTAACCCGGCCGCATAGGAAACCCCCAGCGCCGCGGCCAGGGAGATGATGCCTCGCATTCCGGCCCATCCGATCACGAACACGGTTTGCCACTTCGGATAGGGATCGCGCTCGCGCAATTTTTTGCTAAGCATTCGAGGAAGGTACGCTGCCGGGAAAATCCACACGAGCCGCACGACGATCACCAAGATGCTGACGATTAACCCATCGAGCAGAAATTTGCCGAGTTCGTGTTCGAGACCGACGATGATCTGCGGAAGCTGTAAGCCGATTAGGAGAAAGACGAACGCGTTCAAAACGAAGAGCAGCATCTCCCACGTCGCACGCCCTTCGATGCGCGTGCCGGAATCGACGACGGAACTCATGCGGCGGCTGAGCAGCATGCCGGCGGTCACGGCGGAGAGCACCCCCGAGACGTTGAGCGTTTCGGCAAAGAGATACGAAGCGAAGGGCACGATGAGCAAGACGACGTTGATCAGCGTCGGCTGGTCGAAACCGCCGCGCACGATCAAGCGGATCACGAACTCTGCCAAGAAGGCGATCGCGAGGCCCGCTATGATGCCGCCGATCGCAACGCCGAAGAACGCTAACGCTACCTGGCCCGGAACGAACGTCGCGGTGGCGATCGCAGCCACGGCAAAACGGTAAAGTACTAGCGCGGTCGCATCGTTGACCAAACATTCGCCGCTGACGATCGCCACGATGCGGCGGGGCACGGGCAGGCGCTCGAAAATCGCTTCGGCGGCGACGGCGTCCGGCGGCGAGACGATCGCGCCAAGCGTGAACGCAAGCGCCCAGGTAAAGCCGGGCATCGTCGCGTGGACGACGACCGCCACGATGACGGTCGTGAAGATGACGAGCCCGATCGCACCGAGAAGAATCGGACGCAGATTCCGTTTGAACTCGTGCCAGTCGGTGTTCCAGGCAGCGCCGAACAGCAGCGGCGGCAGCACGAATAGAAAGAAGATATCGGGCTCGAGCACCGGGTGCGGCGCGTTGTGAATGAACGACATCGCCAGGCCGCCGGCCACGCACGCAACCGGATAGGGAATGTTGATCCGTCGCGCGAGCACGCCAAGCACGACGACCGCGCACAGCATGAGGATCAGCCCGAGCGCGGGATTCATCGCTCCCCGGGCGCCTCCACCGGCTCGCCGTTCGCACGCAGATCCAGCGCATAGCCCGCGACGACCAAGTACGCGGCTTCGGCACGCGCCGCCAGCCGCTGCGCCATGCGCCCCATCACGTCGCGAAACAGCCGGGCGGACGCCGCCACCGGCACGACGTCCCAGCCGACCTGTTCGCTCACGACCAGCACGCGCGCGGGCGAGGCAAGCATCGCGTCGACGAACTCCGCGGCTTCGCGATCGAGTTGCGCCTCGAAGACGACGTAGTCGATCTCAAGCAGTTCGATGCGCGCGCCGATGCCGGCCGCGAGCCAGGTACCGAGCGCATCCACCAGCAGACATTCAGAGGCCGACGCAGTGCGGAATAACTCGAGCTGCACGTCGTGCGAAAGCGGCGCGGTTTCGATCGTACGCCACGCCTGCGGCCGTTCGCGGGTGTGCCGAGCTAGGCGCGCGCGCCACTCCGCGTCTTCCGGCGAGGCCGCCGCGGTCGCGACGTACGTGACGTCGAGACCGCTATCGCCCGCCAGCCGGACCGCAAAGGCACTCTTACCCGAACGAACGGGACCGGTGATGAACACGACCGCCATAGACGGCGCCCATTCGAGCAAACGGCCTCGCGGCCCGCTGCGTCGAAGGGCGGGCTCGAATGCTCGAAACCATCCTGTGTTTCCCGTGCGGCGCGATCCTGATACTGATCGTCGTGAACGACGTCTTTCAGTCGGTGATCGTCCCGCGTGCGGTCGGCAAGCGCCTTCGGATCAGCTTCGTCATCTATCGCGCCTCCTGGATGCTCTGGCCGCGCCTGGCGTCGAGCCTCTACGGATCGAAAGAGGACGCCCGCGAGGACTTTCTCGCGCTCTATGCGCCTTTCACGCTGGTGCTGCTGCTGCTGGTCTGGACGATATGCGCCATTCTCGGCTACGCGCTGCTTGCATGGGCATTTCGCGGCGGATTCGAGCCGCCGCTCCATTCCTTTGGCGAGGCCATCTACTTTTCCGGGGCGGCGCTGACGACGCTCGGGTTCGGCGACATCGTCGGCCATACGATCGGTCCCCGCACGATGTCGATATTTGCCGCAGTCACCGGCCTCGCGCTGCTGTCGATCACGACGGCGTACTTTTTCGCGCTATTCGGTTCGTTCCAGTCGCGCGAACAGTTCGTCGTAACCGTCAGCGCGCGCGCCGGATCGCCCGCGAGCGGCGTCAACCTGCTGGCAATTGCTGCGTATTCGGAAACGCAGAACGACCTCAACGGCCTCATGATCGACGCGCAGCGCTGGGCCGCGTCGGTAATGGAGAGCCATCTCGCCTATCCGACGCTGGCGTATTTTCGATCGAGCCACGAACATGAATCGTGGGTTGGTACGCTCGGCACGCTGCTCGACGCATCGGTCCTGCTGATGACTACGGTCGATATCAAATGCGGTCAATCGCGGCTCTTCTTTAATATCGGCCGGCACGCAGCGAGGGACCTCAAACGATATTTCGGTCTCGACCGTCCGGAACCACCGCCCGTCGAGCGCTCGGAATACGAGCACGCCTGCGACCGATTGCAAGCGGCTGGGTTTACGATCAAGCCCCGCGACGAAGCGTGGGAGCGCTTTAAATCGTTACGCTCTTCCTATGCCGGGAACGTCGACGCGCTGGCGCACTACTTCGAGATACCGCCGCTGCAGTGGATCGGCGATCGCAGCTCGATCAGTCGCGAGCACCACGCAACGTCGTCAACGCTTCACTAACGTGCTTCAGCGGCGCGAACTGCGAATTGAACGCATGCAGGATCGTGCCGTCCGGATTGATGACGAAGGTGGCGCGTCCTGGAAAGAGACCGAGCGTCTTCGGAATTCCGAAGGCCGCGCGTGCGGTCTCACCCGGGTCGCTTAACAAACGAAACGGCAGACGATTTTTCGCCGCAAAGCCGTCGTGCGAGGCGGCGTCGTCCGAGCTGACGCCGGCAACCTCGGCGCCCGCTTCGACGAAGTCTTCGTAAGCATCGCGAAACGAACACGCCTCGGCCGTACAGCCCGCCGTGTTGTCCTTCGGATAGAAGAACAGTACGAGCCACTTCCCGCGGAACGACGCGAGCGGAACGGGAACGTTCTTCTCAAGCAACGTCACGTCTGGACTTTGGTCGCCGGTCGTCAGCATTTCGGGTCTCTCCTTAAAATCCGTGAATCGCGTCGTACTTGTGAAGGAACTTTTTTGCGTCGTCGATGGGCAGTGCAAAACCGATGCTGCGTTCGTCGTCGAAACGCGACTCGGCGATGCCGACGATTTCACCGGTTTCCGCAACGAAGACCGGGCCGCCGCTTTCGCCCGGGACGATCGGCACAGTCACTTCGAGTGCGTCCTTGCGCAGTGACGACAGGCGCCCGACGTTGAGCGACGTCGCAAGGCCCAGGTCGTCGTCTTCGAAGTCGTCGGGAACCGGATACCCCAGCACGCCGAGCTGGCGTCCGATTTCGTCGGTAAGATGGCTGGACGATCCCAACGGCGCGGCCGGCAAATTTGGATGCGCCGTTCGCACCACCGCCACATCGAGGTCGGCGTTCTGCGCGATCACCGTCGCCGGATATTTCCGTTTGTTGCCGACCGTCACGTGCAGGTTCCACGCACCGTCGACGGCGTGCTGTACCGTGAGGATGTCGCTGCCCCAGGCTCCGCTCGCAATGACGAGTCCGCTCGCGTACCCTTCATCGAACTTGTCGTGTTTGTTTTCCGGCGGGACGCGCATCGTCAGCAAAACGACCGACGGGTGCAAGCGACGCACCGACGTGACGAATGGGTCTTCTGCGACGTTCCGGGAACATCCGATCAGGCTGAAAAATAAGGCTGCGGCCGCAAAAACCGCCGGAAGGCGAAGGCTCATGGAGCGCTACGCTGGTTCGGCGAGCCGTGCGCGCAGTTCCTCGATTCCCTTGCCGGTCTTTGCACTGACGAAGATCGCGCCCGGCTCGTGCGGCAGTTCTCCGGCGGCGGCGTCGCACTTATTGAAGACGATCAGCCGCGGCGTATGATCGAGTTCCAGTTCGTGAAGAATGGTATCGACCGCTTGGCGCTGGCGCGGCCAATCGGGGTTGCTTGCATCCAAAACGTGGATCATCCGGTCGGCCTCGCGCAGCTCCTCGAGCGTGGCGCGAAACGCATTGACCAAATCCTTGGGCAAGTCGGTGATGAAGCCGACCGTGTCGGCCAAGCGTACGAACGTGTGCGGCGCCAAGTAGACGCGCCGTGTGGTCGGATCCAAGGTAGCGAACGGCTGGTCGGCGACCAGCGCGTCGGCTTTGCCAAGGACGTTGAGCAGTGAGGACTTTCCGACGTTGGTATATCCGACCAAGGCAACCAGCGGCTCCCGATGCGGGGCCGAGCGGCGCGTCTCGCGCTGGCGCCGCACGACGGCGAGTTGGCGATTGAGCACGGTCACGCGCTCCTGGATCCGGCGCCGGTCAACCTCGAGCTTGGTTTCGCCGGGGCCGCGACTGCCGATGCCGCCGCCGAGTTTGGAGAGATCCGCGCCGATACCGATGAGGTTGGACTGCCGGTATCGCAGTTGCGCGAGCTCCACCTGAAGCTTACCTTCGCGGCTGCGTGCGTGCCGGGCGAAGACGTCGAGGATCAGCATCGTTCGATCGACGATCGGCAGCGGCACGATCTTCTCGAGGTTTTTGCGCTGGCGCGGCCGCAAGTCGTTTAAGACGAGCAGCAGTTGGGCGTCGAGCTCCTTGGCGAGCTCGGCGATCTCATGCGCTTTGCCGCTTCCGAGCATCGTCGCGGGATCGACGTGGTCGCGGCGCTGGACGACGCGGTCGAGGATGCGAGCGCCTGCTGCCTCGGCCAGCGCTTCGAAATTCGATCAGTTCCGGTTCGATGGGACGGTTTCGGTCGCCGGTATCGACGGCAACGACGAGAGCCGGCGTTAGCGCTGCGCCGCGCGCGGCGTCAAGCGTTCGATGAGCCAAAGGAGTCCTTTGTTGTAGTTCGGCCCGGGCCGCATAAGGATCTCGGCCGGCTCGATGGTGTAGACGTCGTGTTCTTGAACCGCACGCAGACTCCGCCAGGGTTCGCGATCGAGCGAACTTTGCAGATGTACGGCCGGATCCTCGATGATGACGTCCGGGTTGTCGTGCAGAAGCGCCTCCGCGCTATACTGGCCGTAGGCGATATTCAGATCGCTCGCAGCGTTGCGGCCTCCGGCCATACCAATAAGCGTTGCGATATACGACTTGTCGCCGATCGTCCAGATGGGCGCGGTTCCAAGCACGACGAACGCCGACGGATGCCGTTTGAACGCCGCGGTACGCGCTTGCAGCATCCGCGTCGCTTTCTGCAACGAAGAAATCTCTGCAGCGGCCTCGCGCCGGCGGCCGGTGAGGTCGCCGACTTGGCGCAGGCTGGTGAATATATCGTCGTAGGTGTCGTTCGGAATCAGCACGACCCGAACGCCGGCGCGGATCAGCGGCTGCACGAAACGTTCCTGCGACGGAATGCCCAGCACGAGGTCTGCATGCAGCGCGACGATCTTCTCCGAATCGACGTTGGTGAAGTCCGCGACGCGCGGAAGCCCGCGCGCCTGCGTCACGTTGTTGGAAAAAGCGGACACGGCGACGACCTGCGGCCCAGCACCGATCGCGTACAAATCCTCGACGAGCGACGGTACGAGCGCCACGACGCGCGCCGGCACCGGTCCGCTCGACGCCGCGCTCGGCTGCGGCGCCTTCGGCGCAGTGCATGCGGACAAGACCACAATCGAGACGCAGAGCGTCGCGATTGCTCTTACGAACAACTGCGGTTCCACCACGTTCCGTCGCGCTCGTGCAACATCGTTCTGGGGAAACGACGCTTCGAGAGAACTGGGGTATTCTTCACGTGCTCGGTGAAAAAGTCGTACTGTGGATTGTATCCGGTAGCCAGTTCGAATTGCGTTGCGGTGAGCCCGCCGGACGCCCGGTAGCAATCTACGGCCGTGCCGATCTGCGCCACGACTCCCCGCGACGAACGTCTTGCTTGCGTGCAACGTGCGAAGACTTCGGCAACGCCGTCGCTTCCCGATGCACCCGGCCGTAGCGCGTGAAGCCACTCGAGCGGTCGCTCCCGCCCCGATCCGTCAATTCCGGAAACGCGGGCGCAGGCGTCTTCCGCGCCCAGCAGCGCGAGCGCTCGTTCTTGCGTAGCTGTGTCGCGCGTCAGAAGCGCAGCCGGTAGAGGCGGGTGCGGAATCGACGCGATGCACGCGTGAAAATCCGAGTATTCTCTTTCGCTTAAGGCCGGTGTAGCGGCGGCGATGCCGAGCACCGCCACGAGGGCACACCCCGCCACGAAGAGCACCGTTAACCGCACGATCACGTTTCACACTCCTGGGCCGGGCGACACGTTACCTGCAGGTGCCGGGTCCCGCCGCCGAGCATCTGATGAACCGAGGTTTGCGCGGGAAGCCGGTTGGACGCCGGCACGGTCGCGCCACTGTATGCGGGAAGCCGCTCGTACGTCACTGTCCGGAAACGGACGGGAAGGCCCGAGCACACGGCAACGATCCGCGAGTCAGGATACCGTCGCAAACCATACGCCCGATCCCCCTCGCACGAAGGGAAAGGATTGATATGGTTTTCCTGTTTGCGGCCGCACTGGCTGCTCTGTCCACGCCCACTCCATCCCCGTCGCCCTCGCCGCTGCCGCAGATCGCACACGTCGTTACCAGCGACCGTGGAAGCGAATCCGTGACGCGCGCGGCGCGCACGACCTACGTCGTCACGTCCGCCGACATCGCGCGCGACGGCGATCGAACCGTCGCCGATGCGATCGCAAACCTGCCCGGCGTCGAGATCCAGCGTTACGGTGCGTTCGGCGCTGAAGCAAACGTCGGCATTCGCGGCAGCTCGAACGCGCAGGTTTTGGTGCTCCTCGACGGGCTCCCGTTAGCGGGCGCGCAGATCGACAACGTCGATCTCGAACAATACGGCGTTGCGGGAATCGATCGCATCGAAGTCGTCGAAGGCGGGGGTTCGACGCTGTACGGATCCGGTTCGATCGGCGGCGTGATCAACATCATCACCAACGGGCGCGCCCCGGCGTCTGCGACGGTCGCAACCGGCTCGTTCGACGAGCAGACGTATCAGTTTCAAACGCCCTATCTTTCCTTTCAGCGTACCTACGCCGGGAACGCATTTCCGCTGCCCGGCGGCGCGACGCGCACCAACGCCGACGCGGGGCTGACTGCAGGAACGCTGACGTTCGCACACCGCGCCGGTGCGTTCGACCTCGAGTTCCTCGCCGATGAAAGCGATGCGATCCTTGGCGTACCAGGCGAGATTCCGCTGTATACGTCCCCGACCAGCCGCCAGCAAACGCTCTCGAGGGACGTGCGGCTGCGTGCCGAGGAACGGTCTAAGCGCGCAACGCTTAGCATAGCCGTCGGCGGGTCCGGACAGGATCTAACGTACGCGTGCGACACACCGGTCGACTCAAATTGCCCGAATGCCTTCGAGACGCCGGCGCCGAGCGGTACGGCTCCGCCGTACGACCAGCTGCTCGCCGACAGCCATTCGACGATCGACGTCAGCAACGCCGTGGGTGACGAACGTCAGCGTCTGATCTATGGCGTCGACCTGTCCCACGGCAACGCGAGAATCGACGCGGGAACCGGGAGCGGCTTTAACGCGTTCGATGCGTCCGTGACGACCGACGCCTACGCCCAAACCGCTGCGTACGTGCAGTCGCAGTGGTTCGGCAGTAAAGGCGGAGAGTTCTATGCCGGACTGCGCGGCGAGCGCGATTTAAACTCGCTCGCGACCGCACAAGGCTCGGCCATCTCTCCATCGATCGGCGGCATCGTACCGATCGGCGCGAACGTTCGGTTGAAGCTGAACGCGGCGACGGCGTTTCGCGCACCGACGGCCGAAGAACTGTTCTATCCGCCGCAGGGAATCTATTCGAATGACGGTCTCGTTCCCGAGCGAACGAGGGTCGCGGACGCCACCTTCGTCGACACTGGGCGCTTCGGTCAGGTCAGCGTCGGATGGTTCACGACACACGGATCGAACTTCATCGTCGACGCGAATCCGGCCGCGTACAACTACGAACCGGAGAACGTCGGCAACGCCGTCATCAACGGCCTCACGCTGGCGCTGGAAACCGCGCCGTATCACCACCTCGCCACGTCGTTTTCGCTAACGGACCTCTACGAGGCGCAAGACCTCGAAACGAATACGCGCTTGCCCGGGCGCGGGCCGGTCCTCTCCATGACGACCGGCGTGCGTTACCTAGCGAGTGCCGGCAGCCGGTTCGACGGATTTGGAGTCAAGCTAACCAGCAACGGCCTCAGCGAGCAGCCTGCGTATATCGTTGCGTATACGACGGTGCCGAATCCGCCGTACGCGCAAGCGGCGGCCTCGACGCTGGTCGACGCATATGCCGGCTATCGAATCACGCCGAAACTCGTCATGACGCTTCGCGGCTACAACTTGCTGGACGACCGCTACGCAACGTTCAACGGCTATCCCATGCCGGGAAGATCGTTTGCACTGGAACTGCGGAGCCGCTGAGCGCGCGATGCGGTTTGCTGCGCTGCTGCTGCTGGTTGGGCTCGTCGCCGCGGCGAGTTTGCTGATCGGCGGCACGCAGCTAGCGCCGGGCGACGTATTTTCGTCGCTCGCGCATCCGCACGAGCAGGGCGAGGTGGCAACGATCGTTTGGCAATTACGCTTGCCGCGCATCTGCATCGCCGCGTTGGTCGGCGCGACGCTCGCGCTGTGCGGAGCGATGCTGCAGGGCATGCTGCGCAATCCCTTGGTGGATCCGTACTTGACCGGCGTCAGCGCCGGCGCGGCGGCTGCGATCGCGATTGCGATTCTTGCGGGCGTTTCCGCAACGGTGACGCCGGCGATTGGTTTCGTCGCCGGCCTCGGCGCGGCGCTGCTCGTCGCAGCGCTGGCACGGCGCGGTGCCGGCATCGATGCAAACCGCCTCATTCTCGCCGGCGTCTCGCTCTCGACGCTGTTCGCCGCGGTCGTCACGCTGGCGATCGTGCGCGCGCAATCGACCGACTACGCCGCGGCCATCGTCGCTTGGCTCGCTGGTTCCATGGCCGGACGCGGCTGGCACGACCTCGCAGTCGCCGCGCCGTACGCCGGCGCCGGCATGGTGCTCAGCGCGTTAGCGGTCCCCGCACTCAACGCGTTGCGCGTCGGCGACGTCCGTGCCCGATCGGTCGGCGTCGATGTCGGACGTGCGCAGTGGATCATCCTGGCGGGGTCGTCGCTGCTTGCGGCAAGCAGCGTCGTCCTCGCGGGGATGGTCGGCTTCATCGGACTCATCGTTCCGCACATCGCGCGGCGCATCGTTGGGTCGGACGCTCGCGTTTTACTGCCCGCTGCGGCGCTGATCGGTGCGGCGCTCTGCATTGGTGCCGACGCGATCTGCCGCTGGGTCGTCGCACCTGCGGAACTGCCGATCGGAGCACTGTTGGCCTTTCTCGGCGTTCCGGCGTTCCTGTATATCTATCTGCACGGAGATACCCCTCGGGGCACAGGTCGGCCGCGATGATCGCACTGCGCGATGCGACGATCGCCATCGGCGGCCGTACGCTGCTCGAGAACATCGACGCGCACGTCGCGTCCGGCGAGTTCGTCGCGGTGCTCGGGCCAAACGGCGTGGGCAAGACGACGCTGCTGCACGCCATCGCGGGGCTCGGCCATCCCGCGAGCGGTTCGATCGTTGTCGACGGCGCCGAGATCGGCAAGGCGGGTCCGGCGGAACGCGCGCTGCGCGTCGGCTTCGTCACCAGCGACGAGATCCTGATGGACGCGCTGCTGGTGCGCGACGTCGTGGCCATCGGGCGCTATCCGCATCACCGCTGGTGGCAGTGGCAAGAGCGTCCGAGCGATGAAGCGGCAATCGACGGCGCGCTCGCGGCAGTAGCCCTGGAACCGCTCGCCGATCGTTTGGTTTCGACATTGAGCAGCGGCGAGCGGCAACGGGTGTGGATCGCACTCGGCCTCGCCCAAGAGACGCCGGTGCTCCTGCTCGACGAACCGACGAGCCACCTCGACGTTCGCGCCGCCCACGAAATTCTTGCGCTGCTGCGCGACCTCGCACGTGCCGGCAAGACGATCGTCTGCGTGCTCCACGACCTGAACGACGCGGCAACCTATGCGGATCGCATCGCGCTGCTCGGCTGCGGCAAACTGCTCGCTCTCGAGACGCCCGACGCCGTTCTTGCGAGTGACTTGTTGGAACGTACCTATGGTGTTGAGATGGAGCGCGTCACGCTCAATGACGGCCGCCTGCGCGTCTTTGCGCGCGAGCGCGGGTAACCTTCACCACGCACTCGACCACGGCGGCCCCGGATGGCGTTCGTCGCGCAGAGTTGCGTCGACGCCGGCCTTCGCATCGAGCACGCGGGCAAAGAGCCACAGTACGTCGGAGAGGCGGTTGAGATAGCGCAGTACGTTCTTTGGTATGACCTCGCCGCCCGAGACCGCGCGCACCACATTGCGTTCCGCGCGCCGGCAAATCGTTCGTGCGACCTCGAACGGCGCCGACGTCCGATGCGCGCCCGGTACCGTCCAATCGCGTACGATTCCCGGCACGGCTTCGAGCCGTTCGACCAGTGCGTCCAAACGCTCGACCATTGCGTCGTCGATTTCGGAGGTGGGTTTGCGTCCGCCCGGCTTACTTGAAATAGCCGAACCGAGCGGGAACATCTCGCGCTGGATCGCATAGACCGCGGCCGCAATTTTCGCGTCGTCGCAGTTCGCCCGCGCAACGCCCAGCGCCGAGTTCAGTTCGTCGACGCAGCCCGACGCCTCGACGCGCAGTTCGCCTTTCGAAATTCGCGCGCCGCCCGGCGCCGACGTTTCGCCTTCGTCGCCGCGCCGCGTCGAAATTGAGCTCATGGCGTTTTCCCCATCGGATGATAGACGCCGCGGACGTCGCTCGCCAGCACCCAGTAATTGTGGCCGCGCTGCGGTCCGGTGATGATCGTGATACCGACCGCGTCTTCGGGAGCATCGGAGTATGGTGATTGGATGTAGTTGGCTCGGCACGAGGCAATCAGTGCGCGCGTACCGCCCGCGACCAGCGTCGCGCGAACGGCCATTGCTTGGGCCTCGTCATAGGACGCGGCGTTATAATCGCGCAGGCGCACCGGTGAATCCCAAACGAACACGGACGGATCGCCGCTGGCGCTGTACAGCACGACCTTATCGCCGGCATGCAAGTGGCATCCCGAGGCGGTGGATTCGGCCCCCTGGCTGCCCGCGCCGCTCGCCGCGATTGCGAGCAAAAAGGCGACGATCAATGCCGCGGCGCTACGCATGCGGCGTCTCCGCTTCCGGCGGCGAAACGCGAATCGCCAGAATCGCTAGGTCGTCGCGCAGCTGATTGCCGCCGAGGGCGCGGACCTGCGCCACCAATTCGTCGGCAAGCAGCTGCGGCTCGACGCTGGCGTGCTCGATGAGTTCCATAGCGCCGGTCTCGCGAAGCTGCTCGCCCGTGCGTTTGCGCGCTTCCGTTAAGCCGTCGGTGGCAAGGACGAGCGTATCGCCGTCTTCCATGACGACGGACTTCGTCCCGAACGGCTCTTCCATCACGCCGAGCACCGGCCCGGTAACCGCGAGTTGCTGCACGCCGCTGGCCCGGCGCATGAATGCGGAATCGTGTCCGGCGCTCGCGTAGCGAAGCTGGAACGTCTCCGTGTCCAGGACGCCGACGAACATCGAGACGAACAAGTATGGATTCTCGACGGTCTGCGAAAACGCGGTATTGAACTCGGCCAGGATCGCGCCGGGATCGCGACGGCGAAGCGCGATACCGCGAATCGTGAACTTGATGAACGCGGTTAAGACGGCAGCATCGACGCCTTTACCGCTGACGTCCGCGATGAGGACGAGCGCGAGCGTATTGGAAAGGCGGTACACGTCGAAGACGTCGCCACCGACCGCGAGGTGGCTGCCGGCCGAGAGATACGCGCTGCCGACTTGACAGTGCGGCAGCGGCACCGATTCGCTGCGAAACGCCCGCTGCAGGATCTCGGTGGTGTTCTTCTCTTCTTCCAGTTCCTGGTAGAGCCGCGAGCGGAATCCATTGAGCAGAATGGCGACCAGGCCGAAGGCGAGCAGCCAGAACGCGCGAGCGTACGCACCGCGTTCGAGTTCCGTTTGCGTGCTTCGTGCGAATTCGGCATTCGCATTGGCCAGCGACGCGCGAATCGCTTCGACCGTCTTGGTTTCGTCGTCGGTCAGGATCTTGTTGCGCCTGTCCATCTCCAGCAGCTGCTGATCGGGATGACGCAGCAGCGGCGTCGCGATCGCCGAACGCCACTGCATCTGCAGGTTCGAGTATTCGTCGAGCATGCGCTCGATGGGCTTGAGGTTCTGCGCGGAAAGCGTTTCGCGGATCGACGCTACTTTTTGATCGTAGTCGGAGACCGCTTGCTGGTATTGGCCCACATAAAACGGGTCGCGCGTGAGCGAATAGCCGCGAAGCAGGGACTCCTCGAAAATCTGAAGACGTAATAGCTCTTCCAGCGTGATCTGTGCGTGTTGAATAGCCGCTTGGCGCGAAAACGTATCGGCGATGCTCGCACGCGTCTGAAACGCGCCCTGCACGGCAACGGCAAGGGCTACCACCAGGAATGCGGGCAGCAGGAGCGTCCCGGTGATGCGGGCCAGCGGCGCGGACAGCTTCAAGGGGCGCAGCCCAAGGTGTGCCTAGGGGTCGTAGTCGGTCCCTCCGAACCTGGGGAGGCCATGCAAGCGCAAGTAGATCCTGGAATTTTCAAGTCCTACGACGTTCGCGGGATTTATCCGGCCGAAATCGACGACGACGTCGCCTACGGCATCGGGCGCTGCTTCGTGGCGCTGCTTGGGGCCAAGCGAATCGTCGCGGGCCGCGACATGCGTCCATCCGGCGTTGCCCTCTTCGATGCCTTCGCGCGCGGCGCGACCGACGCCGGTGCCGACGTTACCGACATCGGCCTGGTTTCGACGGACGCATTGTACTTTGCGGTTGGGAAATATGGGTTCGACGGCGGCGTGATGATCACGGCTTCGCATAACCCCGCGCAATACAACGGGATGAAGTTCACGCGCTCGGAGGCGCAGGCGATTTCGCTCGATACGGGACTTGCCGCCATACGCGACCAGCTCGTGGCGGGTACGCTTCCGCCGAAGGCAGCGGTCCCGGGTACGATCTCGCATCGCGAAATTCTCGACGAGTTCGCCGATCATTGCCTCTCGTTCGTCGATCGCGCCAAGATCAAGCCGTTCAAGATCGCCATCGATGCCGGTAACGGCATGGCGGGCGAAACCGTTCCGCACGTCTTCAAGAAACTCCCGTGCACGGTAATTCCGCTCTATTTCGAACTCGACGGGAATTTTCCGAACCATCCGGCCAGCCCGATCGAGCCCGAGAACATGGCCGACCTGCAAGCGGCGGTTCGCGAAAACGGATGCGACATCGGCGTCGCGTTCGACGGGGATGCCGATCGCATGTTCATCGTCGATGAGAAGGGCGATCTGATCGACGGCAGCACCGTCACCGCGCTGGTCGCGTTGAATACGCTGAAGAAGTATCCGGGGGCGAAACTGCTCTACAACCTCATTTGCAGCCGCAGCGTTCCCGAGCTGATCGGATCGGCCGGCGGCATTCCGATCCGCTCCCAAGTCGGGCATTCGATCATCAAAAAAGTGATGCGCGACCGAAGACGTGGTCTTCGGAGGCGAACATAGCGGGCATTTTTACTTCCGGGACAACTGGTACGCGGACTCCGGCATGATTGCGCTGCTCCAATGCCTCGAACTCTTCAGCGATGCGAACAAGCCCGTGAGCGAGGTCATCGCTCCGATCGATACTCGCTTCCGTTCCGGCGAAATCAACAGCACCGTCAAGGATATTCCGGCCACGCTCGCCGAGCTTCAAGGGCGCTATAAGGACGCGAAGATCGATCATCTCGACGGCGTAACCATCGGTTATCCGAACTGGTGGATGAACGTACGGCCCTCGAACACCGAGCCGCTGCTGCGCCTTAACGTCGAGGGCGACACGCGGGAGCTTATGGAGCACAACCGCGACGAAGTCTTAGCGCTTATCCGAAAGTAGCGCCTCCGTGAGTAGGGTCGATACCGATGCGATGCTGCGCTACGAGCAGGCTCGCGACGAACTCATCGCGCGCCTAACGGCGCTCGAAGCCCTCCTCGACGGCGAGCCGCGTGCCTCCCTGCACCGCGCCCGCTCGCGTTTGGAACGCGGTAAATTCGTCTTGGCGGTGGTCGGAGAGTTTTCGAGCGGAAAGTCGTTCCTGCTCAACGCGCTCCTCGGAAAATTCCGCTACGAATCGGAGGGCGGCGGCGAGCGCGTAGCCGGGCTTCTCGCCACCGACATCAATCCATCGACCGCGACGATCACGGAGCTCGAATACGGCGCGCACGACGAAGCCACCGCCGTTTACGAGGACGGCCGTCGCGAGCGCATTCCGCTGGACGCGCTCAATCGATTCATTGCCGTCGGCAAGACCGAGGTCGGGACCCTGCACGACGCGACCAAGGATCCTTCGACAGGCTCAGGACGGGACGCCCCGGTTCGCGTGATCGTCAAATCGGACTCGCCGTTCCTCGAGCGCGGTTTCGTCGTCGCCGATACGCCGGGGCTAGCCTCGATCAATCCGGCACACCGGCGCGCGACGCTGCAGTTCTTGCCGACGGCCGATGCCGTGCTCTACCTGATCGATACCCAGCAGCCGTTCACGGAAGGCGACGCGTCGTTCTTGGGCATCATCCGCCAGCACATCGACTCGATCTTCATCGTGCAAACCAAAATCGATCTGTGGCGGCAGCCGCAGAGCGACGGGCGCCCGGCCTGGGAGCACGCTCACGATCGCATCGCGCGCCTCGCCGCCGTGCACGCGCACGGTACGTACGTCTTCGCACTCTCGGCACGCCAATACGTCGAGGGCGTCCTGGGCGGAGATGCCGATGCCATCGAAAGCAGCTACTTCCAAAATTCCTCGCCGCACTCGACGCGTCGCTGATCAGACGCACCGGACGCGCGCGCCTGCAGCGTGCCGGCACCCGCGCCGCGACCGCAGCGCTCGACGCGATCGGGCAGATCGATCGCGACCTGGCGATGCTCGCCCTCGGCGAGGCCGCGCTGAGCGAATCTCGAGCAAGGGTCGTTCCGCAGCTGCATGCGCTCGAAGAGAAAGCGCTCGCGCAGCGCGACGCGCTCCTCGCCGAAGGGTTCGCGGCGCGACGCGGCCTCGACGAACGCGGACGCACCCTCGCCGACGGCCTAGAGCGTGCCTTCGCGCAAACGTTCGATACCGCCGACGTCGCCAAGCTCCGGGATCGCGAACGCCTCCACATCCTGGTCGACCGCGTCGTGGCACACGTTGCGGGAGAGTTCGCGCAAGAGACCGCGGATGCGATTTGCAGCGACCTCGATCGCGCCCTGGAACGAGCGCACGATCTGGTACCGCTGCGCTGGGTCGCAAGCGATGCAGCGGCGCATGCGTTCGGCGCGCAGCCCGGGGCGAGCCTGTGGAGCGGCGATTTGCGATCGGCGATCGCTGCGACCATCGTGCTCGAAGCGATCGGCGGTCCGGCGATCGCCCTCGTGCACGACATCGCAACGCGTTTTGCGGGGCGCCAGCAGGGCGCGTACATGAAACGCGAATTAATCGCGGACTTGCGCGCCGAGATCTTTCCGCGCCTCCATACCGAAATCGCCGTTTTCGCGGGGCACGTTGGATCGCGCGTTCAACACCTGTACGACGATCTCGCGCAATCGATCGCGCATGCCGTCGTTGCGAAACGCGATGCCGATCTAGGCAGTATCGAACGGTCGCTGCACGCGCACGCCGGCGGCGACGTCGCCGCGTGTGAAGCCGGGCTGCGCGAGCGACGCGATGCCATCGATCGCGAAGCCGCCGCCGCGCGCGAACTCGTCGCCGGATTTATGGAGCACGACGAGGAGATCGCTCCAGCCGACCCTGGACCCGATGCGGTTCGCCTCGCGCACGACGACGCGTCCTTCGATCCCAACGCGTACGACCGTGGATTGCGGCCGGAGCGCTGGCGCGTGGCCGTACTGGGCGCGCTTCGGCGCGGCAAATCGAGTTTGATCAACGCGTTTGCCGGTACGACCGTGCTTACCGACGACGTTGCCGGGAGCGTACGTTTCCCAAATTCACGTGCGATATGGCGAGCGCGAGCAAGCCTTCGCGCTGGGAGATAGCGGCGAGTGGCGCGAGATTCCGTTCGAACGGGCGACCGCCGAAGCGGCAGATGCAGCCGTCCTCGTGCTCGTACCGTGGAAACTTCCGAAACAGCTGGTGCTCGTGCATGCGCCCGCGTTCGATTCCGGCGATGCCAACGCCGACGACGTCAACGCCGTCGTTGCCGGTCACGCCAGCGAAGTGCTCTGCCTGTTCTCGCGACAGCTCTCCGATCGCGAACTCGAACTCTACGAGCGAGTCGCCGAGTTCGGCCGCCCGATGCTCTTCGCGCATACGATCGCCGACAACGAAGCGCCGAACGAGCGCCGCCACGTCGTCGAACTCGCCAAGCAGTACCTCAACGATCGGAACATTCCGGCGGAACGCATTTTCACCGTCTCCGCGCAGGAATATGTCGACGCCAAGCGCGCGGGGCGAGCGCCGGCCGGATGGAACGAGACCGAAGCGCTTCGATCGACGCTCGAATCGCACGCAGAAAGCCACATGGCTCGATTGGAGCGCCTTGCGCGAGTCCACGCCGGCAGCGCGTCCGAAAGCCCGCGGCGGCAGTACCGCAGAAAACGGGTCTCCTGGCGCGCCTTTTTGGCAAGGGGCGCTGAGACGGCGCTCGAATCACCCCAGTGGTGACTACGCTGGGACCCGCCTTCATCGCGGTCGGCGACGGAACGTCGACCATCGGACGCATCGCCGTTGAAAACGGCCGAATCGCTTCGGTACTTCCCGCCGACGGTCCAACCGATTACACACTTCCCGCAGGCGCGACGATCGCACCGGGCTTGATCGACGTTCACACGAACGGTGCGGGCGAAATGCTCTTTAATCGCAATCAAAATTATGCCGTGCCGGTCGCCGCGGCGGAATACGCACGCATGGGTGCGACCGGCTACGTTGCGAGCGTGATGACCGCACCCTGGGAGTCGATGCTGCACGCGGCCGGCGTTATCGTTGAGGCCGCTGACGAAGCCGAGGAAAACGAACCGCTCGGCGCGCGCTGTTTAGGCATTCACTTCGAGGGTCCGTTTCTCAATCCGAAGTTTCGCCGCGTGCATCGTAGCGATTGGCTGCTCGAAGCGAGTGCCTCGCGCGCGCAGGAGATGGTCGACGCGTGCAAAGGCGCGTGCTTGCTCGTAACGATGGCGCCGGAGATCGAAGGCGCGAGCGACGCGATGCGCGTTTTTCTTAAGAACGGCGTCGTGTGCTCGGCGGGTCACACGTCCGCGCGGTATCGTGAAGGCATGCTCGCAATCGGCCTCGGGTTCCGATCGCTCACCCACGCTTTTAACGGCATGCCGCCGCTGGATCACCGGGATCCCTCGATTCTCGCTTCGTTCGTGCAGGACCGCCGCACGCTCGTGCAGCTTATCTGCGACGGATTTAACGTCTCGCCGGTCATGGTCGACCTGCTGCATCGAACGCTCGGCGATCGCATCGTCCTCGCGACCGATAATATGCCGGCAGCCGACCCCGGCTATCACATCGAAGGCGGCGTTATGCGCTCCGCCGACGGAACGATCGCCGGCAGCGCGCTGCGCATGGACGAGGCGGTGCGCAACTACATGTCCTACGCGCAGATTCCGTTCGCGCAGGCAATCGTCGCTGCCACCCACGCACCCGGGAACTTCATCCATCACGAAGGTGAAATGGGACGCATCGCTCCCGGCATGCGCGCCGACCTTCGTTTTGGGACAAGGATTACAACATCATCGGCACGATGGTCGGCGGACGAGCGGTCTACAGCAGCGCGGAAGTCGCCGCCTAGGAGTCCGACAAGCTCCGACTAGCCCGCGTTTGGTGGTGTCGGCTGACCGAGAGCGGCAGTAATATCGCCCAACGCCTGTTCGAAGAGCGCCTTGGCGCTGTCGCGCACGGTTTGAACGGGGGTTCCAGGCCCGAGCGCGGCGCTCGCGACGCGCAGGCATTCCGTATAGAGTGCGGTCTCGGAATCGGCCGCGCGCGACGTTTGGAAGCCGGAGACGCGCGATGCTTGCGGCGAACCGTGGCTGCGCACGCTCGGCTTTCCCGACGATGCACTTGCGACGGCGTCCGATGCGGCTTGCGCGAAAGCCGGGAAACGCTTCTCGCCGACCACGCTCTCCACGACCGTCCGGGCACCGCCCGCCCGCTGGCGCGTCATTGCGGCCAGCATGTGTCGGTACCGACGTAATCGTGCCCCGCCTCGCGTGCGACGTCGAAACACTGCTGATCAGCTGTTTCGCGTTTGCGGTAAAGCTTAGTTCGCCGGTATCGACCGGCAAAGACGGGTGTCTCCCCAGCGTTGCGGCCACCGCGCGCGCGGCTTGAGTCCGACGCCCCAGTCCAGGAGCAGCTGTGCCGTTGAATTCGCTCCGTCGGCAACGATCCCAATCAGGATATGCTCGGTGCCGACGCTGCCGCCGCCGACTTCGCTCCCACTTCTTTCTCGGGCGCGAATGATTGACTGGCGCAGGGGCTGGCAAACGGTTCCACGACGACATCGTCACCCCCCTAAGTACGCCGCCACGACCACTTCATCTTCCAACAGGCGAGCGGCGGGCGCCTCACGTGAATCGGCAAAGGGTCGCCAGGACGACATCGTCACCTCTTCAAGCGCTTACGATTGGCGTCGCTGCGTAATCGGAGGCGGCTTTGTGCTCGCGGATGGCTGACCGCAGCGTCAGTGTATGCTGCGAATAGTACGACGGCGACAACCAGCCATTCAACGACATTGAATGCCATCGACTTCACAATCAACGCCGCGACGATTACCGCCGGGACGCCGCTAGGGACAAGCCGAAAGACGCCGCCAGTGAAATCGGCGTCGAATTTCACGAAGCGCAAGCTCGCGATCGGCATCAGGAACGCACAGGATCCCATCATGATCGGAAAGGCTGCTTTAATGTCCAAGCCCAAAAAACTCACCAGGATGAAACACGGCGCGTAGAGCCCAATGCCGATGGTCATCAGCGCGCCCAGAGCGAAGTTCACCGCGATTCCAATCCAAAGCCGCGTACCTTCGAGCGCCAGCGCCGAGCCGCCGGTCGAGGGGAACAGGTTAACTTGCTTGGTCTTCATGACGAAGATTACGGCAGCGACGACGAGCGCAATACCCATCCCGATTTGTACGTTGCGCCGCGGCCAGCGGGCTACAAGCCCCGCGCCGAGCCAGGCGCCGGCCACCGCCGCAGCGATCAACGAGATCAGCGTCAGCGGATCGACGCTTATTATGAGGATGAAGATCACCGCCTCGGTGATCGTCGGTAACGCGTGACCGACGTTGAGCGTGCCCGGAAATTTCTCATCGGGGACGAGCTTGAAGAACTTGAAGAGCGAGACGGTCGGTGCGAACGACCCGACGCCGAGAGCTATCGAAAAAGTTGGTGATCGGCGCCGATCGCCACCTCGATCCAGTTTGGCGGCCGAACGTGATGACGCGGAAACGATCCAACGACGGCGACGACGAAAAGGATACCGACGACGCCCATGGCTATGTAGAGGATCGTGATTGCGCTGATAGATTGGGCGTTCAGCGGACCGTTCTGCGTCCCCTGGCTATCGGCGGCGGCGCCCGCCTCTAGCCCGGAACCTGCGTCTCCATCGGTGGCCCAGGTTTCCCGACCGCCGCTGCGAACGCTCCCGGCTTGAAGGCCTTTCATGCCTGTTGTTTCCGTCTTCATTCGCCGCACCGCAGTTGCAGCCGCCGCACTCGCCGTTCTCGCCGCAACCACCGCACTGCCGGGTCGGCGGACGTCCGTCAAAATATCATGGATAAAGCCGCCACGACCGCCGCCAACCAGATTCGTGGCGAAGATCCAAGCCCAGTCGTGTGCCGACTTCGCAACCACGATGGCTCAGATCGAAAAACAAGAGCTCGACCGCAACGCCGAACCCGATGTCGGCGAAGCTGAAAAGCAACACCGAAGCGCGTCACGACCTACGTGAACATCGTGGCCGCCCCGCTGCTCAACAAACTCATCGACTGCGACATGATTCCGGGAGGATCGTAGGGTGCGCCGCGTTCTGGCATTTGCGGCCTTCTTTGCCGTCACAACGGTTGCAGCGCTCGCTGCAGCCGTTGCGCCGTCCGCGATCGTGGCCAGTCCGAGCAGCTTCGATGGGAAGACCATTACCGTCGCGGGTTCCGTCAAAGGCTTCCAAACTTCGTCGACGATGATGGGCGCCGTCGCCGGATACCAGCTCTGCGACGCGAAGTGCATCGTCGTGATCGACGAATCGAACCATGCGCAAACGAATGGTTCCAAAGCGACGGTCACCGGAACGTTCCACGCAACGTTCAAGGGCCCTCGCAAGACGTTTACCAACGCGCTGGTGATATCGAAGTAGTTTTTCTTGCGAGCGTACGCGTTGCAGGGAGTGTTCCATTGTCATCAATGCTACGAAGCCGCCAGTTCTCTCGTTGCTGCAGCGTTGAAGTACGCAGCGTTAGGATGATGCATGACGATTGCGGCTGTCGACTGCTCGGGGATCATTTGGAAGGCTTCGGTTAGCGTTACGCCGATGCGGTTCGTGGCGTCGAGCAATTTGAAGACGATCTCGTGTTGGTCGAGATCCGGGCATGCCCCGTAGCCCCATGAGTAGCGTTTGCCGCGTCCGTCTTCGAGTTTTAGGTCTTTGCGGATCCGGTGGTGCGTGTATTCGGCTAATGCTTCGGCGGATTGCACGGTGAAGCCGTGGAGGAAGTAGGATTCGCTGTAGTCGCCAGCAGCTTGCAGCGCCTCCGTTCGTTCGGAAGCCTTTGTTCCGACCGTAACTACTTGTAGCGCGACGACGTCCGTCGCGGCTCCGCTTTCCGGCTCGCGCAGATAGTCGGCAAGACTCAAGTGTTCTCCACCGATTTGGCGAGGCATCGGTAAGCGCGCGATTTCGCGCGTTGCGTCGAGGGGATCGTCAGAGGATGATTTCGTTGCCGGCGCCGGCTGCCGGGAAGTAGCCGTACACGACTTTCGGACGGAGAATTCCGTCGCGGAGCGCTTCGGCTTTGTAGCGCTCTAGGCGCGGCTCGAATTCTTCGCTTACGAGTTTATCGAACGCATCGCCCTTTTGGTTTGCAGCGCCCCAGGACAGGCGGTACAGACTCTTTAGATCGAAGCGGGGCCAGAGGTCGGCGAGATCGATGTCGTCGAGGGTGCGCACGCCCCAGAACGGCGGCGCCGGAACTTCGACGCGGATGCCCTTTACCGCCGAGATGCGATCGCTCGGTACGACCGGAACGACGTTGCGGGCTTTGTCGCGTTGGGCGAAGGCTTCTTTGCGCGCGCGAGAGACGAGTTCTTCTCGACGGGTTGCGTTGCCCGAGATGGCGTCCATGATCTCGAGACCTTCGAACGCGTCCTTAGCATAGAACAGCCCCGGGTCGAAGTAGCGTTCGCCTTCGTCCAGCAGCGAGATGCGCCGTCCGAAATCGCGGTTGATGGCCGCGCCGCCGACGATGATGGGGAAGTGGAGGCCGCGCGAGTCCTGTTCTTGCACGCAGATCGGCATCTGTTTCGCTCGTCGAAACGAGCAAGGCGGAGAGACCGATGGCGTCGGCGTTCACTGCGACGGCCTTCTCTAGGATCGTGTTCATCGGCACTTGCTTGCCGAGGTCGTGCACCGTGTAGCCGTTGTTCGTCAGGATCGTATTGACGAGATTCTTTCCGATGTCGTGCACGTCGCCGAAGACGGTTGCGAGGACGACCGTGCCCTTGGTGGAGCCTTCGGTCTTCTCCAGGAACTGCTCGAGATGCGTCACGGCTTTCTTCATGACTTCGGCGGACTGCAGGACGAACGGAAGGATCGAGCTCGCCGCGGCCAAAGCGATCGCCGACGTCCTTCATCGCCGGCAGGAGGATCTCGTTGAGTGCGTCGACCGGCGAACGTTCGAGCAGCGCTTCGTCGATCTTCGCTTCGATGCCGTCCTTGCGGCGGCGCAAGATGGCTTGGTGAATGCGCTCCGCAACCGGCAGCTCTTCTTCCGCCGCGTCGTTCTGTTCGCTGCGCGCCGCGTTTGCTCGGCGCCTTCAAAACGCTCGATGAAGCGCGCCAACGCGTCGGGTCGGCGATTGAAGACCAAGTCGTCGCACAGTTCGCGAACGTCGACTTCGATTTCGAAGTACGGCGTGATGTCCTTCGGGTGGACCAGCGCGCAATCGAGACCCGCTTCGACGCAATGATGCAGAAAGACGGAGTTGAGCGCCGCGCGCGCCGGCGGTTTGAGTCCGAAACGAAACGTTCGATACACCGAGCGAGGTGAGGACGCCCGGCAGCTCGCGCTTGATGAGGCGAATACCGTCGATCGTCGCCACCGCGGAATCGAGGAATTCGGCCTCGCCGGTTGCGAGCGTAAACGTCAGGTCGTCGAAGATCAACGCGCCGGGGGGTAAGCCGTACTCCCCGCAGACGATGCCGTAGATGCGGCGCGCGATCTCGAGCTTGCGCTCGGCGGTCTTAGCCATGCCCACTTCGTCGATGGTCAGCGCCACGACGGCGGCACCATGCTCCACGACGAGGGGCATGCACGACGTCGATCTTCGCGGCCGGCTTCGAGATGCACGGAGTTGACGATGGCGCGGCCCGGGGTAGTTTTGCAACGCGACCTCGACGACGCGCGGTTCGGTCGAATCGATCATCAGCGGCGCTTCGGTCGACTGCGCGAGTTTGCGCACGACCTCGCGCATCTGCACGTCTTCGTCGGATCGCTCGGTAAGCGCGACGCAGACGTCGAGCACGTGTGCGCCGCCTTCGACCTGCTCGCGCGCGACCAGCGCGATGTCGTCGTAGTTATCCTCGAGCAAGAGGCGCTTGATCTTGCGCGAGCCCTGTGAGTTGATGCGCTCGCCGACGATCAGCGGCCGCGGCTCCTGCTCGAGCGAGACGGCGGTCATCGCGGAGGCGACGGATTGTACCGGGCTCGCCTGCGGGCGCGGTCGCGGCACGACGGCGTCGACGGCAGCCTTGAGGGCCGAGATATGCGCGGGCGTTGAGCCGCAGCACCCGCCGACGACGTTCACGCCGAAGTCGCGCACGAAATCGGCGAGTTCCGAGGCGAGTTCCTCCGGGGTCTCCGGATAGATGGTTTCGCCTTTGGGACCCATCAGCGGAAGGCCGGCGTTCGGAATGACGATGACGAAACAGCGCGAGTTGTCGCAAAGGTAGCGCATTGAGTCGCGCATCTGCGAAGGGCCGGTGGAGCAGTTGAGACCAATCACGTCGACCGGCAGCGCATCCAAGGTCGCGCAGATGGCCCGGATATCGGTGCCCAGCAGCATGCGCCCTTCGGTGATCAGCGTCGGCTGCGCCTGAATCGGAACGCGACGCAGCCCGCGATCGAACTCACGAACGATACCGGCGATTGCCGCTTTGAGCTCGAGCATATCCTGCATCGTCTCGAGCAGCAGCAGATCGGCTCCGCCTTCCACAAGAAGCGAGCCTGTTCGCCATACGTATCGCGCAACTGCTCGTAGGTGATTTTCGAAAGCGTCGGGTCCGAGGACGAGATCAGCATTCCGGTCGGGCCCATCGAACCTGCGACGAAGCGCGGACGATCCGGCGTCGAGAATTTATCGCAGGCTTCGCGCGCGAGTTGAGCCGCGCGCACGTTGATCTCTTCCGTGCGGTCGCCCAAACCGAACTCTTCCAGCTTCAGCCGCGATCCGGTAAACGAGTCCGTTTCAACGACGTCGGCACCGGCGGCAAGATACGATTCGTGAATCGCGCGAATGGCATCCGGGCGCGTCAAAACGAGCGCCTCATAGCATCCGTTGTATCGGACGCCGCCGAAATCGTCGGCAGATAGTTCGAGCGCCATGAGCTGCGTGCCCATAGCGCCGTCGAAGATGAGGACCCGCTCGCGAAGCAGGCTCAGATAGTCAGACAAGATCGCGACTCGCTTTTTCGAGTTCGAAATCGGGCACGCGAATTTCACCGACCACGCGCCCTGCCCGATTATACACCGCGGGTCGAGCGAACTCGGCGAGTTTGGTCGCTTTGCCGTCGTCCAGCACACCCAGGTGTCGCAAAGCTGCGATCGTCGAGGGTCCGCGGGCCCGGCCGGCGCCGTCGAGGACCTTCGAAACGTATCCCAATCCCGCCGCAATTGCCGAGACCGCGTGGACTCCTTCGGCGCCGCCTTTGCAGGCGATCCCACCCTCGCCTATCTGCATTAAGACCGTGTCCAGTTCGCCGGTCCCGGAAACGTACTCAGGGTACGCGACCATCGCGTCGCGCACGACGCGCAGCGCCGCGGCATCCCGCGGCGAGATGCCGTCGAGTGTCGCGAGGCGCGAGAAGGCCAGCGCCGCTCGACGAAGGCTCGTCGCATAGACAGGAATCCCGCAGCCGTCGACACCGAGCGGCCACGCTGCCGCATCGTCATCGCTCATGCGAGCGCAAAGCTCGAAGATTTTCCGCTCGGCCGGATTCGAAGCTTCCAGATACGTCGATGGATCGGCGCCGATCGCCACGCAAAGCGCGAGTATTCCGGCATGCTTACCGGAGCAGTTGTTGTGCAGCGGCGACGGCGGATCGCCGGCACGCATCATCGCTTGCGCCGAGGCGACTTGGTACGGATAGTGCGCGCCGCACTGCAACGCGGAGGACTCCATTCCAATCTTGCGCAGAATCGACTGAACCGCTTCGATATGAAACGGCTCGCCATGATGCGACGCCGACATGACCGCGATCTCGCGCTGGTCGAGCCCGAACCGTTCCACGACGCCGGCTTCGACGGCGGCTGCCGCGATGAACGGTTTGGCAGAAGAACGCAGGAAGACCGGCACGTCGATGTTGCCCGCGGAAATGTGAGCGTCCCGCGCGGGTCGACGGCACACGCAGCGACCTGGTGGATCGATTCCACCAGGTCGCCGCGGGTCACCTCAACCAGAAAACCGCCCAACGCAGTCCTTTACTAGACGAGCGCCGGCTCGACGACGATCGCTTCTTGCTCGGCAAAGACCGGGTTGCTCAGATACCGCTCGCCGGTGTCGCAACCGACCGTAACGATCGTCTTGCCTTTGAACTCGGGGCGCCGCGCCAGCTGCATCGCTGCGAAAACATTCGCGCCCGCCGAGATGCCAACCAGCATGCCCTCTTCCCGCGCGAGACGGCGCGTCGTCGCGATTGCATCGGCATCGGTGACGCGAATGACTTCGTCGTAGATCTTGGTATTGAGAATCTTCGGCACGAAGCCGGCCCCGGTGCCCTGGATTTTATGCGGGCCCGGCATTCCACCCGAAAGCACCGGCGACGCATCCGGTTCAACCGCAACGACATGCACGCCGGGCTTGCGCTCTTTGAGCACCTCGCCGACGCCGGTGACCGTACCGCCGGTGCCGACGGCCGCGACGAAGACATCGACCGTGCCATCGGTGTCGCGCCATACTTCTTCCGCCGTCGTGCGACGATGAATCTCGGGGTTCGCCGGATTCTCGAACTGCTGCGGAACCCAATATCCGTCGGGATGTTCCGCGAAAATGGCATTGGCACGCGCGATCGCGCCCTTCATACCTTCGGCTCCTGGGGTCAGGACGACTTGAGCCCCGTATGCTTTGAGAAGATTGCGCCGCTCGATCGTCATCGTGTCGGGCATCACCAGGACGATCGGATACCCTTTGGCGGCTGCCACGAACGCGAGCGCGATTCCGGTATTGCCCGCGTCGGCTCGAGAATCGTCATGCCGGGCCGCAGCTTGCCTTCGCGCTCCGCGGTTTCGATCATGGCCACTCCGATGCGGTCTTTGACCGAGCCTGCGGGATTGAACGATTCCATCTTGACGAGGATGGTTGCGTCGATGCCCTTGTTAGCCGCGGAATCTTCACCAGCGGCGTGTTGCCGAACGTCTCGGCGAGATTTTCATATATCCGTGCCATAGTAACGAGCTAAAACAGCTCCCTTTCAAATAGCGTTGCGAAGTAGTGGATCGGTGGCCGAAATGCGGCCGGTTGCAGTCAACTCGCTATAGCCCGGACCCCCTTGTAGACTCGGATTATAGCGCAGCGGCAACCCGAGGGCCCCTCCGGGCTTCTCGAACGCGTGTTCGCGAAGGCCTTTAAGGGGGTTTCCGGAGGCGAGGGAGTACTTCGCCGACATGCACGACAAGCGCTTTATTCGCCCGTTCCCGGCCCTTGCGGCCGCCGTGATTCTTGCACTGCAGGTGCCCGCAGCGGCGATCTCCGCACCCGCCGCAGCCGCACCGACGATGGACGACGCAATCGCGGCCATCGAGGCATACGCACCCACGGCAATGGCATATCAGGGAACGCCCGGTCTCTCGGTCGCGATCACCGATCGCGGTAAAACCATCAAGATCATCACGCTCGGCTATGCCAACGTCGACGCGAAAGCCCCGGTAACGCCGGACACGCGATTCGCCATCGGCTCGATCACGAAGTCGATGACCGAGCTTGCGCTGATGCAGCTCCACGACGCGGGCAAACTCGACTTCAACGCGACCGTGCAGCATTATCTGCCGTGGTTCTCGATCGACTCCGGCGGCAAGCCGATTCTCGTGCATCAGATTCTCTCGCATTCGGCCGGCATCCCGGACGACTATTCGTCCGAAAACGGCTCGGTATACGACGTCGTCGCGCTGCAAAAAACGAAGGTTCTCTTTCCGCCCGGCACGGCGTGGTCGTACTCAAACGACGGCATTGCAACCGCCGGAGCGATCCTCACGCGTCTCGACGGCCGCACCTGGCCGCAAAGCCTGCAGGCGCGCGTCTTCGACTCGCTCGGAATGAGCGCCAGTTTCCCCGCGTTCACGCCCGAAGTCATGCAGACTGCCGCGATCGGATACCAATGGCGCGACAATGACCGCCCGGGCACGCTGCACCCGCCGCTGGTTGCGTCGCCGCCGCTGGACTTCGTCGATCCGGCCGGTTCAGTGCTCTCGACGCCGGAGGATATGGCGCAGTACATCCGCTTTTATCTCAATGGCGGCAAAACGGCGAGCGGCAAACAGCTCATCTCGCCGGCAACGTTCGCACGGATGACGACGGCCGACAAGTACAACAACGGAAAGCCGGCCGGCGATCCTAACTCGGAGCTCGCGGAAGCGCCCACGTACTACAAGCAGTATGGATTCGGTCTATCGATCTTCGATGAAAACGGCGATCATCTGATCGGCCACACCGGCGGCGTCTCCGGTTACACCGCGTGCATGCAAGCCAACCTCACCCGTGGATTCGGCGTAATCGCGATGGCGAATCTCGTCGAGGCGCCGCTGCATCCGTGTGCGATCATGCTCTACGCGATGGCCGTGCTCCGCGCGCAGAGCGAGGGCAAAGCGCTTCCGCCTGCACCCGTAACTCCGGATCCGCGCCTTACCAAAGATGCGGCCGCGTATGCGGGTACGTACGCCTCATCGGCCGGTAAATCGCTAAAAATTGTCGCCGACGGTACGAACCTCTCGCTCGTCGACGGCGCGACGACGATCGCGCTCTATCCGCGCGGGGACGACGCTTTTTGGGCCGACGACCCGCACTACGCGATGTACTTGATTGCGTTCGGACGCAATGCCAAGAAGCAAGTCGTCGAACTCACCTATGGATCGCAGTGGTATCCGAACGATCGCTACAGCGGCCCGCGTACCTTCTCGCACCCGCCGTCGTGGGACGCCTTGGTCGGCCGCTACGAGAACACCTACCTCGGCCAACCCTACGTGAATCGAGTCGTCATCGTGAAGAATAAGCTGACGCTCGACGGCGTGTCGCCGCTAAAGCCGCTTAAAAACGGGACGTTTGTGGCCGGCGATTCGATCTTGACGTTCGACGCGTATGCCGGCAAGCAGCCGCAGCGTATGAACATCGACGACGTGCATCTCTATCGGATCGAGCTGCCGTAACGGCGTGCGTTTATTCGATCCCGAGTTTCGCGAGCGCGCTCGGGATCGGATCGTTTCTCGAGTCGTAGCCCTCGACGCGCGTCAGAACGGTGCCGTTCGCCGCAATGACGTAGGTGACGGGAAGCGAAAGATACGCGCTCGCATTCGCGCGCACGCTTTTCGGCGGCGCGACGAGATGCCCGGACGCATCCAAACCGACGCCTTTGGAGTGCGCGTACGCCAGGCACGCGGCCTCCGAGAGACCCGCGCACCGCGCGTCGATGTCTGCGAGCGTCGGATAAACCGCGGGCATCTGCGACTGGAGTGACGGCAAGATCGCGTCGAGCGTTTCCGGCGTGACGCCGTGCAGAACGATCGGGTCCGCGGTCGAATCCGCCGCTCCCGGCGGCGGCCCGGACGTTTCGTCGAGTCCCAAACGCTCCACCGGAAACGGGATTGCGAATTTTGCGATCATCGCATCACCGAGGCTCGCACTGTCGACGTAATCGATACCGAGAAACGTGACGCGGTCTTTGTAGCGCGCGTAATCCTTCAGATTGCGCTCCATCTCGGAAAAACACGCGGAGCACCACGATGCAAACGCGATGACGATCGTCGGCTTGCCCGGAACGACCATCGCACGCGGCTCGCTGCCGATCGGCGCGAAGGTCAGCGCGGCAGCGGACTTCCCGATGACGATCTGCGCGAGGGGGCTTGGAGCGGAAGCCGGCGTCATGCCGAGGAGGCCGGCCAGTGCGGCGGCGGCGGCAAACGTGCTTCGGTTCAGTCGGCGCCGATGTCCCACAGCATTCCGAGATCTTTCTTTGCGAAGGCTCGAAACGCGATCAGCGTTTCGGTGTTCACGATGCCGTCGAGCGCGGCGACGTGCTCAGTAACCAGGTCGCTGAGCTCTTCGTGTTCTTTCAGACGAGCGATCGCGACGAGGTCGAATGGCCCGGCGACCGAGTAGACCTCGGCGATGCCGTCGATGGCGAGCAAATCGTCGGCGATGGTCCGCAGTCGCGGGCGCTCCACGTTCATCAGAATAAAGGCTGTGACCATGGCGCCTGCTTCGCGGCGTCGAACGACCGCCCCCTCATATGGAACGCTTTGCCCGCACGGCCGCTACCGTTCGCGCCCTCTCCGGCAAGCTGGAGAAGGTAGCGGCCCTCGCCGCGTATTTCCGAACGCTCGACGACGAGGATCTGGCGGCGGCCGCGCGTTTCTTCACCGGTAAGCCCTTTGCCGCACGCGAGCAGCGTACGCTTGCGCTCGGCGGCGGCGCGATCGTGAAGGCTGCGCGCGTCGTTTGGGGATTCGATGACGAGGCACTCGGCGCGGCCTATCGCGCCACCGGCGACCTCGGTTCGGCGCTGGCAACGCTGGTACGTCCGCCGCGCGTCGCGACGCTCTTTCCGGAGAAACTGACGCCGGCATCGCTGTCGCGCCACTTTCACGACATCGCGCAGTTGTCGGGCAAGAATGCCGGAAAGCGCCGAGAGGCGATCCTCGAACGAATCCTGCGCGCGTGCGACGATCCTTTAGCGGCTGCGTTTGTGGTGAAGATCGTTACGGGTGACTTACGCATTGGATTGCGCGAAGGGCTCGTTTTGGATGCGATCGCTTCCGCCTTCGAAGCGAAGGCCGCGGCGATTCGCCGCGCTGCTATGGCGTGCGGCGACGCCGGCGAGGTCGCGGTCGCTGCGAAGCGCGGAACGCTCGACTCGATCGAGATTACCTACGGGTCGCCGATCGGCTTCATGCTCGCATCGCCGATTCCGTTCGGCGATGCGTATCCGGCGCTGGACGGCGCGAGCTGGCTCCTCGAAGAGAAATTCGACGGTATTCGAGCACAGGCACACCTGCGCGACGGCACCGTCCGCCTGTTCTCGCGAACTCTCAACGACGTAACCGCGTCTTATCCGGAGATCGGCACGATGCTTGCCGGCGTCCCGGGGCGCGCGATCTTAGACGGTGAGATCGTCGCGATGCGCGACGGACGCGTTCTGCCGTTCCGAGCGCTGCAGGCGCGCTTGCAGCGCAAGAACGTCGATGACGAGCTCGTCCGCGACGTACCGCTCGCGTTCATCGCATTCGACGCCGTCGCTCGCGGCGACGAGCTCCTGATCGAGCGCCCGCAAACGGTGCGGCGCGAGGTCCTCCAGTCGATCGTCGCAGGCGTCCCCGGCGTCATTCTCGCCTCGAGCACCCCGCTTCCCGAGAACGATCCCGCGCTCGTCAATGCGGCTTTCGACGTCGCACGCTCCAACGGCAACGAAGGCGTAATGCTCAAACGCGCGGACGCACCCTACGCGCCCGGACGGCGCGGCAAGTGGTGGCTCAAGCTCAAACGCGAACTCTCGACTTTGGACGTCGCCGTCGTAGCCGTGGAATGGGGACATGGAAAACGCTCGAAGGTTCTTTCGGATTACACGTTTGCCGTGCGGGGCGACGACGGCTCCCTCGTCGCGATCGGCAAGGCGTTCTCCGGTTTGACCGACGCCGAAATCTCGGAACTCACGCCGTGGTTTCTCGAGCACCGCCTATCGCCGGATCTCCGGCGCAAAAAGGCGCGGTCGCACGAGATCCCGGTGGAACCCTCGATCGTACTCGAAGTCGCGTTCGACGTCATCCAGGAAAGCGATCTTCACGAAAGCGGCTTCTCGTTGCGGTTCCCGCGAATCGTACGCGTTCGCTGCGACAAACCGGCCGGCGAAATCGACACGCTGCAGCGCGTGCGCGAAATCTATGCCGACATGCTGGAACGAGAAGGCGCCGGGCCTTAGACGAGGGCCGGTGCCGTCCGGCGTCGCGGGCGCTGAACCAGCTCGCCCCCGCAATTCGGGCAACGCTCCATCAAACCGCGGCAATCCTCGCAGAACGTGCATTCGTAGGAGCAGATGAACGCCGTGCGATCTTCCGGCAACGACGCGCCGCATTTTTCGCACGAGCCCTTCATCGCGAGGCCGCGCTTCTCTTCGGCACATGCCGCGAAACGATATCCCTTGCCGGGAACGGTCACGACGAAGGTGTGATCGCGCGCATTCTCCCCAAGCGCGTGGCGCAGCATGAAGATGTGTTGAGCCATGTTGGCGTCGGAGACTTCGTCATCCGGCCATAGCTCGGCAGCGAACGTCTCTTTCGAAACCACCGCGCCGCCGGCTCGGAGCAGCAACAGCAGCATTTGGAAGACCTTCTCGCCGAGCGGCGTCACCTCGTTTGCCCGGAAGAGCACGCGCCGCGGGACGTCCAGCAGAAAGGGCCCGAATCGGTACGTGACCGCCTCTTGATCCGTCATCCGCCGCCGAGCCTCCGGTCGCGTTGCTCGCGAATGCGCTCGGCACGGTCGTACGCATCGAACGCAGGTTTTGGACGGCGCTGCTGAACCGAAGCACGGATGCGCGACATTCCTACCAGAATCAGCAACACGACGGCCGCCAGCGCGAAATACAAACGCCCCTGAATCTGCAGCGCAGCCAAGCTGGCGAGAACCACCGCCAGCAGGGCCACGAGCGTTTCGGAGCGTCGCATGATTACGTCAAGTGGGTTCGCAGAATCGTGAGGATCTCATCCGGCCGGATGCCGCTCGAACCGCAAAAAGGATACTCGAGCACGATCGTGACCCAGAAGAGCGTTCCGATCGCCGTCCCGACGGAGAGCATCAGCAGCACGTGCGTCCCCGGATGGTCCGGCATCGCGATGCCGAGGACCGTCAAGAGAACGCACGACATCACGAACAGCGCCACCCAAATCTCGCTCGGAACGGCGGACCCGGAAACTCGCCAGCGCCGGTTGCGCAAATCCTCGAGCGTCCCGAGCGTTTGAAAGAGGTTATCCGCGTACTTCTCCGCGCGCGGCTGCGACGCGGTCTCCAAAAGGACGAGCGCGGCATTGACGTCGTCGCGCTGGCTGCCGCCGCAGAGCTGTGGCCACTCGTCGACCGTCAGTTGTGCGTAGGTGCGAACGAGCCCGACTTGGGACGGCAGGACGTCCCGCGCTACCGCACGCATCGCCGACGCTTCCTCGTCGACGTCCGATTCCGCGCGAATGGACTGGTTCCACAACGTGACGATAGTGAACGTGAAGAGCAGCGCGGTCAGCGCGCCGGCCACCGTAGCCCACGAGTTAACGACCGCCGGTCCCGACGTGAGGCCTCGCTGCGCCGACCATCGGCGACAGAGGCGCATCGCCGCGAACGCGAGTACGTTCCAGCCGGCGAAGAGCACGACGAACGACACCCATGCCGGCACGGTGCTCAGCCAGTTCATCACGACGTTAGTGCTTCACCAGCTCGGAGATCCAGACGACGATGGCGACGATCGCAACGAAGCCGAGCACGTAGAACCACTGGTGGTGGCCCGCGTTATGCGGATGGTCGCCGGGATCGTGACTTGCGTTACCCATGGCTGGATAAGTCGTCACCCACGCATCACTTGTTCTTGAACTTAGCGACGCGCTTTTCGTTGTAGGAAGCGATGCCTTCTTTGGCGTCCTCGCTCTTAAAGAGCAGCGATTGCAGTTCGCGTTCGATCGCCAGCGCGTCTTGGAGCGGGAGTTCCGCACCGGTCTGAACGCTGCGCTTGATGTGGCCGACCGCCATCGGGGCTTTGTTCGGCGTGCAGAACTGTTTGGCGTAGTCGACGATCTGCGCCCGGAACTCGTCGGCAGTACCTTCGTACAGATCGTTGACGAGGCCCCAGTCGAGGGCTTGTTCGTAGCTGACGGTCTTGCCGGTGACCATTAACTCGATCGCGCGGCTTTTTCCGACGAGGCGCGCCAGGCGCTGCGTTCCGCCAGTGCCCGGAAGGACGCCGAGCGCAACTTCGGGCAAGCCCATTTTGCCCGCATCTTTGCGCGCGATCCGGATGTCCGCTGCCATCGCAATTTCCATGCCGCCGCCGACGCAGTGGCCGTTGAGCGCCGCGATGACGAGCTTCGGCGTCTGCTCGAGCTTGTTGAGCGTTTCGTTCGCGTGCAGGCAGAACATATACTTAAACTCGGGCGTTACCGAGTTGAGCATGCCGATGTTGGCCCGGCCGAGAAGAACTTCTCGCCCTTGCCGGTGAGGACGATCACTTCGACGTCCTGATCGAATCGCGCGTCGAGAATCGCGTCGTCGAGCTGGCGCATCATCTCGTGCGTATAGGTATTGGCCGGCGGATCGTCCATCTCGATGAAGCCGATGTGCCCGTCTTTCCAGTAATTGATGACGCGCTTGCCCTCGAGTTTACGCTCCTCGCGTCCGAAAGGGGTTTGCGTTGCGGTACCGTTGCTGCTCATAATGTGGCTCCTTTAGTTCGCGAGATTGCCTTTGGGTGCGATCCAGCCGGGGTTTTTAAAAAGCTCTTTGAGGACGACGTCGTCGGCCGGAGTCGGCAGCACGGTGGGCGCGTACGCATCCCACTCGGCTTGCGTGACGGCGGCCATCGACGGTGTAGCGGTCGCCGCCGTACGTGCCGATCTTCCGGTTGAACCGCAGGTCCGGGACGTAGAGCTTCGTTTCGCTGGGGTTGACTTCGTTGACGCGATCGACCGTACCGGAGACTTCGTCGTAGAACTGCTTGCGCGCGCGGTCGTTGAGCTCTTCCTTGTCGACGGCGTCGGTGGTCTTATCCTCGTCGACGCGGCCTTTGATGCCCCACGTGTACGCCCATTGCGCCGAACCGGAATGATCGGTTCCGAACAGATCGAGCGAACCCGAGATCCACTTGTTGTAATACTTCTGCTGTACGTCGACCGGAATGACGCCGGCCTTGCGATGCGGCGCAGGCCCGTTATGCCGGTGCCCATGTGGAAGGACTCTTCCTTCAGCATCGGCTGCATCGATTGCGGCCAGCGGGGCGAAAGCCGAGTGCGCCAGCATCGTGAGCTGAAACTTGCCGTCGCGATCCATGAAGTTGGTGTACGCGAAGAAATCCAGCCAATGCGTCACGTCGTCGTTAAATGCGTTGAGCAGGCGGTTCTTCTTGCCGAACGCGCGGCGCTCGAGCATCTTTTGCGCCTCGATCTTGCCTTCGCTGCCGAAATGGTTGACCAGCAGATGACACATTTGATAGCCGTGCCGCGTCTCTTCGACCATGATGCGCACGAGCGCCGCCAGATCGTACTCGCTCGGCGCGTTGTTCACCAGAAAGCGCTGCTGCTCGTTTGAGGCAAACTCCTATCGCCCAGATACACGACCATGTTGAGCACGGCGTCGCGCATGCGCTGATCGGGAATTTCCCGGACATTCTCCCAGCGGCGGTCCCCTTTGAAATCTCCGAAGTAGATCTCCGGCGTCGGCAATGCGGCGTACTTCGCTTCGAGCTCGTAACCGGGCATGAATCGCTCGATCAGTTCGCGGTCCAATCCGATATCGTGCTGCCACTCCTTGAGCATGTCGATCCAGTCGTCGAATGTGGAAATCCGGGCCATGAACGCTCCTACCGTTTCGTAAATGATATGACGGATTTTTGACTATCCGTGAGAATATTGTCATACTAGACCTAATGGAAATGTCCTGTCAACAGGCCGGGGGGTCACCCGGCCCACCTCGTTTATCTTCACGCTGTACGGCGATATGGTCCAGCGGCTGCCGGGCTCGGGGTGAGCTCTGGATCGGAGATTTGGTGCGGTTGATGTCGCCCTTCGACGTCTCGGAAGCTGCCGTGCGGCAGTCGGTCTCGCGGATGTCCCGGCAAGGCTGGCTGGTCGCCCGGCGCGATGGAAATCGAGCGTACTATGCCGTCACCGAGCGCGGCCGGCGGCGAATCGAAGAGCTGAGCCCGCGCGTCTACGGACCCGTCATCGAATGGGACGGCCGCTGGCGCATGCTGACCTACAACGTAAGTGAGGCGCAGCGCGAGCAGCGCGACCGACTGCGCAAGGAGCTCGCCGTCCTCGGCTGGGCCCCCCTCTCTTCGTCGACCTGGATCTCTCCGGCGGACGGACTCGGCGCCGCCCGCGACGCGGCCGAGGCCATGGGGCACTCGGGGCCGTCGACCTCTTTACCGCAAGTTATGCCGGCCCGCTCTCCGATCGGGAGCTGCTCGAGAAATGCTGGGACGTTGCGGCGATTGCTGCGGCGTATGCCGAGTTCATCGCGCACTACGAACCGCGTCTGGCTCGCGAGCGGGCAGCCGGGACGTTGACCGACGAGCAGGCGTTCGTCGAGCGCCTCTGGCTCGTGCACGACTACCGAAAGTTCGTTTATGTCGACCCTGGCCTGCCGAGCGAGCTTCTTCCGCCGCACTGGCCTGGGACGATGGCGGCCGCACTATTTCGCGAGTTCTACGCCGCCGTAGATGCCAAGTCGATGCGCTATTTGTCGGGAGCCGGAGCGGAGGCCGAGCGTGTCAACCGAGCGGGCCATGCCCAAACGCGTATTAATTCTTTTTGGCGCCATTGCGCTTTCACTGGCCGCTTGCGGCGGTTCGGGGTCGACCGCGACTCCGACGACCGGCCCGTCGGTTTCGCCCACGCCAAATCCGTCGATCAAAACGGGGAGCGTTTTCGTCACGCTTTCCGGCGTACCGCAGTACCGAGTTCCCGTCTTGATTTCGACGCCGAAGTCATCCGCGAACCCGCGGCCGGGAACGCCGTTTGCGGAGCAGACCACGGAGCCCGCGGCCAAGCCATCGCCCGGCTACGCGACGTTCAAGAAACTCAAACCCGGCACGACGTATTGTTGGGTCGCCACGATCGTGTATCATTCGCCGACACCGACGCCGTCGACCACGCCGACCACGAGCCCCAGTCCGTTGTCGGCCGCTCGCGCGCCGTCTCCGACACCGTCGCCCGTTATTGCTACCAACTGCGCGAGCAACTGGCAATACGTCGTCGTTCCGCTCGGAAACTAACGCCGGTTCCAGCCGCGGGAGTTTGTCGGACTTGGGGGCACGACGCGCGCCGTAATTCCGACAAACCGCTGGGCGGCCTACTCTTCGTCTTCTTGGAGGTGGAGGTGGCAGCCGTCTTCTGCATCCGACAGAACCTCGCGCGCTTCACTCAGTACGGCCTTCGAAAGCGGACTGCTCGGCGGGTCGACTGAGCCTTCGTCGGCGAGGAACGTGGCTTCGCTCCAGTCTTCCCAGGTCTCGAGCGGTTCGCCGTCGTTCTCGGAAGGGAACCGCACGCAAAATCCCTGTTCCACGTGCATGCCGACGACCATCACGCGCGTCCCACGCGGAAAATACGTTCCCTCTTTCCACAGCGTACCGCAGGTCGTGTCGTAGTGCTCGCCGATGCGCAAGTGTTCAGCCATCTTCGAGTTGTTATACTCCGAACGGATCCATGGGTTTCTCACCGATGTACGTCAGCACGCTCTTCGTTTCGCTGTACAGGCGCATCGTTTCCATCCCGAGCTCGCGCCCGTATCCCGACTGTTTGCAGCCGCCGAACGGCACGCCGGGGAAAACGGCGTACGGGGTGTTGATCGCGACGGTCCCGGCGCGGATCGCACGCGCGACGCGATTGGCGCGGCCGATGTCTTTCGTCCAAACGCTCGCCGATAGTCCGTAATCCGAGTCGTTGGCAAGGCGGATTGCATCCGCTTCGGTTTCGAAACGGACGAACGCGGCCACCGGCCCGAAGATCTCTTCGCGCGCTACGCGGTGCGAAGAGTCGGCCTCGTACGCGGTCGGGCTCCAGAACGTCCCGCCGGCGAACGCCTCGTCGAGAGTCGGCCGCACGCCTCCGAACAGCGGTTTCGCGCCTTCCGACGCGCCGATTTCGCAGTACGCTTTGATTTTTTCGAGCTGCTCCGGCAGCGTGATCGCGCCGACGTGCGTATTCGGATCCTCCGGATCGCCGACGCGCAGATTCTTGGCGCGTTCGACGAATTGAGCGAGGAACGCATCGTAAACGCCGGCCTGCACGAGGACGCGAGAACGCGCTTCACACGTTTGGCCCGCATTGTAATAAATGCCGTACAGGGCACCGGCTACCGCACCGGCGATATCTGCGTCGTCGAAAACGACCGACGGTGACTTTCCGCCAAGCTCCAACGTGACGCGTTTGAGCGTGCGCGAAGCGGTCGATGCGACGAGTTTCCCGGTTTGCGTCGAGCCGGTAAAGGCGATCTTATCGATGCCGGGATGTTCGACGATCCACTGCCCGAGATCGCGCGTCGAACCGGTCACGATATTGAGCACGCCCTCAGGAACGCCGGCCTCGAGTGCGATTTTGCCGAGTTCGATGGCGGTCAGCGGCGTGGACGGCGCCGGCTTGAGCACGATCGTACATCCGGCTGCAAGTGCGGGCGCGACTTTCCAACTCGTAAGCAAGAGCGGAAAGTTCCAAGGAACGATCGCGCCGACCACGCCGACCGGTTCGCGCACGGTATTCGCAAGATACGTCGGCAGCGGCGGCGGCATCGTTTCGCCGTAGTTCTTCGTTGCGGCGCCGGCGTAAAATTCGAAGCAGTCGACGATCGCACCGAGTTCGCCTTTGGCGGTGCCGATGGTCTTCCCGTTGTCGCGAACTTCAGTCTGCGCCAGCTCCTTGGCGCGCTCTCCTATGAGCTGCGCCATCTTGTAAACGATCTTTGCGCGCCGCGACGCAGCCATTCCCGACCATTTTCCGGCATCGAAGGCTTTCCGGGCGGCTGCGACCGCCGCGTCGACGTCGGCAGGTCCGGCTTCGGCGACGTCCGCCAGTGCGGCACCGGTCGCCGGATTGACGTCTTCATACGTCGCGCCGGCCGCGGCGTCGCGCCACGCGCCGCCGATCAGCAGTTGGGTCTTCGCCATAGTGGTTGCGGTCATACTGATTCCTTACTACACACGTTCGAAAATGGTTGCGATGCCTTGGCCGACGCCGATGCACATCGTCGCGAGAGCGTAGCGGCCGCCGCGGCGGCGCAGCTCGTGCAGGAGCGTGGTTGCGATGCGCGCGCCGCTCGCGCCGAGCGGATGGCCGAGCGCGATCGCGCCGCCGTTGACGTTCGTCTTATCGGGCGGGAACTCCAGGTCGCGCATACAGGCAAGCGACTGCGCGGCGAACGCCTCGTTGATCTCGATGAGATCCAGGTCTTGCGTGCGCAGTTTCGCCTGCTTTAGCGCCTTGCGTACCGCCGGGATCGGGCCGAGACCCATCACATCCGGCGCGACACCGGCGCTCGCGCACGCGACCACGCGCGCCAGCGGCTTCGTGAAGCCCAGCCGGCGCGCCGTTTCAGCTTCGACGAGCAGCAACGCGGCGGCACCGTCGTTGATGCCGGACGAGTTCCCGGCGGTCACCGTGCCGTTCGCCTTAAACGCGGGTTTGAGCTTCGCCAGCGCGTCGAGCGTCGCATCCGGCCTCGGGTGTTCGTCGGCATGCAGTCCCGGCAGCGGCACGATCTCATCCGAGAAAGCGCCGCGCTCCATCGCCGCCTTGGCTTTCATCTGCGACTCGAACGCAAAGCGATCTTGCGCTTCGCGTGAAATTCCGTACTGCTCCGCGACCTTCTCGGCGGTCTCGCCGAGCGAGATCGTCCATTTCCTCGGCATCCTCGGATTGGTCATCCGCCAGCCGAGCACCGTATCGTACAGCTCCTGCTTGCGCCCGAACGGCGCATCGCTCTTGGGCAGCACGTACGGCGCGCGCGTCATCGATTCGACACCGCCCGCAATCGCAACGTCGCACTCTCCGAACGCGATAGCCTGCGTTGCGGAGTTGATCGCCTGCAGGCTCGATCCGCACAGCCGGTTCAGCGTTACGCCCGGCACCTCGACCGGAAGGCCGGCCAGCAAAGCGGCCATCCGCGCCACGTTGCGGTTGTCCTCACCGCTCTGGTTGGCCGCACCGAAGTAAACATCGTCGATTTTCGCAGCGTCGATGCCGGTCCGCTCGACGAGCGCGCGGATCGCGGCCGCGGCAAGGTCATCGGGACGCACTGCAGCCAGCGCGCCGCCGTAACGGCCGATCGGCGTGCGCACGGCACCGACCACCCAGACGTCCCGCATATGCCTAGGCGCCCCACACGATGGACGACGTATCCGTCGACGCCGGCGTGACCACTGGTTCCGTTTCGCCTTCTTCTTCCACATCGAGAACCCAGAGCGAGCGATGTGGAGCGAACGCTTCGCCTTCCGCGTCGGCTACGCGTTGTAAGATGCGCGTCACGCGCGCGCCTCCGATCTCGCGTCCCCACGCGATCGGCCCGATCGGATAGTTGGTGCCAAGGCGCATCGCCACGTCGATGTCGTCGGCGACGGCGACGTTTTCGTGCACGGCGATAACCGCCTCGTTCACGATCGAACCGACGACGCGCCCGAGAAACAGTCCCGGAACGTCCTCGATCAGTACGACGCCTTTACCAATCGACTCGAACAGCTCTTGCGCGAGCGCCAAGGCGTCGTCGGAAACGCGCTCCGAATCGACGATCTCAACGGCCCGCTGCGATTCGAACGATCCGAGGATGCCGAATCCGACGAGGCGCTCGGGATGCTTCAGACGCGCCGCGCACGCGCCGATGCCGGTCGCGTACGCATCGACCAGAAACACCGTCTCGGGTCCGAGCAGCGAATCGAGCTCGGCGATGACCTCGGTGCGGTCGGCCGTTCCGCCGCCGACGTCGATGACGATGGTTGCGTCGACGTTCAACTCATCGAGCAGTTCCTCGTTCTCCACCCGCTGCACGTGGGTATAACGCTGCTCGAGCAGTTCGGCAATTTCGTCGGCAAGGCCGCCGAAGCCGAGGACCGCAACGAACTCTTCATCGTTGGGTTCGTCCTGCGGCAACCCGATCGCGAGATCGAGCCGGTCCGGCGCACCGCTACTGTAGTCGTAGAAGCCGACTCCGGTCTTGCGCCCAAGGCGCCCTTGCCGAACCATCTCGCGCTGCATTTCGACTGGGATCAGGCGCGCGGCGTCGGTACGCTCGTACACCGATTCGCTGGTCGCGAGGTTCACGTCCAGACCGATCAAATCCATCAACTCAAACGGTCCCATGCGGAAGCCGGCCGCGCGCGCGAGCGCGTCCAGTTCCGGAATCGACGCGACGTCGCTCGCGAGCGCGCGCATCGACTGCAGGTAGTAGGGCCGCGCGACGCGATTTACGATAAACCCCGGCGTGTCCGCCGCGAGCGCAGGCGTCTTGCCAATCCGCTCGACGAAGGCGTACGCGCGCTCGATCGCATCGTCGCTCGTCGCGTGAGCGTGCACGACTTCGACCAGCTTCATCGCCGCGGGCGGATTGAAAAAGTGCAAACCGAGCACTCGCTCCGGATGCGGCACGACGTCGGCCAACTCTGCGACCGCCAACGAAGAGGTATTGGTCGCCAGCAACGCGTCGCCGTCCAGTGCGGCCGCAAGTGCTACGAATACGTCGCGCTTGATCTCGAATTTCTCCGACACCGCCTCGATGGCTATACGCGCGTCGCTTCGGTTCGGAATCGCTTCGAGCATGCGCACGCGTCCCGGCGCCTCGTCGTCCTTTGCACGATCGGCGCTGCTCTCGATCGATGCGAGCGCCCGCTCGCGGGTCGGAGCATCGGGTTCGACGAGATCGACGGTGTAGCCGCCGTGTGCGGCGACGTAGGCGATTCCCGCGCCCATGGTACCGGCGCCCACGATAAGGATGGTTTCTTCCACGGGGCGCCTCTTCGAGAGAGGAGGCGCAAAGGCTTCGTCGATAGCGGTACCCATGGAAAAGCCCACCTGGCGCCGCCGCAGCTCAACGTACATCGCCGACTCCCCGCACATGCGCATGCGCGTAGACGAGGTAGAACTCCCCGACGGAACCATCATCCCAAGCTATTTCGTGCGCGAATCGGCCGGCTTCGTAATCGTCTTCGGGCTAACCGCAGAGCGGGAGGTGATCCTCGTCCGCCAATACCGCTACGGCGCCGACGCAATCCACCTCGAACTCCCCGCCGGAACCATCGACGAAGGCGAAGACCCACGCGCCTGCGCGATCCGCGAACTCGCCGAAGAAACCGGCTACGAAGCAACCAACGTCGCGCTCATCGGCGCGTACCGAGTTGAACCCGCCCGCTCCAACGCATGCGCACACATGTACCTCGCAACCGATTGCCGCCAAACGCGCGAGCGCCTCCTCGATCCAACCGAAGTCATCGAAGTCGAACTCGAACCCCTAGCGTCGTTCCGCGAAATGCTCCGCGACGGCCGCATCGACAACGGCGCATCGATCGCCACCGGCTACAAAGCTCTCGACCGCCTCGATGCACTGTCATCATGAGCGGGTGCGAGCTCGGGTTGCATTCCCCCGGGTGACCGCTCGAAAAACACATCCATGTGCTTTTCTACTTATCCGTTTTTTCAAAACCTTAAAGGAAGTTCGCCCTCCGGGCTTTTTTGAAAAAATCAGAAATCACCCGGGGGAACGCAACCCGAGCTCGCACCCACTCATGATGACGCCTGGGTTATCCGCCGTGTAGTTTTTCAATGGCGAATGCAATCGCCAGCAGAACGAGCACCGTGCCCGCGCCGCGTTCGGCGTAGACTTCAAGTACAATTCGCCGAGTTTTTTTCCAAAGGCTAAACCGGCGAGCGTAAACAAGATCGTCGTGCACGCGACGGTGACGAAGAGCCCGACGATAGGCAGGTGAAGCGATGGAAGCGCGAAGCCGACGCCGAGGGAGTCGAGGCTGATCGAGAGCGACGCGAGGAGCAGTCCGACGGGTTTCTCGACGTCGAAGTCGCGATCGCCACCCTCCTGAAAGCTTTCGTAGAGAATCCAAGCCCCGATGCCGGCGAGCACGACCAGGCCGACCCAGGCCGCTACGTCGCCGATGACGCGGCCGAATATCGTGCCGAGTGCATATCCAGCCACTTGCATGAAGATTTCGGCGAACGCGAAGGTCGTGCCGAGGCGAAGCCGCGACGACCACGATAGGCCTTTGATGCCGACGGCGATCGAAAGCGCGAAGACATCCAAGCCGATCGCGATGGCGACCGCGCCGGTGCGGAGTGCTTCGTTCAGGAATTCGGCCTGTCGTTAGCTCTTCGCAGCCATCGAGTCGATCTGCAGGTTTAGCACGGTTTCGGTCTTAACGGTCGTATACTGCTCGCCGCGCTCCTGCCGTTCGATCGCATACTCGGTGATCGCGGTCGGAATCTGCCGGTTGAAATCGTAGCCGATCGTCGCATTGATCGTGCTCGTCTCCGTCTTCGTCGGGTTCACGATACGGTCTTCGTCGATCTTCATCACGCCGTTCGCGTTGGAAGCGATCGTGTAGTCGGCCGAGACGGAATAGGTTCCGTTGCTTTCCCGATTTTCCAGTGCTGCTTCGCGTCGATCTGATTGGGATCGATGAAGTTCGAGCCGAGAAACCGCAGCAGCGTCAACTCCTCATAGTTGATCTTAGCGTTCGGATCGCAGATCACGTCGGTGTTGCCGAAGACCACACACGTGGCGGTAGCGGCCGAACGATTATCTTGAGCCTGTTCGCTGACCGTGACGACGAGACCATGGTCGTTGGGCTGCTCGCGCAGCACGTCGACGGTGATCGTGCCTTTGTCGTTGACCGATGCATTGAAGCTCGAAATTCCGGACGCTGCGCCCGTGGTGGTCGGGGGGCCGTTGGCCGACGCCATACTGCCGTCGCCCATACCCGACGTGTGCACTTCCGTATTATTCGAAGTCCCCCAGGTGAAGGTGTAAACCAAATGGCGTAACGGCGCGGCGGCCGGCGGTGCTCCGGCGGTCACGGCGACGAGTGCGGAGAGAGCGAGTGGCGTCAGCATCGGTTACTCCTGACTTCCGGAGCGGAAACGTAAAAGCCCGGACGTCGCGACCGAAGCGACTTCCGGCTAGGCCTTCGTACGGGGCAAAATACGCGGAATGGTGCGGCGCAATCCTTTTATAGATGCTGCCGGGCCTCAGGCGTAGGCGTCGATAACCGTGCCGAGACCGAGGGAGGCGGCGAGCTGGGCGCCGGTCGTTTGCTCGAGGTTGAGAACCGAGTTGAGCACGCTGAGGCCTACTCCGCCCGAGACGGAGCTCGAACTGAGGGCTGTGGCGACGCCTGCGATATCCATTTGATCCGAAACCTCCAACCTGTATATCGGTAGATACGGGTGAAATCTCTACGCTAGCGAGGTCCGCGATGCATCCCCAACTCCTCACCTTCCTTAAGCTCACCGGATTGCTGGCCGCGGCCATAGCGGTTTTCTTCGTCTTGACCTTCATCACGGGCTTGCTGATAAAGGTGGTCTTGATCGCGGCCGTCGTCGCGGCCTTGGCCATGGGGGGCTTCTTCGTCTATAACGCCGTGGTCCGGCGCAAGCAGCTCCCGGTCATCCGTTAAGTAAGGTCTCGAGAGCCTCGGTCACCCGGCCGGGCTCCTCCAGCATCGGCAGGTGCCCGCTCCGCTCGCAAAGCAGGAGCCGGCCGCGCGGGAATGCCTTGACGATCGCCTGGGCCTCGGCCGCCTGTACGTTTGCGTCCCGCGCTCCCGCGACCACCACCACCGGCACGTCGAGATCCGGCGCGATATCGCTTGCGTCGTCTCGAACGGCCATGCCGCGAAGCATCGCCGCAGCGCCGCGCGGATCGTTACGCAGTGCGATAGCGCGCGCCGTTTCGACGATTTCGCGCTTTGCTGCAAGCGTTTCCGGCGCAAACAGTCGCGGTTCGAATGCGTCCCATACGACTTGCATCGACGCTTCCGATTCCGCACGATCGGCGAGTTCGTAACGCGCCGAAGCGACGGCCGGCGCATCTGCAGCGAGACGGCTGCACACCAGCGCGAGGCCCGCGACGCGCTCCGAAAACATCCGTGCGAAGGCCAACGCTACGTATCCGCCGAGCGAATGTCCCGCGATCCACGCGCGCTCGATCGAGAGCTTGTCGAGCACTGCAGCGACGTCGGCGGCGAGCGTTTCCATCAAATACGGACCGCCTGGAACGCTCGATTCTCCCATGCCGCGCAGGTCGACGCGGATCGCGCGGTGCTCGCGCGAGAGCGCTTCCGACTGCGCGTTCCAGACTTCGTGCGCGAGGGGAAATCCATGAATCATTACGATCGGTTCACCGCGCGCGCCGTCGATGTGCGCGGCGATACGTACGTCGTCGTCGACCAAAACTTGCATCAAATCTCTTAATACTGTATAAGATAGGCAACACCCCTGGTCGGTTTTCCGACTAGAGAAAGGATGACTCCACACACAATGGCAGTCAAACGAGCAAAGAAAGCGGCGCCGAAGCGCGCTGCCAAGAAGGCGGTCCGCAAGGCCGTCCGCAAAGTGCGAAAGGTCCGAAAGGCCGTTCGCAAGACCGCACGCAAAGCAAGTCGCAAGAAAAAAGCGGTCCGCCGGAAAGTCGCCCGTAAAAAGGCAGTCCGCAAGGTCCGTAAGGCCCGCAAGGTCCGTAAGGTTCGTAAGGCCGTCCGCAAAGCCGTTCGCAAGACGGTTCGCAAGAAGGCCCGCAGAAAGACCACTCGCCGGAAGAAGGCAGCCGCCTAACTTAGCCGGCGTTTTTTATATGCGAGTCGCGTTATACGCGGCTCGCTTTTTTTTGCGGGCTGAAAGATTATGCGATGCGTGGGGCGGAGCTTGACTACTACCGGCGACCGCTCGAAAAACCCATCCATGGGTTTTTCTACTTATCCGTTTTCCCGCAACTTTCAAAGGAAGTTCGCCCTCCGGGCTTTTGCGGGAAAATCAGAAATCGCCGGTAGTAGGCAAGCTCCGCCCCACGCATCGCATAATCTTTCGCGTGGGATGTTGGCAGAGTTTTGGTGGTGGTTGGGAAAGGGTTGTGGTTTATGGGTTTATACGGTTCTTACTTTGGGTTTGAAGATCCAGATTGCAAGGAAGGTTGCGAGGCAGATGGTGCCGCTTAGGATGAATAGGTGTTGTAGGCCGATTGCGGCTGCGATGCTGCCGTCGATGAAACTTCCTAGTGGGACTATGCCGATCGCGATCATCGTGTAGACGGAGATTGCGCGTCCTCTTACTTCGTCGGGGCTGAGGATTTGGATTAGGGTGTTGGTGGCGCCGAGTAAGCCCATCGTTCCGATGCCGATGATGAATAGGAGAGGGAGTGCGGGAATTAGTTTGGTGACGATTCCTAGAAAGAGAACGCCGGCGCTCATCGTTAGGCCGGCGATTAGCCAGAGACGCGATCTTCGATTTTGTTGGGCGAAGTATGCAGTCGCCATGGCGCCGCCGAAGCCGCCGATGCCGGCGGCGGAGACGGCCCAACCCAGACCGCGCGCTCCGGCGTGAAGTACGTTGACGGTGAGCGCCGGGATCAGTTGGCCGTAGGGGCGCGCGAAGATTGCGGTGATGAGGAATGCGAGGACGATCCAGCGCAGGACGTCGTGGCCGGCGATGAACGCAATGCCTTGGCGCATGGCATCGAACATCGGCTCGCGGCGCTTGACGCTCGGCGGCGACGGATGCATCATGCGTACGGCAACGACGACCGCCAGCGTCGCGACGGCATTTACGTAGAACGATCCGGCAACGCCGACCCAGACGATCAGGATGCCGGCAAGAGCCGGGCCGATTACGGCCGGCGCGTTGAACGCAACCGAGTTGAGGCCGACGGCGTTGCCGACGTAGCGGCGGTCGACCAGCATCGGCACCCAGCTCTGGCGCGTCGGTGCATCGAAGGCGTTCGCCGCGGCATTGAGCGCGGAGATGAGCACTAGCGCGACCATATCGAGCCGGTGGAACGTCGCGAGCAACGCCAGCAGCAGCGCCGCGAGCGCCATCACCGAGTTCGTCACCAATAGGACGCCGCGGCGCGGCAACTCGTCGGCGACGACGCCGGCGAAGGGTGACAGTACCAGTACGGGTATCGCCCGCGCGGCACCGAGGATGCCGAGGTAGAGCGCGGCGCGATGCGGCGTGCCCGCGATCTGCGCGACGAGAAAGCCCATAGCCGTGAACTGCATCCACGTTCCAAGGTTCGAGACGAGCAATCCGCCCCATAGCAGGCGAAAATCACGAAATCGAAGCGCCGTGAAGATGGACGCCCGTTTCGGAACCGAGGCCTCCATCATGCGCGCATCCGAACCGCCTCGACGATAGTCGCGGCACTCTTGTCGTCACCGAGCGCGGACGTCTCGATGAGCAGATCGTAGTTGGCCGGATCGCCGAAATCGATGCCGTACCAGTCGCGCAAATATGCGGCCCGGCCCTTGTCGACGCGATCGACTTCCTTCTCGGCGGTCTTCGCATCGACGCCGAAGTGCTTGGAGATGTGGTCGACGCGACGCTCGCGCGGTGCGTAGAGGAAGACCCGCAGCACGTCCGGCCGCGGTCCCAAAATCGCGCCCGCGCCCCGGCCGACGATAACCACGTTGCCGTGGGAGGCGTACTCGCGGACCGCATCCTGAAGCGCACGCAGCATCGTTTGATCGAAGGTTGGTTCGGTCGAGAGCTCGGCCAACTCGGGCGTCGAGAGTTCGAGGCCGCTCAAGAACTGCTCGCCGACGCCGCGGTAGGTCTCCTCGTCCTCTTCCGCCTCCTCAACCGGGATGCTGAGGCGCCTGGCGACGACAACCGGCAGTTGGCGTTCGACGAACTCGTAGCCCAGGGTCTGTGCTGCGATTCGCGCGACGGACCAGCCGCCGGCGCCGTATTGATTCGAGATGGTCACGATCACCGCAGGAAACTACGCAGAAGCGCACGATAGGCCCTGGAAATGCCGCCGATCATCGAGACGCGAGACCTGCGTAAAGTCTTCTCTACGGTCAAGCGCACCCCCGGCGCCCTCGGCGCGCTCAAGACGCTGTTCTCCAGCCAGCGCGAGGAGAAGGTTGCCGTCGGCGGCGTGACGATGGCGCTCGAGCCCGGCGAACTGGTCGGATATATCGGGCCGAACGGCGCGGGCAAGTCGACCACCATCAAGATGCTCACCGGGATCTTGGTCCCAACATCCGGCGAAGTTCGCGTGTCGGGGCTCGTGCCGTACCTGAAGCGCAAGGAGAACGCGCGCAACATCGGCGTCGTTTTCGGGCAGCGCAGCCAGCTCTACTGGGATCTCCCGCTGATCGAATCGTTCGAACTTCTGCGCGCGATTTACGGTGTGCCCAAGGACGTCTACGACCGCAACCTGGACGAGTTCAAAGCGCTGCTGCAGTTGAACGAATTCATCCGTACGCCGGTCCGCCAGCTTTCGCTCGGGCAGCGGATGCGCGGCGATTTCGCGGCGGCGATGCTCCACGATCCGAAGATCGTCTTTCTCGACGAACCGACGATCGGCTTGGACGTGGTCGCGAAGGAGGCAATCCGAGAGTTCATCGCTCGCATCAACTCGGAACGCGGCACCACCGTCGTGCTGACCACGCACGACCTCGCCGACGTCGAACGCCTTTGCCGGCGGATCGTACTGATCGACCACGGCAGCATCATCTACGACGGCGACATCGAGCGCATCAAGAGCGAATACGGCCGCTTCCGCACGCTGGTCCTCACGTTCGTCGAGCCGCTCGCCGACCCGCAGCTGCAGGGTGCCGACCTGGAGAGCGTCGAGGGCGCGGTCGCGCGTTTTCGATTCGACCGTAATACCGAACGGGCGGATCTGCTGATCCGTCAAGCCGGCGACAAGTTTAGCGTCGAAGACGTGAGCATCGAGGAACCCGAACTCGAAGCGATCATCCGCCGCATTTACGTCGAGGGATACTCCAAACCGCAAGAGGTAACGCCATGATCGTCTCCAGCAGTACGAAGAAACCCAAGATCCATTCCAGCGCCTACGTCGCCGCCAGTGCGACGATCAGCGGCGACGTGACGATCGGGGCGGATTGCGCGATACTCCACGGCGCGATTCTCGTCGCCGAAGGCGCTCCGTTAACGATCGGCGCGGAGACGGTCGTGATGGAGAACGCCGTGCTTAAAGCCAGCGGCGGCAGTGCGATTTCCTTTCCGCTGGCGATCGGCAACCGCTGCATCGTCGGTCCCCAGGCCTACGTCGTCGGCGCTACGGTCGGCAACGGCTGTTTCATCGCGAGTGGCGCGAAGGTGTTTAACGGCGCGAACCTCGAGGACGGCAGCGGCGTCGGGCTCGGCGGCATCGTGCACGTCAACACCCGTTTGCCGAAGGGCGCGAGCGTGCCGATGCAGCACATCGCGCTCGGCAATCCGGCAAAGATCTACTCCCCCGACAAGGCGGCGGACGCCCAAGCGCAGCTTAACTTCTACGCCGACGTCTTCAACATCGAGGGTACCGACGACGTGCGCGCGCAAGCCGCGCAGACGTACGCAAAGTTCTTGCGCAAAATGCACGCTCAGGACAAAACGCTCGACGAACATAAGAACGTCACGCCGCCGCCGCGCCGCGGCGAGGAGCCGCCGCCGACTCAATCGGCCGACGTCGGCGGCGTGGTCGACGCAATGATGCTCGAACTTCAAGAGATGGAACATCGCCGCCAAGAAGCGCTCAAGAAACAGCAGAAGAAAAAATAAATTACATGGCATCTCATCCGCTCGACGCGATGACGGCAGCGCCCGACCACCACAGCGTTCTTTTTGAGAACGATCGGGTTCGCGTGCTCGACACGCGACTGGGTTCTGGAGATCGCACGCCGGTACACGCTCACGAGTGGCCGGCTGCCCTCTATGTCTTGAGCTGGAGCGATTTCGTGCGTTGCGATGCCGACGACAACGTCCTCGTGGATTCGCGGATGTCCGGAGCACCCGCGCCGGCGCCCGGCGCGGCGGTGTGGCTGGCGCCGCTCGATCCGCACTACGTACGCAACGTCGGCGGAAGCGATCTCCACATCATCGCGATTGAAGTAAAAACGCCGTAGGATCCGGATCGGCGAGGGCGGGTACATCATCCGAGGTGTTTCTGCGGCGTTCCGGCGAACCATCACCGGATGAACGTCGCACCCTACGTCGAGTTCGCCAAGAAAGCGTTCGCGCGGGAAGCTACCTACCGGATGGAGGTGCTGACGAACGTCGGCTCGCTGGTGCTGCGGGTCTATCTGCTCAAGTGTCTGTGGACGGCGCTCTACACGCAAAACGTCGCGCCAATCAACCTGCCGCTGCACGGTATGATCACCTACGCGACGGTCGCGCTGCTGATGTCGCTGATCTTGGAAGTCGACGGGACGCGCATGATCCGCGAGAAGGTCCGCGAGGGCGGCATCGCCACCGATCTGATGAAGCCGATCAGCGTTCCGCTGTATTACTTCTCCGACGGCATCGGGCAGACGTTGCTGCACGCCCTCCTCGTGATTCCGTCGCTGCTTTTCGCACTGCTGATCGTGCACGTCGACGTGCCGCCGGCGACGACGTTTGCGGTCTTCATCGCATCGTTCGTCATCGGGTACGGCGTCAATTTCTTCCTGAACTTTCTGATGAACTCGATCGCGTTCTGGACGCTCGAGACGTTCGCCGTACAACTGATCGTGCGTTGGTGCTCAGACTTGCTCTCGGGGCAGATCATTCCGCTGACCTTCTTTCCCGGGCTGCTCGGACGCTTGGTTTTCACGTTGCCTTTCGCGGCGATCTATTCGACCCCGCTGCTGATCTACGTCGGCGTCATTCCGCCGAGTGACTGGGCGGGCGCACTCATCGTGCAGCTCGCGTGGCTCGCACTGTTCTCGGGACTCGCAACGTTCGTGTGGCGAGCCGCCTCACGGCGCGTCGTCGTTCAGGGCGGCTAGGACGAGCTCGGACTAGTCCATCGCCTGATCGACATAGCACCAGCGCCAGTCTTGGCCGGGGACGATCGTGCGCATGACCGGGTGGCCGGTTTCCTTGAAGTGCGCGGTCGCGTGTTTGCCGGGGCCTGAATCGCAACACCCGACGTGCCCGCACGTCAGGCACATCCGAACCTGGGCCCACTCGATCCCTTTGGCGGTACATTCGGCACACGCCGGCGTTTGCGGCTTCGCATCTTCCGGAGCGTTTGTGAGATGTTCGCAGGTTGCGCTCATGCGTCGGGAAGATCCCAGAGGACGATCTCGCCGCTGCCCTTGAGCGAGAGCTTCGCGACGTCGAAGAGGCGCACCGCATCGCCTGGGTGCAAGCGCTCGCCGTTGGCTTCGATCGTACCGTCTTTGACGAACAAGAACCCGAAGCGCTTGGGCGCGAACTCGTGCAGCAGCTCGCTGTTTTCGAGCAGCGAGACTTTGAACGTAGCCTTCTGCGTGATCCGGATCGGCGCTTCGACGGCATCTTCACCGCTAACGATCGTCAGCCACCGATTGAGCCGGTCCTCGCGAGCAAAATCCATCTGGCCGTAGGAGGGCGGCGTCCCGGTTTTTCCGGGGAGCACCCACATCTGTACTAAGTGCAATTCGCCGTCGGGCCGATTGTTGTACTCGCTGTGACGCACCCCCGTTCCCGCGCTCATGAACTGCACGCCGCCCGGACCGACCACGCCGGAGTTGCCCATGCTGTCTTTGTGGGCAAGCTCGCCGGTGAAGACGTAGGTGACGATCTCCATGTCCTTGTGCGGATGCGGCGGGAAACCGGTGCCGCCCGCGATGCGGTCGTCGTTGAAGACGCGCAACGCGCCCCAGTTCTGATTCTCCGGATCGAAGTAGTCGGCAAAGCTGAAAGAGTGATAGCTATCGAGCCATCCATGTTGGGCGTGGTAGCGCTCGCCCGAGCGCTGGATTGCGAACGTGGGCGTCATCGTGGTCGTCATGGTAGCTCCTCAGACACGCCTACTCGGGGGTCAGGTTGCGCAGCCGGCCGAGCAACAGATGGTAGTAGAGCATACCCCGCACCGGGCCAAGGATATCAAGGACGGCGTCCAAATCGAGGCGATCGTCACCCGAAAGCAGCGTCACGGTCCGGGCCACGCCCGAATCGCGCATGGGGAAGACGTCGAGCCGGCCGAAACCGCGCAGCATGACGACCGAGGCGCTCCACGGACCGAGGCCGCGGATGCGCGTCAGTGCCTCGGCCGCCTCCGGTGTCGGAAGCTTCTCGAGCACCACTTCGTCGATCGACCCGTCAAGCGTGGCGCTCGCGACGGAACGTAAGTGCGCGACCTTGTTGGCCGAGAGACCGCAGGCGCGAAGTTCCGCCTCCGGTTCGGCGAGCAGACGTTCCGGTTGAGGAAACGGGACGCATACGACGCCGGGTCCTACAACCGTTTCGCCAAGACGTTCGACCACGCGACGCATGATCGCCGCGGCCGCGTGAATCGAGATCTGCTGAAAGACGACCGCATGACAGCAGGCTTCCCACGCGCTTGCATACCGCGGCGGCTTGACGCCGTCGAGCGCTTTCGCGAGGCGCGCCAGCCAGGGAATACGCGCGCTGCGCTTGCGCCACTGCGTCAGGTCCGCCTGCGTTCCGAGCATGCGCGCGACCACCGGCCACCAGCGCTCGGCGTTGCGCCCGCTTGCCCGCACTTCGATTTCGCCCTTCCCGTGCGCGCGAACCGCCACCAACGACGTTCCCGCGTCGTCGGCGAGTGCACGATAGTACGTGCCGTCTTCACCAACGACATCGACGACGTTGCTTGCAAGCCGGCGCAGCGCCTCCGTCGTAAGGTCCAATCGAAACGGCGCGCGAACGGGGAGCAGCGCCCGGGCGTTGAACCCGTCTAGCGATGATCGCGGCATACCGGCAGTATTGGCGAGTCAACATCCTGACGTTGCTCGAGTACCGGGCAAACTTCGTGATGTGGTTCGGCTTTACGATCGCGTATCACGCGGTCGCGCTCGGCGCGCTGTACGTAACGATGCGTACGTTTCCATCGATGGACGGCTGGGATTTCCGGCAAATGTTTTTCCTCTACGCGCTGTGGATGTGCGGACACGAACTTCACAACCTAGCGTTCTTTCAGGTCAATTTCGTGCCGGAATACGTTCGCGCGGGCCAGTTCGATCGCTTTCTCGTGCGCCCGCTCAATACGCTCTTTCAAGTGCTGACCGTCCCGAATCAAACCGTCCCCGACGGACTCTTTCTCGGCATCGTCACGCTGATCTTCGCGACGGTCGTCGGCGGCGTTCACGTCGACTGGGTCTTCGTGGTGTTCGTCCCTCTCGTCGTGATCGGCGGGGCGCTGATCGATCTCGGCGTCTCGCTCGCGATCGCGGCGATCTCGTTCTGGGTCGTACGCGTCGACACGCTCCGGTGGGTGGCCATGGGTCTCGAACAGGATTTTACGCGCTATCCGATCAGCATCTACGGGCGCACCGTGCAAATCGTGATGGCGTTCATTCTCCCGTTCGCGTTCATGAATTACTTTCCGGCGACGTTCTTTCTCGCGAAGACGGATACCGGGCTACAGTTGAGTCCCTGGATCGGTTTGCTGACGCCGGCCGTCGGGCTGATTTGGTTCGGCGGCGCCTACGCCCTTTGGCTTTTCGGCTTAAAGCACTACCAGGGAACCGGTTCGTGAAGCGCGCGCTCTTTCTCGGGGCCTCCGCCGCGATGCTGTTCTTCCCGCGCGCGACGTCCGCACAGCCATCGCTCGACCGTCATATTCGCTCGATCGCCCACGCGATGCCCGGAATCATCGGCGTCTACGCACGAACGCTCGACGAAGGGCCGCCGCTGGTCGAGTACCGCGCGCTCGACCTGTTCCCAACCGCGTCGACGATCAAAGTGCTCGTCATGGCGACGGCATATGCGCTCGAGGATCAAACGCCGGGCACGCTCGACGCCCAGCTGACCTTTTCGCACGCGGACGATTTAATCGGCGGGTCCGATTTCATGTCGGAACAGGCCGACGGCGCCACCTTCACGGTGCGCCAACTCATCGTTCCGATGATTCAGCTCAGCGACAACACGGCCGCCAACATGCTGATCGGCCATTTCGGCGTCGACCAAATCAACGACATCGGCGGCCAAGCCGGTTTACAAAACACGCATCTCGCCCGCAAGTTCATCGACACCGCTGCGATCGTTCGAGTACAAAACAACGTAACGACGCCCGCCGACATGGGCCTCCTACTTTATCAAGTTGAAAAAGGCGCCCACGAAGACGTCCCAACCATCGCCTCCGCCAAATTCTGCCGCGAGATGATCAAAGTCATGCTCGGCCAAACCGATCGAGAAAAAATCCCCGGCGGCATCCCCGCCGGCGTCCCCATCGCCAACAAAACCGGCGAAATCACGGGAACCCGCAACGACGTAGCCATCATCGATCCCTACGGCAACACGCCAATCATCCTCACCATCCTGACGAAGGCCCTCACCGACTACGACGCCGCAAACGCCGCCATCCACCAAATAGCCCGAGCCGTCTATGCCTCGACGGTGTCCTCGTGAGCGGAATGCCCCGAGGGGTGCGGTGCGGAGTTCCGTTCACCCGGGCGATTTCCGATTTTTTCAAAAAAGCCCGGAGGGCGAACTTCCTTTGAAGTTTTGAAAAAACGGATAAGTAGAAAAACACATGGATGTGTTTTTCGAGCGGTCGCCCGGGTGAATGGAACTCCGCGCTGTACCCCTCGGGGCATTCCGCTCACGAGGACACCGCCACATAGGCTAGACCGGCTCGATCGTCACCTTGTTCATCTTATCGCCGCGTTTGATCTTATCGATCGTCTCCAGGCCTTCGACGGTATTTCCGAACACGGTGTACTGATTGTCAAGGAAACGCGCGTCGCCTAGGCAGATGTAAAACTGCGAGCCCGCGGAGTTGGGGTCGCTGGAGCGCGCCATCGCGAGCGTGCCGCGCAAGTGCGAGCGCGAGTTGAATTCGGCCGGGAGGCGATAGCCCGGGCCGCCGGTTCCGTCGCCGTCGGGGTCGCCGCCCTGAATCACGAAGCCCGGTTCGACCCGGTGAAACGCCAGGCCGTCGTAAAAACCGTCCTTCGCGAGCTTGATGAACGATGCGACGTGGTTGGGTGCGTCGTCGGGGAACAGTTCGAGGACGATGTCGCCCTTATCCGTGCTGATGCGCACGCGCGAGTTGCGCGCCTCTTCCGAATAGGCTTCGAGTTCGTCGGCGTTGGGGGGCGTGCGCATGTGGGTCTTCTCCTGCGGATGTACGGGGGCGTAGGTCAGCGGTGGCTTGTGCAAGGGGCTTCCGAAAGCCTCGTTCCCGGCAAGGGCCTCGAGTTTTTCAGCCCGCGTGAACTGCTTAAAGAGCGCCTCCTGCGAGCGCGCCCGGTCGAAATCGGGAACGTGCCACCAGGCGACGAGGCGAACGGGCAAGCGAGCGCGGGTATACCGCGCGGCCGTTCCGCGCCGGTGCGCGCGGACGCGGCGCCCGAGGTCGACCGTGGCGCCGGTATAGAGCGAGCCGTCCGCGCAGGCGAGTACGTACACGGTGGCGGAAGCACGCAGCATGATACGCCGCTCTTTCGTGCTTCTAGCTGCAATTCTGCTTGGTGCCGCTCCCGCCGCCGCACCGCTGCCCGCGCCGGTCACCCTCCCGGCGATCGCTTCGATGGCCGGCGCCGTCGACGCCGGCCGGCTCAAGGCCGACATCGAGGCGCTCGTGGCGTTCGGAACGCGCAACGATTTCTCGGAGACGACGTCGACGCCGACGCACGGCGTTTTCGCGGCGCGCGACTGGATCGCCGCGCGCTTTCGCGAGATCGGCGCCAAGAGCGGCGGCCGGATGTCGGTAGCGCTGGATACGTATCTTCAGGCGAAGACCGACAAAACGCCGCGCGCCGTTACCGAGTCGAGCGTGATCGCGACGCTGCAGGGCACGCAGCCCGGCCGCCTCTACATCATGTCGAGCCATTACGACGACTGCGACGGCAAGTGCACCGACGGCCTTGGCGTCGCACCGGGCGCCGACGATAACGGTTCCTCGGTTGCTGCCGTCCTCGAAGCCGCACGCGTAATGAGTGCGACCTCGTTCCGCGGGACGATCGTCTTCGCATGTTTCGACGGCGAAGAACTCGGCCTGTGGGGTTCCGACCACTACGCCAAAGAACTCGCAGCCGCCAAAGCGCCGCTCCTCGCGGTGCTCAACAACGACGTAACCGGCAACACGAACGGCGGCGACGGGCTTTCGGAACCAAACGTCGTGCGCGTCTTCAGCCAGGGCCTCCCGCAAGGCGCGAAGGTCGAGCGCGTGAATGCGCTGGGTTCGGAGAACGACTCGCCCTCACGCGAACTCTCTCGCTTCATCGCCGAGATCGTGCCCGCGTATCTTCCGGATTTCAGCGTGCGGCAGATCTTTCGCTCCGACCGCTTCTTACGCGGCGGCGATCAGGAGTCGTTTCAAGACCAGGGGTTCACCGCGGTGCGCTTCGTCGAACCGCACGAAAACTTCACGCATCAGCATCAGGACGTGCGCGTCGAAAACGGCGTGCAGTACGGCGACCTTCCGCAATACGTCGACGCCCAGTATCTCGCGCGCGTAACGAAGGCGAACGTAGCCGCGCTCGCTACGCTCGCGCTCGGCCCCGCGCCGCCGTCCACCGTGCAGATGCTGACGCAGAAGCTCGGTTACGACACGACCCTGCGCTGGAAGCCGGCGGCCGACGCGGTATCGTACGAGATCGTTTGGCGTACGACCGACGCTCCGCAGTGGCAGTACGCGCAAAGCGCCGGAAACGTAAGCCAATACACGGTGCCGGCGAGCAAAGACGACTTCATCTTCGGCGTCCGCAGCGTCGATGCGAACGGGCTGCGCAGTCCCGCCGTCTATCCGGTGCCCGTTCGGGAATGATCGCCGCCGCGGACGACGCGTATGCGGAGTTCGCACGGGTACGCACCGCCGTCGCGGCGGCGCGCTACCCGCAGCAAGTCGACTACGCCGTGGTCGTCAGCGGAACGGACGGTTCGAAGCCTCGCAGCGACCGGTATCGCGCGCGTTACTATCCACAGACCGGCGAGTTGCGCGTGCAGACGATCACGGCGGAGGAACTGGCTAACCCACCGCATCCGCACGGCTTCAACTTCTCGCTCTCCATGGCGCTGTGCGGCGGTCAATGCGTAACGGGACAGGCAGTATCGAAAACCAAGAACCTGACGCCGAGCAAGGCCATCGAAGATCTGCTCGGCGTTCCGTTCCTCACGCCCGACTACTCGTTCGGGATCGCTCACGCGTACGCTCGAACGCAGACGGAGCCCGCTCCGCAAGGCACGGGGCTGAAAACCATCGCGATCGTCGTGTCGCCGCAGCGCGACTATGCGGTGACGAACGCCGGCAACGAAACGATCGACGGCGTTGTGACCGAGCACCTCGTGCTAAAACCGCTTCACGATCCAAACCGGTACCGGCTTCGCGATCTCTGGATCGATCCGGCAACGAAGCTTCCGCGGCGCGCCGTCGTGGCGCGAAACTTCACGGTCGCTCCGGAGGATACGACGCCGTGGCGCATCGAGTTCGCGACCGTCGACGGCGGCCTCTACATTACGGGCGAAGCTGCGCTTGCGACCCTGCACATGCCGCATGGGCGCTTTGTGTCGAGCGCGACGGTAACGTTCGACTACGAGCCCGCTCCCGGCGGCGTGCCTCCGATCCCGCTGGACCCGGGTACGTTCCGCTCGCTGCTCGAGCCCTAGCCGCTTTTTTCCGGAACCTTATCGCCTTCGGCGCGAGCCTCGCTCAAGCCGATCGCAATCGCCTGCTTGCGGCTCGTCACCTTGGCTCCCGAACGTCCCGAACGCAGTTTCCCCGACTTCATCTCTTTCATCGCACGCTCGACCTTACGCCCAGCCTTTTTAGAGTACTTGCGGGTCGTCGTCTTGCGGGCCGTCGTTTTCCGGGCGGCGGTCTTGCGGGTCGCCGTCTTCTTGCCGGTCGTTTTCTTCCGAGTGGTTTTCTTCTTTGCAGCCATGCCCCGTATTACCGCAGAGTACGGGGGTTCAAACGACCGCATTTCGCGTATACTGACGGCATGGACAATGACGTAATCAACGAGATGAATCGCGAAGAGGGCGTGGGCGAGGCACTCGGTGTGGACGACGATCAGCGCTTCGAGCAGCTGCGCCGCTCCCACGAGGAGGATGCCGAGACCGACGGCGAGTGAACTCGTCCTCGGATCGCCGTCTCCCGATTAGCGCGCTCTTCGCCGCCGGAAAGGCGCTCCGTTCGGATTGCCCGCGGTCGAGCCACGGCGACTGGGTACCGGGGAGCGACCGCCCCGATCCCCTCGTCATGCTGGCGGCCTCCAACGAAGGGCGCGTCGCCGACTTGGTGCCGGTTCGTTACGGCCGCATGCGGCGTTCGCCGTTTACGTTCTTTCGCGGTTCCTCGAACATCATGGCCTACGATCTCGGAACCTCCGGCCGCATTACCGGCGTCGTGGTGCAAGCCTGCGGCGACTGCCACGTCGAGAATTTCGGTATCTTTGCGACGCCCGAGCGCAACGTCGTTTTCGACATCAACGACTTCGATGAAACGCTTCCGGCTCCGTGGGAGTGGGACGTCAAGCGCTTGTCGGCGAGCATCCACATCGCGGCTCGCGCCGCGGGTACGAGCGAAGGTCGCGCGCGAGACGCCGTTGGTGCCGCGGTCTACGCCTATCGCGAGAGCCTGGCTCAGTGTGCGTCCATGACCAAGCTGGAAGTCTGGTACGCGCGCATCGACGCCTCTGAGGTCTTTGCGATCTCGCACGCGGCATCGCTCCGCGAGGCGAGCGGCGACGCAGCTCCGGACGACACGCACGAGTTAATCGCCGAGCAGTACACGACCGGCGACGGTCTCGAACGGCGCATCGTCGACAAGCCTCCAAAACTTTTTCATCCACCGCCGGACGGAGAGATCGTTATCGACGCGGGCGACGTGCTCGGCGGGTACCGCGCGTCGCTGCGCGACGACCTCACCGTCCTCCTCGACTCGTACGAACTCGTCGACATGGCCGTGAAGGTCGTTGGAATCGGCAGCGTCGGGACTCGCTGCGCGGTCGCGCTGCTGATGGCGCACGAGAACGACGGGCTGATCCTGCAGATCAAAGAGGCGCGCCGCTCCGTGCTGGAGCCGTACGCGCAGCCGTGCATTTTCGAGAACCAGGGCGAGCGCGTCGTCGCTGGGCAGCGCATCATGCAAACCGCAAGCGACATGTTCCTCGGCTGGTCGGACAGCGCCGACGGCCACCAATTCTACGTGCGCCAGCTATCCGACGTGAAGGGTTCGATCGACGCCGTGTCGCTGACGCCCCGGCAGTTGCTCGCCTACGCTTCGCTGTGCGGAAGAGCGCTCGCACTCACGCACGCGCGCTCGGGCGATCCGGCAACGCTGTCCGGTTACCTGGGCAGTGGGGATATATTCGACCGGGCGATCGCGCGGTTTGCGGCGACGTACGCAGACGTCGTGGAGAGCGACTACACCGCCTTCATCGCTGCGATCGAGCGCGGAGATATCGAAGCGCGCGACGGCTGACCGGCTGACCGCGCACGAACTAGTTCGAGCCGCAGGTCCCAGCAGCGCCCAGCGCGTCGCCGATCGCCGCCACCGTTTCGTCGATATCTCCGAACGTATGCGCCGTCGAAACGAACATCACTTCGTTCTGCGAAGGCGGCAAAAGGATGCCGCGTTCCAGCATCGCGTGATAGTAGGCCGCGTAGGCGGCCTTATCCGCGGCACGAGCGTCGTCGTAGTTCCGATTCGGCGGCCCCGCCCGGAACTTGAAATCGACGATCGACTCGTGCTGCACCACCGCGTACGGCAGATCGCGCCGCGCAAACAGTGCGCGAATCCCGTCCGCTAGGCGTTTCGCCAGCACGTCCATTTGCACGTAATACTCCGGATGCGTCTCGAGCAGATCGAGCACGCGGTGCGCCATGCCGACGCTGAACGGATTGCCCCCGTGCGTCCCTCCGGTGAACGTTCCACCGATCGGCGCGAGCACCGCCATCACGTCTGCGCGCCCGCCGAAGGCCGCGATCGGGGCACCGCCGCCCGCAATTTTGCCGATCGCCGTAAGGTCCGGCTTCACGGCGATCCGTCCTTGCGCGCCTCCGAGACCGAAGCGCAGCCAGGTGATCACTTCGTCGAAGACCAGTAGCGCGCCGTAACGTTTCGTGCGCTCGCTCAGCGCATCGAGAAAACCGTGCGCCGGCGTAACGTAGCCCATGTTCCCGACGATCGGTTCGACGACGATCGCCGCAAGCTCGTCCTCGCGGCCGCGCAGGAGCGCGTCGACCGAGTCGAGATCGTTATACCGCGCGACGGCAACGTCGCGCATCACGCCGTCGGGGATTCCGCTGCCTAATCCGCCGGACGTGTGCGCCGACGCGCCGGCATCGAGCAGCGCGAGATCGAAATGCCCGTGGTAGTTTCCGGCGAACTTCAAAACGAAACTGCGTCCGGTAAACGCACGCGCGACGCGAATCGCGCTCATCATCGCTTCGGTGCCGGTCGTAACGAAACGCATGCGCTCCATCGACGGCAGGTGCGAGCGGATCCGTTCGCCCAGGCGAATCTCCCCCGGATGCGTCGAACCCCACACGAAACCGCCCGTCGCCAACTCGTCGAGGCCGGTCGTTAGCGCCGGATGCGTGTGCCCGAAGAGCAGCGGTCCGTAAGCCATGACGTAGTCGATGTAGCGGCGGCCGGCTTCGTCGAACGCGTACGCTCCGCGAGCCGATGCCTGGACGAACATCGGGCCGCCGACGCTCCAGCCCGAACGAACCGGTGAATCGCAGCCGCCGGCAAGGACGCCAAGCGCTCGCGAGCGAGAAATGTCGCTAATTGATTCTGTTTGCAAGGGGACGCAGCTTCAACGGGCGATTGCGAAAGCCCCACCGAATAGCCTCCAAGCAATGCCCCACATAGAAATCGAGATCGCCCCGAAGACGAACATCAAAGAGCTGGTCGCCGCACTTCCGATCGCCGCCGAGGTCCTACAATCGTTCGGTTTGGGCTGCAGCGGCTGCAGCGTCAGCAAATACGAAACCATCGAGCAAGGCGCCGCGGCGCACGCGCTCCGCATCGAGCCGATTCTCGCGGCGCTGACGCAGGCGCGCCTTTCCGGATTCGTCCCGCTGATCAGCAACGAAGATCGCCGGCCCGCGCGCCGCATGCCGGGTGCGTTTACGGGCCGCGCCAAGATCAAACACGTCGTTCCCGTGATGTCGGGCAAAGGCGGCGTCGGCAAGTCGCTGGTAACCGCGCTGCTCGCGATCGGCTTGCGCCGGCGGCACCTGCGCGTCGGCATCCTCGACGCAGACATTACCGGTCCTTCGATTCCGAAACTCTTCGCCTTGCGCGAACCGCTCACGATCGAAGCCGACCCGAACGCGAAGACGCCGCAAGGCAACCCGCAGCCGCTGATGATTCCCGCCGTGACGCGGAGCGCGATCGAAGTCGTCAGTTCGAATCTGCTCACGGACAAAGAAGATACCGCGATGATCTGGCGCGGACCAATCCTCTCCGGCGTGATCCGTCAGTTCTACGAGCAAGTGCTTTGGAGCGATCTCGACGTTCTGCTTATCGATCTTCCGCCCGGCACGTCGGATGCGCCGCTGACCGTCCTGCAATCGCTCTCGATCGACGGCGTCGTCCTCGTGACGATGCCGCAAGCCCTCGCCACCATGATCGTACGCAAAGCTGCGAACTTAGTGCATCAGCTCAAGAAGCCGGTGCTCGGCATCGTCGAGAACATGTCGTACTTCATCGCGCCGGACACCGGAACGAAGTACGAGATTTTCGGCCCGTCGTACGCCGATCGCGTATCCGAGCTCGCGCAGGCGCCGGTTTTGGCGCGTATCCCGATCGATCCGAACAAAGCGCTGCTCGCCGATGAGGGCCGCGTGGAAGAGATCGACGATCCGGTGTGCGACACGCTTGCAGCCGGTCTGCTCGCCGCTCTCGAAGCCCATCCCAAACCGAAAGAAACCATCTCGATCATCTAGCGAAAATTGCGTAGGGGACCCCGCTCGGAGTCCCCTAGCTTATCGCGGTTCGATCCGGACTACATCTTCACGTGGATTTGGAAGTAGGCCTGGAACGGGGACGAGATTTGGAACGTTCCGGGCTCGTAGGCTTGATCGAAGATCTTGGGATACCCGGTGGTTCCGTTCACCGGCGAGTGCGGACTGTTTCCGTAGAAGTATCCAGCACCCGGCTGAATCCCAACGTACGCCGGGCTTTGCGTGTATGCGCAGATGACGCTGTTGGGCGCATAAGCGGCAGTCCATGGTTCGGCCGAACCACCGAAGCACGCGTTCAAAATATTCGCGAGTGCGACGGTCGCTTGAACGCGCGGCGTGATCTCATACGAAATCTGCGCACCCAGGTTCAAGTCCCATGGATTGCGATATTGGCCGATTCCGTCAAATTACCGGTATAGGGGTTGGGAATGGCAATGCTGCTGCCGCACGTCTGATAATCGGCGAGTTGCGATCCTGCGACGATCCCCGTGGTTCCTTGGTTGTAGCGGCACGAGGTTGGGTTGGTGCCCGCGATCGATCCAGGCGACCCGTACTCCGTCCCTTCCCAGAGATTACCGGTAAGCGTCGCCTGCCACTTGTTGTGCTTGTAGGAGAGGTACCCGGCAAAGATATTCGGCGAAAGCGCCGTTGCCGCATCACCTTGCTGCAAGCCATACGGAAAGAAGTTGGCGTAGGTGGGGTAGTATCCGGTCAACGGATACGACGCATCGAATGCCGCAGCGGTGAGGGTTCCGCTGTAGTAGGGGTTTTGGACGAACTCCGACGGCGGGATGGGATTCTTCTGACCCTTGATCTTAAAGGGCTTCGAACAGTTAGCAACGCCGATCGTCTGGCCCCCGCTATCGGCGCCCTGGATGTAGCACGGCGAACCGCCGTTAACGCCTTCAAGACCCAAGTACGGGGCGATCGTACTGCGCAGGCTCGCAATGATGTTACTGCCATTGATCAGCGAGTATTTGAGTTGCGAGAACGTGTACGTGTACGAGAGTTGACCCGAGAGGCCGTTGTGCGACGGATCGCCTTTGGTTACGGCGAGCTCGACCCCCTCGGTCTGTTCGGTACCGGAGTTAAACGATCCGGACAAACCGCCGGGCAGCGCCACCTCGACGGATTGGTTCGAGGTAAGGCGATAGAACGGCGAGACCTTGTAAGCGATGTCCGTTCCGTTCAGGTGCGATTCAAACGAGCAGCGTCCCAGTTGTTGGAGAACTGAATCGGATTGTTGTGAACGATCGAGTTGTATCCGTTGTTATAGTAAGAAGAGTTGTACAGATTGCTGGCCATCTGATACCCGTCGAGATACGTAAGCACCTGTTCGGAGGCGGTCTGCGTCGGCTGCGTGTAGCGGCCGTACGAGAACCGGATGACGTTGTTCGGCGACAGCGTGTACGTGAAGCCGACGCGGGGCGAGAACGTGGTATTCGTGATCATTCCGCTTCCACCCAGCGTGATCGCGGGCACGCCGTGCTCGCCTGGGTGATAGAGCTGCTGCTTGAGAACGGGATCGTACGGACAGGCGACGCCCGGAGCCGTGGTCACGTACGTCGGATAGTTTTGTCCGACGCTGGGGCTGCGAGCCGTACCGCCGTTGATGTCGGCGGCGGGCGCCTGTACGAGGCCGTTCGGAGCGACGCACGCGGTCTGGTTGACTTCGTTGAACCAGAACTGCTGCTCCGGAGAGGCATAGTCTCCGAGCGCGTATCCGTAGCTTTCGAAACGGAGTCCGGCGTTGATGTCCCAACGATCCGACGGACGGAACTCGTCCTGAAGCGCGACGTTGAGGAATCGCGGTCCGGTGGTGCTCCGGTTTGCGTCGGGTTCGAGGTTCTGCGTCAGATCCCAGCCTGCTCCGGCGGCCGCCGCGGCGCCTGGTATGGCGGGCAGCATCTGGGCTTGGACTTGGCCGAGCGTGGCGCCCGCTAGTGCGGAGAGGCACGACACCGGTGCGCCGGCCTTAAGCTGCTGGCCGGTAGGTTTGCCGGGAATGTAATAACCCGGGTCGATGTAGCCGCTGGACGTGTAGTTGTCGGTATATGCGAAGCACTGACCGCTGGCGTTCTGGAGCGTTGCAAGCGGAGCGCCGTTCGGCGAGAACGTGTACTGCAAGTTGTTGTATCGCATCGTCGCGGCCGAGATATAGTTTCCGGACAGCGTGATGAGATTTTGCGAATTGATCTGATCCGCAGCCTGCAAACCGAAACCCGTCGTGTGGGTGTTCAACTCGTAGTCTGACGAAGTCGCAGCGCCGACCAGGAACGGCGTGAAGCCGGTGTTCGGATCGGTCTGTAACCAATCCGAGTAGAACGTGTATCCGAACAAGCGCACGAAAGCGTTCGAGCCGAAATTTTTCGTGTATTGGAGTTTTACGATCGACCCGTTATTGTTCGTATCCGAGACCTGGTACGGAGAGAATCCGGCACCAAAAGCCCGGTCGGGATTCGTGCTCGGAAAGTAGTACGGTGCGACGATGTCCGTCGCGCCGACGGCCGACTGGCCGAAGTGCGCGTTAACCACTTGGTAAGCGTCGTAATACGGCGCGGGCGATTGGCCCGTTGCGGCGCAGTTCGGACTGGCGCCGGCGAGATGGAGCAAATTGAACCACGCACAAAGACCCGGCGAGCTCGGCATTTGGGCCGGCCCAAGATAGTTGCCCGGCGCGCCGAAGAACTCGTTTGCGACCCAGGTATTGTAGTTGCCGAGACCGCTTGCCGTACCGGCGGGCGATTCGGTCGCGTTCATCAAGCCAAGGCCGCCGTTGGTGCTGATGTTATCCCAGCCGCTGGTTTGGTAGAAGAAGTTATCGAAGAGGATCTGGATGTCGTCCTTGCCGGAATCCTTATGATGCGGGATGCCGACGTGGAAGTTCATCACATTTTCGCGATCGCTCAAGTCGTTGCCGCGAAGATTGATGCTCAGAGCGCCGTAAACCGGACCGTACATGTTGCACGTCGGCATCGGTCCGTTGACGCCGTAGGCGGCCGCGAGTGCCGGCGAAAGGAACGAACCGTTGGCCTTCGCCGAGCCGTTCGCGTTGCAGTCGGACCACGGTCCGCGGCTTCCGTTGAAGCCGAACTCGGTAAACGGAATCATCAGCGTGTTCCACGGGTTACCTTGAACGCCGTATATATTGTTGCCGTCTTGGGCCAAGTCGCTAGCGTTCTGGCTGTCGATCTGATTTGGAATCTGGTTCGCGCCGCGAAGCGCAACGTAGTACGAGAAGAGCCGGTCCGGCGTTGCCCCGCCGGCTTCGACTTGTGCCTGATGGTAGAACGCCGGCGCGCCAAGGCCGCCGCCGAGTATGATGTAGCCCGGGTATGTTCCGGTCTTGATGACTTGATCGATATACCCGCCGAGCGTCGCCGCGGTTCCCGCGGCCGGTCCGCCGCCGGTGTACACTTCGGTCGACTGAGCCCCGAGATTCGAGAGCGAACTCGCGTTGTAGTTATCGAAGGCCCGATTGACCGGGATACCGTCGAACTCGTAACCGATCTGGTTATAGCTCGAACCGTGAATGTAGAAGACTTGACCGAACCCGAAATTGCCCGGTAAGCCGTTGACGCCCGGCATCGAATAGATGGCCGAATAGGCATTGTCGATGTTGTTGCCGCCGCCCGAAATTTGAAGCTGCGTCGCCGTCGCCGCGTTGACGGCGTAGACGTCGACGGTCGTACCGGGTTTTACGAGGCTGCTGGCGGCTCGCGAGGTTACGTTGGCGATGTTTTTTAACCCCGCGTGCGGCATCGTAACGACGATGTTTAATGTTTGGTCGGCGAAGATGGAGACGCCCGGAGCGCTCGATGGAGCGTATCCATCCTTGGCAGCCGTTACGGTGTACGTATCGGGTGCCAGGGTTAAAAACGAAAAGTGTCCGCCGGCGTCGGTTGTGACTGAGGCAGTTTGCTGCGGAGATGAAGCTTTAACGATCGCGCCTGCGACCGGTACACCCTTTTCATCCGTCACGGTGCCGCTCAAGCCGCCCGTCGTTCCGGCCAGTGTCCACGTTGCCTGGCTCAGAATCGACACGAGCAGCAAGAGCGACAAACCAGCGCGCCGGAGCGTGCGGTTTGCATACATATTTGTCAGCCCTCAATTCGTGTCAAGATATTTCACAATTGTTCAACACTTTTCAAACGTACGTATCTTCATAACGCTGAATTGGTTGTTCAGTTGTATTGAAATGAAACGTTCTCAACACGTCGGCTGTGACGTGCGCACGGAAAACGCGGACTTATTTTGAGTAGACCGATTCTCCGTCGCACCACGTCGACAGCACGGAGCAATCGGCGAAGCGCGCGCCGTCGAGCGGATCGCAATCGAGCGTTACGAAATCGGCGGCCAAGCCCGCGACGATATTGCCCGTTTGGCTCTCGCTATAACCGAAGCGCGCGGCGTTGACGGTGTACATTGCGAGCGCGCGCTCCGGCGCGAGCCGCTCGCCCGGTTCGTGATGATCGACGCAGGCTTGCATGCCGGTCAGCGGGCTCAGCGCGCAGACCGGGCTATCGTCACCGCCGCACAGCACGCCGCCGGCCGCTTCGATGCGCGCGAGCGCGTTCATCGCGTGCATCGTTCCGGACCCGAGGCGCACGTACGTACATTCGGCCCACGCCCCCCCAGAGTTCGTCGAACTGAGGCTGCATCGAAAAATAGATGCCCATCTGCGCGCGCGCTCGGAATTTGCTCGGGCGTCGCCAGCTCGAAGTGCTCGATAAAGTGGCGGCTTCCACGCGGCGACGGTTTTCCGGCCAACACGCGCTCCCAGACGCGAACGCACTGTTCGATCGCGGCGTCGCCGATCGCGTGCACGCCGGCGGCGATACCCAGCGCCTCCGCTTGCGAATAATACGCAAGCAGCTCGTCGTCCGAGAACCGCAGCGTGCCGCATCCCTCCTCGCCTTCATATGGCCGCGTGAAGGCCGCGGTCCGGCTGCCGATCGACCCGTCGAGAAAAACGTCGCCGCCGATGTAGGGCAGGCCGAGATCGCGCGCGATCGTTGCATCCGGTTCGCAGATCTTCGGATGGATCTTGGCCGCATGGGCGCGCAGCGAATGAATCTCTACATCGTATTCCTCACGCGAGAATCCGAGCAGCTGCGCGTGCAGGTGCAGCGCGCCGTTCGCAAGCGCGAGGTCGATCGCACGGCGCTCGGCGCTGCGTTTGACGTCGAGCGGCAACTGGGCCATGAAAGCCGACTGGGCGCGCCAGTTTGCATCGAGAAAGAGCTTCCCGGTCGGCTCGCCGGCGGCATCGCGTTCGATGCCGTTCGTATCCGCAGGAATCGCCAACCGTTCGAACGTGCGCCGGTTGACGACGCACGAGTGGCCGTCGATGCGAACCAGCATCGCGCGCGCGTCCGCATGCAGGCGGTCGAGCGCACGTGCGTCCGCCGTGCCGCCGTCGTGCCAGGCACTCTCGTCGTACTGACCGGCAAAGACGATTCCGCCGTCGTTCGGCACGCCGGCCACCGCTTCGGAAAACTCCACGTACGAACGAACGCCGCTAAAATCGCGGGCCCCGAGGAAGTAGCCGGTATCGGTGAGATGAACGTGGCAATCCGCGAATGCCGGCAGCACGGTCGCGCCTTCGAGGTCGATCCGCTCCGCGCCGATTCCGGCCGCCTCCTCTCCGACTGCGACGATCTGCGTCCCGTCGACGAGCAGCGACGCGTGTCGCACGAACCGTCCGCTTGCCGCGTCGAAAGAGTAGATGCGGCCGTTGTCGAGAAGCTTCATGGCGATGTCAACTGTTTGGTGCCGATGAAGAAACTACTTCTCGGGCTTGGAGCCGGACTTACCGCAGGCTATTTTGCCGTGCGCACGATACAGGCGCTGAGCGAATGCGCGAGCCATCGCCGGTGCGGGCGCCCGACGCCGAGGCGTATGCGTCGCTGCGCCGCTCCCTCGAAGTAGCCGAGACGGTGCGCGGCATCGCCGCATTCGGCGCGTTCACGTACGGCGCACCCGGCCGCGCGCTCGACCGCGCGACGCGCGGTCTTCCGCGCTGGGCGCGCCCGGCCGCATTCACCGCCCCGCTCATGCTGGCGACCGCAATCGTCGATCTGCCGGCCGCGTTCGTTCAAGACTTTGCCCTCGAGCGATCGTACGGGCTTAGCGAACAGAGCGCGACGGATTGGGCGTTCGATTACGCGAAGAGCACGGCGATCTCCACCGGCGTCGGTGCGCTGCTCGCGGTGCTCTTCGGCGCCGCAGTTCGGCACGCACCCAAGAGCTGGCCGCTGCTCGCGAGCGCCGGCGTCTTTCCGCTCTTTATATTGGCAAACCTAATCGTTCCGCTGTACGTGCTTCCGTTGTTCAATACGTTCGAGCCGATCGAAGGGCCGCTCGAGAAGCGCATCCGCGCGCTGGCAGCCCGATTCGGCGTCGGCGACGCCGAGATCCTTCGCATGGATATGAGCCGGCAGACTCGCAAAGCCAACGCGTTCGTCACGGGTATCGGGAGCACGCACCGTATCGTTCTCGGCGACACGCTGATCGGTCCGTTTCCCGAAAACGAGATCGAGTTCGTCGTCGCGCACGAACTCGGCCACTACGTCAGCAAGGATACGTGGCGTACCATCGGACTAGGCGAAGTGCTCGCAGCGACGCTTTTTGTACTCTCGAACGCGGTGACCGCGCGCGAAGAACGCGACGAGCTGCGAGATAGCCCGATGCTGCTCGCACGACTCTACGCGACGATGACGCTGGCGACGCAGGTCCTGCGTCCGGCACTCTTGGCCTTTTCCCGCTCGCGCGAATGGGCCGCAGACCGCTTCGCGCTCGCGACGACCAGCGACGCCGCCGCCGGCGCCTCCGCGTTCCGGCGTTTGCGCGACCAGAACCTCGCCGATGAAGACCCGCCGGCATGGTACGAGTTCTTCTTCAGCTCGCACCCGTCGCTAAAAGCGCGGATCGAGGCGCTCGAAGCTACGTCTTAAGCGCGTCGCGCAAGCCGGCGATTCGATCGAGCAGCGCCACGAGTTCCGCCCGATCGAACTCTTCCAGAAGCAGCGCCGCCGCGGCCGGGGCCGCGATATATGCAGGGTCGGCGCCGCCGCGCCCGACGCCTTCGGAATCGAGATACCCGTTCGCGTCGATCGTCAGGCTCGCGTTCTTGCCCCACGGCTCCGAGCCGCCTTGCGCGCCGCCGCGTATCTCCAGCGTCGCGTTGATATCGTTCGTACCCATCGCTGATCGACTCCTTACTGTAGAGCGGCCGACGCGCGCGTGCCCAGCCACGACGCGAGATCGGTCTTTGGTGTAACGTAGCGCCCGTCGCGGAGCTCCTTGCGAAACTCGCCGAACGTGCCGAACGCTTCGGCGAAGGCATCGTGCTTGTGGATCGATTCGTAGTTGATTTGGCTGGCGAAGACGAACGTCTCATCGCCGAGATCGGCGTACATGTCGAGCGCCCCCGATAGTATCCCGCGGACGACGTCCTCGACGAATTTCGGATTGTGGTGCGCTTTGTTGACGATAAAAAACTCGTCGGGCCGTTTGAGCAGATCGTACGTCTCGCTCGACATCGAGTTTTCTACGATTTCGACGAGATCTTCCGCGCGAACGGCGGTCAGGTCCGAGGCGCCGAGAAGGATCGAGCCGCGACCGCGCTGGTTGTGCGTCGCGACGGGAAGCGCGTCGAGGGCACGCTTCGCGTCGGCCTCACCGAACCCGGCGTCGCGCAGTTCGTGCATCGAATGTTCGCGCACCATCGCCTGCGCGCACGGGCACGCGGTCATGCCTTCCGCCTCGACGCCGACGACGCGCCTCGTTCCCCGCTCGTCCGCATGCGCGATGCCGATGAGCGTGTACGTTTCCTCGCCGCGCTTACCGCTGACCGGCGTCCAACGCTCCAGCGAGAACTCGGCGCGCAGCCGCACGTCGGCACGAATGGCGCGCTGGCTCTGCACGATCTCGCTCGCCACCGCTCCGACGAGCCCTTCGATGCGCTCGGGTTTCGCGTCGCGCGCCAAAACGTCGAGCGTCGCCTCTTCCAGCAGTTCGGAAAAGCGCGACATATGCACGCCGGCCTTATCCGGCGCCAAGTCGGCTACCATCGTAAACTCGCCGTTATAGACGCGTTCGCGGCCGTCGATTTCGAGATGCACGACGCGGCGCACGCTCGACACGCCGACGCGATTGAGCGAGAGCCGCACGTCCGGTATCTCGTCCTGGCGATCGGTCGCAAAGTGAAGGCTGCGCTCGCGTTTGCGAACCGTTCCGTTCGGCGACGCGGTAACGAGTGCGGGCGCGATTTCGGCGAGCGGGACCGCGTTGTACGGACGCGATGCGAGATCGTCGCGCACCAGCCTCCCGTCCGTCGCGAGAAGATCGATGTCGATCGGGCGGGCCGCGAGTTTGCGAACGCTCGCGCGGCCGACCGCGAGTTCGACGTCGCGCGCAAACCGCTCGAATGCCGGGGCATCGAGCTCGGTCTGCAAATGCGCCGCAACGTTCAAGAACGCCGGGCCGTCCGCTCCGCCGGCCGGCTCCGATTCATAGAATGCCGAAACGGTGACGACGCGGGCCTGCGCGCGCAATCGCTGCAACGCCGTCAAGATGTTTCCTTGACGGTCGCCGAGGTTCGAGCCGATCCCGATGTGAAGGTCGCGCACGCCGGCGTTAGCGCGAAACGGCGATCGCCGTCAGCTCGAAGCGTGCACCGAAGAGCAGCGGGCCGGATCCAACGAACGCACGCGCCGGCAGTTCGCCGTCGAAGTACGAAAGATAGACGTCGTTGAACGCGGCGTACTGCGTCAGATCGGGGCAGAACACGGTGATCTGCACGAGATCCTTCATCTTTAGACCCGCGGCTTCCATAACGCCTTTGAGGTTTTCCATCAGCGCGTGGGCCTCGTCGGTGACTTGTTCGGGGGGTCTGCCGGTAGAAGGATCGAGTCCGATTCGTCCGCTCACGTAGAGCGTCTTCCCCGCACGGAGCGCGTCGCTAAACGGCTTGCGCGTGATGCCGGGCGGGAGGATTTCGTTCTCAATGAGGATCGCTTTGCGTTTCATTCTCCTGGAGGTTGCGTAGACCGGCCCGCTCATCCTCGCTCGGCGAGAAGCGCCGCGACCGTGCTTTTGACGCTGTCGTCTTGGGAATCCCCGGTAATGGTCCCGCGCAGGTGCCCGTGCCGGTCGAAAAACAGCTCGGTCGGCCACGCGCTGACGCCGTAGGCGCTCCAGAGGCTGAAATTGTTGTCGACCGCGACGGGCCACACGATGCCCTGACGCTGCAAACTATCGGTCACATAGGAACGGTTCTTCTCTGCCGGCGTTTCGGGCGAGTGGATGCCGATGACCACCAGGCCGCGATCGCGATCGGCCGCGTAGAGCGTTCGCAGCGTCGGAACGACGTTTTGGCAATTGCCGCAATCGACGGTGAACACGTCGACGACGACGACTTTCCCGGCGAGCGCAGCGGCGGTGGGGCGGCCGTCGATCCAGTCGTTCGCGGCGAGGACCGGGCCAAGCGGCACGTTCGACGCCGGCGTTATCGCGGCGGCGGCGGCGGACGCGTGTCCGGTGCGGTACGAGACCAGCGCGAGCACGCCGAGGAGAAGGGCGAGAGCCGGTAGGGCGAATGTCCAGCGCTTCATGGTATCCATTATACGCTTTGGCGGGGGGCGCGGATGAGCGCCTTCCGGGTTCTCGCGGGAGTCGGACCGACGCTTGCGTTCGAGGACCCGGTCGAGGTGCTTCGCGCCGCCGGCGACCAAGACGCGGCCCTCGGACCGGCGCAAGAGCGTCTCGAAGGCGGCGCGTGGATTGCCGGATACCTCGGTTACGACGGCTCCATCGCGCTGGGCGTTTTCGAGCGGCCCTGCGAAATCGCGCTTCCTGACGATGGCGCAGCATCGCATTCCCCGCTACTTTCGAGCGTCGATCGCGACGAATACGAGGCGGCGATCGACGAACTGCAGCGATGGATCTACGAAGGCGACGTGTACCAGGTCAACTATACCGTGCCTTTCGCGCTCGAAACGCACGGCGACCCGTTGGCCCTGTATGCGCGCTATGCGCGCCGGACGGGCGCGAAGTATCAGGCGTTCGTGCAGGACGGGGAGCGCGCGATTCTCTCCTGGTCGCCGGAACTGTTCCTGGCATTCGACGGAAGGCACCTAGAAACGAAGCCGATGAAGGGCACCGCGCCGCTGGATCGTATCGAGGAGCTCGGCAGTGACAAGAATCGCGCGGAGCACCTGATGATCGTCGATCTGCTTCGCAACGACCTGCACCGTATCTGCGATCGGGTTCGCGTCGAAGAGCTGTTTTCGATCGAGCGGTATCCGACGCTCGCCACGATGACGTCGACGATCGCCGGCGAACTGCGCGACGGCGTCTCGCTCGCCCAGATCGTTCGCGCGGCGTTTCCATGCGGCAGCGTAACCGGCGCACCGAAACGCGCCGCGATGCACGCGATCGCTCAAAGCGAACGCGGGAGCCGCGGGGTCTATTGCGGCTCGATCGGTTTTCTCTCGCCGCAGCGGCGCGGCTGGTGGAACGTCGCCATACGTACGGCGCAGATCGAGGTCGCATCGGGCATCGGCCGGTTCGACGCCGGCGGAGGCATCGTCGCGGACTCCAAGGCGGCGGATGAATGGGACGAGATCCGTCTGAAGTCGCGGTTTCTGGATCCCGGCAACTTCGCGATTCTCGAAACGTTCGCGAGCGACGCGGACGACGCAGCGCTTCGCGCTCATCTCGCGCGCATGCGCGCTACCGCGCGAGCGTTCGGCATCGACTTCGACGGCCCGAGCCTCATCGGCGCGCTCGGAGTGCGCGCCTCGCACTACGCTCGCGGCGAACGGGGACACTTGATTCGCGTCCGCCTGCATGCGGACGGCCGGTTCGAGATTCTCGACGAGGAGCTCGAAGAACTGGAGCAGCCCGTGCGCGTGCGTCTCGCGGCAACGCGCGTTCGCAGCGACGATCCGTTCCTGCGGCACAAGACGACGTGGCGCCCCGCACAGGACGCGGCAAAGGAGGAGGCGCGCCGCACCGATTGCTTCGAGGCGCTGCTCGGCAACGAGCGGGGGGAACTGACCGAGGGTTGGCGCACGAATCTATTCGTGGAACGCGATGGCGCGATGTGGACGCCGCCGGTCGCGAGCGGTCTCTTGCCGGGGATTCTTCGCTCGCGCCTCGTATCGGAGGGAAGAGTCCGCGAGCGCGCGATCGCCGCCGAAGATATTCATACGGCGGACGCGATCTACGTCGGAAACTCTGCCCGCGGCTTGCTTCGAGCCAGCCTCGTACCGTAAGTGAGTTTGATGAGCGACGACAGCATTTATCCTTGGGAACTCGATCCGAAGCTGACCACCGCAATTTGGGGCGGCACCGAGCTCGTCGACGTGTACGGCAAGCATGGTGACCCGAACGCGAAGCTCGGCGAATCGTGGGAGTGTTGGGATGCCGATACCGTCACGAACGGCGCGCTGAAGGGCTCGAGCGTCGCCGATCTGCGCGCCAAGCTGGGCCCGCAGTTCCTCGGCGACATCAATCCTTCGCAGATCTTTCCGATTCTTACGAAGATCATCACCGCGCACGATTGGCTCTCGGTGCAAGTGCATCCCGACGACGCGTACGCCCAGCGAGTCGAGCACCAGCCGTTCGGAAAGACCGAGTGCTGGTTTGTGTTCTCGGCGCAGCCGGACGCGCAACTCGTGCTCGGGTGGACGCGCGATACGTCCCGCGAGGAATACGAGCGCCGCGTCGCGGACGGCACGCTTGGCGATATTCTGCGCAAGATTCCCGTGAAGACGGGCGATACCGTCTACATTCCGTGCGGCACGGTCCACGCGATCGGACCAGGCGTCACGGTCTTCGAGACGCAGCAGGCGAGCGACCTCACATACCGGATGTTCGACTGGAATCGTATGGGACTCGACGGCAAGCCGCGCGAGCTGCACATCCAAAAAGCCGCCGACGTGCTCCATTACAACGGGGGCGGAGAGACGACGCTCAAACAGGTCGAGTACACCTTCGACGATCTCGAACGCACCGCGCTGATCGCCGACCCGCGCTTCACCGTCGAGCGCATCGTGGCGTCGAGCGAACCCGCATCGCTCGCGACCCACAAGCGCCCGCTGATCCTGATGTCCCTGGACAAACCGATGGAAGTTTCGAGCGGTGACGCGACCATCGAACTCGGAAAGTATCAAACCGTACGAATTCCGGCGGCGGCGAAGTGGTGCACCGTCCGGGCAACCGACACGACGGCGCCGTTCATGTTCGTCACGCCGCCGCACGAACGCAATCAGTTAACGGTTCGCATGCTGGCTGCCGGCGTGCCGCAAGCGGAAATCGACGCATTCACGGGGCAGTTCTGAGGCTTCATTCGCTCGGGGAGGCGGCGGCGGATCTCGCGCACGCGTACGGCACACCGCTGCTCGTCATCGACTTCGACGCCGTCGACGACGCGGTCGCAGCCTTCGTCGACGCATGCACTCCGCACGGCATCGACATTTCGTATGCGGCCAAAGCGTTCGTCTGCGTCGGGTTCGCGCGTCATCTGCTCTCGACGCCGCTCGGCCTCGACGTTTGTTCGATCGGCGAATTGTCAACGGCGGAGCGTGCCGGTTTCCCCGCGGCGCGCCTGACGCTGCACGGCGCCGGCAAGAGCGACGGCGAACTGCGCGCAGCGGCGGACGGGCGTGTGGCTCGGATCGTCGTGGATTCTCTGGACGAACTGCAGCGCTATGCCGCGCTCGCCCGCGACGGCTCGGCCGCAGTGCTCCTGCGCTCGAACACCGGCGTCCAAGCACACACGCACGCCTTCGTGCGTACCGGCGGCGACGCGACGAAATTCGGCATCCACGCGCGCGACGAAGAATCCGCGGCGGCAATGCTGCGCGACCATCGCAACGTACGCTTTCTCGGGCTTCACTCCCACATCGGGTCGCAAATTCACGATTCCGCCGCGTTCGCCGAGAATGCCGGCGCGCTGATCCGGACCGCGGCGCGATTCGCCGGCTTTGGATTGCGGGTGACGCAGGCGATTGCGGGCGGCGGGTTCGGCGTCGTATCCGGTGCCGGCACCGCACGCGAAGATCGCCGGTCCGCCATCGACGCGATGGTGCACCGCGTTGCCGAAAGCGCCGCGGCGCTGGACATCCCCGCACCGTTGCTCGGCATCGAACCCGGGCGAGCGATCGTCGCGGCCGCGGGAACGACGATCTACCGCGTGATGGCGATCAAACACCAAACGACGCGGACGTTCGTCATCGTCGACGGCGGCTTGGCCGAAAACCCCCGGCCGGCGCTTTATGGCGCCGCGCATCCGGTCGTCGCGATCGAACGCGCCGGCCGGCCCGAACGCGAAGTCACGCTCTGCGGGCGCTCGTGCGAGAACGACGAACTGGGCACCGCGTTTCTTCCGGAAGACTTGCGCGTCGGCGAACTGCTGGCGATGCAGATGACCGGCGCCTACACGTACAGCATGGCGAGCAACTACAACCGGTTCCCCAAACCCGCCGTCGTCGCGCTGCGCGATGGAACGCACCGTCTTCTTCTCCGTCGCGAGGACGTCGACGACGTGCTCCGCAACGACGTCGTATGATTGCCGCCGCGCTCCTCGCAGCCTCGCTATGGACGCCGGGCGAGCTCGCGAGCGCTCGCCACGCCATCGATACCGCGCTCGCTGCCCCGACGTTGCGCGGCGCCCACGTCGGCCTTCTGGCAGTCGACGCAGACACCGGCGACGTGCTCTACGATCGAGATGCAGAGGACGCGTTCACGCCCGCATCAACGTTCAAGCTGTTGGTCGGATCGGCCGCGCTCGCACGCCTAGGTCCGGCGTTCACCTTCGTCACAGAAGTCGATGCATCGGGAAACACGCTCGTGCTCCGCGGCGGCGGCGACGCGCGTCTCTCGGCGCACGACGTCGGCCTAGCGGCCCAAGCCGTCGCCGCAACCGGAGTAAAGCATTTCGACTCGCTGATCGGTGATGCTACGCGCTACCATGCCGAACGCTATCCCGGCGGCTGGTCCATCGACGACCTCCCCTACGACTACGCAGCGATTCCCAGCGCACTCTCGCTCGAAGAAAACGTCGTGCATGCGGCCGTTGCTCCGGGAGACGCGGTCGGCACCGCTACTGGATTGGTCACCGCGCCAGTCACCGACGTCGTCACGATTAAGAACGACACAACCACGGGCGCGCAAAGGTCCGAAGACACGACCGACGTCGTGCGCCCTTGGGATCAACCAGCCACAATTCAGCTCGTCGGAAGCGTCCCGCTAGGCGTAAAAATCTCCGACGATCTCGCACCCGCCGTCCCCGATCCCCCGGCCTACGCACTCGACGTCTTCCGCCTCGACCTCATCCAAGGCGGCATCGCCATCGGAACCACAACGCAAGCTCAAGCTACGCCACCGCCCGCGACCACGACGATCTGGAAGTACACCTCCGAACCCCTTTCAAAGACGCTCGGGCTCTTCTGGCAGCCCAGCGACAACCTCATCGCCGAGCAGCTTCTTCTCGAACTCGGTGCTTCCTCACCAACCGCAGCAGTAGAGCGCGCGAAGATCGGCACCCGCGCAAGCGGCTACAAAGTCGAACAAACCTGGCTACAATCCATCGGCATCGATCCGCACACCGTCACGATCTTCGACGGCTCCGGGCTGAGCGAATATCGATCGCATCACGCCACAGGCACTCATTACGATCCTCAAATACGACTGGGCCGGAACAAACCGGCAGATCGTGCTCGATGCATTGCCACTCGCAGGCGTTCGCGGCACGCTCAAGTCCAGTTTCGCCGGCACGCCGCTCACCAGCAGTGTGTACGCGAAGACGGGAACGATCAATCCACGCACGAACGCTCGCCGGCTACCTCAAGACCCCGCATCACGGCATGATCATTTTCGCTTTGATGATCAACGACTGGATGGACCTGGCACCCAACGCATCGGAATCCGTTGCGCGCGTGCAAGCGAACGTGTTGGAAGCACTGCAGCAGTAGCGTCGAGCGGCCCCTGGGGTCCGTCCGGCAGTGTCTGATTTTTTCAAAAAAGCCCGGAGGGCGTACTTCCTTTGAACGTTTTGAAAAAACAGTCAAGTAGAAAACCCCACGGATGGGGTTTTCGAGCGTCTGCCGGACGGACCCCAGGGGCGCTCGACGCTACCGCTCCGAGGGGCCGAGGGACGCATCCGAGACGGGGCGGGCGGCGTTCTATGTGTGTATGAGTACTGAAAAAAGCGACGTTTGCGGCCGGATGTTTTTGGGGGGTCGAGGCCGCCTTCCGTGGGATTCCGGGCGTGTTGGATGCCGTGTCCGGCTATATCG
>CAWAJD010000012.1:0-36961 GCA_963782265.1 Vulcanimicrobiota bacterium
TCGCCGCAGTACTCAACGAAGGCGGCCGTATCGCCGCGATGACGATTGGATCGTCGCCGAGGCCACCGGCCGAGAGTATCGCCCGAAGCAATTTGCGCAAGCCCACGGCATCGACGGCAGCGCGTTGCGCGGAATCACCGACGCCCCGTACGACGTACCGAACTACACCGTGACGTATGTCGAGAAGGAGTATGGAGTTCCGGTCGGCTCGTGGCGCGCGCCGGATGCGAACTGGAACACGTTCGTCGTCGAGTCGTTTATGGACGAGTTGGCACATGCGGCGGGCAGAGATCCGATCGAATTTCGGCTCGCGCATCTTCAACCGGAATCGCCGGCCGCACAGGCGTTGAGAAGCGTTTCGCAGCGCGCGAAGTGGGGGAGACCATCAGAGCCGGCATCTATCAAGGCGCCGCAATCATGGTTTGGAATGGCAGCACCGGCGCGTTGATCGCCGACGTTTCGATGAACGGCAAGATGCCGAAAAAGCCCACCACGTGACGGCGGCCGTGCAGTTCCTCGGGCACGGTCGTAAATCCAGAGATCGTCGTAGCCCAAGTGCGCGGCGCGATTAACTTCGGTCTCTCCGCCGCTCTAACGGGACAAAGCCGAAGAACGGGCGCGTGCAGCAAGCGAATTTCGACACCTACACGGTGCTGCACATGGCCGATGCTCCATCGATCGACGTCTACCCGATGCCTAGTCAGGAGCATCCAACCGGGATCGGAGAGCTCGGCTTGCCCGGCATAGCACCGGCAATGGGAACGCGATCTTCGCGGCGACCGGAACGCGTGTCCGCCGGCTCCCGTTCACCGATTCGTTAGCGTAACGGGAGCGGCTTGCCTTCGAAGAAAAAGTCCAAGAATTCTTGGGTTGAATTCACGCGCGGGAATGGTTCGTTTGGAACTGGGACGCCGAGGAAACCGCACAGCGGCGCCCCTCCTTCCGCCACGTCGAATATCAGCAGCCGTTCGGGTGGAATGGCGGCGCGCACTTCGTCCCTGCGGAGGCGGTAGGCGGCCAGCGCGCGTTCCTTATCGATAGGGTCGCCGCCTACGCGTTCGTTGACGATCGCGACCTCCATTGCGTCCATCATCGCCTTCACGTGATCGGCAGCGGCATCTCTTTGTAGCCGGCGAACATCCGGCCGATCGTCGAGGAAAACTCGTCCACCACACGTCCTCCGGACGCACGGAGTGGATCACCTTGGCATCGGGATAGGCGGCGGCGAGTTCGCGCCACACGTGTGCGCCCGCCCAATCGACTTGAGCGCGATAACCATCGAACACCTCTTCCCAGTCGACGGGTTCACCGGCAACGAAGGCTTGCCAGTGCGCCACCTGATCAGGGTTCGTCATGACCTCTTCCATGTGGTGACATGGGCCGAAGCCCAACATCTCGAGCGCGCGCTTGAGCGACGCCGTGCCGAAGCCGGAACCAATGACCGCAATGGACACTTGTGGATTCCCTTCAAGAGCCTGAAAGCCGCATTCCGCTGCGGAACCGCTAATGCCTCGGGCGGATCAAGGTAACGGTTTGGTAGACGCTCAAAGGGTTCTCGATCGGAGGCAACCCATGTCGAAGTACCGTAAAATCATACTCCTGTGCTCGCGATGGCCGGCGTTTTGAGTAGTGCCGTAGCAGTTGCGTCTCCTGGAACGACGCAATCCGAAGCCGTCAATAGCGAGAGTGTCGTTTGGAGTAACGAGGTCGCCTATTGGCGTTACGTTCAGGAAAATGACTTGACCGCTTACCGGAGTCTCTGGCACGAAGACTTCCTAGGCTGGCCGTCGGTCAGTGCCGCACCCGTTCACAAAGATCACATAACGGACTGGATTACGTCGCAAACCGGAAAAGGTCTGAAGTTTAAGACCGTCGCGTTTAAGCGCGCGACCATTCGAGTTACCGGATCTCTTGCGGCGACGTTTTACTGGATCACGTTTCAATGGGTCGACGAAGACGGTAACGGGACTACCACCACCTTGCGTGTCACGCATACGTGGCTCAAGGTCGGAAACGATTGGCAATCATCGACGGGATGTCCATGCCGCAGCCGGCCGCGACCGGGCACTAGATCAGCGGTCATTTAGAGGCGTCGGCACCCGCCGCGTGGCAGACTGAGGGTAGCTCGCTTGCCCGGTGCTTGAAACGAGGCGGTCCGATGTGAGACCCAGCCGCACGTACGCTGCGCGCGCTTCTTCTTCTCCTAGCGCTGGGAGGCTGCAGCGAGGGCCGCCCGTTTACACCCTCGTCGCCACTAGACGTGGCGAACGCAACGACGCGCAGCCCGCGACTGCATTCCGCGGATAAAACGGTCGGGGGCATTATAAACGGCGACAATTGGAACGTGCCGGCAGGTACGACGATGACGGTAGAAGCGCGCGGTCTTACCGTCTTCGCAAAGCGGAGCATTGCGATCGACGGAACGCTGATTATCGATCCCGGAACGAAGGTGGCGTTCTTTGGAAAATCGTTTTCGATCGACGGCCGGATCGAGCCGAGTCCGGCGTCGAACGGGAGCGTGCGCACGGCGGACAAGCCGGCGAACGACGTCATCAGCGCATGCGCGATCCGCGTTGGAACCTTGAACGATTCACCCGGCTACGCCCAACTGATCCTTCCGCCCGGCGACAGCCTCTTCATCAGCGCGAACGCTGCGTCAAACTGCCAGCTTAGAACGTACACGGGCTTGGCGCTCGACAACGGGCGGAGCGGAAACCTCGCGCTGGCGGGATTTCGAGACGGAGAAAACGGCGGGAACCTGGAGATCGGAACCTCCGCGGCAATCGCGATGGCGAAGCGCGCGGCGCGCGAAGCGCAAAAAGTCGTGCCGGCGTACGCGGCCGGTTACGTGCTGATCGTTTTCCGAATTTCCGGCGCCCCCGGAGGACCCGGCGCGAACGATAACACCGGCGCGTTTTCAGCAAATACGTGGTCGTTCAAGCCAAGCAGTGGCGGACGCGGCGGTAGCGTGGTAATCCAAACAAAGGTGGCCGACACGGTTATGCCGTTGGCCGCGTTCGTCAATGGCGGTGATGGTGGCGCCGCCGGCGGCACCTATCCTAACGTGTCGCTGGACGGAACCGTCGACCAGCCCAACGCCGCGAACTTGAGCGTCATGCAAGGCTCGGGCGGTGATGGTGGCAGCGTCAGTATCAAAGCGGAAACCATAGCGAGCGGGATCGGGATCCAGGGCGGGAACGGCGGCGCACCGAGCAGCGTGTCCGCAGTCGGGGGCAACGGCTACGGCAACGACGTTCCCAATGGACCGATCGGCCGGGGTGGAAGCATTACCCTCAGCCTCGGCAAACCCGGTAAAGCCGGAAACGGGAACCGTCAACGGCACCGACGGCGCCTTTCCTGCGATGAACTTCTCCGGTGGGGCGGGAGCCACGGCCGCATGCTGCTTCGCGGGCGGGTTAGGCGGCACGTTGACGGTGACGCGACCGCCGCGCATACCACCGCTTCCGGGCGGCGTAACTATAACGCTCGATGCATTCGGCACCGGCGGCTACGGAGCGTCTGCCTGCGGAATGCCTGCTTTCGCCGGTGGGAACGGCGGCAGTCTGAACGACCTCGGCAAGGATAACGTCACGCTCCTGGACGGAAGCTTCGACGGAGGCGATGGCGGTAACGGCACGGCTCCTGCGGCCGGCGGTAAAGGCGGTACGAACGACATTGGAACGCAAATCGGATCAACCGGAGCGTCGGGATTCCATGCTGATACGCAATGTTCTGCACGGCACGACGCTGATTGCCTTCGCATTTCGGGCGCCGGTGTTCGAACGTCGCATCCGTACCCCGTGCCATCGCGCAACAGGCGCCTTCCACTAACAACGCGATGCGGAGGCCGAATCGCGTTGTAGAAGGCGTGATCAAAACCAACATTTGGGCAGTTCCGGAAAAAGAAACGTGGAGCGTGGGTTCTAAGGGCTTGATCGTTTACGCGAAGCGGATTCTCATAGACGGTACGCTGCAAACAACTTCCGGCACGCAAATCGCGCTCTTCGCACCCTATCTTCGCATCAACGGAGCGATCCCATCGGCTACACCACCCGGAGGATTGCGTACCAATAACGGCTCCGCGGTGGACGTCATCGATGCGTGCGATTTTCGGGCCGGGAACGCGGAGTCGGTTGATAAACCCACGATCGCACTCCCGCCTGGCGATCAGTTGTACGTGGTCGCCAACGCGACGGAATGCAACTTTACGATCTACGGTTTCGTCTCGACCGCCCCGGGAAGAAAAGGGAATCTTGCATTTCCGCTTCGCCACGGTGGAGAAGATGGCGGCGACATCGAGTTCGGCACCGCCCAAGCAATCGGCGTCGCCGTAACGATTGCGAAGAACATCGGAGAAATGCAAGCGTCGGCGCACCGGCCAAATCAAATTTCGTTCGACGGAAAAATCGTCGCGGGATCGGGTGGAAACGGCGCCGACGATCTTAACGGCACGTTCGATAGCAAAACCGATGCATGGACCTTCGCCCCCATCGGCGGCGGAGCGGGCGGCTCTATTGAGTTCGCGCCGTACACGTTGAGCGCAACGACCTTGGGAAGCTTCGACGCCACCGCCGGCCGCGGTGGTGACGGCGGTGGAATCGGTACCGCTAAGCTCGATGGAACACCCAAGGAACCCGACGCGAAAGAGCTCGTCATTACGGAAGCGCCAGGCGAGCAAGGCGGATTCGTGTCGATCGTTTCCAACACGAAGGGCCAACCCACGACGAGTAGCGGAGGACTCGGCGGCAATGCCGGCAGTATTTCGGCGGCAGCCGGTAATGGTTGGAGCACCCGCGCCGGAAACGGGGGCAATATGCGCGTGACGCTTGCAGCACCGGGAAAAGGCGGCCGAAACGTCACCAACGTGCCGGCGATGAACGGCGAGTATCCGGCGATGGTCTTTAGCGGTGGAAACGGCGGTTCCGGTGCGCCTTTCTATGGCGGTGGATTGGCCGGCTCGCTCTATCTCACGCGGCCGAAGGATGCGCCGGCATTAGCGGTCAGCTCGGTCACCGTCAACGGATTCAACGGCGGTCCGGGCGGCAGCTCGTGCGGCAGCACGGGTCCGACCGGCGGTGCGGGCGGAAACCTCAACGAAACCGCGCCTACGAGCGATTTCGCGGCGTTCACCGCCGGCGACGGCGCCTTTACGGGCGGCGCCGGCGGAGCCGGAAAGTCGGGTGCCGGAGGTTTCGCAGGCTACTTCTATTTCAACGGCACGAAAATTCAAGCCATCGGAACGGTCGGAAACCCCGGCCGCAGCTGTTAGCGCTGCTAGAAGGAATTGCACGTCGCCAAGTAGATTCCCGGACGACCTTCGTTGGGGTTGAACACGACCCAGTAATCTTTCGTTCCGGCGATCGGGGTGATAGCGGTAAATACACCTGCCAGGCGCGGCGAGCGTCCTTGTGCGGGTCGCCACATGAGCTACGCCGGCACATCACCGGACGAGATCGCAGAAGCGATCGTTCGAGAACTCGGTAGCGCGAGAGCTTACCGTCCCGTTAGGACCGACGGCGCGAGCAACGTCGCGGCCTTGCTTGCAAACGCTCTCTGACGAGTCAGGAACGCCAGGGAGAATCGGGCGGTGCGAGAGAACGTTTACCTCACTGTGAATCGCTCTCTCGTGTTTGTCGGCGCGTTCGCACTCGCCGCCGCGCAACCAGCCGTCACGCTTGGTGCTCCTCCGAGCGGCTCGGTGCCCGCTCGCCCGGCGGCTCCGGCCGCCCACGCTGCCGCTCGCAGTGGTTCTCCTAATCAGGGCGACTTCAACGTTCCGCCACACCTTGACGTGATGAAGCCGCTTACGATGCCACAACATTTGACGCTTCAATCGCCGGCCGCGGTTAATCCGCAGCCCGTATCTCCCTACCGGCGGTACGGCTGGCAATCGATGCCCGGCTACCTTTGGTACCCCACGTTGTATTCACCCGCGTGCGCAGCCAGCAATTTCATCGGCTCTCCGAGCGAGCAAGGGCCGTCGGACTTTACGCTCGGTTCGCTGGTTGACGGAAAATCCAACCTGCTCTCGCCGCCGTCCCATAATACCGGTTTCGCAACGAAGAACGATGCCGGCGCGGCGAGTTCAAGCCCCGTCACGTTCCAGGCCGGATTTTACTCCGCGGGCTGCGGGGCGCCGAGTTTCACGAACTTCTGATCGTCCACCTGATCGACGGGACGTACGAGCTTTTCCGTCACTTCTACGGACTGCGTCGCGCATCCGACGGGAAGGATCGCCGATTCGGCGCCGTCGTAGGCGTGCTCAACACGGTTCTGCAGATGATCGACGAGGGAGCTACGCACCTCGGCGTAGCCACCGATCACGTCATTGAATCATTTCGTAACGATCTTTGGGACGGATATAAAACCGGCGAAGGTGTCGATCCGGCGCTTTTCGCACAATTCGAGCCGCTCGAAAGCGCGCTGCATTCGATGGGAATTGCGGTATGGGCCATGGTCGACCTCGAGGCAGACGATGCGTTAGCGTCGGCGGCCGAAATCGCTTCGAACGATGCTCGCGCTGATAAAATCTGCATCTGGACGCCGGATAAAGATTTAGCGCAATGCGTTCGGGGACAACGTGTGGTGCAGGTCGATCGAAGAAGCAAGAGTATTCGGGATGCCGACGGAGTGCGAACGAAGTTCGGAGTCGACCCGGAGCTTATTCCCGATTATCTCGCACTCGTCGGCGACGCTGCGGACGGTTATCCCGGCATCAAGGGCATCGGCGCAAAGGGAGCTGCATCTTTGCTTACCAAGTATGGTAACATCGAACGCTTCCCGCCGGAAGTGCTGGGCGAGAACCGCGTGCTCGCGCTTTTGTTCAAGACGCTCGCAACGCTTAGAACCGATGCCGAGCTCTTCGTCAATATCGATGAGTTGGAGTGGCGCGGACCGACTGCCGACTTTCCCGCCGTCTGCAACCGCCTCGGCGCACCGGACCTTCTGGCGCGCGCAACGAGAACGGCCAAAAACAGCCGCCCCGGCATTAGCCGGGGCGGTTGCTTAGCGTCTTCTAGTGTTTGTTCGGAGGCCGCTTTTGAGCGTCTCCGCTTTGCACGGTGACGGCTCGGTCGCGATCCGCCTGCGTGACGGGCTTGTAGTGGGGAAGCGTGCGCGGGTCGTCGATCGGCCGCGCGACCGCGGTGGTCTCAGGACGGTTGCGATTGACCGTCGAGTACATGTTGCGATCTTGCGCCGCGACTTTCGCGTGCTGCACTTGCACCGTCGTCGGCGCGATGCGCCGGTCGTCGGATGCGGCGAGCTCGGCCGCCGTGGGTCGCGCGGTCACGCCGCCCGGGCCATTGTAGCTGGCCCGGCTGATGGTTCGCGTCACCACGACCCGGCGATTGATGTACGTGTTGCGCACGACGGTCGGGTCGACGTTGGTCACTGCGGTGTTGTAGCTGAACGCGCCGCCGTTCCACATGCCGCCGACGTAGCCGAGGCCGTTGTAGCCGTATCCGTAGTTGATGCCGCCGTAGTACCCGACGCTCGGGCCCCAGTAGCCGTTATTCCAGCTATAGCCGCCGTTGCCGTTGCTCCAGTATCCAGGCGTCCAGTACATGCCGACACCCGGAGGCATCACCCACGTTCCGGGCACCCAGTAATAACCCGCCGGGCCCCATGCCCAGTAGCCGGGCTCCCAAATTTCTCCGGGCGTCACCAGCGCGGGCTGCGCGTAATATGGCAGCGGCGGAGGCGGCGTTCCGATGTTGATGCCGACGACGACTTGTGCCGGCGAGACGAGCGGCGTCGCAACCATACAGAGCGCTGCAAGCAGCGCCGCAGGCTTCACGATCCCCGCGAGTGGACGAAGAAAGTATTGCATCATGCTCCAATTCTACCAACGCCCGCGCGAATGAAAAACGGTCGCGCGTTAAGACAAGCCCATGATTAGATGAGACTACAATGAAAGGTTAATCAACCAAGCGATCGCGGCGCGTGGTTCGCAGTTGCCACCGGGATGCTGGCAAGGCGAACGGCATCGCGGAGCTTAGGGCTTTGTGACGGCGCGCAGCTCGCGGTTCAGCAACTCCACTTCGGCGCGCAGCATTCGCGCTTCGATGTGGTCGTAGGTTGCGCCGGCGCTTTCGGCCAGTTTGACGAGGCTGCGTACCTCATCGGGGTCGATGTCCGAGCCGTTGTGATGAGCACCGTATAAGACGATCGTGAGCAACTCGTCGCGCAGCAGCACCGGGGTTGCAAGCACGGCGTTGCCGATACTTGGCAGGTCTTCGGTCGACCAGCGGACGTCGGCCAATCGCACCGGCACGCCCTCGGCGAGAAGATGCAGCACCAGGGGATCGTCTTCAGCGAGATTACGGACGTCGCCGGCGCTCCAGTTGGCCGCGATTTCGCGAACGAAGTTTCCTTCGGCACGGTCGCGATGAAAGAGCGCGGCAGAGGTGAGATCGAGCGCCTGCACCGGCTCGTGCACCAAGAAGCGGTCGACCATCTCGTGAGAGTCGGCGCGCGATAATCGACGGCCGCTCTGGCGAGCCGCTTCTCCGCCTCGTGGCGCGCGCGAAAGAACGTTCCGTCGACGAAGCGGTCGACGCCGTGATGAAGCATGCTGAGCGACGAGCCCAGTGCCAAGGCGACGATGATCTCCGCCGTGAGCGTCAGCTGCGTCTGGGAGAACTCCTTGCCCATGAACCAGTCCAGCAGTAGAAACGTGCCCGCGATGATCGTCGTGATCGCTCCATAAATCAACGCCCGGCTGATCGCGAATTGGATGTTGAAGACGCGACTTCGGATGACCGCGTACGCGACGGTCAACGGAACGCACACGCCGAGTACCGTGAGCAAGCCGGAGAACCAGTCAGGCAACGAATACGGAGTATTGATGGCGGCGACTCGCAACAGCAGCACAACCGGGAAGACCAAAATCCATCGCATGCGCTGCCGTTCGTCGCCGTGGCTGCGGACCAGCGTCGCGATGAAGATCGCGGCCGCGGCGAGATAGACGATCGACGTGAAGTTAACGAGGCGGTCGAAGAGCCACTGCGACGGCAATCCCAAGAAGACGATTCGCCCGAACACGCCGAGCCACGCCAGCGGCAGTACGATCGCCAGCGCCACTGCAGCACGATTTGCCGGGATCCTCCATCCTTCGAGCCGATTGCTGGGAAAACGAAGTGCGAAGATCGTAACAAGCGCGCAGCTCGCTCCGCCTAATGCTGCGAGCGCTAGATAGTTGGCCCAGAAGAACGAGTCGGAGCCCGGCCAGTAGAATCCCAGGTCGCCGAAGCGGCGGAGCACACAATACAGGTAGAACGCCCACGTCGTCGCGCTCGGCCGCAAGAGCAGTATCGTCGATCCAACGATAAGAAAGACGAGGTACGCCGCTGTGCCCGATATGAAATATGCGCGGTCGCTATCCGTCATCTTCACCGGCTGCGCCGAAAGCGTTACGGTGCGTGCCGTTGCGCTACGAACGACTTTGAAGGTCAACGGCGGCGGCGGCAGCTGAAAAAGTCCGCGCGGAAAGGGCGCCGCCACGCGGTCACCCGGCCGGATCGACGCCTTCGCGGCCGGCGATCCATCGCCGATGCCGACGACGACACCGTCGTAATCGGTGTAGAGGCCATTGTCCGGGCAAGCCTCCCACATGCAGCTCAGTTGGGGCAGCAGCGTCCCGAGCATCCAGATACCGACACCTAGAACGAGCATGAGGCGCCAGAAACCGCTCATTACCGCAGTCGCAACCTTCGCATCATCGATTCGTCGGCGACCGATTTTTCGGATGGCGGGACGTAGAGGGTCGAGAGTGCGGCCACGCGCGCTCGAGGCAAGTCGCGCAGGGCGACGCGCTCGATCACCGGAGGGCAGATCGGAAGCCGCGCCGCTTCGTAGACCACTACCTCGTGATCCGGCGGATACGTTTCCAACAGCGCCTCGGTCAACACGGCGATACCTTCGGGGTTCCACGCTCGATCGCTCGGCTGAAACGATAGGTCCCCGATGACCCCGATTTGCCACAGCAGCAGCTTGCACGCGGGATCGGCGCCGCGCCGATGTACCAAAAAATCCGTCGCCTCATAACTGCGCAAACCGCCGTCGATCGGATCGACCCCCAAATCGGCAAACAGACAGTCTTCCGCCGAAACGGCGGCCAGCATCTCCGCTTCGAAACCTTCGGCGCGCACGCGGCGGACGGATTCGTGCAAAGGAAACGCGGCGACGCCGGGGTGTCCGTAAGAAACCACGCAGACCCGCACGTTCTCGCGAACCTTTGAGACGATGCATTCGACCATCTCTAGATACGTTTGGCGTCGTACCTTGCCGACTGCGTAGAAGCTTGCCAGCGATTCGGTCGACGGATTCAGCTTCGAAAGCCAGTATTCGGACAATGAATCGGCGACGATCGCGAAAACCTTATCGGCCTCCTGGATGCGTTGGGAGGCCTCGAGCGTCGTCTGCGCTGGGGCTCGAATACCGATACCTACCGCGCAGAGCGAACCGCGCTTCATTTCGCGTGCGTTGTTAGACTATCTACTAATTCGAGGCTCATTTGGATCGTGTGATGCGGCCATTCGGGAGGGCGCCCGAAGACTTAAGTTCGTTTACCACTGCCTTTTTAATGGCGTCGTCATCGAACTCAGCCAAAGCACGTGCGGGCTCGTCGGGCAATCCGAGGTCCTTCAGGAATGTCTTCCTGTCTTCGCAACTCAGGTTTGTGAACCGGTCTCGCGTGGGGATATCCGTCGCGAGCTTAAGAAGGTACTCACAGAGAATCGGTTCTGACATTGAATCTTGCTCCTTGGGTCTCACCTTTTGAAGGAGCGTTGCTCTAATATCCTAGCGAGGAAGCAATACCTTGGCTGCTACTGCGCAGCAGCGGCCGCCGGCGATGTTCGAAGTTACGCCTTAGTGCGCGGGCACATAAAGCAGCCGGCAGAGAATCTGCCGGCTGTTTCCGTTTCACGATCCTCAGCTGCAATCGCCGTAGTGAGCGACTGAAACCGCCTCGGCCGTCGCGGCCTGTTCTATCAAGTGCGCGACGACGTTCGGATTTGAAACGTAGATCGCGTGACTTCCCGGCGTTTCGGTGACGGTTGCGTTTGCGCGCTTTGCCATGAATTGCTGCAGCGGCGGGGCGATCATCTTGTCGCTTGTAACCAGGAGATACCAGCTCCGCTTCGTCTTCCAGGCTGGTTCCGTTACGACGCCGTTCAGCGCCTCGAGGCCCCACGGTACCTGCGAGTTTGCCATGAAACCGGCCACTTCCGGATTTACATCGGCTGCGAATGCTTCGGGGAACTTTGCCTTGTCGAGCATCAAAAAGCCATCCTGCGGTGGGAGAATCGGCGGAGCGGGGGCGCCATGAGCCGCAGGATTTCCCAGGAGTGAAGCTACCGATTCGCCCTTGTCGGGCGCAAAGGCCGTGATATACACGAGCCCCGCGACCTTAGGATCGTTGCCGGCTTCGGTGATGACGGCGCCTCCGTATGAGTGTCCGACGAGGATCACGTCGCCGTTCGCGCTGTCGATTGCTCGTTTCGTAACCGCAACATCGCCGGAGAGACTAATCGTCGGATTCTGAACGACGATGACATTGTAGCCGTCGCCTTTGAGTATTCTGTAAACACCGTCCCAGCCTGATCCATCCACGAATCCGCCGTGGACAAGGACGATACTTTTCTTCTGAGCGGCTGACACTGGAGTACCTCCTCCTGCGACGAACGCCAGAACGCTCGCGCAGACTAACAATTTGCGAAACATCATATTTGACTCCCTGACCGGGCCTGAAGGCCTGCCCCAACGATGGGCAACCCGCGGCCGCTTTGTTCCATGTCAAAATGCTAGCCCGCGTGCATCCCCTATTAAAGCGCCAATAGGTACAGTTGGAGGTACAGTTTGCCTACAGTAACCGAGCGCGGATTGCGCGTCGCGCGCGGTCGAGTGCGGTACGATCTCCGTGAAGGATGAACGCGGTGTTTGCCGCGACTAAGAGAGCATTGCACTCGAACGCGATTTGCGAAGCTGGCGCATCATCGAGCAGTCCGGTCGCTTGCGCCTCAGCGACGTTGCGCTCGAGAAGCTGCATCCACTGGCGCTGATACTTCGCGATGCGCTCGCGAACCGGACCCGGTCGCGCGCCGACCTCTGCCGCGGCCACTGCGAAGAAACAGCCGCCCGGAAAAACCAAACGCTCGACGTACGACAAAAACCGTTCGCAGAGTTGTTCGATCCGCTCGCGCGGCACGAGGGCAGCTTCCGCCGGCGCGATGATTTCGCGCACGAATATTTCGCGCGCCGCCTCGATGGTCGCGAGCTGCAACCTTTCCTTCGAGCGGAAGTGTGCGAAGAGCCCGCTCTTGCTTACCCCCGATTCCTCGGCCAGGCGCCCGATAGAGAGCCGCTCCAGGCCCTCGACGGTTGCCAGCCGCACCGCCGTCTCGAGGATCGCCCGCCGCGTGCGTTCCCCATCTGATCTGGTCCGTCGCTCCGGAGCGCCGTCCGTGGGATTTTTCGGCATTGCTACTTGACAAGATAGCACGAACGGTCGTATTTGTTAAGAGTGCACGATCGTGCTAACTAAGGAGGTCCCATGATTACCAAGGCTTCCCTCGTCGCCGGCCGCCAAGCCCCGCTGCGACGCACGTACCTCGACGATCCGCAACATGCCCTCAGCGTGAAATGGGCCGCAACCAAATCCGGTGCCGGCGCTGATGCGTTCCACTCCGTGGTCGAAATCGGCAAAGGCTACGGAGTCTCACAACGCCTCGGGATCGATCACATGGTCGGTGGGACCACGACCTGCCGAATCCGGCGGATCTCCTCTGCGCGGCGTTGGCCGCGTGCGAGGACTCGGCCGTACGCATGATCGCCGATCTCCTCGGCATTCAGATCCTCGATCTGCGCGTGGAAGTCGTTGGGGAGGTCGACGTGCGTGGCGCCCTCGCAATCGATCGCTCGGTCAAAGTAGGTTTCCGTTCGATGAATTGCCGCGTGCATTTGCGCGTGCCGCAAAACACCGAGCAGCCGCGCCTCGCTGCACTACGCAAACAGTCCGAAGCGTCATGCGTCAATCTCGACACGCTCCGCTCCGGCGTCCCAGTCGGCGTAGACTTCGCAATCGAAATCGCCGAGGAGAGGCTCTAAGGCGGGCACTCCGTCCAGGCGGGATCGACCAGCGGCGGAAAGCCCAGCATTGCATCCGTTGCTGTTGTCCACTCCTTGAGTACGAAGCCGCGGGACGAAGCATCCCGTGCGATCGCCGCGAGGCTTGCTAGCGAAACGCTGCAGTCGTCGCCGGTGCATCCGGCAAACCGTGCGGGGACGACCACCACACCTCCGGGAAGCGCGGCCGCGCTGCGAAACTGCGCGAGCGCCTCGGCGGCGAACTTCAAGCGCACGCGAGGCTCGTCGCCGGCACCCTTGTAAAGCTCGAAAATGAGCGCGCCGCCGGGCGGCATATCGTCGGCCGCGAGACCGTGGCGAGGATCCCAGTGCGCGTTGAGAAGACCTCCAAGTGCGCCGAGCTGTGTATCGTGGCCTACGATGAACGCGACGTCGTCCGCATCGAGCGGTGGTGCCTCGGCGACGTCGTCGGCGACGCCGGCCTTTTGCGCCAGCATCGCAACGATGTGGGCGAGCAGGTTGCCGCCGCGTACCATCGAGTTGTACGGGTTCCTGGAATTGACGTCATAGGCTAGGACGTGCAGGCGCATCGCTGCTTCGAGCCGCGTTGCGAGCGCCGTTGCGTCGCCTCCATCGATTTGTGAAAGCGGCCGGCACTGCGCGTACTCTAAGAAAAGCGCTTCGGCGTATTCGGACGCGACGTCGATCGGGCCGCGCAGCGCAGCTAAGTCTTTCGTCGCCGAGATTTCAGTCGCTCCCACGCGCGCCGGCGTACACGTCGAAGGGCATCTGCCGTCAAGAACCGCTTGCAGCGCGGCGAAGTCCGCAACGTGGTCCGTCACGATCGCGGAGAGCGGGCTCGGAGCCGCAGCCGTAACGGCGGCCAGCGACGCCGGCGTATCGATCTTGCCCGCAGGCCCAAAATAATCGGAACCGTCGAACATCGGGTCGCCGGCGCCCGCACGTGCGTCATAGTAGATCGGCACGGAGTCGGGCGCGCCGCATGCGCCTTCAACAATCGCGCGCGCCGTTTCGTACGGGCGCTGCTCGTGGTCCGCGTAGACGTACGAGCTTCGTGCGGGTCCGCACATCGTGAGTCCCTCGGACGCAAAATACGAACGGTAGAAAGCGCCCATATAGGTCATCAGCTTATAGCCGCGAGCGGTGAGAAACCCGGCGCTCACCGGATTCCAATCGGGCCAGGCGTATTGCACGGGCGGCTTCGTCAAGCTTCGCACGCCATGGCGAGCGACGACGACGTCAAACGTGACGCCGGCCGCTACCGCCGGAAACGCGGGGGCAACAATGTCGATAGCGCAAACGCGAATGCGGCGGTAGCTAAGCGAAGCGAGATTGGCACAATCGCTCTTACGTCGCTAAAGGCGAATTTCCCCATATAATCGTCCTTCCGTCGATCTTGCCACGGGGTGGTGCAAATTGCCCAAACGGCGACGAGGGGGTAGCGGGAGGGGCGCCGAGAAGGTCCCGTCAGAGTAGGTCACGTGGCGATTTTCCACGTCAGGGCACAGCAGTTTGCAGTAACGCGCCGAGGTTGGTCGCCGTAAACGGCTGTGGCACCTGAAGAAAGGAGCCCACCGTGCGTCGTGCAGCCGTCACGCTCCTCGCAACGGTTTTCGCTTGTGCGCTGCCGTTTATTGCCCCGGCGCAAACCACCCCGACGCCCGAACTCATTTCGACGCTGCACCGCTTGCGCATGGTCGATCCGGCATTCATCATCGGGTGGAGTGCCGATCCCCGCCCGCCAGGAAGCGTGCCCGGCGCCGTCAGCGAGCTAAAGAAACAAATCCTCGCTCTCGAGTCGAGCGATCGCGAAGCAATGCTTTTCTGGCTTGCTTCGCACGGTCGTGACGCATTGCACCAACGCGGGGCGACCGACGCCGATATCGGAGCTCCGCTTTATCCGATCGACTATAAGATCGTGTGGGTTTCGTTGCCGGAAGGCTTCGTCAATCCCACACCGATCCCGACGCCGACGCTTCCACCACCTCCGCCGGCGCCCACGGCCAAACCGCAGCAGCACCAATCGCGTGGGATCTGGGGATTTATCGTTCCGGTCGTGTTGCAGGCGGTTTCGAACATTCCCATGCAGTCGGCGACTATCGCCTCGTCTTCACATTCTGAAACGCACATGGAAGGCAATACGATGGTGACGACGAGCAGTTCGAGCAGCATGTCGGTCGGCGTCGACGTGAGAGGTCTGGCGGGAATGCTGGCAAGCGAAGCGCTCAAAGAACACCCGTCCGACGCCCCTGTGGAACGTGAAGGGGCAAGCACTTCGCCGGCGAGGCAGTGGACGTTACTCGAGCTGGGCCATCAGCGTTCGGATACCGAGAGGTCCGGGATAGCCGTGGACAAGGGCGTCGCCGGCATTCGCAGCAACAGCGAAGGTGCGGCTTGCCTGGGCTTTACGAACCGCAACGCGCGGACGGTTCGCGAAATCGACTTCGACTTTACGCTCGTCGACGCGCACGACCACTCGCTGCAGAGCATCGCACTCCATCGCGCCGGCACGTTTGCGCCAAACGAGCGAAGCGAAGCTCCGCACGACGTTGCGGGTCCGGCCGTCGTCCGCGAGGACGCCAACTGCGTAACGATGGGAAGTTCCGCGGCAGACGCACCCACCATCGCGTCCCTCTCTCGTGCCGTCGCCGTGGCGTACGAAATTCGCCGGGTAGTCTTTGACGACGGAACCTCTTGGCTTCGCCCGGGCGCCAATCTTTGGCCGCACGAAGCGGGGGCCGCATCGACACAGAGCACGGCGCAATAAGACTTCCGCGCTTCGCCCGAGACCACAAGTTCGCAAAGGAGATCGACGAATGCACTTCCTACGAAGCTCGACCATCGCCGTTGCACTGCTCGCGGCGTGTATTTTCGGGGCACTCGGCACCGCGCACGCGGGAACGCTGCCGGATATTGAAGGGACGTGGTATGCGCAAGGCAACGCGTCGAAGCCGTGTCATATCACGCAGAGCGGCCTCAACGTTTCCTTGGTTAACGAGGTCGGCGATAAAGCGAAGGGCACGTTTGCAGATCCATCGACGTTGTCAGTGAGCTGGCCGGATTGGCACAACCCGCAAGGCGCGGGACCGCACAGCACGTACGTCGGCCATATTTCCAGCGGCCTTATGACGATTCACTGGAGCAACGGAACGTATTGGACCCGGCATCCTCACTAACGTGGAGGTAGCATGAAGCGCATCATTGGATTGTCGCTTCCAGCGATCGTCGCTGGCGCGTTGCTGGTTCTCGCTATGTCTCGTGCGATAGTCGCCGGGACACTTCCCGACATTAGCGGGACGTGGTACGCACAGGGCGATCCTTCGAAACGCTGCCATATTTCGCAGAGCGGCCGCAACGTTACCTTCGTTAACGAGCAGGGCACGAGGGCGACGGGTACGTTTAGGGATCCGTCCACACTCTCGGCCAACTGGTCGTTCGTGCCGATCGCCGGTAACATTTCCGGCGATCTTAGGACGATTCATTGGAGCAATGGAACGTATTGGGTGCGCGCTTCCGGTGGGGGGAGCTACGCGTCGGGCAATTATTCGTCGACGCCCCAATACGTTGCAACGCCAAAACCCACGCCAACTCCCTTGCGCATGGACGTCGATGTATATGTAAACCAAAACGATACCAGCCCAATCCATATCTACGGAACATTGCTGTATTACCTTTTCTACGAAGAGGGCGGGAGGGGAGCAGCAAGGTGGAAACAATGCCTCTGGTTTCGGAACGTGTCGACGAAAGTGGCAAAAGAAGTCCGCTTTTACGGCCCCGTGCTCGATCATAAAGGCGCCGTCGAAGAAGAGCTCTCCTTTCACGACTCCGGCACCTTCACGCCGCCGGTGAAGATCGACGATCACTGTTGGCAAAACACGCTCTGGACCAACGTGAAGCGCCTGACGCGCCAGAACCTTCGCGTTTCGGCCGTTACGTTCGAAGACGGGACGGTCTGGAAGCCAGGCATGGAGTTCGAGCGGGCGTACTCAAAGATCGGCGAACGCCTGGCGGAACCAGTCACGGAAAGCGGCGGATCGACCGGTGAAAGTCCGTCGCCTGCGCCGGCAGCGAGTGGTGGCGCGTTGCTCTACGGAGCGATCTTCTACGCACCCGGGACGTACGCAGCCGGTTCTGCGACGGATCGGCAAACCGCCGATACCGCGCGTGCCGACGCGCTCTCCGCTTGTAACGCGCAAGCCGGCGGCGCGACGTGCCGGCTCGGCGTTGAATTCTCGTCGGTACGATGCGGTGCCGTCGGCGTCTTGAACGGCAAGGTGGAGTATGGCGTGGGTGCCGACGAGCGCGACGCACGCGCGATGGTCATCGGTAAGATCCCCGGCGCAAAGATCCTTACCATCGCATGCAACGCCAGGTAGTTTCACGACGATTACTGGAAATCGAGCGTAACCGGTCCCTGGAACGGTCGCTTGCAGAGTTGCACGGTCGTGCCGTGATTAATGGCTTCGGCGCAGACAATCTCGCTGCTCGTAAACGTTGCGTTCAGCGTCACTTTGCCGTTCTTCGCAGTCGTCCCACTTGCGAGTTGCTTTATTTTCTTGACGCACTCATGGCCGAACGGTGGGCAGTTCTGCACGACTGTGCCGGTGTAGAGATCGACCTTGACGCCTGTGAGCGGCGTCCTGTTATTAACGACCGTTACTGCTACCGCAGTTGCTCCAGGATGGCGGACTTCCGGAAGGGCAGAAGACGGCGCCGACGATCCAAGATTCCCCGCACAAGCGGCAAGTGCGCAGCTTAAAACTATACCAACCGTAAGGCTTCGTAAGAAATTCATTTTTTTTCTCCTCCGGTTTTCAGCTATTCGCGGATTACGAAGCGGTCCGCGCGATGTAGTCGTTCAATAGGAATGGCGCATCGCACCTCTCAGCCCTTAAGCGGCATAGCCCGAATTGCTCATCGTTCGGATTCGACTCGCGACCTAGCAGATACTCGCGTTCGCGCTAGATTTTCCAAGCGCGTCAGCCGAATAACGCTTCTTGAAGTGACTCCGAAACGACTCCAGGAATTCCCCGCAGAAGCTCGGAACGCCGAGCAGACTAGTCGAATACATCAGTCCGGTGCTCCTCGTGGACGCTTCTGAAGGCTGGCGCATTGATCGCACGTGTCGCAACGCTCATGGCTTTGGCCTGCACGGCCGCTCTTGACTTCGGCCTTACCGCTTGCGGCTCTTCGAGCGTCAGCAATCCGGTACCGTCGCCGTCCTCGCCGGCGTACGCGGGGGCGTATTACCCGCTTTACAACTCCGGCGTGAACCAATGGATCGAGCCGACCGACGCGATGCCGTTCGACAAGGTCGGGGAGATCTTTGCGGCATTCGTTCATGCGTACTCGCAGGGGAGCGGGGCCGCTCTTCGGTTTGAGGCAAGCAACGAACCGGCTCGACTGCATCGATTGATGGAAACAGCGCGCAAGAAAAACCCGCACGTCAAAGTTCTTATTTCGCTGGGCTGGGGTCATGACGATTGGACGTATATCAGTAATGATTACGTACACAAAGCCCGGCTATTCGTCCCAAGCGTGATCCGGCTCGTGCGCAGCAACAATCTCGACGGCTTCGACATCGACGACGAGGATATCGGTAACACCAGCGGTGCGATCAGCCAGTCCGCGTTCGACGCCGTGATCGCTAATCTACGAAATGCGCTTAACGCGGCATCCAGCCAAGACAATAAGCCATACTACCTTGACATTACGCCTGCCGGCAACAACGACACCGGCGGACTCGCGAGCACGCAGGTCGACGCGCAGAATGCCCGTTCCTTTGACTTCATCAATATCCAATCATATTTCAGCCAGACGTGGGGCGATGATTTCGTCGCCGCGCTCCAGTCGATTAGCTATCCGGCTGAGCAGACTGCCCCCGGCATTAACACCGAGGGGTGCGCCCCGGAGTTTCCAAAGTACGCCGGCTTTGCCGGCATGTTCGACTGGAACATGTCCGCGGACAGCGCGTGCCACTTCAAATACACGCTGGAGATCGCTCAGGACGTCGGCTATTGAGCCCTAATCAAATTCCGGGTCGAAAGCACCAAGGAACTGCGTTCGACAGTTTTTCGACAGTTTAAAGTAACGTCTAGGTTAAAGGTTAAGCTGGGCACCCGGGCGATGGGGCTTGAGGGAGTTTTGGGATGCGGCGTATATCTCTTTTTATACCGATCGCGGTTTTGATAGCCGCTCTTTCCGCGTGCAGCGGCGACATTCACTCGGCCGCCACGCCGACACTGCTGAACCTTAGCAAGGGGGCTGCGCGGCCCGCGATGCGCACCGAAATCCCGGATGCCGCCGGCGAAAAGATCTACATCTCGAACTCGGCCGCTAACGACATCGTCACCTATACGGCGAGCGGAAAAGCCTCCAAGCCGACGATCGTCAAAGGAATAAATGATCCCGGCGTCATTGCGGTCGACGCAAAAGGCAACATCTATGTTCCAAACTTCGAAGCCGATACCGTTACGAAATACACCTCAAGTGGGAAGCTAACCAAACCGACGATCACCGTTGGCTTGAACGAACCCACAGGCGTTGCGGTCGACGCCAACGGCAAGATCTACGTATCGAATGCCTTCACGTCGAACGTGACCACGTACAAACCAAACGGTCAGCAGACGACGCCGACAATTTCGAACATCGATGGAGCTCGCGGCATTGCCGTGGACAAGAGCGGAAAAATCTACATCGCGAACTATGTAACCGGCATAGTGACCACATACACCGCGGACGGTAAGCGCACGAAGCTAACGATTAAGGGCCTGAGCGGACCCGGCGGCATTGCCGTCGACAAGAGCGGGAAAATCTACGTTACGAATTACGCTCGGCAACTCGCTTATGACGTTCACCGCCAGTGGGAAACGAACCACGCCGACGATCACCTCCGGATTAGGGACGCCCTTCGGCGTAGCGGTCGACGCGGCCGGGAAGATCTATGTGATAAATCATAGCCCTCAATCGCTCATGACGTTCACGGCTAAGGGCGTGCAGACCACGCCGACGATCACGACGCTGAGCGAACCCTGGGGTGTCGCCATCCACTGAGCCATCGTTCGAAGAAGTTCAGGATGTCGGTTCGTTCCACCTGAATCGCTTTGGCCGAATCGATGGACCCCAGTGACCAGGCAGCACGCTGCTGCGGGCCGAGCTCAAGCTGAGCCGCAAAAATCGTGAGATCGGTAAAGTCATTGTGCCCCGAACCCTCCAGTGTCGCAGCGGCGTGCCAGGCGCACACGTCGAGCGCCGCTGAACGCCAGCTTGCGATCGTCAATCGTTCGATCGCCGGATCAACGGAGCGTATCAGCATGATCGGTTGCTCGATGCACGCCGCTCCCGAACCCCCTGGTATCGGGCCGTCGAGCGAGAGCCCGGCGCGAATTCTCTTATCCGTCCGCATGATTTGCGCCGTAGCGGCTCCGCCGATCGAGTGGCCGAACATACCGATCCGATGTAGATCGAGCGACCCGGCGAGGTGGGGCGGCAAGGGGTGCCGTTCTTCATCGGGATTACGACCCGCATCGAGTGCCGCTAACCCGTCGATAACGAAGCGGATATCGGCGACTCTAACCGGGAGGAGCGGTTGCACCATCGCGTACCACGCGTCGTACGTGAGGGCCTTCGTCGTATCAGGTAACGCAAGCGGCTTCGCCTTGACGATCGCGCCATCCGGAAACTCGACGGCGGCCCCGTCGTACGGATGGTCGACGGTTGCGACGACGAATCCGTGGCTGACGAGTTCTTCGGTAAGCGCCGTACTGCTGTTGCGCCAGGAACCGAAGCCCGGTGAATAGACTATTACTGGATATCCCCGCCCCCCGGGGGCTGCAACGGCAACTTCGTTTCGTGCATGCGAACTGGCTAATTCAAAGGTTCCAGCCGCCACACCTAACTCGCTATCGACGACGCGCGCCGTGCCACCGTCGAGATACGGAGCGGCTAGAGCATCCGACTTGCGCGCCGGGTACCACAATGTCACCATGAGCGAGCGATGCGCGCGCGTCGGGGCGAGCGGATCCCAGCGTGCGCGGTCGACCAGATGCAGCGATACAGACCCGATCGTTGCAGCGCCCGATGGAGAAGGCAACGAGAGCGTGATCGAGGCGCGCCGGCATCCAGGCGAATGCCAAGCAACTGCTCGCGAGGGCTAGTTCGCGAACCGCACCATAACGTCTCATTTCACCGAAGTGCGATTCAGAATCCGGCGAGGGAGAAGACCGTACCGCGGTTGCGCGTACCGCCGGAAGCGGTCGTTCCACAGATCTCGCCGCCCAAGTACGTCAGTGTTGCAAGAGATTTATTCATTGCCGTGTGGAGCTTCTCTGCGCGCACCCCGGCGGCGACGGCTTTGCTGCGTTCGACTTAGCTGCAGTCATCGGCAAGATGCGAATTTGAAGGCATTTGATGGTGTTCGCCGGCGTAACCGAACTGCTTTGGTCCCATTTATCGTCGTACGGGAAACCGTACGCCGTCCCCGGCTCTTTCTTCGGTATCGGATCGCTCTTCGTCACGGCATAGATGTCGATGGAGTTCTGATGCAGCGCCGCTGAGTACTCGTTGAGCCGGTCAGCTTTATAGTAGTTCGTCGCTACGCACGCCGGCGAAATCGGCGTCGGCATGCACGCGGGAAGCAGCGCGTGGTATTCCGGCTTCGCGGGAGTCCCGGCCGTCGTGGCGACGCCGCGATTGAGATCGACGTCCATGTCCTTGAGCAGATAGAACGCGACTTGTTCCTTCATGGGCAGACTCGAGATCGGCGGAGGCGTTCCCCCGGTCGGCGGCGGCGTACTCGGCACCCACTTCGGCGCGGGTTGCGCCCAGATATCGTAGTCGTTGAAATACTCGGCTACCGGAAGCTTCACGATCTTCGGAAACGTTTGATCGGGCGAGGGCGACCACTCCGGCGGCGCCGGCGATACGAGCGTGAAGACGAACTGCTTGCCCGTCGCGTCGTACGTTACGTCGTAGCCGGGGCACGGAAGGCCGGCCTTCGCATTGGGAAAGTTGCCGCACCCCTGGATTAGGCCTTTCGGGTTGGCATTCGGGTTCGGGTACGAGATCTGATAGGCGACGTAGACGATCGCGCCTTTCGCAGCGTCGTTTATCGCCTTGCCGACGACGTCCAAGTAGTTGACTCCGCGGTAGTTCGTCCAGTACGTCGGGAAGCCGGTGCCACCGGGCGCGGCGGCCGTGCCGGGCGCCTGAATGCGAACCGGAAACTGTCCCGCGGGGCAGACGTCGTTATGATTCGTTCCGACTTTTCCGCAGACGAGGAGATCTTTCCACGGCTCGCCCTTCAGAGCCGCGATGACCTTGTCGTAGTCGTTGTAACCGAACGCGTAGACGTTCGTGCTCGCGTCGCTCATCGTCGCTTGGAGCGGAAGCCCGAACATGTCGGCTTGGATATTGTAGACCGAACCGGCCGGCGTGCCGAACTCCATCCAGTCGTAAAGGATTCGGTTGCTGGGGTCGTGCGGATTCTTCGGATTGGGCTGGCTAATCGTCATCGGCAGCGCGCCGAAACTGATGTACGCGCGACTTGCCGAGCCCGGAGGCAATTGGAAATCGGCGCACATCTTCGCGACCGGAATGGGCGGGACGGTTGCGGTCGTGAGAGGCGAGAACTTGCCCGTTACGGGATTGAGATACTGCCTGCCTTGGTTCGTGACGTAGAGGTTGAATGCGTCGCCGCCCTTTTCGGTTAGTCCGGAGTCATCGACGACGTGAAACGGAACGCCGGGGTCGGCCGCATCGCTCCAGCCTTTGATGCACGCCGTCATCGGCAGTCGCACCGAAGCCGACTCGACTCCCGACGGGACCGGCGAACGACCGCTCGAGCACGCGACCACGGTCGCCGACAAGACCAGAAGCGCTGCGAACGTGGTGCGTGCCCTGAGAGGATTCTTCATACTACGGCGTCACCAGCGTAATCGTGAACGGCGGTTTCGTATTGACGGTGTGCGTGAGATTGTCCACGGAACACGTGTCGTCACTAGGGAAGGCGTAAGCCTTCTTTTCGTATGAATTTTCGTGGGCGAATTTTGCGTAGTAGTTGGTGGGCGAGGTCTTATACCAGAAGCCTTTGAAACAGCTGGTGGAACCCGGCGTGGTAGAGATATCCTCGAGATCTTCTGGTTGAACCGAGCGGTTAAACGCAGCCTGCAGCGTGAAGGTGATTTGACCTCCTGGGTCACCGGTCTGAGTATTACACGCACTTTTATCGGTGCAAGCGTCCTTGAGCGCGCACTGGAACACTTCTTTGGTCGTCGGCTGCCTAAAGGGGATCGCCTTGAAGTTCGAACTCGGCGGCGTGAACACCAGATTGCCGGCCTTCACCTGGCCGACCCAAGTCGATCCGTCGTTAAGCTTTATGTTCATTTGCTTTGTCGTAAAATGCGTCCAAACGGCGTCGATATACGATTTGAGGTAATCGGCATTCTTGAAGACGTTCACGGTGCCGGGCCCAATCGCTTCGCCGGGCTCGAGGACGCGCCCGGTCGTGGGAAGGATCAGGTCGGCAAAGACCGCGTCGTCGCCCTTGAGGCCTTTGAGGCTTGCGAGAAACGCCGTCCAACCACCCGGCTTCCACCCGTATAAGAACGTAATGGGTTGTTTTGTGGACGGCTCCGTGCCTGAGATGGAATACGACATCGGAATGTTCGCACTCTGAACGTTGGAAAGATCGATCGTCAACAGTGGGCCAACGCCGCTGGCCGGATCGAAGTTTCCTTCGAAAAAATCAAAGACGGTGTTGAGGTTCGGGTTGGATGCGCTTCCGGCCGTCCCCGCATCCGGATTTAACGTGTTCGCGGGAATTACCACCTGCATTCCCTTGCCGATCGAAACGTACAGGCGCCAACCCTTTAAGAGTGGGAGGTCCATGAGTTTGCCGGGCGTTGCCTTGAAGCTAAAGTTGATCGCTTTGCCGTTTGACGAGACGTTATTCACGATCTCGACGCCCTTGGACGTCAACTCGGCGTGTACGAAGGTGTTGGTCCCCGGCAGTTCGCCGAAGTATGTGAGCCAAATGTCCGCGTCCTTAATCGTCGGGTTATCGTTGACGATCATCAGCGGCAGCATGGTAAGCGCGCCGTGCCTACGGAGCTGCGGCGAGCCTTGAATCAGCGTGCTCGGTTGGAGGAGGCTACTGCCCGAACAGGCCGCGAGCGCCGCGCCCGATGCAAGCGATACGAGGAAAAGCCGACGATTCGAGTCCATAAATTACCTCTTTAGAAAAAAGGGGGAAGGCTTACACGAAAGCATCTACTACGAACGCAACGCTAGGCCGTCATCAGACGTTTCAGGTTTTCCGCTGCTTTCTACATAGCACGGTCCAAAACTAGCTTTGGCGATTCTAAAGCCGAGACCCAGTATCGCCGCGATCGCCTCGTTTTTTTGCCCCGGGGCGAAGGCGATCACTACAATGATCGCCCGCATTTCTTAGCCTGGCGGAATGTACATCGCTCGGCCGAGCAGGTCGAGCGTGAAGCCTCGTCTGGACCAGAAAGCGTTGCCGACGTAGCAGTCGTGGATGAGGTCGGCGAAGACGACTTGCGGATGCGGCATCGCCGATTGCGACGCGCCGCTCAGCGTCAGAGAGGAAATCGTTGCGGCGATGCCGTCGCCCCACGGCGTATGCACGCGAGCTGATGATGAATTGTTAAGGTTTACGCCCAACGCGGGAGCCAGCGACGTATCGAACGCGATGGGCTGCGATCCCGTCACGACCTGGCAGAGATAGCTCTTGCCGGCTACTTCGAATCGCGCAAAGACGTCGGTCGCAATGCCTTCGTCGTCGCGAACGACCAAACCGACGCGCGACGCCCCAAGCTTGCGCGGCGGGAAGGTCGTAGCGTCCTCGAGGATCAGCTGGTGCGCGCGATAGTCGAAGGTCGTCACGGTCGTGGCAAAAGCGCTTGCCGAAATCAACCCGTCGATTCCGGTTCCATCCAAACCGCTCCAGATGCCGACGACCGGCGCGTTGAGCCGAACGGCTCCGACCGCGAGCGAGAGTACCGAACCATAAGGAATGTCGGCGCGCTGCGTCGTCAACCGTAGGGTCGCGTATTTGCCCTGAACGTTGACCAGCGACCGGCCGGCACTACTCGACAGCAGGTCGAGACCGGCGCCTAGATCCACCAGCATCGGCAGCGGCGATCGTCCGTCGACCGATGCTTGCACGGCGATCGCGCCCCCGGGACCGTCGGTAAACGGGATCGTGTCCATCGCGCGAGCCGCGGCCGGCCCGAAAACCACCGCGGCCGTCAAGGCGATTGCCGTCAATCGATGCGCTACAGCCATGCGCGCGCTGTTCTCTAGCGCCTGCGCGCCGCCTTCCTCTAGAGAAGGAAGAGCTCTGCGATCTTGCCGTCGGCCGTTCTATAAAGTAAGGCGCGAAGCGACTTGGTCTTATAGTTGACGGTAAGTACGTTGACGATAAGTCCGCCGCGCAGCACCGCGCGCGTATTCGCAACATCGGGCGCTCCAAGTGGAGCAAGCGAGGTTTGCGCTTCCGCAATGCGTTGCGGAGTCATGAATGCGTCGAAATCCGGTGTGAGCGCGGCTCGGTCGATTTTGCCCTGGGCGAGTTGGGTCAACCACGTTCGCGTGAGCGATGCCGCATCCGGGAGGCCGGCGTCCACGGCGGCGCTCGCGGTATTTTCGAAAAGATGCTCGACAATGGCATTGCCGATCGTCGCGGCGATATCGCTGGGCGTCGCGTTCGCGAACACGACAATCGACGTGTCATCGTCGGGAAAGAGCAACTCGAACGACTGGTAACCCACGACTTCGCCGCCATGAGCGACATCCCAATGTCCGTCGATCGCACCGAGCGAGAACCCGAGTCCGTAGCCGGGGTTCTCTTTGTCGGCAAGTAATCGCGGCTGCCACATAATTGCGGTGTCGACGGCCGGGACGCCGTGGTGTTCCATAAGAGCGATCGTCCACAGCGCGAGATCGTGTGCGGTCATCGAAAGACTTCCCGCGGCATTCAGCCATTCGGGGGCCGCGGCCGGCGCGACCTCATTCGGTCCGAAGAAATAGGATTGGTACCCGAGGGCATCGGTCGAGCTGAAACCGCCATCGATCCAGTGCGCCGAAGTCATGCCCAGCGGAGCAAAGAATCTTTGCTGATAGATATCAAAAAGCGCCGCGCCTTGGATGCGTTGCGCAATCGTACCCGCGATCGTATAGCCGCTATTGCTGTACTGCCAACGCGTTCCCGGCGCAAAGTCGAGCGGCAAATGTCCTTGGCGATCGGCCAGCGCCTGCATAGAAATCGGGTGAAATGATTCGAGCGTCGGGTAATCGAGGGGATAGTAGTCGCGAATACCGGCCTCGTGCGAGAGCAACTGCGCGATGGTTATCTGCGAAGCGTCCGTGTAACTCGGATCGTATTTTGAGAGACGATCGTCGAGCGACAGTTTTCCTTCGCGTGCCATTGCAACCATCGTCGCAGCCAAGAACTGCTTGCTGACCGATCCGATTGGAAACGTCGTTACGGTCGTTGCCGCGATTTTTGGGTCGAGCGAGCGGAATCCGTACGCCTTTTCGTAGACGATTTTTCCTCGCTGCACGATCGCGAGAGAAACCGCGGGCGTACTGGCCTTCGCCATCGTCTTTTGAACGATGGTATCGACGTAGTCGAAGTTCGGCTCGGCGGCCGCCGCGACGAACAGATGGACGGAAAGTAGGCTCGCGCAAAGCGCGGCGAGAATGCGTGGAGCGCTCATCCCCAATATTTAGCGCTTAAGAACAAAATTTCCCTCTTTGGCTGCGATGGCTCTAACTACTGCATGCGAACGATCGCGTTTTCGAACGGAGCGGTAAACCACATTGCGCCGTCCGGCCCTTGCGTGATGATGCTGGGGTTCGCGGCAGTGGGAAGGGGGAACTCGGAAATCGCGCCTTCGGTCGAAATTCGCCCGATCTTTTGTGCACCGACTTCGGTGAAATACATCGCGCCGTCCGGCCCGGCGGCGATGCCTTCGAGACTCGTCGGCGTGGGCAGTGCGAATTCCGTTACCGCTCCGTAGGTGGTGATGCGGCCGATTTTTGACGTCATTCCTTCGGTGAACCAAAGGTTACCGTCCGGTCCGGCCGCGATCTGCTCCGGGCGGCTCGCGCTCGTTGGGATCGGGAACTCGGTGACCGTTGCACCGGCGATACGGCCGATATTGTTTCCGGTTTCTTCGGTGAACCACATTGCTCCATCCGGCCCCGCCGTTATCCCGAACGGACGCGCGGAACTCGTCGGCACCGCCGTTTCGCGAACGACGAAGATCCCTAATCCTGAAGGACGGAGCGTATCCACGTTGTTTCCCGTCTGTTTCCGTAAACCACGGAAAACCGCCGTGCGGATCGGATACAATATTGAACAGGCCGCTGCTTGCAGTGGGGACGTGATATTCGTAGACGGTGCCGCCGCTCGTCGCGACCTGCCCGATTTGATTGCTGCCACACTGCGTGAACCACATCGTGTTTTGCGGACCCGCCGCGATCGAATATGGAACTCCGGTGGTTGCAATCTCGGTAATCGCGCCGGTTGTCGAGATTCGTCCGATCTTGTTGGCGCCGTATTCGGTGAACCAAAGCGCTCCGTCGGGCCCATTTGTGATCCCGATTGGCAAACTGCTGGGCGCCGGCAACGGGAACGCCGTAAAAACGCCGCAGATCGAAGCATCGAACGTCACCGTAAATAGCTGCGTGATGGGCGTTCCACCGCTTGCCGCGGCCGGCGTAACCGTCGCAGTCAGTTGCACGACAGAGTGCGGACTCGGAAGTACGCCCGTGGGATCAGATAGAAGAAAGCTCGCCGTATTGACGGGTGACGCCGGGGAAGCCGCGAGGTGGACGGAATCCCCAGATGCGAGCGACGCCGCCGGCGCGCCCGCGCCGAGAATGAAGTTTTTGTCAGCGTCGATCCCGAGAACGCTCACCGATTGCGACTGCTGGTTCGCCGTGTGGGAATAACACTTCGAAAGGGCGTAGGCCTGGCCGCTTCCGGTTAGATCGGAACTGGGCGACGGTACGAGCGCAACCGATGCGGGAATTCCATCGAGCGTCACGCCGATGACGTTTTGCCGGCCCGCCCGGATCGTCACGGGAATCTTGAGGGCGGCGGAGAGCTCGTGACCCGTCGGATTTCCGGTTGGACCGAGAAGGCCATCGAACGCGGCAAATGCGTACGTATAACGGCCCGCAGCGGCGGCAAACGCGATGGTGCACCCCGTCTTGGTGCAATTTGGATTCGAGGCGGGCGTCAAGTCGACGTCGTGCTTCGAGGTGACGCCCGACGCCGAGACGATTGTGATCGCCAACGATTTCGTAGCGGGCGAAATATAATGCGCGTCGCGGCGGTGGTGCCGGCGCGGAACGACAAGGTGCAAGACGACGCCGGTCCGTCCGCCTCGGACCGCCATAGCTGGCACCGTGACGGGCGCATTTTGCCCGGTAGAGAGCCCTAGCTCGCTTGGCTTTCCACAAGCGGCAAGAAACGCGATAGCGAGAACGGCTGCGCCAAGTTTGATTACCATACGCCGACGATAGCCTCCAGCCGTACGCGGGACGTGCCGGGCTGGTTTCCACGCCGGCGGGGGGTGGAGTCCGGCGCACCTGCAGAAGCGTGGCTCATGGCCCACGACGGCGGACTCATCGTTCGGCTATTCGGCCAAGCCGACATCAGATGGAACGGCTCGCCGCTGAAATTCGCCAAGCGCGCGACGACGCTCGCCATGCTGGCACGCATCGTCCTGCAGCTCGGTGCACCCATTTCTCGCGAGTCTTTGGCCTTCACATTGTTCCCGGACGCCGACGAAGCGACGGCACTATCCGAGCTTCGGCGCTACTTGTACCTCGCGAACAAATCGCTTCCACATAGGTCGAACGAACCGTGCCTTCTGGTCGATGCCGAAACGGTCTGCTGGAACCACAAGGCCGGTGCCTTCATCGACACCGTCGCCTTCGAACGCCTAGGTGCGGATCCCGAAACGCAGAGCCAAGCAATCGAACTCTATCGGGGCGATCTGCTCGAAGACGTCTACGACGACTGGGTCGTCCGAGAACGCGAGCGGTTTCGCGCGCGGTATCTTGCGATGCTCGGTGAATCGCTCGATCGCCACCGGGCGATGCGCGACTTCGGGTCCGCTATCGCGTGCGCAAAGCGGCTGCTCGCGGCCGATCCGTGGCGCGAAGACGCGCTGCGTTCGCTTATGACGGTCCGGTACGAATCGGGCGATACGGCCGGCGCGCTCGCCGAATACGAAGGCTTCGCGAAACGGCTTCGCAGCGAACTCACGATCGCGCCGATGCTCGAAACGACCGCGCTGCGCGATGCGATTCTTCGCAACGAGGCCCTCGGCGATACGCACGCGCCGCCGCTTCCGGCGCAACCTACGGCGGCGCGGTCGGCTCCGATCCTTCCGTTCGTCGGACGAACGCGCGAACTGGAGCGGCTGCACGCGATGTGGAGCCGCGCCGCGCGCGGCGCGGGCGCGCTCGTCGTCGTCCGCGGAGAAGCGGGCGTCGGCAAGACGCGTTTGACGGCGGAGCTCGCGCGTGCCGTTCATTCCGAGGGCGGGCGCGTTTTCGTCGGGACCACCGGTTCCACCGAATCGGCGCCGTATCAGGCGCTCGTCGAATCGCTGCGTTCGGGCCTACCGCTTCTTCTCGCCAAACCGCCGTCGCCTGCTCGGCGCGCCGTCCTTGCGCGCCTTCTTCCCGAACTGCTGGAATCCGGCGAACGCGGCATCGAGTTGCCGGAGCAGTCGCCCGAGCGCGAAACGGCGCGGGTGTTCGACGCACTCGCCAACGCGGTGGGAACGTTGGCGTATCCTCGCCCGCTGCTGCTTGTGCTCGAAGACCTGCAGTGGGCCGGGACTGCCAGCATCGAAGCGTTGGGTGCGATCGTCCGGCAGTCGGCACGCCTGCCCATCTTGATCGTAGCGACGTGCCGCGAAGAGGAAACGCCGCCGCACCATCCGCTGCGCGTCCTCGTTCGCTCGCTCAGTCTCTCTCGAAACGTCGAGGAGCACGCGCTCGAACGACTCGGTATCGACGACGTGAACGACCTCGTTACGCGCGTCGACCGCCTGCGAGCGCTCGGCGATGGACTCGCGCGGGAGCTGTTCGCGCAGAGCGAAGGAAATGCGCTTTTTCTGAACGAGATCGTCCACCGGCTAATCGGCGGCGACGCCCACGCGCACCCAGTTCGTGGTTCGTCGATTGCGAGCATCGTCGACGAACGAATCGGCAGGCTCGAGCAGCAAGCTCGCACGATCGCGGAAATTGCGGCAATCGCGGGGCCGGGATGCAGCGTCGCACTCGTCCGCGAGGTGTCGAACCTACCGGCTGCTGCCGTTGCGCTTGGCTTCGACGAATTACTCGAAAACAGAATCCTTCGCGAAGCCGGTTCGCGTGAAGGTTACGACTACGTATTTACGCACCACCTCATTGCCTCGGCGGTTTACGACGGCGTCGAACCCAGCTTGCGATCTCAGCGTCACTACAGGATCGCCCGGGTTCTCGAATCCGAGGCCCGCTCGAATCCGGCCGCGTCGCCGCGCGAGATCGCTCGGCACTACGAGAGCGCCGGCGACGGCGAAAGTGCGAGCACCTGGTATCTAGCCGCGGCGCGGCAAGCGGCATCGGTGCATGCGTACGGCGATGCGGTCGAGTTGGCGTCGCACGCTCTGACCCATCAGAACGATCCCGAACTGCGGCGCGCCGCTCTCGATGTACGCGAACGAGCTCGAGGGCGCCGCGGCGATCGCGATGGCCAACGTCGCGATATCGACGAACTGTCGCTTTTGGCCGGCGAAGATCCGCAAGCGGTCTTCGATGTGTCGGGCAGGCGCGTGCTCTTCGCTCGAAGCCTGGGCGAGATCGACGAGGAGGGAAGGTTGATCTCGGAGATGGAGGCGGCGGCGCGCACGCTTGGCGATAATGCCAGGGCACAAGCCCTCGTCCATCGGGCAACCCATTTCGGCCATCGAAGCCAGCAGTCCGAGGCGCTCGGACCGGCCGCCGAAGCATTCGCGATCTATGAGCGCGCCGGCGACGCACGCGGGCAGCTCGAATGCCTTTACCTCTTGGTTGAATTTAGCGCAAACACCGGCGACCTCGACGCATCTCGTCGCTATCTCGCGCTGATGAGCGATCGAGCCGCGAGCCTTTCCGACCAGGTCGTCGAAGCCAGGGCTCTCGATGTCGCCGCAGTGGCGTCGCTGCTGCGGCAGGACTATCGTGATTGTTTCGAGCTCACGACGCGCGCGCTGGCGCTGCATCTGGCCACGAACGATCGCGAAGGTGAGGCCGCATCGCGCGGCCGCCTCGCGGTGACGGCCGCGTGGCTCGCAGACTACGAAGCCGCACTCCGCGAGTTCGAGCGAACGCTAGAGACCTACGAGTCGATCGGGAATAAGCGCGGCTTAGCCGTGACGCATACCAACCGAACGCTTCTGTTGATGCGCCTGGGCCTCTTCGAAGACGCTCTCGAATCGATCGAACGGTCGAACGCGCTTTTCGAAATCGCCCACGAGCAGCGCACGGTCGTTGCAAATCGAGTCAACGCGAGCTTCGTCAAACTGCAGCAGGGTGACCCCGAAACCGCGAAATCGTTAGCCGAGTCCGCGCTTGCCTTGGCCAGGGAAATCGCGTTCCCGATCTTCGAGGCGGCGGCGCTGGCGAACGTCGGTAATGCGGAACGCGCGCTCGGAAATCCGGCAAAGGCGATCGAACACATGGAAGCCGGCATCGCAATGCGCCGTCCGATTCAAGAAGCGCGCGACTACGTCGACGACCTTGCCGATCTGACGCTTGCGTACGCCGATGCCGGACGCGCCGGCGAAGCGCTGAGACAAGCGGAGGAACTCGAGGCGATCGTTTCGGTGTCCATCGACGGCGCGCTTTGGCCCCATTACGCCTGGTGGGCCATCGGGCGCGGCTTAGCCGCCGGCGGCGACGCGGAACGCGCGTCCGAGGCGGAGGCTCGGGCGTGCGAGGAGTTAGGCCGATTCGCCGGGCGCATCGCCGACGATCGAACGCGCGAGGCCTTCTTGTCGATACCCATCAACGCGCGCATCGCCGGCCCCGTCGCGCCCGTTGCACGCCGCAAGCACGCCTGACTGCTACGATCGCCCCGTGAAGAGCGAACGCAGCGAAATGGTGTTCATGGTTCGTATGTGGCGGCAGCGCGTCGAGGAAAACGGGGATGCCGAATGGCGCGGCTCGATTCACCAGATCGACTCGGGCAGGAGTTTCTACGTGACCGGAGCGCGCGAAGTCGCCGACTTCATCAGCGCGAGACTCTCCGAAGAAGCCCGATTCCCGCGTTAGGCCGACGAGCGGTAAGAAAACTTGCCGGCGGGTCTAACGGAAAAGGCACGGTCTTTCGTTTCCGTCCTTGAATCGCGCGCACGTTTCTCGTACGGCAGACGGATACTCTTGGACCATGAACGGCACAACACGAGTTCTCTTGATCGCTGTCACACTTTTCGCGACTTCGATCGGTCCACGGCGATCGCAGGCCGAAACGCCAGTTGCCGGAGACAGTCTGCCGCAGGTTTCCGCCAACGACAATAGCGTTCCCGGTGGCCGCCTCGCGCGCGGCGTCTTGCACCTCGCGCTCGTCGCGCAGCGCGGTCTTTTTTATCCAGACGGCCCAGGCACGCTCGGACTTCCGATTGAGGCGCTCGGCGAGGAGGGAAAACCGCTGCAAGTTCCCGGCCCCTTCTTGCGCGTACCGCTCGGAACGCGCGTCGACGCGACGATCCGAAACGACCTGAACCACGAGCTCACGATCCGGGGGCTAGCCGCACCGTCGGAGCGTCTGGTATCGTTCGTCCGAGTACGAGCGCACGCGACGCGACACGTATCCTTCGTGCTCGATCGCGCCGGTGCGTTCGGCTATTACGGCAGCGACAAGGGCGAAACCATCGACGCGCGCATTTTCGGCGATGCCGAGCTTTCGGGAGCGATCGTCGTCGAGAAACCGGGCGTGCGGCCGCCGGACCACACGTTCGTTCTCGGTCTCTACGCCCCCGTACGAATGAGCGACGGCTCGCCAAACTTCATCTACCTTCTCGAGACGATCAACGGCCGCTCGTTTCCGGCAACTTAGCGGCTGACCTACGAACGCGGCCAACGCGTCCGGTGGGCGATCTTCAACGCCTCGGCGATGAATCACCCGATGCATCTGCACGGCTTCTACTACCGCCTCGATCGGCCGGACTCATACGATCAAGTTACCCACGCGTTTATCCCCGGCGAAGCCGACGAGTTGTCCTGGACTGCGGATCGCGCCGGAAGCTGGATGTTCCACTGTCACATCGACGACCACATCACGCGCCACGCGCCGCTTCGCGACATGCGTGCCGGCAAAGCCGACCCGGCGCTAACGGTGGCCAAGCGCTTTCATCATCCGAACGAACCGATGGGTGGCATGGTGGTCGCACTTCGCGTCCTTCCGCGGAACGGCGATCGCCCTCCGAGAGAGTCAAGGTCGCCGCGTCGTCTCGGCCTCACCATCGAAGCCCACGACGAGCCGAACGAGCCATACCCCGATCTGCTTCGTAACACGCTTTACCTCGTCGACGGCTCGCGTACAACTGCTTCCAGCGGCAATTTGGGACCATCCATCGTCCTGACGCGCGGCCAGCCCGTCGCGATCGCCGTCACAAACAAAACGCGCGAACAAACGAGCATTCACTGGCACGGCATTGCGTTGGAGGACAGCTACTACGACGGCGGCTCGGGCATGGGGATGCCGATGCACGGTGAACGTGTGTCGCCTCCGATCGATCCCGGCGCGACCTTCGTTGCACGCTTTACACCACCAGATGCCGGCACGTTCATGTATCACGCTCACATGGACGACGGCTGGCAACTCGGCGAAGGTACCGACGGCGCGCTGGTCGTGATGCCCCCTGGTGAAGCGTTCGACCCCACGACCGACCATCTCATCATGATCTCTGAATCGTACGAAAAGGCGGGATCACCCTACGTCGCGATCGGAGGATCGCTTGCGCCCGAGCCGCTGGCGATGACGGTTGGAGTCCCGCAGCGGCTGCGGTTTGCGGAACTATCGCTTAGCGGTGAGAATCTCGCGATCTCGCTTTCCGAGGGTTCGCACGTCTTGCGATGGACGCCAATCGCTAAAGACGGCCGCGATCTTCCCCTCCGCTTGCAACGCGAAACCGTCGCGACCCAAGCGCTTACCATCGGCGAAACGCGCGACTTTCGCTTTATCTCCGATCGCCCGGCGACGCTCACAGTCGGTATCTACGACCTCGATAACAACGGCAGGCTCGTAGCAATGCAGCGGATCGACGTAGCGCCGGCTCGCGAGCGTAAGGTTGATAACGCCAACGGGAGTCGAACCCCCAACACCGTGAAACGCCGCCGATCAACGCGCCGGCCGCGTAACGCGTTCGTAGTCGGTCGTCCAGACGGTCTGCCACGTCCTACCTTTGTCCGCCCAGAACGCTTCTTCGAAGCGCGGGTTACCGTTGTGCTGACCCCAATGGTAACGCACGACGATCGCTTTACCCTCGAACGTATCGAGGCTGAAGAAATCGCCGGCGCCGTCTGCGCCGAATTTGCCGACCTGCGGCGGGAGCGCCAAGCCTCGCTTCTGCGTTCCCGAGTAGAGCGACCACCGATGCGTAACCGGATCGTACAAGCGAACCGTCACGCCCATGATATGCTGCGCCGGACAATGGAGATCGTCGTCCTCGATGTCGGCGCTTCCACCCCAAAAAGGCCGGACGGAAGACGTACCGTCGCATGCGAACCAATCGTGACCGTCGCTCAATGGATGGCGGAGCTGCATGTAACGGGTTCGCCAAGTCCCAATGAGAAAGTCGAAACCGTTGTGTCCGTCGCCGCCCGGCGCAGTTGCGTTCCACACGCCTTTGCTGGAAGATGACACGCGCTCCGTGTCGGTTATCCAGTTGACTTCCCACGACTTTCCGCCGTCGGTAGAGTACGCTTGTTCGAAGTGGATATTGCCGTTCACTTTGGTCCAGCGGAAACGGCAAATAACGGGCGTGCCCTTCCAGTTATCGTACGAGTAGAAGTCGCCGACGCCGTTTGCATCGAAATGCCCGACTTGCGGCGGTGGCGGGATGCCGAGCTTTTTCGTTCCCCACCAAAGCGTCCATTGATGCGTTTGCGCATCGTAGAGGCGCAGCGTCATCCCGACGATATACCGGTTCGGGCATTTTATATCGGCGTCTTCGAGATTTCCGCTGCCGCCCCAAAACGGGCGAAAGACCGACGTGCCGTAGCACTCGTACCACTGGTGGCTGCCGACCAACCGATTTTTGAGTATGCGGTAGTGCGTACGCCACGTTCCATACGCAAAATTGAAATCGTTGCGTCCGTCGCGCGCCGTAGGGACGACCGGGTAAGGCGTGTACATCGGCGCTGGCGCGGCCGAAGCAGCAAGCAGCGTTACTGCCAGCAGAACCGTCGTGATTAGGTTCTTCATGGGCTTACTCTAAGCGAGGGTTGGACCTTTGTATTGGCCCAATACGTGGTACTATGAAGGTACCAATCGACCTCGAGCCGCTGCTCCGCGACCCGGGCATGAAGACGGCTGCGTGACGCCGCTCAAGCGAGCCTGCACGATTTGCAGACCAAGGGGTTCCGGGCGGTCCGGACAAATTTTCGCCTTCTCGGTAGTAATTGAGAGTATGGGACGCACGTCATTACCCTCATGTAAGGTTCGGACAGGATCATGAAGACCAACAACATGACGACTATCGACACCCGCAATCACGGCGCTTCCGATGAGCGCCGCAAAGACGGTAAAGCACTTAGAGACACCGTTTCACGTCATGCCCACGCCGGTTGGAAGGCTCCGGACGTGCGGAGAGATCCCGTTGAGATCCTGCTGGAATCGAACGAAGGGCGGCTACCCAGTTTGATTCCCATCCGCTTCGGACGGATGTTGCAATCTCCGTTTGCCTTCTACCGCGGGAGCGCGTCCGTTATGGCTGCGGACCTTGCAACGACGCCGGACTCCGGCCTTCGGGTGCAGGCGTGCGGCGACGCGCATCTGTCGAACTTCGGCGGATTCGCCACGCCCGAGCGGAACATCGTGTTCGATATTAACGACCTCGACGAGACGCTTCCCGCGCCGTGGGAGTGGGATCTCAAGCGACTGGCGGCGAGTGTCGCGATCGCCGGGCGCCATCTTCAACTTACCGAAACGCAGGCAGCCCGAGCAGCAGTTGCGACCGTTCGCTCTTACCGCGAGCACATGGCCGACTACTCATCGATGAAAGCGCTGGCCGTCTGGTACGATGCTATCGGTTTGCAGGATGTGCTGAAACTTGCGGAAGAGGTGCATCACACAAGTATGGCCGAGCGAGTCGAACGAGCGCGTGTGCGAAGCACTTCGGAGCATGTATGTCCTGATGGTGGTGGAAGGCGGAGGCGCGGTGATTCACAAACTGGAGCGCCGTCTGCGCGTGACGGAGCAGGTCATCAAGTTCCTCACCGTGCGTACCGATGAGGAGCAGAAGCGGCTGGACAAGGTCAAGGCGCTGCGCGATGCGAAGAAGAAAGTGCGGCGCCGCAGCCTGCGGCTCCGGCACCTGCGCCGGTGGCGGCAGAAGCGCCTGCTGCTCCGGCGGCGGAAGCTCCGGCAACGGCGTAATCGGGCATTGGATCTGCGTTCTCGCGTCGTCTTTGCGAAGTGTACGGTCAAAAGCTTTTAACCGCCGAGGACGCTGAGGGATCGCAGAGCGCGCGAAGAACAGCTTAACGATTTTTGCGGTCGTGGCACGAAGAACAGCTGCGAATCGGAAATATCTGGAAGACTGAAGAGATTCGAGGAGAA
>CAWAJD010000013.1:0-56341 GCA_963782265.1 Vulcanimicrobiota bacterium
GAGATAGACGGGCGTCCAAAAATACGCGCCGAGATTCGTGAAGCGGTGGAATATCCACACCGGCGGAAAGTTTGCCCAGCGATCCTTTGATTCGGCGACCGCGAATTAGTTCTTGAACTTTCGTCCTCCTCCGTCGCACCGTTATACGTCTTGCCGTTGACGGTCACGCCGTTTTCGTCCACGCGGACCGGTCCGATCGTTTCGACGTCCTCGCTCGAGGATGGAGAGGGGTTCGGACTTCTCGTCGCGCCGGACGGCTTGGGAAGCGAAGGCGCATTTGCGGCCGCAGCGGCGGTCGCCGCCGCGCCCGGCGATGGAGTAGATCTGGCGTGCGTCCGGGACGGTGTGATGTTGACGTTGATTGGTGCCCTGCCGACGCCGGGGTTTCCGCCGAAACTGGTGATGATCGCACTGACGACGACGAGATCGATGCCGTAGGCCGTTGCGCGGCGCCACCACCCGCGCAATCCTTGTTAACTACGGTCGTCGTTCCCGGTGCCGGCAGTGCCGGCGGCTCGTCGCTGCGTTCGCGCAGGAACCACTGTTCGGCCGCGGCGTATGCGTGCGTTTCGATGAAGCGACGCAGCGACGCGATGCGCAGCGTCGCGTATGGTTCGCTTCCGAGCCAGGCGCCCCAACGCAGAACCGGATCGACGGCGATTTCGCTCGACTGCTCAGCGAACGCTTGATAATCGACCTTGCGCCCGAAGTGATGGAACGCCGCGACGCCCATCGCGCGAACGGCAGCATCGAGCGACCCGCAGCAGAGCGGCCCGACCTTATCGCACGTAAACGTGCAGCGCCGGAGCCAGGCGCCAAAGATCAAGCTGATCAGCGGGCTTTCGTTGCCGTTGACGCTGAGCAGCGAGAGGTAGCGCGTGTGACCGGCGGCGATGTGCCCGAGTTCGCGGCCGACCATAAACGCGAGCTCGTCGTCTTCGAACGCTTCGATCCAGTGGCTCGAGATCACGAGCGCATACGGCTCGCCGAAACCGAGCGCGGCAACCGGCACGTAGTTGTCCTCGCGAACGAAGATCAGGGGCATCGGAATATCGAGGGCCGCGCAGGTGCGTTTGACGATTTCAAAGACGCGCGGGTACTGTGCCTCGTGAATGCGCACGCTCGAGCCCAGGAGCTTTCCGCGGGCGAGCGTGACGTAGATCATCGCGATGACGATGAATAGCGCGACCTGTGAGGCACCGATGGATTCGTGAAGGATGTAGCCGATGAGCAGTGCGGCGGGCAGCGCGCACAGTGCCGTCAGCCAGAAGGCTATGCGCTCCGATGGATCGCGAAGGGAACTTGGGCCTTCGAAGAGTGCGAATTCCACGTCCCTTTTCTCGGAGAACGGTACGCAGCTTTCCTTCTCGGGGACGATTTTGATACCGCGTCCGCCATTTCGCTTGACCACGTACATCTCGTGATCGGCCATCGCGAGCAGCTCGTTCGGATCCATCGAGCAGCGCGGCGCGACCGCGATGCCGATGCTCGCGCTGATCGAAAGCGCGCGATCGTCGTCGATGAAAATCGGTTCGTCGAAGCTGCGCAGCAGGTTGTGTGCCGCCGAGATGGCCGCCTCTTCGCTGTAGAGGTCCTCGAGGAGCAGCACGAACTCGTCGCCTGCGAGCCGCGCGACCGTGTCGGTGGCGCGAACCTGGCGCTGAAGATGGTCGGCCAAAGCGATCAGCAGCCGGTCGCCGCCCGCGTGGCCGTACGTGTCGTTGACGTACTTGAAATCGTCGAGATCGACGAACAGCACGGCGCAATGGGACGAATGACGTTCCGCGCGCGCGATGGCGCCGGCCAGCCGCTCGCCCAACAGGGCGCGATTCGGCAAATGCGTCAAGGCGTCGTAGAGCGCTAGCTCGGCGAGTTCCGCCTCGCGTTCTTTTAGATCGGTGATGTCGATCAGCGTGCCCATGCGGATCGTCGCGACGCCGCATTCGTCGAACGACGTGCGAACGCGTTCGCGGACGGAGCGTACGCGACCGCCTGGGCAAAGGATGCGATGGTCGCACGTATAGTTTTCGCCGGAGTCGGGATCGTTGATGACCCGCTGGATCGCCTCGCGATCTTCGGGGTGATCGAAGGCGCGGATGTCCAGCTCGCTCTCGCCGTGCTCGATGCCGAGCATCGCGCAAAGTCCGGGAGAAATGGAAACCTGGCCGTTGCTTAGATCGATACTCCACGTCCCGAGACCGGCTTGGCGCTCGGCGGCCGCCAGGGTCGCCGGAGCGACGTCGGGCGGCTCGGCCTCACGCGTATCGAAGGCGCGCCCGCTGACGCCGACGATCCGCCCGTCGGGCGCCTGCAGCGGTTCCAACTGAAACCGGAAAATCGAATCGTATGCCGGAGCCTCGAACGAAACGGCCTGACCGTCGAGCGCCCAGCGATGGGCGACGACGATCACGCCGTAGGGTTCGTCATGACCCCAGAGATCGCTCACGTGAACGCGGCGATACACGTCACCAATGCCTGCGAGGTCACGAAGCCGAGCCGTGAACGACGTGACCGCGAGTTCGGTATCGGTGATCCAGATTGTAGCCTGGTCGTGCATCGTCTTTCTCCGCATCCAAATGAACGAGTCTCTGGTGAAGCGATGATAGCCAGAGGACCCCCATGCCAACATCCGGGGAAACCCCTAACTTAAAAGCTAGGTACCAAGACAGGGGCAAAAATAGGTGGAGGCCAGGCTCTAGCGGCGCCTGCGGCTGGCGATGCCTGGTTGAAGCACCGGGCTCTAACGGCGCCGGGCTTGGAAACCTGGAAGTTTAACAGGCGCTCCGCTCTGCTCCACGCCCCCACGCATCGCGTGGGGCCCCCGGCCATGGGGCGCTTGGTCCCCTCGATCCGCTTGTGCTTCCCCTTGGGCGCCCCAAAATTGTCTTTTGTGGCGAGGGCGTTTTCGGCGCGGGGCTTCGTCTTCCGAAAAAATATTTTGCTATGGGGGTTGACGGGCTAGTACTACTGAGCTATTGTACTAGTGTACTAGTACGACATGAGACTGGTACGGCTGATAAGGACAAAAGAAATGACACGCTACATCAACAACCGGCCCGACGCCGACGTCGCTCGCGAAACCCGCACCCCGGTTCGTCTCCCCCAAACCACCTCTTCGACGCTGTTCCAAGGTTGGGGCCCGAAGTTCTAAGGAACTCGAAATCATGCCGGCCGTATTGACGGTCGATGCGCGAAGCGGCGTACCGATCTACCTACAAATCATCGAGCAGATCAAGCGATCCGTCGCACTCGGTGTCTTGCAAAGCGGGGAACAGCTCCCCACGGTAAAGCAGCTCGCGCTCGATCTCACCATCAATCCGAACACTGTCGCGAAGGCGTATCGCGATCTCGAACGGGAGCAAGTCATCGAGACGGCTGCCGGACGCGGATCCTTCGTCCGAGGCGGCAGTCAGACCGAGGCCAAGGCCGCCGTCGGTGATGTCGCCCGCGTGGCGATCGACGCAGCCGTCCGCGAAGCAAAATCGCTTGGCCTCTCGCGGAGCGATGTACACGACCTAATCGATCGAGTAGTCGACCGGTGGTTTCCGGAGGAACGATGAGCAGCATTCAGATTTCTAACCTGCGCAAAACGTACGGCAAGTACGTAGCAGTCGACGGCTTTTCGCTGGAGATCCCGGCCGGAACCGTCTTCGGACTGCTCGGCCCGAACGGCGCGGGAAAAACGACGACCTTCAAGTGTATGTTGGGTCTTGCGACGCCGACGAGCGGGGCCGTTCTTTACGACGGCAAGCCGCTCGCGCCGGAGACCTTCCAACACCTCGCCTACGTGCCGGAACGCAGCGTCCTCTACGAGTGGATGACCGTTGCCGAGCACATCGAGCTGGAGCGTCGTGCGTTCGCCGCTTTCGATCCCGCTCGCGCCCTCGAACTGCTGGCCGGCTTCGACGTCGACCCGCGGAAAAAGGCGCGACAGCTTTCCAAAGGCATGCGCACCGCCGTGATGGCGGCGATGGCCTTCGCACGCAACGCCGAGATTCTGATCCTCGACGAGCCGACCAGCGGCCTCGATCCGATCAATCAGCGCACCGTGCTCAGCCTCATCATCAACGAAGCGGCGAAAGGCCACTCGGTGATCTTCTCGTCACATCAGATCGGTCAAGTCGAACGCGCCGCCGAGCGCATCGCGGTGCTCGACCGCGGCCGTCTCGTCCTCGAAGGTTCGATCGACGACCTCAAAGCCGATCGCAAGATCGTCGAGGGAATCTTCCCGAGCGAAACCTACTCGCTCGACGGATTCGCGAACGACGCACGAATCGCGCACATCGACAAGACCGAACGCATCGCGCGCCTGCTCGTCAACTCCGGCTCCGAAGAGATCGCCGCCAAACTCGGCGAGATGGGTGCGACCGGAATCCGGATCCTGGATCTCAACCTCGAAGATATCTTCCTCTACGCGGTATCGCCGAAGAACGGCACCGTCGACGTCGTCGCGAGTGCGAACGCATGACGTACGTCGAATGGCTGCGCGTTCGCGGCGCGCTCAAGTGGACGGTCATCGTATTAGCCGCGCTGTTCGTTTGCGGAATCGGCGTTCGTTTGTACATGTTCAGCCGCGGCGATGCCATGGCATACGTCTACGGTATCGAGCATAAATCCGGCTCGAAGGTCACGCAGTCGGTCCTGCCCGACGGCACGAAGCGCACGGTAATCGACGATCCGGTTGACTCGGTCAACGTCACGATCGACGATGCGGGATACGCCGGAAAACATATCGAGATCCTCGATCGCTCCCACAGGAGCGACGAAGCGGCTAAATCGGTCGTCATGGGCTCGATGCAAGTGCACACGTTGCCCGACGGCGACGGCGAGCGCATAACCATCGATACGAACGAGCCCGAACCCTTCGTGGGCTACGCGGCAATCGCAGCCTTCACGGCGCTCATCATCGCAACGGTGCTCGCCGCTCCGTTCGCTCGCGAAAACGATGGGCATCTGGAAGTGGCCCTGACGAAGCCGATTTCCCGTACCATGCTGGGGCTCAGCACCGTGGGCGTGGATCTGCTTGGGATCGCGTGTTCCTGGGCGCTGACGGTGGTGTTCCTGTTAGCGACCGGTGCGTTGTTTCAGTCCCCGAATATTCAGTTTGGACCAAACGATTTCGCCGGAACGGTGCTTGGGTTGCTCGGAGCGTTCGCATGGTACGCCATGCTCTGCGCAGCGACCGCTTCGATGAAGCGAGCCTACGGTATCGTCCTCGGTCTCGCATGGCCGTTCGCGCTAATCATCCTCGGGCTCGGGAAGGGCAATCTCGGCAGCCAACCGATTTTCGTCGCGCTGCACACGGCGTGCCAGTGGATCGGCTACGTTATGCCGTTCACCTACTTGCACTTCGGCCCGGCGATGACCGTCAACGGAAAAGCGGCCGGATCGCTGGCCTTCTCGGCCGGCGTCGAAGGACCGGCACTAGCGGCTCTCCTGATCGGCTACATCGCGCTCGCCATCGTTCAATGGCGCCGGGTCGAGGCGTAGCACGATGCTTTACACCGAATGGCTGCGCGTTCGCGGCGCACTCAAGTGGATTTCAATCGTCCTCGGTATCCTGCTGCTCGTCTGTGGCATCGCGCGCGTCGCGACGTTCCGCTACGACGTGACGGGTTTCGTTAATGGGATTCGGAACGCTCCGGGCTCGAAAACGACCGTCACGACCTTGGCCGACGGTACCAAGCGAACGATCATCGTCAACGAGCGCGAGCAGACAACCGTGACGCTCGACGATCGCGGCTACGACGGCCAGCACATCGACATCGTCCAGCCTAAACAGCATCATGGTGATTCCGAAAACATGCTGGTGGGTTCGATCTCGGTTGAGACCAAGACCGCCGGGAATACTGAAGAGCGGGTCGTCGATACCAACAACCCGACGTTCTTCGGCGACTTCACGATCGTTGGACTCGTCATCGCCCTGATCGCTGCAACCGTCCTCGGCGCACCGTTTGCGAAAGAGAGCGACGGGCACCTCGAGATCGCGCTCACTAAGCCGATCGGCCGGATGCCGCTAGCGGTGCAAACGATGCTGGTCGACTGTGCCGGCGTGGCCGCCGCATTCGCAATCGGCGTGCTCTTCGGGTTTGCCTTTCACGCGATTTTCCAATCCCTCAAGATCCGCATCACGTGGCAAGACGCTTCCTCAATCGCCGTCGCGCTGCTGGCCTCGATCGCATGGTACGCGTTGCTGAACGCGCTAACCGCTTCGATGAAGCGCGCTTATGGCGTCGTGGTCGGCCTGGCGTGGCCGATCGCCGGAGTCGTCCTCGTTTTGGCGGACCTCCCTCCGGGGAACGTCGTGCGCGACTTCCTGCGCACGATCTTCCACTACGTCAGTCTTATCGATCCGCTCAACTATCTCAATCTCTCCGTCGTTACACCGAACCAGCTCATTCTGCTCGCCGTATTAGCTCTCGTCTATGGGACGCTGGCCGCCGTTCAATGGCGCCGCGTGGAGGCTTAAGGACATGGAAATCTTCGGAACCAACTTCTCCTTGGCGCTGGGCGCGTGGCGCCTGCGGTTCGTGCTAGCTCTCGAAGACACCGACGTTGCGCCCGCGGTCAAAGCCCGCCCGCCGCACCGCATGCGCGTCGTCCCAGAAGACGAGTACGTTCGCTAGAGTGGCTTTAAACCACGAATCCGGAGCGGATCGCGGGTTGGGCGAAATCGAAGCCGTCTTTTCCGACGGTGTAGAGATAGATGTTGGGGATCAGCGGATCGCCGTTGACGTTGAAGTTGTAGTTCCCGACCAGCGTGGTCCACGTTCCGCCTCGCTGCATCGCGGTCAATAGCGAGAATCGCGTGCTGGCGTTGCCGCGCTGCGACGCCGCGACCATCAGCTGCGCTGCCGCGTAGCCGTACGCGGAAAATGCAGTGATCTGACCGACCTCGTGTTGGAAATCCGAGAGCAGCGATTCGATGCTCGGAACGCGCGAGAGGGGCGGCAACGACGAACCTACGAGCGCTCCCATCATGTACTTGCCGTACGTCGTTATCGTGTCGGCGTTGTAAAAGCCGTCGCTCGCGCCGAAATCGCCCGTGTAGCCGGCGACGCGCAGCGCCTCGGCGATGGGTCCGAGTTCCGCCGTCTTACCGGCGAGAAATACATACCCGGGGCCGCGATCCAGAACGGTCCGCGCAGCGGCGGCTGGATCCACCGGCGTGTCTTTCGGGAAGAGCAGAACGTCCGCCGGATGATGATCGGACTTGGCTTGCTGAACGAACGCGCGCGCGACGTCGAATCCGTAACTGCCGTCGAGCGCCACGGCCAACGCCGCGACCTGACGCTTGCCGTACAGCGCGGAGCTTGCAAAGAGGCGCCCGCTGTCGCTGTCGTTTGCCGGAAGGCGGAAGACGTTGTGGTATCCGCGACGCGTCACCTGATCGGCGGTCACCGTCGGCACGAATACCGCAAAGCCAACGTTCGCGTAGTGGGGCAGCGAGGCCAGCGTCATGTCCGCCGTGAGGTTGCCGACGATCCCGATCACGCTCGGATCCGACGCGGCAACGCTGGCGTTGGTAGAGGCGACGATGGCTTGGTTTTTATCGTCGAACGCGCGCATGCCGTACACGTGCGAAATCGGGGCGTTGAACTTGTTGATCTCATCGACCGCGGACTGGACGCCCTTAACGACTTCGGCGCCGTATCGCCCGTACGGCCCCGAGAGCGTAACGTTCACACCGACGCTGAGCTGTTGAAGAAACTGCTGCTGCAGCGGTATCTGCGCGCGAGCCGGCGCGATGCCTGCGGCAGCCGCACCGACAGCACCGGCGGCGGCGATGAAAGCGCGGCGCTTCATCGGAAGCTCGCCACCGTCGTACCGAGAAAAACCACTGAAAACGCCATGTTCGAAATAAATACCCGTTCGTTGATGACGAAGAGATTTGCGCCGCTTCGGAAGAGGCCGTCTTCGTAGACGACCAGCACGGCGGCTGCCGCAACGCCGGCATAGTAAGGCCAGGTCGCGTGCGCGAGCCAGCCGGCCCAGGCAAGCAGCAGCAGCATCGCAACGTGCAGCGCGATCGGAAGTACGCGGCCGGTCGTTTCGCCGAAGCGCGCCGGCAGCGAACTGATCCCCTGCTCGCGGTCGACGCGGACGTCCATGAGCGCGTAGATGATGTCGAAGCCGGCCACCCAAAGCGTGACGGCGGCGAAAAGCAGCATCGCGCTCCACGTAACGGTGCCGGCGATACCGATGAACGCGCCGAGCGGTGCGAGCCCGTCGACCGCGCCGAGAACGAAGTGCACGCCCCAGGTAAAGCGCTTGCAGAGCGGATAGATCAACAGCAGCACGACCGCGATCGGCATGAGCTCTACGCAGAGCGGATTGAGCATCCACGCCGACCAGAACAAGACCGCGAGGCCGGCGGCGATCGCCCAAAGCATCGCCGACGCAGGCAGCTCGCCGGTGGCGAGCGCGCGCCGCGCGGTGCGCGGATTGCGCGCGTCGATATCGCGATCGAAGTAGCGGTTGGCCGCCATGGCCGCGGTGCGCGCGCCGAGCACCGCCAAGGTGATCCATCCCAATTGCGCCCAGGTCGGTCCGCCGCGCGCGGCCAGCACCGCGCCCGCATATGCAAACGGCAGAGCGAACAGCGTGTGTTCGATCCGAATCTCTTTGAGGAAGAGCGTCGCGAACTTCACCGTTTCATCAACCGGTTATAGGCGGACGGTCCTTGCCCGGACCACTCATCGGCGACGAGGGAATCGGCAACCTTATCGAGGCCATATTCGCGCCAGCGCTTATCGACGCGTTGGCGGGTCGCGTCGTCCATGATCATGTCGGGCGGCCATTCGCGGGTGTACCCTTCGGATGCGTCCTTGCGCGTCGCGTCGATCCCCATTTTGGTTCCGTACGCTACGCTGTACGAACCATGATCTAGATCGTCGACCGGGCCCGGCATCATCACGAGGTCGCGGTCGGGCGCGATGTTGTTGAACACGAACCACGCGACGCCGCGCGCGTCCTGCACGTCGACGTCCGCATCGACGATCACGAGCGTGCGCGTCAGCATCATCATGTGGCCGAGCCCCAGAGCGCGTTCATGACCTTTTTCGCGTGGCCCGGGTACGACTTCTTGATGGAGACGATCGCAAGGTTGTGGAAGCCGCCTTCGACGGGAAGATTCATGTCGACGACTTCCGGCAGCACCATCTGCAGCAGCGGCAGGAAGATGCGCTCCGTCGCTTTGCCGATCCACGCGTCTTCCATCGGCGGTTTTCCGACGACGGTTGCGGCATAGATCGGATTGCGGCGGTGCGTGATGGCGGTGATCTTGAACGTCGGATACTTGTCGGCCAGGCTGTAGACGCCGGTGTGATCGCCGAACGGGCCTTCGACGCGGACGTCTTCGTTAGTCGACGTAGCCTTCGAGCACGAACTCCGCGTCGGCCGGGACTTTCAAGATCGACCGTCTTCGCATCAACTAAATCGACAGGCCGTCCCGCGCAGCAAACCGGCGAATGCGAACTCGTCGAGAATCGGCGGGAGCGGCGCCGTCGCCGCGTAGGTGAGCACCGGATCGCATCCGATCGCAACCGCTACCGGAACTTTCGCGCCCCACGCGTCGGCGTGCGCGCGCCCCTGCTTGTGGCGCTGCCAGTGCATCCCGGTTTCGCGCGCGTTATACGCCTGCATGCGATACATACCGACGTTGGGCCGGTTCGTGCGCGGATCTTTGGTGATGACCAGCGGAAGCGTGATGAACGGACCGCCGTCGAGCGGCCACGTCGTAAGGATCGGAAGTTTGGTGAGATCGGGCGTCTTCATGACGACGTCGTGCACGCTGCCGTCGCGAACCGTTTTCGGAATCGCATTGGCCAGCGGCGCGAGGCGCATGCAGTGCGGCGGCCTTCTCGACGAGCGATGCGCCGGGCGGCGAAAATTCGATGAGCGTGCGAACGCGCGCGGCAACGTCGTCGAGACGGTTGGCGTCGAGCGCCATCGCCATGCGGCGCTGCGTACCGAATTGATTCGTCAGCGCCGGGAACTTCGATCCCTTTGACGTTGGTGAACAGGAGCGCCGGGCCGCCGGCCTTGACGACGCGATCGGTGATCTCCGCAATCTCGAGACGAGGGTCGACCTGCGCCGCGATCTCGCACAGTTCGCCGGCTTTGCGCAGCGCATCGACGAAGGCGCGCAATGAATCGTATGGCACTCGTGGAATGGTACGCCTTCGGCCGCACGGTATCCGCTGTCGGCCCGGCGAACCTGAGCGTATGCAAATCTTAGCCGTCTGCGCCGCCGGACCGAGTCATTTACTCCGGAGCAATTCGCCGCCTTGCTCGACGACGAGGCCGAAGGCGTGCGCTCGCTCTACGCCTCGGGCGTCGGTTCGCGCCACGTGGACCCGCGAGGACGTGCCGGGTGCCTGCCTATTGCTGGAAGCTAAAAACATCGAAACGGCCGTCGCTGCAATGAGCACGTTGCCGTTGAACGCGAAGGGCATGCTGGAAGTCCAGTTCATTCCGCTGCGCGGCTACCGCGGTTTCGGGCCGCGCACGTAGATCAAACGACGATTTCGTCCAGCGCTTCGCGCAGGTCTTCCCACAGTTCCGCAGCGTTTTCACAGCCGACGCTCAAGCGAATCAAGCCGGGGGGAAGAATAGGATTCGCCCGGATACTTTTGACGGCGTTCCGTACGAGCTTTCTACGCCGCCCAAACTGGTCGCATGCGTGATCAGCTTGACGCGCTCGCAGACGCCGTCGGCTTGTGCGGCGCCGCCCCGTACGTCGAACGAGATCATCGCGCCGAAGCCGGATAACGGACGCGTTCGACGCCGGGATGCGCGTCGCCAAGTTGCGCGCCAGAAGCTGAGCGCTGCCTTGCGCCTCGTCAAGCGCAGCGGCAGCGTGCGAATACCGCGCAGCGCGAGGTACGTCTCGAGCGTTCCCGGTACCGCGCCCGCGACTTCGCGATGACGGCAAAGCTTCTGCAGACGCTCGTCGTCGGAAACGATGACCGCTCCGAGCGTGACGTCGCTGTGGCCGGAAATGTACTTCGAGGCGGAGTGGATCGAGAATTCCGCGCCGAGCGCGAGCGGCGACTGCAGCAGCGGCGTCGCGAACGTATTGTCGATGGCCACGACCGCTCCGCGCGCATGCGCGCCTTCGATGAGCGTCGCAAGGTCGGCGACCTGCAGGAGCGGATTCGTCGGGCTTTCCAGCCATACCAGCCGCCGCGCGTAACGGCATCCAGCACGCTCGCGGTTTCCATGATGTCGACGAACGCGTACGGAATCGAGCGGCTCGTCGCGTACTCTTGCGCGTACGGACGAACGCCGGCATAACTCGTCGTGGGAACGACGACGCCCGTATACGCCTCGTTTGCAAAGATCGCGCCGACGGCCGCCATTCCGGATGCGAAGATCGCGGCGCGCCCGCCCTCGAGCGCACCGAGCACGTCTTCGAGCGCTTCCCAACTCGGCGTTCCATCGTCGCGCGCGTACGAATGTTCGCCGCCCGCGTGAAAGCTGGTGGCGAGCACCGGCGGCACGTTGATCGGCGTCCCGGGCGTGCGAGGAGGGCGGCCTCTCGAGATCGCCAGCGTCTCCTTGCTCCAGCCGTTCGAATCAGACATGACTTTGGACGTCGCTCCTTGCGCTCAAACGCCGCTCCAACCGTGCTCGTACGGCGGGCCATCGGGCGCAATCACACTATAGAACGACGTATCGCGAATCTCCCCGTCGGGGCGGATGCGAAAGTTGCGAAGAACGCCTTCGCACGTCGCGCCGATGCCTTCGAGCGCCCGCCGGGAACGCAGGTTCTTCGCCTCGGCTTTAAACTGCATGCGCACGGCGTTCCATTCCTCAAACGCGTAGCGCATCAGCAGCAGCTTGCACGCCGTATTCACGTGCGATCTCCAGTACGGCGTCGCCAGAAAGGTCCAACCGATCTCGAGCTTGCGGTGCGCGGGCTCGATTTCCAAATATCGCGTGGACCCGATCGTCGCGCCCGTCGTCGTGTCGACGATGGCGAACGCGTGCATCTTTGGGTCTTCCCGTGCGGCGCGCAGCCACGCGTTCGCGCTCGCATCGTCGCCGAACGGCGAATCGCCAAATGTAAACTCCCACAGCGCGGGGTCGTGGCATTTCTGCCGCAGCGCCGGCAGGTGGCGCTGCTTCGAGCGCCTCGAGCCGGACGTTATAGCCTTCGAGGACGATAGTTGGGTCGATCACCAGACCTCTTCCATCACATAGGGTCAATAGTGTCATTGCGACGCTACGCATCGCGATGCTGCGGCAGCATGGCAACGAAACGCGCGCCGCCGCTGGAACTCTCGGAAACCGAGACGCTGCCGCGATGTGCGACCGCGATCCAGCGCACGATTGCAAGTCCGAGGCCGGTACCGGCGCCGTCGTTTTCGCGTCGATAGAAGCGCCCGAAGACGCGCTCGCGCTCGTCGCTGGGGATTCCCTCTCCGTCGTCTTCGACGACGAGTTCGCACCCTTGTTCCGTGCGTTCGGAGGCGATGCGAACAGTCGTACGCGCGTAACGCAGTGCGTTCTCGCCGGTTGCGAACCAGCTCGCGCAAACGCCGTTCGTCGCCGTCGACGATCGCGCTGCCCGTTTCAGCCTCGAGCGCAATGCCGCGGCCGGCCGCCATCGAGGCGAGGTCGCGGGCCGACATCGCAACGACGATGCCAAGTCGATCAGTTCGCACTGCAGCACGCCGGGTCTCGGATCGCGGCGCGAGCGTAAGCAGGCCGCTGACGATCTCCGACGCCTCGTGCGCGGTGCGCGCGATATCTTCGAACGCGGCCCGGCTTTCGGGCGAGGCGTTCGCGCGCGCCGCCTGGGCCACCGTCGAGATGGCTGTGAGCGGCGTGCGCAATTCGTGGGCCGCGTCGGACGCGAAGATGCGCTCGCGCTGGCGCGCGGCGTCGATCGGCGCGATTGCGGCACGCGCTAGAACGTAGGATGCGATGGCAACGATGACGACGATCGGTATGTCGATGGTGACGATGGTCGCAACGACGTGACGCATCGCCGATGCGAGACCCGCCGTCGCCTCAGGCGTTCCGAGCGCCGGACCCATCAGCGAGGCGTATTCGCGCGCCATGAATGCGTACGCGCCCAGGCTGAGCGCGATAAGAACGCAGACGAAGCCGGCGAGATAGTACGCTGCGGTGCGGACGATCACGTCGTTAGTCGATACCCGACGCCCCGAACCGTTTCGATGATTCCGTTCGCTCCTTGCTTCTTCAACTTGCGGCGCAGCTGGCTGACGTAGACGTCGACGATGTTGCTCGAACCGTCGAAGTCGTAGTCCCAGATCCGCTCGAGAATCTGCGTGCGCGACAACGCGATGCCGGCGTTGCGTGCCATCAGTTCGAGCAGGCGGAACTCCGTCGCACCGAAGTCGATCCCCTTCCCTTCGTAGCTAGCCGTCCGGGCGCCGACGTCGACTCGCAGCTTGCCGACCTCGATCACGGTAACCAGCGGACGATCGGCTCGCCGCGAAAATCGCGCGAACGCGCGCGATCAGCTCCCCCTCGACGAACGGCTTCGCGAGGTAGTCGTCGGCGCCGCAGTCGAGTCCGGTCACGCGGTCTTCGACGGCATCGCGGGCGGTGAGCATCAGAATCGGGGTTTGCACGCCTTCCTTCCGCGCGTTGCGGGCCACGGTGAAGCCGTCCATGCCGGGCAGCATGACGTCGACGATCGCGGCGTCGTAGTTTTGGCGCAGAAGGTGATCCAGACCGGATTCGCCGTCGTGAACGACGTTGGCAGCGAACTTTTGACCCTCGAGCATTTGTGCGATCGCGTCGGCGATCGTCGGATTGTCTTCGATTACTAAGATTCGCATCATCTTACAACTTCCAGAAGCCGGGAAAAGCAACGGTCATCGCGCCGCCCAGGGTGGCCCTCCCGGAATCGGCTGAACCTCCTGGAGGAGCAGCCGGACCGGCTCGATCATTCCTGCCGCGTAATACGTCCAGTCGCGCACGACGCTGGGGTTCGCTGAGGCATCGTAGCGGATTCCGAGATAGGCGTTCGGCACGGGATAGTATTTTGATCGAACGTACCCGCCCGCGGAGTGCTGATTGGTTAAGAAGCCGTCAGCGTCGTGGTCGTCACCCCACCACTGCTCGGCCTGAAAGTCGAGCGAATGCCACGTCCCGTGGGCGAGCAGCCCGTAGCGTTGGTAGAGGTCCGAAAACGCAGGCCGCCCGGTGGGTAATACGTGGAGCGAACCGCCCAGAGCTTCACCACCGGCGTCGAACTCCAACTCGCCTTTTTGGTAGAGCTTTTGATCGAGCCACAGGCCGAGTTCGGGACCCGAGAACGACGTGTACTCCCGGTGTCGACGGGTTTGCCGCCGTACGGCGCGCCTTGATATGCGGCGACCGCGGCGGTTCCGTCGATGCGCAGGTTGCCGACGGTCTTCTCGACCTGCACGCCCCAGCGCGGCGACGCCAGCGGCAGGTTGTTCAAGCCGACATGCGTCTGATAGTAGCCGTACGCCTGCAGGTCGTCGAGACGCTGTCCCGGCGATTGGATCAACGGCAGTTCGAACAGCCCGAACCGAAAGAGCGTTTTCGTATGCGCATCGTAGCGCGCTCGATAGCGCCAGAATACAGGCCGCCCGGTCCCCCGCCGGCGCCCAGACTGTAGTGGATGAACGGGCCATCGGGCCCAAATCGGCGGCACCTCGAACGATGCCGCCGGGCGACGAACGGCGCGTGCCGGCGGCTGGATCGACCGCGTACGCCATCTGATAACGGATCGCAAAGATGGTCGTGCCGTGACGCGGCAGCGGCAGCCGGTACCCGTGGGAGCGGAAGTAGTTGCCGTACGCGTCGAGTTCGGGCAGAACGCTGTGACACTGCGTACAGCGGAAGTGATAGCGCTGTGCGAAGATCGGGATGGCGCTCGCGCGCTGCGTACCGAGTGCAAAGAGAAGGATCAGGGCGGCAATCGCCGCGACGATCTTACTGTGCAACGATCGCTCCCTTCATCGGTGCGCCGAAGTGGAAATAGCAGCCGTACAAATACGTGCCGGCCTTGTCGACGGTAATCGGCTGCGAACTCGTGCCGGCCTGCATCGCGCCGCTCGTCCAGTTCGCGGTTGAAATCGTCGTGCCGTGCTGAGTTGTTGCGGCGCCGGTCAACGGCGATGCGTTCGGAAACTTCGTGCCGGGGATCAGCGACGCGGTGTGCGCGAACCCGTCGGTGTTCGTAAACTGAATCACGGCGCCGACCGGCACGGTCGTGACCGGCGGCGTCATGCCGCCGCTTAACCCGTACGGCGTGTTGACCGGCTGGCTCAGCGTAAGATTCACGTCGATCGTCGTGACGTTGCCGCCGGCCCCGCCGCCGCCGGTCATCGCCGCACCGCCGGGCGTGCATGCCGCGAGCGCGAGCGCGAGGACGAATGTGGAACGCGCGCGCATCATCGCGCCACCGCCACGCGCCCACCGGCCAGCGCATCGATCATGGCGTCGGCAAGATCGCTCGATGCCATCGTCGTCTTTACAAGCGTTCCGGATGCGTCGAGCTCGTACACAAACGTCGTGTGCTCCTCGCGATAGCCGCTCTTCCCGGCGATCGCAACGACACCGAACTCGCGGGCAACGGCGTTCACGTTGGCCGGCGTTCCGCTCGCCACGAGCCACGTGCGCGCGTCGGCGCCGAACTGGCGCGCCATCGCGCGCATGAGGCTCGGCGGATCGTGTTCGGGGTCGAGCGTAATGGTCACGAGGTGCGCGGGCGATCCGCGGCGTTTCAACTCGCGCGCCGCCGCCGCAAACTGTGCGTTAATCAGCGGACACGCGTCGGTGCAGTGCGCCGAGACGAACGTGACGATCGCCGGTTCGCCGCGCAGCGACGCCAGCGTGAACGACCGGCCGTTCTGGTCGACGAGCGACGGTATGAGGGCGTCTGCCTTTGACGGCGGCGCCGTGGCCTGAGGGCCTGGCGTCGCGCTCGCGCTGACTTGGATGACGTCGCGCATTCCGATCAGATAGTGAAACGCGCAGCCGATGAGATAGATCCCCGGCTTCGAGAGCGTTACCGTAACGCTCTTTTTCGGATTGAGAATGCCGCTCGCAAAGCCTTTCTCGAGTACCGAACCCTTAGCGGTGAACGAAAGCGTCGGATTTGCCGGAAAATTCGCTGGTGGCCCGTTCGTAACGTCAATCACGTTGAACGTGTGAAGGTCCGTAGAAGAAAGGTTCTGGAGCGTGACCTTCGTGCCGGGAGGGAATGCCAACACCTGCGAGGTGCTCGTTTGCGTAAACCCCGAGACCGTTCCCCACACCGGATCGTTTTCAACGCCGATCGGCCCCGTCGGAATCGAGATGCCGATTGTATCCGCGGGAAGCGGAGAGCCTCCGGCTCCGCCGCTGCCACCGTTGCTGATGGTGGTTAGGCCGCCGCCGTTAGCGCACGCGGCTAAAGCGAACGCGGAGAGTGTGAGCGCGTACGCCCACGGACGTGTGAACATGAACGACCTCCGGCTGAAAGATGCGAAAGCGAATCTCGCTTCACAATGTATGACGTTGGAATGAAGAAAGTATTAATGAAGATGAAAAGGACGGGGATCTTGCGATCTCCGTCCTCCTCGGCCGTACTTCGTAGCTTGGATCGACTACCAGCCGCTGCCGCCCGGCGGAGATGACGTTGGACTCGTCGTCGACTTCGGAATCGGCGTGCCTTGCGGACCTGGTTTCGCTTTGGCTTTGACGACGATGACGTCGCGCATACCCTCTGCGTAGTGGAAAGCACACTCGATGAGGTACGTTCCCGGCTTCGAAAGCGTGACCGTCACCGTTTTGCCCGGTTTGATCGGGCCGCTGGCAAAACCGACCTCGAGCACCTTACCGCCGCTCTTGTTGATGGCCGGTGGCGTGTTCGGGAACTTCGCGGGTGCTTTCGTCGTCTTCGCGACGACGTCGAACGTGTGCTCGTTCGTCTTTGAGAGATTGTGTATCGTGATCTTGGTGCCGGGCGGGAAGGCGAGGATTTGTGCGTAGGTCATCTGCGTGAACCCGCCGACCATGCCCCACGTCAAGTTTCTTTGCGTCCCGACGCCTTCGGTGGGGAGCTCTTCCCCGACCGAATCTTTCGGGAGGACGACGTTGGCGACCATATCGTCGCCGATTTTGAAGGATTGGGCCGTCATGGGCAGCGCACCAGCGTTGCCGACTCCGTGGCCCATTCCACCGCCGCCGCAGGCAGCGAGGGCACATGCGGCAAGCGCCGTCGATAGTGCCGCGAACTTTCTGAACATGAAGGCCTCCTGGAAAATGAAGCAGTTTTCTATTGCCATCCTAGTGAGGCGGTATGAAGAATCTCTAAATCGCGATCGAGTCGCGCATCGCCGCGGCAATATTCGCAAGCGCGGGGTCTTCCGTCGCATCGTGGGTGGCCTGAGCGAAGGCCGCTTTGGCTTCGCTCTTGCGGCCCTCGCGCAGGAGGACGGCCCCTAGAGCGAACTGCGCTCGAGCGTAGCCAGGCGCCAACGCGATCGAAGCGCGTAGTTCGCGTTCGGCGGCATCGTAATTGCCAAGACGCTCCTCGGCGAGCGCGAGGTCGTAGTGAGCCACCGCATAGGCCGGATTGCTCTGAAGGAGCTTGCCGAAATCGTCGCGTGCCGTTTGGGAGTCACCATCTTTAAGCGCGACGAGGCCGCGCGAATAGAGTGCGCGCGCCGAATCCGGCGAGAGTGCGAGAAAGCGGTCGGCAACGCTTCGTGCCTCCTTGAGGTCGTTGCGTGCCAGGTCGACGGCGACGAGGTTTGCCATGGCTGCGAGGAAACCGGGGTCGAGCGCGATGGCCGCGCGCAAATTGCGGCTGCATCGTCGTTGCTCCCGAGGTTGGCCTGAGCGATCGCAAGATCGTAGTGGGCGGTCGATCCCTTCGGCTCGGGTGGATTCAGCGACACGACGCGTTCGAATTCGGATGCCGCGGACTTCCAGTCGGAGCGGCTCAGGGCGTCGAGCCCGATCGTAAAACGCTCTTCGACCTCTCGAGCGATGGCCGCATTGCGAAGCGCCGGAATCGACGTCGTGCGCGGCACCGGGGTGTTCATGGGATAGGTTTGTGCGAGCGCAACCAGCGGTGCGCACAGGACGACGAAGAGCGCCGTTAGGAAGGTAGCCCGCATGGGCTAGCGACGATCTGGTCCGGCCGGCAGATTCGCGGCGTGCCAGTGCACCGCTTCCGCGGCATGCTCGGGCTTGCAATCCCAGCCTTTTCGGCCTTCGGACGTGATGGGTTCCAACAGACCCGGTGCGGCGGACGGTAGGAGACCGCCGGCCAGCAGATCCTCGACCGAGGCGGCATTCGCCAATGCAATGCGACCGCAGAAAAGGGCGCCGAGCAGGAAGCCGGCGGCGAGCACGCGAGACACGAGAACCCTTGACATCGCTTCCGATTATACCTGAATGTCTAAGGAATCCGTGAATCGCTTCCTTAGCGCCCTCTTGGCTCTCTTCTTATGCGCGCCCATCGCGCTGCCGGCCGGCGCACAGGTCGCACTGGTGGTCGGGTCGGTTCGGGACCAGCACGGGGCGGCCATCGCGGGAGCCGCGGTCCGGGGGATCGCGGCTTCGGGGAAGGCGGTGACCGCGACGACCGGGGCCGACGGCACGTTCGCGCTCCACGGCGACGGAATCGGCGCGGTCGAAATCGCGTGCCGGTACTGCGCGACGGCGCGCTTTCGCGTGCGGATGGGCGAGCCGGTTGTAGCCATCGTACGGCGCTACGACGCGCTCGATAGCGTTTCCCCATCGACGGGCGATCTGGCCAATCTCCCGTACGCGCACGTCGAATCGACGATGGCGCTGCGGCCGTTTACGCTGTTGGCGCAAACGACGCGCATCTTTCCCGGCCCGGTCATCAGCGATCGCGGCTTATCGTCGAGCGGTTCGCTGCTCGTCGACAACGGCGCGCCCGACTACGATGTCGTCGCGGGTCTTTCACCTTACGAGACGATTCCTGCCGGGTACGAACAAGCCGGTGAGATTGCCGATGCCGGCAATGCCTTTCTCTACGGCGATCAAGCCGGCGGCGGAACCGTCTTTTTGCATCCGTTTTCGTCCGGCAGCGATTCGCAGATCGCGTCGATCGGGCGCGACGCGATCGTGCGCGCACAAGTCGGTACCGACACGTCGGCGATCGCGATGGGGTCGTACAGCAACTTCCAGGAATCGCGGCAGCGTGCCGACGGAACGCTCGAAGTTCCCGTTGCCGGCGACGGCGTGTCGCTGGAAGTGAACGGCGGGACCGAACAAGGCCGCCAGTATTCCTCGACGTCGTCGTGGCTCGCCGATGCGTTTACGTTCGGGGACGCAACGTTTACCGATCGTCGTCTCGCAAACCTGGAAGTGACGACGAGCATCGATCGCGGCGCGTACGTCGCGTCGTACGGTCCGAACTCGTACGATACGGTGTGGTCGGATGCGGGGTTCGATGCGAGTATCCATTCGAACGGTCCGCTTCAGTTGTTTGCCGATGCCGCGACCCGTTATTCGACGGGATACTATGACGCGTCGGCGGCAGAACTGCCGACGATTGGAGCGGCGTCGCGCCAAAGCCGGGCCGACGCCGGCTTCACCGGCAGCGGCTCGTGGTATGCGGTGACCGGCGGCGTCGGTATGTTTTGGATCGACTATAACGGCGGCAGCTACGGCTATTCGAATCCGCTTTCGGCCGCATTCGCCACGCCGTCGCTCCAAGCGACGCTGTTTCCGCACGGAAAATGGAGCGTCGATCTCGAGGGCAGCGGTTCGTTTTCGCTGCCGACGTATCTTGCGCAATATCGATTTCCGGACGGAACGACGACCGTCGACTTCACACGAAACTCGCTCTTCGCGGGGTCGTTGAACTATACCGACGACGCGCGCCTGCGGATCTCGTTCGAAGACGCGACGCAAAGCGTTCGGGGCTCCTCGTTCGGAACCGTGACGTCGGCCGGATTGTCGGCGACGTGGCAGGTCGCGCCGTCGATCTCACTGCGAGCCTGGGGTATGCACGTCACCGACGACGCCGAAACCTATCCCGGCGACATCGACCCCTACGGCGGCGTGGCGCCGAGCACCGGCGCGTTGTGGGCGACCTACGATAACAACGGCGCGGTACGTCTCGACGCGATCTACCGTCGCGACCTGCTCGACAACGCGCCGTTCTACCATCTCGACGGCGACGTCTCCGGCCCGATCACGCCGCAGCTCCGCTGGTACGCCGGCGCTGAAGACCGCATGCGAACGCAGTTCGTCGACGTCGGCGTGCGCTTCTCCGCGCCGTAACGCCGGCGACGGCAACGTTGCTACGGAATTCGTAAGATTCTTCGTATCACGTTGTCGCGGGTCTTGTGCGGCAGCAGCGCGACGGCGGCTTGCATCTTGGCTTGACGTCCGATGACGTAACGAGCGCGCGGCGACGGCGCGGTGAAGGCTGCGAGTATTGCGTTTGCGATCAGGGTTGGTTCGAGGCCGGCGCGTTCTTCGTGGCCGATCTGCCGAACGATGGCTTCGACGAACGGCGCGTAGTCGCGCAACGCCTGCGCGGGGAGACGCCCCTCGAGTTCGTCCTTGAGCGCGCGGCCTTTCTCCCAGATCGGCGTCTTCACTGCGGCGAACTCGAAGAGGACGGTTGTAATGCCGAACGGCGCGAGTTCGAGCCGCAGCGAGTCGACGAGCGTTGCGAGTGCGGCTTTCGACGCGCTATACGGTCCGACGAAAGGGGCGCCGAAACGTCCCGAGATCGATCCGATCGTGACGATGCGGCCGCTTGTCGCGCGCAAGAGCGGGATCGCCGCTTGCGTGACGGCGATCGTTCCGAAGACGTTGACTTCGAATTGACGGCGCAGGTCCTCGACGGGCAGATATTCGAGCGGCCCTCCCACGGCGATGCCCGCGTTGTTCAGCAATCCGTATAGCGGCAATCCGCTCTCGGTAATGGTGGCGAACGCGCTCGCTATACTTAGCGCATCGGTAACGTCGAGCAGCACCGGCCGGATGTTATCGTGAAGCGCGGCTTTCTCACGCGCGTCGCTCTCTTTGCGCACGCCGGCAAACACCGCGAACCCCGCCTCGGCCAGACGCAGCGCGGCGGCGTGGCCGATACCGGTCGACGCGCCCGTGATCAGGATCGCGCGCCCATCGTTCATCGGTGCGCTACCTATGCAACCTTCTTGCGGGCGAATGCGGGCGCGAGCAACGCGAGCAGTTCGATGACGGCGATGATGGTACCGAAGGGTAGATACCAAAGCGTAAGAACGCACAGCGCGAAGGCTGCCGGGCGAATGACTTTGTTGACGGCGACGTTGCGCACGTGCACGAGCCAAATAAGACCGAGCAGAACGAACGCAAGCTTCGCCGGCGTTCCGAGCGGATCGATCTGCATCAGGCCGAGCGCCCACGCCCACGGACCGAGCGTGCCGGCGTACTCGCCGCCCGCGGGTACGATGTACGATCCGGTTGCGAGCGCGTGAACGCCGTCGACGAGCATCCAGATCCCAAGCAGCAGGCCGAGTGCGGCGCGAACGTTCCTCACCGGCACATGATTAGGGCCCGCATTGCTGCGGGCCCTTTGTCGCGAACCGTTTCCGCCAGCTTAGTCGTCGTGATGGCTCGGCGGACGCCGGCGGCGGCGCATCGGCGGTGCGCCGGGAGCGTCGGCCGACGGCGGTTCGGCGTCGCGCGGCGGGCGCGGAGCGTCGAAGTCGCGCGGTGGGCGGGGGCCGTCGAAATCGCGGGGCGGACGCGGTCCGCGGCCGCGGTCTCCACCGCCGCCGCCTCCGCCGAAACCACCGCGCCGGCCGCCGCCGTGACCGCCGCCGTCGTCGTCGACGGCACCGGGCAGCGTTGCCTTATGCGAGAGATTCAAGCGGCCTTTTTCGTCGATCTCCATGACCTTCACGTCGAGCTCGTCGCCGATGTTGACAACGTCTTCCACCGCGCCGACGCGCGTTGCCGCGAGCTGGCTGATGTGGACGAGGCCGTCTTTGCCGGGGAGAATCTGCACGAACGCGCCGATCGGAATGATACGCACGACGGTGCCCTTGTAGATTTTGCCGACTTCGACGTCTTGGGTGATCGCTTCGACGGCGGCTTTCGCCTTATCGCCGGACTCACCGTTGAGCGACGTGATGTACACGGTGCCGTCGTCTTCGATGTCGATCTTCTCGGCGCCGGTTTCTTGCATGATCTTGTTGATCATCTTGCCGCCTGGACCGATGACGTCTTTGATCTTGGCCGGGTTGATCTTGATCACGATCATTCGCGGCGCGTACTGCGAGAGTTCCGCGTTCGGTTTAGCAATCGTTTCTTCGAGCTTGCCGATGATGAAGAGGCGCGATTTCTTGGCTTCCTTCATCGCTTCGCGCATGATGTCGATCGTGATGCCCTGCACCTTGATGTCCATCTGAATCGCCGTGATGCCGTCTTTGGTGCCGGCGACTTTGAAGTCCATCTCGCCGAGCGCGTCTTCCATGCCCTGAATGTCCGTGAGCACGGCGTATTTATCGCCCTTGAGAATCAGGCCCATCGCGACGCCGGCGACGTGGCCCTTGATCGGCACGCCCCCATCCATCAACGCGAGCGACGAACCGCAGACCGACGCCATCGACGACGATCCGTTGGATTCGAGTACTTCGCTCATCAGACGCATGGTGTACGGGAATTCGTCCTGCGGCGGAAGCACGGGCAGCAGCGCGGTTTCCGCTAAGTGGCCGTGGCCGATTTCGCGCCGGCCGGGGCCGCGCATCGGGCGGGTTTCGCCGACCGAGAACGGCGGGAAGTTATAGAAGTGCATGTAGCGCTTGTCGTCGAGGGCGACGATGCCGTCGAGCCGCTGCGCGTCGCTCTTCGAGCCGAGGGTGAGCGCGGTGAAGACCTGCGTCTGTCCGCGAGTGAATACGCCGGATCCGTGGACGCGCGGCACGTAGTGTACCTTGCTCCAGATTGGGCGGATTTCGTTGGGCTTGCGGCCGTCGGGGCGAATTTTTTCGTCGACGACCATCGTGCGAAGCTCGTCCTCCTCCATCGACTTGACGATCTTGTGGAACTCTTTGGCGGTCGCCGGATTCTCGAGCAGCGCGCGGACGTCTTCGTCCTTCTTCGTGGTGCGCTCGAGCGCTTCGTCGATCGAGAGCTTCGCGAACGCGATCTCGCGCTCGCCTTTTTCGACGATGCGCATCGCCTTAGCGACGTCCTTCGCGAAGGTCTTACGAACCCACTTATCGAGTTCGGCGTTGACCGTGAGCAGCGGGAACTCGCGTTTCTTCTTGCCGTTCTTCTTCGCGAGCTGATCGATCGCTTTAACGATTTTCTTGATTTCGGCGTGCGCGAACTCGACGGCGCCGAGGAAATCGTCCTCGGACATCTCGTCTCCGGCGCCTTCGACCATCATCACCGCATCGGCCGTGCCGGCGACGACGATTTCCATTCCGCCGGTCTTGTATTCGGCCAGCGTCGGATTGCAAATGAACTCGCCGTCTTCGGTACGGCCCACGCGCACGGCTGCAACCGTCTTGTCGAACGGGATGTCCGAAAGTGCGAGGGCGGCGCCGGCGGCGCATACGCCGAGCACGTCGGCATCGAGTTCGGGATCGATCGAAAGCACGGTGGCAACGATCTGTACGTCGTTACGGAAACCGTCGGGAAAGAGCGGGCGAATCGGGCGATCGATTTGACGCGAGCTGAGCACGGCGTGTTCGCTCGGACGGCCTTCGCGCTTGATGAAACCGCCGGGGACCTTGCCCGCAGCGTACATCTTCTCTTCGAAATCGCAAGTTAGTGGGAAGAAATCGATACCTTCGCGCGGTTTGGCGGAGGCGGTGACGGCGCAGAGCACGACATTTTGGTCGCCGTAACGAACCAGCGCGGAGCCGTTAGCTTGCTTCGCGAGTTCGCCGGTCTCGATGACCATCGTGCGCCCGCCGACCGTAAGGGTTACGGATTCGGGCACGTTTACTCCTAAATTGTGTTTGTTTTCTTTGTTTTTGAACCGCTCTCGGTTCGGGGGGCGCGGGGATGCGCCCTGCCCTGACGCCGGCCTGTTCGTCTAGCTAAGCGAGCGTATTGAGGCTGCCGTAGTTGCCGCTGAGCGCGGCATTCTTCAGCACGGTGATCGTGTTGCCGAGGCTCTGAAACTGGGCCTCGGCCGAGCCGAAGGCGGCCGGGGCGGCGAGCGGCTGATAGCCGTTGATCGCGCTCTGGATCAGAAACGAGTCGGCGGTGACCGTGAACGCGTCGATTGCCTGCTGATACGTCGAGGGGGCAGCCGCGGCCGCGATCGGGGCAGGCTTGAGGACGTCGAAGCCGGCCGGAGTCGTGCGGTTGATCGGATCGGTGATACTCGCGCTCAGAAGGGGCGTCGCGCTCGACGGATTGCTCGGATCGTAGCTATTGAGCCAAGATTGAGTCGCGGAGACGGCCGGAGGGTTCATTACACCCCGATTCTACCACCGCTCGCTTGCCTTTAACCCAAGACGGCAATTCTTTATTTGCCGGCGAGTAAAAAAAGAGGGCCCTCGATCGGAGGGCCCTCGCGATTTCCCGAAAGCGGGTCCAATCGTCAGTCGGTTTGCAGCTGCGACTGTACCGAATACGAGGCGGCTATGCTGCTGATGGTATTGGCGCTCGTCGTCGATGTGGACGGGAGCGTCGTTGGAATTCCGAATTCATCGGTACCGTCGTTCGAGACGCTGGAATTCGAGCCGCCGCCGCGATGGTGGTGATGACGTTTCTGCAGGTCTTGCTGCAAGGTCGATTGCTGTGCCGGCGTGAGCACGGAGTTAATCTGCGCCTGGGTTTGTTGCGGCGAGAGCCCTTGATTCTGCGCGTTCGCAAGAATCTGCTGGATCTGCGTTTGCTGGGATTGCGTGAGATCGAGATTGGCAAACGCGTTTGCCGGCTGTTGCGTGGCTGCGTTAGGTGCGTTGGTAGCGTTGGGTGCCGTCGCGAGCGTGTTGTTTACGCCGGTGAACAGCGATCCGGCGTTCGAGCCGAAGATACCCGAGATGCCGCTCATGGAGCCTCCTTTGCGCGGGTGCGCCATTTCCATATCGGCGGGATACCTGGGAGGCGTTTTAGGATTCCCTGAGGTTTTGATCAGCGGCAAGCGGATTTCGGCGGCGAGGCCGCCGCCGGCGCGGTTCCGCAGGGCAATCGCGCCGCCGGCGCGGCGTACGACGCGAGCGACGATCGAAAGCCCCAGCCCGGACCCCTCGATGCCTTCGCCGGACTGGCCGCGATAGAAACGATCGAACGCGTGCTCGAGGTCGGCTTCCGGCAAACCGGGTCCGCGATCCGCAATCGTCACGACGGCGTCGCCGCCTTTGTGAAACACGGTGACCTCGACGTTCGTGTGGGCGCCGTATTTGAGCGCATTGTCGATCAGCGCGTCGAGCGCGCCGTAGATCTCGCCGTCGCGACCGGCGATCGTCGCTTCCTCGACTGCGACCAGCCGCACGCGACGCGTCTTGGCGTCGAGCGCGTAGCCGTCGACGAGGCGCCGCGCGACGTCCGCAACGTCGGTCGTTTCGCCGGCGTCGTCGCGCTCTTCGAGTTTGGCAAGCACGATGAGATCCTCGATCAGCTCGCGCATGCGACGGCTCTCTTGCAGCATATTGTCGAAGGCGGCCGTGCTCCGCGGATCGTTCGGCCGAAATGAAAAGGCGCTGAGGTGTCCCATGATGACCGTGAGCGGCGTGCGGAGTTGATGGCCCGCGTCGGCGACGAACTGTCGCATCTCGGCTTCGGTCTCGAGGCGCTCCTCGAACGCGCGCGTAATTTCGGCAACCGCGCGATTGTAGGCGCGCGCGAGTTTCCCGAGTTCGCTGCGATCGTCGGTTCGTACCGGTTCGGGCGTGAAGTGACCGTCGCCGAAGCGTTCGAGCGCTTCGGTGGTGCGAATCAGCGGCTCGAGAACCTGCCTAGCCGTCGAGAGGGCGACGAAGAGCGCGATTGCGATGATGAAGACGAAGATTCCCAGCGCCGCCAATCCGAACGATGCCACCTGCATACGAAAGCGGTTCCGATCGACGTTGAGGATCACCATTCCGCCGCGAACGGCGACGCGTTCCGGCGGGACGCTCAAGAAGAGCAAGTCGATCAAGCCGCCGCGTGGAGGGCCGCCGCGCATTCGCGGCCCGAAGTTGCCGGGAGGGCCGACCGAGCTTGCGAGCGGGCGCAATCCCGTCGCGGGATCGCCGCTCGCGATGAACGCGTCGATGCCGGTCTTGCGAAAGTGCTCGGCGATCGCCGGTGCAGCCCGCGCGAGCGACCCGTCGCGCGCTTCGTACAAGTTGACGAGGTCCGGAACGACGCGCGCCGCAGCGCTCAAGCTCTGCCGCGCGGTCCAAGAGATTCCGGCGAAGAACAGCCACGCGGCAAGCGCCGCCACGACGACGCCCGCCCCCGCAGCGATTACGAGGTGCCAAACGACGATCCGGCTGCGAAATGAGAACATCGCTCAAACTCCGCGATGACGGATCGTAAAGCCGACCCCGCGTACCGTGTGGATGATCGGTTCGTCGAACGGCGTGTCGACCTTGGCGCGCAAATACGACATGTACGTGTCCACGACGCCGGACGTGACGTAGCGCTCCTCCCACACCAAGTCGAGAAGCTCTTCGCGCGTGAAGACGCGGCGCGGTTCGCGCAAGAGCGTGGCGAGCAGATCGAATTCGCGCTTGGTGAGGTCCAGGTGCGAGCCGCCGCGGTCGACGACGCGCTCGCGCAAGTTCACGGTTAAGTCCGCGAACGTGAGATAGTCGGGATCGCGAAGCGCCGGCCGGCGCAGCGCGGACTGCAGCATGGCGATCAACTCGGGGATCTCGAACGGCTTGCTCACGTAAAGGTCGGCGCCGCCTTCAAAACCGGCGATCTTGTCCGACGACCGGCCCCTCGCGCTGAGCATTACGATCGGTGCTTGCGTTTGGCGCCGAAGCAGCGGCAGCAGCGAAAGGCCGTCGACCCGCGGCATGACGACGTCGAGGAGAACGAGGTCGGGATTCCAGGCGCGCACCAGTTCGAAGCCGCTCGCACCGTCGGGCGCGGAGCGCACGTCGAAGCCCGCTTCGCTCAGCTCGATCTCGAGGAGGGTGCGGATCCCCGGCTCGTCGTCGATGACGGCCAGGCGGGGCGAATCGTCCATGGCGTGACCTTATCCGTCCTTCCTGAGAGGCGCGTTAGGTTGTCTGCGAAGAAGGGCACGCCGTGAGATACGCCGCGCATTTTTGGCCTTGGCTTTGCTCGCCGCATCATCACGATCGTTCTCGAAACGCCGCCGCGCACGCATATGCAATGGCTTCCGGACGAACTAGAATACGAGGCCGGCACGTTCACGGCGGCGACGCAAGCCGCTGACTGCGAACGGATACGCGCTGATCCGCTATGGAGGATGCCACGCGAGGCGGGCGGTCCGCGAGGCTCTGGGCTATTGATCGCCGCTTCCGGCGGCGGCGTTCTGGGAAAAGAGCTAGGTTAGAGGCGCGGTAGCCTGGTATAAACGCCCTCATGCAGACGCTTTCCCCACAGCGCTTGACCGAATTACGGGTCAAGGCGAACGACGTGCGCCAAGGGATCATCCGCTCGCTGCTTGCCGCAGGTTCCGGACACTCGGCCGGATCGCTCGATATGGCGGATATCTTCGCCGCCCTGTACGGTCACCTGATGCGGCACAAGCCGGACGAGATCGATTGGGCCGACCGGGACCGGCTTTTGCTTTCGTGCGGACACATCGCTCCGGTGCGCTACTCCGCAATGGCGAACTTCGGCTACTTTCCGGTGGAAGAGTTGCTGACGCTGCGCAAGTTTGGTTCGCGGCTCCAGGGGCATCCGGAGCGGGTCAAGCTTCCGGCCGTAGAGACGACGTCGGGTCCGCTCGGTGAGGGCCTCGCGCAAGGCACCGGAATGGCGCTCGGCGCCAAGATGGACGGCAAAGATTTTCACGTGTGGGTGGTCACGTCCGACGCCGAGCATCAATGCGGTCTGCATTGGGAAGCGGTGATGACGGCCGCGAAGTTCGAACTCGACAATCTCACCTGCATCGTCGATCGCAACTTCATTCAGATCGACGGCAGTACGGAAGACGTTATGCCGCTCGAACCGCTTGCCGATAAGTACCGCGCGTTCAACTGGCACGTGTTCGAGTGCGACGGCAACGATATGGCGGCATTCATCGCGACCGCGGAGAAGGCGAAGGCCGCGAAGGGTAAGCCGCAAGTCATCATCGCGAACACCGTGCCCGGCAAGGGCGTCTCCTATATGGAGGGCGACTATACGTGGCACGGAAAGCCGCCCAACAAAGAACAAGCCGACGAAGCGCTGCGCGAACTGCAAGCGGAGCGGGAAAGGATCCTCGCGCATGCCTAGCGCCGTTGTCGATCGCGCCGCACAGGCGATGCATCTCGTCGACTATCGTACCGAGGTCAAGCAGCTTCCCACCCGCAACGGGTTCGGCGAAGGATTAATCGAGGCCGGAACGCGCAATCGTAACGTGCTCGCGATCTGCGCCGACTTGGCCGAGTCGACCCGCATGGAAGGCTTCAAGAAAGCTCACCCGGGTCAGTACATCGAGATCGGCGTCGCCGAGCAAATGCTCGTGGCGATGGCCGGCGGTCTCGCGGCCGTTGGGAAGACGCCGTGGATCGCAAGCTACGCGATGTTCAATCCCGGGCGCTCGTGGAGCAAGTTCGCACCATCATGGCGCTCAACGAAACCGACGTGAAAATCGCGGGCGCGCACGCGGGCGTTTCGGTCGGTCCCGACGGTGCGACCCACCAGGCGGTCGAGGACATCGCGATCATGCGCGTGATCCCGCACATGATGGTCGTCGTGCCGTGCGATTCCGTGCAAACGAAGAAGGCGACCATCGCGCTTTCCGAAACCTTCGGACCGACGTACCTGCGCTTCGCGCGCGAGAAGTCCGCAATTGTGACGACCGACGAGACGCCGTTCGAGATCGGCAAGGCGCAAGTTTTTCGCGAAGGCAAAGACGTCGCGATCGTCGCGTGCGGAATTCTGGTCTATAACGCATTGATCGCCGCGGACGAACTTTCACGTGAAGACGGCATCGAGGCGCGCGTCGTCAACAATCATACGGTCAAGCCGATGGATACTGCAGCGATCGTCGATGCGGGCAAGTCGTGCGGCGCCGTCGTCACGGTCGAAGAACATCAGAAGCATGGGGGCATGGGGTCGCGCGTTGCGGAGATCCTCGCGCAGCATCGTCCCGTCCCGATCGAGTTCATCGGGGTCGAAGATCGCTTCGGCCAGTCCGGCGACCCGGTCGAGCTGATCGAGTACTACGGCATGGGCACGGCTTCGATCAAAGAAGCCGTGCGCCGCGCCTACGCACGCAAGCAATAGAGAGCTCCACCTCAAGCGCCGAGAATAGTCGCGGGATGGACTCCGCGCCGAGGGACGTTGCGGCTTTTGCGGACGCTTTGCCGCAGTTGCTGTGGATCGCCCGAACGGACGGGTCGGTCGAGTTCGTCAATCGCGCTTGGTGTGCGTTTACCGGTCGTACGGCCAGCGAGTTGCAAGGGTCGGGCTGGCTGAAGCTCCTCTCGCCCAAGGCGGCGCAGGCCGCCGAGCGTTACTGGGAAGAAGTGCGTGCCGCCGGCGAGCCGGCCGAGTTCGAACTGCTCGTCGCACATGTGGCCGGCGGAATGCGGCGCGTCCGCGGCCGCAACGTTCCGGTGCGCGATGAAAGCGGCGCGATCGCCTACTGGATCGGTTGGTGTGCGGGCGTCGACGAAATGGAAAGCGGCGGCGATCCGTTTCATACGCTCGCCGAGACGCTCCCGGCGCTGGCGTTTATGGCTGCGGCGGGAGACGACCGGTTGGTCTTCGTCAATCGGGCGTGGCGCGACTATACGGGGCTCGGCATCGGCTCGACCTTGGAACAGCGCCAAAGCTTGGTCCATCCTGCGGACTTGCCGGCGCTGGTGGAAGCGCTGCGCGATCAGGCTGCCGAACTCGAACTGCGGCTGCGACGCGCGGGGGGACAAACGTATCGCTGGCATCTGATGCGCTGGCGGCGCGTCGCCGCACCGGATGGAACGCCGCTGTACCGCGTCGGCACGCTGATCGATATCGACGAGCGGCACGCCGCGGAAGAGGAGCAGACGTTTCTGTCACGCGCGAGCAGCGCGATCAATGCGTCGCTCGATCTCGAGCAGACGGTGCGGAGCGTGGCGCGTCATGCGGTTCCGATGCTGGCCGATTGGTGCGAAGTCGATCTGATCGAACGCGAAGGCGTCGTGACCCGTGCCTTCGCGCATCGCGACGCGTCGATTCAGGACCGGGTCAACGGCCTCATCGGCCGCGTTCACGAACGCAGCCCGAGCGAAGCATACGAGCGCATTGCCGAGTTGGTCAGCGCCGGAAAACCCGTCGCGGCGCGGCGCGTCGATTCGGCGATGGCCGATGCGGTCGTTGCCGACCCCGCGGCGCGCGAACTCTACCGCATCGCGGGATTTGCGTCGTCGATCATCCTTCCGCTGGCCGCGCGCGGCCGAATGATCGGCGCGCTCGCGCTCGTTCGCACGAATTCGCAACGGCCGCACACCGACCGCGACGTTCGCGTCGCCGAAGAGTTTGCGCACCGCGCGTCGCTCGCCATCGATAACGCGCTGATCTTTGGGCGCGAGCATCGCGTCGCGGAAGCGATGCAGGCGGCTTCGCTCCCGAAACGCTTGCCGAAGCTGCCGACCGTCGAGATGCACGCGATTTACGTCCCCGGACGCGCCGACGCTTCGATCGGCGGCGACTGGTACGACGCGTTTCGCCTGCGCGACGGCCGTCTCGTCGTTTCGATCGGCGACGTTTCGGGCAGCGGCGTCGACGCGGCCGTCACGATGAGCAACATGCGCCAGATTATTCGCGGCACCGCGCAAGTGCACGCGGATCCGGTGCTGATGCTCAACGCCGCCGACCGCGCGCTGCGGCTCGAAGATACCGATCTGTTCGTGACCGCGTTCGTCGCGGTCGTCGACCCGATCCGGCGTTCGATCGTTTATGCGAATGCCGGCCATCCGCCGCCGTACGTACGCGACGCCGCGGGAAACCTCACGAAGCTGGAGTTCGAAGGGCTGCCGCTGGGTCTGCGTAAGCGCAGCGCGGGCCGGCCCGGCAACCTGACGGTCGAAGAAGATTCGATTCTGGTCTTTTACACCGACGGGCTAATCGAATCGACGCACAATATCGTCGCCGGAATCGCCGCGCTCGAATCGGTGCTGCGCCTGCCCGGGTTTGCCGTCGCGTCGAATCCCGCGAAATTCATTCGCGCCAACGTGCTCGCCGGAACCGCGCGCGACGACGTTGCGATCCTCACGCTCAAACTCCTAGCATTCGTTCGCGAAGATCCAGGCAGCTACGGAACGAGCCGGCTGTTCCGATGGCGATACGATCGGATCGATCGCGAGATTTCGCTCGAACTGCGCCAGCGGCTCGCGCGGACGCTCGACGAGCACGGATTCGATCGCGAGGCGACGGAACGCGCGGAGTTGGTTCTCGGCGAGTTGATCGGCAATATCGCGCGTCACGCCCCCGGCAGCCTGGAAGTCATCGTCGACTTGAGTTCGCCGTCGCCGGTGTTGCACGTCATCGACGAGGGGCCCGGCTTCGAACGCGCGCCGATGCTGCCGCGCGATCTGCTCAGCGAATCGGGCCGCGGTCTCTACATCGTCTCCGAACTCACCGATGAGTTCAGCGTCTCCCGCGGCCCCACCGGCGGCAGCCACGCGCGCGCGGTCTTAGGACTGTAATGTAAAAAGGGACCCGTGAGGGTCCCTTTTCGATGCGGGGCAACGATCGGTTAGCGGCGCAGGCCGAGATCGCCGATCAGTTTGCGGTAGCGCTCGATGTCGTTGTTCTGCAGATAGTTGAGCAGACGACGGCGCTGGCCGACCTGCAAGAGCAAGCCGCGACGGCTGTGATGATCTTTCTTGTGGATCTTCAGATGCTCGGTGAGCAGGTTGATCGAGGCGGTCAGGATCGCAATCTGAACTTCGGCCGAGCCGGTGTCGTTGGTTCCACGACCGTACTTGGCGGCAATCTCCGCCTTTTGTTCTTTGGTAAGAGGCACGAAACGAGTACTCCTTAAGCAGGATGGTCTCGCTCGGGTACAGGCTGCCCAGCCCATCCCGGCGACCGGCCTACCTTACCAGACCCCCCTCGCCGTGGCAAGCGCCGGAAGTCGTCCGGCCAAGGGTTTCCAGTGGGGTGGAGGGCAATCGCGCAGGCATGAGCCAGCTCCTCGTCCCGGTGATCTACGGTTCGGTTCGGGTTGCCCGCCAGGGCATCCGAGCCGCCCGTTTCGTCGTGGCGCAGCTCGAGAAGCGAAATATACAGGCGGTGCTGGTCGATCCGATGGAGCGTCCGCTGCCCCTGCTGGACCGGATGTATAAGGAATTTCCCAAAGGGCAAGCCCCGCCGGTGATGGAGGCGCTTTCGAAACTCTTCTATTCCGCCGACGGTTTCGCCATCGTATCGGGCGAGTATAATCACGGCATTCCGCCGGCACTAAAGAATCTGCTGGATCACTTTCTCGAGGAGTATTTTTTTCGGCCCGCGGCGATCACGACGTATTCCGGCGGTCGCTGGGGCGGCGCGCACGCGGCGATGCAGCTGCGCATGTCGCTTGCCGAAATGGGGATGGTGACGACGCCGTCGCTCTTTCAGATTCCGAGCGTGCATAGCACGTTCGATACGAACGGCGTTCCGGCGGATCCGGCGACGGAAAAGAATTCGGCGGAGTTTTTCGACGAGTTCGTGTGGTACATGGAAGCTTTACGCGAACGCCGCAAGACCGGCGTACCGTACTAAAAGAGAAGAGAACGCGTGGATTTAGGAATCAAAGGCCGCGTCGCGCTGGTAACCGGCGCGAGTGCGGGAATCGGCGAAGCGGTCGCACTCGCGCTGGCTGCGGAAGGCGTCAAGCTCGCCATCGGCGCGCGGCGCGTCGATCGTCTCGACGCCGTAGCTAAACGCGCCAGGGAGCTCGGCGCGGCTGACGCGCGCGGCTTCGCGCTCGATCTCACCGACGCGGCCTCGGTCGAACGCATGCTCGCGGACGTACGCGCGGCGTTCGGAGACGTCGAGATCGTGGTGCTCAACGGCGGGGGGCCGAAACCCGGCCGCTTTACCGACATTGCACTGCCCGATTGGGACGCGGCATACCGCACCATCCTGCGGAGCATGATCGAACTGATCGACGCGACGCTGCCGGCAATGCGCGCGAAGAAATGGGGTCGCATCGTGGCTCTCACGTCGACGTCGGTCAAACAGCCGATCGCCAACCTCGTGCTTTCGAATGCCTTCCGTACCGCATTGGTGGCAGCGCTCAAGACGCTGTCGGGCGAGGTGGCTGCCGATGGCGTCACTGTGAACGCCATCGCGACCGGACGGATCGCCACCGACCGGCTTCTCAAACTCTCCGGAAGCGAAAGCGCGATGCACGATTCGGCGAAAGCCGAAGTTCCGATCGCACGCGTTGCGACACCGCAAGAGTTCGCGCCGCTCGTCGCGTTTCTATGCGGCGCGCCGGCAAGCTACGTTACCGGTCAGACGATTGCGATCGACGGCGGTTTGATTCGGGGGACGTTCGGATGAGCGAAGCGGCGCAGCAGAACTTCGTGCGCGTCGCGAACCACGACGACGTCGCGCCGGGCGGCGCGCTCGTCGTGGCGATCGATCGGTACGACGTCGCGCTTTTCAACGTCGACGGCCAGATCGTCGCGTACGAAAACGTGTGCCCGCATCAAGGCGGTCCGATCGGCGAAGGCTGGATCGAAGACGGCGTCGTGACGTGCCCGTGGCACGCGTGGCGCTTCGACTTGCGCACCGGCGGGATGACGCTCGGAGATTTCGCGCGCTTGCGGCGCTTCGCCGTTCGCATCGACGGAAACGACGTCTTCGTCGCTACCGAACCGGAGGCAGTATGAGCGCGGCTTGGGACGGGCGCGAAGGCACGGCGGGAGGCGCGGCCTTCGGCGAAGGGCTGGCCGCTCTGGCCGCCGAGCGCGGGGTCGCCGCTTCGGAGCTCTGCGAGGCAACCGGTTTCGACGAGGCCGCGCTGGCCGAAATCCTGGCCGGCGAACGTCGCGTCGGCGTCAGTGCGCTCGCTCGCTTTGCTTCGGCACTGCGCACGCGGCCGGTGGAGTTTTTGCAGCGAACCGCGATACTCTCACTCGAATCGTATGCCTTTGGGCTCGATCCGCTCTATTTTCTGCCGGAAGGCCCGGTGCGCTACGACGCCCGCATCTATATGCGCGAGATCAATCCGCGCCACCAAGTGCCCGAAGGCGACATGACGCGCCGCAATTCGACGCTCAAGGCCGTCGCGGACGACGAGGTCCTGGATGCACTCGGTAAGACAGAAGTCGAACTCACCTACTTATTACGTGCCGCGGTCCAGCAGACGGGTGGGACCCTGTAGGGGGGAGGCGAATCAGCCGACCGATGCTAGGAGTGGAAGGTAAACGGATCGCCGCCCTTATCGGCGACGGATTCGAAGAAATCGATGTGACCGAGCCCCGGAAGGCGCTCGAGGAGGCCGGCGCGATCGTTACGATCGTCGGCGTCGACGAACGTTCGCGTGCGCGTATTCGCGGCAAGCGTGGTTTGGACGACGGTGCGGCGCTCAAAGCGGAGGAACTCGTTGCGGATTGCACGGCCGAAGATTTCGACGGCCTGGTGCTGCCCGGCGGTTCTTCGCCGGACCGGATTCGCACCGACAAAGACATTCAACGTTTCGTGCGCGAGTTCGATACCGCGAAGAAGCCGATGTTCTCGATCGGTCACGGCGCGCAAATTCTGATCTCCGCGCAGTTAGTGCGCGGGCGTCAGCTCACCGGCGCGCATTCGATCGCCGACGACATTCGCAATGCGGGCGGTTTGTATCGCGATCAGCCGACCGTCACGGATTCAAACTGGGTTTCGACTCGCGGCGGCGAGGATATGGCACAGTTCAATCGCGCGATGCTCGAAAAGCTCGCGACGGCGACCCCGCCGCAGCCCGTCTAAACGGCTTATACCGGGTCGTATCGCGCAAGCGATTCACCATATTGGCGCAGCGCGACGAGCGCGACGAGCGTGCAGAACAGCACCTCCCCAATCGGCGAGTGCGCGTAGAATGCGAGCGCGAACGCGATTGCACTCGTCGCACAGGCGAACGCGAGATAGAGCAGTCGCGCCGTTCCCGTGCGCAAGGTTGCCGAAAGCGCAACCATCGTGCACGCGATGACGGCGGCCAGCGCGAGGGCGAACGACAGTGGCGAGGCGGGGAATCCCGCGAGCGACTGCGCTCCCCAGTACGCAAGGCACACGAGGACGGCCACCGCACACGGTGCGAGCGATTTCGCGCGGGCGAGTTCGCGTCCGTAGAGCGGCGCGCTTTCCTCGCATAAATCGAGGTGACGATGGCGGCCCGGCCCTTGTGTCAACGCCACGGCAACGCCGAGCAAAGCGCAGAAGAAGAGCGGTGCGGCCAGTCCGCTCGGTTGCACGAATGCAACGACGACGGCCGCCGCAAAGGCGTAGACGATCGTGCGCCGCTCGGCAAGCAATCGGGTTGCGGCGATCGCGCGCCACGATTGTGGAATCACATCGGCACCACGCCCAGCCGCACCGAACGCGAGCGCGGTTGGAATTTCCGCGCGGCAGTGTCCGTCACGTGCGTCGAGAAGATCGCTCGCGGTCCGGCCGCGGCGAGAATTCGCTCGGCGTACGCCGGCTGCGGACGGTCGAGCACGAGCAGTTTGGGTGCGGCGATCAGCGCTCCGGCGAGCGGATAGGCGAAGGCCTCGTGTACGCCTTCGAGCCGTTCGAGCAGCAGCTTTGCGTGCGCCCATGCGCCGGCCGGATCGATTCCCCACAGGGCGGCACGATAACGGATGTAACTTTCGACGCCGGGGACGTCGAGCGGCAGCGGGTCGTGCGGTACGAAGGCGACGACGCGCTTGCAATGCACCGGTTGAACGCGCGGATCGTACTCATCGATCAGGATGCTTCCCGCATTGGCCTTCACGATGCCGGCGGCCATCATCGCCACGATCGAGGCGTCGCGCGCGTCCTCATAAACGCGAGCGACGCGCTCCCCCGGGTTCAACCCCAGAGTGATCGGGCCGACCGGGGCGCCGCGGGCAAGAAATCGCGCCTCGCGCATTCGTAGGAGCACCCCGGGGAATTCGACGCGCTCGGCTAATCCGCTACTTATGCTCTCGAATACCGAGGTGGCCAAGAAACTGCTCGAGATCCGCACGCTCATGGAGCTGGCGGGTGAATCCTTCTATAAGTACAGCGCCTTCGAAAAGGCGGCGACGACGGTTGAGAACGCCGCGCCGCTGCCCGAGGTGATTGCGGCCGGCGAACTGCTTAAACTTCCTGGGATCGGCAAATCCATCGGGGCCGTGGTGGAGCAGCTCGTCACCACCGGCACCGCCGAAGCGCTCGACGCGCTGTTTGCGCGTTACCCGCCGTCGATACTCGAAGTCCTAGCGGTCAGCGGCATCGGCACGAAAACGACGGCAACGCTCTTCGCGGACTATGGCATCGCATCGCTCGCCGATCTTGAAGCCGCTATCGATTCGGGCGCACTCGCCGGCGCGCCGCGCCTCGGCCCCAAGACGCTGGAGAACTGGAAGCGCGGCATCCTCGCGTACAAGGGGCGCCAGCACCGCACGCCGCTTCCGCGCGCGCTCGCCATCGCGCGCGAAGCGATGGCCTTTCTCAGCGAAGGACCTCCGCTGCACCGGTTGACGTTCGCGGGCAGCCTGCGACGCCAAGAAGTCACCGTCGGCGACATCGATCTCATCTGCACGTCGGATCGCGCGGCGGAGGTTACGGCGCATTTTGCAAAGTGGGAGCGCGCCGAAGCGGTGCTGGCCGAGGGCCCGACCAAATCCAGCATTTGGCTGCCCGGCGGATTGCAGATCGACCTTCGCGTGCTGCCCGATCATCTATACGGCAACCTGCTCCAGCATTTTACCGGTTCGCGCGAGCACAACATCAAATTGCGCGAACACGCCGTACGTAAGAATCTGCGGGTCAGCGAGAACGGCATCCTCGATCTCGAGACCGGCGACGTCACGACGTGCGCCGAAGAATCGGGAGTCTACGCGAAGCTGGGCATGCAATACATCCCGCCGGAACTGCGTCAAGGTTTGGACGAGATCGATCTCGCGCGTAACGGTTCGATACCCGATCTCGTCGAGCTCGGCGATTTGCGCGGCGACTTCCACATGCATAGCACCTGGAGCGACGGCGAAGATTCGCTCGAGGCGATGATCGCCGCAGCCGCGGCGCGCGGCTACGAATATCACGCCATCAGCGATCACTCGCAAGGGCGCGGTTCGACGTTCGGCCTCTCTGCAGAAAAACTGCGCGAGCAGCGCGCGACGGTTGGCGCGCTCGGCGAGAAGTACGGCATTCGCACGCTCTGCGCGAGCGAAGTCGATATTCTCCCCGACGGTTCGCTCGATTTCCCCGACGACGTTCTGGCCGAACTGGACTTTGCGATCGGATCGGTTCATTCGGCTTACCGGCAGACTCGCGAAGAGATGACGGCGCGCTTGATCCGCGCCTGCGAAAACCCGTACGTCAACGTCATCGGCCACCCGACGGGGCGCGGGCACGCGCGGTACGAGTTCGACTACGATGCCGTCTTCGCGGCGGCGGCGCGAACCGGGACCGCGATGGAGATCGACGGACAGAAGATTCGCCTGGATCTGCCGGCGCCGTTGGCCCGGCGCGCAAAGGGCTTCGGCGTAACCTTCACCGTCGATTCGGACGCGCATCGCACGAGCGATTTGAGCGACGTGCAGTTCGCAACGGGACAGGCACGGCGCGCGGGGCTGACGCCGGGAGACGTTCTCAACGCACGGCCGCTCGACGGCGTCTTGGAATTTGTAGCGCGGAAGCGGGGAAGATAGAAACGTGATCGAGAGCATGGAAGTCGTCGTCGAAGACGGTGCCGCTGCCGGGGCGCGCCGCGCCGGCGCATCGGGACCGGCACTGATCTTCGTGCACGGCGTCGGCTCGACGGCCGCAATTTGGGACTCGCAGCTCGATGCGTTCGGCGGCGATTTTCGCGCAGTCGCGATCGAGCTTCGCGGAAACGGAGCGCTCGCCGACCCCGATCCCGCATTAATCACGCGCGAAGGATTCGTGCAAGACGTGCTCGCCGTCGCCGACGCCGCCGGCATCGACCTGTTCACGATCGTCGGCTGCAGCCTGGGCGGCGTGGTGGCGTTCGAACTTTGGAAGCGCGCGCCCGAGCGAATCGAGGCGATGGTCATCGTCGGAAGTTTCGCGCAATATCCGAACGCGCAAGCGTATGCCGACGGCGTCAAAGCGGCGGCCCGCGAGGCCGGCGACATGGCGACCTTCGCGCAGATTCGCGCGCCCAAACTTGGCCTTCCACCGGACCGTACGAAGGTGACGATCGACCAGATGGCGCGAAAGACGATCCCCTGTTACATCGCGTCGACGCAGGCTACGTGGACCGGCGACTATCGCGATGTGCTCCCGTCGATCGGCGTTCCCGTGCTGGTCGCGTGCGGGGAACGCGATACGATCGCGCCGCGCGTCCTTTCGGACGAAATAACGGCCGGCATCCCGGGCGCCCGTTTCGTGGAGATTTCCGATGCGGGTCACGTCGCAAATGCCGACAATCCGCCGGCGTTCAATCGCGAACTGCGAGCATTTCTTAGCGAACTGCCGGCGCGATGACGGCGACGGTCAAGCCCGGCATACCGGTCAACGAAACCGAACGGCTGCGCGCACTGGCAGGGTATCAACTGCTCGATACGCCGGAAGAAGAGCTGTACGACGCGTTCGCGCAGTTGGCCGCGGATGCGTGCGCCGCCCCGTCGGCAATGGTCACCCTGATCGATGAGTCGCGCCAGTGGTTCAAAGCGCATCTGGGGCTCGACATCCGCGAAACGCCGCGCGAGGTTGCGTTCTGCGCCCACGTCGTCGCCGAGGACCGCATGCTCGTCGTCAAAGATGCCAAGCAAGACCGGCGCTTCAAAACGAATCCGCTGGTCACGGGCGAGCCGCACATTCGGTTCTACGCGGGAGCGCCGCTGCGTACGCCTGAGGGATATGCGATCGGGACGCTGTGCGTCGTCGATCGAGAACCGCGAGAGTTAACCCGCGATCAGCGCGGCATGCTCAAGGCGCTCGCCGCCGCGCTCATGACCGCGCTCGAGGCACGGCGCAGCGTCCTACGCGTCTTCGATGCGGCACACATCGACCTGTTTACGCTGGAACCCCGCGATCGTACGATCTTCTTCGCTTCGAGCGGCGCGTGCCTGCGCCTCGGATATACGCTCAAAGAGCTCGTCGGCATGCCGGTCTATGACGTGCTGCCCGCCCTCGAGGAGAGCGTCTTCGACGAGGCGGTCGCCGCGGTTCGCGGCGGGAAGCCGCTCGCGCGCGAAGCCGCGTTGCGCCGGCGCGACGGTACGACGTATCCCGTCGAGCTGCGCGTCGATGCGGCCGAGCAAGGACCCGGTCAACGGATCTCGGCCGTCGCGATCGATCAGACCGAGCGAAAGGCCGCGCAGCGCGAGATTGATTTGCTGATGCGCTCGATCAACGCCACGAGCGACGTCGTGCTGATCTATCGCGTCGAACCGCAGAGCGGAACGCTGCGCTTGTCGTTCATGAACGACGCGTACACGCATCAGACCGGCTACGAACGCGAAGAGGCCTTGGGGCGCGAGCTCGACTCGTTCCGCCTAGCGATGCCGGACGACGACGGTATTCGAGAGATTCGCGCGGCGATCGTGGACGGCCGTTCGGCGGAAGCCGAGTTGATCAGCTATCGCAAAGACGGCTCGACGTTTTGGAATCAGATCGCCTTCCATCCGATCTTCGAGGCGGGGCATATCACGCATTGGGTTTCGATCGAGCGCGACATCAGCGATGAGGTCGAACGCACCTCGGCGCTAGCCGAAGAGCACGACCGCCTGCTCGCGCTCGCGCAAGCCGCGCGCCGCCTTTTCACCGTCTTCGACGCGCGTCAACTCGTCGCCGTCGTGAAGGAAGTCGCGCGGGAACTGCTGGGGGTCGTGGTGCGCGTGCTGGCGACCAGGCCGAATGGTACGGCGGTCGAGGTCGATCAGCTGGGCAGCGACGTCACCTTCCCGGTTGCGGCCGATCCTTCGATCTCCGCGGCGCTCGCCAAACGCGGGCGCGTCGTCAGCGACGACCGTATGACGTCCGTCCTATACGCCGGGCAGTTCGGGGATGGACGCTACGTGCTCGAAGCTCGCGCGCCCGGCGGACGGCCGCTGCGCAATACCGACCTCTTCATGCTCGATCTGATCGCGGAATACTTCGCGGTTGCGGCGCGCAACGTCGCGCTGTATCACGAACTCGACGAGCGCCGCAGCGCGGTGCTCGAGCTGAGTCAGACCAAGAGCGATCTGATCGCGATGCTCGCGCACGACTTCCGCGGGCCGCTTACCTCGATCGTCGGGTACGCCGATTTGATCCCCGAGGTCACCCAGCTCGAGGAGGAACCGCGCGAGTATCTCGACTCGATCAAGCGGGCGGCGCTTCAGCTCTCGGAATTGGCCTCGGACACGCTCACCTTTTCGCGTCTCGAGCGCAACGAGGTCGCGCTGCAGCTTGCCGACGTCGATCTCGGAGTGCTGGTTGCCGAGATCGTCGAGCAATACGCGGATCGGCGCGAGGTCGACGTGACGGTATCCGGCGACGCGCGCGTCATCGGCGACGAGCAGCGGCTGCGGCAAGTCTTCGCCAACCTCATCGACAACGCGATCAAGTACACGCCGGGCGATTCGAAACCGTCGGTCGCAATCGACGGGGAAGGCAGCGCCGTGACCGTGCTGGTGCAGGACCGCGGAATCGGTATTCCCTCAGCCGAGCTGTCGACAATCTTCGATCGCTTTTCACGCGCGTCGAACGCGCGCAAGCTGAACATCTCGGGAACCGGTTTTGGATTATTCTTGGCCAAGCAGCTCGTGCAGCTTCACGGCGGCACGATCGCCGTTCAGAGTCAAGAAGGCCAGGGCAGCGCGTTCATCGTCGCGATTCCGCGCCGCGTTGCGCGCGCGAGCGCGCCGCGGACCGTCGTCGTGCTCGATGCGGAGCGCGACGCCTCGTTCCTTGCCTACGGGTTGCGCGAAGGCGGCTATCGCGTTCGGCCGGCGGCCGGGATCGACGAAGTCGCCGCGATCGCCGACGCGGAGAGTATCGACGCCGTCGTCGTCAACATCGACCCGCTCTCACGCGACCAGGCCGCGCGGCTGCGCGCGTTTGCCGGCAAACGCGGCGTGCCGATCGTTTCGGTGGCGAGTGAGAATGCCGCACGCCTCGGAGCGTCGGCCACGGTCCCGCGCCCGGTGCTCGCCGGAGACGTGATGGCCGCGCTCGAACGCCTGCGTTAGCACGCAGCTTCGAAGGGTATACGTACGCCATGGGCAACGAAATGACCAACGAGCACGGACACGACGCCGGAAAAAAAGGCTACAACATCCAGGTTCCCGCCGAGGACGTCGAACGCGACGACGACGACGAGGCTTGGAGCCCGGATAACGATCTCTCGAAAGAGGAGCCTTCGCTGGGCGACATCCCCGCCAACGAAGGCGGCCCGCCGCCTCCAGGAAAGCCCTGATCTAGCCGGCTCTTCGTCGCCTCAGGCCTCATGTACCGCAGTACACTTCGGCCTTCGGCTCCTCAATCCGACTAAATCAGAACTTCCCTGGTCACTGAGCTAAGATGCGTTCCGATGCACTGTAGAGGTTTGCACGCCGGTTTCGTAAGAAACCGGCCAGCGTGACGTTGAATTCGCGTGCGAGGTCGACCGCGAGGCTGCTCGGTGCGGAAACCGAAGCGACGATCGGAATGCGCGCCATCACGCTCTTTCTGCAGGATCTCGTAACTCGCGCGGCCGCTCGACCATCAAGATCGACGCGCGAACGGCAACGTGGCGTTGAGCAGCGCCCAGCCGACAGTTTATCGACGGCGTTGTGGCGGCCGACGTCTTCGCGCACGGCGAGCGCCGTCGCCGCGTTCGTCGAAGAGCGCGGCGGCATGCAGGCCGCCCGTCGACGCGAAGATCCGTTGCGCTTCGCGCATTCGTTCGGGAAGCGCATAGAGCGGCTTGCGGCGCACGCGTACGTCGTCATCGAGCGGCGCGATGCCGAGGTCGCGCAGCGAATCGAGCTGAGCGCGGCCGCAGACGCCGCACGAGCTGTTGACGGTAAAGTGCCGTTCGAAGCGAGCCAGTTCCGGCAAGGCGCCGGTCAAGCTCGACGTTGACGATGTTGTAGCGCTGGTCGGCGGCGACCGACGGGTCGACGCAGTACGTGATCTGTCCGATCCGGTCGCAGCGAGCGCACGATGCCTTCGCTAAAAACGAAACCGGCGGCAAGCTCGAAATCGTGCCCCGGCGTACGCATGGTGACGGCGAGCGTCTGCGCGTTCGTCGAGCGACGAGCCGAACTCGAGCGGCTCCTCGTGACGACCGTGTCGTGCGCTCGACGCCTCGCGCCGCGCATCGAGCACGACGACGCTCGACCTCGACGGTGCGGCCCGCGCGCGACGGGGCCGCCGGCACGCTCATTGCGGCGCCTCGTCCTCGCGATTTTGGACGTAGACGGTGCCGAAGCGTCCCTTGATGCAGAGGTGCCGCTGCGTCACACCGTTCTCGATCGGCGACATCACCTTGACGATGTGTTATCTTGCACGTGCAAGCTGAGCGTGCAGCCGACGCCGCAATACGGGCAGATCGTATCGGTTTTCGTCTGCGCGGTTTCGTCCCACGTGCCTCCGCATCCGCATCTCGTGCTCGGAGCGAGAACATCAGCGCGCCGGTCGGGCAGACGCCGATGCAGTTGCCGCAGTACACGCACGCCGAGTCGGGCAGCTGCACGTCGAATTCGGTCGAGATATGGGCGTCGAAACCGCGGCCGGCTACGGCGATCGCGAACGTGTTCTGCGCGTCGGTACCGCAGGCTTCGACGCATTTGTAGCACATGATGCACTTCGAGTAGTCGCGAACGTAGAGATCGTTGTCGATCTTCACCGGTTGCGCGACCGTCTCCGCGTCCGGGCCGTAACGCTGCGGATCGGCGCCGTATGCGTCGCAGTAGCGTTGCGCGTCCGGCGCGGTCGGTCAAATCGACCGAAGACCCGAGAAACTCGAGCACCATCTTGCGGCTGTGACGAACGCGCTCGGTATCGGTCTGCATCGTTCATCCCGGCTTCGGCCTTGCGCGCACAGGCACGGACGAGCACGCGCGAGCCTTCGAGCTCGACGACGCAGACGCGGCAGGCATTGACCGGCGTGAGCGTTCGAGAAAACAGAGTGTCGGCGTCTCGATCGCGCGCGGCTCGGCACGCGTCGAGAATCGTCTGCGCCTCGGGACGCTTGACGGCCTTGCCGTCGACAGACCTCGATCGTCTCGCGGCTCTCCACGTGCGTGCAGGATTCTCGAGTAGCGAACGCTGATGTCGATCGCACTGTGCGGCGGTTTGCCCGAGCCCGCAGATCGAAGCGTCGCGCATCGCGCCGTCCGATGTCGTCGAGCGATTGACGTCGACGTCGGGTCGTTCCAGCGCCTCCTCCTGACGCACGGTGCCGACCCGGCACGGCACGCACTGGCCGCACGATTCATCGCGGAAGAAGCGCAGCGATGCGTCGCAGCGATGTGACCCAAATCGACGACGCTCGTCGAAGAGCATCACGACGCCCGGACCCGAGCGTCGTGCCCGCGGCGCGCGCGTCTTCGAAGGTCAGCGGCATCGATCGAGCGCGTCGGGCCGACGAACGACCGGCCGCGCCGCCGAGCAGAGATCGGCTAGCAGCTGCTGTCCCGCCGGCGACGCCCCCGCCGAGTTCGATCAGAGTCGCCGAGCGTCGTCCCGTGCGGAACTTCGTAGACGCCCGGGCGCGCGATGGCGCCGGAAAGGCAGAAGAGCCGCGTGCCGGTCGAGCCCTCCGTGCCGATGCGCGCGTAATGCGTCGCCGCCCTCGAGGAGGATCGAGCGGCAGGTTCGCCGAGCGTTTCGACGTTGTTGATCGAGCGTCGGTTTTCCGAAGAGGCCGGATTGCGCGGGGAACGGCGGTTTGTTGCGCGGTTCGCCGCGCTTGCCCTCGATCGAGTTGAAGAGCGCAGTCTCTTCGCCGCAGATGTACGCGCCGGCGCCGCGGCGGATTTCGATGTCGAAGCGCAACCCCTGCCAGCACGTCGCTCGCCAAGCAGTCCGCGCGCGCGCGCTCGATCGATCGCATTCTGCAGTCGCTGTGCCGCCAGCGGATACTCGCCGCGAATGTAGATGAAGCCATGCTCGCAACCGAGCGCCGAGCGCGGCGATCGTCATCGCTTCGACGATCGCGAACGGATCGTGCTCCATCAGCACGCGGTCTTTGAACGTGCCCGGTTCGGATTCGTCGGCGTTGCAGACGAGATAGTGCGGCATGCGCCGCCGCTTCGCGACCGCATCCATCTTGCGCCCGGTCGGAAACGCGGCGCCGCCGCGGCCCAACAGATTCGATGCGGTGACCTCGGCGAATGACGCCGCGCTCGGGCCGAGCTCGAAGGCCGCTCGCAGCGCGCGCATAGCCCCGTGCGCGCGATACGTCGTCGATGCTCTTCAGGATCGATCTCCCGGCGCGCGCGAGCAGCCGAAGATCCGAGCCGCCGACGTGCGGTCGTGGAGCGGTTGCGCGCTGCGGGACGTCGCCGATGCTGCGATGGCTGCGTCGGGGGCGTTCGTCGGCGCGACGGCGCGCGACCGGCGCCGCCGGCTTCGATCACCAATGCGGCCGGCGCGCGATCGCAGAGGCCGAGGCACGGGCTGCGCAGCCACGTCGAAGCCGCCGTCGGCTCGGAGGCTCGGGCTGAACGCAGAGCTCGAGCGCTTCGCACAGTCGCCGGCGCCGCTGATGCACGCGATGTCGTCGCAGACGTGCACGACGCGCGGCGGTCGCGGGCTTCGTCGAGAACATCGCGTAAAACGTCGCGACGCCGTAGACGTCGGCGGGCGCGACGCCGAGCCGCTCGGCAGACGTAGTTCAGCGCGCCGCCGCTGATCCAGCCGATGCGTTCTTGCACCGCGTGCAGCGCCGGCAGCAGCAAGATGCGGCGATCGCGTCGCGCGCATTGCCGCTCGCACTCGCCGGTCGAGCCGAGCAGCGCGTCGACCGCGCTCGCGCTCCGGCGCGTCGCCGTCGCCGATGTAAAGTGTAGATCCACTACCTGCGAGCCTAGTACCCGATCGATACGCACCGCGCATGCTTTGAACTCGGCGGTTCCGGATTCGGATCGGTTGCATCGATGGTGAGCAAGTTCGTCGCGACGTCGTCGTTGAAGTGGAACGTCGTAAAGACCAGTCCGGCACGCAGGCCCGCGGTCGATGCGTACCGGCACGACGACCGATCCGCGCCGCGAGCTGACGCGAACGCGGTCGCCTTCGCACGACCGTATGGGCCGCGTCCTCCGGCGAGATGTCGAGACGTTTCGCCGCGCCGCATCGGCGACGCGTAGCCGCCGCTTTGCACGCCGGTGTTGAACGAATCCAGCCGCCGGCCGGTCGTGAGGCGCAGCGGATACTCGTCGTCGAGCGCCTCGACCGGCGGGTCGTGCTCGACGGCGGCAAACGGCGCGCGCGGGCCTTCGACCGGATCTTCCCAGAGCGTGCGTGCAGGAAGGCTCGCCGGGATGCGTTTCGTCGTACAGGGCCACGGAATGCCGTCGAGCTCCTCGAGACGCGCGTAACTCATGCCGGCATGCCACGGCGAAAGCGAGCGGCAACTCGTCCCAGACCTTCTCCGGCGAACGCGTCGCCCCAATCGAACCCATGCGCTTCGGCGACGTCGAACATAATCGCGATATCGTCGCGCGCTTCGCCGGGCGGCTCGAGCGCTTTGCGGCACGCGCTGGACGCGGCGCTCGCTGCTCGTGACGGTTCCCTCGGATTCGCACCAGCTCGCCGACGCCGGGAAGACGACGTCGGCCAGCTCGCCGGTCTTCGTGAGAAAGATGTCCTGAACGATCAGGCATTTCAAGCTCCGCAGCAGCTCGCATCGCGTGTGTCTGATCGGCTTCCGACTGCGCGGGGTTCTCGCCGATGACGTACAGCGTGTCGAGTTCTCCGCGTTCGATCGCGTCGAACATGTCGCGTGAGATTTAGCCTTTCTCGCGTGGGAGTTCGACCCTCCACGCGCGCTCGAACTTAGCACGGCTTCGCGGATCCTCGACGTTTTGACCGCCAGGGAACTTATTCGGAATCGCGCCCATATCGCCGCCGCCTTGCACGTTATTTTGACCGCGCAGCGGGCACACGCCGGAGCCATACCGGCCGACGTGGCCGCGTGAGCAGCGCGAGGTTGATCAGCGCCCGTACGTTGTCGACGGCGTTGTGGTGCTCGGTGATCCCCAGCGTCCAACAGAGCTGCGCCGTTCGGCCGTTGCGTACGCATGCGCGAATTCGGCGAATCAGTTGCGCGGGGACGCCGGTCGGCCCTTCGGTCCGTACTCGAGCGTGTAGCGCTCGACGCACGCACGATACTCTTCGAATCCGCTCGTCGCGCGATCGATGAACGCTCGATTCTCCAGCCCGGCGGCGAGTATCTCACGGCCGATGCGCGTTGGCGAGCGCGATATCCGATGCCGACGTCGAGGCCGAGCCAGCCGTCGGCCCACTGCGCTCGACCGGTCTGGCGCGGATCGACGACGTAGAGTTTTGCGCCGTTGTGAATCCCCTGCAGGACGTGATGAAAGAAGATCGGATGCGTTTCGCGTGCATTCGATCCCCAAAGGACGATGATGTTCGCGTGTTCGATCTCTCGATACGAGCTGGTTCCGCCGCCTGCACCGAAGACCGTCGTCAGACCGACGACGCTCGGGGCATGTCAAGTTCGGTTACAGCTGTCGATGTTGTTGCTGCCCATAACCGCGCGCGCAAATTTTTGCGCGGCGTAGTTCATCTCGTTGCTCGCCTTCGAACAGCTGAACATCCCGTATGTGAGGGTGGCATCGCGTCGCTTTCGCGTCGCGCAAACCGGCGGCCGCGCGATCGAGCGCTTCGTCCCACGTTGCGCGGCGCAGCGTTTCGCCGTCGCGTACGAGCGGATGCGTGATACGTTTGTAGGGTTTCACTCGACGAGTTTACCCGGCGCAGCACGGCAACGGCAAGGGCGGAACCCGCGGCGTAGATGGCAGCAATCGCGAAGAGCGTCGCGTCGCCGAGCGGCCAAGCAACGTGCAGGCCTTCACCGGTCCAAAACGTCCCCAGCGCCAGCAGCATGACGCCGACCAGCGCTTTCATCGCATTTTCCGGCGCGCGCGCAAACGGCTTGCGCAACACGATCGCGGCGAGCAAAACGGCGGCGAAGGCGACCAGCGCCCCGCCCGCGCTCCACGGAAGCGCTCCCGCGTGCGACGCGGCAAAGGTGACCACGATCACTGCGACCTCGACGCCTTCCACGAATACGCCCTGAAACGAAACCGCAAAGCCGGCCGCGCCGCCCGCGCTCAAACGCGCGACTTGACGTTCGTAGATCGCGCTCTCGTCGCGCTATCGGCATGCGTCCGGCGTATCGAAGAACCGCTTTGCGCAGCCAGCTGAATCCGAAGATCAGGAGAAAGGGGCCGATGAGCAGTTCGATTCGCTGCAGCGTCGCGACGTTGGCGAAGAGCGGCCCGAGCAGCGCGACGATGACGCCCAGCGCCGCGCTCGCGGCGAGGGCGCCGCCGAGCGCGGGCCGCCAGCCTTGCGCGTACCCAACGGCCATCACGATCGTCGCGGCCTCGACGAACTCAACCGCGGATGCGACGCCGGTCGTGCCGGCGAGAGCCCATCCATTCACGCCGGACCGATTGCCCGCGCGGCATACGGGGTACCTTCTCTCCATCGTCACTAGCGTGGGTGATACGGCCCCTTGTCCAAAGGAGTTCCAACCGGTGGGCCAAGGAGGGGAGCAGGCTTTACGAAAGTTCCGTTGCCCCCGAGTTTCCAGAAGGGATACGAACGTGGATCTAGCCTCGACGACGGTCTATGCAGGCGGCGGCTTCCGGCGCTACGACGATGCCAAGGTGGGCTTGCTCACCCACGGCTTGCAGTACGGCACCGGATGCTTCGAAGGCATCCGCGGCTACTGGGTGCCGGAAGAGCGCGAACTGCTGCTGGTTCTCCTTCGCGATCACTACGACCGGCTGGCGACCTCGGCGAAGATTCTCACGATGGTGCTGCCGCACACCGTCGACGAGTTGGTCGAACATCACCGTCGATTTGTGTCTGCGCAACCGCTTCGAGACCAACGTCTACATCCGCCCCTTCATCTACAAGGCGGCCGAAGACGTCGGCGTGCGCCTGCACAACGTCCCCGATGCCTTTGCGATCGTCCCGATTCCGTTCGTGAGGTACTTCGACGAACATAAGCCGCTGCAAGTGTGCGTCAGTTCGTGGCGCCGCGCCGACGATACGATGGCGCCGCCGCGCGCCAAGATCACCGGGCCTTTACGTCAACTCCGCGCTTGCCAAGAGCGAAGCGATTCAGAACGGGTATGACGAAGCGATCCTGCTCTCGCATGACGGACACGTCGCCGAGGGCTCGGCGGAGAATCTTTTTCTCGTTCGCCGCGGCGTGCTCTACACGCCCGATCCGTCGCAGAACGTGCTCGAAGGCTGACGCGCCGCGCGATCATGGACATCGCGCGCGACGAGTACGGGATCGAAGTCGTCGAACGTTCGATCGATCGCGGCGAACTCTACTCGGCCGAAGAGATCTTCTTCTCCGGAACCGCGTCCGGCATCTGCGCCGTTGGCGGCGTCGATCGCCGCGTCGTCGGCGACGGTACGATCGGACCCGTCACGAAGAAACTCGCACGACTTCTACAACCGCATCGTCACCGGCCGCGAACCCCGCTACGACTCATGGCTCTCGCGCACGTACGCATCGGGGAAGGTGCAACTCCGTCAGGATGACAAGGCGCGACTAGTTGCTGCCGCCGCTGCTCCAGTACGTGTAGTCGGGCGAGTTATTCGCGTTCACGCCGGGGCCGAATGCGAAGGGCAGCATACCGTTGGCATCGCGCCATTCGGCCAGGCGCTGCTCGTCGCGATAGGCTAGACGCGAGATCGTGTGAATGAACGCGCGGCCGAGACTGAGCGACGGCAATCCGGTGGTCATGACGGCGATGACGTACGGACCGTTGTCGGCGTACACGATGCCGGCGTCGTTGAGGGTGTCGTAGAGCGAACCGGTCTTGTGCGCGATCGTCACGCCGGGGGAAGCGGTGCCGGCAGCAGCGAGTTGAATTCGTTACCTTCGAGGATGGTTACCATTTCGTTGGACGACCATTCGTCGATCAGTTGACGCCGCGCCATCATCGCGAGCAGATGAACGAGGTCGTGCGGCGACGTGCGCAGTTCGGTGCGGATCGACCAGCCCTCGGTGCGTACGTCGTCTTTGAGACGCGTGTGCTCGAGTCCGAGATCCAGCATCGTCGTATTGATGGCGCGCAGCCCGACCAGACGGATCAGCATGTTGGTCGCGGTGTTGTCGGAGATCTCGATCATCTTGTCGAGCAGCGTCGAAACCGCGTAGGTCGATCCGTCCGGGGCGTCGCAGAGTTCGCCGGAACCCCAATCTTTGTCGCGGGCCAGGAGCGTCACGCGGTGCGTTAGATCGAACTTGCCGTCGGCGAGCTCGCGAAAGACCGCAACCATTACCGGCACTTTGATCGTCGATGCGGCCGGCATGCTCGATCCGGCGTTGAAGCCGATGCGGTAACCGGTGCTCAAGTCCAGCACCTCAAGCGCGTTCGATGCCGGTAAACGCGCCGCAAGTTTGCGAACGTCGTAGTTGAGTTGTGCGAGCGGCGCGGGAAGGGTAGCGGCGGAGGCGCGGCCCGCAAGGCCAAGCATCAGCACGGCAATCGCAAGTGAGATCGCGGAACGTCGCAACATGGAGACGCGTTCGCATGCGGGGCGCAGTATCTCCTCCTTAGAGCGGCGAACGCGCCCCCCATGGAAGCACGAGACTTAACCGTCGTGCCGCCGCGGCGCTGGAGTGAGTCGCTCGGAGGCATCACGTGGCTGCCTCGCCTCATCGATAAAGCGCGTGCCGCCCTCAACGGGACGCTTGGCTCCTATCTCTATGGGCAAAGCCCGATGGACCGCGGTCTCCTCGAGCAGCTTGGGTTGAGCCATCGGGCGTTCGCCGTGATCGTAAAGAACGCGCCGGACGACGCCGCCGTGCTCGCCGAGCTGGAAGCGCACGACGCGGACGCCGTCGAACGCACGCGCCGCTGGACCGGCGTCGAGATCCCCGACCGTCATCGCCTCTTTCTCTTCCTGATGGACTACGACGATGGCTATCTCGGCACGCCGCCGGTTCTGAAGAAGCTTGCAAATGCGGGTTCGAACGTGTTTACCGCGCTGGTGAAGCGCGCGATGCCGTCGGACGCGATCCGGCGCGCGCGAGAGGAGTAAATGCCGGGGCGCAATCCGTGGGGCTGGGTGACCGACGAGCGCGTCACCCTCGCGCTCAAGGTATTGATGATCCTCGTCCTCGGCGCGTATCTCGGCCATTTCCTCATCGGTTTCTTCGCGCGCATTCGCGGCATCGTCTACATCCTGATCGGCGCGGTGTTCTTCGCGTACCTGATCTACCCGGCGGTGCACTGGCTTACGCGTTGGATGCACCGCATCTTCGCGATCCTGATCGTCTACGCCGGCATCCTTGCGGTGCTCGCCGTCGCCGGAACGTTTCTGCTTCCGCGAATCGTCTCCGACATCGGTCAAATCGTCGCGCAAACGCCCGCTACGGTCGCATCGATAAACGCGATGCTGAACGATCCGAACGACCCGGTCATGTCGAAGTTGCCGCCGTGGATGCGAGCGGAACTCGTTAAAATTTCCGACCAGGTACTTGGATCAAGGTGCACGGCGTCGAGACGGTCGGAAAGGCGATGATTCTCCTGATGGGGACGTTCGTGGCGATCGCCACGTTCGTCATTATTCCGCTGATCACGGCTTATCTGCTGCTCGACCTCGAAAACTTGAAGAATGGCCTGTCGGCCGTCGTTCCGCCGAAGCGATGGCGTGCGACGCTCGACTTCTTGCACGACGTCGATCACGTCATCGGCGGATTCATCCGAGGGCAGTTGTTGGTCGCGCTCGCCGTCGGCGTGTTGATTACGATCGCGCTGCTGATCCTGCGCGTTCCCTACGCATTCTTGCTCGGACTCCTTGCTGCGATCGGCGATCTGATTCCATATGTCGGCGCGATTCTCGCCTTCGTGCCGGCGATCTCCACCGCGCTGTTCGTGAACGGCTGGGTGAACGCGCTGATCGTGCTGGTCGTGTTCGTCGGTATCTTCGAGATCGAGGGACACGTCATCGCACCGAACATCGTCGGCAATCAGGTCAGCCTGAGTCCGTTCATCGTGCTCCTCGCCCTGCTGATCGGCGGCGATCTGGGCGGTCTCGTCGGCATGCTGGTCGCGGTCCCGATTGCGGGCGTCCTGCGCGTCATCGCGATGCGGGTCTTTTCGGCACCCCCGACGAACGGGGCGGTCCGTGAACGAAACACTCAGCCGCGAAAAGCGCGTCGATATCGTCGGGGTACCGATGGACCTGGGCGCCAGCCGCCGCGGGGTCGATATGGGCCCTTCCGCGATTCGATATGCGCGACTGCACGAAAACTTCGCGGTCGCTCGGATCGGAACGATCGAGGACCACGGAAACCTGCAGGTGCCGATTCGCGAATCGGCGCGACTCCCCGACTCCGCCGCGAAGTACTTCGACGTCATCACAGAGGTCTGCGAGCGATCTCGCCGTCGTCGATCGAAGGCGCGTGCGCGAAGGCGGCTTCCCGATCGTTCTGGGCGGAGATCATTCGATCGCGATGGGAACGCTCGACGGTCTGACGCGCGCCCGCGGCGAGGCGCCGGGCCTCGTTTGGATCGACGCGCATGCCGACATCAACAGCCCCGAAAGTTCGCATAGCGGAAACGTTCACGGGATGCCGCTTATGTTCGCATTGAAGAATGGATTTGCGTCGCGGATCGACGGTTCAGATCGGGTTGCGCGACGTCGACCGAAACGAGAAGCGCATGCTGCGCGAATCCGGCGTTAAGGCGTTTTCGCATGACCGACGTCGACAAGCTCGGCATGGTGCACGTGATGGAACGAGCGCGTGAGATCGCGGGCGTCGAACGGGCGGCCGATTCACGTGTCGTTCGATATGGACGGCGATCGACCCGAGCGAAGCGCCCGGCACCGGAACGCCGGTCAAAGGCGGACTTGAGCTATCGCGAAGCGCACCTCGTCATGGAGATGCTGTCCGACAGCGGGCAGCTCGGATCGATCGAGATGGTGGAGATCAATCCGATCCTCGACAACAAGAATCAAACCGCAACGCTTGCCGTCGGTTTGATCTGCTCGGCGTTAGGAAAATCGATCCTCTAACCCTCGCGCTCGTTCGAACGCATCGACTTCGGCGAGCGGGCGCAATGCGTTCGCTCGCTTCTTTTTTAGCCGAGTCGAATCCGGACGTCATGGCGCTCGGCGAAATCGACGCGGGCGATGCGCTCGCGCTCGCGACGCGGTTCGCTCGTCAGTGGGCGTATCGCGGCGGCCAGGCGCTCCTGTGGAACGAACGCATCGCGGTACACGAAGTTCACGACCTGTATTTGCCCGTGGCGCCGCTGGCGTTCGAGCGCCGCGGTCTGCTGAGTATCGACGGCGAATGCGCCGGCGCGCCTTTAGCGCTCTTCGCAACGCAATTCGGTCTGGATCGCAACAACGTTCGCGAGATGCGCTTCGCGCGCGCTCAGGCGCGCAAAGCCCCGTCGCTGGCAATGATCTTCATCACCTCGCCGCTCGGCCGCATCGGCTTTTCGGATATCGGCTACGAAGCCATGGAGGAACACGACACCAGCGATCAAGTCGAGATCGCGGCCCGCGGTTTTCATCTCGAGCGTCTCCGGTCGGGAGTTCTCGGCGGCGGCATCGGCGCGGCGCTGCTCGTGCGCGCGCGACGCCTCACAGTTTGATCGTCGCGCGTCCTTCGCACGAAACGCCGCCGCCGCATATTGCGGGATCCCAACTCGCGTCGGCGAGCAGGGCCTCGATCCGGTTTTGAAGCGTGGAGTCGACCGCCGGTTCGAACGCGACATTCTTCGTCTTCCCGTCTTCTCCGACGGTCACGATGAGCGTCACGTGCACGCCCAGCGTGTCGAGCTGGCGGCGCACCGAGGGGTTGAGCACCGGGTCGGGCTGCTCCGCACCGAACGGCAGGTAGCCGCCGGCATCGTGCGTCCCGACACTCGCAACCTCACGGTTGGCTGGCGTCGCAGTCGCGCGCGGCTCGGCGTCGCCGGCGATCGTCCCACTACCGCTCACCGAATTCACGGCGATCGTTGGGGCGCTCGAACGCTTGCTCTGATTGGCGGGCGGCGGCGACGAGGAGTGGCGCGGCGAGGCCTTCGAGAGTTCGAGGTGTTCGGTAACGAGGGTGATTTTCGGCACGACCGTTAGATGGGGGGCGACGGGCTTGGGCTGCGGCCGGCGCTGTGGCGGGACGATCACGATGTGCTCGACGCGGGAGAAGCTGACCGTCTCGACGGCGGGCGCGGTCGAAGCAGTCCAAGCGAGGGCTGGAATACAAAGCGCGGCGAGCGCGTGCAACGCCAGGGAGCCGAGCGTCGCTCGCCCCATGCGCTTCGGCGGTTCTACCAGCGTGACCATGGCTGCCTCCGAGGTCCTCCTTCGATGCAACGAGCGCGACCTCCGCGGTGTGACGGCGGAAGGGCCCGGGGCGCCGCGAGCGCACTCCAAGCGCTATGATCGACACGAATATCGTCCTATACCAGGCCGAGTGGTGCCCCTACTGCGCGCGCGTTCGCTCGAAGCTTACCGACATGCTGCTGGACTATAAGACGGTCAACGTGCCGCACGACCACGCGGGCCGCACGAACGTTAAAGAACTTTTCGGCGTCACCGGCATCCCGTCGATGACCGACGGCGACGTAAAAATCGCCGACGACGACGACGCGAATCATCGCCTACGTCGAAAAGAAATACGGCGGAAAAGCGTTTGTCACCCTGAGCGTAGCTCAGCGTGACAAAGATACGTATAGCGCTGCGTGCGCTATGTCGAGGGTAAAGATTTTCCGCGCCCAGAAATCGTTTCCGAGTTGACAGTCGTCGATTCCGTCGGGGGCTTCTTCGAACCCAACGTTCGGAGCGGCGCTCATCGTCGGAGCGGCTTGTAACGCGACCTGCGGAACTTTGAACGAGAGCCGGATCTTGCCCGATGGTTCGTTGGCGACGTAGGACTTGACGTTTGGATCGCCGGGTTTCAGACCGAAAGCCGCCATGTATCGCGCATTGAGCATGGTGCCGCCGGAGCCGGTATCGACGATGCACCGGCCGTGCTGCCCACCGCCGAAATCCACGTCGACCAGCGGCAGAAGGAAGATCGAGCCGTCGCGCTTCAACGCGAGCGGTATACGCGTCGAGGTACGGGCGCGTTCGGCAAGCGATGCAGCATCTTCTAAAATCATCGTGTGCCGGTCGAGATCGAACGTAACGGGAACGTTGGCGAAGGCCGGCGCGGTCAACAGCGACGGCACGCCCGAGCGATCGAACCCATCCCATCGCATCGCTGGACCGCCGGGAAATACGACACCGCCGAGCGAGAACGCCGGGAGCGTAACGAGCGGCGTTGGAAAGTGCTTTCCGCTGAAGGTTACGTAGTCGTACGTGCCGGCCGGCTGCAGGCCGAGCGCCGATGCGAGCGCGGCCGACGCGTAGTTCGCACCGGCGCCGGTATCGATTGCAAAGAGTTGGGGAGCGGTCCCGCCCACAGAAACGTTCACGCCGAAATGCCCGTCGCCCAGATCGATCAGCGGGATCGCCGTCGCAGCTCGCGCCGAGACGGCGGTCGCCAACACGAGCGCAAACGCGAGAATCGCAGCCTTCATTCGCTTTCCTTTGCTGGATCTGAAACAGCGCGGCTAGTCAAGCTTGCCCACCTCGGCGCCCCAGGCGTCCCAGCCTGGGGTGCGGGAGCGAGCGAACAACTCGATGCGCGGATGGTCGCCGCACAGCGCTTCGATGCGTTTCGCGAAACACCGCCGGTTTTTCACTATGCACGCCGCGCGGACTCAACACGACTTGCGACTGCGCGAAATCGAGAATCGGAAACGGCCGGCCCGTCGGCTTCGTCGTGGCGGCCAACAGCAGTTCGGTCGTCGGCTTCGTGAACGTCGGCGGCACGCCTTGACCGGCGATGATGGCGCCTTTTGCGTTGGTTTTCACCCAGACGTATGCGACGCCGCGATAGTGCAGCCCCCACGCCTCGATGAGCTTCAACGCAAAATCGAGGCGAGGACACGTCGCCCACATAAAGACCGCCGCGCTCTTGGCAAGAATCGAGCGCACGTCGATCTGCGCGAGCTGTTCGACCGTCATCAGTGGATAGTGCTTGGCGGCCGCGGCATCTTTGACCGGGCTCCCGTAGTAGAACCACGGCGGATCGAGATACACGATGTCGTATCGGGCGTCGGGCAGTTGCGGTAAGAATGCGTGCGGCTGCGCGACCGAACGTTTCGCCAGTCGACCGAGCTGGGCGAGATTCTTGGGCGAAAGCTGCCGCGTCATCTACGCACGAAGCGAACGACCGCCCAGAAGAACAACGCGGATGCGACGAGCGAGTATGCCAAGTTCACTTCGACGCCGACCGTCGGGTCGACGCCCAGTGCCAAAAGTTCCGAGGCCTTCATGGCGGCGATCCCGCCGTGCAGTTCGATCGCACAGCCGATCGCGCCGACGATTTGCAATCCGCTGAGCGCCGTTCCAACCGCAAGCGCCCACGGATGGCGCCACATCGTCCATAAGCTCAAGACGAAGAGCGCGATCGCCGGTATTACGAACGGCAGTGAGGCCGCCGAACCAATTCGCCTGAACGCCACGATCGCCGCCGTTTCGCTGATCAGGAATCCGACGAACCACAGCGCCGCGAACGAGAGCGCGAGCGGCCGGTTGAAGACCGTACGCAGCATGCTAACGCCACACCCCAGCGACGATGGCGCCCGCGAAGGTGGCCGCGAGATTGACGGCGTCGTTTTCCATCCAGCCGAAGCCGCGACGCAGTTGCGTCGGCGTGCCGCAATGATGCGGATCGGTTTCGCAGTCGACGTTGCAGGCCGGGGCAGTGCTGCAGCGCTTGAACGCCTGCGCCGAGGACGGAGTCGAAGAACGCGCCGGCGATGCCGGCCGCGGCGATCGGCACGAACGGTCCGAGGTGGACGAGCCAGGCCACCAGCGCTACGCAGCATGCGCCGCCGATCGTTGCGAGCGATCCAATGAGCGTGATCCC
>CAWAJD010000014.1:0-14753 GCA_963782265.1 Vulcanimicrobiota bacterium
ACAGTAGAAAGCCTTCATGCCCGTACTATGAGGATCGGGCATGAAGACTTTGTGAAGCCGCCGGGGGTTACTTCGAGGGGTGTGCTTGCTCCCACGTCTTCAGCGCGGCGAGCGTGTTATCCACATGCTGGCTTGGGTCCATCGCGGTGTACGTATAGATGATGCTGCCGTCCGGCGCGATGACGTAAGACGTCCGGTTGGCGTACTGCGGCGCTTGGGCCAAGATCGAGTCGTAGGCCTTCTCGACGGTTTGGTCGGTGTCGGCGGCAACCGCGAACTTGCTGCGGCACTCGCTGACCGAGAACTTCTGCAGTTTGTCGAGCGGATCGTGCGAAACGCCGATGACCGTCGCGTTCATCGCCTTATACTGGTCGATCGCGTCGGCGAACTCGTGCGCCTCGATCGTGCAGCCTTTCGTGAAAGCGGCCGGATAAAAATAGAGGACGACGGGACCCTTCTTCAACGCGTCGGCAAGGTTGAACGTGAAGACGTTCCCTCCTAGCGTAGCCTGGAGCGTAAAATCCGGCGCCTTCGTGCCGACCGAAAGCGCGGCCATCGCCGGTGCGGTTACCGCCAGAACCGCCAGCATCATCGGCGCGAGAAATCGACGAACGATCATAGAAAACCATCCTTTCCAACGCCAACGGTAGCACGCCGGCTCCAGAAAATTCATGAAGGCTCGCCGGCTACCAAGGGGCCGGGCAAGCCTTTCCGTAATTGCCGGTTCGTGGATACCACGAAGAACCCCAGCAACAACGCGCGCTTTATCTGGATCGTCATCTTCATCTCGGTTGCCATCGTCGTCGCGATCTTTGGCGCGATCGCCCTGATGGTGCTCGGCATCTTCAAAATGGTCGACAACACGGACTCGCACCGGTGCGGTTTGGCAATCGTCCAGCACGATCCCAGCGCCATCCGCATGCTTGGCGAGCCGATCCAGCAGAAGGGGTTCACGGGCGGATCCACGTCGACCACCAACGGCAAACTCACCGAAGACCTTACCTTTACCGTAGCCGGCCCGCTCGGCGAGGCGGCCGTCGAGACGCACGGCGTACGTTCGCAACTCGAATCGCACCTCGACGTACGAATGGGACGCAACGGGCAGAGTCAAACCATCTACTCCGGGCCGTTCGACTGCCCGGCGCTTCACGAAGGATCCCCCAAGTGACCGAGTGGCTCTCCTACGACACCAAGATTGACGGTGCCAGCGCCCTCGTCGATGTCGATGCTTCATTTGACGATCCCGACGAGCGCCCGGAATTCACGCGAGCGATCGAGCTGACGGTCACCGGCTTTCCGCTCGACGGCGACCGGCTGCCCACCGATGTCGCGGACGACACGCTTTACGCGCTCGAGCAGCAGATCGAGGATCTGCTCGATGCAAACGACGGAGTCCTCGCCGCAACGGTGGCGAGCGCCGGCGCGTACCAATTCATCGCGTATGCGGCCGACGGCGTTCTCGAAGCACGACTCGCGACGGCGGCACGCGACGCGGGTCTCCAGGTCTCGACCGCTTCGCAAGCCGATCCCGGCTGGCAAGCTTACGCCCGCTGGTCGCTGAGCGGCGAGGCACTCGAAGAGGCGCGCGATCGCGCGCAAATCGAAGAGCTGATCAACGTCGGCGACGATCTGTCCGCCGAACACGAACTCACCTTCGACTACGAGTTCGACGACGAGGACGGCGCGAACGCGGGCCAGGAGGCGTTTCGGGACGCGGGCTTCGACGTTGCTGAAGAATCGAACGACGTGTTCGTCCAGGTCTTCGTCAGTTTGGTTCCGACACCGGGTGCCGTTCGCGAAGCGCGTGCGCGCATGAATGCGATCGCGGCGCATTGCGGCGGCGCGTATGCCGGTTGGGGCACGGAACCTATCGAGGGCGAATAGTCGGGAGCTCCCGCTAGAGACCCATCAATCGCGCGAGCACGAGACGCTGCACTTCGTTCGTGCCTTCGCCGATCTCGTTGATCTTCTGATCGCGATACATGCGTGAAATCGGATATTCGTCCATAAAACCGTAGCCGCCATGAATTTGCAGCGCTTCGTTCACGACGCGATGCGAGAGTTCACCCGCGAATAGCTTCGCAAAGCTCGCCGCCTGCACGTAGTCGCGGCCTTCGTCCTTCTCCCACGCGGCGCGCAGCATCATCAATCGCGCGTGCTCGATTTCCGTCAGCATGTCGACCAGCTTGAACTGGATCGCTTGAAACTTACTGATCGGCCGCCCGAAGGCGTAACGCTCTTTCGCGTACGCTAGCGCTTCGTCGTAGGCGCCCATCGCGAGACCAATCGAGAGCGCCGCCACCGAGATGCGCCCGCCGTCGAGGATGGTAAGAAACTGGCGATAGCCCTCGCCCCGAGGCCCAAGCAAGTTCTCTTCCGGTACCACGGCGTCGGCGAACGCCAACTCGCGGGTATCCGATGCGCGCCAGCCCATCTTCTTATATTTCTTGCTGCGGGAAAAACCCGGCGTCGCCTGAGGAACGATCAGATTCGAAATCTCGGACTTGCCGTCCGGACGCGTGCCGGTAACCGCAGTGATCGTCGTTCCGCCGGAGATGTCCGTGCCCGAGTTGGTAATGAACGCTTTCGTGCCGTTGATGGTGAACGTGCCGTCCTTGTACGGCGCCTTCGTTTGGACGTTGCCGGCGTCACTGCCGGCGTTGGGCTCGGTCAGCCCGAAACCCCAGAGCATCTTCCCCTGGGCGAGCGGCACCAAATACTCTTGTTTCTGCTTCTCGGTTCCGAACAGGAAGAATGGTGTGGCGCCGAGCGAGACGTGCGCCGCCATCGTAATGGCGGTCGAGGCATCGGCACGAGCGATCTCCATGACGGCGAGCGCATAGCTGACCGTGTCGGCGCCGGCCCCGCCGTACTCTTCCGGGAACGGCAAGCCCATGAACCCGAGATCGGCCATCTTCTTGACCAGGTCGTACGGGAAGGACTCATTGCGGTCCATCTCCTCGGCCTTCGGCTTCACCTCATTCTGTGCGAAATCGCGGGCGAGGTGCTGGATGGCTTTCTGCTCGTCGGTCAGATCGAAATTCATAGCCCGAAGGTATAGGTCGCGGGCGTAAGAAAACCCCTCTGACAGCAATGATTTCCCTTCGCGGCGTCTCGCTGACCTACCCCAATGGTGTGCGCGCTCTCGACCACGTCAGTCTTGAGATCGCCAAAGGCGACTTCGTCTTCCTCGTCGGCCACTCTGGAACCGGGAAGTCGAGTTTGTTGCGCCTTCTGTATCGTGAAGCAAAGCCAAGCTCGGGTGAGATCACGGTCGACGGCATCCGCGTCGACAAGCTTCACCGCGGGAGAATCCCCGCGCTGCGCCGGCACCTTGGCGTCGTCTTCCAAGATTACAAACTGCTCTCCGACAAGACGGTTTGGGAGAACGTCGCTTTCGCGATGCAAGTCACCGGCGCGCACACGAAAGACGTAATGCGGCAGGTCCCGCGCGTTCTCGACTTGGTCGGGCTGTCGCACAAGAGCCGGATGTATCCGGGCGAACTCTCGGGCGGCGAACAGCAGCGAACCGCGATCGCGCGTGCCCTGGTGAACAACCCGAAGATTCTGCTCTCCGACGAACCGACCGGAAATCTCGACCCGCAGAACACGACCGAAATCATGGAGCTGCTGCTCCGCATCAATCTCAAAGGGACGACCATCGTGGTCGCCACGCACAACCAAGCCGTCGTCGACCGCATGCGCCGCCGCGTGGTGCGTATGGAAGATGGACGGATCGTCACCGACGAGGAACGGGGCTACTATTATCTTGGACTGGGGCAAGGTCAAGTTCTTTCTGGGTGAGGTGTTGCGCAACTTCACGCGCAACGCCGGCATGCAGCTCACCGCGATCGGTACGGTCGCCATTACCATCGTTTTACTCGGTGCGTTCCTCTTCGTGCGCGCCGCGATGGCGGGTTTCGGCGACCGCCTCATGGACCAAATCGAAATCTCCGCCTATCTGAAGCCCAACGCATCGGCCACGCAGATAGCCTCGATCCAACACTTGGTTGCGAGCGATCCGCGCGTGCTCTCGGTCGACTACGTTTCGAAGAAGCAAGGCCTGGCGGAACTGCGCGCGCGGACGCGCGGCGAGATCGACACGTCGCTGCTCACGGAAAACCCGCTGCCGGATAAGCTTCGCGTGCGCGTGCGCCAGCCCGAGCTCGTGCCGGCAGTCGCCGCAAGCATTCGCCGTATCGACGGCGTCGACAACGTGGTCTTCGGCGAGATGGTCGTTCAGCGTCTGCTGCAGCTCGGCGCCGTGCTGCGCCGCGTCGGCATCGTGGTGATTTGTGTCTTTTTGGTCGTCGCCGGAATCATCATTTCCAATACGATTCGCCTGACCGTCTTCGCGCGGCGCCGCGAGATCGCGATCATGCAGCTCGTCGGTGCGACGAACACGTACATTCGCATGCCCTTCATCTGCGAGGGGTTCATCGACGGACTGATCGGTTCGGGCATCGCCGTTCTCGTGCTCGCCGTCGCGCGCGTGACGCTCTGGCCGCGCCTGCTCGAAGCGCTGCCGTTCGTTCAACTGCCGCCCGCGGCGTTCTTGAACCCGGGCGCGCTCGTCGGAGAGCTCTTCTTGGCCGGTGCCGCTATTGGAGTGGTCGCGTCGTGGATTTCGGTCGGACGCCACCTACGCACGTAGCCGAGCAACGGCCGAGTTCCATACCGCTGGACGCGCTGCTCGCGCTGACCCGTGAAGGCTTCGCCTACATCGGATCGGACGCGCGCATCCTGGCGTGGAACGCGTCCGCCGCCGATCTCACCGGGCTGCCGTCCAAGCGCGTTCTGGATCAGGACGTACGCACCGTCCTCGTCGACGGCACGGCGGTCGTTGCGGTGCCCTTCGACGGCCTCGCGCGATCGATGCGCGTCGGGGTCAACGCGCGCGACGGCGTGCGCTGGCTCGCCGCAGCGGTTGTCGGCATCAACCTCGATTCGCATACGCACGGATGGCTCTGCTCGTTCGGCCCCGAGCGGCGCCATCGCGAGATCGAGCAGCTCAAGAATGAAATCGTCGCCGCCGTTTCGCACGAACTCAAGACGCCGATCGCCACCATCAAAGCGTACGCCGATACGCTGCGCGAAAACTCGGTCGCGGTAGCCGCAGCACGCGACGAGTATCTGGGCATCATCGAAGAACAGGCCGACCGGCTCGGACGCGCGGTCGACGACCTGTTGCTTGCCTCGCGCGTCGACGCCGATCAACTGCTCAACGAACGCGTTACCGTTCCGCTGGACGAAATCGTCGACGCCGCCGTCGCATCGATGCAGTTCGATCGGGACCAGCACCCGATTTCCCGCTCGACGGACGGTGTGAGCGTGTCGGGCGATCGCGAGCTCCTTCGCGAAATAGTGCGACACCTGATCGACAACGCCATCAAGTTCTCCGGTCCGGGTTCGCCGATCGTCGTTTCAGGGCATGCGGACGGCAACGTTACGACGATCGAAGTGACCGATCGCGGCATCGGCATCGCCGACGAACATTTACCGTACGTATTCGAGCGCTTCTACCGCGTCGAGCATCTGCTCACCGCAGAATCGGGCGGGACGGGTTTGGGTTTGTTCATCGTAGCCGCACTCGCACGCGCGCACGGCGGCACGGTTTCCGTCTACAGCGAACCGGGGAAAGGGTCGACGTTCGCGACCCACTTACCGGTGCGCGCGTGAGGAACATTCCCGATACGCTCGGCCACCGCGTGCTTGTCGTCGACGACGACCGCAATCTGCGCAAGATCATCTCGACCAATCTCGAGCTGGCGGGCTACGCCGTCGAAACCGCTCAAGACGGCCGCGAGGCGCTCGAAAAGATCGAGCAGGTTATGCCCGACCTGTTGCTCCTGGATTTGATGATGCCGTTTATGGACGGCTATGAGGTCGCTAAGCGCGTGCGCAGCCATCCCAATCCATCGATTGCGAACGTACCGATCATCATCCTAACGGCCAAAGGCGAAACCGAGGATAAACTGGCCGGCTTTGAGGCCGGCGCGGACGACTATATCACCAAGCCGTTCGGACCGCGCGAACTGCTCGCGCGCGTTCGCGCGAAAATACGGCGCGTCGAAGTCGACTCGTCGCTCTCGCCGCTCACGCGCTTGCCCGGCAATCTCGCAATCGAGGGCGAGCTCCGTCGCCGCATCGAGGAAGACGACACCTTCGCCGTGCTCTACCTCGATCTCGACAACTTCAAAGCGTTCAACGACGTCTACGGCTTTACGCACGGGGACGAAGCGATCCAGCTCGTCGCGCGCGTTTCCGTCGACGTCGTGCGCAGGCGCGGGACGCCGAACGATTTCGTCGGGCATATCGGCGGCGACGATTTCATCATCGCGACGATGGCGATGCGCGCCGAAGAGATCGCCCAAGAGATCATCGACGAGTTCGACCGCAACATCCGCGTGCTATACTCGCCGAAGGATCTGCGCCAAGGATACATCGAGACGCGCGACCGGCGCGGCGCGCTCAATCGCTTTCCGATCATGAGCCTTTCGATCGCCATCGTCTCCAACGAAGATCACAAGATTACCAACTATGCCCAGATCGGTGAAACGGCCGCGGAGCTCAAGCGGTACGCGAAGTCGGTCGCGGGCTCCGTCTACATCAAGGACAAGCGCCAGGCGTGAAGACCATCGCGCGTATCGTCGCCGTAACTCTGATTTTAGGGTTCGCTCCAACCTTCGCCGCCGGCAATCCGTCGACGCTGCAGCAGCGCATCGACGCCGAACGCGCTAAAGCCGCGCAAATTCAGGCGCAGCTGCATGCGAAGCGAAGCGAACTGCATTCGGTGACGATGCGCTATCAGGACCTCCAGTCGCAGCTGCAAGAGACTAACGACGCGATCGGCGCGGTGAACGCGCGCATCGGCGATCTTTCGTCGCAAGTCTCGGCCACGCAGCGCAAGATCGATTGGAATACGATACAACTCGACGCCGCCAAGAACTCGCTGAAGCTGCACGACGACCTGCTCAAGAAACGGCTCGTCGATATCTACGAGAACGGCGATCTCTCCTACGCGAGCGTGCTGCTCTCGGCGCGGTCGTTCAACGACTTCGTCGAGCGCTGGGAAGATCTGCGATTGCTCATCGCCGCCAACGAACGGGCCGTGCGGGTGCGCAAGGCCGCTGAGGCGCGCGTCGCCGCGGTCGAAGCCGATTTGGAGCGCGCCAATATGGAATTACAAGGCGAGCAAGAGGATCAGCAACGCGCCCGCAGTCAGCTCGACGGCCTGGCGAGCGAGCGGCAGAACCTGGTGGCGGTCGCCGCCCAGCAGCGGCGGCATGTAGCGACGCAGGTTGCGCAGATCGAAGATCTTTCGGCCGCCGAAGAGGCTCAGCTCGAGACGCTGATCGTCGAACGCCAACGCGAGTTGGAAGCCGCTCGCCGGGCGCACGGCATCGCGGGCGGCGGCATCGCCCCGGGCGGACCGGTCGGAACGTTCTCGTGGCCGGTTACCGGGACGATCACCTCGCCGTTCGGTTGGCGCTCGAACCCGTTCGGCGGCGCACCGGATTTCCACCCGGGGCTCGACATCGCGGCCCCGACCGGAACCACCGTCACGGCGGCTGCCGGCGGAACCGTTATCATGGCGCAATGGTACGGCGGGTACGGCAACTACATCTCGATCGATCACGGCGGCGGCTACTCGACCGGGTACGGCCATCTTTCTGCGATATATGTCGCAAACGGGCAGACCGTCGCCCGCGGGCAAGCAATCGGCGCGGTCGGTTCGACCGGGGCCTCGACCGGCCCGCACCTGCATTTTGAGGTCCGAATCAATGGCAAGGCGGTTGACCCAGCGCCCCGCCTGCATTAAGACTTAGCGAGTATATTTCCGGGGTAGGAACCCCGGCCACCCCTTTAGGGTAGAAGGAACCATGACCGCGAACTCCCGCGCGCTGCTTGCGGCGCTTATCGTCATCGTCGTTGCCGGTGCCAGCGCACTGTATATCGGCTACCGCACCGGCGTGCTCGCCGCGCGCAACGGAATCGCCGTCGCAACGACGGGCAACGTTAACGCGCTCTTTAACGGCGGCGGCGATACCGCGCCTCAGCTGATCGACAACGCGCTGCACTTGCTCGAAGACAAGTACTACAAGCCGGTCGATCCGCAGACGCCGATCGCGGGCGAAGCGGGTGCCCTGCGCGACTATTTGCATTCGAAGAAGATCGCCAACGTCACCCTTCCGAGCGCGACGCCCAGCGACGACGCAAACGTCGAAAGCCAGCAGCTTTCCAACGTGCTGGCGTACGCGCAAACGCACTACGGAACGCAGCTCGGCCCCAAAGGCGATACCGATCTGACGGAGATCGCGCTGCGCGGCATCATGAACTCGGTGAAAGATCCGTACACCGTCTATCTCTCGCCGCGCGAGATCCAAGGACTGCAGGAGTCGCTTAACGGCGGAAACTTCGGCGGCATCGGCGTCTACATCTATCAGCTCAAAGACGGGCGCATCATCGTGCAGCCGATCGACGAGATGCCGGCGCTCAAGGCGGGCATGAAGGCCGGCGAGATCGTCGACACGGTCGACGGCAAACCGGTTAAAGGCATGGCGCTCGACCTGGTCGAGAAGCTGATTCGCGGTGAAGCGGGCACGGTCGTGACGCTCGCGACGCATCCGTATGCGAAACCGGGTCAGGAACGCACGTATAAGATCGTGCGGGAAATCATCCACGTTCCGACCGTTCGCGCGAAGATGGAAAACGGCTACGACTACATTCGCCTCTCGGACTTCGGCCAGACGTCGGCCGACGAAGTGCGCAAGGCGCTCCTCGACGGACAGAGCAAAGGCGCGAAGGGATACATTCTCGATCTGCGCGACAACGGCGGCGGGTTTCTCGATGCCGCCGTCGACATCTCGAGCTTCTTCGTTCCCGAGGGAACGATCGTCGCGACGATCGATCGCGACGGCGTGCGGACCGAAAGCTCCGCTACCGGCAAGGTGATCCCGGGTTTGAAACCGCTCGTCATTCTGGTGAACAAGTACACCGCCAGCGCCTCGGAGATCACGTCGGGCGCGCTGCAAGACTATCATCTCGCAACGCTGATCGGCACGAAGACCTTCGGCAAGGGCGTCGTGCAAAACATCTATCAGACGCCGGATCAAGGCGCGCTGAAGATCACGACCGCGCGTTACGTTACGCCGGCCGGGCGCGACATCCAGCACAAGGGCATCGTTCCCGACATCGTCGTCCCGCAGAACGAAGACCCCGGCCTGATCGACACCCCCGCCGATAAACAACTCGCCGCCGCGAAGGCACGTTTACACGCACTCAATCGTTAGTTTGGATACTATGAAGCGCATCACGACCCTGATCATCGCCGGCCTCTTGGCCGCGTCCCTGACCCAAATCCCGGCGGCATCGTTCGCTGCAACGGCCACGGTTTCGGCGGCCGACCAAGCCGAGATAGCAACCGCATACGATCACTTGACGACCGACTTCTATAAGAAGGTCGATCCGCAGGTGGTGCTCGACTCGGTTCGCACGGAACTGCTCGCAGCGATGCGAACGGCCGGCGTGAAGAACCCGTCGCTGCCGGCGATGCACGCGAACGGAATGGCGAACGCAAACACGCATGCGATCGACCACGAAGTCGAACTCGCGGCGAGCGAGTCCGGTTCGAAGGTCAGCCCGCACATCCTCAGCTACGTAGCGCTCGACGGTCTGCTCAACTCGGTGCACGACCGCTACACGGTTTTCCTTAGCCCGAAGGAGTACGCGGGACTGAACTCCGATCTCGACGGCGGCGACTTCGGCGGCACCGGGATCGTGATCCAGCTCGACGACGCGAGCAAGATGATCGCGGTCTCCAACGTCGTGCCGGACGGACCCGCCGAGAAGGCCGGCATCGCACAGGACGACCTCATTACCGCGATCGACGGAACCTCGACCAAGGGCCTCACGATCCAGCAAGCCAGCGCGAAACTGCGCGGCAAAGAAGGCACGACCGTGACGCTCTCGATTCTCCGTTCGGGCGCCGAGATCGCTCCCGTCACGATCACCCGCGCCAAGATCCATCAGCTCAGCGTCTACGGTAAGATGCTTCCGAACAAAATCGGCTACGTCGCATTGACCGTCTTCGGCCGCGACACCGGCGCGGAGCTGGATGCCGCGCTCGCTCGTCTGCAGCAGCAAGGTGCCCGCGCCGTCATCATGGACCTGCGCGACAACGGCGGCGGCTATCTCAATGCGGCCGTCGACGTCAGTTCGAAGTTCATCCCGGCCGGCCCGATCGTCTCGGTGGAATCGCGCGCCTCGCAAATCACGACGCTCGAAGCCAACAACACCGCGATCGACCCGCTCCCGCTGGTGGTCCTTGTCAACAAGTACACCGCATCGGCATCCGAGATCACCTCCGGCGCGATTCAGGACTCATCGGTCGGAACGATCATGGGCGAGAAAACCTTCGGCAAGGGCGTCGTGCAAACGATCTTCCCGCTACCCGACGGTTCCGCGGTAAAGATCACGACCGCACGCTACCTGACGCCGCGCAACCGCGACATCAATCACCTCGGCATCACGCCCGACGTCGTCGTTGTTGAAAACAAGGCCCCGCAGTTCGGCAACCCGGCTAAGGACGCACAGCTCACGCAAGCGATCCAATACCTCAACAGCAAACTCGCGCAGCTCAACCAGGACAACGGCGGCCTCTAATTCTCATCGGGAAGAGACGCACCATTGGTGGAGTAGACGCACCATTGTCAAAACGCTAGAGTTTGAACCCTGCAGCGGCGGCGTCGCGATGGAACATCCGTACCGTCTCGAGCGAGAACTGTACCAGGTCCTTCCCCAAAGACGGAAGCTTCGCGAGCAAATCGTTCGTGACGGTGATCACGTGAACGCCGAGCGCGTCTGCCTGAACGATGTTGAGAATCTCGCGCGGACTGGCCCAGATGAGTTCCAGGTGTTTGTAGGGCGCCATGATTTCGAGCGATTCGCGCGCGAGCGGAATCGGATCGACGCCCGCGTCCGCGATGCGGCCCGCGAAAAGCGAGATGTATGATGGTGCGCCGCCGGCAAGCGCATCCGTTACGACCCGGACTTGTTCGACGGTCAGCAGCGCGGTGACGTTGAGTTTGATTCCCTCTTCGGCGAGTTTCTTTGCCAGCGGTGCCGCGCTCGTTCCCTTTGTATCGGTGACCGGGATCTTCACGTAAACGTTCTCGCCCCAACGCGAGATAAGGCGCGCTTGCCGCTCCATCTCCGCGAAATCGTCTGAGAACACTTCGAACGAGATCGGGCGATCGGGTATTGCGCTAAGAATGTCGCGTGCAAACGCTTCGAAATCGGTGACGCCGGCTTTGTGCATAAGCGTTGGATTTGTCGTGAAGCCCGCGATCAGCGGGTTGCGATACATCTCCAGCATGCCCGCCTTGTCGGCGCCGTCGGCGAAAATCTTGATGCGCAATTGGCGAGCGTTCACTTACCGCGGTCCCTCGCCCTTCGACTCCGCCCCTTCGACGTGCTTCGCTTGCTCGGGAGCTACGCTCGGGATGACGGAGAGCACCACGTTCAAGGCATCACTTAGCGTCTTTATCGTGTGATCTGCACCGGGGTCGCGGTGGGTTTCGGCATAGCCGTGGTCGAGGAAGATCGTGGTGCAGCCGGCGGCGCGGCCGCAGGCGACGTCTTTCGCGCGATCGCCGATGAAAAAACTTTCAGCAAGGTCGATCCCGTGGTCGCGCGCCGCGCGCAAAAGCAATCCAGGCTTCGGTTTGCGGCAGTCGCAACCGTCGGCGTCGTCGTGCGGGCACGTGTAGATCGCGTCGACGCCGAGCCGTTCGACGATCTCCGCGTTGATGGCGTCGACACGTTCGAGCGTCGTAGCGCCGCGCGCGACGTCAGGTTGATTGGTGACGACGATCGCCAGCCATCCAGCATGGCGCACGGCGCTGACCACGCCGGCAGCGCCGGCGGCGACGCGCAGGTCGGCGAGCATTGCCGGCGGATGCGGAACGCCTTCGCGCACGATGGCTTCGTTCAGGACGCCGTCGCGATCGAAGAAGACGGCGCGCTTCAGCGCACCGACTCCCATTTGGTTTCCTCGCGCTTAAGCAGCGGGTGCGTCACCAGCCCATGCCACACGACCGCCTGAAACGCTTCGGAGTGGGGCGTGACGTGCGCGGCGTTGACCGTCGGAACGATCACGCAGGCGTCGGCCACCTTGGCCGTATAACCGCCGTCGCGTCCGACGATTCCCAGGATCGTGCAGCCGGTGCCTTTGGCATATTTCAGCGCGCGGACGAGATTGGGGCTTACGTTCTTTTCTTCATCTCCGCCCCCGACGGAAAACACCATCACCGCGTCGCGATCCGCCAACCGGCTGACTTTGAGCCACGCTTCGAAAACGCTCGCCCATCCGTCGTCGTTGACGCGGGCCGTCAGTTCGGAGACGTTGTCGGTCGGCGCGTAGGCTTCGATACCGGCGATCTTGCGGAAATCGTTCACCGCATGCGACGCGTTGCCGGCGCTGCCGCCGACGCCCAAAATGAAGAGACGTCCGCCGCGCTCGCGTACTGCCGCGAGCGCTCGTGCGAGTGCCTCGGCCGCGCCGACATCGATCCCGTCGATGACACGACGCGCCTCAGCAAAGTACTCCGAGAAGAATTCCACGATAGCCGGTCATACCACGGGTTAGGGCTTTATTCCGGCCGGGAAGGCGGAGACGCCGTTCAGGGCGTCGGCCGCGCGAGCCAGAATTCCCCACGGCACGGCGCCGAACAGCGGCGAACGTTCCGAGAATCCGAGGTTCTTCAGGATCTTGAACGTCACGATCTCCGCGAAGCCGCGGGACCAGGGCATGGGCCGAGCGTGTAAACCCGCACCGGCAAAGAGCCGCTCCATCGTCCGCGGCTCGAAGAAACTGATGTGGATTTCAGGAACGACGTAGCCCCACTGCGGCAAACGCCCGGCGTGACGAGCCGCGTTCCCGGTCGTGTAGAAGAATGAGCCACCCGGTGCCAGCAGGCGCGCGATCCGCTCGACGAAGGTTTTAGGATCCGCCACGTGTTCCAGCACTTCGAGCGCCGTTATCACGTCATACGGACCGCTGCTTTCGACTTCGGCGTCGCTAAGGATTGGAATTCCGTGCCCGCGCGCCGTGTCCGCGATCCAGCCCTCTTCGAAGCCGAAAGCTTGGGCCGGCGTGCGCTCGCGAACCCATCGGACCAAGCCGCCGTTGCCGCATCCGTAGTCGAGCCATCGCGTCTGCGGCGATAACGGGTGCAGCGACCGGACGATGCGCTCGACGCCCGTCCATTCGAAACGGCGCACCGTCCGATCCGGACGTTCCAATTCGAACACGTAGTCGAGCAGCGGATCGGCGCCCTTCCCGCGATAGTACGCTTCGTCATACACGTCAGTCCCCGTATCCGGGTCCGCCACGAATGCGTAGCCGCACGAATCGCAGCGGTTCAAGTGATACGAGCGCGCGTGCAGCCGCCCCATTTTTTCGCCGGCGGCGTGCGTTGCCGCCCCGCAAACCCGGCACGCGATCGCTTCATCGTGATTCAAGATGCCGACGATTCCATAGGCGGGCGCAGGAACCATCTGCTCGCACACACGACGAGCGCGGCGAACTCGAGCACCAAGAGGACGCGCAGGCGCAGCACTTCGGGAGCGACGATCGCCGCCAGCAATGGGAACGCCACCGCCAAAAATCCCAAGATCCGGTGCCGGTTCAACGCATAAGGAAGTCCCCAAACGAAATACCACGGGAGAATCCACGGCATCGCAAACGTTTGGCCCGATGCGGTCGCCCACGGCAGCTCGAAGGCACCGATGGATGGGATGAACCAGAGCGCGGCGATGTAGCGGCGCGTGCCGAGCATCGCAGCAACCAGCGCGGCGAGCGCGACGCCGGCGGGAATCAATCGCCACGCGAGCGCTAGGTGCGCGGGCGAAGCGTGGTGCGTCAGCGCCGCAACGTATCCGCTGCCTCCGGCGAACCACGACACCGCCGCCGCTGCCGCGATACCCGCCGCAATTGCGACGACGCGCCACGACGTCGGACGCAGCGCGGAGAACACCGGCAGCCCAAGCGCGAGATACGGCAGTTTCACGAGACCCGCCGCGGCGAAGAGCCCACTCGCGGCTACGCCCCGCGTGCGCGCGAGCGCGGCCGCACCGAGGAGGAGATCGATGGCGATGATGTCGTTGTGAACGTTCGTTATAAACTGGAACATCATACCGGGATTGAGAGCGACCGCCGCTAGGATCCGGCGCGGTAGGCCGAGTCCGCGCAGGATCGCGATCAGCGCGGCATAGAGCAGCGCGTTGAAGACGCGTAACGCCGCGATCTTCGTCAGGAGCGTCGGCGCGGCAACGGTTACGATGCGATCGATGGCGAGCCAGAGCGGCCCGTAGAGCGTAGCGGTGGGTTTGCCGAACCACAGATCGATGACGTGAAACTCACCCTGGAACGCGCGGGCGGGCGGCGTATACGATTGCAGGCCGAGAATGGCATTGTGCACGTAGCCGTACGCGTCGAAACTTGCGAGCGCGGGTACGGCCAAGGACATCGCGGCCAAGAACGCCGACCCGGCGACGACGGCGCGCTTCGACGGGCAGCCGCGATACAGCGCTAGGAGCGCGTAGGACTGCAACGCAGCGCACGCGACGTAGATAGCCGCAACCGCGTCCGGATGACGCATGTCGACGTCGGCGACCGGAAACGGCATCGTGAGGCGCCACGCGACGGCATCGGTCAGATTGGTAGCCGCGTAACGAATGGCGGCGAGCTG
>CAWAJD010000015.1:0-109156 GCA_963782265.1 Vulcanimicrobiota bacterium
AACCGGCGGCGACTTCTCGATGGACGGCCGACTCACGATCCACGGCGTGAGCCAGCCGGAGCATCTCGCGGTAACGACGGCTGGAACGCCGGAGCATCCCACTTATCACGCAACCGGTCAAATCGACCGCCATGCCTTCGGTATCAGCGTCACGCGTCTCGACCCGGCGATCGGCAATCCGGTCGACGTCATGCTGGATATCGCGCTGAGAGTAATTCAGCGCAGGCGTTGCCGGTCCGTTCGTCCATCGTTGCGGCCGCCACGAAAAGCTCGCGGCTGGCTCCGAGACGAACCCCTTGCCGGTCATTTCGTCGAACAGTGCGATCAAGCGGTCGTAGAATCCGGCGGCATTGAGGAGGCCGATCGGTTTGTCGTGGATGCGAAGCTGGCGCCAGGTAAGGATCTCGCAAAACTCGTCCATCGTACCGTAGCCGCCGGGCAGCGCGACGAACGCCGAACTCAGATCCGCCATGAGCGCTTTTCGCTCGTGCATGCTCTCGACGACGTGCAAGCGCGTAATCCCAGGGTGTGCGATCTCGCTATGCGAGAGCGCCTGCGGTATCACGCCAATCACTTCGCCGCCGGCAGCGAGCGCGGCGTCGGCGAGCACGCCCATCAACCCGATGCGGCCACCGCCGTAGACGAGTCCGTAGCCAGCACGCACGATCGATCGCGCGGCGTCGCCCGCGATCCGTGCGTACGATTCGTCGTTTCCCCGCTAGCGCTGCAAAAGACGCAGAAGTTTCGTCCCATCGCGGGCGCGTTGGGCAGTGCGTCGCACGCCGCCTGCCGAAACGAGGCGCATGCGCCGCCGAGTTCCGGAAAAGCCGACTCTGCCGGACGACGGGGTCGTCCGCATTTTTCGCGAGCGGCGTCGCGGCGGCACGATGAGCGTCGTAACCGGCTTGGACGCGCCGAACTCGACGAGATCGGCAAGACGCTCAAGCGCTACTGCGGTACGGGCGGCACGGCAAAGAACGGCGTCGTCCGAAATTCAGGGCGACCATCGCGATAAGATCGCGGCCTGGTTTACCGCGCAAGGGCGCAAGGTGAAACTCGCGGGAGGCTAAACCCGCGAGCCCCGAGGAGGTCAGCGCGCCGCAGCCGCTACCGCGTTCATTACTTTCACCGACTCGTCCCAGCGTTCGTCGGTATCCGGCTGCGGCCAGGCGACCTCCACATCACGACGTGCTTTGCCGGATTGACGTAGAGGATTTGACCGTACACCCCGAGCGCTTCGTACGTGCCGTCTTTTCCGTATGGAATCCACCATTGATACGCGTAGCCGTAGTTCGCCTCGTCGTGCGGGCCGTCGGGCTGCGCCGCAAACTTCTTTTCGGCGTGGTCGCTTCTCGCACCCACCGCGACCCGACGATCGCGTTCCCGCCGAGCGCCCCGCCGTTCATCATCATCAGTCCGAAACGGCCGTAGTCGCGCAGCGTCACGTTCAAACAGCCGAAGGCGCACTGGTCGGGCTGAGCCTGGGCGCGCACGATGAACGCGTCGCTTTGCGCGCCGAGCTTGCTCCAAAGCTTCGCCTGCATGTACTCGTTCAACGGCATACCCGTCGCTTTTTCGAGAACGAGACCGAGCACTTCGGTGTTGACGCTCTCGTAGTCGAAGACGGTTCCGGTTTACCTTTCGATTCGCAGGCAGAGATAGCAGCAGATTCGAGAACGACGGAACGCCGCGCAGCATCGATTTCGCCAGGTTTTGAACGCTCGAATGAGGATCGAGGTAATTCTCGGTTGCTCCGATTCCGGTCGCCATCTCCAGCGCCTGTCGCAGCGTCACGCGATTGTAGCCGCTCTTGTCGAGCCACGGCAGATACTTTGTGACGGGATCGTCGACGCTCGAAATCTTTCCATCCTGAACCGCGATGCCGAACAGCGTCGACGTGAACGACTTCTGAACCGAATTCGATAGGAAGCGCGAATCGGCGGTCGAGCCGTGGAAGTATCGTTCGCTGACGATTCGATCGTCTTTAAGGACGAGAAATGCGAGGACGCGGTTACGCGAGTAGTATTGATCGAGCGTGTAGCGATGGCGGCGGTACGTATAGGAAGCCTCGAACGGTCCGGACGGCTCTCGAAGCGCGAACGCGGGGCCGTATCTCCGCACCCAGTCCTGTCGAAATCCGAGGGTATCCATGTTGTGGAAATAGTAGTCACTGTAGGGCGGTACTAAATAACTGTAGGGGCCGCTGAACGCTTGCGACGGCTTCACCTTTGCCAGGACGATCGGGGCGGGCGCTTGCGACGTCGAAGCGGCGGCGGCGCAGCCGAAGAGCAGGCTCAGCAGCGCGAGTGACAGGTGGGGGAATGGACGCGGCATCTTCTCCTCATTGTTCCTAGAGCTTGACGTTAACGTTGACGAAGGCCGAGAACGGCATCTTGGTCGCGACGTAGCCGTTGTTGGTGGGGTTGCCGAACACGGCGTACGGGTAGCGCAGCTGGATCGGGGCGGTCGCAATCGGCGCGAAGTTTCCCACGGGCGCAAGATGATTCGACGGCAGCTGCCCGTATTGGCATGCGTCCGGATCGTCCCACGGGTATCCGCGCTGGAAACACTGGTCCACGATGGCGAGTGCGCCCAGCGTCGCGTCGACCCGGCCGCTCGCCTTGTACGTGACCTGAGCGTTGAGCGTAAACCGCAAGGGACCACGAATGCGCCCTGTGCGTCGAATTTGCCGGTGTAGGCATCCGGGATGAGAAGCTGGCCGCAAGCGACGCGGGCGGGTTTCGGCGGCGCGAGGCAAAGCGCGGGATCGTATCCCGGCCACGTCAGCGGCGAGCCATACTTGCCGCCGGCAACGAACGTCGCGGTCGGTGTAAAGGTCCACCGGCCGCGCTTGTAGTTTAGAATCAGCGATAGGTTCGTCGGAACGTTGTACCCGCTCGCTCCCGAGAACGGCGACGGCAGGACGTCGTACGGCGTATACCATCCGTTACGCGCGAAAAGCGGCTGAGCGGGCTGGCCGAAGTACGGATTGGTGACGGCCGATCCGTTGAGCGCGGGAAAGGCGGGATGCGAATACGTCGTTCCGTACGCGCCGCAAAGCGAGTTCGGCCCGGTCGCGGTGCCGCAGTGGCCGGTATAGGAGTTGTACTGCTGGATATAGGCGTTCTGCACGTCGATCGCGTTTTGAGCGCTCGTTCCCAAATCGTTGTATCGCACGCGGCTCTCGTTGAGCGTATAGCCGAACTGAAATGAGAAGCCGTCGCGAGCGAAGTCACCCTTTCGCAAGAGCAGTTCCAACCCGTAGTTCGTTTGGCTGTCGGTATTGAACGCGGCGAACAGCCCTTGCGGACCGACCGGTGTGAGCTGCAGCTGGTCGTACGTTTGCCGGTAGTAGGGGGTGACTTTGAACGAATAGTCCGTGCCGCTAATTCGCTTTTCGAGCGAGAAGTCGTAGCCGCTCGAATATTCCGGCCGTTCGTCGTGATACGGGGTATTGTAGCCGTAGGGCAAGAATTGCGCGAGCTGCGACGGCAGGTCTTGCTGCACGTAGTTGAACTGCTGGTCGGTCGAACCCGGTCCCTCGGCATATCGGCCGGCGGAAGCGCGCAGCACCGTGTTCCCATCGATTTCGTACGTTGCTGCGATACGCGGTTCGAACGCGAAGTACGACGCGCTGCCCGGATTCGTGTTCACGAGCGGTACTCCGCCGTGCTGCGCGCAATCGAACGGCTTTCCGGTAGCGGGATCGATTGGATGTCCGGTCGTCGGGTCGATACCGAGCTGCATCACCGACGTCATGCCGGGAATATAACAATTTTCGCGATTCCATGCGGCAAACCAAAACGCTCGAGCCGGGCCGCCGGCGGTATCGGCGAGAGCGTACGAGAACTCTTCCCAGCGAGCGCCCACGTCGATCGTCCACTTATCGCTTGGCTGGAGGTGATCGCCGACCGAAGCCGTCGTCCACGTCGGATTTACCGTGTCGAGCGAACCGTACTGCCCATCCTCGGTAACCAGCCATTGCGCGCCCGGCGCGCCGGCGGTGGGAAAGGCAGCTGCAACGCCGGCGATGCCGTCCGGAACCGGGAGTTGATAAAACGCGCGGCTGCCGGCGAAACACGAGGCGTACGCGCCGCTCTTGGGGTTGTGGCACTGGCCGCTCGAGTCGACGTAATCGAACGCTATCCCGCCGACCGTATTCGGATCGTAGTTGGTGAAGTTGGCCGTAAGGATGTGCTGCGTGTCGATCGAAACGCTCGCCGAGACGAGGTTCGCCGCGTCGATCTGGTTGGTGTAGTTCAGCTTCCCGCCCCAAACGTGTGAACTCGCCTCGTAGTCTTGCGGCCATGCACCATAGATCATGCTCGAACTCACGGGCCCGTTGATGAAGTAGTTGGTGAACTGCGTGTAGGCGATCGCGCGCAGGTACGAGCGGTTGTCGAAGTTGCGCTGGTACTGAAGCTGGAAGATCGACCAGCCGTTGTCGGGTCATCGCCGACGTCGTACGGAATCGCTGAGCCGGGAGCGCGATCGCTCGGGCTCGACGGCTGATAGTACGGCTGCAAGTCGGCGGGATTGCCGGGCTGGAAGAGCGCTCCCGTGTAAGTAACGGAATCGATGTACGGGTTGTGCGACGCCGCTATTATGGGATCGACATCGGAAGGAATAGCCCAGATCGGGCTGCGTGTCGTACGAGCTCAGCCGTAGACTTCGCCGGGTTCCGGTACAGCAGTTGGACGTCGTCGCGGCCGCTGTCGCGCGGTGCGGAGTTCCGAAGTGAATGTTCGGCGACGGTCTGTGGGTGTTTTGTGTGAACGACGGCGAGTTTCGATGGCGCCGGCGACGTACGTAAATTTTCCGAGCGCGGGATCGCCGTCGGTAACTGGATCCGTTCCGTCGGCGGGAACATTATCGCGAAAATACGAGCGGATTGCCGGCAGCGTCGTTTTCATTGGCGAAGCGATAGGCTTGATTGGCTCCTTCGATGCCGACGTAGTAGGAGAACAGGCGATCCGGCGTCGCGCGCCGCGCCATGACCGCGATGCGTGATAGAAGTATCGGCGCGCCGAGAATCGCCGAAAGACTCCTTCGCCGCCGGATGCTGGCCGGTCTTCACGATCTGGTTGATCAACCCGCGAGTCCCGACGAATCGCTCGTCGGCGACGCCGCCGGTGCACTGCGCTCTCTTGTGGCCGAGGCTCGAGAGCGACGTTACCGTCCGCCGTCGGACGGCCGGAAATCGGTATGCGGTCGAGCTCGACTTCGACGTCGTAAACGGTCACCGCCGCGTACGTACACGCCTTGATTCCAGCCTTGCTGCCCTTGGAGCGTAGCCCCCGGCGCCATCAGCGATCGGCGCTAGTACGCCGTATTCAGTGAATCCGCGACCGGCAATCGTGTTGCTTGCATTCTGCATCGCGGAGTTGACCGAATACACGTTGCTCGCGCCGCCCGCACGCACCAGCGAACTGCCGGACTGCGACGTCGTGTGTGCGATGGTGGCCAGCATTTTACGCCAGGACAAACGCCAAATTCTGCGATTGATCGGCGAAGACGCTGATGCCCGGTGTCGACTCCGGACCGTACCCTACGGCCTTGACGGCGAGGTGTACGTGTCGGGTGCGAGGGAGATGAAGACGAACCTGCCGGCCGCGTCGGTCACCGCCGCCGCGCTCTGGGAATCGGACACGGCCGTGACCTCGGCGCCGGCAATTGGCTTGCCGGTGACGGCGTCGGCGACTTTCCCAAGGAGCGAACCGGTTGTCCCGGCCCGAACCGCGGGGCTAGCGATCAACAATGCCATCATTAAGGCACATGCGAGGCTGCGATGCACGAGCGTCTGCTTCAAGAGCGATACCCCTGGCTCGCGGATTGTCTATTGTCGACAATTTCGCCTGCTAGCCCGGCACCACGCCTACCGAGCCGCGTCCTAGCCAAATCGGCCTGCGCGAACCCCCGGGCCGTTCCAAGGAATCGACGAAACTATAGGGCGATGAAGTCCATTCCCGGCCCCGGCCGCCTCGAGACGCTCGCCCGTCTCTTGCCGTGCCGTTCGCAAAATTCCCGGCGTTCATGCGCTACCTCGCGAGCGAACACGGCCACGTCGCCGCGTTTTCGCTGCCATGGCGCAGCTACGTATTCGTGAACGAGCCCGCCGTCGTGAAGGACGTCTTCGTCACGCAGCAGCACGCGTTTTCGAAATCGCTGGGCGCCCGGGTCTTACGTCTGCTTCTGGGCGACGGATTGCTGACGAGCGAGAACCCGAACCATCGCCGGATGCGCCGAATCGTGCAGCCGGCATTCCATCACGAACGCATTGCCGGATACATGCAGACGATGCAAAGCTGCGCCGACGAATTCGTCGAGCAGCTGGTTCCCGGCAAAACCTTCGATGCGCACGCAGCGATGACGGAACTGACGCTGCGGATTGCCACGCTGACGCTGTTCGGCAGCGACGAAAGCGCGGCGTCGAAAAAAGTCAGCGAGGCGCTCAGGCTGCTGATGGAAGAGTTTCCGTATGTGGTCGGGCCGCTTGGGACGATCCGGCAGCGTCTCCCGCTTCCGTCGACGCGCCGCTTCAACCGGGCGCGGCAAGAGCTGGACGAGATCGTCTACGGCATGATCGCGCGCCGCCGCGCCGGCGGATTCGATCGCGGCGACGCGCTCTCGATGCTGCTAGCAGCCGGCGATGCCGAGTCCGAAGATCCGCCGAGCGACGAACAGATCCGCGATGAAGTGATGACGCTGTTTCTGGCCGGACACGAAACGACGGCCAACGCGTTGACGTGGACGCTCTACCTTCTTGCGAGGAATCCGGACGTCGATGCGCGGCTCGGCGAGGCGGCGGCCGAAGGCGATCGCGAGTTCGTGATGCGCGTGGCGCGCGAGAGCATGCGGCTCTACCCGCCCGCGTGGATCATCGGACGTCAAGCGATAGCGGACGTGACGCTGATCGACGGCAGCTTCGTACCCGCAGGCACCACCGTCTTCATATCGCCGTTAACCCTGCATCGCCGTGCCGACACGTTCCCCGATCCGGAACGATTCGATCCCGATCGTTGGATCGGTTTCGAGCCTCCGCCGTTCTCGTACGTTCCCTTCGGCGGCGGTGCGCGGCGCTGCATCGGCGAAGAGTTTGCGTGGGGTGAACTGGCGATGCTGCTCGAGATCTTCTCGCGATCGTACCGGTTCGAGCGAACGTCAAGCGCGCCCATCGGGACGAATCCGCTCGTGACGTTGCGCCCCGACGGCCCGGTCGAAGTACGGGCAATCCGGCGCAGCCTGCGCCCGCTCGCCTTCGCGCGCTAGTCATCCGCCGGGTTCTTGCCGGCGTAGATAGGTTATGCTACATCTGATTTTTGCAGCCAGCCTGTTCTTCGTTAAAAGCGTTCTTGCGGTCGATACGACCGCGCACACCGCCACATTCGTCCTGCATCGCGGCACCGCGAACGGCGAGAGCGTATGGTATATCCAGACCGATGCGTCCGATGCGGGTGTCGCAAAGGCGCGGGGACTCGATTTCGCGCCCGACATCGCAAACTTGGGGAGCGCGGCCATCGCCGCGGCTACACTCTCCGGCGGTACCGTGGCATTTTCGGGTGCGCCCGACTTTTCGCCAGCGCGAACGTACGTCGCATCGGAGAGCGGATTTCCGCCGAAGTCGGCAACGCCCGGCGGCGTCGCGGATGCGGCATACTCGCCGTTCGTGCATATCACCGGCGTCGCCGGCGTCATCAACGCGCCGATCGTAGCGACCGGGGACGGACCGTTCGACGTCGAGCATCACACCAATACCCACGACCGGGTGATCGCGATCGACACCGCAAAGCATACGGTTACGCTGGTCCTCGCGCGCGGTTTCATCGACGGAAAGCCCGTCAACTATTTGAGCACCGAAGCTTCTGACCCAGTCGCATCCGCAGTCGAGCGTGCGACGTACGTACCGCGTCTCGCCAAGGCGAGGCCCGCCGCCGAGATCCCGATCGGCGTGATCGTCAACGGACCGTTTGCGGCGATGGACGCGCAAGGGCTGGCATTCCTGGCGCTGCACACGCCACTCGCTGAGGACGCAACCGCCGCGAACGTCACAACGATCGGTTCACCGTTCAACGTGCTCTCGCTAGTACCCGATATGAAAAATCCCTACGCCGAGAACGGCTACTCGCCGTCATGGAACATGATGGCGGCCGGAACGCCGCAGACGAAACGTATCACCAGCTACAGCGGGATTGCACCGATCGCAAAACCGGCCGGATTCGCGGTGAATTGCCCGGCGATCGCGTTCGGCGACTAGGCCGCGCACTAGGGGCTGCCGAACATCTGTGCTCGCGGACGCGTCGGCAAGGGGCAGGCGCGGACGTCGTGCGGCTCGTCCGACGGGTCGCGGATCTCCCGCATCCAGCATCGCCCGAGCAAGGAACAATAGCAGATCGATACGTTCAACGATTTCTGATGCGCGAGCAGCGTGCTCGTGAGGTTCGCTCCTTTGTTCCTCGAAGGCTTGTCGCTGACATCGACGAGCGCCACACTCTCCCCGGCCGGAATAATCGAGCCTTGTCCGATGGTCACGGAATTGACGTTTGCGCCTTCGGCGAGACGTTCGTAGGGCGCGATGAAGTCGCTGAACGACGGGACGGACTTACCGTCTTTTGTAATCTCGTAGTAACGTACGAGGGCCGGCCGAGACCGAAGTTCTTCAGCGTAATATTCAGATGGTTCCCGCCCGACGAAAAGCTAAAGCCGAGATAGGGCCAGATGCTCGCCTGGTATTGCTGATTGATGACGTACGTCTGGTACGCCGAAGCGCCGGCTGCGACCGAGCTGACCAGGAGCGCGCACAGGGCGATAAAAAGATCGAACCGAAAACGCTTCTCATCCATTCGCGGCTGGTTCGACTTTCCGTCGAAACACTCCGGCCGCCGGTCCCGTAGGTGAAACATGATTGCAACGCTCTTGACCTTGGCGCTCCTCGCGTACGGCGGCGACGATATGACCGCCCAGCAGTACCTGAGCTTTTCCGTCACCGGCACGCCGACGGTTCGGATCCAATCGACGAACGGCTCGATCAATCTGAAAACCGGCGGCGGAAGCGTTTCCGTGACCGCCACGAAGAAGGCGGACTCCCAGGAGAAACTCAACGCGCTGAGAGTGACGTCGTCGCAGAACGGCGGAACCATCAGCGTGACGGCCGTCTTCCCGTCGTCGTGCGACGATTGCGGCTCCATCGCATTCGACGTCACCGTTCCCGCGGGTGCGAAGGTCGAGCTAGCCACCACCAACGGCAGCATCACCGCGAGCGGCCTTTCCGCCGACGCGCGAATGTCGACGACCAACGGTTCGGTGCACGCCGGCTACACATCGGCCGGCGGCGTGCGGGCGATTTCGATGGAATCGATCAACGGCAGTATCACGCTCGGCCTGCCGTCGAATGCGAAGATCGGGCGCGTCCACGGGTCGACGACCCACGGGCGCATTTCCAGCGATTGGCCCCTCAACGTCGACGCCTCAAATTACGTCGGCTCGAACGTCGATCAAACGATCCAACCCGGCGGCACGAACATCGACGTATCGACGCAAAACGGCTCGATCTCGCTCCGCAAGAGCTAACCCTTGTCATCCTGAGCGTGGGCGCGCTACGCTAACACCAATTCTTCGTCGCCGACGCCGGCTTTTTTGACGGCCTCGGCGATCATCTGATCGGCGATGTCTTTGACGGCCCAGCGCGCTTGAGCGTCGGGCGCGAGTTTGTCGATCGGGTCGAAGTAGACGAAGGCTTTGCCGGGCTTGACGCTCGGCGCGGCGTAGACGGCGATGCCGTTGATCGGGTCGTAGTGCTCGTACGAGTGCACGTCGCGCTTGCCGCCGCCGCCGGGTGCGTCGCAGACGAAGGTCGGCGTGTTGAAGCCGGCGGTGCTGCCGCGCACGAACTTCTCCGTGTCGACCGCGGTGCCGATGGTGGTGCGCAGTTCCTCGACGCCCTTGACCATATCGTGCATGTAGACGTAGTAGGCGTGCACGTTGAGATATCCCAGACGCTTGACGAGCAGCGTCATGCGCTCGCGGCGTGTCGTTGACGCCGCGGATGAGCACCGACTGGTTGCGCGTGAAGATACCGCGTTCGAAGAGCATGCGCATCGCCTTTTCGGTGATCCACGTGATCTCTTCGGGTGCGTTGAAGTGCGTGTGAAGCACGACCTCTTTGCCCATCTTACGCCCGCGGTCCACGATACCGGTGATCGCATCGAGCCACGGCTTATCGGTCATGATCTTCATCGGCATGATCGCCGGGCCTTTGGTGGCGAAGCGCATGCGGCGGACGTGCGGGATCTCGAGCAGCGCGTTGCCGATCAATTCGATGTTCTTCGCTGGGAGTTGATACGTGTCGCCGCCGGAGATCACGATGTCTTCGAGCTCGGGGCGCTCGGAGATGTACTTGAACGCATCGTCCCATTGTTTGGGAGTCTTGGCGAGCGAAACCTTATCGACGTTCTCCGTATCCGGGCCGATCGCGTAACTGCGGGTGCAGAAGCGGCAGTAGACCGGGCAGGTGTTCAGCGGAAGAAATAGCGCTTTGTCGACGTAGCGGTGCACCAAGCCGGGAACCGGCGAATCGTCCTGTTCGTGCAGCGAATCGAGCGTCAGCCGCGGGTGATCGGGCAGCAGCGAGGACTTCAGCGGCACGAACTGCCGGCGAATCGGATCGTTGATCGGATCGTTCCAGTCGATCAGCGAGATCGCGTACGGCGAAACGCGCACGGCCATCGGCGCCTGCGCGAAGCCGGCTGCCGCGTCGGCGTAGAACTCCGGCGAACAGACCTGCTCGATCGTCTTAAGGAGTTCGTCCGCGGTCTTGACCGCATTCTTCTGCTGCCACAGATGATCCAAGAACATCGCTTCGTCGACGTCCTTGTAGGCGGGAATGTGGCGCCAGAACTCGCCTTGCTTGACGTTCTTGTAGTCGAGCGTGCTTTCCGGAACGGGCGGCTTGATGTGGCGGGTGATGGTTTCGCTCATGGCTGTATCCTCGTTATGTTGCGCTTGCGTATTTCGCGTTGAAGTAGGCGTGAATTTCGGGGTGATCGCGCAGCGTCTGCAGCGCGGTGTCGGCGTGGCCCTTGGCGTACCCGTTACCGACGATCATGGTGACGTCTTTGCCGACGCCCTCGGCTCCGAGCGCGGCGGCCGTGAACGACGTCGACATCGAAAAGAAATAGACGGTTCCGTCTTGCTTGGTGGAAAGGATCGATCCGAGCTCCGTCCCCGGAACGTTAACGCAGTTGATCGTGATGTCGGCGAGGTCCGGCACGACGGCCGTAACTTTCTCCGAAATGTCGAGCGCGTTGCGGGCATCTGCGACGATGAGCTCGTCGACCAGTCCGGTGCTGCGCAGCAGCTTCGCGGAAGGCGTTTGGTCGTCGGGGACGACGCCGATAACGCGGCCCGATTTGCCGAACGCGAGCGCGAGCCTGCGCGCACGAGAGCACGCCGCTTTTTCCATCCGCGCCGATAATGACGACGGTGTGGCCGTCGGCGCACAGGCGTTTTACTTGCGCGGGTGCTCCGGCAACGTCGAGTACGGCAAGCGCGACGTTTTCGTCGATGTCGTCCGGAAGCTTGGCCCACAGACCGCTTTCGAAGAGGATCGCCTTTCCGCGGATCCAAATGCGGCCGGTCGCAACGTCGATGCGCGTCACCGCTTCTACGAGCAGCGGCGTCAGCGTCAGCGATACCAGTGACGCGATGCGGTCGCCGGGTTTTAAGTCGATTTTGGAACGCAGCGCCTCGCCGACTTTGAGCACGTGGCCGATGAACATTCCGCCGCTGCCGGTGACCGGGTTATGCTGCTTGCCGCGCTCGCGAATGATACCGGTGACGTGCGCCGAGATCTTGGCCTCATCGCCGCCGCATTCGTCGAAAATCTGCTTGAACGACGCGGAGTCGATGTTCAACGTCTCGACGTCGCAGAGAATTTCGTTCTCGAGCGCCACCGGCGTGTTGTCGAGCTTCCAAGCGCTCTGCGGCATCGCACCCGCGGGCTCGAGGACGCGATGGGTACCGAGCGGATGTGCGCGGCGTTCGAAGACGATGCTCATGTTTACGATTGAACCGTTATCCCGCCGCGATCGTACGGCGTGGTGAGGACGATGGTAGTACGCGTGCGCGCCATTCCCGGCATGCCCTTGAGGCGCGCGAGGAGATCGTCGAGGTGTTGTGTGGAACGGGTGACGACCTTACAAACGAAGGTCTCTTCGCCGGCAACCGAGTGCACTTCGCAAACTTCCGGCATGTCGCCGAGGGCGCGGGTGAACTCATCATATTTGCAGTCGGGCGAGGTGTAGCAGCTGACGAACGCGGTTAGCGCCAGGCCGAGGCGTTTGGCATCGAGCTGGGCCGAGTAGTTAAGGATATACCCGCGCTGCTCGAGGCGCTTGACTCGGTCGTGAACGGCCGGAGCCTTGAGGCCGACGAGCGAACCGAGTTCGGCAAAGGTCGAGCGCGCGTTGCGCTGCAACGCGTCCAGGAGCCGGACGTCAAGTTCGTCGAGTTCGTCGTTTGTAAGAACCATATTCGTTGATGTTAAAGATTTGCCGAACAAAGTGGGGCCTCGCAAACTATAGCACCAACGATTTATTCGGCGCAAGGGGGTTCGGTTGAGGCTGCGGTTGCTTGCCCTGTTTTTGGCCCTCGTCGCGGGGGCTTGCAGCCGGCAGGGCGCGGGCGGCGGCCCGGCTCCGGCCGGGGTCGTTCGCTTTGACCTTGCGGCGGACCCGAGCACGCTCAATCCCCTCTTTCTCCACCCCGACGCTGCCTCCGTCGAGCAGCAGGTCGCGCGGCTGGCCTTCGAGCCGTTCGTCGATCTCGACGCGCGAGGCCGTCCGGTTCCGGCGCTGCTGGCCGAAATTCCGACGCCGGCCAACGGCGGAGTCTCGGCCGACGGCCGGACGATTCGCTATCGTCTGCGTCCGGGCGTGACCTGGAGCGACGGCGTGCCGGTCGGCGCGAACGACGTGCTGTTCACGCTGCACGCGATCCTCGATCCGCGAAATCCCGTCCGTTCGCACGAAGGGTACGACCTGATCGATCGAGCCGTAGCGAGCGACGCGCATACGGTCGTGCTGCATTTGCGCCGGGCCTGGGCGCCGGCGGTGCTGACGTATTTTTCGTACGGATTTTCGCCGCAGTTCGTTCTGCCGGAGCACGTGCTGCGCGCGCAAACTCCTCTCGATCGAGCGGCGTTCAACGCGGCGCCGAACGTCGGCGACGGGCCGTACCGATTCGTCTGGTGGAAACGCGGCGAAGGGCTGCGCTACGTTCCGAATCCGCGCTATTGGCGGGGCGCGCCGAAAGTCGACGCGCTCGACGTTCGCGTGATCCCTGATCCGGGCAGCAACCTGGTGATGCTGCAGTCCGGAGCGCTGGATTGGAATTTGGTCGCCCCGGTTCAAATCGCGGTGCTGCAAGGCAAACCGGGCATCGACTTCGTGAAGACGCCGACGGCGGTCGTCGCCGGCTTGGCATTCAATACGCGGCACGCGCCGCTCGACGACGTTCGCGTGCGGCGCGCGATCGCGATGTCGGTCGATCGCGACGCGATTTCGAAGAAAGTCACGCTTGGCGTCTATCCGGTCACCAATATGCTGCAGCCGCAGTTCTCATGGGCCTTCGACCGGGCGGTGCGCGAGCCGGGGTACGATCCCGCGGGCGCGGACGCGCTGTTCGAGCAAGCCGGATGGCGCCGCGGTTCCGACGGAACGCTGCACAAGAATGGTATCGCGATGCATCTCGTCTACGTGCAGTTTCCGGAATCGATGACCGGCGTTCGCGTTGCCGCGACCGTGCAAGCCGAATTGCGCGATCGAGGGGTCGACGTGTCGATCAAAAGCGTCAGCAACGCGCAGTTGTTCTTGCCGCATACCGGAACGCTCGCAACCGGCGGGTTCGACCTCGCCTACATCCCTTGGACGATGGGCGCCGATCCCGACGATTCGTCCGTGCTCGCCTGCACCGGCACGTCTAACTACATGCGGTGGTGCGATACCCGCGTCGATGCGCTCGAGCGGTTGGCTTTAGCGTCGAGCGACCGAACCGAACGCAAGCGCCTCTATGCCAGGATCGGCGGCATCGTTGCGGATGAGGTGCCGATTCTCTACCTCTTTAATGCCGCGTACGTCTACGCATATCGCGATCGGCTCCGCGGCTTCGCCCCGAACGCTTTCCTGCCCACTTGGAATGCCGGCGGCTGGAGCCTGCGCGCGCCGGGCTCGTGAGAGGACTTTCCCGGCCCCGGGTGCGAACGCGACCTGACCGGATGAACGCACAGTTGGACGCTGCGCCGTGATCGAGTTTTTCCTTAAGCGGCCGCTTTTCGCCGGTGTGCTGAGCTTTGTCGTTCTCTTGGCCGGTCTCATCTGTATCCCGACGCTGCCGATCTCACAATATCCGACGATCTCGCCGCCGACCGTGACCGTGACCTCACAATATCCGGGCGCCGATGCGGAGTCGGTGGTGCGTTCCGTTACGTCCCCGCTCGAGATCAACATCAACGGAGCGGACGGGCTGCAGTACATGCAGTCCTATTCGAGCGCCAATGGGACGAGCTCGATCGTCTGCACGTTCAACCTAGGCACCGACGCGACCACCGACCAGACCAACGTTCAGCACGGCGTCGATCTCACGCTCGCACAGCTTCCGACCGCCGTTCAAAAGAACAGCGTCAGCGTCGAGAAGAGTTCGGGCAACATTACGATCGCGGTCGCGATGCTCTCGACCAGTTCCTCAGTCTCCGACGTCGCGATCAGCAACTACGCCGACATCAACGTCATCGAGGAACTCAAGCGCATCCCGGGCGTCGGTCAAGTCGAAGTCCTGGGCGATCGCACGTACGGCATGCGCGTGTGGGTCAACCCGCACAAGCTCGAGGCCAATAACGTTTCGCTCGATGAGGTCACGCAGGCGATCACGGAAAACAACGCCGACGTGGCGCCGGGCGCAATCGGCCAGCCGCCGACGACGGGCAGCCAACCGTTCCAGCTGCCAATCAAAGTCAACGGCCGCTTGACGAGCACCGAGGATTTCAAGCAGATCGTCGTCGCGGTTCAGCCGAATGGCGGATACGTGCGCCTGGGCGACGTCGCCGACGTTCAGCTCGGCGCGCAGAACTATATGACCTCGGCTCGCTACGACGGCAAAACTTCGGTCGTGCTCGCCATCGAAGGCGAACCCACAGCGAACTCGCTTCAGATTTCGGACAACGTCCGCGCGACGATGGAGCGTCTGAAGGCCCAATTTCCGCCCGGCTACGATTACACGATCGCATTCGATACGTCGGACTTCGTGAAGGCTTCGATCAAAGAAGTCGTCGTGACGCTGCTAATCGCGATCCTGCTGGTCATCATCGTCATCTTCCTGTTCCTGCAGAACTGGCATAGCGTCTTGATTCCGACGATCACGATCCCCGTGTCGCTGATCGGGACCTTCATGTTGATGAAACTCCTCAACTTCAGCATCAATACGCTGACGCTCTTCGGCTTGACGCTCGCAACGGGTTTGGTCGTCGACGACGCAATCGTCGTGCTGGAAAACATCGTTCGCCACATCGTTGACGATAAGGTGAGCAATTTTGAAGCCACGAAGCGCGCGATGGCGGAAATTACCGGCCCCGTCATCGCGACGTCGCTCGTGCTGATGTCGGTGTTCATTCCGGTCGCGTTCCTTCCGGGGACGACCGGCTTGCTGTTCCAGCAGTTCGCGCTGACGATCGCCGCTTCGATTTCGATCTCGCTCTTTACCGCGATGACGCTCGCACCGGTCTTAACGTTCGAGCTCGTCCATGGCGAAGAACCGTCCAAGAACGTGTTCTTGCTGTGGTTCAATCGCAAGCTTCACGCGCTAACGACGTGGTACGAGGCGCTCGTTCCGAGGCTCATCCACAAGTCCAAGACGATGGTGGCGATCTTCTTCGCCGGCATCGCGCTGCTGGGAGCGCTCTTCTATTTCACGCCACAGGGCTTCATTCCGGACGAAGATCAGAGCCTGCTCTACGTGATCGTCTCCCTGCCGATCCAATCCTCGCTCGATCAAACGACGGCGGCCGTCGCAAAGATGGAAAAGTATATGCTGTCGCTGCCGGAGGTCGAGGCGGTAACGACCGGCATCGGCTTCGGCTTCGCGAACAACAGCTCGAATCAAGCGACGATGTTCGTCCAGCTCAAACCGCTCGAAGAACGCAAGGGCATTTATGCGAGCGCCTTCTACCTGCAGTGGCAGCTCTACACCGAGTTTCAAAAGATGGCCGGCGTGAAGGCGCTTCCGGCCAACCCGCCGGCGATTCCGGGGCTCGGATCGACCGGCGGCTTCGCGATCCAAATCGAAGACGTAAACAACCTCGGGCTGCCGACGCTGAACAAAGTCGCCGGAACGATCCTCGCAAAAGCGAGCGCCGATAAGTCGCTCTCGCAGATGCGCTACCCGACGATCTTTACGGGCCCGTATCTCGTCGCCGACTTTAACCGCTCGAAGGCGCTCGCATTCGGCGTTTCTCCGTCGAGCGTGTTCAACGCGCTCGAATTCGTCGACCGGGTCGAACTTCGTAAACTTCTTCAACTACGGCACGCGTTCGTACGACGTGCTGGTGCAATCGGAAGCCAAATACCGCACCGTCCCGCAAGATCTCAACCGCACCTACGTATCGAACAGCGCGGGCAGCTTCATGCCGGTCTCGCAGTTTCTGAACGTCCATACCGACACCGCCAACGTCGCGATCATGCGGTTTAACGAATATAACGCAATGGAGATCGACGGAACGAATTCGGCCAGCGGCAGCTCGGGCGGCGCGCTCAATACCATGATGCAGCTCGCCGCTCCGATATCGAAGGGCGGCAACCTGCCCTTCGGCATGACCTACGAGTGGAGCGGCATCGCCCGCCAGCAAGTGCAGAGCGGTCCGGCGACGATCGCAATCTTTGCGATGGGATTGCTGTTCGTCTTCCTGGTGCTCGTCGCGCAGTACGAAAGCATGACGACGCCGTTCGTCATCATGCTGGCGGTGCCGCTCGCACTGCTCGGGGCGGTCGGCGGCATCTTCATCCGGCGCTTGACCGAGATCGCCAGTTACCTCATCCACTCGAAGATCGCCGGGCATCCGGTGCCCATACCGATTACGTCGAGCGACATCTACGCGCAGATCGGCTACATCATGCTCATCGGTCTGGCCGCCAAGAACGCAATTCTGATCGTCGAGTTCGCGAACCAGCTGCGCGAGCAGGGCCGCGACCCGATCGACGCCGTCACGCACGCCGCCGCGACGCGACTGCGCCCGATCCTGATGACGTCCATCGCCTTCATCCTCGGCATCCTGCCGCTGGCCTTCGCACATGGTGACGGCGCCAACTCGCGCATCTCGCTCGGCACCGCCGTCCTCGGCGGCATGATCGTCTCGACCGTGATGAACCTACTCATCGTCCCCGTGCTCTACATCATCGTCGTCACCTGGAGCGAGCGGAAGAAAAAACCCCCGCAGCACGAAGCCCCAGTAGTGTCATCCTGAGCGGAATACTCGCGGGGAATAGGCGCAAAGCGCGAAGTCGAGGGACCGCTGCCCGGGATCAGACGATCGCGTCCGCCTCAATTTCCACGACGTATTGCGGCGCGATCAACCGCGAGATCTCGAGCATCGACGTCGCCGGCAGCGTATCGTGAAATGCCTCGAAGTGCGCCTTCCCGACCAACTCCCAATCGTCGATGTTGGTAACGAAGATCCGCGTGCGAACGACGTCGTCCAACTCCGCTCCCGCCTCGCGCAGCGCCACCTCGATCTTTGCTATCGCGGTCTTCGTCTGTTCGTAGGCGTCGCTGCCTTCGCCGACCGTTCCGGCTACAAATATCGCGTCGCCGACGCGCACCGCCCGCGAATACCCAACGCGCGGTTCGTACGCGCTCCCCGAAGAAATCAGCCGTCGTGGTTTCACGGCTAAAGCCCCTTAACCGCCGCCGTTAGCGCGTCGACGGATGCTTTGGCGTCGCCGAAGAGCATTGAGGTGTTTGGCATTTCGTAGAGGGGGTTGTCGATGCCGGCGAAGCCGGAGCGCATCGAGCGTTTCAGCACGATCACGTTATGGGCTTTGTCGACGTCGAGGATCGGCATGCCGTAGATCGGCGAACTCGTCACGTTGCGCGCGGCGGGGTTGGTGACGTCGTTGGCGCCGATGATCAATGCGACGTCGGTGGTCGGAAACTCGGGGTTCACGTCTTCCATGTCGAGGAGCTGTTCGTACGGCACGTTGGCTTCCGCGAGCAGCACGTTCATGTGGCCCGGCATGCGCCCCGCAACGGGATGAATCGCATACGCGACCTTAACGCCGCGCTTTTCGAGCTGATCGGCGAGCGCCTTGACGCTGTGCTGCGCCTGCGCGACCGCCATCCCGTACCCCGGCACGAAGATCACCTTATTCGCGTATGCAAGCATTACGCCGACGTCGTCGGCCGTAGCGCTGCGGATCTGCTGCGGACCGCCGCTTGCCGCGGCGGGTTCGCTGCCGCCGGCCGAACCGAACGCGCCAAAAAGCACGTTGGTGAGCGGTCGGTTCATCGCTTTGCCCATCAGTACGGTGAGCAGCGTACCGCTCGCACCGACGAGTGCACCGCAGATGATCAGCAGCGTGTTCGAGAGTTCGAAGCCCGTGATCGCGACGGCGAGACCGGTGAACGAGTTGAGGAGCGAAATGACGACCGGCATATCCGCGCCGCCGATTGGCAGCACGAAGAGGACGCCGAGCAGCAGTGCGGCAGCCAGAAGCGCAAAAAAGCCCCAGAGCGGAAGCGTGCCGAGCGACACGACGAACCAGCCGGCGAGCCCCGCGATGCCCAGGACGAGCAGCGCGTTGACGACTTGCTGTCCCGGATACGTGACCGGCCGCCCGGTCATGAGTTCCTGCAGCTTCAGGAACGCGACGATCGAACCGGCGAAACTCACCGCACCGATGATGGCCGAGAGCACGAGCGAGACGGCGATTACGTAGTCCATCCCGCCCGGATTGTTGGCCTGTACGTAGAGCTCGATCGTCGAGATCAGGGCCGCGGCACCGCCGCCGGCGCCGTTGTACAACGCGACCATCTGCGGCATCGCGGTCATCTTGACCTTAAGCGCAGCGTAGACGCCGATCGCGCCGCCGACTACTGTTCCGATGACGATCGCTTCCCAGCCGACACCGAGCGTCTGCACGAGCACCGCGACGAGTGCGATGAACATGCCGACCATCGCTAAACGGTTGCCGCGGCGCGCGGTCGGCGGGGAGTTGAGATCGTGAAGGCCGAGGATAAAGAGCGCGATTGCGACGAGGTCGGCAATCGCGATACCTATGTCGAGCGCGCTCACTTGGTGCGCTCCTTACCTTTGAACATCTGAAGCATTCGCTCGGTCACCGCGAATCCGCCGAAGACGTTGATCGCGCCGAGCGTAACCGCAACGGTCGAGATGACGAACAGCACCGGGCCCGGTATGTGATTGGTGAAGAGGCCGGCGACGACGACGATAGCACCGGCCAGTACGATCCCGTGAATCGCGTTGGTGGCGGACATCAGCGGCGTGTGCAGCGTCGTCGGTACTTTCGAGATCACCTCGAAGCCGACGAACACCGCGAGAACGAGTATCGTGAGCAGTTCGAGGTAGTGGTGGATGTCGGTCACGCGGCGCTCCCTCCGATCAGCGCGGCACCGTCGTGGGCGACGCAAGCTCCTTTTGCGATCTCGTCGTTCATATCGATGGTCAAGACTCCGTCGGCGATCCATGGCGACAGCAGCGCATACACGTTACGCGAGTAGAGGCGGCTCGCATCGGTCGGCATCGTCGACGGCAGGTTCGTCGTACCGACGATGCGTACGCCGCCCGGCGTCGAGACGATTTCGTCGCGAACGGTGAGCGCGCAATTGCCGCCGGCTTCGGCGGCGAGATCGACGATCACGCTGCCGGGCTTCATCGCAGCCACGGCCGCTTCGCTCACGAGTATCGGCGCCTTGCGTCCGGGAACGAGCGCGGTCGTGATCACGACGTCGTTCTTGCCGATTTGCTCGACCATCCAGGCGCGCTGGCGCTCCTGCTGTTCGGGCGTAAGCTCTTTGGCGTAGCCGCCGGTGCCTTCGGCGTCACCGCCGAGATCGAACTCCAAGAACGTCGCGCCGAGCGACTGAACTTGCTCTTTGACTGCGGCGCGAACGTCGTAACCGCTGACCACGGCACCCAAGCGACGAGCCGTCGCGATCGCTTGCAGCCCCGCGACGCCGGCGCCGAGCACCAGCGCTTTGGCCGGCGGAATCGTTCCGGCAGCGGTCGTGAGCATCGGAAAGAACTTCGGCAGCTCGGACGCCGCCATCAACACGGCTTTGTATCCGGCAATGTTGCTTTGCGACGACAATGCGTCCATCGACTGCGCGCGCGTGATGCGCGGAATCATCTCCATCGCCAGTGCCGTGACGCCCGCGGCGGCAAGCCGTTTGACGTACTCGGGATCGCCGAGCGGATTGAAGAAGCCGGTCAGCACGGCGCCGCGGCGCATCTTGGAAAGTACGTCGTCGCTCGGGCGGCCTACGGTCACGACCAGATCGGCATCGGAGACGAGCGCACCGACGTCATCGGCGAGCGTGGCACCCGCGGCTTCATACTGGTCGTCAGGGAAGGCGGCAGCGACGCCGGCACCACGCGCAACGCGCACGGTAACGCCGGACTTGGTCAGTTTGGAAACCGTTTCGGGCACGAGCGCAACTCTGCGCTCCTTTGGAGCGGCTTCGCGAGGCACGGCAACGATCATAGGCGTGGGCATACGGCCCAAGCCGCGCGACTCCTACTCAGGTATGATGCAACCAAGCTTTTAGCTCGGCCGGCAGTACCGTCGCGAGCAGGGTGTTGATAAGTTCCGTAGCTTTTTGCTCGACGGCGCCTTTTGCTAGCTCGCGCGTCTCGAATATCCCCAGCTCGAACGGTTCGAGGCGTGCGCGGCAGCGCGTGCGGGACGCGTCGACGGCATCGTCACGAACCGTCCCCACGATACGCCCGTCGAGAAGGCTCATCGTTTCGGTTCCCGGTGTTGTGCCGGTCGTCCACGGGAAGTTGTAAGCCAGCACCGCTCTAGCGGCCGAACGCGAACAGCGCCATCGTCAGGACGAGAATGAATGCGACGATGCCGATGCCGTGAACGGCGTGCGCGCGATGGAACCGCTTGCCCGCTGCGTGGTAGGCGATCCAGAAATCTCCGGCGGAGAGCAAGATGCCGGCGGCCAGCAGCACCTCGATGAGCGGCCAATACTGGTAGTAGAGGGCCGCGCCAAGGACGAGGCCGATGATCAGGTCGCGGCTCGCGGTCGAACGAACGAAGCCGAGTGCGTGGTCGGCTTCGACCGGCAGGCCGTAAAAGCGTGCCATCCACATCGGGTTGACGAGGGCTGCGACGCCGAGGATCACGATGCCCAGTGCCGCGAGCGCGCATATCACGGTAAGAATCATCGAATATTCACCACGTTGCGCAATACGCCGACGCGCTCCACATCGACCTCCATCACGTCGCCGTCGCTGAGGAATTCGGGAGGCGTTCGCGCGAAGCCGACACCTTCCGGCGTGCCCGTCGCTATCACGTCGCCCGGGAGCAGCGTCATACCCTTGCTCAACTCGGCGATCAGCCTCGGAATCGGAAAAATCATATTCGAGGTATTGCTGTGCTGCTTCTCGATGCCGTTGCGGCGGAACGAAATGGCGAGGTTTTGCGGGTTGCCGATCTCATCCGGCGTTACGATCCACGGTCCGAGCGGGCACGAATCGTCCAAGCTCTTTCCCTTGAACCACTGCACGTGCTCGCGCTGCAGGTCGCGCGCCGTCACGTCGTTGAGCGCCGTATAGCCGAAGACGAACTCCAGAGCGTCGGACTCTGCTACGTTTTTGCAGTGCGAACCGATCACCACCGCGAGTTCCGCTTCAAAATCATACTCGCTCGAAATATTCGCTTGCAGGTGCAGCGTCGAACCGGGCGCGGCGATCGCGGTCGGCGCCTTGGTGAAGAAGGTCGGAACGCTCGGGAGTTTCAGCTCGCGGCCAGCCGCGCGCGCCCCTTCCTTGGCATGTTCCAGATAGTTGCGGCCGACGCAGAAGACGTTGCGGGCGGGATGCAGCGGCGCTTCGAGCCGCGCGCTCGCCAGCGGAATCAGATCGTCACCCGAATGCCATGCGATTCGTTCGTGCGGCGCCAGCTCGACGTAGTCGCGCAGCGTCGGCGTCGTGATCGTGCGAATGGAATCGCCCTCGATCACACCCGGTACGGATCTTCCGCCGGCGGAACGATACGTAACGAAACGCACGCGTCGCTCTAGAAGGGAGGGCTCGGCGACGGGCTCGGTGAGGGCGTGCTTTGACCGCGCAGCTTCTGCAGCGACGGAAGGTTTTTGTTCTGCTCTTCCTGCTTCTTTTGATGTTCCTCGGCTTCTTTGCGCGCGAGGTCGATCATCTGATTCGCTGCGCCTTCTTCGTCGCCCCAGGTTCCGCCGGCGGACACCAGCGACGGGATGCGCGTGATCTTCTTGGTCGTCGGATCGTAGTCGTACGTCACCTTGTAGAGACCGACTTCAGCCGTGCCGTCGGGATGGCGAATCCACATCTGCAAGACGTTGCCGTACGTCCATGCGTTGAACATTGGAACGTTCTGCGGACTCTTAGCGGACTTCACCTTGACCACTTGACCCTTTGCATTCACTTCGACCGTGAACTCCGAATGGATCTTGATCTTCGGCATATTGGGCGTCGGAAGCGCGATGGGATGCGGGGAACCGCTTGCCTTGGCGGACGGCCTGGGCGAAGGCTTGGGCGATGGCGAGGACGTCGCGGCGATTGCCGGCACACATGCGGCGGCAATGCAGGTCGACGCGAACAACAGCGCTCGCAGGCGAGGAAAATTCATTAAACTCTAGTTTCTTTTTTCGGTCTTAGTTTCTGGAAAGGACGGCGAATGGGTGTCCGCACGATCCACAGGCGACGACCACTTGCACGTGCGACTTTTCGCGTACTTCGCGCGCGTCGCGCTCGTCTTGCTCGCAGCCGCAAAATTGGCAGCGGATCGAGGTCGGGTTCCCGCCCGCGGGCTGGTCGTCCACGAGAAGGCTTTACGCGAGGCTGGGGATTCGACCTGCCGGGTGAACGTGGCCGGCCGTCGAAACGAGAACACCGATGTTCCAGCGCGTCGCTGCGCTCACGCTGCTCCTCGCATTTGCGGGTATTCCGGCTCTAGCAGAGCGCCCCATCGTCGATCTTCACCGCCTCGACGCATATTTTGCGCTCTTTGCGAGCGATTCAAACGTTCCGTGGAAAAGCACCACGGTCCGGCTCGATACCTACTCGAGCGCGCCCGTACGTTTTACCGTCTATCAAGTCGATCCGGCCGACGTCATCACGGCGGGCTCGAACGAGCGCCCGCGAGCCATCGATACGCGCGGACGCCGGGCGACGTCGAGCTTCAGCTTCACTCCGCCCGGCGGATATCAATTTCAATCCAACGAGGTCGACGTACAGCTCGGCTCGCGCGAGGGATTTTTCGTCGTCGAGGCGCGGCGCGGCGACGTCGGCGAGCAGGTTTGGATAAATCGCACGCGCGTTGGCCTCGTTTCGAAGGAGACGCCGAACGAGTTGGTTCTTTACGGCACTGATTTGGGTTCGGGACGCGCACTCGCGAAAATGCGCGTGCAGCTGCTCGTCAACGGTACGTTCGTGACGAGCGCGACCGACGACCACGGCATCTTGCGTTGGGGACGGCAGTCGCGGCCGGTTTTCGCGCTCGCACAATGGGGCGACAGCTACGCATTCCTGAGCTTGCTGCCGCAGGCGCCGCTGCCGGCGACGATCGTTGCGATTCGCAGCGATTCGGCAGTCGTCCACGCCGGCGATACCGTGCGCCTTGCGGGGTTTGCGCGGACGCGCCAAGGCAGCGTCATGCGTGCGACGACCGGTTCCGCAACGGTGTCGCTGCGGCTCGGTGCGACACTTGCGGGACAACAGACCGTTCCGCTCGATGCGGCCGGCGCGTTTTCCACTTCGATTCCCGTACCGGCCGACGCGCAAGCCGGCGACTACGCGGCGCTCGCACAAGTCGACGGAGGCGTCGGCGGCGCGACGGTCCACGTCGATGCCAACGCGGGCGGACTGTCGTTGGAAGTTTCGCCGCAATGCAGTCCGTGCGATGCACGCACCGACGTCCCTCTGCTCGTGAAGTCGTCGCGCGGCGACGCGATCGTGCACGTGAAGGTCGTGCGTTCGCCTCACGTCTACGTCGGATACGTCCCGAACGGAATCCCCTGGGCGACGACGACGTGGGTCGATCAGACGGTCCGCACCGGAGCCGACGGCACGGCGACGATCGCGATTCCACACCCCAACGACGAGCTCGGTTCGACGTACGGCGTGCGGGTCGATTCGGGCGGTGCCACGGCCGATACGCGTTTCTTCGTCCCGACCTCGCGTGCGGCGATTCGCATTGCGCTCGATCGCGACGAACAGACGCTCGGAACTTCAGTCGGCTTCGACGTCTATGCGAACGACGTCAGCAGCGGAAAGCCGCTCTCCGGCGCGACCGTCACCGCGCAGCTCGTGCACGGCAACGCGGTATCCGAGCAGAAGCTCACGCTGGACGGCGCCGGCCACGCGCGCGGGAGTTTTTCTTCGCCGCCGCTCGGCACGAACTTGATTTTCGCACGAGTGGACAGCGACGGCGTCGCGATGGACGCGGCACAAGTACAGATCGAGACGCAGGCCGGAGCGGTGGCGGCGGAGAGCGGAAGCGCCAACGTGCGCATCGACCTCGACAAACCGACGTACGCCGGCGGCGACACCGTCGCCGTGCAGGCGGGCGCTCCCGGATCCGCCGGCGATGCGCTGATCACGCTCGAGAGCGCGCTCGGCGCGCAAGCGGCAGTAACGCCGGTGGCGAACGGCCAGGCGAGCGCGCACCTGCCGGCCTCCGACGAGACCGGTGAGTTGCGGATCGGTGCGGCGTTCGTGCGCGACGGCGCGATCGAATGGACGACGGTGCCGCTTGGGCTCGACGCGCCCGGCCGCCCGGTCACGCGATCGCTCGCGCTCGATCACCCGGATTTCGCGCCGGGCGAAAGCGCCAACGTTTCGTTTCGGGGTGCGGCCGCCGGCGGCGCCACCATGGTGGTTCGCATCAGCCGCGGTGCGCCGTCCGGGAGCGCGCTTTTCGATACGGCGCCGGGCCTGTTGGCGATCGGTCTGACGGCGACGCAGACCAGCGCACCCGACGGCGTGACGTGGCACCCGTGGGTGGACTCGACCGGCGATCACGCGCAGGTACTCGGTTTCGTGCGCCGCACCCAGCCGCCCCAGGAGGTTTCGCTCGCCGAGGCCGCAACGCAGGACGTCTCCTGGAGCGTGCAGCGCGCGACCGGCGGCGTTGTTGCGGTGCAGATGCCCGCGGCGAGCGGACGGTACACGCTGTCGGTTCTCGAAATATCCGACGACGGGCGCGTAAGCGCGGCGTCTTCCAGTATAACGGTACGGTGAATCGATGAAGCTGATGCTTCTGGATACCTACGGGCTCGTCTATCGCGCGTTCTTCGCATTGCCTCCGTTGACGACGACCAGGGGCGTACCGATCAACGCCGCGTACGGGTTCACCATGATGCTGAATAAGGTATTGGCCGACGAGAAGCCGACGCACGTGATCGCAGCATTCGATAAGGGCATGCCGGCGGAGCGCCTGGCGATGTATAAGGAGTATAAGGCGCAGCGCGACGCGATGCCCGACGAACTGCGCGGGCAGTTTGCGCTGGTACGGCAGATACTGGCGACGTTCGGCATTCCGATCGTCGAGATGGAAGGGCAAGAGGCCGACGACGTGATCGCGACGCTCGCGCGTCAAGTTGAAGACGCGGGAGAACACACGATCGTCATCACCGGCGATCTCGATCTGCTGCAGCTCGTCGACGACTTCACGACGGTCTTGACGACGCGCCGTGGAATTACGGAACTCGGACGCTACGATGGCGCGGCCGTGCGCGAGCGCTTCGGCCTGGAACCGTCGCAGCTCCCCGACTATCGCGGACTCAAGGGCGATCCGTCCGACAATCTGCCCGGCATTCCCGGCGTCGGCGAAAAGACGGCCACGAAGCTGCTGCAGGCGGCGGGTTCGCTGGATGCGCTGATCGCGAATCCGGCGCTCGCCGGAACGGCGAAGCTGCAAGCTCTCGTCGAGCAATACGGCGCTCAGGCGCAACTCTGCCGCACCGTCTCGGTCGTTCGCCGCGATCTTCCGATTCCGCTGGACCGCGAAGCCAGCCGGTTTCGCGCGCCTTCCGATGCCGATCTCTACAAATCGTATAGCGAGCTGGAGTTTAAAACACTGCTCGCCAAGCTGCAGCCGCCGATCGACCTGCCGCTCTTCGAAACCGAGAAAAAACTCGAAGGCCGCTACCGCAGCTTCGCCGCCGCCGTCGATCCGCCGGAGTTCGCTCGACTTGCCGGGGACATCCGCGAGCTCGCAGCGCGGGATCGCTTCGCCGTCGCCGTGCTGGGCGACGCGATCGGTTTTAGTTCCGTCGCAGGCGAAGGCTTCTCCATGCCGCTCGACGCGTTGGCGCACGACGTCGTACGCGAATCGCTCGAGCAAACGCTGGCGAACGCGCCGCACGTCGCAACCTACGATGCCAAGCGTGTCGCGAGATCGCTGCGCGAGCGGGGCGTCACCCCCGCCGGAATTCGCGACGACGCGATGATTGCGGGACACCTGCTCGATCCGTCGCGCACGTTTGCAAACATTGCGGACGCCGCCGCGGAGTTTCTGCGTTTGGCGCTGCCCGACGATGCTGCAGCGCACGCCGACGCAACGCTCCAGATGCTCGCGTCGGCGCGTCCGCAACTCGAAGCGCGCGGCCAGCTCCGCCTGTACGAAGACGTCGAAGTCCCGCTCGCGCCGATCCTCGCAGCGATGGAAGCGGCCGGCGTTGCCATCGATCCTGCCGAACTCGGCGTCATCGGCGCGGAGATCGACGTCACCGCAGCGCGGCTCGCGCAGCAGATCTTCGACTTTGCGGGTGAGACGTTCAACTTGGCTTCGCCGCAGCAGCTCGGCAACGTGCTCTTCGGCAAACTGCAGATCCCGGGAGGCAAGAAGAACAAGACCGGATGGGCGACCGGGGTCGAAGTTCTGCAAAGCTTGGCGCGCGAGTATCCGATTTGCGCGCTGGTCCTCGAATGGCGCGAGGTAACGAAGCTCAAAAACACCTACATCGACGTGATTCCCTCACTCGTCGACGCCCGCGATGGGCGTCTGCGCACGGCGTTCAATCAAACCGCGACCGCGACGGGCCGCCTTTCTTCGACGAATCCGAATCTGCAGAACATTCCCGTGCGCAGCGAACTCGGTCGGCGGATCCGGCGCGCGTTCGTCTCCGGACGCGTCGGCTACGTGCTGCTCGCTGCGGACTACAGTCAGATCGAGCTGCGGCTGATGGCTCACCTCTCGGGCGACGAGGCGATGCGCGTCGCCTTCGAAGAAGGCCAAGACATTCACGATTTCACGGCGCGTCAGATCTTCGACGTTGCCGCGGGTGCGGCGGTCGATGGGAATCAGCGGCGCATGGCCAAGAGCGTCAACTTCGGCCTGCTCTACGGCATGTCGGATTTCGGATTGGCGCAGCGTCTCGAGATCGGCCGCGCGGAAGCAAAAGAGATCACGCAAGCGTATTTCGCGCGCTTTCCATCGGTGCGCGCGTATATCGAGCGGACCATCGAAGAGGGACGGCGCGACGGTTACGTTTCGACGATTCTCGGCCGCCGCCGGTACATGCCGGGCCTCGCGTCGGGAAATTACATGCTGCGCGCGGCGGCGGAGCGCGAAGCGACCAACGCACCGCTGCAAGGCAGTGCGGCCGATCTCATGAAGCTCGCGATGGTGCGCGTCGATCGCGCGCTCGCCGACAGCGATCTGGACGCGACGATGCTGCTGCAGATTCACGACGAACTGATCTTCGAGGTGCGGACCGGCGACGTCAACGCCGTCGCGAAATTTGGTTCGCCGGAATATGGAGGAGGCGATCGCGCTGTCCGTGCCGCTCGAAGTGACGCTAAAATCGGGACGTAATTGGTACGAAGTCGCGGCGATGGACGCCGAGGAGATCGAACGTGTTTGACGCTATCCTAGTCGCCGCGCTGTCGACGATCGTGGTGCACGCGCCGAAAGCCGACCTGAACCTCGAAGTCGCGCGAACCGAAGCGCAGCGCGAACACGGCTTGATGAACCGGACGTCGCTCGCACCGCACGCCGGGATGATCTTCGTCTTTCAGACCGACGGACCGATCGACTTCTGGATGAAAGACACGCTGATTCCGCTCGACATGGTCTTCATCGGCGCCGACGGCACCGTGCGGAAGATCTACCATCGCGTACCCGTGCTGCCGCCCGGGACGGCGGATGCGAAGATCCCGCTCGAAGCCGGCACCGCCCAGTACGTCATCGAGTTGGCCGCCGGCGATTCGGAAGCTGAGGGGCTGGCGGACGGCGTGAAGCTTGACCTCAAGGGGGTCCCGGCGGCGCTGCCGCAGTAAGCAAGCGGGTATGAATCGGCTTTTCTCTGCAATGCTTCGAAGTGACGACGGCGCCACGCTGGTCGAATACGCGATCATCGTTGCGCTGATCGCCATCGTTGCCATTCTGGCCGTGACGAAGCTCGGCTCGACCACCGCGAGCCATCTAGGCAGCGCCGCCAACAGCATTTAGCCTTTGCCCGAACTCCCCGAGGTCGAGACCATCGTTCGCGGCTTGAGCCGCACGATCGTTGGGAAGACCATCCGGCGCGTCGAGATCCGTCTCGAAAAAATGGCGCCGTCGCCCCCCGGACTCCCGTTTGCTCCCGCAGTCACCGGCGAGCGCATCACCGGCGTGCGCCGGCGCGGCAAGTATGCCGTCATCGAACTGGCTTCCGGGCGGTCCCTCGTAACCAGCCTGCGGATGACCGGGCGCCTCGTGGTCCAGCGACCGAATGAGCCCGATTTTCCCGGTACGCACGTCGTGCTGGGTCTCTCCGGGGGCACTCGCCTTAGCTTCGCCGACCTGCGGACTTTTGGGCGGATGCGCCTCGTGGAAGCCGGGGAACCTTGGGATGCCGCCCTGGGCGTCGAGCCCCTGTCCTCCGGCTTTACACAGGAAGCCTTTATGAGTATGCTTCTCAAGCGGACGACGCCGATCAAGGTCTTTCTCCTCGATCAGCGGCGCATCGCAGGCATTGGCAACATTTACGCCTGCGAGGCGCTGTGGGAGGCCCGGGTCAACCCGAGCCGGCCCGCACAGGCGTTGAACAAACCAGCGATTCGCCGGTTACACCACGCCGTCGTGGACGTTTTAGGGCGCGCGATCGACAAGCGCGGCACGAGCGTCGACGACTACGTGGACGCCGACGGCCTCCGGGGCGGCTTTCAAAATGCCCTTTCGGTCTACGGCAGACTCGGCGAACCGTGCGTCCGTTGCGGCAAACCGATCGTACGAACGGTTTTGGGCCAACGCGGAACCTGGTGGTGTATGAACTGTCAACGGTGACGTTCGCGAAAAAAATAAAATATAAGGTAGGAACTACAACATCTCTACGACTGAAATCGCTCCCGCGCACACCGAGGAAGAAGACCAACTCGCCCTCGAGCAGCGCCTCTACGAAGAATCGCTCAAGGTCCTCGACGAAGGCCAAGTCCTCACCGGAATGATCGTCCAAAAAGACAAGGACGAATTGCTGGTCGACGTCGGCGGCAAATCCGAAGGCGTGCTTCCGTTCCGCGAGCTGTCGCTCGCCATCGATCCCAAAGGACTCAAAGTCGGCGATACGCTCGAGGTGATGATTCACCGCATCGACGACATGGACGGAACGTTGTTTCTTTCCGAGCGCCGGGCGCGTGCGCTCAAAACGTGGGAGAAAGTCATCGAAGCGCACGAGCGCGACGAAGTCATCGAAGCCACCGTCACGCAAGTCGTCAAGGGCGGCGTTCTCGTCGACCTCGGCATGCGCGGTTTCGTTCCAGCATCGCAGATCCGCCGCCAGCCGGTCGGCAACCTCGACGAACTCGTCGGCCAGCGCTTGCGCTTGAAAGTGATCGATCTCGATCACAAGCGTCATCGCGTCGTGCTCTCGCAACGCCTCGTACTCGAGGAGGAGCTGCAAGCCAAGAAGCAAGAGCTGCTCGATACGCTCGAAGTCGGGCAGATTCGTGAAGGCGTCGTCGTTCGTCTCGCCGATTTCGGCGCTTTCGTCGACCTTGGCGGCATCGATGGCCTGATTCACAACAGCGAACTCTCGTACGCGCGCATCAAGCACCCGTCCGAGGTCGTCAAGATCGGCGACGTCGTCAACGTCGAGATCATGAAGTTCGATGCGGAAGCCAAGAAAGTCAGCCTCTCGCTCAAGCACGCGCTGCCGGATCCGTGGGATCAGCACGCCGACAAGCTCTACGAAACCAACAAGCTTTCGGCGCAAGTCGTCAAGGTAACGCCGAACTATCTGCTCGTTGAAATCATCCCGGGTATTCTCGCGATGGTTCCCAAGGGCGAGTTCGACGCCGCTGCGCAGTATAGCCCCGGTCAAGAGATCGAGGTCACGCTGCTGACGATCAATCACGCGACCCGCCGCATCACGGCCTCGATCCAGCACGTTGCGGACATTCCGCCCGAAGAGATCGAGAAGTACGAAGTGCTCGAAGAGATCGGCACCATCGGCGACGTGACGCCGGCGGCATTCGACGCCGTCCCGGAAGTCGAAGCCGAAGCCGCGCCCGAAGCAGAGCCCGCGATCTAGCGCGAGTCACGCTCGATACCGGCAAAGAGCGCGTCCCGCGAGGGGCGCGCTCTTCTTATTCCGTAACCAGCGGCGATGAGAGTTGGCTTGACCGGCGGTATCGGTTCGGGGAAGAGCGCGGTCGCCGCGATCCTCGCGGAGTTGGGCGCGTTCGTCATCGACACCGACGAGTTGGCGCGCGAGGTGGTCGCCCCGGGAAGCCCCGCGCTATTCGAGATCGCGCGGAAATGGCCGCAGGTCTTCCGCAACGGGGAGCTCGATCGGGCGGCGCTCGCGGATGTCGTCTTTTCAGACGCTGCGTCGCGCGAACAGCTCAACGCGATCGTTCACCCGCGCATTCGTACGCTGGCCGCCGAGCGCGAGAAAGCCGCGCGCCCGCGCCAACTTCTCGTGCACGTCGTGCCGCTGCTTTTCGAGACGGGATACGGCGATACGCTCGATCGCTCGATCGTGGTCGTGGCCAGCGATGCGAATCGGATCGCGCGCGTCACCGAACGCGACCGTGTGGACGAAGCGCGCGTTCGCGCGCGAATGGCGGCGCAGATCGAGCCCGAAAAGGCCCGATCGCTGGCGGATTACGTCATCGAAAACGACGGGGACCTGGCGCATCTGCAAACGCGCACGCGCCAGGTCTACGAAGCGCTCGGCGCTTAGTTAGGGGTTGGGCGCGAGCGAAACGTTCGTGCCGCCGAGCGTCTGGGACAGGTTGAAGAAGAACTGGTTGGCCATGCGATCGAACGTCGTGGTTTGTTCGGCTCCGTAGCGCGAAACCATATCGCCGATCACCTGCGCGCGCACTTTCGCCGAGAGCGTGTGATCGAGGAAGTATCCGGTTCGGAACGTGCCGTCCGGCGCGGTACCGTCGTGGATCAAATCGTTCGCCAGCGCGCGGCCTTCGTGGCTGCCGAACGGCGGAATCATCACGTTATCCTTGCCGGCACGCACCCACGCGTCGTTGATTGCGTAGTCGAAGAGATGCGGAAAAAGATCGGCATTCTCTTGACCGTAGGTGCTCGCAAGCTGCTGCATCTCCGACTGCAGTTGGTCTTCCCCGATCATCGATGTCATCGCGCGGACCATGGAAAACCCGCCGGGTCCGCCGCCCGCGGCGTAAAACGCCGCCGTTACGTTAACGTCCGGAGCGCCGGTATAGACCGGTCCGCTCGCGATCGTTTCCGCATGCGTATCCGCCGCGCGCGCGCCGCACGGCCCGAGGCTTAAGCCGAGTGCCGCACTCGCCGCGATCGCTAAAAGAAAATGTCTGTTCATGTGCGGTTTATACCCGCGTGGTATGAAACGCCGCTAGCGAGCGCTCGGTTTTGGTTGTGGTGACGCCGGCATGACGCGCGGTTGTATGATGATCGGCATCGGTGCGGGCGTCGGAAGCGGACCTCCAAGCGACGCCCACCGTTGAAACGTAAAGGTGCGCGAACCATCCGGATGGTCGGTCGCGTAACCGCGCACGACGATCGGAACGTCGGGCGGCGCGGGAATGCCGCGCGAGAGCACGACGCTGCCACTTGAATCGGTAAGAATCTTGCGCGTTGGATCCAGGCGTCCGGCCATCGTCACCGCTTCGTTTGGTTTGAGTTTGGCCAGCGCGGTCGTCGGCAGCGGCGGCGCAAACACGACGTCGATCGTTGCCGACGGACGTGCGCCCGTCATAAGCGTCGCGCGAACCTTGTATTTACCGGGTAGCGGGCTCCAGCGATCGGACGTGACTTCGTTCCAATCGTAGATCACCACCGGCGTCGCGCCGGGATTGAGCGCGCGCGTGTGCGGCGCGTATGTTTGCCCGGGCGGCGGCGATGCGGGCAGCGACGACCAGAGCTGCTCGCCGTTTCGCGACACGTCGATTTCGTATTCCATCGGTTGTGCAAACTCGACCGTGCGAATCGCCGGCGACGGATTGTGCGCCACGACCTCGATAAAAACGCCATCGAGCAAATCGAGGCTTTCCCGGTGTATCTGAACCGTGAGGCCGATCGGGGAAGACGGACCGGGCGTGGCGCCGGCCAGCACTGCGGCGAGCGCCAACACGGCTGGTACACTCGAGCGAAACGACGGCATCCGTACCTCCGGGGTGTAAATTCATGAATTTCGAGGGCACAAGCGGACGGCCCCCTCTCAGGAAGTTCCCCGCCTAAGGCGGCATTCTATCTCTGGGGGGTGTCTGGGGCGTGTGTGAGTTTACCGAGCGCTCGGATGGGTAAAGAACAGGTCTGTAACCCACACCGAGAGGAGCCAGAACTCAGCATGCAAGACGAAGTTCAAGGCGGGATGAGCGTTCGCGAAGCCGGTCGACGCGGCGGCGAACGAGTCAAGGCCAAGTACGGGTCGGAGTTCTACGAAGAAATCGGCCGCAAAGGCGGCGAAGCCACCAAGACCAAGTACGGGCCCTCGTTTTATGAAGTAATCGGACAAAAAGGCGGCCAGCGGCCCAAACGCAAGGCCCCATAGCTAGAGCTTTTTATAACATAGTTCGGAGACCGATGGCAGCAGAAAAAGAGAAGCGCGAAATGTCCGTGCGCGAAGCTGGAAAAAAGGGTGGAGATACCGTGCGCGAGCGTTATGGCTCGACGTTCTACGAAGAAATCGGTCGGAAGGGCGGCAAGGCTACGCGCGACCGGCACGGGGCCGAGTTTTACGAAACCATTGGTCAAAAAGGCGGCAAGGTCGTCAAAGAAAAGTATGGCTCCGATTTCTACGAGGAGATTGGGCACAAGGGTGGCCAGAAGGTCAAACAGTTGATCGCCGAAGCAAAGAAACGGCTCGACAAAAACCCTTAAGACCCAAAGATATCCTAGAGACGACCTACCGACAGGCGCCGGCGCGCATCAAGCGTCGCGCCTCGTCGTCGACTACCGCCGGCGAGACGCTCCCATCCGGTTGCAGCGTCATCACCACGTTGCTCGAGGTAAGCCAGGCCGCACCGTCGGCCTTGTAGTGCGCGAGCGTGCAGGGCCCGATCTGCCCCATGGTGTGCGCAAAGGCGATCACGAAATCTTGCTTCGGCCATTGCGACAGGAGCATCGCGCGGTTGTTTATGACGTACTCGATTCCAAGGCCCCGGTGGGCGTCCGTATCGAGATCGCCAAGCGGCGGCAGGACAGCGTAGCCCAAGATCTGCCCAGAGGGTACGAAGGGCCGGAAAATGACGTGCGTAACGGCTTGTTCCAGGGGCATCGAGGTCCCGCGGTCGTCGATGAGCATGGGCGGCGGCGTGGCTTTGGGTGCGTCGGTGTGACGCGCGCAAGCGGCAAACAGCACGAGCGATAGGGCGATCCCAATGCGGCGCAGAGGCATGACCTAAGTATCGGTTGCCCGACCGCCCGCCTTCACTTGTGGATGTCGACCCCGCCGTTCATCTTGCCGATATGGAACGTCTCGGCATCGAAGTCGACGGTAACGCCTTCGAGCTTGAGCGTCTGGCCGCCGGAGTGCACGTAGCCGCCGTGGTCCATCCGCATCTCCTTAGCATTGTTCGTCCAGGTAACGAGGTCGGTATCGAACGAACGATGCTGTTTGTCGTCGATCTTTTCGACGTGTACTTTGCCGATTGCGGTGAAATCCAGCGATTGCGTGTCGAGCGTAATCTTTTCGGCGGAGATCTTCAAATCCGGTTTGCCCTTTTTAAACACGATGCCGTTGCGGATGCCTTCGACGGTTCCAGTGCTCGCGTCGGGTGAAAGCTGGGCGTGATCGTAGTCGAAACTCCACGCTTTGGTGTTGATGCGATTGTTTGCAATCGTCGCACCGTACATTTGAATCGGAACGTTGGCCGGTGGCGTGGGAATGGAACCGCCGCCGGCAAAGACGATACCGAGCGTGACGTAGATTCCGAACGCGATCGCCGCAGCGATGAGGTACTGCTTCCAACCCCACCTGCGAACGTTAAGCGCGGTCTTCAGGCTCATGCTGCATCTGCCGCGGGAGAAGTAAGAGGGCGACGAACAGCGCTCCAAAAAGCACGATCACGGGCGTCGGTCCGATTCGCGCGAAGAGCGTCGGCACGCGCGGGCCGATCTCGGCCATCGCTATTCCCTGCGTATCGATCAGCGTGCGCGTCGTCCAGCTGCCGTTCGGTGCGATGATGCCGCTAATGCCGGTCGCCGCCGCGCGCACGACGTACGTGCCGGTTTCGATGGCCCGGAGCTGCGAAATTTGCGCGTGCATGTAGGGGCCTGACGTTTCGCCGAACCACGCGTCGTCCGTGCTGACGACGAGCAGCTGCGCGCCGTTGCGCATCTGCGCCTGCGCCAAATCGGAGAACGCCGATTCCCAACAGATTAGCGGCGCGATCGATAGCCCGGCCGCGGTCGGATAGACGCCGTCGACGCGGCCTTGATCGATGCGGGAACTCAGGTTGCCGACGTACGGCAGCCATCCGAGAAGTTTTTCGTAGGGAAAATGCTCCGCGAACGGCACGAGCTGGCGCTTGCGATACGAGACGAACGAACCGTCTGGTTGAAAAATGTACAGGGAGTCGTAGAACTTGCCCCCGGCAAACTCCTGGCCGCCGGCGACGATCGTCGCGTTTCCATCGCGCGCCATATTGCCGATGTGGCGCAGCAGCGCCGGATCGAGGTTGAGCGCTTCGGTCATGACGGTTTCGGGCCATACGATCAGCCGCGCGTGCCGCCACGAAGCTTGCTGCGTGAGCTGCGTGTATCGCCGCACCGCCAGCGGCAAGTTGTTCCACTTCAGGGACTGTGCAATGTTGCCTTGAACCGCGGCCACCGGAATCACCGGACGCGGCAGCGTGCGCGCGGGCCACGCGAGCCATAGCACGAACGTCGCCGCGAACACGGCAAACCATGCGATCGCGGCAGTGCGCCACGTGCGGCGATGCAGCGCATCGGCGAGATACGCACCCAGTACGCACAGCGCGAACGTAATTCCGTACGTGCCGCCGTACGCAGCGATCGCGCGCAGCGGACCGTCGGCCTGCGTGTACCCGAGCTGATCGAACGGCGCGCCGAGGACGCCGACCGACCGGGCCCAATCGCAAAGAACGAAGGCCGCCGCAGCAGCTAGCGGCGCGAGTGCCGGCCGAGCTCGACCGTAAGCAGTCGCCGCAAGGGCCCCAGCGGCAGCGAAGTACGGAGCTTCGAAGAGCGCCGTCGCTACCGGAACGACCGGGCCGAAGGGCCCGACGAAATGCGAGACCGTGTAACCAACCCAAGCGTAATCAAGTGAGAAGTAGATTAATCCGGCGAGCAGCCCGAGGAGCGCCGCACGGGTCCACGAAGCGCCTTGCCACGCCCAAAAGAGGCTCGCCGCGCCAAACGGCACGATCCACGCGGCCCCCAGCTTGGGAAAAGCAGCCGCGAGCGCGAAGGCTCCAACCGCAGCGGCAATCGCCCTGCGAACCTGCAACGAGGACGGCATGATTCGGAAGTTCGGTTTCTCTCTCGTGTTCTTAACGGCGATCGTCGTTGCGGCGTGCGGCAGGCAGGTGACGCCTAATCCGCCGTAATTCAGGCCCTGGTGGCTTGCCGCCGGGTTTCATGAGCGTAAAGTTTGACGTCGAAGCCCCATTCAACTTTTCCAGCTACCGCTATTTTATCGTATTCAACACCACTGAGAACGGCCTGACGCCGCTGACCAACCCGACGCAGAACAACTTCGCCGCGTATTCGTTTGCACTCGAAGTTGGTGGAAACGGCGCGGGCACGTTTGCCAACGCCTATGAATATCTGCGCTCCTCAAGCTGTGGGCAGGCATGCATTCCGGCGTTCATCCCGCTGCTTACGACGCCGACGCAGTTCCAATACACGCCGAACAGCAACGGCTCGGGCACCGAATTTACGATCATCTTCCAGCCGCTCATTTTCAACGGCGTGGCAACGCCGTCGCCGGGCGCGTCTGCAACGCCGCCGCCGGTCAAACCGATCTGGACCTTTAACGCGTTTACGACGCAGCCCAACACGAATGCCGTTCTCACCTTCGTCGACTCGCTCGGCACCTTCGGGCCGACCGATACGACGTTTCAATCGCCCAATCTGAACATCAATCAACCCTGCGGGTTCGATCAGGTCGTCTATGCGCTGGATGGAAATTTGCAGATCGATCCCGCCGCGACGATCGTCAGCGTCGAGATCGCGAACAACCCCGCGCTGCCGGTACCGCCAGCGACATCGCCTCCTTGTTCGCCGTAGCGGCCAATCCGGCAGCCGCCGTCTTCATCGGTTTCTAACCACGCAGCAATCCGGTACGTCGTACGCTTGATGCATGCGACGGATCGGGTTTGCCGTATTTGCTTTAGCGCTCGTTGTTGCCGGATGCGGCCGGCAAGTAACGCCGGATCCGCCCGGCTCGGGTCCCGGCGGCCTCAGTCCCGGTTTCATGAGCCTAAAGTTCGACGTCGTCGGACAACTCAATTTCCAAACGTACCGCTATTTGTTCGCGTTCAACACGAGCGGAAACGGACAAACGCCGCTTACCAACACCAGCCAAACGAATTGGTCGGCGTACTCCTTCTCCGTTCAAGCTGGTGGAAATAACGTCGGCACCAGCGCGGAAGCGTTCGAATTCCTCCACTCGGCCTGCTGCTCGAACGCAGTCCCGGCGTACATCGGTCTGATTACGACGCCCACACAGCTAAACTACAACCCGAACAGCAACGGGACGGGCTCCGAATTCACCGTTACCTTCCAGCCGCTGATATTCAGCGGCGTCGCGACCCCGGCTCCCGGGGCGACGGCGCCGCCCGTCAAACCGATCTGGCTGTTCAACGCGTTTGTGGCTCAGCCGAATGAGAGTGCCGTTCTCAACTTCGTCGATTCGCTCGGCACCTTCGGAGCGACCGACACGACGTTTCAATCCCAGCAACTCGACATCCGCAAACCCTTCGATCAGGTGATCTACGGGTTGGATACGACGCCGCCCGGCGACACTTCAGCGCAAATCCTCAGCGTTGAAATTGCGAACGATCCCGCCACCGCCACTCCCACGCCCGCGCCTTGAGAGGCTCTAGAAGTTAAACGTCGTCGGGATGATCGGGCCGCCTTGTCCGAGGTTGAACGTCGCGGCTTGTGACGGGAACGACAGCAGATTGAGCGCGACGCTGACCATTCGCGTCGCTTCGCTATAGAGTACTTGGACTTGGTAGCAATCGCCGATCGTACGATTGTAGTAGATGACTTTATCCTGGAAGCGTTCGCCGCCTTTCCAGTTGATCGTGCTCACGAACTGGAGCTGCGATCCGCGTCCGAACGGCGTGGAGAACTGCAGTTGCGTTTGTTCGAAGCCGTTGCCCGGCCCCGGAATGTACGAGCCGCTGAGCAATACGACGGAGCGCGCCGACGGACGCGCGGCGAGCTGGTAACTGATGGGTTCTCCGGTCCATGGGGGTAAGCCCAAGAAGTCCGTGCTCACGCCGACGGACAACGTGTACGTGTCACCGTTAAAGACGCGGATGAGATCCTGCGCGTTTTTCTGGTTGTCGGTCGGCTGCTGGTCGAGATACTGGAACGGGACGATCGCCGGACCGTTATAGTTGGCTTCGTTGTACGTTAGCGAGTTCACAAAATGGCTGCCGATGGGCGTCGTCAAGCTCATCGATTGCTGGATCGCCGCTTTAAGATCGCCGGTTCCGTAGGCGTATTGGTCCACGTTAACCGTCGCCTGGAAATCGCTGCCGAAGACTTTGGCGAGCGCCGGGCCGAGTACGATCCCGCCGTCGACCCGCCACGTATAGAACAGGTTCGAGGGTTCGCTGTACTCGCCGGCCGTGAGCTGAGCCGAAATCGGAAAGATGAAGTGCTGAAAGAAATCGTACGGACGGACGGTAAACTCCGGCACTTTGTCGACGCCGTACGGCGTCGCCGTGTACGTCTTGTTGTACTCCAACTGATAGTCGGCGCCCGTCGTCGTATAGTGCAGCAGGTAGTCGAACGTCGCCTGATGTTCCACGGAAGACGTATCGCCGAAGGTCGACGAACTGGCCGATTCGTTGAAGCTGACGGCCTCGTTGAGAAACGAGTTGAACTGGCGCGTATCGGTAAACGAGTAGCTGTCGCTGCTCGACTGCGAGCCCACGCCGCTGTGGTTGAACGCATAGTTCTGCGACGTCTTCTCGGTCTGATGCGCGATCTGCGCGGTGATCGTTTCGTTCGGCGGAATCTCCGTGAGCGGTCCGTAGTTCGACTGGTAACCGAAGTTGAAGTTGCCGCGCAGATGTTCGGAGAAATTCTCCTGCTCCTGAAGCGCGAGATTGTACTCGCGGCTTCCGGTCAGATGATCGTTGATGCCGTAGATGTTGATCGAGACCGTGCGCTTGCCTTTTTTGTTCGAGTAGAAGCCGACGTACCCGAGCCCGAGGCCCTCTTTCGTGTAATAGTTGACGATGTAGTAGCCGTAGTAATATTGATCCTTGCCGAAGGGAATTTTCATTTTGATCCACGCGCCCTCGTACGAATCGTACCCGACCTCCGGGAACCACTTCGGCTGGGCGCGCTGATCGTCGACCGTACGCAGCGGAATGACGAGCTTGGGTATATAGAACACCGCCGCGGCGCCGAGCCACAAGACGGCTTTGTTGATGACGATCCGGTCGCCGGGAATCACGTCCATGCTCTTACCGGTCACGTGATAGCCGCCGCGTGGATTCTCGCACGTCGTAAGATACGGATCGAGGCCGTGGGCGGAACCGTCCGGGTCCGTGTGAAGATCGGTCGCGTGAAAGTGAATCAAGCCGATCTGCACGCCTTGCGCGGTTTCGCCCTCTCCCTTTTCCAGCTTTGCGGTCTCGCTGACGGTATCGAACACGATCGTATCCGCGGTGAGAATCGAATCGTGCTGGTGATTGATGATGAACGGATGGCCGGTAATCGTGATCGTTCGCGTACCGTCGAAGTGCGCTTTCTCACCAACGATCTCTTCCACCGAATAATAGATGTGTACGTTGCCGATCGCGTCGCCGGGCTGGCCTTTTTGCGTTCCGCCCTCGACGGTGTCGGCGATCACGGCCACGTAGCCGGGCTGCAGCGTCGGCACGCCGGTCGGCTCGGGCGACGGCGTCGGCGATGACTTCCCGGCGGGCGTAATCGGCGGGGGCGTATCGCCGCTGCGCTCGAGAAAGATAGGGACGGTCGAGCCTTCCGGGCTCGGGGATGCACCCGGAACGGGCGGGGGCGATGCGGCACCCGACTCTCCGGGCCGCGGCCGAGGCGTCGAATAAAGCTGGAACGTACCGTTGTTCATGCCGTTCTGGGGTTGGAGTCCGGGCGTTACCACGGCAGTCGGCGTCGGTGCCGGGCCGGGCGCTTGCGAAGCGGCGGGCGTGGGCGTCGTCTCGGCCTGCGCGACGATCTCGGGTGGGCGCGAAATGCCGCAGCTCTGGCCCTGGATCAGTGCGAGGGCTGCCGTCGCCGAATCGACCGCCTCGGGCGTCTGAGCCGAAGCCGGCATGACGCACGCGAGGAGGACAACGAAGGCCACCATCGCGGCGATGCCGCGATTCCATTTCCCGCCGAAAAGCACTGCGTCAGCGCTCTTCCATCCAGAACAAGATGGTCCCCGCCACGGCCATAAGCACGTTGGGGATCCAGGCGGCGACGTACGGATCAATGGTTCCGGTGCGGCCGAAGGCCGACATCGCCGACGTCAGCAGATAGTAGACGACGAACGCAATGACGCCCAGGCCGACCCCCAACATCCTCCCGCGTTTTCCGAAGCGCAGGGCAAGTGGGATCGCGACGACGATCGCGACAAGCGAGCCGAACGGCCACGAGAGCTTGTCTGCAAGATTAATTTCTAATGAGCCGAGCGCGGTACCGCCGATTCCTTGCGTTTTCAAAGCGTTCACCTCCGCGCCCAGCTTCGCGCTATTCATCGTCCAGGGGTCGTTGGTCGTCGTGCTCACGAAGTCGGCCATCGTCTCGCCGAGCGGAAGCCCGATGCGAACGCCGTCGACGCGTTCCTGTGACACGAAGCCCCCGTTCGCGTCGAAGGTCGTTGCGATTGCATCGTGGAGGACCAGCACGTTGCCGTCCACCGTAGCACTCTTCGCCTGCAGAGTCTCTGAGAGGTCGCTGCCGTGCGCCGGCTTGTAGATTTGCACGTCGTCCATGCTCTTGTTGTCGGGGGCGACTTGAGTGACGTAGTAGACGGTACCGGTTGCCGAGTCCTTACGAAAGAGCTGCGGTTCGACGGGCAGCGCGTCGGTATGGTAGATGATCTGGTAGAACGAGCGCGTCGAGATGTCGACCGACGGCGGCGCGACGAACTCGTTCGACGTCCACGCGATGACGAACATCGCGACGCCGAAGAGCAGCGGCGCTCGCGCGATCCGTAAGATTGGGATTCCCGACGTCCGCATCGCAGTGATTTCGCTGTCGGCCATCAAGCGCGACATTGCGAGCAGCGCGGCGAGCAGCGAAGCAAACGGAAACGCCATCGGAATCGCTTGCGGCATGCGGAAGACGACGAACTTGGCGACCAGCATGAGCGGCGCGTGCTGATTGACGATGTAGTCCGCCGCCAGAAAGAAAATGTTGAGCGCCCAGAACAAGAAGAACGCGGCGAAGAAGAACAGAAACGGCCCGACCATCTCGTTGAGCACGTAGACGTCGAGAATCGGCGGGCGCAGCGAAAACGCGCGAACGCGCGGAATCGGCGATGAGTGCGTCTGAGTCGCCATTGGCTACCGGAGCCGGTTAGGCCCTAATAGCTGCGGTAAGCGTCGATGACGCGCGTCACGTAAGCGCGCGTTTCGGCATACGGCGGCACGCCGTGATACCGGTCGACGGCACCCGGCCCCGCGTTATACGCGGCGACCGCGAGCGTGGCGTCATTGTGATACCGGTCGAGGAGCGAGCGGAGGTATCCGGTACCGCACTCGACGTTTTCGCTCGGATCGAATGGATTGAGTACGCCGCACGCCGTCGACGTCGCGGGCATCAATTGCATCAGTCCTTCTGCCCCGGCGCTGCTGACCGCCGAAGGATCGCCGGCCGATTCCGCCATGAGGACGGCATTGACCAAGCCTTCGGGTACGCCGTTGCTGTGCGAGGCACTGGAGACCAACGAATGAATCTGCGCCGGGTCGAGGGCATGTGCCGAATAGGGCAAGTAGCCCGCGCCGCTGCAACCATAGAGCAGGCTCAAGAGGCCGAGGACCGCTGGAAGTCGCCTCATCGCACTCGAAGACTATCACTTTCCCGGGGCCCCGGCCAACGGGGCTTCCCAAACTTTAACCCTGGTTTTCTTCTAACGCGGCGGTCGCGCCTTGTGTTTGTTCCCACAGCTAGCCCAGGCGGACCTGGATTCCGGCTGAACCTGTGCAAGCTAGCACAGTAAAGTTTTCGTAAAGCAAAAGGCGGTCTCCTTAATCATAGCTCAGAAGCGCCGCAGAGCCGGGTCGCGAAACTCAGTTCGCGTCTGCCTTCGTTAAGGAGTCAAATGGGCAACGGAAGCACCGGCGTGCGTCACACAATCGCGAGTCACATCGATAAACCCAAGGCACTCGGTGTCAGCGGGCATTGATTCCGCACAAAAAGAAGCCCCACCACGCACTTGCGTTCCTGATCTCCGCGTTCGCGGCGGGGGGCTGTTCGTCATCGATCGCGGTTGCGCCGCCGGCGCCGACTTCGCCGGCACTGCCGTCACCGGCCGGAGCTTACATCAAGCACGTTGTGGTGATCGTTCAAGAAAACCGATCGTTCGACAATCTTTTCGCCGGTTTCCCCGGCGCCGACGCGCCGCTCTTCGGCTACACGCACACCGGTAGGCGCCTACCGCTGCATTCGGTAGGATTCGTTCCGCTGGTGAACTTGAATCACGACTTCGGACCGGCCGTGAACGCGTGGAACCGAGGGAAGATGAACGGCTTCGACTTAAACGGCGTCAAGTCAAATCTCGGACCGGCGTACCCGTACGCGTATTTGCGTCGCGACGTCATCGAACCGTATTGGTCGATGGCTCGACAATACGTGCTCGCCGATCGCATGTTTCCGCTCATCTTCGGGCCGAGCTATCCCGGTCACATGTCGTTGATCGCCGGCACGACCAGTCTTTCGCCAGACCGCGCCGAGGTCAATAATCCGATCGGCGGACCCTGGGGCTGCGACGCCGTGCCGGGTACGATCACGTTTGTGCTGGATCGGCAGCGCGTCGTTTCTCCCGGTCCGTTTCCATGCTTTACGCAGTTCCGAACGATGGCCGATACGTTGGATGCGGCCAACGTTTCGTGGAAATACTACGCACCCAAGGTCACGGGAAATAAAGGCGGCGTTCTCTGGTCGGCGTTCGATTCCATCAAAGCGGTTCGATACAGCCCCGACTGGCACAACAACGTCATCTCACCGCAAACGCAGGTATTGCTGGATGCGAAAGACGGCACGTTGCCGGCCGTATCGTGGGTAATCCCGGATTGGACGTGGTCGGATCACCCGTCGTCGGGAAGCGACGAAGGGCCGTCGTGGGTGGCCGCGGTCGTTAACGCCGTCGGCGAAGGGCCGGATTGGAAATCCACCGCAATCGTAATCGTTTGGGACGACTGGGGCGGGTGGTACGATGACGCCCCGCCGCCGCAGCTCGATTTTCGCGGGCTCGGTATCCGCGTCGGCTGCCTGATCGTCTCGCCGTACGCTCGCGCTCACTACGTCTCGCACACGCAATACGAGTTCGGCAGCATTTTAAAGTTCGAGGAACAGGTCTTCGGGCTCGCCGAATTGGGGCCGGTTTCAGCCGGTTATACGGATGGCCGCGCAACGAGCATCGTGGACAGCTTCGACTTCACGCAGGCGCCCCGGAAGTTCGTCCCGATTAAGGCCAAGTATCCGCCCTCGACCTTTTTGAATCAAACGCCGTCGATGCGGCCGCCCGATACGGATTTGTAGAGACCGCAATATTCGGGTGGTTTCGGCGCCACGGCGGCCTTAGAGTAAGCACATGCGCGAAACGACCGAACGAATACACCAAATCTGCAAATATATCGATGAGAACAGCGATCGAGCGCTGCCTCTCGAGGATCTGGCCGCCCGAGCGGCCATGAGCCGGTTTCACTTCGCCCGCACGTTCAAAACGGTCGTGGGCGTTACTCCGCGGCAATACGTGGCCGAAGCACGGCTCCGCAATTTCAAGTCCGGATTACGGGCCTCGAAGCCCGTCGACGCCGCTCTTTACGATGCCGGCTACGGGTCGCCGAGCCGCGTTTACGAACAGGCGGGCACGCGGCTCGGGATGACGCCGGCTCAATACCGGCGCGGCGGCGAAGGGTTAGAGATCTCGTATGCAGCGATCGAGACGCCGTTCGGCCGCGTCCTCGTCGGGGCAACCGACCGCGGAATCTGCTTCATTCGTTTCGGCGACGACGTCGACGAGCTCGCAAGCCAGTTAAAGCGTGAGTTTCGCAACGCAGACGTCAACCCGATGTCTCGACCGTACCATCCCGATTTCGAGCGATGGGTCGCAGCGCTTTCGCGACATCTCGAAGGCCAACAGCCGCATCTCGATCTGCCGCTGGATATTCGGGCGACGGCGTTTCAAATGCGCGTATGGCGATATCTGCAATCGATCCCCTACGGGAGCGTCGAATCGTACGCCGAGGTTGCCGCCGGCATCGGGCAGCCGACGGCGGCGCGAGCGGTCGCACGCGCATGTGCTGCCAACCCCGTCGCGATCGCGATCCCATGCCATCGCGTGATTCGTGGAACCGGCGAACTCGGCGGCTATCGCTGGGGGCTCGACCGAAAGCGCACCCTGATCGATCGAGAGCGTGAGAAGCGCGAGGCCGCCAATGCAGGGTGACCTGCGCGAGACGGGCTTCGCACTCGTCCGCGGGTACGGCGATGCGAACGCGGCGCAGGAGCTGCGCGCGCTGTACGACGACGATGCGTTATTTCGCAAGCGCATCGTCATGGAGCGTCACGCGTACGGTCGCGGCGAATACAAATACTTCGCAAACCCGCTGCCGGCGCGCGTGCAAGCGCTGCGCGAGAATCTCTACGCGACGCTCGTTCCGATCGCCAACGAGTGGATGCGCGAATTGAAGTCGGACGTCACGTTTCCGGCGACGCACCAGCAGTTTCTGCACGACTGTTTTGAATCGGAACAGAAGCGCCCGACCGCACTGCTTCTCAAATATGGGCCGGGCGACTTCAACTGCCTGCATCAAGACATTTACGGACCCGTCGCTTTTCCGTTTCAGGCAACGCTCTACCTCAGCCGTCCCGGCGAAGAGTTTCGCGGCGGCGAGGTCGTGCTGACCGAGCAGCGTCCGCGCGCGCAATCGCGCGCCTATTCGCTCTCCCCCGAGCAGGGAGACCTACTGGTTCTTCCGTCGCGGCTAGCGCCGCGGCGCGGTGCGAACGGGTCGTATCGCGTCGCATTCAAACACGGCGTGAGTACCGTGACGTGGGGAACGCGCTTCGCCCTCGGACTCATCTTTCACGACGCCCTGTAGCCGAGTTCCTCGGCCAGCGCTTCGTGCCCGGCATAGGCGGCCCAACCGCCCGGGGTTGCGTGATGGTGAATGTCCTTCGTATCCAGCCGCGCTCCCCGTTCGACCAGCAAACGTGCCACCGCATCGTGACCTGCGAGTGCGGCTTGATGAAGCGGCGTCGCGTGCGAGTGACCGCCGGGAGGACTATACCGGTTCGGATCTTCGCCTGTATCGAGGAGCATGCGTACGATCTCGAAGTGCCCGAACTGCGCGGCTAGCGCGAGCGCGCGCTGACGGGCTTCGCCGCTCGCCGCGCCGATAAGCGCGCGTGCGTCGGCCGCGCGTCCGGTTGCGGCCGCCGCGGCGAGATCGTCCCGTGCTCCTCGCCGCATCAGCGCGTCCACGCCGTGGAACATGCCATAGTACAGTGCCGGCAGCAGCGCTACATTCGGGTCGGCTTCGTAGTCGCACAGTACGTCGATCAGCGCGTGTTGCACGCCGCATTCGAGGGCGACGCTGCTCGATGCCGCAAGTGCGAGTGCCGAATTGACGCTCTCGCGATCGGCAGCGCCACCTGCATCGAGAACGATCTTGGCGACGGCGGCGATATTCTGCGGGAGCCGGCCGCGACGGGTCGGGTTTTCCGCCGCAAATTCGAGGAGCGCGGGGTGCGTGAAGTAGTTGCTGCCGTCGAGCGTGACGCGATCGCGCGCGAGATTCGGATGCTCGTGCAAGAGCGCGCGAAGGCCGTCTTCGTCGCCGGCGTCCATCAGATCGACGGCGCGGCGGAAGAGAGGGTCGGTAATGCGTTCGTGCTTAAGCGCACGTAAGTCGTCGCGGTCCGAACGTAAGACGTGCGATCGAAGTCGCGGCCAACTTGGAAATCCGCGCTCGCGAGCGATCGTCAACTGCGCGTCGCTAAGCGCGAACGTCCCGCTCGCGATGGCGCCGTCGGACGCGGAGCGGAAGCGTGGATGGAATTCGCGGATTCTCTGGCAGGCTTCCGGCGTTGCGGCCTGCTGCGCGCGCATCAGATCCTTCGCCTGGTGCTTGAGATGCTCCAAGTCGGGATCGGGCGGCAAGGGTCGAACGGGCATGACGAACGTCCTTTCATCGTGACGCCTGGCGTCCGCATCTGCAGGCAGAAAAGATCGTTCGCGAGGTGAATTGTCTCGAGAAGCGGGTGGACTTCTGTCCTTTCCGCGGACCGGGTGCGCCCCTTCGCGCGGCACGATGATAGCATGCGGCGCACTTGCAAGCAATATCGACGCGTCAGCCTGGGCCGATGATCCACGTCGGCAGCCACATGCGCGCGTGCCATGACTCCCAGGTGAGCGGTATTCCCGCGAGGACGGGGTAAAAATAGACGAAGGCGCCGGCGATCGCGAACGCCGCGACGCCTGCGGCCCACGGCGCGAGGCGGCACGTCGCTGCGTCACGATCGCGCGCCCATCTAACCAGGCGTTGCAAGGCGATCGAATTGCACAGTGCGATGAGCGGCACGTCGACGTAGAAATGGTATTCCCAACTGAGGCGAGGCGACTGCGACCACGGAAGCCACTGCAGTAAATACGTTACCACGATCAACGCATAGCCGCGATTCCGTTCCCGCCACGCGAGTATGCCAACCAGTGGTACCGCGAACAGGCCGAGCCACATCCCGATCGGATTCGGCATCGAGGTAACCTCCGCAATGCAGCAGGCCCGTGCGTCCGCTTGGTTTACGCGGCGGTCCTGGTAATAGTAGGCCACCGGAACGTAGTCCAACGGCCATTCCCACCATTTCGAGCTATATGGGTGCGTCGCGCGGAGCGTGGCGTGGTAGTCGTACATCGATTGCTGTCGGGCGAGAACGTCGCTCACCGTGTGAACCTCGTTCGGATCCGGGGACTGGCGGACGAGGTCGGGCACCCACGAGAGCGAGTACGCGCCCGTAGATATCGCGAGAATCGCACCGAAGGCGAGGACATTCCACCAACCGGCGGGTTTACGCCACAGCGACGCGGCGAGCGCGACGCCCAACATCATGACACCGTACCACTTGCACGCGATCAGCGCGCCGATTGCAAGCCCTGAGGGAACCAGCCAGAAGCGGTACAGCCCGTAGAGCGCGCAGAGCGAGAAGAAAACGACGATCCCTTCCGGTGTCGCGATCCTGGACTGAACGAAATGCATGCCGTCGAAGGTAAAAAAAAGCGCCGCGAGCGCTGCAAAAAGCGTCGAGCCGGTAACGCGGCGAGCGAGCGCATACAGCACGCCGACCGCCAGCGCGCTAAACACCACGTCGAGGAAGCGCCACCCGGCGGCATTATCGCCGCGCGCGAGTCCACCGAAGAGCATCGTGGAAAACGTTACGATGAGTTTGGCAAGCGGCGGGTGCGTGTTCTCATAGATCCGCTCGTTTCGCAGATACTCTTCGGCCGCGCGTGCGAAGTAGACTTCGTCGAAGATCTTTTCCGGCGGATTCCAATAGTTGACGTACGACAATACGAAGCTGAAGATCGTGCAGCCGCCATCACCACATAGTCGAGCGGCGCTCGAAACGGAAATGCCGGCTGGTGCCACTCCGGTACGGCGGGCACTTTCGCGACTCGTCGCGACGTGGATCCGTCGAAATAGCCGACCTGCCGGAAACCGAGAATAGCGAGCGCGCCGGTTGCGACCAGCGCGACGAACGCTGCGCTTCCGCCCGAAAGAGCGTAGATATCCAGACCGGCGATCGCTGCGATGCCGGCAAGCAAGGTCCACGTGCGCATGCGGGGCTACGTGACGATCGGTGCCGGGTGAATCGATGCGATCGGTGCGGGCAGGTGCGTCGCCGGCCCGGCGGGGCGCTCGCCGGCGGCGACGGCCAAGCCGGCGAACGACAGCAGCAGCGCCGCTACCGCGAAAGCATTGCGCCGCCGGCGAGATCGCGCGGCGATCGCTCCGCCGCGCGCACGGATCGCGGCGAGCGGCGGGGCGGGGACGGCGACGGCGACGGCGTCGCGAACGGCAGCATCGAGTTTAAAGGGCACCGTTGACGGCCTCCAAGAGACGGGCGGGCATGCGGCGATCGCCGAGAAGCGCTTCGAGTTTACGTCGCGCGGTAACGAGATGAAAGCGAACGGTGCTGTCGGGTACGCCCAGAACGGTGGCGATCTGTCGGCTGTTCATCTCCGCATAGTAGTGCAGCACCACGGTCGCGCGCTGTGCGCGAGAAAGACGCCCGAGCGCGCGGTGCACGTCCAGACGTTCGATCGAGTCGCTGGGATCGGCGCCGGCAACGGGTTCGTACGTGAAAGCCGCCGCCAATGCGCGCTTGCGGTCGAGGCGCATCGCCTCCCGGACGACGATGCGATAGAACCAGACGCGAAAGGCGAACGCGCTGCGCAGCCGCGTCACGGTACAGTAGACGATGGCGCACGCTTCCTGAGCGGCGTCCTCGGCGAGTCCCTCATCGCGCAGGATCGAACGAGCGATCCGAAACGCGTGAGGCCACGCCTGCGCGAGCAGGCGGTCTGCGGCACCCGGCTTGCCCAGGCGCGCGGCTTCGATGATATCGCCCGGGACATCGGCTCTCACGGTCATGTCAATACAAAGAGAGTACTCCGATGGACCAAGGTGTTGGTAGCCGCCTCAACGTCCCGATCCGACGGAATTGTGTGCCGGGACGAGGGTGCCACATTAAGCCGGTGTCAAGATGGGTGGCGACCGGCCGCGCGCTCGCACGACCGGCAGGAAAAAGGGTGCGCGTGCAGGCGAAAGCTCGCGACGATGGGAGCCAGACGCCAGGCGTACGCGAGCGGTACGGATTCGACCGAACTTTTTCAGGCCGTCATGAACGGTCGCGAGCATACGGTCGAAGCCTGGTACGACTACCTCGACCGCTTCCATACCGCACTTCCCGTCGCCAACGAAACGCTGTTTACGAACCTGCGCACGGTGGGCGACCGCTCGAGCTACGAGGTGCTCGCGCGCGCGGCCGCAGCGGCAGGCGGCGGCGACGTTCTCGACGTGGGCTGCGGTAACGGCTGCCTGATGAACGAACTTCTGGAAGCGTTTCCGGAGGATACGCAGTTTACCGGCATCGATATGTGTGCGGCAGAGATCGATGCGGGGCGGAGAACGTTTGCGTCGGAGCCTCGCGTCCATTTCGAGCGCGCGCGCGCCGAAGCGCTCCCGTTCGGCGACGCGAGTTTCGACACGGTCGTCTCGCACCAGACGCTGAACTTTTTCCCGGATCCCCGACCGGCACTCGCCGAGATCTTTCGCGTGCTGCGCCCCGGCGGAGCGTTCGTCTTCGCACAAAACCGCGCGCTGCCCAATGAGCTCAACTACGTGCGGCTGCTGCGTGCGGCGGAGGCCGTGGTGAAGGAGCAATATCCGAACATGAAGAGACCGGTCCAGGAGGACCGGCGGATTTACCAGGCAGCCGGTATCTGCGATCTGCTTAAAGAGGCGGCGCGCTTCGATCTCGATCGGATAAGAATCGAAACGTTCTCCGTGGGAGCGATGATGACGCCGGAAGCGGCCGCGTCGACGTTCGCGCGCATCTATATTCTCGCCTCGATTCCATCCAACGAGGCGATGTTCGCGGCGATCGAGACGCGCGCGCGAGAGATCGCCGCCGAAGGTCGCGGCGAACTCATCGATCTCGAGCTGCCCTTCCACCTCGTCGACGTGCGAAAGCCGGTACTAGCGCTCGTCTAAAGGCAGGTCGCCGCGCGGCCGCCGCAACAACTCACCCGCGGTGGCCGACTCCACGACCGGATTCGATCTAGCCGCCCTGCGGCGGGTCTTCGACGACAACGCGACCGACGTTCGAGCTCGGATCGTGCTCATGTATGTTTTGCTCGTCGCGGCCAATGCTGGTGCCTGGGCCGCCGCGCTCGTCGTCTTTAACGGGCGCCCCGCCTTGATCGGAACGGCGCTGCTCGCCTTCACCTTCGGGTTGCGTCACGCAGTCGACGCGGATCACATTTCGGCGATCGATAACGTCACGCGAAAGCTGATGGCGCAGAACAAGCGGCCGGTTGCAGTCGGCTTTTTCTTCTCGCTCGGGCACTCGACGATCGTGGTTGCACTGACCGTCGCGATCGCTCTTGCGGCCGCTACCATCGCTCGCTCGTTTCCGCGGCTAGAGGACGTGGGCGCGATGGTCGGTACGTCCGTTTCGGCGCTTTTTCTCTACCTGATCGCGTTCGTCAACCTGCTCGTCCTGCTTGAGATCGTGCGCGCATTTCGCGACGTCCGCTCCGGCCGCGGCTACGACCAGCAGAGCGTAGACGATTTCCTCATGCAGCGCGGTCTGATCGGACGGTTCTGCCGCCCCCTGGTTCGGATGATCGGAAAAAGCTGGCACATGTACCCGCTGGGCTTGCTGTTCGGTTTGGGATTCGATACCGCTACCGAGGTCGGTCTGCTGGGTATCGCCGCCATTCAAGCCGGCAACGGATTGCCGATCTTTGCGATTCTGATTTTCCCACTGCTATTCACCGCCGGAATGTCGCTGATCGACACCACCGACGGCATTCTCATGCTCGGTGCTTACGGGTGGGCGTTCGTGAAACCGGTTCGCAAACTGTATTACAACATGAACATCACGCTCGTCTCCGTGCTGGTTGCGCTGCTCGTCGGCACGATCGAAGCGCTGAGCGTCGTGGTCGACCGGCTTAAGCTCGCCGGGCCATTTTGGGATCTGCTGCGACATCTCAGCGACAACTTCGGGATCCTCGGATTCGCGATAGTCGGTATATTCATCGCGAGTTGGGGCATTTCGGCGCTCGTCTACAAGCTGCGCCGCTACGACGATCTGGAGGCGGAGATCTCGGTGTAAGGCTCGACCGCCGGTTCGTCCCGGCGGAACGAATCCTTCGCAAGGAGCATTGCTAAATCGCGCTGCAGCTCGTCGAGATGCTCGGCGAACGGTGCGAACCACGGCCACGCCGCGGTCGACTTGCTTTCGCGAGCGGCCAGCGCGCGAATTGCCGCCTCAACGTTGCGCCGTATCGGATCGGCGAGAGCGGTCGCACCGCGAACGTCGCGCAACAGCCGCTCGATATCGCGCACGTCGATCGCCACCGAATCGCCGAGCGCGTAACCGCGTCTCGTGCTTTCGATGGATTCTTTGTCCGCGATCTGCGCGCGCGTGCGCGAGACGCACATCTTTAGCGCGTTCACGGCGGCGTCGCCGTCCAACGAGGGCCAAATCGCAGCGGCGATCGCTTCCTTCGACGCACCTGGGCCCAGGAGTGCGAGCGCGACCACGAGTTCGAACCCCCGATCCGAAACGTGGAGTACCTCGGAACCGCGCCGAACGCGTTCGCGCAGGATGTCGAGGCAGACCGCGTCGCGGCGCTCCTTCAACGGCGATCGTGAGACGCGCGCGGCGAGATGTTTGAAGATGCCGAAGTTCTCCGGTTCGACCGAATCGATCAGCAATTCGAGCGACGCCTGAAGTGGGGGAGATTCGATCGGCTGTGCGATCGCCCGCGCTTCCAGCAGCCGGCGTCGCTGCGACGGTAGGAGCAGCGCCGCGCAAACGCGGATGACGACGCGCAGAAAGTCGTTTTCACCGGTATCGATGCCGTCGATGGCGCGATCGAGCAGCTCCACCGCGCGCTTTGCATCGGCGACCGAGAGGGCAGCGTGGAGGCGCGCGAGGTGCAAGGCGTGAGACGGCGCGTCGATCGTGTCGAAGGAGATCGCCGCTTCGACGTAACGGGCAAACGCGCGCACGTCGGTGTCGCCGCAATCCTCCAGCATTTCCTGCGCCGTCGTTACGCGGGCGTCGTCGTCGCAATACCACGCGGCCTCGGCAACGACGCGAGCCGCGTCGACGATGCGGGAAGTGACGCCGCTGTGCTGCGCGGCGTAAAGCGCTTCGTCGGCGATCTTCAACGCGCCGCGCCAATCGCCGAGCAAGCGCGCCTTGTCCATCGCAATCTGCGCGCGTTCGCTCTCGAAGCGAAGGTGCCGGGCACCTTGCATGGCATCGCATTCGTCAACGAATGCATCGGCTTCGGTGAAACGCCCTTGCCGCGCGGCAATTCGCGCCGAGGTCATGAGCGCGAGGCGCCGCTCTTGCGGCACTTCTTCCGAGACGCCGGGCAAAACGTTCGCCTCGAGAAGCGAACGCGCGTCGGCAAGCTTATCGAGCCCAAGCGCCAGCGACGCGAGCCGGATTCGCAAACGGCGGTGCAGTGCGGGCGCGGCATCCGGAGGGATCGAGTGCAGCAGGCGCATGGCTTCGTCGTAGAGGCGTGCGATCGGGACGCGAGCGACGCGATACGGCAACGTGGCAATCCAGACGCTCGGGTACGCACACAGCGTCGACATCTTGATCTTCGCAAGGACGTCGATAAGCCGCAACGAGGGCGATTCGAACGATGCGGCGGGAAGGCGATCGAGGGCGCCGGCCGTCGCCTCTTCATCGCCTAAAGTGCCGTAGAGTTCGGCGGCGCGCAGATCGTCGCCGGATTCTTCGTAGTGGTGCGCCGCGCGCAGCAAGTAGTCCGCGTGGTCGCCGGCCTGCCGCGTCCGCAGGGCGCTGCGCAGCAGCGGATGCGTCTGGTACGCACCCGTGTCGGATGAGATAAACCCCGGCAGCTTGAGCAGCCGGTCGACAATCGGAGTGATGTGCCGCTCGCCCATCGCTGCAGAGATGTCCTCGAGCGTCGAGTTTGGAATCGCAACCGCCGCCATCATCACCGACATCATCTCCGGCGTAAAGGCCGAGAGAATCTCGTTCGCGAGATAGTCGTAGAGATCGTCGCCGGCCACGTCGGCGAGCTGCTCGACGAGACGTTCGAGGTTGGAATCGTACTGCGCGAACAGCGCGAGCAGCAGGAGCACGATCGGCCATCCGTCCGCGAGGCGCACGATCCGATCGACCACGCCCGGAGCGAGGTCCGCACCGGCGAAAACGGCGGCGGCTTCTTCGTCGTCGAAACGCAGCTCGTTGCGGCTCAGCGTCAGCATTTGGTGCGCCGCTAGATAGTGCGCGAAGCGCAGCGGCAGCGCGGTTCGAGAGCTGATCAGGACGACGCGCTCGGCGGGTCGGGCCGCCAGAAGATCTCCGAGGAGTGCGAGGACCCCGCTGTTGTCGGCGATCGCTTCGGCATGTTCGAGAACCAGGAGAGCATGTTCTTGGCGGCTCTTCCAGGCATCGAGCAGTGCGCGGCTCCACGCCGCCGAATCCGCCTCGATCGCATGCAGACGAAGCAGCGTCGCGGCGATCGAATCGCTCCCGCCTTGCGCTTCGCCCGCCAGCGCGGACATCGCGCGCCGCGCAAAATCGACGGAATCTGAGACGCCGTGGCAGTCGCAGAACGCGTGGCGATCGAACCGGCGCGCGAACAAACGGGCGAGCGATGACTTACCGAAGCCAGGCGGAGCCCAGAGCCGAACCAAGCGCGGTTCGGATGCGAACAAGCGCGTCAGGAGCCGCGTGCGCGGCGTCGTCATAAGCGCGCCCCCTCCCCGCTGCGGAAAAATCCGCTCTTTAGGTTGGGGAGACTATCGTGCGCGGGGCGTCGCGCCCTGCTTTCGCGCGGATGCGCTCGCCGAGCAGCGATATCCAGGCGTCGATACCGGCGCCGCTGCGAGCCGAAATCTCCAGAATCGGGATGCCGGGATGGACTTGCCGGATGCTGGTATGGGCAGCCTTCCGGTCGTATCCCACGGCTTCGGCAATGTCGATCTTGGTAACCACCGCGACGTGCGACGAGTTGAACGCCAGCGGATACTTCAGCGGCTTGTCCTCGCCTTCGGTTACGGCGATCAACACGATCCGCAAATCCTCGCCGAGATCGTATTCCGCGGGGCAGATCAGATTGCCGACGTTTTCGATGAAGAGCGCGTCGAACGGGCCGTCGAGATCGTCGAGCGCTTTCGTCACCATGGCTGCATCCAGCCGGCATTCGGCCGCGGTGGTGATCTGCCGCACCGGTGCACCGCTGCGCGCGAGACGGCCGGCGTCGTTGGCGGTCGCCTGGTCGCCGACGAGGGCTGCGACGCGATATTCGGTGCGCAAGCGCAGAAGGGTCTCTTCGAGCAGCGTCGTCTTTCCCGATCCCGGACTGGAGAGCAGGTTGACGACCAGCGTCCCGCTTTCGGCAAAGCGCTCTCGCAGCCGGGCGGCAATGGCGTTGTTCTTGACCATTAAGTTCGAAGCGATTTCGACGACGCGCATTTTCATGCCGGAACCTCAATGGCAACGAGTTGCATTTCACGGCCTCGCACGATACGCGGAGCCGCGTTCCCGCACTCCGGACAAAGGAGACCGGCACCCGGCGCGGGTGCGCGTTCGCCCTCGCAATATTCGCAAAAGACGACGAGCGGAATCTCTTCGATGCGCAGCTCGCTGCCGGCGGCGACCGTCTCGGCGGTGGCGACGTCCCACGAGAAGAGCAGTGCGTCGCGCACGATGCCGGAGAGCGCGCCGATTCGAACGTGCACGACGCTGATGCGGTCGATGCCCTGTTCCTGCGCGGTTTCGGCGACGCCCTCGAGGACGCTCAATGCGACCGTGATTTCGTGCACGCGTTTACTATATCCGAAAGGCGGCGGCAAGGCCTTCAGATTTTTCGGCGACTTTGTTGCCGACAGCTTGCTCGGATGTGCGATTTGTAACCCCGCGGTAACGTGCGGCGGGCTCCGCACGACGCAGAAAAGACGCTCGCCGCACGGTGCGCGCTAAGCAGAGCTTAAGGTCCATTGCAGGCCGCGCACGGTTTAGCGTTGGCGGTAACGAGCCGGTAACGAAAGCCGCCGTTTTTGAAGCAAACGGCCGTTTTTACGCCGCTTGCATTTCACGGTTTTGTGTTCTAGCCTTAGGGCCTCGTCCCAAGTACCGCAACCGTCGCAACGACGGGGTTTTCCGCGAATGAAGCAAGGAAACAATTGCAATGGCGGACACGGTGGTAAACGTACTCTGGATCCCAGCCGGTTTGAGCTGCGACGGAGACTCCGTCGCGTTGACCGCGGCGATGCAGCCCAGCATCGAAGAGATCGCCCTCGGCGCGCTGCCCGGATTACCCGGCGTCAAGTTTCACTGGCCGCTGATCGAATACAGTCTTGGCGGCGCGGAATTTCTGCAAGCGTTTTTTAAAGCCGAACGCGGCGAACTCGATCCGTTCGTGCTCGTAATCGAAGGTTCGATTGCGAACGAAGAGATCAAGAAAGAAGGCTACTGGACCGGCTTCGGCAACGCACCCGGAACCGATCAGCCGATTACGTTTAGCGGTTGGATCGACCGGCTCTCGCCGAAAGCGTGGGCGGTTCTTGCCGCGGGAACCTGCGCGACCTACGGGGGCATCCACGCGATGGCCGGCAACCCGACCGGCGCGATGGGAATTCTCGATTATCTCGGCTGGGAATGGAAATCCAGTGCCGGCATACCGATCGTGTGCGTGCCGGGCTGCCCGACGCAGCCCGATAACCTTTCGGAAACGATCCTGTATCTGCTCTGGCAGGCCGCCGGCCGCGCGCCGATGATTCCGCTCGATGAAGCGGGCCGCCCGACGTGGCTCTTCGGCAATACCGTGCACGAAGGCTGCGATCGCGCCGGCTACTACGAGCAGGGTGAATTCGCAACCGAATACGATTCGCCGAAATGTCTCGTCAAACTGGGCTGCTGGGGGCCCGTCGTAAAGTGCAACGTTCCCAAGCGCGGCTGGATGGGCGGCGTCGGCGGCTGTCCGAACGTCGGAGGCATTTGCATCGGCTGCACGATGCCCGGCTTCCCGGACAAGTTCATGCCGTTCATGGACGAACCCCCGGGCGGAAAGATTTCGTCGACGATCAGCACGGCGTACGGTTCGGTGATCAAGACGATGCGCAACTTTACGATGGACACGCTCGATAAAGAGCCCAAGTGGCGTCATAAGGGCAAGAAGCTCACCACCGGTTACATCAAACAGTGATCGCTCGTCTAGCACGAGAGGACCGATATGGCTATTAAAGACCTTCCCGGAACCGGGAGCGGAACGGGAGCCTCGCGTCTGGTCGATATGTCGTGGGATCCCATCACGCGGATCGTCGGCAGTCTCGGCATTTACACGAAGATCGATTTTCAAAAGAAAGTCGTCGCCGAATGTCACGGCGACGTCGTCGATCTTCCGCGGCTACAGCATTTTCATGAAAGGCAAAGACCCGCGCGACGCACATTTCATCACGTCGCGAATTTGCGGGATCTGCGGAGACAATCACTGCGTCTGCTCGGTTTACGCACAGAACATGGCGTTCGGCGTTCGCCCGCCGGCGATGGGTGAGTGGATCATGAATCTCGGCGAAGCCGCCGAGTACATGTTCGATCACAACATCTTCCAAGAGAATCTCGTCGGCGTCGACTATTGCGAAAAGATGGTTCGCGAAACCAACCCGAGCGTCTGGGAAAAAGCCAAGAAAACCGAAGCCCCAAACGCCCGCATTCACGGCTACAAGACCATCGCCGACATCATGACGTCCCTCAACCCGTTTACAGGCGATTTCTATCGCCAGGCGCTGCAGATCAGCCGCTACACGCGCGAGATGTTCTGCTTGATGGAAGGGCGTCACGTACATCCGTCGACGCTTTACGCCGGCGGCACCGGCACGGTCGCGACGCAGCAGCTCTTTACCGACTACTACTCGCGCTTGATGCGCTACGTCGAATACATGAAGGTCTGCGTGCCGTTGCACGACGACCTGTTCAACTTCTGGTACGAAGCGCTCCCCGGTTACGAGCACAACGGCGAACGCCGTATCCTGCTCGGCTGCTGGGGCGCCTTCCAGGATCCGGATCACTGCGATTTCCAGTACAAGAACATGACCAACTGGGGCCGCAAGATGCTGGTCACGCCGGGCGTCGTCGTCGACGGTAAACTCGTGACGAACGATCTGGTGAAGATTAATCTCGGCATCCGGATTCTGCTCGGCCACTCGTTCTACGACGATTGGGAAGCCGAGGAGATCTTCGTTCCGCAAGATCCTCTTGGCAATCCGGTCGACCGGCGGCACCCCTGGAACATGCACACGCTCCCCACGCCGAAGAAACGCGACTTCGCCAATCAATACAGCTGGGTGATGTCGCCGCGCTGGTTCGACGGTAAGGATCATTTGGCGCTCGACACCGGCGGCGGACCGATCGCACGTCTCTGGTCGACGGCGCTTTCGGGTCTGGTCGACGTCGGCTACGTGAAAGCGACGGGAACGAGCGTGCAAATCAATCTGCCGAAGAGCGCGCTGTCCGGGCCCGTCTCGTTCGAGTGGAAGATTCCCAAGTGGTCAAATACGCTCGAGCGCAATCGCGCCCGTACCTACTTCCAGGCGTATGCAGCCGGCATCGCGCTGCACAGTTTGGACAAGGCGTTCGAGGAGCTCAACGCCGGCAGAACGCGTTCGTGGGAGCCGTTCACCGTTCCCGACGAAGCGATCGGCTGCGGTTTCACCGAGGCGGTGCGCGGCGTGCTATCGCATCACATGGTGATCCGCGACGGCAAGATCGCCAACTATCACCCGTGGCCCCCGACGCCGTGGAACGGCAATCCGCGCGACATCTACGGAACGCCCGGCCCGTACGAAGATGCCGTGCAGAACACGCCGATCCACGAAGAAAACGGGCCCGATTCGTTCAAGGGGATCGATATCATGCGCGCCGTGCGCAGCTTCGATCCGTGCCTGCCGTGCGGCGTGCACATGTACTTGGGCGACGACAAATCGATCGAAACGGTGCACTCCCCACTCGCTCCATTCGGATAAGCGATGGGCGCCAGCGTTCCCGGGATGGCCGATCGAGTCGAAGAACTGCTAGCCGGGTTCGACGCGGCGCAAACGCCGCATCGAACCCGCGAGCGAGCGGAGGAGCTGGTTCGAACCATCGTTGGCTTCTACGGCGAAGGCCTCGAACGCGTGCTTTCGATCGTGCACGATGAACTCGGAGACCGCTCGGACGCAATGTTCGAGCGGCTTTGCGAAGATAAGCTCGTCGAGAGCCTCCTCTGTCTCCACGGCCTGCATCCCATCGCGCTCGAAGAACGGATCGAGGCCGCGATGGCATCGGTGCTTCCCTACATCAAATCGCACAAGGGCGATATGAAAATCTCGCGCATCGAACGCGACGTCGTCTACCTTCGTCTCGAAGGCAGCTGCGACGGATGCCCCGCTTCGGCGGAGACGCTGAAAAGCGCGGTTGAGCGAGCGATTCTCGAACGCGTTCCGGAGATCCGTGAAGTTCGTGCCGAAGCATCGTCGACCCCGGTGAAGCCCTCGCCCCCGCCGGAATATATCGCGGACACCTCGCTGCGTATCTTGAGTACGGCATGAGCCTCATGGATAAGAGCGGCAAAGACAACGTCGCGATGCTGCACCAGATGATGCAGAAGAAGCCGCCGGCCGGCGAGCGCTGCGATTTCTGCTCGACGCCGCTCGCGAGCGAGCATAGCCACCTGATCGAACTCGCCGAGCGCCGCATTCTGTGCGCGTGCCGTCCGTGTTATATCGTCTTCGAACCGGAAGGCGCGGCGCAAGGCAAGTATCGTGCGATTCCAGACCGCTTTCGCGAAATCGACGCCTTTTCGATCGAAGACGCGCAATGGGACGCGCTGCAGGTGCCGATCGGCCTCGCATTTTTCTTTTACAACTCGCTTGAGAAGCGGATGGTCGCGTTTTATCCGAGTCCGGCCGGCGCTATCGAGTCGATGCTTCCCCTCGATACCTGGAGCGGCATCACCGCGCAGTATCCGGCGTTGGCTTCGATCCGGCCGGACGTGGAGGCGATTCTTATCCAGCGAAATCGCGACGAGTCGCGGTCGTACGTCGTGCCGATCGACTCCGCGTACGAACTGGTCGGGCTGATCCGAACGTCTTGGAAAGGTTTCGACGGCGGGGAAGATGCGCATAAGAAAATCGCCGGCTACTTCGCAAACGTTCGAGACCGTGCCGCAGGGAAGGTGACGGCCAGAGTTTCATGACGGATCTCGGCTTTACCGTCGTCGGCGCCGCCGCGAACCCGTACGCCGCCTCTCCGATGCTGCTCCTGCGGTTGCGCATCACCGAGAGCAGCGGGGCGAAGATCGATGCGATCGCGTTGCGAACCCAGATTCGACTCGAAGTCCAGCGTCGCCGCTATACCACGGGCGAGAGCGCCTTGCTCGAGGAACTATTCGGTGCTCCGGCGCGCTACGCGGACACGCTCAAGCCGATGCTGTGGACGCACGTCTCGACGATGGTCATTTCGTTCGAAAAGGAAACGGAAGTCGAACTTCACGTTCCGTGCAGCTACGACTTCGAGGTGGCAGCGCACAAGTATCTCGCATCGCTCGAAAGCGGCATCGTCCCGCTTAACCTGCAGTTTAGCGGTACCGCGTTCGTCGAGCGAGGGGGAACCGTCATGCCCGAGTTCGTGCCGTGGAGCTGCGAGACGCGTTACCCGCTCCCAGTCTCCACGTGGCGCGAAGCGGTCGACGCTTCGTTCCCCAACTCCGCGTGGATTCGCGTCGATCGCGATCTCTTCGACGAGCTCCGGCGCTACAAAATTGCGACGGGGCTGCCCACTTGGGATGCCGCGATGCAGCGCCTGGTCGACCTCGCAAAGGCGCAGCGATGAATCCCTTCGCACCCGCCCTCGACGTCGCCAATGCGGTGTTGTACGAAGGCTACATCCTCTATCCGTACACCGCCTCGGCGCGCAAGAATCGGATCCGCTGGCAGTTCGGCGTGGTCGTACCAAAAGCGAACGCGGCCGCAGGGACGGGTGAGCCCGCCGAAGCGCAGACCGAGATCTTGCTCGAATGCGGACCGGAGACGCAGGTCGAAGCGCTCGTACGGTTTCTGCAGGTCGAAGCCCGTCAGATCGAAGCGTGGGATGGCTTTTCGTACGAGCCCGTCCACTCTCTGAAGGCCGGAGTGCAGACGCATCTGTCGTTTGACGAAGGCGTCGAGCGCGAGGTTTCAATTCGCCTGCAGCCGTGGAACGACCGCCGCGCCGTGGCGCCGATCGCCTTCGGCGATGAAGAGACGTTCGAGCCGCTGCGCGACGGACGCGACGAACCATGCGGACGCATCGTACGCCGGCGTTGGCCGCTGCACGGAGCGGTCGCCGCCGAATGCGAACCGGTTGCCGGCCACCCGAACCTGCGAAAGTTGCGCGTCCGAATCGAGAACGACTCGAGTGTTGTGCCGGGCGAACGCAGCTCGGCCCTGCGGACGGCCTTCGTCTCGACGCATACGCTGCTGTTTGCGCAGGACGGAAAGTTTCTGTCCGCGCTCGACCCGCCGCAAGCCGTCGCCGACGTGCCGGTGCCGCTCGTCAACCGGCATAGCTGGCCGGTGCTCGTCGGCGACGAAAGCGCGGACGCGCAGCGTTCGCCGCTCGTACTGTCGTCGCCGATCATCCTCTACGATTTCCCCGCCGTCGCGTCGCAAAGCGAAGGCGATACGTTCGATGCGACCGAGGTCGACGAGCTGATGATGCTTAGCGTGCTGAGCTTATCGGACGAAGAGCGTGACGAAGCGCGCGCCACCGATCCGCGCGCGCGCGCGATCGTCGAGCGGGCAGAGCGCTTTGGGCCCGAAGAACTGGGACGCCTGCACGGCACGCTGCTCCACACGAAGCACGACCCGCCGCGGATGCCCGACCCATTCGCCGCGCTGGACGTTCCCGGGATGGACTGCATCTTCGTCGAGGGCACGAAGGTGAGTAAAGGTTCGGCCGTTCGATTGCATCCAAAGCGCCGTGCCGATGTCTGGGATGCATTTCTCGACGGCCAGGTAGCGACGGTTCGAGCGATTCATCAGGACGTCGAGAATCAAATGTACGTAGCGGTCACGGTCGATGCGGATCCGGCGAGCGATCTTCACGATTGGTACGGACGCGCGTTTTTCTTTTATCCCGACGAGGTCGAACCGGTTGGCGCGCACGCTGCAGGCGGAGCGGCATGAAGCTCTTGGTGGCGGGCATCGGCAACATCTTTTTTGGCGACGACGGGTTCGGGCCCGAGGTCGCGCGCGCGCTCGCGGCGCAGCCGGTCGGCGGGGTGACGATCGACGACTACGGCATTCGCGGCCTTCATCTCGCGTACGAATTGCTCGCCGGATACGATCGCGCGATCCTCATCGATGCGATGCCGCGCGGCGGAGTGCCGGGCACGCTCTACGTCGCCGAGCCGGAGGTGTCGCCCGCCGCCAGCGCGCCGGACGCGCACCGGATGGATCTTGAAAACGTGTTCGCGTTGATGCGAACGATCGGCGGGGATCCGCCGCCGGTTACGATCGTGGGGTGCGAACCCTCGGGTATAGAAGAAACCATTGGGCTGAGCGAGCCCGTTCGCGACGCAATACAGCCGGCCGTGGAACTGGTGCGGCGCCTCATCGCCGATACGCTGGCCGGCGAAACTTCGGAAGAAAGAAGGATATCAGTATGAACCGAGGCTTGATTTTCGGAGCGATCGCGTTTGCGGCGGCCTTCGCAGCCGAACGACTCTTCACCAGTATGACGCCGGATATCGCACGGTACAACCGGATGCGCGCGATGTCGGGACAGGAGCCGCTTCTCAAAGAGTTGGTATCGTTCGTTCAGAGCGCGCTCGGCAGCGCGAGCGTGAGTGGCGTAGTGACCGACATCACGAACGATGCCGTGCGCTACGCAAGAATGAAGGGTATGTGAGCGCACCCGCGGGCGCGCAGCGGAGCTTGCGATACAGCGTTTCACGCGCCGAATCGGTTCTGTCGTTTCAGGCGAAGTCGACGTTGCACGAGGTGAGCGGCAAGAACACCATGCTCGACGGCTTCATCGAAGCCGGCTTGAACGATGAAGGCAGGTTGATTTTCGACCCGTTGCCTACGATGCACTTGGATTTCCTGGTCGAGCAGCTCCGTTCCGGAAACAGCATGCTGGACCAGCAAATGTGGAAGCTGATCGACAGCAAACGCTTTCCGCGGATCACGGCGGACCTTCGCACGCTGGTGCCGACCGATTCGCCGTTTCAGTTTTCGGGCAGCGGCGACATCACGCTGGCCGGGCGCATCAAACGGTACGGCGGAGAGATTAGCTTCTCGGTAAGAGGAACGGACCTCGTCTTCGAGGGGGATCTCGACGTCGATATCCGCGATTTCGGCCTCACTCCGCCGAATCTGCTGTTTATCCGGGTCGACCCGGTTGTGAAAGTGCATCTCCACCTCGTCGCGAACCCGGCACAATGACGACAGTCGAGGGTCGGTTGACCGCACGAGGAGAAGTCATCGGCATGGCGGCGCAGGCAGCAAGCGAGCGTTTCGAAGTCGTACGGTCCGATTCTTCGCTGACGTTCTATTCGACGTCGACGAACCAATCCGCGTACGGAAAGACGACGGACTTGAGCGGGTTTATCGAGGCATCTTTTGACTCGCAAGGCACGCTCGCCTCGGAACCGATTCCCAAAATGCACGTCGAATGTCAGGTCGAGAGTCTTCGCACCGGCAACGATCTGCAGGACCGCGAGATGTGGAAGCTGATCGACAGCAAGCGATTTCCAAAGATTGCCGGCGACCTTCGTGAGTTTCAGCGCGGTTCGGTGCGCGGGCGATACACGGCTGCGGGCTCGATTACGCTCGCCGGCTTGGCGCGCACGTATGAAGGCGAATTCACGCTCGATCACGGTCCAGCGAAGATCACGGTGAACGGCGAGATCAAGATCGACGTCCGCGATTTCGGTCTCAAGCCGATGAAGCTGCTGGTCCTCGGTGTGGCGCCGCTCGTACGGGTGCGCTTGCATCTCGTCGCGGCGCCGGCGGTCTAGCGCCATGTGCTTAGCCATCCCGGGTCAGATCATCGAAATGTCGGCGGAGCAGCCGCTGCTCGCGCGCGTCAATGTCGGCGGCGTGCAACGCAACGTGAATATCGGCCTGCTCGAGGACGGCGAGGCCGGACCGGGTGACTGGATCCTGATCCACGTCGGGTTTGCGCTGAGCAAGATCGATGAAGTACAAGCGGAGGATCAACTGCGAATGCTGCGCGCGATGGGCGAAGATCAGCTCGCGATCGACGAGGTGCGCGGTTACGCGTTCGCGGAGGCAGCCGGCGAGGCGCGATGAAGTACGTCGACGAATTCCGCGACCCGGCCGTCATCTCCGGCGTCGCGCGCGAGATAGCCGCGAACCGTCGATCCCGCACGTCACTACCGCATCATGGAAGTCTGCGGCGGCCACACCCACTCGATCTACCGCCACGGGCTGCGCGACGTTTTGCCGGAAAACATCGAACTCGTTCACGGGCCCGGATGCCCCGTATGCGTGCTGCCCACCGGCCGCGTCGACGACGGGCTGGCGATAGCGGCTCGCGAGAACGTGGTTCTCGCGTGCTTCGGCGACATGATGCGCGTGCCCGGCACGCGGGGACGCCGCTCGAACTCAAAGCGCGGGGCGCGGACATTCGCATGGTCTACTCGCCGCTCGACGCACTGCGCATCGCCGAACAGAACCCGGAAAAACACGTCTGCTTTTTTGCGATCGGATTCGAGACCACCGCCCCATCGACCGCGCTGACGATCCTGCGCGCTCAAGCTCTCGGCATCACGAACTTCTCGGTGTTCTGCAACCACGTAACGATCGTTCCCGCGATGCGCGCGATCCTCGACTCGCCGGATATGCGCATCGACGGATTCGTCGGACCGGGTCACGTGTCGTCGATCACGGGATGCCGCCCGTACGAATTCATCGCGCGCGATTACGGTAAGCCCGTCGTCGTTGCCGGTTTCGAACCCCTCGATATCTTGGAAGCGATTCTCATGATCGTGCATCAGCTGCACGCCGGCGAAGCGACGGTCCAGAACCAGTACAAGCGAATTGTACCGTGGGACGGCAACGAGCCGGCGCTGAAGGCTATGGCCAAAGTCTTCGAGTTGCGTCCGTATTTCGAATGGCGCGGCCTCGGTTTCATCTCGCAGTCGGCGCTGTGCATTAAATCCGAACTGGCGGCCTTCGACGCCGAGCGGCTGTTCGAAATTCCCGGCGTGCGCGTCACCGACCCGCGCGGGGCGCAGTGCGGCGAAGTGCTCAAGGGCGTGCTCAAGCCGCCGCAATGCAAGCTATTCGGGACCGAATGCAATCCCGAGCATCCGGTCGGTGCATTGATGGTTTCGAGCGAGGGCGCTTGCGCCGCCTACTATCGATACACGGTGCACGCCGCCGCCGTCGAGGCCTGACGCGTTGACGGTCGTGCAGCCGGCTCGCAAAACGCCGCGTTTCGCCGACGTACAAATCGAAATGGCGCACGGCGCGGGCGGAACGGCTTCGCGTCGTTTGGTCGAAGGGTTGATCGCGCCGTACTTTGCAAATCCGATCCTCCAAGCGTTCACCGACGCCGCGGAGCTTTGCGTTGACGGGCGCCGTATCGCGACGACCGCCGACGGATTCGTCGTAAAACCGTTGCGTTTCCCAGGGGGATCCATCGGCGAACTCGCGGTGAACGGGACGCTCAACGATCTGGCGGTTTCGGCAGCAAAGCCGCTCGCGTTGATGGCGACGCTGATTCTGGAAGCGGGGTTGCCGTCGAGCGCGCTGGAGAGCGAGATCGAAGCGATGGCGATCGCCGCGCGCAAGGCCGGCGTCTCGATCGTCGGCGGTGACACGAAAGTCGTCGAGCACGGAAAAGCCGACGGCATGTACGTCTCGACGTTCGGGATCGGTTTGGTCGACGGCCGCGCGACGCTCGATCCGGCGAGCATCCGGCCCGGCGACCGCGTATTGCTTTCAGGTCCGATCGGCGCGCATGGCATCACGATCCTGCTGGCGCGTGGCGAGTTGGACCTGGAGGCGGACCTCGTATCGGATACGCGCTGCGTGTGGCCCTTCGTGGAAGCGCTGCTCGATACGTGTGCGCCGGGGATCCGCTGGATGCGCGATCCGACGCGCGGCGGGGTCGCGACGTCCCTGAACGAATTGATCCGCGACAGTGAGTACGGCGTTGCGATCTTCGAGGAGCGCGTGCCGATGCACGATGCCGTCCGCGGCGCCTGCGAACTGCTCGGGCTCGATCCGCTGCATATCGCCAACGAAGGGCAGTTTCTCGCGGTCATCGCTCCGGAACATGCGGACGCCGCGCTGGCGGCAATCCGTGCGGTACCGGGCGGCGAGGGCGCAGTCGCGATCGGTGAAGTGCGCGCCGAGCCGAAGCGGCGCGTGATCGGCATCAACGGTTTCGGCGGTACGCGCGTGATCGATATGCTCGTGGGCGACCCGCTTCCGCGAATATGCTAGCGAAGAGCGGCAAGCTGCGCGATCTCGCGCGCGCGATCGCCGCGTCGATTCACAGCCGTACGCCGATTGCCCGCGCGTTCTTTGCCGCTAACGCTGGCGCGATTGCCGAGGCGGCGCGCAGCGTCGCCGAGCGCCTGAGTTCGGGCGGGCGTATCTACGCGTTCGGGCGCGGACCCTACGCGACCGACGCGCAGCACGTCGCGGTCGAGTTCGTCCACCCGGTGCTCGTTGGAAAGCCCGCGCTTCCCGCGTCCGACGTAAGCCTATCGTTCGAAGCCGCGATGACGGTGTTGCTTGCCGCGCAGGACGTGGCGATCGGATTCGGACCGCCGGAGGGCGATCCACAGGTCGCGCGAGCGCTTGCAAGAGCGCGCGAGGCGGGTGCGTACACGATCGCGTTTCCCGGAAGCGACGCCGATTTTGCGATGGAACCCGCAACCGCCGACGAGCACGTGCATCAGGAGATCGTCGAAATCACCGGCCATATGCTGTACGAGAGCGTCCACGTTTTTCTCGAACATCGCCGCCTGGATCACGACGCGGGCGCGTCGTCGTTTCTCTACCCGTTCCTCGGCGGTGCGGAGACGCCGCCCGAGCGTTTGATGGCCGACGTCGAGGGATCGATCGCGCAGAAGGCCGCGGATGCGGAAGCGCTGCGCGAACGGGTTGCCGCCGAAGAGTCCGGGGCGATCGCCGCCGCGGTCGAAACGATGGCGTGCGAAATCGCTGCCGGGGGCCGCTTGCTGCTGTTCGGCAACGGCGGCTCGGCAACCGATGCGACGGATTGGGCGATCGATTGCGTGATGCCACCGGCCGCGCTCGCGCCGTTTCCGGCGCTCTCTCTGGCCGCCGAACCCGCCACCATCACCGCAATCGCCAACGATGTGGGACGCGAGTTCGTGTTTTTGCGGCAGATGATCGCTCATATCCGGCCGCACGACGTCGCCGTCGCGCTCTCGACCAGCGGCGGATCGACGAACGTCATTGCGGCGCTGGAAGAGGCGCGGAAGCGCGGGAACCCGACCGTGGCGCTGCTCGGCTACGATGGAGGAGAGATTTACCGGCGCGGCCTCGCGGACCACGCGATCGTCGTACGCTCCGACTACATCCCTCGCGTCCAAGAGGCGCAGGCGGCGATTTACCACACGATGCGTCACGCGATCGATTGGATGCGCGATGGTGCTTGAGCTGTATTCCACCAAGGGGTGTCCGTACTGCACCGAGGTTCGCGAGAAACTCGAGTGGGACGGACTCGAGTACCTGGAGTATGACGTCGACGACGACGAGGCAGCGCGTCTGCGGCTACTCGAACTGGTCGGCGGCGACGCGATGGTGCCCGTGCTCGTTGCGGATGGGTGCGTGACCCAAGTCGGCGTCGGCGGGCGCGGCTGCTATGTTGGCAACCGGTAACGCGCGCCGCGCCGTTCGCGTCCGCATTACCGGCGTCGTGCAAGGCGTCGGCTTCCGCCCGTTCGTGTATCGTCTCGCGATAGAAAACGGAATTTCAGGCTGGGTTCTCAACGGCGAAGACGGCGTGCACGTCGTCGCGGAGGCCGGCGCCGATGCCGTTGCGCGCTTCGTCGAAGCGCTGCGAACGCAGGCGCCGCCGGCGGCCAATGTCGCGACGTTCGACGTGGCGGATATCGAGCCGGCCGGATTCGATGCGTTCGAGATTCACGAGAGCACCGGCGGTGAAAAGCCGACCGTGCGCATCTCTCCGGATCTTGCCGTCTGCGACGACTGTCTGCGCGAACTCTTCGATCCTGCGGATCGGCGCTTCGGTTATCCGTACATCAACTGCACCAATTGCGGCCCCCGATACAGCATCGTACTCGGGCTGCCGTACGATCGTCCGCGAACGGTGATGCACGACTGGCCGCTGTGCGCGCCCTGCCGAACCGAGTACGAAGACCCGGCGGACCGCCGCTTTCACGCCCAGCCGGTGGCGTGCCCGGCGTGCGGACCGTCGGTATTTCTCCGGCACGGCGACGACGTCGCCGAATCTGCAGCAGCGATCGAACGAACCGCCGAATTACTTGCCGGCGGTGCGATCGTTGCAATCAAGGGCATCGGCGGATACCACCTCGCGTGCGACGCGCGCGATGCGAACGCCGTGGCCGCGCTGCGCGAGCGAAAATATCGCAAGGAGCGCCCGTTCGCAGTGATGGCGCGCGATCTAGCAACGGCGCGAATGCTGGTCGATCTCGACCTGGAATCGGAAGCCTTGATGACGTCCGTCGAGCGGCCGATCGTACTGGCGCCGGCGCGATGCGACCTCGCGGGCGTCGCGCCCGAGAATCGCGATCTCGGCGTCATGCTGCCGTACACGCCGCTGCATCACCTACTCTTTCGAGCGGGCGCCCCCGCCGTATTGGTCATGACGAGCGCAAACCGTTCGAGCGAGCCGATCGCGTATCGCGACGAAGAGGCGATATCGTCGCTGGAGGGGATCGCGGATGCCTTCCTGATCGGGGAGCGCCCGATCGCGCGGCGGATGGACGACTCGATCGTGCGCGTTGCACCGAGCGTGCGCGCCGTTCTGCGCCGCGCGCGCGGCCTCGCTCCGCAGGCCGTCGCGACGCTGCCGGCTACGGGTCCGATTCTCGCGCTCGGCGGCGACTTGAAGAACGCCATCACGCTCGTCGTCGCCGGCCAGGCATTTGCGAGCCAGCACATCGGCGACCTCGATCATCTCTCGGCACTGGAAGCGTTTACCGAAACCGCGCGGGATCTCTGCGCGATGTATGAGGTCCGTCCGGAGACGCTTACGATCGCCTACGACATGCATCCCGGCTATCGCAGCAGCGAAATTGCAGCGTCGCTACCGGGCCGTCACGTCCCCGTCCAGCATCACCGCGCCCACGTCGCCAGCGTCCTGGCCGAACGCGAAGCCTGGGACACGCCCGTGCTCGGGTTCGCCTACGACGGCACCGGCTACGGCGACGACGCGACGATATGGGGCGGCGAGGTCTTCGCAGGTTCGCTCGCGGAAGGTTTGCAACGCGTCGCACACCTGCGCACCGCGCTCCTGCCTGGTGGCGACGCCGCCGCGCGCTATCCGGTTCAAGCTGCCGCCGGTTTTCTCTATGGGATCCTCGCCGGCGTCGCATTCGACGAGCCGCCATTTTCGTTCCCCGAGCGATATGCAAAGAGCCGCGCGCTCGTGGAGCATCGCGTTCGCTCGTTCGAAACGACGTCGATGGGCCGCCTGTTCGACACGGTCGCAGCGCTCGCCGGCTTCGTACGCGAACAGAGCTTCGAGGGGCAAGCCGCAATGTGGCTCGAGCATCTTGCGCGCTCCTGCGATGCCGCAGCCTACCCGTTCCCGTTCGAAGGCGGCGTGTCGGATTTTGCGCCGCTGCTGCGCGCGGTCATAGCCGACCGGATCGCCGGACGTTCCGTGAATGAGATTGCGCGGGCGTTCCACGCCGCCGTCGCCGCAAACGTCGTCGCAATCGTCGAACAATTCGGCATCGGCCGCGTCGCCGCATCCGGCGGCGTCTTCCAAAACGCGCTGCTTGTCGAAATGCTGGTCGCCGCATTGGGCGATCGCTTATGGCTCAATCAAAAAGTCCCACCGAACGATGGCGGGCTCAGCTTAGGACAGGCTGGGATAGCCTCCATGTCATCCTGAGCGAAGCGGAGCTCCGTTCCCCCGGGCGATTTCTGATTTTTTCGCAAAAGCCCGGAGGGCGAATTCCTTTGAAGGTTGCGAAAAAACAGATAAGTAGAAAAAAACATGGATGTTTTTTTCGAGCGGTCGCCCGGGGGAAGGGAGCTCCGCTTCGCTCAGGATGACAGCAGCGCATACACGCCAACTGCCGCCACAAAGAGTCCGCTGAGTACTTCGCCGTATTTTTCGAGCGGACCGAGCGAGGCTTTCTGCAGCCCGCGCGCGCCGGCGACGCACATCACGACGTACGTTAGGATGGTCGACAACGCGAAGACCACGGCCATGGCGCCGAGCAGCGCGACGCCCTTCGTGGACGCGCTGAAGAAGAGCGGTATGCCCTCGACCATCGGAGACGACCCGAGAATCAGGAGCAATGCGGTGCGTCCGCTCGCCGAGTGCCCGTGTGCGTGGACCGCGACGTCGCCGCTCTGCACCGGGTGCCAATCTTCCTCGTGATGCTCGTGCCAATGGACGTGTTCGGGGCCATCGGCGTGCCGATGCGCGTGTCCGTGCTCGTAGTGCGAATGCCCGTGATCGTGATGATGCTTCGCGCGAGCTTCTTTCCAGCCGCCATATGCAATCCACAAGCCGAACGCGATGAGTGCGATTGCGGAGGCTAGCGAAACGAGATGCGCGTATCGCACGGCAAGAACGGCGCCTGCGACCCAGAGCACTGCGCCGAGCAGAAGCGTGGACGTCACGTGTCCGAGACCGGCAAGTGCGGCCGCCCGTGCGGTTCGCGCGATGGACCAACCTTGCTGGCGGGCGAGAATGACGATCGGCGCCCAGTGATCCGGGACGATCGTGTGCAGAATCCCGACCGCCGCAACGGTGACGAGGAGCAGGATTCCCGATTGCCCGTTCACGATCAGAGAGTGACCTTCATGCCGGCGATGAGATTCGTCGTACGGCTCGCCTGGACGCGCGCGTATGCCCGGACCGCTGCACTGAAATCGTGCGTGAGTGAAGCTGAATAGCGCGACGAAAAAATCGTGAAGCCGCTGTAACCGTCCAACTGCCGCTGAGCCGTGTAACCCGCTTCGGCGCGCCACATCCCGTTGGGAACGAGCGGAAACGTCGCATATGCGGCGGCTTGCACGAACGTTTGAGGCGCGACGCCGGCCGGCTCGAACGCATCTTTTGAGACCTTGAGCTGGACGCGAAAGAGATGCGCGGGAGCCTCGGTGCCGCGCAGGATTCGCGCGCCGAAGAATAGCGCGTCGGACGCGTAGAGGGTGTGGTGGGCGCTCGACGTGCCCGCCGGATGCTGATATGCATACCCGGCCCGGGGCTCTTGGCGCTCGTAACCGTCTCCATCGAACGTCCGGATCCGCAGCTCGAGTGCGTCGGCGGCGGCTTGATAGCGTTGGTCCGCAGTCGTATTGATGTCGTCGACGCCGAGCTCATCCGTCGAACGCTGGTAAGCGCGGGAGAGTTTGACGCGCAGATCGAGCTTCTTGTTGACGATCGGCTTGTACTCCGCTGCGAATGACGTACGGCCTTCCGACGTGCACGCGGGCCCGGACAAACAAAACGTGTACGTCGGTTCGACGACGATCGCCACGCGGTATGGACCGGCGTCTACCGCGACCGGATCGGATAGCGCCAAGGTGATGGCCGCGAGGATCGCAACTCTGCGCAAGGCGTTACGTCAGAATGTTGACTGCGCGTGCCGCAGCGAGGGCGATCATCGTCAGTGAAATGATCGACTCGACCATAATGAGCATTCGCGTTCGCGTCGAGAGCGGCGCCGTATCGGTCGGGCTGAACGCCGTGGACGTCGTGAACGACAGGAACAAGTAATCGAGAAAGACCAGCTCGGCCGGCGGGTCGCCGTCCCTATGCGGAAACAAGAACTCGCGCTCGCCGATCCAATGATAGATCACCGCAAAGATGGCCACGTTGGAAACCCAGATCGCCAACGCCGTCTGCAGCAGCCGGAGTCCGTCGATGTCAGAACCTCCATGGATGATAAGATAGACGACTTGGATCGCGCTTGCCAGGATGTTGACTGCGAGCACGCTCGCGCCGAACTGTATGACCACGCTGGCGAGTTTGCGCGAGCCGATAGCCGTCGTCACGAACGCCGCTATGCACGTCACTGCATAGACGACGGCGATCGCGAAGGAGACGATCGGACCGCCGACCGTGTAACGATTTGGAACGACGACCAAGAGCAGGAGTACGACCAGCAGCGTACTGCCCTCACCCCAGTCGCGTCGCAGTTTGTGCGGCTGCTCGCTCACGAACCTCTTTCGCCGCTCCGCGCTAGAGATCGGCGATGCAGCGGAATCCGAGGTGCGACATTCCCGAGTCGACCATTTGGGGCGAGCGCGCAGCAGGCCGGAACCGAAGACAATAGTTCGGCGCGCAAAGAAACGAACCGCCCTTTACCGTCTTGCGCGGAATTTTTATATCGGGATAATTCGCATCGTAGCTATCGACTTCGCTGCGCGGAGTTTCGCCGCCGCAGCACGGCATCTTCGGGACGTCTTGTTTCGCAACGTACCACGTCGACGTCCATTCCCACACGTTGCCGGCCATATCGTAGAGTCCGTACCCGTTCGGAGGAAACTGGCCGACCGGCGCGGTGCGCTCGTATCCGTCGGTGCAAAGGTTCTGATAGGGAAACTCGCCCTGCCAGGTGTTTGCCGCCGGCTTGCCGCCCGGTTCCATCTCATCGCCCCAGACGAACGGTTTGCGTTCGAGGCCGCCGCGCGCGGCATATTCCCACTCGGCTTCGGTCGGGAGGCGCTTCCCCGCCCACGTTGCGTAGGCTTGCGCGTCGGCGGATGCGACGTGTACGACGGGGTGATCTTGTCGCGATTCGATCGAACTGCCCGGGCCTTCCGGGTGGCGCCAGTATGCGCCGGGAACGTAGTCCCACCACTGCCGCCAATCGTTCAGATTGACCGGACCTTTGGTCGGCTTGAAAACCATCGCTCCGGCGGGGACGCCTTCGGCGCCGGGGAAATCTTCGGCGGTCAGCGGCTTCTCGGCGATGGTGACGTATCCGGTCTTGCGCACGAAACGAGAAATTCCCGATTAGTAACGGTACGAGCATCGATCCAGAATCCACCGACGGTAACGTCGCGCACGGGCGCCTCTTCGGGGTAGAAATCGGCCGATCCCATCGCGAAGGTTCCACCGGGGATCTGGACCATGCCCTCACGGGTCGTAGCGTCGGTTTTCACGTCGTTGCTGCCCTGCCTTTGAAACTATTCTACCGGAAAAAGGTTGGTGCGTGACCGGACTGATCGTTGCCTTTTTTGGTACGAACGTGGATGGGTTTTTGTGCCTGGCCGCGGCGTTCGGCGTCGACCCGCCGGCGAGCCGCGTCCGCGCCGTGGCGGCCGCCGCCGTCGGGTTCGCGTTGCTTTTGCTTGTTGCGTTTGCGATATCGCTGGCAATCGGGCGGCTGCCCTCGGGCGGGGCTCCGTGGTTCGGATTGGTCCCGATCGCAATCGGCATCGTGCGCCTCGTGCATGGAATTCGGGCGGTGAAGAACGCAGCGGTGCAGGAGCAGCTCTCCAGCGAAGGATCCATCTTTTCCATCGTTCTCGCGACGGGAGCCGATAACGTCGCGGTTTACGCGCCGATCTTCGCTATTGCGTCTATCGCGAACGCCGTCTTGATCTCGGCAGCGTATCTTCTACTGTGGATCGCCGGCTGTATCGCGCTCCTGTTCGTCACTCCGGATATTTCGAGGGTTCACGCGCTCAAGCGCTTGTTGGAACCGGCGCTCGCGATCTACTTCATCGCGGTCGGCGTCGCGATCGTGCTCGGTAGGGGCGCGTTCCTCTAGCCGCGGCGCGCGGGAAGCTCGCGCCGGGATGCGAAGCCTGCCGACATGGAAGCCGAGAACGTCGATCGTGCAAAACGCCTAGCCGGCGAAGCGGCCGTCGATCGCTACGTGCGCGACGGGATGTGCGTGGGTCTCGGGACGGGCACGACCGCCTATTGGGCCATCCAGCGCGTCGGCACGATGGTGAAGAACGGCGCGTCGATCGTTGCGGTTTGCACGTCGATCGCTACCGAAGCGCTCTGCCGCGAAGCGGGTATTCCGGTGGTGGGCTTGCTCGAACGCGAAATGTCCGTCGCGATCGACGGCGCGGACGAAGTCGCGCCCGACTTCTCGCTGATCAAGGGCGCCGGCGGGGCGCTGCTTCGCGAGAAGGCCGTCGCGCTCGCGGCGGATACCTTCGTCGTCGTGGTCGACGCACGGAAGATCGTCACCGCGCTCGGCGCCGTGCCGGTGCCGATCGAGGTCGTTCCGTTTACGCTACCCTGGGTCACGCGCGAGATCGGCCGCGCGTATCCGAGCGCAGACGTCGTGCTGCGCGGCGGCGCGGCAAAACCGTACGAAACCGACAATCACAACGTGCTCATCGATTGCCGGTTCGGGGCGATCGTAGACCCCCGCGGACTCGACGCGGCATTGCGAAACATTCACGGCGTCGTGGATACGGGGCTCTTCGTTGGGTTGACGAGTGCGGTGTTCGTCGGCGGCGCCGCCGGCTTAACGGAACTAAAGCGAGCCTAGACCGTTCGCTGCGGCGGAATGTACAGCATCACGATGCCGATGTATAGTGCGAGCCCAACGTAGATGTTTACGAACGACAGTCCGATCGCGACGAGATAGCCGATCGGCCCGGCGAAGTACAGGATCGCCGTTCGCCGCGATGTTGAATTCGCGGCGGTGAGACCCGCCTTATCGGCATAGACGTAGATGATCGTATAGAGGCAGCCGACCGCTACCCAGACGATTCCGTAGACGACCGAAGCCAGCGCCGCGTCGGGCGTCTGCAGATATTTCGCGATGATCGCAGCGGTAAACGGAACGGTGCAGATGACCAGCAGCAGCGCGAGGTTGAGGAGATTGAGCGTCGTGTTGGCACGCGTGATCAGCGTGAACATCCGGTGGTGGTTGAGCCACTTTATTCCGACCATGATGAAGCTCACGACGAAGATCAAGTAGTGCGGGAACTGCTCGTGCAGGAGGTCGCCAAGGCTGTTCCGCGCCTCGGGAACCTGGACGTTGAGCACCAAGAGCGTGATCGCGACGGCGAAGACGCCGTCGCTGAAACTTACCAGCCGGCTCATGTCCAACGGCTCGAAAGCATCGCGCTTCATGTACTTATAAAGTTCGCGACGCGCTCGATGATGTCCGGATCGCGCAGAATCCGGTTGTGCCCGAGCCCGTCAACTTCGAGCAGGTCGCTGTTCCGCCATGCTGCCGCGATGCGGCGCGCGCCGCGCACGTCGCAGGTACGGTCGTCGCTCGAATGGACGATCAGCGCCGGCGTGTCGAACTGCGCCGCATTTTCAGATAAGGCGAGCGAAGGGACGTCGATGCCGCGCGCTTGCAGAGCGACGACGAGGGCGTCGCCGTCGACGCCGTTCTCTTCTGCGAACCACCGAACGTAGCGTTCGTATCGCTCCGGCGATGCAAGCAGCGCCACGCGCCCGACGTGCAAGCCGTGCTGCAGCGCAAACGCAATCGACGGGGCGCCTGCGGAATGCCCGATGGCTCCCGCAAGCGGGCCGATTCTGCCGCCGATCGCAAGAACGGCTCGCCCGCACTCGGGAAGCGATGCGGTAGCGCCCAAGCTTTCGCCGTGAGCGGGAAGATCGAAGGTAACGACGCGCATGCCGCGCGCGAGCAGCGGCGCGACGAACGCGTCGAGATCGGCGTGCGACCCTTCCCACCCGTGAACGAGCAGCACCGGCGGACCGGATCCGCGGCTCCAGTAGGTAATCGGTCCGGCGGTTTCGCGCGATTCCCACGTCACGTTCGACGGCGAGAGCTCGCGCCGTTTCGGGGTGATCGCCTCGATTGCGATGCGTTCGAGTTCCGCGCTCGGCTCGATCAACGTGCTAGCTCGTCTTGATGCGTTTGTTGCGAAACGTCGTGCTGCTGCCGGTTTGCTGGCTTTGATTGTATGCCAGTGTCGGCCGGCGCGTTCGCACGACCGCGAACGCCGTGCCGTCGACGTCTTCGTCGCCGACACTCTCTACCAGCAAGAACGAACCGTTGACGCTCGCGCGGGCTGCGGCCATGAAGCGGCGCCCGGAGCCCTTCTCTAGTGCCTCGAGGGAAGCGATCAAGGCCGTGCGCGCCGCCGGTTTTTGGCCGGCGAACAGACACAACTCGGTACCCTTGGCTGCGGGCCGGGGCCGGACCGCATCGGCCGGCTCGGTTACGCGACCGTCGCGGACGAGCACGGACTTGCCGGCGCAGGTACGCAGAGCGGCCAGGACGTCGGACCAACTGAGGCTCTTGGGGCGTGACGTTTGCATCGCTTTCGTACTTCCGCCCCAGGATTCCACGGTCATGCTTGTCATAACTAGGTTCGCAGACTGATGGAAGGCATAAAGCATTCGAAGCCGGCCGCTCGAGCCGGCTGGATCGCGCCTGACGGAAAGTTCTACCCTTGCGCGTGGTATCAGCACGAATCGCTAGGACAGAACTTGATGCTGCAATTCGGCTACAACACCATCGAACGATGGGAGCAGGATTGGCTTCGCCTCAAGTACGACCCGGCCACCCGAGCGGCACCGTTCATCGAACGGACCGGCTTCGACGCATACTCGGTCACCCAGGCCCAGTTCAATACGCTGCACGATATCTTCACCGCGTTTCTTCTCGGCGGCATCGACGTCGCCAATTTCGAAAGAGTATATCCAGCGCGCTCGCGTGCGGGAAACGCGGCGTTAGCGCCGAGGTTACCGGTACGGAGCGGGTGGGGGCGGGACGCCCTCTTTCATGTCGTACATGAGCGTGTAGTTGATCACCACGCGCAGCACGACGATCGCGCCGAGCTGGCCGACCTCGGTCCACGACGGCGACACGGCCGTGCGAACGACGTCGCTGCCGATGAGCAGCTCCAGGGCGAGACCGATCCAGTTGCCGAGGCGCCACCGAATCGGCTGCAAGTTTGCCGCCCAAGCAGCCGTGAAAAACGCGATCGCCGAGCGAACGATCACTTCCACCGATGCCGCCGCGATGACGAGGGTCGCCGCTGCATCGATGAGGCTCGCTACCTCAAGGGCGGCATGCTGGATGGCCTCTTCCATAGGTCCACTTGGCGGATCGTTCGCAGGCTCCCCGCGGCCCCGAGTTTTAAAAAGGGCCGGCAAGAGAAATTTTTGATTGAACGGTTCCCGGAGCGCTGTTAGGGTTGCTCGAGGAGGAGATCCGAAATGCTCGCACGCTCCGCTCGAACGGCCGCAGCCTTGGCTTTTGCCTCTCTCGTTGCTGGGCGTGCGGCAGCCGCGACGCCCGTACTGCCGGCGCCGGAAATCTTTGCGCCCGGCATTATCTCCGCCGGTGCGAACGATGGTTCTCCGACGTTCAGTCCCGACGGCAAAACCCTCTTCTTCGCGCGCAGCGGCGCCAATTGAGCGTGATCCTCGAATCGGAGAAGAGCGCGGGGCGCTGGTCGGAACCGCGCATCGCTTCATTTTCCGGGAAGTGGAACGATTGGGCGCCGGAGTTCGCTCCGGACGGGAGCTACGTCGTGTTCGTCTCGGTACGTCCGGAAACGCATGCCAACCTGTGGCGCTCCGACCGCACCGGAAGCGGATGGAGTACGCCCGTTCGCCTTCCCGATGCGGTGAACATTGGGCCGTCGGTTTGGAAGCCGAGCACGGTCGCCGACGGCAGCATCTACTTCGTCTCGATCGATGCTCAAGGCGGGAAACGCCTCTATTGTTCGCGCTACAAGGACGGTGCGTATCGACCCGCGCAGCCGCTTTCGTTCAGCGATGGGAAGTCGGGTGACGTCGATCCGGAAGTTGCGCCGGACGAGTCGTTCATGATTTTCGCGAGCGACGGTCGCCTAGCCGGCGACTCGAAAGATCATCTGTTCATCGCGTTCAACCGCGGAGGGGCGTGGCAAACGCCAGTGCCGATTCGTTACGCCGGCGACGATGACGGCGGCTACAGCACCGACAACGAGCCGCATATGAGCCACGACTTGCGTACGTTATATTTCAGCAGCGACCGCGTGACGCGCGTGCGCTTTCCACGAACGATGGAACAGGCGCGGCAGGATCTCGAGCGCCTCAATAGCTGGGACAACAGCAACGCGAACGCTTGGTCGGTGCCGATCGGTCCTTTGCTGGATCAGCGTTAATCGACCGGCCGCAACGCGGCCGGGAAGCACTCGCACCGCTCCGTGCCGAACCCGCGATACGTATGCCGACTCCCATCTGGCTCGCCGCGGGCGTACGCACGCCGTTTTCGAAGGTCGATGGCGCGCTCGCCGGGTACGACGCGATCGAACTTTCGGTTCCCGTCGTGCGGCACATGATCGAATCGCTCGCCGGCGCGAGTCCGGATTTCCTGACCTGGGGATCGGTGATGCCGAACCTTGCGGTAAGCAACGTCGCTCGCGAAGTGCTGCTCGATGCGAAGGTCGATCCACGAAATTCAGGCGTTTTCCACCGTTATGGCGTGCTCCACGAGCATGATGGGTGCGATCGAGGCAGCCGGGATGCTGGACGGCGAGCATCGCACGCTCGCGCTCGTCGGCGGATGCGAGAGCATGAGCCGCGTTCAGATCGGGCTGAGCGGGCGGCTTTCCGATTGGGTTCGAAAATTCGCGCAAGCGCGATCGATCGGAGAGAAGTTCCGTCGCATCGGGAAGTTGCGACCCGCCGACCTTGGGTTGTTCATTCCAAGCGTGACCAACCGGTCCACCGGCAAAAGCATGGGCGAGCACACCGAGGAGACGGCCAAAGCGTGGGCCGGCCTGTCGCGCGTCGAACAGGATTCGGTCGCGTTGAGCAGCCATCGGAACGCCGTCGCCGCATGGGATAGCGGCTTTTTCGACGATCTCGTGATTCCGGTCGGGGCCGTGCGTCGCGACACGATTCCGCGCGCAAATACGTCGCTCGAGCAACTCGCGAAACTCGCTCCCGCATTCGATCGCACCAGCGGGCTCGGTTCGATCACTGCCGGCAATGCGTCGCCGCTCACCGACGGCGCGGCCGGGCTCTGGGTCGCATCGGAGGCGGGACTGGCAAAACTTCCCAGCGGTACGCCGCGCGCGCGCCTCGTTGATTGGGAAATTGCATCGATCGACTTGTGGAACGAAGGCTTGCTGATGGCGCCGGCCTACGCGATTCCACGTTTGCTCGCTCGCCACGGGCTCGCGTATCGCGACATCGCGTTGTGGGAAATTCACGAAGCTTTCGCGGCACAGGTGCTCGCGCACGTGGCCGCACTCGAGGATCCGGCGTTCTTACGCGACCGCGCCGGCGTGAACGCGGCGTTCGGCGATTTCCCGCGCAACCGGATCAATCCGAACGGCGGCACGATCGCACTCGGGCACCCGTTCGGCGCGACCGGAGCACGTATTCTGAGTCAAGCGGTCAAGGAGATCGCGGCGCGACCGGCTGGAGAACGCGCCATCGTGAGCATCTGCGCCGACGGCGGGCAGGGCAGCGTCGCACTCTTGGAGTCTGGTTAGCCGCGATCAGATTCGTCCGACGAGCGCCGATGCGGCGATGCAGTTTCCGATAACGTGCATGATCGCCGGCGCGACGATCGACCGCGTCCGCCAATAAAGCCACCCTTGCACCAGCCCCGTCAACGATGTGAATACCACCTGCTCCGCACCGCCGGACCAGTGAACGGCCGAGAAGAGCATCGTCGAGACGAGCTGCGCAATCGCGAGGTTCGACTTGCGCAGCAAACCTTCCATAACGATACCGCGAAAAACGATCTCTTGAACGACCGGAGAGAAGATTCCGACGATGAGAAAAAGCGTTAGCGCGGTGAAGCCGGTTGCGTGCAGCATTACGTACTGCGTGAACTCCCCGTATGCGCTCGACGGGAGCTTTAGGTAGTAGAGCAGCGTTAGAATGGTGACGGTAGCGATTGCGCCGACGCCAAATCCGTATTCGAGATCGATACGTCTTGGCGCACGAATGCCGATCGTGCTCAAGGGCCTGCGCAAAATGGCGAAGGTACCGAAGATCGATAGAACCAGAGCGGTCAGCTCGCGAACGCCCAGGCCGATCGCCATTCGAGGTGCGGTGATATCCGATGCGATGCGAATGCCGGTTAACCGCGAGGTAATTTCCGATGCGAGGTAGGCGCCGCCGATCACCAGGAGCGCGAGCGCGAGCCACGGTCCGTAGCGCTCCGTTTTGCCGGCGGATATGGTTGCGTTCATGCGCTTAGGCGAGCGGAATCCGGACCGTCGCGACTAAGCCGCCGCTCGGGCCGTTGGCGAGGTCGACGTCGCCCCCGAAGCGCCGCATCGTGTTTCGGGCGATCGTCAACCCGAGGCCGCTGCCGCCCGTGTCGCGCGAGCGCGACGGTTCGAGCCGATAAAACGGCTCGAAGACGTGAGCGATCTGCTCCTCGGGGACGCCGGGTCCGCCGTCGGAGATGCGAACGGTTGCATAGCCGCCCGTGACGCTCGCGGCGATCCGCGCGAAACGCCCATAGGCAACTGCGTTATCCGTCAGGTTCGTCAAACAGCGGCGCAAAGCGTTCGGCGCACACAGCACCGCTGCGTCCGTGAGCGTGTCGCACGTTACGTCTTGCCCGGCGTCGTACGCATCGTCGCAGATGCTCGAGAGGATCGAGTCGAGGTCGACGCGCCGCGGAGCGGCCGGTTCGTCCAGGCTGCGCGCAAGATCGAGCCCATCGCCAACCGTCGCCCGCATCGCCGAAAGGTCGTCGACCAGCTTCGCGCGCAGCGTTTCGTCGTTAACTTTCTCGAGACGGAGCCTCAGGCGCGTTAGGGGCGTTTGCAGATCATGCGTGATGGCCGCAAGCATGGCCGTCCGCTCGAGAAAGTCGTCGCGAATCCGATTCTGCATCGCGTTGAACGCGACGGCCGCCTCGCGCACTTCGGTCGGTCCGACTTCCGGGAGCGGTTCGCTATTGATGTCGTCGCCGAAACGCCCAGCCGCCGCGGCCAGATTTCGAAGCGGCCGCGTAAAGCGTCGCGCGACCGTATATGCAACGGCCAACACGCAGATCGTAAATAAAAGCAAGACGATCGGATGGCGCACGTTGAACCTCGAGATCGCGAACGTGAGAACCGCCGACGCGGCGATCCCCGAGAGCAGGAACAAGAACGTTTGCCCCGTCATCGAGCGGAAGAAGGCGCTCACGATTCGATCGACACCGCGGCCGATAAGACGTAGCCTTCACTCCGCACCGTCTTGATGAGGGCGGACGCACGAGCATCGTCGCGAAGGCGCTGGCGCAGCCGGCTCACCTGGAGATCGATCGAACGTTCGAACGAATCTGCGTCGCGACCTTGGGTGAGATCGAGCAGCTGATCGCGGTTCAATATCCGGTTCGGCCGTTCGAGGAAGACGGTCAGCAATCGGAACTCCGCACCCGACAAAGCGACGATCGTGCCGGCTTCGTCGATGAGGTGGCGGCCCTGCACGTCCAATATCCATTGGCCGAAACGGATTCGGGCCGCGCTGCGCGGGAGAGGCGGCCCTTGACTGCGGCGCAGAACGTTGCGGATGCGGGCGAGGAGTTCGCGCGGTTCGAACGGTTTTGCGAGATAATCGTCGGCGCCCATTTCGAGCCCGACGATCCGGTCCAACGCCGCACCGCGCGCCGTAAGCATGATGACCGGAAGCGCGGATTTCGCACGCAGCGTGCGGCAGAGCGTCAGGCCGTCGTCGCCGGGAAGCGTGAGATCCAACACCACCAAGTCGGTCTTCCCGTTCGCCAGCGCGTTCCACATCCCCGGACCGTCGGGGACCGCATGGCTCCGATAGCCGTTGGCCTCGAGATAGTCGGCGAGCAGCGAGCGGATCTCCCGATCGTCGTCGACGATCAGGATCGAGGCTTGGGCTTCCATGTCGCCATTCTAGCCGATCCTTGCGGGGCGACATACTACGACACAAAGCGACACACGCGCGACACGTCCGCAAGGCACACTGGAGCCCTCTCGACCAACACGCTCAACCAGAGGAGTCAACCTTGAAGTCCTTCCTTATCGCCCTGTCGGCTGCGTCCGCGCTGTTCTTGAACGTCTCCTCGCTTGCGCCGGCAGCGGCGCTCCCCCCAAACGCAACCCAGATGGAGGGGCTGCACTATCTGATCGGCACGTGGCACTGCACGTGGCCTTCGAAGAAGGGCGTTCAATCAGAAGAGCAGATCTTTGAATCCGCGCTCGACGGCGCATGGCTCGCGGAAAAAGAGATCGTGACGGGTGGCGACGGTCAGCCGGTCGTTGCCTCGGTGCACTACACCGGGTACGATCCGGCGAACGGCCGATTCATGCACGTCGGCCCGGATGCAGACGGTACGTACGAAATCGCGCAATCGGAAGACGGGCACACTTGGCACGGCGTCAACGACAGCAGTGCAACGTTCGTTCATACGAAGCTCTCCGACTCGAGCCGGACGATGGAGCTGCACTATCAGGCCGGCGGCAAGCCTATGACGTTTTTGATGACTTGCAAGAAAGTCGAGTAGGGCGGGATTGGTGCGTCCGTCGCGATTCGGCGGGAATCGCGGCGGCGTAACCCAAAAGCGTCCTTCCTGCGACGAGCCGAGAGGACGGATACGTTACGTGAGGGCCGCCGACGTTGGGTAAGAAGATCTAAAATGCAGGGCGCGACCTTAGCGGTTCACGCGCAGCTCGCAGCGGTGGTGGGCGTCTCGGAGATCTTTACGATCCTGTTCATCACGCTGGGGCCGCTCAAGACGCTAGGGCCATTCGTCAAGGCCACGCAGGCCGCGGACGGCGCTTTGGTCCGAAGGATTGCGCTCGCCGCGTTTGCGATTTCGACGATATCGCTCTTCGCGAGTTTGTATATCGGTCAAAAGATGCTCGAGAAGTGGCACGTCGGCTTGCCCGCGCTCATGCTCACGGCCGGAGCGCTGCTGTTTTTCGTCGCGTTCCGATCGCTGGTCGTGGACCTGTACGGCGGCGGGCCGCCGGCGCCGGCCGAAGCCGCACCGCCGTCACTGCGAACCGCTATTTCGCCGCTGACCTTTCCGGTGATCGCGACGCCGTACGGTATCGCCCTTCTAATTCTGCTCAAAGCTGCGCTGCCCGAAGACGAAGGCTGGATCGTGTTGTGCCTTGGCGGCATCATGGTGCTCAACTTGCTGGCCATGTTGTTCGCGCGCCAGATCTTGCGCTTCGCGGCCATGCCGCTGCAGTTGATCGGCACGATCCTCACTGTGCTGCAGGCGGCGCTGGGCGTTCAGATATTGATCGTGGGATTCAGCACGCTCGCCGGCTGAGTGAAGGAAGGGCAACGTCGGAGCATGGTTCGGAGCGCTTCTCAGGCCGAACGTTGGATCGTCCTAGCTGCCGGTTTCGTCGTGATGTCGACGGCAGGAACCGCGTTCTCGTGGAGCCTGTACACGCGGCCGTTGATCGCGCTCTTCGGATGGTCGAGCATTCAGGTCGCCCTCGGCTTTTCGTTTCTGGTCGTCTTCCTTGCGGTCGGCGCAATCGTCGGTGGTTTTGCACACGACCGGTTGGGCCCGCGCATAGTAGCGCTCGCCGGCGCGCTTCTCTGGGGCGCCGGCAGTCTGCTCGCCGGCTTGGGTATCGAGCGCTTCGGACTGTGGTGGCTCTATCTTACGTATGGCGCCATTGGCGGCATCGGCTGCGGAATGGTCTACGTGGTGCCGGGTGCGGCGGTCACCAAATGGTTCCCGGAGGAGCGCGGTCTGGCCAACGGCATCCTGCTCTGCGGTTTCGGTTTGGGATCGCTCGCATTCAATCTTGTCGTGACGTCGTTTCCGGCGTTCCGGCTCGTCGCCGACGCCGCGAATAACGTCGTCGAAGCGCGCAACGCGGGAACCGCCGCCGGACATGCGATTGCGCTGAGTCCGGCGATGGATCACACCGGCATCGCGGTGATCGCCGGCGTCTTCTTCTGGTCGGGCCTCGTTTTCCTGATCGTCGGGGGGCTTAGCGCGATGCAGCTTCATTCGCCCCCGGCCGGCTACAGCGTCGCGAGCGTCGCCGCAAGGGTTGCGGGCGAGCGCGACTTCACACCTCGCGAAATGCTCCGAACGCGCGCGTTCTACGTTATTTGGGTCGTAACGTTTATCAATGCGACGTGCGGGCTTGCGCTGTTCAGCAATGCCATTCCGATCTATGCGAAGGTAGCCGGGCTTACGGCGGCGATTGCAACCGCGATCTTCGGCTGGCTTTCTTCGACGAACGGATTCGGGCGTTTTCTATGGGCGTGGGCCTCCGATTTCATCGGGCGCCGTCAGTCGATCGCCATTTGCTTTGCGATTCAAGGTGTCGGGCTGTTTTGGATCGGTCACGCGAACGGCGCCGTGGCCGCGGGGATCGCGTTCGCCGTCACGATGTTGTGCTTCGGCGGAATCTTTGCGATCGCGCCGTGCGTGATGGCGGATTTCTACGGCACGCGCTATCTCGGTGAAGATTATTCATTCATCATCACGGCTGCCGCCGCTGCCGGCTTGCTCGGGCCGCTGCTGGTTGCGGGACTCGAAGATGCGACCGGTTCGCTTACCGCGTGGCTGACGCCGGTCGCGCTCGTCGTCGCGCTCTCCGCAATTATTCCGTTCCTCGCGACCAAGCCTCGGGTTCCCTAACCGCCGACCGCGATTGGTACGTGCCCGAAGAGGGGCGGAATGTAGTGCCCGGCGAGGTACGACAGCGCGAAGACGGCGCAACCGTAGAGAACGATTTCCAGCCCTTTGGCAAACGGATTCTTTTTGCTCAGCGTCCCTGCGTAATAACCAACCCCGAAAAGGCCGGCGACGGCGCAACCGAGCGAACCGATCGTCGAGATCGTCATGCTCACCGGCAGCAGAAAAGCAGCGATCGGAATGAGCGATCCCGCTGCGAAGGAAGCGCCCATCGCGATTGGAGCGCGAAGGCTGGTCGTTTCGGCGATGCGCGGATCGATTCCGAACTCGTCGCGCATCATTTCGTAGAGATAGATGTCCGGATGCTGCGTAAGGCGCGTAACGATCATCTGCGCTTCATCCGAACTGAAGCCTTTGAGTTTGTAGTAGGCAACTTGTTCGGTGAACTCGGCCTGCGGGTCGGCGGCCATCTCGCCCTTTTCCATGTCGATCGTCGCTTGGACGACCTCACGCTCGGCCTTCCCGCCCAGATATTCGCCGACCGCCATCGAGAGCGCGCCCGCCAACAACGCTAGAAACCCGCTGATGAAGACCGCCGAACGATCGGCCTCGGCGACGCCGACGCCGGTAATGATTCCGAGGGTCGTGAGAATTCCGTCTTGCAAGCCGAAGACGATCTCGCGCACGCTGCGCTGACGCTCGAGCGTTCGCCGCTGCGGCGTGTCCGGGATGCGGGGCCGTATGTTTACCCAGCCGGGCACGTCCGCCACGACGTCGCGAACGGGCGGCGTCAGCCCTGAAAGATCGTCTGAATCCGGCACGTCCCTTGCTTCAGCACATCGCCGTGACGAAGCCTTTGCGCGATCGCCGCCGGGCCGGCGATTTTCCTGGGGGAGCGGGACGAGCGCCACGGGCTGGGCACTGATTCGCGGGGTTCCGCTACGGCACCCCGGATTGCATCGATTGAAGTTGGTTTCTTAGCGGGTCCAGGTTGATGTTGACAAACCCCGTTTGGGGACGATCGTAGTCGATGACCATGTTGATAACGACGACCGAAGCCACGACGAAGATCGCGCTCATGAGTACCGACCGCGACCTATCGCGCGCGAAGCGAAAGCCGATCGAAAGCATTCCCAGGACCACGAGGACGATCGTCAGGACCAACATCGCGGTCGGGACCCGTCCCCTCAGGGCCGCGAGCTGTTCCGCCGAGACGTCGATCGTGTCGTTAAGCGTCTGCACGAGCAGAGCCAAACCGAGATTCGATTCGTGCGCGCGCAGTGCGCTCGACGCGATCGACCACAGCGCCACTTGGTCCCGGTCACTCTGATCCAGCGCCCGCCGGCGCAGTTCCGGATCGCCGGGCGCGCCGTAGGCTTTGAGACGGATCGCCGTGTAATCGGTTAAGATCCCTCGAAACTTCGCGGTTTCGGCGGCCCCAAGCTGATCGGCGCGCAGCCACGTCGTGCCGATGGCGTTGGCCTCTTTGACGACGAGCGCACGGCGCGCGTCGTAACGTGCCGACGCTTGCGCAAACGATAGACCTAGAACAAAGGCTCCCAATGTAAGCAGCGCCGCCTGCATTGTGCTGAATGCGCCGTCCGAGACCCGGCTTGCTTCCGGGGTTTTCCAAAAACGGAACGGCAGTTCGATCGACAGTCCGAGGACCACCAGCAAGACCGCCGGAAGCAGCCACGGGTTCGAGCCGAAAAAGAATTGGGTCAGCATGTTACCTCCTCGCGGGACGTAGTAAGGAGGGTTGACGACTCCGTCGCCAACCCTCCTGCCGAGCACCTTTTCCGAGCGATGCTATTGACGCGCCATGATCATATTCAGCACTTCCTCGCGATCGAGCAAGTGGTCGTTGTTTTCGCCGCTCGTTTCGATAACGACCGCATCCACGACTCCGGTGAATGCGCTGGCTGCCGTCGGCATGTCGGGCTTCATCGGCGAACCGCGTTTCACGCCGACGTCCGAAGTCTCGTCCGCCGAAAACACCATCGGGATCGTTTGCTCGAGACGGCCATTCCCAACGGCCTTACCGTCGATGTACAGCGTCACGGTGCCGCCCTTGGCTAGCCCACCCCCGTCGTAGGCGAACTCCATCCGGACTTGGTGCTTGCCGGCGGTTAGGGCTTCGGTCGAAACGATCTCCGTCTTGGTAAGACCGGCGAAGTTATAGAAGTACGCCGGTTTTCCATCGTTGACGTAAAACATCCACCCGCCGCCGACGCCGCCTTGCGAAAGGATAACGCCCTGCGCAGCCGTTCCTTCCGGGACGATGAGTTGCGCGGTGATGGAATGGCTCTTATTTTTGACGTTGATGATACCGTTTTCGTTAAGATCCCCCATCCCATTAGCCAAAACTTGTGCCGTTCCACGTACGAGCACCGGTCTTCCGGCGAGATCCGCGTTAAATCTCTCCGAGCCGCGATCGTCCATTGGCAAGACGTTGTAACGCGTCGCTTCGATCAGCCAAAGGCGCTGCAGCTCGTGCAACTTGTCGGGCATTTCTTTCGCGAGGTCGTGCGCCTGCGACCAGTCTTTGTTCGTGTCGTACAGCTCCCATACGTCATCATCGAACGGAGGGGTCTCGCCGGTCAAAATCCAAGGCGTGCGGTGCCGCGTGACGGCCGTCCAGCCTTTGTGGTAAATGCCTCGATTGCCGAACATTTCAAAGTACTGCGTGTCGTGGCGGTCCGGCGCGGCTGCGTCGTCAAAACTGTAGGTCATACTGACGCCGTGCATTGGAACCTGGCCGACGCTATTAACCATATACGGTTCGGGAAGGCCGGCAGCTTCGAGGACCGTCGGCGCTACGTCGATGACGTGATGGAATTGATTACGTATCTCGCCGCGCGCTTTGATGCCGTTCGGCCAACGGACGATCGTACCGTTTCGCGTACCGCCGAAGTGCGATGCAACCTGCTTCGTCCACTGATAGGGGGTATCCATAGCGTGTGCCCAGCCGACAGCATAATGGTTGTAGGAAGTCGGGCCACCCAACTGATCCATGTGCGCCGTCAAGTACTCGACCGTCTCCAAGGCATTCAATCCGTTGAACGGGATGATCTCGTTGAACGTGCCTTGCGGCGTGCCTTCGGCGGACGCGCCGTTGTCGCCGATGATGTAGTAAATCAACGTATCGTCCAACGCTTCGACCTGCTCGAGAGCGTCGATCAGGCGCCCGATGTGATGGTCGGCGTACGAATAGAAGCCGGCGTAGACTTCCATTTCGCGCGCGAGGACGCGTTGAAATTCGGGCGTTTGGGAATCCCAGGAAGGAATCTCTTTCGGGCGCTCCGTCAAATCGCAATTCTGCGGTATGACGCCGAGTTGCTTTTGACGTGCGAACGTCTCTTCGCGCTGCTTGTCCCAGCCTTTGTCAAACTTTCCTTTGTACTTGTCGGCCCATTCTTTAGGAACGTGGTGCGGTGCGTGCGTAGCGCCTGGGGCGAAGTACATGAAGAATGGCTTGTCGTTCGCGAGCAATCGCTGCTGACGAACCCAGGCGATCGCCTTGTCCGTCATATCTTCCATAAAGTGGTAGCCTTCTTCGGGCGTCTTCGATGGCTCCACTTGCTTCGTACCTTCGTGAATGGCGGGATACCATTGATTGGTCTCGCCGGCGATGAAGCCGTAGAAATATTCGAAACCGGATCCCGTCGGCCAATGATCGAAAGGACCCACCGGACTGGTTTCCCACACCGGCACTTCATGGCACTTACCGAACTGCGCCGTGCTGTAGCCATTGAGTTTGAGAATTTCGGGAAGCGCCGCCATCGAGTTGGGTTTTAAAAAATTGTAGCCCGGCGCGGACGTTGCAATTTCGGTTATGCCGCCCATTCCGACGCTGTGATGATTGCGCCCGGACAACAAGGCGGCACGCGACGGGGAGCAAAGTGCCGTCGTGTGAAAGCGGGTGTAACGCAACCCGTCCTTCGCGATGCGTTCCGCCGTCGGTGCGTCGCACGGACCGCCGAACACGCTCGATGCGCCGAAACCGACGTCGTCGATCAAGACTACCAGGACGTTCGGCGCGCCCTTGGGCGGCCGCAGCGGCTCGATGGGAGGGAACTTTGAGTCTGGATCCTTGGCGTCGTAGGCAATGAAGCCCGTGCGGGGCAGGTCTGGAATGGGAAGTACTTCGCGCTGCACGGTTTTCGACGCGCGTGATTTACCGTTCGAACTCGCCATGTTGGGCCTCCAGCGGACTGTGGGGACAAGACGGATTATGTTTCGCCGCGACGATGCCTGCACGTTTGGAACCGCCTGGAAACGCGGCTTTAACGGGGCGTTAAGGCGACCGCCTGCCGCTTGGAAGCGTGTCTAGTGAATCGTTAGAACGAGCGCATAGGGATACACGGTTTGGTGGTCCATTGTCTCGGCGCCGTAGACGTCGATATTCCAGGTTCCACTCGAGGGGAGAATGCCGCTCCACGTGCGCGCCGAATTAAGTGACGTTAGTTCTTTCGTGTCAATGCCGCCGCGAATGACCTGGTAGACATCGAACTGCGAGTCTTTCGACCAGCCCTTGACGACTTGGACGGTCACGCGCTGCCCGCCGAACGCGTCGAACTCGTAGTCGTCGCCGAAGCCTCCGGTTATACTGCCGCGCAGAACCGTCGATGAAGTGCCAGGAGCGAACTGCACGCGCACGACGTATGGGCGTCCTTGACCGATACTGACGTCGTAGCGTTGCGAGCGTTCCGGTGAAAAAACGTATGTCTTTCCGTTCCAAACGTACGTGGACTGGTCGATGATCTCGACGGTCTCATGACCCGCGAGCGTGACGGTGCCGTCGGTCGTTGCGCGGACCTGTTCGGGGAGCGAATAGTCGTCGAGCACTAGGCGGTAGGCGCCCCCCCGCATTTGTTCGTAGACGAGTATCCGGGTGACGGCGTTGTGGGCTAGGCACGCGCTCTGTGACTCGGCAACGATGACCCGCGTTCCGTCGTACAGCGTGAGGCCCCGGGTATCGAAGCTGTGCCGGACGAACGCCGCGGCGCTTTCGCCGGACTCATCGGCACACTCGGCGATGCCCTTGGCGGCGGCCATGGCGGACACGAGCGATGCGGCGAGTGCGGTTGCTACGATCACACCGGTATGCTTCGGCGCACGAAACGCGAAACGCCTTGCGCCGCCGCTCTGCGGCCATCCGACGGCGCGGTCCGGGAGCCTCCGGCGCCGCCATCGAACGTGGGGGCATGATCGGCGAACTCAACGCTCACGAAATCGAAGACGTCCTGCAAACCAACGAGATCGGACGGATCGGCTGCCACGCGTTCGGACGCACCTACGTCGTGCCCATCACGTACGCCTACGACGGGCGGTTCGTCTACGCGCACAGCCGCGAGGGCATGAAGCTCCACATGATGCGCGAGAATCCGCACGTGTGCTTCGAAGTCGATCGTATGGACGACTACGCCAACTGGCGCAGCGTCATCGCCGCAGGGACGTTTACCGAATTGCGCGGCCCCGAACGCGAGCCCGCCCTGCGCTTCCTCGTCGACCGGCTCGACCGGCTCACCGCTGCGGCGCCGCCCGGGGAATCCGTACACCCGCACGAAGGCATGCACGCCTCGATCATTTTCCGCCTCGAACTCAGCGACAAAACCGGACGCTTCGAGCGCCGGCAATAGGACGGCGCCCCTTCGCACGTCAAGGCTGCCGTTGCATCGACGCTAGTTGTGTAGTTAATGGTGTAAGGCTGACTGTGACGAAGCCGGAATTGGGCCGGTCGTAGTCAATCATCATTCCAATCACAATTACGTAAGCCGCAACGTACAGGGCGCTCAAGGCGATAGGACGCGATCCCGCTATCGCAAAGCGAATCCCAAGCGACAGAGCGGCAAGAGTCACGAGAGCCAGCGTCAGGACGACGATCGCCGTGGGCACGTGGCTTGCCAGTGATTGGCGCTGCTCCGCGATCACATCGATCGTTTTATCTAGACTTTGCGTCAGCAGGATCAGCGGGGCATTTGTTGGGTGTGCTTGCAACGCGGGGAACGCAAGATTCCACAGCTTGCCTTGATCGAGACTCGCCCGCTCGATCATTTGGCCATATGTAACAGAAGTGAGGCGGCCTTCGTAGAATGCCAGCCTGTCTGCGGTGTCGTCGGTTAAGATCTGTCGAAACAACTTGGCTTGCGGCACGAGCGCCTTCGCACGCAACCACGTCGTACCGATAGCGTTTGCTTCTCTAACGACGACGTTGCGGCGTGCGTCAAAGCGTGCCGAGGCCTGAGAAAACGCCAAACTCAACACAAACGCCGAAAGCGTCAGGAGGCCTGCCTGCAGAACGTTGATGGGGTCAATATTTACCGTCGTGCGCAGAAGTACGTGCCGCAGACGATACGGAAGTTCAATTGAAATGACTAGAACGACTAGCATGAACGCCGGCAACATCCACGGGCTAGCTTGAAAGATAAAATTCGTCATAGCTCAGACTCCCATGGAATTTTAGAGGCCACAATTCGAAGCAAAGGCCTGGTGGGCGGGTTACGCGACGGCCACGGTCGACTATCGAGTCGCGGACCAGGCGCCCTACCCCGCCGCCGTGAATGACGTGCGAAACGCCATTCAGTGGCTAAAAGATCCGGCGAAGACATATAATATCGATCCAGGCCGCATTGCGTTGCTCGGCGGCTCAGCCGGCGGACATCTTGTCGAGCTTATTGGCTATTCTGCGAACACTCCAACCGCGCAGCATCCTGAGGGCCCAGGACCGAAACTGAAAGCAGTAGTTGCGTTCTATGGCTGGAGCGACCTGACTGACCCCAAGGTCCGAGATTTCTACTGGAATGAAGCATTTCTCGGCAAGAAGTATGCCGCCGCTTGAAGACCTTTACAAAGAAGCCTCGCCGATCACGCACGCGAGTAGGCAATCTCCTCCAACGATTCTCCTGCAGGGCACGATCGACTCCGTCGTTCCCTGAGTCAGTCGGCGAAATTGGCGAAAGCGCTCGACGACAATAAAGTCCCGTACGTCTATGTACCGTTCGAAGGGCAATTCCATGCCTTCGATTATTTCAACGATACGACCAATCGTTCGTTGTATTTCATCCAGTCGTTCTTGAACGAGTATTTGTGATGTAATGGTCCCTTTGAAACGGACGTACCGGTTGTGCAATCACCACGGCGGGATGAGAACCCCGCGCCGGGTTTGCAGGAGACAGCGGCGGGCCGGGCTTGCCGACCCTTCGGCTGGGGGAGTTCCCTTCGTTTGCCGCTCGATTGCACGCGGTACCGAAAATGGTGATTTGTCGCTTACGTCTGACGCCTCGACTTTCTTTCGTCGATCCGGCTAGCAACGTCTTGTGACCCATCGTGAGAAGGACTTATGAAGGCTAGCCATGGACTGATACCCCGGTGTCGCATATTGGACGGCTAAGCTGACTTATGAGACTATGAGTTCTTCACTCGACTGGATGGTTCTATCGTGGTGACGACGCCCGAAAGGTTTCCGTGGCGCACTGAGGCGCGATGGCCTGCGATCCTCGCGATGTTGCTGACGCTCGGGTTGCTCGAGTCCTTGCCGGGCCGCTACGCAGTAGCTGGATTGTGGTTCCCCGCCGCGATCTGCGCTGTTGGCGTCGCATCGATGTTAGCGGTCGCGATCGCGCCGGCGAAGATAGTTTTTTACCGGATCGAGCGGGCAACTGTAATAGCGATTGCGACACTGGCTTGCGCTTTGAGTATTGTGACCCTCGGTAGAATCGTCGCCGACATGCTGGCGGTTAAGCACGACGTTAGCAGCATAACGATGCTCGAGACGGCGATCTGTTTGTGGGTCGGAGACATCATCATTTTTGCGTTGTTATATTGGCAAATCGATCGGTCGGGCCCCAGGATACGCGACGTAGATTTCGACTTTGCGCAAGAGCACGAGGTAACGTCCCCTACCGGGTGGGAACCGCAATTCGTAGACTACTTATTCGTCTCGTTCGTCTCGTCGACATCGTTCAATCCGCCGGACTCATCACGACCTACGACGCATCGTATCAAGCTACTGATAATGCTTCAGGCGTCGATTTCGCTTGCGAACCTGTTCCTGATCGCTGCCCGCGGTATCAGCACGCTGTCATAGGCCTCTGCGCCATTTGCTCGGACCGGTCAAGCGAGACAACACAAATTCCAAGTCATAGCGAACACACGTTCGGAATTCATTCGGGGTGGACAACCTTGCCTTCAGCAACCTCCAGGGGTATAGTGGAGCGAAGTGGTGCCAAGTGGTGACTCATGGAGGGTTGCGTGCACGCGGATTTACCGCGGTTTACGGGGTCGGTGGAGCACGCCCTCGACGAGAAGGGCCGCCTCATCGTGCCCGCACGCTTCCGCGACCGCCTGGGTCCGGGGTTCGTCATCAGTATTGCGGAGCCCGATCCGTGCCTGGCGCTCTACCCAGCCCGACCTGGGCTGCGTTCTGCACGCGTTTAGAGGAGGCTCCTCGTAAGGACCAGCACCTCCGCCGGCTGATCCGCCACATCTTCGCCCATACAGAGGAAGTCGCGTGCGACGCCCAAGGGCGCCTGGTCATCCCGGCCGCGCTGCGTGCCTACGCCGGAATCGAGCGCGACGTGATCTCGATCGGTTCGTTGACCCGGGTCGAAATCTGGGCCAAGGAACGATACGCTGCTCACTCCGCGCCCGAAGGCGAGGTGGCCGATTTGATGGCCGACCTCGGGCTGTACTGATGTGGTGTGCCCGTGAGTCACGTCCCCGTTCTCTTGGGTCCGGCGTTGGAGTATCTGGCGATCCGGCCGGATGGGATGTTACGTCGACGCGACCTTCGGTGCGGGTGGACACTCGCGGGCGATTTTTGAGCGGCTCTCACGGGGCGGCTCATTTCGTTCGATGCGGATCCGTCGGCGATCGCGCGCGCGGCGGCGATGGCGGACCCGCGATTTACATTCATCAGCGCAAACTTTCGGGAACTCTCGGACGAGTTGGACCGACTGCGGCGGTGGCGATCGTCGATGGAGTCCTGTTCGACTTGGGGGTATCGTCGATGCAGTTTGACGACTCCGGAACGCGGCTTTTCGCTCGGTAAAGCGGCGCCGCTCGATATGCGGATGGATCCGCGGTGGGGCGCAGCGCATACGACGTGCTCGTCGACCGCGAGCGAAACGCGAACTCGCGGATATCTTCTTTCACTACGGTGAGGAACGCGCGGCTCGGCGTATCGCGCACGTCATCGTCGGGCGCCGCAACGCGGGAGCGCTCCCGGAACGACGACCGAGTTTGCGGCGCTGGTCTCCGGCATCATGCATCGTCCCGGGCATCGCGAACGCATTCATCCGGCGACGCGCGTCTTTCAAGCGCTGCGCATCGCCGTCAACGACGAACTCGACGCGCTGCGCGACGGGCTCGACGGCGCGATACGCGCCTGCGCGGCGCCGGACGCGTCGTTGCAATCAGCTTTCATTCGCTCGAAGACCGGATCGTCAAGCAGACGCTTCCGCGGCGACGAGCGCGTCGAACGTGCTCACCAAAAAACCGCTCGGACCGACGGACGCCGAGATCTCGGAAAACTCACGGTCGCGCAGTGCGAAACTGCGCGCCGCGCAACGGAAGGCCAGCTAACTCGTGATTAGCCACACAAACACCAGCAGCCGCGCATCCCCAACCCGCGTTCGTCGCGCGCCGCGACGAACGCGCGATCGCGCGGAACGAGCGGGAACGGTACACCGGAATCGTCCGCGTATCGATCGGACTCGGTTCGCTGCTCGCGCTGCTGATGGTCTACGTCATGCTGACGTCGAACCTGACGGGTCTTACGTACGCAGTTTCCAGCGCCCAACACAAACGGGCCGCACTGCAGGAAGACGGCCAGCGCCTCGACGATCAGATCGCGGCGCTGCGCTCAGACGATCGCCTCAGCGGCGTCGCGGCGCGCTTGGGCATGCGCGAACCACAGCGTTTTGCGCTCGTGAAACTCGGCACGCCGGCGGTTGCCGACGCGCGCCCGCACCTTGCCGTACTTTCCTCGCTGGCGGGATTCCTGATGCCGCCCGCGGTGGCACGACAACGGTAGCGGCGCGCTCGAACGAGTAACATGCACAAGCGAACGTTCGCGCGCGTCGGGCCGAAGCGCGCGAAAGTATTCTTCTACGCGTGCGCGGCCATCGCAGCGTTTCTCACGTGGCGGCTTTACGACGTGCAGGTGATGCACGGTCCGCTCTACGCGCGCGAGGCCTACGCGCAGCGTTCCGACACCGTCGAAGTTTTCGCACGTCGCGGCAGCATTCTGGATCGCAACGGTGCGGTGCTGGTACGCTCGATGCCGTCGGAAAGCGTCTACGCGGTGCCGCACGACATCGTGGACGCCGATCTCGTCGCGACGAAGCTCAAAAGCATTTTCGGTAAGCTCGATTCGCAAACGGTCGCATCGCTGCACGACCGGCGCCTCTGGTTCGTCTGGATTCAGCGCAAGGTGGCGCACGACGTTGCGGAACGCGTGCGTGCGCTGCAGCTGGCCGGGCTGCAGCTCAAAGAAGAAGATAGCGGCCTGCGCGTCGATACTGCCGGCCGGCTCGCATCGACCGTGCTCGGTTTTGTCGGCACCGATGAAAATGGGCTCGACGGCGTCGAGTATTCCGACGACGCCGTGTTGCGGGGACGTTCGGGCAGCGTGATGCTCGAGTCGGACGAGTTCGGCCGGCCGATTCCTCTCGGGCGCGAGAGCGTCATCAAGCCCGCTCTGCCCGGCCAAAATATCGAGCTGACGATCGACTCGTATCTCCAGTTCGTTGCCGAGCAAGCGCTCGACAAACAGGTCATAGCCTATCACGCCCTGGACGGCACCGCGATCGTCATGGATCCGTGGACCGGCGAGCTCCTGGCGGTCGCCAATGCGCCGGACTTCGATCCGAACAAGTTCTGGAGGTTTGGGGACGACGCTCGTCGCGACCGCGCCGTGATGGACGCGTACGAGCCGGGGTCGACCTTCAAGCTGGTGACGGCGGCGGCCGCACTCGAGTCGGGCAAAGTCAATTTGCAGTCGCGGTTCCGGGCGGCGGATACCCTGGAGGTCGGCGGGCGAACGATTCATAACGCGGAAGATGGCTTTATGGGCAACGCGGGCGGCACCGAGACGCTCGAACAGATCATCGAGTACTCGCACAACGTCGGCGCCGCAGAAGTCGGAATCTCGATCGGCGCCAACACGTTCTACGCGATGGAACGCCGTGCCGGATTCGGCGCTCCGTCGGACGCGGGATTGCCTGGCGAGAACCCCGGCATCGTCCTGCCGCCGTCGGATCCACAGTGGAGCGATTCGTCGCTTGCAACGATGTCGTTCGGGCAAGGCGTTTCGGTGACGCCGCTCGCAATGGTGCGCTTCTATTCTGCGATCGCCAACGGCGGTTTGCTGATGCAGCCGCATATCGTGCACGCCGTCTTCGATCAACAAGGTAACGTCGTGAAGACCACGGAGCCGCACGCGGTGCGCCGGGTAATATCCGAACGAACCGCCGCCACGCTGCGCCGCTTCTTACGCGCGGTCGTCGCTGGCGGAACCGGCAATCCGTCCGCGCAGATTGACGGATATACGACCGCCGGTAAGACCGGAACGGCGCAGATGGTCGTCGACGGCGGCTACCGGTCCGGGTACTACGCGGCATCCTTCATCGGCATGATTCCCTACGAACATCCGCGGTACGTCATCTACGTAAAAGTCGAGCGGCCCATCGGCGCCTACTACGGCGGCGTCGTTGCGGCGCCCGCGTTTACCGCGATCGCCCGCGCGGCGATGCTGCACGCCGGCATCCTCCCGGTAACCGTTGCGGCGGGTAAGTCCAAGCCAAATGATTAGCCTCGCCGCGTTGATCGCCCATCTGCCTGCAAGCACGCAGGTGGTCGGGGATTCGACCCGCGAGATCGCCGGCATCGAGATCGATTCGCGCGCGGTGCGCAAAGACACGCTCTTCGTGGCCCTGCGCGGGCAGCACGGCGACGGCCACGCGTACATCCCGCAGGCGATCAACTTGGGCGCGGTCGCGCTGCTGGTCGAGGAGGCGCAGTTTCTTTCGCCGCCGCCGGGCGTCACCGTCGTGCACGTCCCGGATACGCGCGCCGCGCTCTCGCCGCTTGCCGCCGCATTTTTCGGCGAACCGTCGCACGCGCTCGACGTGATCGGCGTAACCGGCACGAACGGGAAGACGACGACCACGCGGATGATTTCGGCAATTCTCAATGCCTCCGGGATACCTTGCGGCATCATCGGAACGGTCGGCGCGGAGCTGGGCGATCGAAACTGGACCCTCGCGAATACGACGCCGCAGCCGCCGGAATTACACGGGCTGCTCGCGTCGATGCGAGATCTCGGCGCAAAAGCCGTCGCCATGGAAGTCAGTTCGCACGCACTGGAACTCGATCGTGTCGAAGACGTGCGTTTCCGCATCGGCGTGCTGACGAACCTGACGCGCGATCATCTCGACTTCCACGGTTCGCTCGAGGCATACGCTGCGGCAAAACGACGGCTGTTTCGCATGGCGGAAAGCGCCGTGCTGAACGTCGACGACCCGCATGGGAAGCAATGGTACGGGGACGTCGCCAAACGCATACCGGTGTTGACGTACGCGATGCGCGGCGGCGCCGACGTCGTTCCGAGCGGCGTCGTCATGACGGCCGACGGAAGTGCGTTCACCGTCGGGACGACGGCCTTTCGCGTGCGGCTCCCCGGACGCTTTAACGTCGAAAATGCGCTCGCGGCGATCTGCACCGCCCGTCTGCTCGGCGTCGACGATGCCCGGACCGCCTCGGGTCTCGCCGGTTTGGAGCGGGTGCCGGGACGGATGGAACACGCGGGCGGCGGGGACGTCGACGTGGTGGTCGATTACGCGCATACGCCGGACGCGCTTGAGAACGCGCTACGTGCGTTGCGCGAAACGACCCACGCATCGCTCGCCGTGGTCTTCGGGTGCGGCGGCGACCGCGATCGCGGAAAGCGTGCGCAGATGGGTGCGGTCGCGGCCAGCCTGGCCGACCGCATCTACGTGACGAGCGATAACCCGCGCAGCGAGGAACCGCAAACGATCGTCGACGAGATCGTCGCGGGCATCGGTACGCACGAGTACGTGGTCGAGCTGGACCGGCGCCGTGCCATCGCGCGCGCGATCGCGGAGGCGAAGACGGGCGACATCGTCTTGGTTGCGGGCAAAGGTCACGAGACGTATCAGATCGTCGGCGAACGGGTTCTGCCGTTCGACGATCTAGCGATCGCACGCGAACTGCTGGCGCAGCGGGCCGCATCGTGAGGCTGCCGATACGCGCCGCGCTCGACGCGGCCGCGGGGACGCTGTTGGAAGCCGGCGTTCCGCCGGACGACGTTCGCATCGTTACCGACACGCGCACGCTCGAGCCGGGCGATACGTTTCTCGCATTGCGCGGGCCGAACTTTAACGGTCACGACTATATCCAAGAAGCGGTACGCCGCGGTGCGGTGATGCTCGTGATCGACGAGCCGCATGCCCGGGTCGAGGGTACGCCCGCAATGCTGGTCGAGCGTACGAATCAGGCGTACATGGCGCTTGCCGGCGCCGCGCGCGACCTTTTTACCGGGCGCGTGATCGCGATCACCGGAAGCGCGGGGAAAACGACCACCAAGGTGCTGCTCGGACAACTGCTGGCGACTCGGTACGGGGACCGCGTGCTTGCCGCGCCGGCGAACGAAAATAACGAAGTCGGCGTGAGCCGTCTGCTGCTCAACCTGTCGAACGAACGGCACGACGTAGCGGTGGTCGAGATGGGTGCGCGTCATGCCGGCGACATCGCACAGCTCGTCGCCATCGCGCGGCCCGAGGTCGGCGTGCTCACCAACATCGGTGAAGCCCACCTAGAGATCATGGGCTCGCGCCGGGAACTCGAGGATACGAAGTGGGCGATCTTCGCACTCGGCGCCCGCGCGGTCCTCAACGCGCGGGATGCGGTTTCGACCGAGCGCGCCGCTTCGCTTGCGGAGCCGCCGCATTGGTTTGCGGCCCTAGACGACGCGGCGTCGTTCGCTGCGCCGGCGCGCGCGACGGCGTTTCTCGGGCGCAATCGGCTGATCGAATGCGCGGGCGGAACGGCACGGGAATATCCCGTCGACGTTCGCCTACCCGGCGAGCACAATCGCGCCAACCTCGCGGCGGCGCTGTCCGGCGCGCTCGAAGTGGGCGCCGATCTCGAACCGATGATCGAGATGCTGCCGGAGCTGGAACTGCCGGAAGGGCGTTTCCAATCGATACGGCTCGAAGGACGGCCGCGAAATTATTTTCGATGCGTACAACGCCAACGCAAGCGGCGTCGTGGCGGCGCTCGACGCGTTCGCGCAGGAGGCGGGCGCCCGCCGGATCGCGGTGCTTGGCAGCATGGCGGAGTTAGGAGACGAAGCGGCAGAACTGCACGAGCGCGTCGGCGCGCACGCCGCCGCCAAAGTCGACGCGCTGCTGGTCGGCGGCGATTTCGCCGAAATTCATGGCGAGCGGCGCCCGCCGCGCAGGGTTCTCCTCGCAGCGCATCGTGCGGTTCGCGACGAATGGTGAAGCGGTGGCCTGGCTGCGCGCGAACGCGCGCGAGGAAGACGTCGTTTTGCTCAAAGGCTCGCGCATGTACAAGTTAGAGGAGATCGTCGAGGAGTTGAAACCGTGAGCGTAGCGACGCGCGGTCTAGCCGTCACGCGGCCGGAGGTACCGGCCGGAATCGTTGCGATTCCGGTGCGTACCCCGCTGGTCCGCGCCGGGGACGATCTTGCCGGCGTTGTGAGCGACGCGGTGCGCGGCATCGCGCGTCCGGGCGACGTGGTCGCGGTTTCGGAGACGGCGGTCGCAATCGCGCAAGGCGAGTTCGTTCCGGCCGAATACATTCGGCCGTCCAAGCTGGCTTACGCGCTCTCGCGCCGCGCCGGAGCGCTCGCCACGGTAAATCAGCCCGAGTCGATGCAGTTGGTGATCGACGACGTCGGTGTGTGGAAAGTGCTGTATGCGACGGCGGCGCATCTCGCCGGTCGTCTGAGCGGCAAGCGCGGCGTCTTCTACGAGGTGATGGGCGAGGCGATTACCGCCATCGACGGATACACCGGCACCATGCCGCCGTACGAGCGCGCGATCGTCCTTGCGCCGCGCGAACCCGACGCTTTTTCGGAGTCGGTGCTGGAACGCTGCGGGGCGGGATGCGCCGTGGTCGATGCCAACGATTTGCAAAAGGCAAAGGTGCTCGGCGCCTCGCACGACGTGAACCGCGCGACGGTCGAGCGTGCGCTGCTCGATAATCCGCACGGCAACGGCGACGAGCAGACGCCGATCGTCGTGCTGAAGTGGCGCGGCGCCGGGAGCAATCCGCTCCTGGTGGAGAGTGCTGCGTGAGCCCGCTGGTCTTCGACCTGATCTGGGTCGCCGGCTCGTTCGTTATCGCGGTCGCATTTTGTGCGGTGCTGCTGCCCTTGCTGCAGCGTGCGCAGTTTCGTCAGAACGCCTACGAAGACGCCCCGCAGTCCCACCAGAAGAAAACGGGAACGCCGACCATGGGCGGCATCGTCTTCGTTCTCGTTTTGGTGCCGGTCTTTGCGCTGCGCGACCTCACGCTCGTTGAAGAACTCTTTTTCTTGGTTGCGGCCTGTGCGGCGATCGGTCTCGTCGACGACTTCCTCTCGATTCGTTCCGGCAAGAATCGCGGCCTGAGCGCACGTACGAAATTCCTCGCGAGCGTCCTGGTCGCGATTACGTTCTTGCGCTGGACCGACCAGTCGTACGCGCTTTTTCCGCGCGACGTGCTCTTTCACAGCGGATCGTACGCGATGATCGTGCCGCATTGGCTGTGGCTGTCGCTGGGGATGCTCGCAATCGCCGGTACGATTCACGCGGTGAATCTCACGGATGGACTAGACGGCTTGGCCGCCGGATCGATGATCCCGCCGCTGGTCGTCTTCGCAGCGATTTCCGGCGGCATGGGGCTCGCGGCACCTACGGCTGCCGCACTTTCCGGGGTCGGCGGATGTGCCGGATTTCTCGTGTACAACCGGTATCCCGCGAAAATGTTTATGGGCGATACGGGCTCGCTCGCACTCGGCGCGCTGCTCTCAGGCGTCGCGATCCTTACCGGCGAGATGCTGCTGCTGATCCTGGTCGGCGGCGTCTTCGTCGCGGAGACTCTCTCGGTGATCTTGCAAGTCACATACTTTAAACTCAGCGGCGGCAAGCGCGTCTTTCGTATGAGCCCGCTGCACCATCACTTCGAACTCGGCGGGTGGCCCGAGACGAAGGTCACGTCACGCTTCTGGGTCGCGTCCACCGCGCTATCGCTCGTCGGCTGGGCTATCGTACGATGAGTCAAATGTTTAGTTTCGATGCGAGTGAGACGGTGTTGGTGATCGGGCTTGGGCGGAGCGGGCTGGCGAGCGTTGAGGTGCTGCGCGCGCGCGGCGTCACGATCTACGCAACCGACGAGAAGCCGGTCGATCAGCTTTCCGAACAAATCGCATTCGTCCGATCCGCCGGCGCAACGTTCGTCGAACCGGACGATCTCGATCGGATCCTCGGAGGGCTGAGTTCGGCCGTGCTATCGCCCGGCGTTCCGCCGACGTCGCCGGTGGTGCGGCGCGTGCAGGACGCCAACGTCGCCGTCGTCGGCGAGGTCGAGGTCGCGTACCGGTTGTGCAAGGCGCCGATCATCGCGGTGACGGGCACGAAAGGAAAGTCGACGACGACGGCATTGATCGGGCATTTGCTGCGCGCCTGTGGACTCAACGTGCGCGTCGGCGGGAACATCGGCAACCCGCTAATCAAGGAAGTGCTGGACGTCGACGCTCAGAGTTGGGTGGTGGCCGAGGTGTCGTCGTTCCAACTCGAAACGATCCGTTCGTTCAAGCCGCGCGTTTCGGTGCTGCTCAATATCGCTCCCGATCATCTCGACCGCTACTATTCGATGGACGAGTATGCCGAAGCCAAATATCGGATCTTCGCAAATGCGGCGATGAGCGATTGGTTCGTCGGCAACTTCGACGACCCGCGTGTGGCCGAGTTGCATTGGAAGCAGGGTGAATCGCGACTCCAAGCCCGTCAGCTCTGGTTCACGCTGGATCCCGACGACGAACAGGCGACGATGCGCTTACGCGGCGATACGCTCGTCTACGCGCCCGTGACGGGCGATCCGCGCCCGATCGGCGTGCTCGACCGCGCGGAGATTCCACTCGCCGGCGAACACAACGTGCAGAACGTCATGGCCGCCCTGCTGGCCGCGCTCGCCATCGGCTGCAACCCGGAAGCGCTGTGCGAAGGGGTCAAGACGTTCCGCGCCATGCCGCATCGTCTCGAGCCGGTGGCCGAAATCGACGGCGTGCTGTATGTCGACGATTCGAAGTCGACGAACCCCGGATCGGTGATCGCCGCGCTCAGTGCGTACGACCGGCCGATCGTGCTTATCGCGGGAGGACGCGCCAAGGGAACCGGCTTCGGCGAGATGGGCGAAGCGATTCGCGATCGTGCCAAGGCGCTGGTTGCCATCGGCGAGGCCGCCGAGGAAATCGCCGCGGCGAGCGGCGGCGTGACCGTACTTCGGGCCGGTTCGATGGAAGACGCTGTGGAGCGCGCGCGAGAGACCGCCGCAAACGGCGACGTGGTATTGCTCTCGCCGGGCTGCGCCTCGTTCGACATGTTTGCGTCCGCGGAAGACCGCGGCGAGCGTTTCGTGAAGGCCGTCAACGGGCTGCGGGAGCACGCCGGTGCGTAACGCTTCGGCCGTCCGGCGTGACGCGAAGGCCGCCGACCGTGCACCGGTCCGTTCGTTCGTCGCCGCGCCGCCGGATACGATTCTCTTCGCGTCGGTGGCGGCGCTGGTCGCGATCGGGCTCGTGATGGTGTTTTCGGCGTCGAGCGCGACCGCGTACGCGGACTACGGCGACGTCGCCTATTACGTGAAGCGTCAGTTCGTTTGGCTCGTCGTCGGTCTCATCGCTGCATTCTTCGCGTACCGCGTCGACTACCAGAAGCTCAAGAAGCCCGCACCGTACATCTTGCTCGCCGCCGCCGTTGCGCTCGCCCTCGTCTTCGTTCCGCACGTCGGACTCGGCGCCAACGGCGGACGGCGTTGGATCGGCTTTTCATCGGTCTCGCTTCAGCCGTCGGAGTTTGCCAAACTCGCGCTGGTCATTTATCTCGCGGCGATGCTCGCGACGCGCGGCGAAAGGATCACGTCGCTGGCCAAAGGGCTCTTCCCCCTGTGCGTACCGGTCTTCGTGATGGCCGTTATGATCCTCAAGGAGCCGGACATGGGCACGGCTAGCCTGCTCGTGTTTACCGCGTTCGCAATGTTCTTCGCGGCAGGCGCCCGTATCTCTCACCTCTTCGCAATCGCGATGGTGACGATACCGTTCGCCGCCTTGACCGTGCTCGCGAGTCCCTATAAACGCGCGCGCGTCTTTGCATTCTTAGATCCATGGAAGGACCCGCAGAATACCGGGTTTCATATCGTACAGTCACTGCTCGCGCTCGGCAGCGGCGGCATCTTCGGCGTCGGACTCGGCGCATCGCGCGCAAAGTTCTTCTATTTGCCCGAACAGTATACCGACTTCATCTTCTCGGTTCTCGGCGAAGAACTCGGCCTGCTCGGCGCGCTTGCAGTGGTCGCGCTGTTCGTGGTCTTTGCGTATCGCGCAATTAAGATCGCCATCGCGGCGCCGGACCGATTCGGATTCTTCATCGTCATCGGCTGCACGGCGACGGTGGTCGTTCAGGCGTTCGTGAACATCGGTGTCGTCACGTCGTCGTGGCCGGTAACCGGCGTTCCGTTGCCGTTCATCTCGTTCGGCGGAAGCTCGCTGATCGTCAATCTCATCGCGGTCGCGCTGATCGCCAACGTCGGTCGCTACCGGCGCGTCGATCCGCAAAAACCGTGAGCGACGCGCCCCCCGGCTCGGTCGACGAAGGTTTGCACGCGCAGGCGGTCGTCTGCGCCGCGTACGGTTCGCCGTTCTACGGCGTGCTGCTTGACGAAGCCGCAAAGGACTATCGCAACCGCGGACCCGTGCGCGCATTCTTCAACGCCGATCCTCGACGCAGCGCAGCCTCGCGAATCGGCATACGTTTAGCCGGCGCGCTGCAGCTCCGCGCGCTCGACGGCAGCGCCCCGGCGCTCGCGGCGCACTTTCCCTCAACCGGCGGCGACGGCGACGCCGCAGCGGCGTGGCGCGAGGCGAGACGGCTGCTGGCCGAACAAGCCGAGCGTTTCGGCGAGTTGTTCGATCGCACGCCGCAGACCAATGAGGTGGCACGCTCGATGCCGCTGCTCGGCGGCCTGCTGGCGGTCGTGGACGCGACGCGGCTTCCCATCGCGCTCCTGGACGTCGGAACCAGCGCCGGGCTCAACCTGCGCCTCGACCGGTATCGCTACGAAGGCGACGGCTGGTCGTGGGGCGACCCGCGTTCTCCACTCGTTTTGCGCAACGAAACCGTCTCGGGGCAGCCGCGGCACGTGGACGCGCGGCCGGAGATCGTAGCGCGCGCCGGCTGCGATCTGCATCCGCTCGACGTGACGCGCGAGCGCGACTGCTTGGAACTGCGTTCGTTCGTTTGGCCCGATCAAGGCGAACGCTTCGTGCGCCTGGACGCGGCGATTGCGGTCGCCCGCCGCGTGCCCGTCAAAGTCGAACGCGCCGATTTTCTGCGGTGGATTCCGCACCGCGTACTGCCGCGCGAAAATACGGTAACGGTCGTGATGCACTCCGTCGTTACGGAGCATCTCGAGGATTCGGTGCGCAATGCGATGCGTAACGCGATCGAGACGGCCTGCGCCGCCGCGACGGATTCGGCGCCGATGGCGTGGCTGCGTTTGGAGCCCAGCGCAGGCATGCGGTACGAAACGCGCGTCACGTTCTGGCCGTCGCGCGAGGAACGGGCGATCGCCCGCTGCAACGGACACGCGCAGGCGATCGAATGGGCGAGCGCATGAAGGTCGTCTTTGCGGGCGGCGGCACGGGCGGCCATCTTTATCCGGCGATTGCAATTGCCGGCGCGCTCGGCGAATCCGCGTCGATCGACTTCATCGGCACCGCCGATCGTCTCGAAGCCACCGTCGTTCCCAAAGCCGGCTATCGATTGCACGTAGTTTCCAGTCGCCCGTTAAGCCGCCGCCCCTCCTTCGAACTCGTCCGCACGTTCTTCGCCAACCTTGCCGGAACGGTGCAGAGCATCGGTATCCTTCGGAAGCTTCGCCCGGACATCGTGATCGCGACCGGCGGCTACGTCTGTTTCCCCGCGGTCCTCGCGGCGCGCGTGCTGCGTTTTTTCGGTGCGTACCGCGGCGCGATCGCTCTGCTCGAACCGAACGCGCGTCCCGGCCTGACCAATCGTCTCCTCGCGCCGCTGGTCGACGAAGTCTGGGGCGCTTTTCCGAATGCCGACCCGCGTTTTGCGGACAAGTACGCGTTCACCGGGATCCCGGTTCGCGCCGCGCTGCGCGCGCTGCCGCCGCGTGAAGCAGCGATCGAACGATTGGGACTGAACCCCGCGCGCCGCACGCTGCTCGCGATGGGCGGCAGCCAGGGCGCGCGAACGATCAACGACGCACTCGCGGCGCTGGTCAAGAGCGACGGGCTTCCGGCGGGATGGCAACTGATTCACGTCACCGGCGAAAAGGAATACGACCGCGTTCGCACCGCCATCGGAAAGCCCGAAGGCGCGATCCGGCCGTACTTGCACGATCTTTCGGATGCCTTCGCCGCAGCCGATCTGGTGTTGGCGCGTGCCGGTGCGTCGACGCTCGGCGAACTCGCGGCCATCGGTATGCCTTCGATTCTGGTCCCGTATCCGTTCGCCGCCGAGAACCATCAAGCGGCTAATGCCGGAGAATTCGCGGCTGCCGGCGCGGCGGTCGTGGTCGCCGACCGCGAACTCGACGCCGGGCGACTGCGCCTTCTCCTCATGGAAACCGTGGCGCCGCAGCGTCTTGACGCGCTGCGAGCGGCCGCGCAACGGCTCAAAACCATAGACCCCATTGCGACCATTCTCGCCCGGATTGCCGCGCTCGCTGCGCGAAAGGGCGAGTAAGCAGCATGGAGCAAGGTACGTATCACTTCGTCGGGGTCGGCGGCATCGGGATGAGCGCTATTGCGCGAATTTTGATCGCTCGCGGCGAGTCCGTGTCCGGTTCCGACGTGAAGAGTACCCCGCTCGTCGAGCAATTGCAAGCCGAAGGCGCGCGCGTCACCGTCGGTCACGATGCGAGCAACATCGCCGGGGCGCATACCGTGGTGGTCAGTTCGGCGATCGATCGCGGCAATCCGGAATACCTGGCCGCGCAGCGCGCCGGCACGCCGATTCTGCATCGCGGCGAGATGCTCGCTCGCGTCATGCAAGGGCGGCGCGGCATCGCCGTATGCGGCACGCACGGAAAGACCACGACGACCGCGATGACGCACGCCGCGCTGCGCTTGTGCGGAATCGATGCGAGCCTGGTGCTCGGCGGAATCGACGGCCTGCTGGAGACGAACGCGCACGAGGGCACTTCGCCGTGGTTCGTCACGGAAGCCGACGAGTCGGATGGATCCTTCGCGCTGCTCGCGCCGTCGATGGCGATCGTTACCAACATCGAAAACGATCATCTCAACAGCGACGACGAACTGCCCGCACTGGTTCGAGCCTTCGATGCCTTTCTCGAAAAATTGCCCGGAGGGCGGAGTCGCGATCGTCGGCGTCGACAATTCGCTGTCGGCGTCGCTCGGCCGACGCGGACGCCGCGCGAAAACCGTCACGTTCGGCATCGGCCGCAGCGCCGATTTGCGCGCCGAGAATCTTTTCTTCGACGGACTGGGCGCGAGTTTCGATGCGATCGCCGGCGACGAGCATCTGGGAACGGTCGAACTGCGCGTTCCCGGTGCGATCAACGTGCAGAACGCGCTGGCCGCGATCGCGGTCGCGCGCGAGTTGGATATTCCGTTCGTGCGCATCGCTGCGGCGCTGCACGCATTCCGCGGCGTCCGCCGCCGGTTCGATATTCTCGCGCGCAGCGAACGGCTCGATGGTCGTCGACGACTACGCGCATCATCCGACCGCCGTGCGGGCGACGATCGCAGCGGCCCGCCAATACCATTCCGGGCCGATCGTCGTGGCTTTTCAGCCGCACCGCTACACGCGGACCGCGTTTTTGGCGCGGGATTTCGCCGACGCGCTGCGCGGCGCGGATCGCGTCTATCTCGCGCCGATCTACGCCGCATCCGAGCCCGCCATTCCCGGCGTGAGCGAACGCTCGATCGGCGAGCCGCTCGCCGCTGCGGGCGGCATCGTGGAGTACGTGTCGCGCGTGGAGGAACTGGCGGATCGCGTGTTCGATGAGGCGCCGCACGGCGCGATGATCCTCATGTTGGGCGCCGGCAATATTACCGACGTCGCCGCGCGGCTCGCGCGCAAAGTATGAGCGTCACGACGGCGCAGGCGATGCGCAGTTCGCTCGAAGAGCGGGATCGCGAGACGCTGCGCCGCACCTTCGGCGAGCGCGTACAATTCGACGCGCCGATCGCGCCGCACACGTCGTGGAAGATCGGCGGACCCGCCGACGCCCTGGTGTTGGCGGAGAACGAAGCGGAGCTCGCGGCGTTGATGCGCTTCTGCTTTAAGCGGAAGATGCCGTGGTTCGTCATCGGGGGCGGCAGCAACGTGCTGGTCGGCGATGGCGGCATGCGCGGTGTGGTGGTGCGCCTCGGCGGCGGATTTGCGGCAATCGGCGTCCGCAGCGAGGGTGACTTCGTGGTCGTCGATGCGGGCGCATCGGCAGGCATGGCGGCGGTCACCGCCAAGGCCGCCTCCGCCGGTGCGGAGGGTATCGGATCGCTCTCCGGGATTCCCGGGACCGTCGGCGGTTCGCTCCGCATGAATGCGGGAACCGACCGCGAGATGGGCGATTTCGTGCGCGACGTCTGGGTGCAGTCTCCGGCGAACCCGAGCCGCACGCGGTGACGGTTCAGTATTTCTACCGTCACTCGACGCTGGCGCGCGACGCGATCGTCTCGCGCGTGACGCTGGCTTTCCAGCGCGCCGACGCGGGCGGCGTGCGCGGGAGATGAAGAACCGGCTGGTGCGCCGGAAGAACACCCAGCCGATCGATCTGCCCAACGCCGGATCGTGTTTCCGCAATCCGGAGGGCGATAAAGCGGCGCGGCTGATCGAAGCTGCTGGGGCCAAGGGGTGGCGGGAGGGCGGCGCGGAAGTCTCGCCGTTACACGCCAACTTTATCAACAACGTCGCGGGCGCGAGTGCCAAAGACGTAGCAACGCTCCTCGCGCGCGTACGGCGGGCCGTCCGCGACCGCTTCGATATCGATTTACAACTCGAAGTTCACTTAGTCGGGGTTTTCGTCGATGAAACGTAGTGCGAAGGTCGCGGTCGTCATGGGCGGCAGCAGTGCGGAGCGCGAGGTATCGATCCAAAGCGGATCGGGCGTGATGCGCGCGCTGCAATCGCTCGGCTACGAAGCAAAATCGGTCGACTACGACGACCGCTTTTTCGACGCGATGCGCGAGCTGAAGCCGAACGTCGCATTCGTCGCGCTCCACGGACCGGGCGGCGAAGACGGCCACGTGCAGGCGCTGCTCGAATACCTTTCCATCCCATATACGGGCAGCGGCGTGGAAGCCTCGGCGCTTGCGATGGACAAGCACCTCACGAAGAAATTGCTCGCGGCCGAAGGGCTGCCGACGGCCGCCTGGGATCTCTTCGATCTTGCGGGCGGCACGCTGCCGCTGCTGCCGGGCTCGCTCGACCTGCCGCTCGTCATCAAACCGCGCTTCGAAGGATCGTCGTCCGGCGTTACGATCGTGAAAACGCACGAGCAGTGGACCAACGCCATGCTCTCCGCATCGAAAAACTACTCGCAGATTCTCGCCGAGGAGTTCGTCGAGGGCCGCGAATTCACGTGCGGCGTTCTTGGAGAAGAGGCGTTGCCGATGCTCGAGATCGTTGCGAACCGCGACGAGTTTTACACGTATGCCGCAAAGTACGAGCCGGGCGGCAGCACGCACGTCGTCCCGGCGCGAATCGACGAAGACCTGGCGGCGCGCATGCAGATGCTGGCGCTTTCGACGCACCGCCTCCTCGGTCTGCGGGATTATTCGCGAACGGATTTCGTCGTGAGTCGCGACAACCGCCCGTACATTCTGGAGATCAACTCGCTGCCCGGCATGACCGCGACGAGTTTGCTGCCGGATGCCTGCAATGCGATTGGGCTTGGATACGAAGCACTGGTCGACCGGCTGGTCGGCTACGCGCTCCTGCGTGCCGACGTGCGAGACGACGCCGTCGCCTAACTGCTAACCCGCTAGACGACGGCGCCCTGAGTTATTATTTCGGGGGTCCGATGATGACCCACGTTTTGCCGCCGACGCTCTGCAGCATAACGACCTGGCCGGTTGCGCCTTGGCCGACTAAGAAGACGTCCTTGTTCTTGTCGTTATCGGGTGCGCCCATTTCCGACGCGCCTTTCAAATGCGCCTTGTACCACGTCCGGACCGTCACCATTCCGTCGGGCGTCAGATACGCTTTGACCGTCGACGGCGCTCCGTCGGCGACGCCTTTCGGACGGGGCTCCATCGCGGCTCCCGGGTACACCGGCGCCGCCGCCGCGCCGGCATCGGCCGGCGCCGTCGAGGCTGCGGAATTATCGCTCGCGGCGGCGTTGCCGGTCGCGGTGTTGTCGGTTGCGGTGTTGTCTGCCGCTGCGGATGACGTTGCCGCGTTTTGGTCGGTCGCGTTCGCTGCGGCGTTCGACGAGTTCGAACAAGCCGAGATGCCGATTGCGGCGATCGCCGCGAGCAGCGCTAGGGGAAGAGTCCGGCGCATGGCGCCTCCTTTGTTGAAAAGTAGCACTCGCACCTTATCGTCGCCCTCTGACGAACCCCTTTACGCGACAAAGCAAAAGACGGTTGATTATTTGTTCATCAACACCGAGGCGGGGCCGGTGAGAATCCACGTCTTGCCGCTATCGGCTTGGACCATCACCACGGTTCCGTTCTTTGCGTCGCCGATCAAGAACATCGAGCCGGTCGGCGTGCTGCCCTTGAGCACCGCGTTCTTCACGTTGGCGGTATACCAGGCTTGGACTTTCGCGGGATCGTCCGCCGTGCTGTAGGCCTTTCCACCGGGCGGCGGGCTGCCGGCCTTGGCGGGAAGCGAATCGGCAACGGCTCCCGGATAGAGCGGAACGTCGGCTGCGGCGGCAGCTGGAGCAGCGGCCGAGTTGTCGGCCGACATGCTGTTGTCGGACGAAGCGCTCGACGCGCCGTTATCGGCCGCGGACATCGCCGAGGAATCGGCCGCATTGTTCGACGCGTTCGAGGAACTCGAACACGCGGAAATGTGATGGCGGCAAGGATTGCCATGAGTGATGTGAATACGATCGGGCGCATTGATCCTCCCCAAAAAAAGCAGCGGGAGGCTATCTTTTCGGCTTTTTTGGTAGAACCTCTTCGGAAGGTGCGCGACTGGAACGGCAGCCGGGCGATTGGCGCCGGCGTCACAAGAAAGATGCCCTAGGGTTCGAGAGCGCGCAGCAGCGACTTGAAACGCCGCTGGCA
>CAWAJD010000016.1:0-117128 GCA_963782265.1 Vulcanimicrobiota bacterium
CGGACTCGCTGCACTTGCGCGCGGGTACGAATGGCCTGCTGGAATCCACGGCAACTTGCGCGAAGCGCGATGCGAGCGCTGCGGCGAGCGGCGTACGCTCGACGCTTCGGGGTTACCGCTCGACGAGATCGAGCACGGCTGCGGCGGCCGCATGCGGCCGGATATCGTCTGGTTCGGCGAATCGCTGCCGCAACCCGTGTGGAAGAAAGCCGAAGCGGCGGCCGCGCGCGCCGACGTTATTCTCGTCGTCGGAACGAGGGCGCTCGTCTATCCTGCGGCGGCGCTGGCAACGCACTACAACGATTGCGCGTATGTGGCCGAAATCAATACCGAAGAAACGCCGATCAGCGGGCGCGTCGATTGCGTGCTGCGCGGCACCGCCGCGGAGACGCTGCCGCGAATCGTCGAGGCGCTGTCCGGCTGATCGTCGAAATGCGCTCGAGCGCAATGCTTTTCGAACGGGGTGACAATAAATTTCTTTAAGGGTAAGAAGATCGACTTTCGCTCGCACCCGGCGCTGCCGAACCCCAACGACGTCCACGCCCAGAGCCTTTCTGTGACCGAGCGGTTTTGTCAGAAGGTCGCAGCTGCGACCGGAGCGCCGTTGACGTTGGTTGCCGTGATCATCATTCAGTTGATCTGGATCATCGTCGGACACGTCACGGGAACGGATCCGTTTCCCTTCGTCTTTTTGCTAACCGTCTCGAACGTCATCCAATTGATTCTTATCGTTGTCCTGGCCGTCGCCGGTAAGCAGCAAGCCTCGCACGATCAGATACGTGCCGAGGAAGACCACGCCGCCCTGTCCCGCGTTCTCTATCATGCGGAAGCGCAGGAGCAGCTCTTGCTCAAGATGGCGGAAAAGGCCGGCGTCGACACGGCCGACATTCAAAAGGTCATGGCCGACCTGGCGGCACCATCCCCCGAAACGGCCACAGCTGTACCGGCAACGGTGTGAGGCCCGCGAAGTAACTCGGCGACTTGCTTACCGCTTCACTCGTGCGCTTGCGGCGGATTCCCTTTTAGGCGGTAAACGAGTCCGGTCTTCGTGGTACCGAGAATAGCCAGCCTGCGGCGACCTGTTGCAGCTTGATGAAGAGTTCTTCGGCGCGGCTGCGATATTCGCGGGCGACGTCCGACGCTCGGTCGAATTGGTCTGAAAAGCGAACTCGCCGCACATGACGTGTGGTCCCCCAGCGAGCGCCAGAGCGAGATGTTCGCCTTTGCCACGAGTCCTTTGCCGAGGGTGATCATTCCAAGATCCATTAAGACTTCTTCGACCAGCGTGGAATTCACGAGCGAAACGTGCTCTTCGGAAGCGCCGATGAGTCCGGCGAGCGGCGAAAACACCTGAGCGATCGTTTTTAGGTTCGTGCGATCGCCGCGATGCACCGAGCTCATCGGAAAAATGCTGTTGTGCGAATAGAGAACGCGATAGCCGCCGACCTCATCCTTTAGCGGCAGAGCCTCGGCTTTGAGCTTGATCCGGTACGGTCCGGCGATTTTCGGCCGCACGTCGGTCTCGGCCACCTTATCTCGATCGGGGTTGCGGAACTTGAAAACAACCTCTGGGTCGCCGATGGGAAAGCCGTCTTGATATTCGGTGCGGCGGCGCAGGATAAAAGAGTTGTTGTAGAGCCGGAAATCCGCGGTATCTACGAACATCACTTCGCGCAGCCGCGGGCGCTGCTTCTTCAGGTCGACCTCTTGATACGATACCTTTTTCACGCGGCTGACCGCCTCCGCCACGAGGTCGCTAAACATTTTGAAACCCCGCACCGTGCCGAAAAAGTCCGGTTTGAGTATCAGCTTCGCGTCGAAGAATTGTACGACATCCTGGGGTTGGCCGTCTGCGTAGGTTTTCGCCCCGTTTCCATTTACCGCGGCCTGTTGAGTAGCTTGATCCATTATCTTCACCTTAGAGTGGAAGCCGCTTACGGCGGCAGTTGCATGGGCGGCCCGTGATCGTCTTCGTACGTGCCGATAATTTGGGAGCTCCGGGACGATCGGTTCGTCATCGTCGTAGCTTGAAAAACGCGGTTCCACCCGCTCGGTCGATTCGTACCGCGTCGAAGCGGGGAACGTAATCGGGCCGCCGACGCGCTTATCGACGATCGTCGGTGCTGTTTTCGCGGCATCGACGCGGCCGGCATCCCGAACCATCGCGGGATCCGGTTCGGGCGGCGGGCTCGGCGGTTCGCTCTCGACGATCGTTTTTGCAAACGAACTCTGTGAGGGCATCGTAAGCGTGCTCTCTGATCTCCGCGACGCGATACCCCGCGGATGATGTATGCATTTTGCAGGCGCTTGAGTCCGCGGAGCGGCAGCGACGACGTCGGTACGCCAACGAACGAATCCTGAACGACGCTGAACGTGGATTGCGATGCGACGATGGTCGCGTTGAGCTCTTCGGAGGCGGCCTCGAGACGTGCGGCCACGTCGGCGGGATTGCCGATGATCGCGAACTCGCGGCGCTGCTGGAAGCCAGTATCGCCGGCGACGATCTTTCCGGAGTTGACCCCGATGCCGACGTTGAAGGGTTTGCGCGCTTGCGACTGCCAGCGGCTCTCCATCGCTTTGACCAAACGCATGATGTCCAGCGAAGCGCGCAGGGCGCGATCTTCCTGGAGCGTTTCCTCGAGCAGCACGCCGAACACGGCGACGACGGTGTCGCCGCGCAGCGACTCGACCATCCCGCGGTGGCTCTGCACCGCGCGTCCGACGATCGTGTAGAACTCGTTGAGATAGCGTAGCGTCTCTTCCGGCGAGAGCGCTTCGGAGAGCAGCGCAAAGTTGTGGATGCGGCAGCAAAGGATCGTGGCGTAGTATTCCCTCGCCTGGAAGAGGCGCGGGTCGCGCCGGGCGAGCAGATCCTGGACCACCGGCGCCGGGACGTAGCGGGAGAAAAGCGACAGGACGCGCCCTTTTTCCGTCCGCTCCGCGAGGTAGCGGCGGAAGAGGACCCGGGAGCAGACCGCCGCCACGATGGCGGCGGCTACGGCAAGGACCAGGAACGCTGTCATCCCACTTACTTCTACGGCAGGCGGCCCGCGCGCTCTTAGCGTAGCCAGGCGGGATGGACCCGTTGGAACTGCTCAACGAGCGAATGAACGACTTCCCGGCTACGCTACGGACACCGATCGACGACTGTCGGACGAGATGGTCCGATCCTTCCTCGGGGAGATGCTCGCCGATCTTCAGGTCAAGCTCGCGCCCCTGGACGCCGAGGTAAGCGGGCAGTTGGGCGAGTTGATGTTCCGCGCGGGCTTCACCAATCAAATCGCGTTCCGGCCGTACGAATCGGCGGACCTCAGCGAGGCCGGCATCACTGAAATCGCGGAAGCCGACGTTCGTGCCATCGACTTGGCCGACGTAGCTGCGACTGTTCGCAAGGACGGTTTGGCGAGTTTCCTGGCCGACGTGACCGCGGCGTTCGACGCGCGCGACGCGGCGATGCGTTCGCTCGCCGCTACTGGCAGCTAGTCGATTTCTTCGCCGGCGCGGCCGTTGCGGCCGGTGCCTGCTTCTTGCCGAAGATCCCGATGACCTGACTGACGGCGCTTCCGGCAATCCCGCCGCCGACCGCGCCCGCTGCCTGGTTCTGCGCGTAGCTAACGATCTGGCCCTTCGCTGCATCCCAGCTCGTCGGCACGCCGAAGTCGGGAGAGAACTGGTTGATGAGCTGCTGCGTGATCTGCTGCACCGACGACTGCAAAATGCCGTTGACGACTTGCGCCGATAGCGATTGACCGGCGATGACGCTCAGCGTCTTGCCGCCGGCGGTCACCTGCACCGGATAGTTCTTATCGCACAGCTCGTAAACGTTGACGCGCACGGCGCCGTTTGCATCGTATTCGATGTCGCCTTCCGTTCCGCGTACCCCGACCGTGGCGGTTGCGGTTTGGAACGTGTAGTTCGCATGCGCGCCTTGCGGGTGCTTCACGATGAAGCGCGTCTTGCCGGCGTAGATGACGAACTTCGCGTTGGCGACGTCGGTTTGGCTGAACGACGAGAGCTGAACCTTCGTATTCGCGCCCATCAGCACTTGCGAGCTGTCCGGCATCGTCAGCTGCGCCAGCGACGCCGCGCCGGTAATGGTGTAGTCTTCGTCCGGAAGGTCGACGCTCGCGTTGAGCGCGATCGGCTGCTGCGTCGCGTTGGGCTTCTGATAGAAGACGTCGCCCTTCATATTCTGAAGCTCTTTGGGGGCGCCGGCCAGGGCGAACGCTCCGGCAGCTATCGTGCCTGCGAGCGCTGCGGCGGCGACGGATGCGGTGCGAACGTTCATGGGTCGAAGGCTTACTCCTCGGCACGGCGGGCACCTGGCGGGAACGCCGCCCGAAGGCGGCTAACGGCGGCCCTCTCATGCTTCTCGCTGCGGTGCTTGCCCTGCATTTGATTCCGCGCCCAGCGCAGGTCGAGCAGCCCGCCGCGTGTCCCGCGTTCGCAGCGCCGCTGACGGTCGCTGCCGGGTTCGATGCCGGTGCGCTGGAGGAGCTGAACGAGCGCTGGTCGGCGCTCGGCATCGGGACGGTTCGCTCGGTCACGACGGCGCCGGCGATCTCGGTGCAACACGACGGTTCGCTTCCGCCCCAGGGCTATCGCCTCGACGTTCGCGCGGGCCGCGCGAATATCGTAAGCGGCGGCATCGAGGGCACGTTTTACGCAGCGATGACGCTGGCGCAGCTTCCGTATCGCGCGGGCGGTGCGTGGCGCCTTCCCTGCGTTGCGATTTCCGATCGCCCGGCACTGCAGTGGCGAGTACTCTCCGACGACGTGTCGCGCGGACCGCTTCCGACGATGAGGTATTTCAAAGAACGCATCCGTACGATCGCTGCGTTCAAGATGAACGGCTACTCACCGTATATGGAGCACGTGTTCGTTAGCCCGACCGATCCGCTTCCGGCTCCGCTCGACGGTATCAGGCCGGCGCAGCTGAACGAGCTCGGGCACTACGCCGCGCGTTTTCACGTGACGCTGATTCCAGAACAGCAAACGTTCGCGCACATGCACAACACCCTCCGGCTGGAGCAGTACGCACCCGCCGCCGAGCTCCCGCACGGTTTCCTGCTCGCGCCGAACGTCGCGCTTTCGTCGGAGTATCTCTCACGCATCGTCGGACAAGAACTCGAGGCGGTTCCACACCCGCCGTTCTTTCATATCGGGTCGGATGAGACCGCGACGCTCGGTTTGGGCGCGACGCAGGCCTACGTCGCGCAGCTCGGGCGCTCGCAAGCGTTTGCGGACCATGTCGTGGCGATGAATCAATTGGTCAAGCCGTCCGGCGCGCGCATCATGCTCTGGGACGACGGCATCGAAGCCGATCCATCGATCATGAAGTCGATTCCGCGCGACGCGGTGATCGTGAATTGGCACTACGACGACCGTCCCAGTTTTATGCCGTTTATTCGAACGATCGCAAGCGGAGGATTCGAACAGATGGTCGCGCCGGGCGATAGCAACTGGAACGAGATCTTCCCCGACGTGGATCGCGCGCTGCGCAACGAGCGCACGTTTATCAATGAAGGCAAAAGCGCGCACGTGCTCGGGCTCTTTCAAACGGTGTGGCACGATGACGGTGAGACGCTCTACGAAGCGACGTGGTACCCGCTGCTCTACGCGGCCGCCGCGTCGTGGGAAGCCGGCGACGTCGCGCCGGAACGTTACGCTGCCGATTTTCCGGCCGCGTTCTTCGGCGTCGACGATCCCGGTTATTCGAACGACGTCGCCGCACTCGGACGCGCGCTCGCTAGGTTGGAAGCGCATCAAGACTATCAGACCGATCCGCTGTTCTGGTCGCCGATCTTCAACGATGCAATCGAGGCGCGCCTGGCCGGCGTCGACGTGAGTGCGGTGCGTTTGGACGCCGAAGCGGTGGAGAAGCACTTGTACGGCGTTACGCCGCCGCTGCATGCGAACGCGGCGGCCGTGATGTTCTTGGCGGCGCGTCGGTACGACGCGCTGGCGCGAAAGTTCCAAGTTGCCAAAGAAGTGCGTGCGATGTACGCCGACGCGACGGCGCACGCCGCGGAGCCGGACGGCCCGACCGTGCGCGACCTCTTCTGGTCGCGCTACTGGATGTGGGAGATGCGGGACGCCTACGAAGATCTCGCGCCGCTGTACGCCCGCGCGTGGAGTTACGAGAGTCGCGACGGGCACTTGCCGAGCAACCTCGAGCGGTACCACGCTGCGGCGCAGCGCGCGATCGCGCTCGGCGACGCCTTTTACCGCGTTACGTACGACGGCTACCTGAAGACTAAAACGCTTCCGCCGCTAAACGACGTGCTGGCGCCGTGATCGCGGCCGCTATCGCGATCGTCTTCGCAATCTTTGCGGTGCTGATGTACCGGCGTGTGATGCCCGCGATCCTCGCGCTGCCGTTGATGGCCGTCGTTATGGCGCTCGTCGCAGGCGTGCCGTTTGCATCGCTCGGCACGATCGTCGTCAATGGCGCGAGCGACCTGTCACAGGTCTACATCGCGGTGATCTTCGGCGCGTTGCTCGGCCGCGTGACGATGGATACGGGCATCGCGCGTGCCATGGTCAATCTCGCTGCGGAGTACGGCGGCGAGCGCCCGTTCGCCCTCGCGATGGTGCTGTGCGGGATCGTCGCCGTGCTCTTCACGTCGCTGAGCGGGCTCGGCGCGATCATCATGGTCGGATCGATCGTCCTGCCGATTATGATGACGGTCGGCGTGCCGCGGACCGTCGCGTCGACGTTGTTCCTGATGTCTTTCGCGCTCGGCTTTATCTTCAATATCGCAAACTGGACGTTCTACACGAAGTACTTCAACGTCGCGCAAGAACAGATGGTGCGGTACGCCGTCGTACTCGCCGTCATCGATGCGGTCGTGCTGGTGACGTACGCCGTCGTCGCGTTCCGGCGCGAGCGCGAATACGCGACCTGGGCGGTTCGCGCTGAAAACGAACCGGCGCCGCGCGTCCATCCGGCGGCGCTGCTCACCCCCGTTCTGCCGATCGTCTTGTACTACGCGCTGAAGATGCCGGCGACGCCCGCGTTTATGCTCTCGGCCGTCTTCGGCGTGCTGGTGACGCGTCCGCGCGAAGCGGTGCAAACGCTCGTCGCCGCGGCAATTCGCGGCGTCGAAGACGTCGCGCCGGCGGTACTGCTGTTCGTGGGCATCGGCATGCTGTTGGTAGCCACGCAGCAGCCGCAGTTTGCCGCCGCGCTGCAGCCGCTTGCCGGCGGGTGGATCGCCAACCCCACGCTGTACGTGCTGGTTTTCGGCGTCGCGAGCCCGCTCGCGCTCTATCGCGGGCCGCTCAACCCATTCGGCGTGGGAATCGCGATCTTTACCGTACTGCTCGCGGCCAACGTCGTTCCGCCGGTCGTCCTCGTCGCCGCGATCATGGCGGTCGTGCAAGTCCAAAACGTTTGCGATCCGACCAACACGGCGAACGTTTGGGTTGCCAACTTCACGGGCGTGCAGATCGACACCATTACCAGACGCACGCTTCCGTATCAGGTTGCGGTTGCGATCGCAGCAACGCTCGCGGTCGTCTTGGCGGCGCCGCAGCTCTTCGGGGTGCCGGCTTTCCATTGGTCGATGCCGGCCGCGCGCGCCGACACGATCGATGGCGGATTCTACGCGCCGGATGGTGCGAACGGCCGCATCGGGATCGGCGATGACGGTACGCCGCTGGGACGCGCTGCGGCGGGCGCAGTCGCGCACGATTTGGAGAGCGGCGGGCGGCAGGTGCTTCCGGTACGCGACGATCCGAACGACGGCGACTGCGCGCGAAAGCCGTACGCGGCGTACGTCCACGTTGCCGTTTCGCAGTTCACGCTGATCGAGGGCGACGACGTTGACGTCGGCTTGCGCTTGGAAGACTGCGGCGGCTGGATCGTGCAAGAGTGGCACGACCATCGCATCGTCGCCGCTCCGGCGAGCGAAGCGGTCGTCCGCGAGTTGGCGCTCGAGGGCGCGGCGCGGCTTCGCGCCTGGTCGGCAGCCGACCCAGGGCACAGCGGCTTGCTGTTTTCCCGCGGAGTGGCCTCGGCGCTCGGCGATCCGCCGACGTATTTTTTCGCACTCTTCAAGACGGTCGACGGCAACATGCGCGCCTACGTGCGCGGGGGCGGCCCGGCATACGCGGCAGGCCTTCGCTCCGGCGACGTCGTCAACAAAATCGACGGGAAGTTCTGGTGGGAATACGGTACGTTCCAAACACAGCTACGGGCGTACGACGGCAAGCCGCACTCCTTTGAAGTCCAGCGCGGCAGCAAGACACTCGACGTTCAACTCGGCGCGCCGTTCGTGCCGGCAACCGGAGGAACATCATGAGCGCGATCGATCCGGCGTTGGTGCGGTATTGCGACGCGCATCAAGCAGAGTTTCTCGAAGAGCTTGGACGATGGATTGCCATTCCATCCATCTCTGCCGACCCGCTCCGCGTCGCGGACGTTCGCCTCTGCTGCGACCGCATCGTCGAGCGAATGCGCGCCATCGGACTGGACGCCGAAGTGCTCGAGACGGACGGCAATCCGCTTGCGTACGGGCAGTGGCTGGGCGCGCCGGGAAAGCCTACGGCGCTGATCTACGGCCACTACGACGTGCAGCCGGTCGATCCGGTCGACCTGTGGCGCACGCCCCCGTTCGAGGCGACGGTGCGCGACGGCAACCTGTACGGGCGCGGCAGCGTCGACGACAAGGGCCAAGTGCTGATGCATCTCGCGGCGATCGAAGCGCACATGCGCGAGCGCGGCGCGCTTCCGATCAACGTGAAGGTCGTAGTCGAAGGCGAAGAAGAGATCGGTTCGCCGAACTTCGACGCCGCCGTCGAGCGCTATCGCGAACGTTTCGCGGCGGATCTTGCGATCATTTCCGACACGGCCGTTTATGCCGAAGATACGCCCTCGCTGACGACGTCGCTGCGCGGTCTGGTGCATTGGGAAATCTCGCTGCACGGTCCGGCCGACGATCTGCACTCGGGCTTTTTCGGCGGTGTCGTAGTAAATCCGATCGAGGCGCTGGCACGCATCGTTGCGTCCTTCAAAGATGAAAACGGCCGCGTACGCATACCGGGTTTCTATGACGGCGTTCCGGAACTGACGCCCGAGCTGCGCGGCGAGCTGACGGCTCTGGCGTTCGATGAGAAGCGTGAAGCCGAGGCGCTCGGCGTTCCCGAACTCGTGGGGGAGGCCGGCCGTCTCGCGCTGGAGAGCCTTTGGCATCGTCCGACGCTGGAATGCAACGGCATTTGGGGCGGCTACCAAGGGCCCGGAAGTAAGACGATCATTCCGTCGTGGGCGAAGGTAAAGGTTTCGGCGCGGCTCGTCGGGCGGCAAGATCCGGACGCCGTGCGGCGCGTCGTTACGGAGTTCGTCGAGTCGGCAGCCCCTCGCGGCGTGCGGGTCTCGGTGGAGAGCTCGGGGGGCGTGAAACCGGTGGTCGTTTCGCGCGATCACCCCGTGGTGCTGGCCGCCGCACGCGCGATGGAAGCCGGGTTCGGCAAAGCACCGGTATTCATCGGAGCCGGGGGATCGATCGGCCCGGTCGAGACGTTCGACCGCGTGCTGGGCCTGCCGCAGATCATGCTGGGCGTCGGCCTGCCGGACGACCACATTCACGCGCCCAACGAAAAGTTCTCGCTCTCACAGTTTTTCGGCGGGATCAAGACCGTGGCAAGTCTTTACGACGAGGTCGCGAAGTCGGTCGTCTGATGTCCGAACAGAAGCATTCGACGGAGCGGTTTGGAGACCGCGCCGTGGCGTATGCCGCGTTTCGCCCGTCCTATCCGGACGAGGCGATCGATGCCGTTTTCGCGGGGCTCGGCGATCCGTCGGCGCTGGTCGTTGCGGACATCGGCTCGGGGACCGGCATCTCGTCGCGCACGTTTGCCGAGCGCGGGGCGCACGTGATCGGCATCGAGCCGAACGCAGAGATGCGCAACAACGCTCGCGTGCCCGACAACGTAGAGTTTCGGGAAGGCACCGCCGACGCGACCGGTCTCGCGCCGGGAAGCGTGGATATCGTCGTCGCATGCCAAGCCTTTCACTGGTTTGCGACGCCGTCTGCGATGCTCGAGTTCCGGCGAATCGCGCGACTGCGCGCGGCGCTTCTGCAATACGAACGCGACGAGAACAACGCTTTTACCAAAGCGTACGGCGACTGCGTTCGCGCGCACGCTAAGGACGATACGGAGCAGATGCGGATGCGCGCGCTGGCCGTCTTTTCAAACTTCCCCGAGGCGCGCGTGATGCGCCACGCCTACCCCTGCGTGCAGGAGCTCGATCTCGACGGCGTGTTGGGTCGCGCCGCATCGTCGTCGTATCTCGCGAATACGGGGCCGGAGTCCGTCGCTTTGCGGCGCGACCTGCGTAAGATTTTCGAACAAAACGAACAGTCCGGGCGCGTCAAGCTCACCATGGTCTGCTTCGTGATCACCGCCGATTTGGAGTGACGAAGCTTCGCTTGGGCATTGACGTCGGGGGGACGTTTACCGATGTCGTTGCGATCGATGCGGTTACTCGCGAACTCGTTGCGCGCGTTAAGGTTCCGACGACGCACGATGCGCCCGAGGGCGTTGCTGCAGGGATCGTTGCCGGAATCGAACGCCTCCTTGCGGAGTCGAACGTCGCGCCGGGCGACGTCGCGTTCATCGCGCATTCGACCACTCAAGCGACGAATGCGCTGCTCGAAGGGGACGTCGCACGCGTCGGCGTGCTCGGGCTGCTCGGGAGCGGCGGATGGTTTGCGCGGCGTCAGATGACGTTTGCTCCGGTCGCGCTCGCACCGGGACTGTACTTTACGCCTGCGTTTGCGTTTGCGCGATCGAACGACTCGGCCGCGATTCGCGGGGCCGTCGACGATCTGCTCGCGCGCGGCGTCGAAGCCGTCGCGGCGAGTCAGGCGTTCGGCGTCGATCGACCCGCCGCGGAGAATGCGGCCGCACAATACGCCCGCGAACGCGGGGCCGACGCGACCAGCGGACACGACGTCAGCGCGACCTACGGGCTGCGCGCGCGCACGCGAACCGCCGCGCTCAATGCCGCGATTCTGCCGCGGATGATCCGGACGTCGCAGATGACCGCCTCGGCCGTGCAGCGAGCGGCTATCGCCGCGCCGCTGATGATCATGCGCAGCGACGGCGGCGTCATGGACGTGCGCGAGATCGAGCGGCGCCCGATTCTGACGCTCCTGTCCGGCCCCGCCGCGGGCGTAGCGGGCGCGCTGCTGTACGATAATGTCAGCGACGGCATCTTCGTCGAGGTCGGCGGTACGAGCTCCGATTGCAGCGCGATCCGCGCCGGCCGGCCCCAGATGCGCGCGGCAAAAATCGGAGGCCATCGCGCGATGCTGCGCACGCTCGACGTGCGCACGCTCGGCATCGCCGGCGGAAGTATGGCGAAGATCGCCGGCGGCGTCGTCGTCGACGTCGGTCCGCGCAGCGCGCACATCGCCGGATGCGCGTACGCGTGCTTCGTCGACACCGCGCTGCTGGACGGTGCGCGCGTCGATGAAGAGAGCGAGTATGCCGTGCTCGTCGCAGCCGATGGAACGCGCATTGCGGTCACGCCGACTTGCGCGGCGAATCTGCTCGGCGCCGTTCCAAGCGACGCGTTTGCGCGTGGGAATCCCGTATCTTCCCTGCTGGCGTTCGCGCTTCTGGCGCAGCGTCACGGCGGCGATGCGGAATCGCTCGCGCGGCAGATCCTCGATATCGCCGCGCGCAAGCTGCGCGCCGGCATCGACGAGCTTCTCGCCGACTACGGCCTCGACCGCGCGCACGCCGTCGTCGTCGGCGGCGGCGGAGGCGCGGGATCGATCGTCCCCTACACCGCCGCGGCGATGGGGTTGCCGTGGCGCATCGCGCGCGATGCGGAGGTGATCTCGCCGATCGGCGTCGCGCTCGCACTCGTACGCGATGTCGTCGAGCGGATCGTCGTCAACCCGTCGCCCGAGGAAATCGCGCGTATCCGGCGCGAGGCGGCGGACCGGGTCATCGGCGCCGGGGCATCGCCGGAGCGGGTGGAGGTGCAAGTCGAGATCGATTCGCAGCGCAACCTCGTGCGCGCGACCGCATCCGGAGCAACCGAGATCGCGGAAAGCGCGGCGCTGCCGGTAGCGGAAGAGGGGGAACGGCGCGCGGCGGCGGCGCGTTCGATGCGGTGCGAACCGGACGACCTGCGCGACATCGAACTGACGGAACGGCTGCGCGGCTACGAACGTTTTCCCGACGTGCGCGTCGTCGACGAACGCGGCGTGGTACGCCTCGCGCTGCGCGACGCTGCGATCGAGCGCACTCCCGCAGCGGGCGTTGAAGCGCGCGTGCGGCAAGCAGTCGAGGCCGGGACGCGCTTCGGCGACGTCGGGCGTGCGGTGCCGGCGCTTTACCTGCTGCGCGGCGCGCGCGTCGCCGCGTTCGAGGGATTGGCGAACGGCGAGCAGGGTGTGGCGTTGGCATGCGAAGAAATCGAGGGCTGCGATGAGCGGGAAATCATCGCGCTGATCACCGTAGCGAGACCGGCGTGAGGTTTCATCGTGCGTAGAATCTTTTTTCTCGTTCTCACCCTCGGCGCATTTGCTGCGGGATGCGCGAGCCATAGCCCGTCATCGTTGGTCCCGCAGGCCGACGCACTTCGACAACTCGGAATCGCTCCCGGCATCCATACGAATCTAACCGATGGTCAACGCGTCAAGGCGGCAATCTCGCAGGCGCTTGCGGCGCTGCCCTCGCCGACCGCACCGGGCATCGCGCTCGCCTTGAACTATCACGGCAAAGCGTACTACTACTATCAAGGCGTACAGAAACTCGGCGGACGGCCCGTCGACGGCAACACGATTTTCGAAATGGGCTCCGTCACCAAGAGCTTTACCGGCATCTTGCTTGCCAACGCGGTGAACCTCGGCATCAGACGTGTTTCTCTCAACGACCCGCCGGGCAAGTGGGTCATCATCTCCGGCAATCCGGACGCGACCGCGCCGAAGCCCGTTGCGACGACGTGCGCCGTAGCGACGGCGACGCCGCTGCCGCCGACATCGTATGGGTCGTTTAAGAACATGACGATCTTCGAGCTAGCGACGCATACGTCGGGATTACCGGACGTCATTCCCGGCGTGTATGGAAGCCCCATCGGCCGCCAGTGTTTCTCGCCGCAGATGTTCTTGAACTACGTCGAGGGCGGCAAGTTCCCGCGTCCGCCGGCGCCGTGGCTCTATTCGAACTTCGGCTTCGGCACGCTCGGCTACGTGCTGCAGCGCGTCTATGCGACGAACCTAAAGAAGCCGCCGACGTGGATTCAGATCGCGCAACAACAAATTCTCGGCCCCCTCGGCATGACGTCGACCTTCGATCTCAACGTTCCGAAGCGGTACCGGGGAAATTACGCGGTGGGCTATCTCTTCAACAGCGCGGGGCAGCCGACGCAGCAGCTGCATTGGCTGTGGAATGCGTGGCCGGCGGCCGGCACCCTCCGCTCGACCGCTCCCGACATGATGCGCTACCTGCAAATGGCGATGAACGTTTCCGGGCCGGCCAACCTCCGTGCCGCGGCGCAGATCGCAGAACGGCCGTACGTAAAAGTAATTCCGTTCGGCGGCCAAGGATTGGCTTGGGAGACGGTTCCGCTCTACACGGCGAGTACGCCGTCGCCCGCACCTCCGCCGATCGCGTGGAAGGACGGCGGCACCGCCGGCTTCTCGAGCTGGATCGGCGTACTGCGCAAGCCGTTGGTCGCGAAGCCCATGGGTATCGTCGTAATGTTCAACACCGGCAGCCAAGACAGTATCGGACCGTTCGCGCGCGCCGTGTTGACCACGCTCTATCTCGAGGATAACCCGAAGGTCAGGTGAGCTTCCACATCCGTCCGGCGGCCGAGGCCGATATCCCCGCGCTGAGCGCGCTGATCGCCGCGTCGGCACGGCAGCTGCAGTCGAGCGACTATACGGCGGAGCAGATCGAAGCGGCGTTACGGACCGTCTACGGCGTCGACACGGTCCTGGTCGAAGACGGAACGTATTTCGTCGCGGTGAGCGATTCGAATCCGCTCGATCTCGCCGGATGCGGCGGCTGGAGCAAACACAAAACGCTGTTCGGCGCGGATCACTGGACGGCGCGCGACGACAAACTGCTGGATCCGGCAACCGACGCTGCCAAGGTGCGCGCGTTTTTCGTGCATCCGGGCTGGTCGCGGCGCGGCGTCGGTACCGCGTTGCTCGACGCATGCGAAGGCGCCGCTCGCGAAGCCGGATTTCGCCGCTGCGAAATGGGTGCGACGCTGACCGGCGTGAAGCTCTTCCAGGCCCGCGGCTACCGCGCCGATGGAACGGCTGTCGATCCCCGTCGGGGACGAGTCGTTCATCGACGTCATCCGGATGGAAAAGCCGCTTACGGCCCTTCGACCTGGCTCAGGGTGACAGTGCGAACCCGTGGTACGCGTCCGTATTTATCGTATTTTGCGGTCTCGACGGCACGACGATCATCGACGTATACGGCGGCGCCGATAGTTGCACGGTGTCGGTGTCGGACACGATGACGTCGTCGATTCCGTCGATTAACATCTCGTTTGGTTGATAGCCGAGACCGTTAAAGAAGAGCGTACCGTTTCCGGCGTATGCCGGCGCCAAGAACTCCGCGATATTTTCGTTCGTCGCTCCGCCCGGACCGTTGCCGACGAAGATGTCGTCCGCCGAATCCGCCGCAACCGAGAGCGGAACGCACACGAACGGCGCGGTGCCGCACGCGCCGCCGGAGATCGTCGCGATCGGGCTCGTGCCGCCGGGTGCGTATTTCGTGATTGAATACACGGGCGTCGAGCCGCAGGTCGTACAGTTGGCGACGAGCATATTTCCTGCGCCGTCAAACGATACCGCCGATACATCGGCCACACCGGAGGTGATCGCCGTGGGCGAATTCGGATACGTTGGAAACGGGAAGTCGAGCACCGCATCGGTAGTGACGTACCCGCAGGAGTTAGCGCAGGTTCCAACCATCAAGTCGCCGTTTGGACTTGTCGCTATGGCGTCGATCGGTGGCGTTTGCGTCAAGCGTACCCTGGAGCGCGTAGGCGCCGTGCAGGTACCACGTAACGTAGTCGTTGATGCCCGAATTGCAGCTTTGACAGTCGTCCACGAAGAGGTCTCCATCCTTGTTGACCGCCAGTAGGTCCGGTAATTGAACGCCGCTGGTGATGGTGGTCGGCGTCCCCGTGTACGGCGGCGCGTACACCGTCACGCTGTCCATTCCCGTGTGTCCTATGGGACACACCGACGACTTACAGTTTCCCACAAAAAGCGTGCCGTTGGGAGCGAAAGCGGCGGTGAGAGGCTCGAACACGCCGTTCGTCACCGTTGCAAACGGCGTCGTCGTATCCGGCAGCCTAAACACATTGACGCGATCGCCGCCCGTGTATCCGCAATTCGTCCCGCAGGTCGTGGTGGCCAGGAACTGAACGCGATCGGCGGCGGTGAAGGTCTTCGTGCAGATCGCGCCGCTCTGCGCGCAGGCGGCGGCGCTGTAGGCGAACGTAATCTTGAGCGACGCAACCGAACCATTCGTCCCGGGCGGCGTGATCGAGAACGTGTTCGGGGTGGCCGGTTTGGGCGTCGCCTGCACTTTCCAGCCGCTGCCGCTGACGATCGCGGCGGAATAGTGCAGCGAATCCGCGCCGACGATCGTGTTACCGTCCGCATCCTTCGCGGTTATCGTCGCCGGCGCGGCCGAGACACCGAAGATCGATACGCCGGTCGTCGTCGTACGAATTAGTCGCGTGGCGCCGGCGATCGAGAGCGTATGCGGGACGCCGCCGAGCACGAACGAGAGCGTGTTGACTTTATTCTTTTGAATCCTAAGCGGAATGGACTGGTCCTGCGAGAGGACGTTGCCTTTCTCCCTTAGTCGCGTCGTACGTGCTCACGAGTGCCGTGTATTCGCCGGGTGCCAGCAGCATCTTGATCGTGCACTGCGTGCCGCCGGTGATCGGAACGCATCCCTTGCTCGCGGGCGTTAGATTCTGTTTGATCGTTCGGGTCACCGCACCGCTCGGGCTCTTTGCAAGGACGATCGAAATGCTCTTCGTGCTCGGGCTCACGAACTGCGGGCCGCGCTGCCGTTCCTTATGCGGAACGATGATGACGAATGCCGCGTCCTCGCCGCGCGCGTTCGAAGCATCGCCGCTTCCAAGCGGAAGGCCGGGCGCGAACGGCGCGTTTGCACCCCCGCCGCAACCTGCAAACAAGAATGCGATGCACAAAGCCAACCAGGATTGCTTGCGCTGTAGAATCATGCTCCAAGATCCTCCGCGAAGACCGAGACCGGCTTGGTTGCGTTCTCCGCGATGAGTGCGGTACCAGCATAGCGCTTGCCTGTTGCAACGGAATGCATACGGCCGAGCCGCCATGAAGCGGCCCGGCCGTATGGTGTTTTGCGCCGTCGCGCGGTCAGTTCACGCGAGGCTGTTTGATTGCCAGGCCTGCGGCTTCTTCGAGAGCGACCGTGCTCTTATGGCGTCCGTAGATGAAGTAGAACGCGAGGCCGATCACCATCCAGATCAAGAACCACAGCCATACCGAGCGGGAAAAAGCCCCATACCAGCGGGTTGCCGATCTTGAGGTAATAGATGAGGCCCAGCGCCGTCACTGCCGACCCGATCGGGATGATGTACGGCCCAAACGGCAGATTGAACTTGCCCTGCAGCTCGGGGTGACGGTGACGCAGAATCGGTACTGCGATCGAGACGAGGATGAACGCCGCGAGCGTTCCCATGTTGGTCAGCGATCCGACGATGTTGATCGGTGTGAATGCGGCGATCGCCGCGATGACCACGCCGAAGAAGACCGTTGAGAAGACGGGCGTCCGCCACGTCGGATGAATTCGCGTGAACGACGGCGGCACCAGGCCGTCGCGTGCCATAGCGAACCAAACGCGGCTTTGGCCGAACATCATCACGAGAAGCACCGTCGTCAATCCGGCGATCGCGCCAAGCGAGATGACGACGCCGGCCCAACCGAGTCCGACGTAGTTCATCGAAAACGCCACCGGGAACGCGACGTTTAGCTTGTAGAACGGAACCATGCCGTTGAGGATTGCGACGACGATGATGTAGAGGACCGTACAAATCACCAAGCTCATGATGATACCGAACGGCAAATCCTTACCGGGATTCTTGGCTTCCTCGGCCGTCGTCGACACCGCATCGAAACCGATGTAGGCGAAGAAGATGAAGGCGGCGCCGCCGAGCATGCCTTGCCATCCGAATGGGAAGTAACCGCCCTTCCGGTTTGCGGCCCGGCCGCCAAGTGGTAGTTGGCGCCGTCGATATGCCCGATACCGATGGCGATGAAGAACAGTACGATCAAAAGCTTGATCGCGACGATGACCGCGTTAACCGCGCCGGATTCTCGGGTCCCTCGCGCGAGCAGCGCGGTGACCACCAAAATGGTGCCCGCCGCCGGAAGGTTTGCGAATCCGGAAACGCCCGCTTGGCCGGCCAGGCCCCAATGCGGACCGTTGGCCCATTCGGGCGGGATGTTCAGCCATGCGATTCCGGTCGCCGCTGCAGTTGATGCATGATGTTCACGAAGTAGCCGGACCAGCCGATGCTCACCGTCGCGGCACCCAGCGCGTACTCCAGAATCAGGTCCCAGCCGATGATCCACGCCATGAGTTCGCCCAGCGTTGCATACGTATAGGTATACGCACTGCCGGAAATCGGAATCTTGCTTGAGACTTCCGCGTAACAGAGAGCGGCTAGCGCGCTGACGATACCCGCGACGACGAACGATATCGTTATGGACGGGCCGGCTCGGGTCGCGGATGCGACGCCGGTGAGCACGAAGATGCCGGTGCCGATAATGGCACCGATGCCCATCGCCGTAAGGGCCCACGGGCCGAGGGACCGTTTGAGGCCCCGAATCCTGGTTCGCACCCTCCGCCAGGATGCGCGCGAGCGGCTTCACTCTTTGTAAAAGCATCTGGCCCTGATATCGCCCCCGGGCGGGGACTCCTTCAGCGAACGAACTTGATCGCGAAGGGGTAGGTGTACGGCTTGCCCGCGCCGGCCGCCATCGTGCCCATGATAATGAAGACCAGGGAGACGATGAACAACGACGCGACGACTCCGAAAATGATGATCCAAAGCGCGAGGATTCCGACGCCGGCGGCCGTCGAGGCGGCATCGCTGGTGTGCGGAGACGCTATACCGGCGACCGCGATCACGGCCGCAAAGACGATGATTCCGACGATAATCGCGAGGACCGCCGCGATCGAGACCGTGATCTGGTAGTTGAGCGACGAACGCGAATGTTCCGCGACGAATGCCGATTCTTTGTGCTTGATCAAGTAGACGATGAGCGGTCCGACGACGTGGCCGAACGGCAGGCCGGCGATGGCGACGAGGGCCGAGAGGTGCGAGGCCATGGCCCAGTTCCGCTCCTCGGTGGTGAGCGGCGCAGCGGGGGTCATCGAAATCTGACTCTCCATGGACGGTTCTTGGAGGAGGGGTGGAAATGGCCTTCCGCTCGTGCCGCCGAACCGCCAGGCGATGCACGAATACGACGTGCTGGTCGTGGGCGGCGGCAACGCCGGATGCGCCGCAGCGATCGCAGCCGCCCGGCATGGGGCTCGGACGCTCTTAGCCGAGCGCTATGGGTTTCTCGGTGGAACCGCGACTGCGGCGATGGTCGGCCCGTGGATGACGTTTCATTCCGGCCGCGAGCGCATCGTCGGCGGCATCGCCCAAGAGATCGTCGAGCGTCTCGTTCGCGCCGGCGCGTCGCCCGGACACATCGCCGACTCGTCCGACTACGTGCCGACCATCACGCCGTTCGACCCCGAAATTCATAAAGCACTGCTTTTCGAGATGATGCGCGAGGCCGGCGTTCGGCTGTTGCTCCATGCCTACGTCGTAGAGGCGCTCGTCGACGGCGATACGGTCACCGGAGCGCGGTTCGCAACCGTCGGCGGAATGCGCGAGTACCGCGGCCGCGTCGTCATCGATACGACCGCGGATGCGTACGTCGCGGCGTCGGCCGGCGTCCCCACGCAGCAAGGCGACGATCGAGGCCGCGTGCAACCCGCCAGCCTGATGTTCCGTCTCAGTCACGTCGATCTGACCAAGCTCGCCACCTACGTGCGCACGCATCCCGATCAGATGCGCACGTCGTTGAAAACGCACGAACGAACGGCTCCGGCGCTGACCGCGGTCGCCGGGCTCTCCGCACTGTGGCAGCAAGCGCGTGAAGACGGCATCGTCGACGTGCCGCGCGAACTGGTCTCCTTTTTTATATCGCCGTATCCCGACGAGGTAACCGTGAACATGACCCGCGTGGTCGACATCGACCCGCTCGATCCGGACGACTTGACCCGCGCCGAAGTGGAGGCCCGTCTGCAAACGACGCAGTTGCTGCGCTTCTTTCGCGAACGCGTGCCCGGCTTCGAGCAGGCGCGCATCGCTGCGACGGGTACGCAGATCGGCATTCGCGAGTCGCGCCGGATCGTCGGGCGCTATACGCTTACCCGCGACGACGTGCTGCACGCCCGCCGTTTCGACGACGCGGTCGCTCGCAGTGCGTATCCGATCGACATTCACAACCCGTCGGGGAGCGGCACGACGACGCAGCGCGTGCGCGAAGGCGAGAGCTACGAGATTCCGTATCGCTGCCTCGTTCCGATCAATCGGGAGCAGCTGCTCGTAGCGGGACGCTGTATTTCGACCACGCACGAGGCGCTCGCATCGACGCGCCTTACGCCGACGGTGATGACGCTCGGGCAAGCCGCCGGAACGGCGGCGGCGCTGTCGCGCGGCGCGCGCGTGCGCGTCGGGGACGTCGAGTTGCCGCGCTGCGCGCCGAACTCGTTCGCGACGGCGTCGATCTTCGCCGCGCCGAGGCGGCACGATGAACGCAGCGCTTGCATGGCGCGCTCGTACGGCATTCGCGTGAGCTTCGCCGATCTCGGCGACTGGGGGCTCGACGAACTGCGTTCGGAGTACGATCCGAAAGGGCCGGAGATTCGATTGAACATCCGCGTCGCGGAACAGCTGACGCCCGAAGAGCTCGGCGAGTTCGTCGTGCTGGCGATCGGGCACGAACTCTACCATCATCGCGAACGGCTGGGCGAGATCGTGGTGCTGCCCGATCGCGTGGCGCGGGAGATGGCCGCGAACGATTTCGCGCGCGGGCTCCTTCGGCAGAACGTGTGAGCGCGTTCGTCGCCGGCATCGACGGCGGACAAAGTTCGACGATCGCGGTGATCGGCGACGAGACGGGACGCATCGTCGGGCGCGGCGTTGCCGGAGCCGCGGACGAGGTCGGCGTCGGTGAGTCCTCGACGCGCTTGCGCGATGCACTCGCGCTCGCACTCGCCGACGCATTGCACGCCGCCGGGCTGGCGCCGGATACGCACTTCGCATCGATCGTTGCCGGCGTCAGCGGCTACGAAGGCCGAATCTTCGGACAGGCGCCGGACCTGCGGGCGACGCGCTTCGTGATGATGCACGACGCACCGGTGGCGCACGCCGGCGCGCTCGGCGGAGAACCGGGCGTCGTGGTGATCGCAGGAACCGGTTCGGTAGTGTACGGCACCGACGCGCTGCACGGCCGCACGTTCGGCGGCTGGGGGTACTTGTTCGGCGATGAAGGCAGTGCGTTTTGGCTGGTGCGTGAAGCGCTCGCGATCATGATGCATGCCGAAGACGACGTTGAGAAACGCCAACCGCGCGAAGCCCGCATGGCCTGCGAGTTCTTCAAACAGCCGTCGCTGCGTCACGTAGCGCGCGCGTTTTACAGCGGCGAGATCGGCCGCGACCGCCTGGCATCCTTCGCGCCGCACGTGCTGAAGCTCGAACGCTTTCGCGAGATCGCCGAGCGCGGCGCGGGGCGTTTGGCGGAACTCGTCGGCGAACGCCGTCGAATCCGGCGCGCATCCAGCGGTGGCGTGCGTGGGCGGTATGTTCGAGGACGCCGCTTTCATCGCGCGGGTCTACGACGGCATCGCCGCGCTGAGCCGTCAGATTGCGATCGTCAAGCCGCGCGGCGAACCCGCAACCGGTGCGTTGATCTTGGCGTATCGCGAAGCCGGGCTTGCCGTCCGGATAACCCCGTGAGCTTACTCGAGGGTCTCCGGGGCGGGTTAATCGTCTCGGTGCAAGCGTGGCCGGGGTCGGCCATCGACGATCCGTACGTGATCGCCGCAATGGCGCGCGCCGCCGCGGAGAACGGGGCCGTGGCCGTGCGAGTTCAGGGCGTCGCTAATATCCAAGCCGTCCGCGCAAGGCTCGACCTTCCAATCGTTGGGCTGATCAAGCGCGAGTACCCCGGCTACGAGCCGTACATCACGCCGACGCTCGAAGAAGTTCGCGCCGATCGTCGCGGCCGGCGCCGACGTCGTCGCCTTCGATGCGACCGCTCGCCCGCGGCCCTGAAGGCACGACCGCCGGATCGCTGGTCGCTGCGATTGCAGCCGCCGGCTGCGTCGCGATGGCGGACTGCGCGACGGCGCAAGACGGGTTTCCGCGCGCCGGGCAGGTGCGGAAATCCTCGCAACGACGCTCTGTGGTTATACGCCGGGCACGCAAGGGAGCTCGCTGCCGGCGCTCGGTCTCGTGCGCGAACTGGCGGCGACGGGCGGGTTTGCCATTTGCGAAGGAGGTGTTTCCCGCCCGGACCAGGTACGCGCCGCCCTCGATGCGGGTGCGGCCGCGGTGGTCGTCGGAACGGCGATTACCAATATCGACTGGCTCGTCCGCGAGTTTGCAGGGTCTGCCGACACGAGGCCAAAGCCTCATTAGTAGGTGCAGGGACGCTGCCGAAGTTCCTATAGTTTACACAGAGCGCGACTCGCGGACTTTTTAGGGAGAGAGCTCCTTGGTTGAGAGCAAAGCGAACCCCGTCCGACTCGGACGCGGTTTTTGGATTATAACGGGCATTTATGCTATTTTGGCGATCGCTTCGATCGTCTTTTGGTACACGGCGCCCGTTTACCAGTGGCTTCATCTGCCGGTCGCGATCGAGACGGCTGCCCGAGTGGACGAGCTGTCGACGTTTATGTTCGCGACGGGCTCGGCACTCTATATCTTCGTCTTCGGCTACATCGTCTATTTCGCGATCGCGTTCCGCGCCCGCAAAAGCGATCCGCCGGATGCCATCGGCGTTCAGATCCACGACAACAACGCTCTCGAGCTCGCGTGGACCGTCGTTCCGGTCCTCTTCGTGATCCTGCTCTCGGTCCTGTCCGTCAAGATCTGGTATCAGATTATGGTGGAGCCGCAGAACGGCATCGTGGTCGAATCGATCGGCCATCAGTTCTATTGGTCGTTCCGCTATCCGCAGGTCAACGGTGAAGTCACCGGCGAGATGCATTTGCCCGTCAACGTGCCGGTCACGCTGAATCTCACGTCTGCCGACGTCATCCATTCATTCTGGGTGCCGGCGATGCGTTTGAAAAACGACATGGTCCCGGGCCTGGTCACGACGATTCGCTTCAAACCGACGCTGGTCGGCCGCTTCCCGATCGTCTGCACGCAGTTCTGCGGCACCGCGCACAGCACGATGAACGCGATGGTCGATTCGACCAAGCAATGGGTCGTCATCGAGGATCAGGCGTCGTACGATAAGTGGTACAACGGCTGGAAGATCAAGAACGCGCACGTCAGCAACGCCCTCGTCACCGCATCGACGGGCACGGTCGACCTGTCGACCGGCGTCGCGGCGACCGGACAGGCGCTGTTTGCGACGAAGTGCTCGGCATGTCACGCGATCGGACCGTTCAGTAAAGTCGTCGTCGGCCCGGGCCTCGAGGGCGTCCTACACGATCCGAGCCACCCGAATCTCGTCGACGGCGATCCCGCGACGCCCGACAACGCTGCGAAGATCCTGCAGAACGGCTTCACCGGCAGCATGGGCCAGATGCCGAACGCGACGACCAACGGCCTGTCGAATCAAGATATCGCCAACCTGGTCGCCTACCTGAATTCGTTGAAGTAACCCGGGAGAAAACGAAGAGCATGTCAGCTACAGAAGCAACCGAACATCCTGGCGGAATCGCCGGCCACATCCATCAGGAGCCGGAAGGGTTCGTCAGGCGGTACGTCTTCTCGATCGATCACAAGATCATCGGGATCCAGTACATCATCACCGGCTTCGTGTTCTTCGTCCTCGCCGGATTGCTCGCGGGCGTGATCCGCGCTCAGCTCACGCATGCCGCCGGCGGCTTCGTTTCCGAGCAGACCTACAACGAGGTCTACTCGATTCACGGCAGCTCGATGGTTTGGCTCGTCGTCATTCCGCTCGTGACCGGAGGATTCGGCAACCTCGTCTTCCCGCTGATGATCGGCGCGCGCGACGTCGCCTTCCCGTGGCTCAACATGCTGAGCTTCTGGATTTTCCCGGTTGCCGGCCTGATGCTGTTCTCGTCGTTCCTGATGGGCGCGCCGACCGCCGGCTGGACGGAGTATCCGCCGATCTCGCTGGAAGGGGCGGCGGGTACGTCGATGTGGGCCGCAGCGATCTTCTTGGTCGGCGTCAGCTCGACGCTGACGGGCATAAACTTCGTCGTGACCATCATGCAGATGCGCGCGCCCGGCATGACGTTCACCCGCATGCCGCTGTTCGTGTGGGGTCAGTTCGCGACGGCGCCGCTGCTGATGATCGCGACCACGGCGCTGGCCGCCGCCCTCGCCGCGCTCTTCATCGAGCGCCAGTTCGGCGTGCCGTTTTACGATCCGACCAAAGGCGGCAGCCCGGTCATGTGGCAGCACATGTTCTGGTTCTACTCGCATCCGGCCGTCTACATCATGATCTTGCCGGCCTTCGGCATAATTTCCGAAGTGCTGCCGACGTTCGCGCGCAAGCCGATCTTCGGCTACAAGATGATCGCGTTCTCGTCGATGGCGATCGCGCTGGCCGGCTTCATGGTCTGGGCGCATCACATGTTCACGTCGGGCCTCGCGCCGTAGCTGCAGCTGCCGTTCATGCTGATCACGTTCGTGATCGCGGTGCCGACCGGCATCAAGATCTTCTCATGGGTCGCGACGCTGTGGGGCGGCAAGATCCACTTCACCACGGCGATGCTGTTCGCCATGGGATTCGTCGCGCTGTTCACGCTCGGCGGAATCACCGGCGTGTTCCTCGCGGCCGTTCCGTACGATCTGCATTTGCACGGTACGTATTTCGTGGTCGCGCACTTCCACTACGTGCTCGTCGGCGGCAGCATGATGGGCATCTTCGCCGGCATGTACTACTGGTTCCCGAAGATGTCGGGGCGCCTGCTCAACGAGAAACTCGGGCACTGGCACTTCTGGCTGTTCTTCATCGGCTTCAACGCGACGTTCTTGCCGATGCACTGGCTCGGCATCGAAGGTATGCCGCGCTGGGTCGCGACGTACGACCCGCAGTTCACGTTCTGGAATCAGTTCGCATCGGTCGGATACGCGATTCAAGCGGTCTCGATCATCATCTTCGCCGCGAACGTGTTCTGGACCATTCGCTACGGGAAGAAGTCGGGCTCGAATCCGTGGGGAGCGCGTACGCTCGAGTGGCAGATTCCGTCACCCCCGAACTACTACAACTTCAAGAACATCCCAACCGTCTACGGCCTGCCCTACGACTTTTCGCAGCCGCTGCCGTACAAGGGTCTTGACGACGAACTCACCGACGCGCCGCCGGCCTTGCTGGCCGGTCACCACTAGGTACGGGGTAGCATCGTGGCAGTAGCTTCGGTTCCGGTCATCGCGCACGACCCGCAAGAGCAGAGTTCGGATCAGCTCTACAACGAAGTCCGCGACCTGCGGTTGCAAGGGTTCTTGCTCTTCCTCGTCAGCGACTGCGTCCTGTTCTCGTCGTTCATATTCGCGTATCTGTATATGCGCAACAGCGGCCAGGGCTGGCCGCCGCCGGGCGTCAACCGCTTGGACGTCGGCTTTGCGGCGGTGAACTCGGTCGTGCTGTTCGGATCCGGTGCGACGATGCACTACGCGCTGGAGAACTGGAAGCACGGCAACTTCATGAAGTACGCCTGGATGATGATCTTCACGATCATCCTGGGTGCGGGCTTCCTGGCGGGTCAAGGCTACGAATACACCAACCTGATCTTCAAAGAGCACGTCTCGTGGGCGGGCAGCGGCATCTTCGGCGCGTCGTTCTTCACGCTCACCGGAATGCACGGATTCCACGTCTTCATGGGCGTTTGCTACCTTACCATTTTACTGCTGCAGTCCGCCGCCGGCGTATACACCAAGCACAAGTTCTTCGGCCTGACCGCCGGAACGCTGTATTGGCATTTCGTCGACGTCATCTGGGTGCTGCTCTTCTCCATCTTCTATCTCATCTAGAGGAACGCGGATGCACCTAGACTTAGTTTCCATCGAGCACATCGTCGCCATCGCCGGCGGAATAGTCGTCGGCGTCGTTGCGTTCTACGCGCTCTACAAAGACTGGCGTACGCCCAGAACTCGAGAACCAGGTCTTCAAGATCATGCTGTTCTTGCTCGGCGTCGGCGCCGTCGTCGCGATTCTAGCTGGGGCGGGCGTCCTCGGGAACTTCCCGCCGTCGAAGGGAGCCTAACGTGATCGTAAAGGAAGACGAACGGCTCGATTTCAGCAAGGTGCCGCAGAGCGCCGGTTTCCCGCCGATGCTGTTCGTACTGCTGGCGATCGGCATCATCGGAATTTTCTCGGTGGGCGGCTCGGTCTTGCTGAATGCCGGATACGGACACCATTGGCCGTCGGCGAGCACCCAGCGTGCGCCGCTGGTGAACAGCGACAAGCCATAGTCTCTTTCTCCGCAATGCGTGCTGTAGTCGTTATGGATGCCCTGTCCCACTGGTGTTTGCTGGCGATGGATGCCGTCGACTCGCTCGTGCAGCAGGGCGTTCCGGTCGAGATCGTGCTCGCGCCCGTCTCGGAGGGCGAGCCGATGGGTACGTCGCGCGAAAAGGAAGCGTGGTACTATACGCGCGGCTCGCGCGCATACGGTCGCGTCCTGCGCAGCGACTGGTGCGAAGGCGAGCAAACGTCCACGTGGCAGGCGAACGCGGCGGTCCTCGCGGGCGGAGACGTCAGCGGCGACTTTACGGAAACGCTGCGCGCCGTGATGCGCGCGGCGATGGAGGATGGCAAACTCTTCGGCCGTGCGAGCGACGTTCGCGCGTTCGTTGCCGAGTTGACCGGAACGAGCCGCGCCGACATCGACCGCCGTTGCGACGATCCCTCGCTCGCGCAGCGCCTGCACGAGGGTAATCGCCGCTTGGCCGAGCTCGGCGCCGACGAGCGCCCGACGTTTTCGATTCGGAACGACAACGGCGACTTCGCCCTGCTCAAAGGCTTGTGGCAGCGTGACGTAGTGATGGCCTGCGCGCAGGCGCTGCTTTCGGACGAACGCGCATACGCCGCAGCCGGCGCACCCCCGCCCTAGGACTTCTAGTCGCGCGGAAGGCGCTGATTCATGCCGATCGCGAGGAACGGCAGATCTTCGTCTGGGAGCAAACCCGGTCGCTTTTCCGTCGATGCGGTGGATGCCGGCGTAGGTCGAGAACTCGATCAGCGACGGAATCGTCGCGTTGACCAGGCGCTTCTTCCCGAGCCACTCCCACTCGCACGCCACCGATTTATCGGCGAAGAGCGCGGCGACGTAGCCGCGCGCGTCGGCTTCCGAATACTCGTCGGGCTCCCGATAGCGCACGTAGCCGTCGAGCACGTAGATCGGCTTAAAGGTTTGCAGATACGCGGTGAACGGTGCGACGAGGACCGCAACGAAGTATCCGAAGAAAAGGATGAAGCCGAGTCCGAAGATCGGTGCGATCTTCACGAGCGTCGCGTCCTCGGGTACGTGTTGCGCGCGCCAGACGATGCCCCACGTAATGAAGGCCATGAACGCCATGCCGATCAGGGGCTCGATCGCGATCGCCATTCGTCCGGTGAGGCCGCGCCACACGACGCGCCGTTCGCGGTCGGTCCACGGTCGTTGCGCCAGCAGACGCGAGCGGTGATCGAAGTGCCGGTACTTCACGGCGCGGCCCGATCCACGATCGCACGCAAAGCCGTACCGGCCGGGAGCGTGCCCAGCGTGCGTCCCCAATCGCCGGCAATCCGGCTCGCGACGAACGCATCGGAAACCGCATGCGGCGCGTGCTGCAAGAGCAGTGAAGCTTGCCACAACAGCGCCAAACGCTCGGCGATGAATCGAGCGCGTACTTCGAGCCCGGCGGTGTCGTGGAGTTCCGCGTCGAGCACGCGAGCCGCAGCCGCCATGCGCGGATCGCTCAGTGCCGGCGCGATCTCCATTCGCAGCGCTTCCAGCGATTCGGGTTGTTTTTGTGCGATGCGCAGCACGTCGAGCGCGTTGATGTTGCCCGAACCCTCCCAAATCGAGTTGAGCGGCGACTCGCGATACAGCCGCGGCAGAATCGACTCTTCGACGTAGCCGTTGCCGCCCAGGCACTCCAACGCCTCGCCGACGACGGCCGGCGCTCGTTTGCACACGTAGTATTTGCCGACCGCCGTGCCGATGCGCTTGAGCGCTGCGGCCAGCGGGTCGCGATCCGATTCGTCGATCGACCGTGCGACGCGCGCGAAGAGCGCGGTCGCCGCTTCGCTCTCAAGCGCGAGATCGGCAAGCACGTTCTGCATGAGCGGATGGTCGATCAGAAGCTTCCCGAACGTCCGTCTATAGGTTGCGTGATGGATCGCTTGCGCGAGCGCCTGCCGCAGCAGGCCGGCCGAACCGAGAATGCAGTCGAGTCGCGTGTGGTTGACCATCTCGACGATCGTCTGCACGCCGCGCCCTTCTTCGCCGATCAGCCAGCCGTGCGTGCCGTTGAACTCGACTTCGCTCGACGCGTTGCTGCGATTCCCGAGTTTGTCTTTGAGCCGCTGAATCGCAAACGGATTGCGCGACCCGTCGTCGAGCACGCGCGGCACGAGAAAACACGAAACGCCGGCGCGAGTCTGCGCGAGCACCAGGAACATGTCGCTCATCGGCGCCGAGCAGAACCATTTGTGACCGGAAAGCAGATACTCTGCGCCCGGACCAGGTTCCGCGGCCGGAACGGCGTGCGTTTCGTTGGCACGCACGTCGGAGCCGCCCTGTTTCTCGGTCATACCCATACCGCACGTCGCAGCGCGCTTTTGCGCGATCGGCAGCAGACGGGGATCGTACGCACGTTCCGCCAGCGCCGGAACCCATGCTCTCGCAAGTTCGGGCTGCACGAGCAGCGCGGGCACGGCAGCATACGTCATCGATATCGGGCATCCGTGTCCGGACTCAACCTGCGAAAACAAAAAGAACTTCGCAGCCCGGCGAACGTGCGGATACGGTGCATCGTCCACCCACGGCGACGCATGCAGACCATGCGCCGTCGAGTGGCGCATCAGCTCGTGCCACGCCGGATGAAACCGCACCTCATCGATGCGATTGCCGAACCGGTCGTGCGTCAGCAGCTCGGGCTCGTTGCGATTCGCTTCGAAACCAAGCGCGATGATCTCCGGCTGCCCCGCTAGGCTGCCAACCTCGCGAAGCTCGTCGTGCGGCGCGCCGGGCGCCTCGCGCGCGACCGCCTCGGCTAACGCTGCGTCGCCGGTGAAGAGATTGTGCCCCTCCAAGGAAGGCGGCTGATTGGAGACGACATGGGTCGGCACTCCATCAGGATTTCGCGACACCTCGCCGGAAACCAGCCAAATGCTCGAGTTTTGGTTCGATTTCGCCAGCACGTACTCGTACGTCGCGGCGTCCCGCATAGAGCTCCTCTGCGGCGATGCCGGCGTAGATCTTGTCTGGAAACCGTTCGCGTTGGGTCCGATCTTTGCGATGCAGGGCTGGAACGATTCGCATTTCAACCTGAACCCGCGTCGCGGCGACTACATGTGGCGCGATATGGAGCGATTGACGACGAAATTCGGCCTTCCCTGGAAGCGGCCGTCACAGTTCCCGCGCAACTCGGTCCCCGCGCTGCGCGTTGCCTGTTCGATCGCAAATGAATCGTGGTGCGGCGACTACGTTCGCGGCGTCTACACCGCCAACTTTGGTCACGATCTCGACATCGCGCAAGAATCTGTGCTTCGCGACATCTTGCAGCAGATCGGCCAAGATGCCGAGGCGGTGCTCGCGCGTTCGTCCACCCCGGCACATCGCGGCGAGCTGCGCGCAAACACGGAGCGCGCGATCGAACTCGGTATCTTTGGCGCCCCGAACTGCGTCGTCAACGGCGAACTCTTCTGGGGCGAAGAGGCCATCGAAGACGCGATCGATTGGGTCTGAGCTATCTACCCTCGGCCGGTTGGTTCCTAAGGGGGTGCCCGATGGGTATGCTAGAGCGATGGATATCAAACGCGCAGGCTCACAGCCGTCAGCCAAGGCGCCGGAGGAGTACTTTACCGGCAGCGTCCGCGTCGATCCGCTCTTCGAGCGAACCGAACCCGCCCGCGTTCTCGGTGTGAGCGTATCGTTCGAACCGTGCTCTCGCACGGCTTGGCACACGCATCCGCTCGGTCAAACGCTGATCGTCACGGCCGGCTGCGGCCGGGTGCAACGTTGGGGCGGCCCGATCGAAGAAATCCGGCCGGGCGACGTCGTTTTGATTGCGCCGGATGAAAAGCATTGGCACGGCGCCGCGCCGAGTACGGCGATGACGCACATCGCCATTCTCGAGAAGCTCGACGGTAGGACCGTCGACTGGATGGAAAAAGTCACCGACGACCAGTATCGGGGAAAGGTGAATTAGCTATGCAGAAACGCAAACTTGGAAACGCCGGCTTAAAGGTTTCCGCTCTCGGCCTGGGCTGCATGGGGATGAGCTTTGGGTACGGCCCCGCCGGGGACAAACGAGAGATGATCGGCGTCATTCGCGCGGCGGTCGAACGCGGTATCACGTTCTTCGATACCGCCGAAGTGTATGGGCCATTTACGAACGAGGAGCTCGTCGGCGAAGCGCTCGCGCCCGTTCGCGATCGGGTCGTGATCGCCACGAAGTTCGGTTTCGAGTTCGACGCCGACGGCAAGCAGATCGGCATGAATAGCCGGCCGGATCACATCAAGCGCGCCGTCGAGGGTTCGCTGAGGCGGCTTAAGATCGACACGATCGATCTCTTGTATCAGCACCGCGTCGATCCGAACGTCCCGATCGAAGACGTCGCGGGAGCGGTAAAAGAGTTGATCGGGCAGGGCAAAGTCAAGCACTTCGGTTTGTCGGAAGCCGGCGTGAAAACAATCCGCCGCGCGCACGCGGTTCAACCGGTCAGCGCGCTGCAGAGCGAGTATTCGTTGTGGTACAGGAAACCCGAAACCGAAGTGCTGCCGGCGCTCGAAGAGCTCGGCATCGGTCTCGTGCCGTTCAGCCCGCTCGGTAAGGGTTTTCTCACCGGGAAGATCGACGAAAACACGACGTTCGACGGTTCGGATTTTCGTAACATCGTACCTCGCTTTACCGTCGAAGCGCGAAAGGCGAATCAGCGCACTCCTGGTCGAATTGCCGGAGATCGCAACGGAAAAGCAGGCGACCCGGCGCAGATCGCGCTGGCCTGGCTCCTCGCGCAGAAGCCGTGGATCGTGCCGATCCCGGGAACGACCAAGCTGGAGAGAATCGACGAGAACGTCGGGGCGGCAGCGATCGAGCTTTCACCGGGCGACATCGACAATATCGATCGAGCGTTCTCGGAGATACCGGTTCAGGGAGAACGGTATCCGAAATACCTCGAGGCAACGACCGGCCGCTGACGCCGTTCTACTCCGTGCGACGTTTCGTTCGAAACGGCGGATCGTCGTTGTCGTACCAATCCATCGCCGCGTCGTAGAGAAATTCGAAATTCTCCAGCGAATACGGATTGTTTCTGCGGCGAAACTCAAAGTAACCTAAGGTGTCGAGTTTTTGCCACATCTCGCGGATGAGCGGACCGCAGTAATCTGCGATCAGAACCGTGTCGAGCAATCCGTGCCGGGCGTACGTACCGATCTTTTCGAAGACCTGTGCGATGAGAATTTCTTTGTGCACGCCCTCGTCGAGTGCGTGAAACGGCAACTGCAATTCTTCGCGAAACCGTTCGTCCTGCATTCGCGTCGCCAGCTCGTTCTCCACGAACAAGCGCGCCGCGCGGAATTCGGGCGTTTCCAACTCTGTAAATATGTGCATCGTGCCGTCGAGCTGTGTCGAGCGGCGCAGGTGTTCGACCTGCTCGCCGGCGAGACGGATCTGCCGGTAACCGACGACGACCGTGGCCGCGATGACGATCGCCGAGGCCGCCGTCGAAATGGCCGTTACGGCATCCCAAGACAACACGATGCCGCCTTCGACTCTCCGCGCGAAGGGACCGCCCTATGACTCAGCTCGGGCGAGCGTGGGTTGCCCGCCCTCGTCGATGGGGCGGCTGCGTTCCTCGCCTCGGGGTTGGAGCGTTGCGGCGATGATCAGCGCGACGAACGCTGCAGCGCAGAAGGCGAGATAGGCGTGACGGTAACCCAGGAACTCGCTCGTCGATAGGCCGATGAAGAGGCCGGCCAGCGAACTGCCGATGATCTGCCCTACGATGAGGCACTGGCTTAGAATGCCCACCGCGGTCGCGCGGGTGCGATCGGTCGTCTCGTTGGTGACGATATAGCGCGTTGGAGCGCCGAGGAGCGCGCCGAATCCGCAACCGGCAACGACCATGGCCAGCAAGGTGAGCCACAGCGATTGAAAACCCAGTGCGAATACCGCAAGACCGAGTTCCGTCAAGACCGTCCCCGCGAGCAGGACGTCGCGACTTCCAAGCCGGTCAATCGCCCGTCCCGACGCCGGAATGACCGCGACGAACATGAATCCGCCGAGTGCCGCAACCATGCCGGCAGCGGCGTACGACAAGCCTTGCGTTGCAACCAGGACCGTCGGGATAAAGAAGAGCGAGCCTTCGAGCACGCCGATGACGATTTCGAGCCCGTAGGTCTTGGCAAGCTGCGGCGACGCGAGCAGCGACTGCGGTACGATCGGGAATCGCGCGAGTCGTTGCCAAAAGAAAAACGCCGCTAGGAAGAGTACGCCGAGAATGCCGATGGCGAGGTGCTGCGCGAGCAGCCCGTCCATCACGCCGAGCAGCCCCGTGCACAGCAGAATCAAGCCCAAGACGTCGAGCGGATCGCGTGTGTGCGGAGCGGTCTTCGGGACGTTCTTGCGGGCCATCACGAAAACGGCGATTGCCAGCGGAATGTTCGCGACGAAGATCCAGCGCCACGAGATGTAGTGGGTGACCAAGCCGCCGAACGCGGGACCGATCACCGCTGCTAAACCCCACATGCCGGCGACCATGCCGAGTGCGGCGCCGCGCCGTTCTTGCGGCACCACGTCGCCGATGGTCGCGGTGGCGACCGGAAAGATGCCGCCCGCGCCAAGGGCTTGAATCGCGCGCGCCACCAGAAAGATTCCGTAGTTCGGCGCGAGGATCGCAATGATGCTGCCGAGTGCGAAGAGTCCGATGCACGCAAGATAGACCGGACGGCGTCCGTAGCGGTCGGCAAGCGTGCTGGCGATCGCAATCGAGAGCACGGTGACGAGCAGGTAGAGCGTGAAGATCCATGCCAAGTCGTTCGTAGCGACGTCGAACTGATGGCCGAGAGCGGGGAGCGCGGGCGAAAGTACGCTTAGGTCGAGCGCGCCGGCGAAGACGCCCAGCGAGAGTGTTGCGAGCAGGCCTTTCACGTGATGATGCGGTCGATCACCATAACGGTGCACATGAGCGCGAGGTAGACCAGCGAATAGCGAAACATACGCCGCGCGTCGACGGTTCCGTTGCGCTCGCGCCACGTGCGAAAAGCCTCGAGTAAGAAAATTCCGCCGAGCACGGCGGCGGCACCGAAGTATAACGCGCCCATCACGTGCAGCGGATAGAGCGCCAGCGACGCGACGACCAGGATGATGCTGTAGTAGACGATCTCGCGCTTGGTACGCTCGTCGCCATAGACGTTGGGAAACATCGGGACCTTCGCTTTTTCATAGTCGGTCTCGACGGCGAGCGCGAGCGACCAGAAGTGCGGCGGCGTCCACAAGAAAATTAGTGCGAACAGGCCGAGCGCCGGCGCGCCCATCGAATGCGTTACCGCTGCCCAGCCGACCAGCGGCGGAACGGCGCCCGCCGCGCCGCCGATGACGATGTTCAACGGCGTCGTGCGCTTGAGCCACATCGTGTAGATCAGCACGTAGTACACGTTGCCGGCGAGCGACAGATACGCAGCCAGCGGATTGACCAAAAAGAAGAAGATAGCAAACGAAATCGCGCCGATGATGCTCGCGTAGACGATCGCGGCACGCACCGAAATTCGCCCGGCCGGGATTGGCCGGTTTTCGGTACGCTTCATGATCTTGTCGATGTCGGCGTCGTATGCACAGTTAAACGCACCGGCCGAACCGGCGGCGAGCGCGCCCGCGAGCAGCGTCCAGAACACCAGCGCCGGCGTCGGGATGCCGCGGGCGGCCATCACCATTGCAGCGAGTGTGGTGATGAGCAGCAGCACGATGATGCGCGGCTTCGAGAGGTCGAAATAGTCTCGCAGCGTGGCCGTCGCGGAGTTCACGAAAGCACCGCTTTCGGAACGCGGCCTTCGAGGGCCGCGAAGATCGCGGCGATCACGAACGACAGAAAGACGAGCGCCGCGTTGAAGGCGTGGGCTTCACGAAGATCCATCGGCAGCCGCAGGGCGACGTTCATCAAGCCGAGCAAGACTTGCACGCACACCAGCGCGACGCCGGCGCATACCGCGACGCGAACGCGAACGGACGTGGGGCGAACCCAGGCGAGAGCCAGCGAGGCGGCGGCACAGAGCAACGTACCTCCGGCAAGAATGCGATGGAGCATTTGGACGTACTGTCCTTGCGTGTACACGACCACGTTTCCCGCGCAGCCAGGGATCGAGAGGCAAGCGAGCCCGGCGCCGCTGGAGCTGACGAACGCGCCGATACACATCGTCACGAACGCGACCAAGGCCGTGCCGGCCAGGATCCCGGTCAGGACGTTTTCACCGGCGAAATTGCCGGCCGGGAGGGCGTCGTCGGCATCCGCCGCGGCCGCGAAAATCGCTAGCGCGGCCAGGGCCGCGATGAACGCCATCGCGGTGGCCCAATGGAGTACGACCGAGATCGGACTATTGGAGAGATGAACCGTGGCGGCTCCGAGCAGCACTTGGATCGACGAACAGGAGCGAGATCGCTGCAACCGTGGGTAGGATGAAGGGCGACCGGCTGCGCCGGCGCCACGCCTCGACGATGACGGCGAGGACCAGAGGAGCGACGATGAAGGCGAGGAGGCGATGGGTCCACTCCCAGATGGTGCCATCGGCCAGCGACGGAATCAGCCTGCCGTGGCAAAGCGGCCAGTCGGGACAGGTCATTCCGGCGCCGTTGATGCGGGTCCAGCTCCCCAGCATCACCGTGCCGAGGGCGACCGCAACGGCCGCGAGCGCCAAGCGCCGCAACATCTTCATGAGCGGCTTTCAGCGTAGCCCCCAGACAGGGCCGGGGCGGACAATGACATTAGCAGGCCGGGGTGGCGCGCGGGCGAAGGCGTCGGCCGTGAAACGGTGGTGGGTCCTTGCGGCATGCTTGCTCCTGGTAGGCTGCCGGGAAGTGCGCGTCAAGACCTTCGCCCAAGGTACGACGAGCTTGCCGGGGGGGAATCAGGTCAGCGTCATTCGCAACGCGGCCGACTTAGGAAAATACGGCATTAAGGCGCCGGTCCATTTTAAGGGCGAGTTTGGCATGATCTTGCTCATGGGGCCGCACGAGCGAACCGGCTACAAGCAGATCGTCGAGTCGATCCGGGCCAACGACAACCGCGTCCGGGTCGTTGCCTTCGAGCGGGCGCCCCCCACGGCGGCGAACCGTCGCCCAGTTACCGTACGTACACACTCTGGATCGTCCCGAACTCGGTCTACCGGCGCGGGGTCCACGTCGAGTGGTTACGCCTAGCAACGAGCCGGTTGCGGACACGTATTTGCCGTAACCGGGTATGACTAACACTTGCCCCATAACGGACGATACAAACTGAGGTGATAGCCCCCCGTAAGCGAGGCCCCGACACGACGATCCAGCTCGACGTTTCTATCGAACGCCTCGGGATGGTTATGGAACCCAACGACAGCCCGAAGAAGCCGGCGGCGTCCTGAATCCGGCCTGCACGCGTACGCCGGCGGGCGACTTCTGCTGTATCCGCGCGACGTCGCGCAGGGAAATATTTCGCGCGTCGGCCGCGTGCCACACGCGCGCGCTGAAAAAACGGGATTTGAGATTTCGCGCGACGGATTCGCGCTCGTTCCGGAAGCTCCGTACGAGCTGCGCCCCGCGCCGGGCTACGGCTGCGAAGATCCGCGCGTCACGTTCGTTCCGGAGCTCGAGTCGTACGTGATGGCCTACACCGCATTCGGTCCGCCGGGACCGCGCATCGCGTTTGCGCTCTCGAAGGACGCGTACGCCTGGGAGCGCCTCGGCTTAGCGAATTTCGACGAAGTCCAAGTCGGCGGCGACGATAAAGATGCGGCATTCTTTCCGGAGCCGGTGCTTTCGCCCGCGGGCGTGCGCAGCTTCGCATTCTATCACCGTCCCATGCTGCATCTTTCCGCCGTCGACGGGCGCGCGGCGATCCCGATGATCGAACGCATGCCCTTTGAAGATCGCGAATCGATTCGCATCGCGTACGTTCCGGTGGCGGCGGTAAAAAGCGACATAAAGAACCTTCTCAACGTCAAAGAGAGCGTGACGGTTCTCTCGCCCAACGAGCAGTGGGGATCGATCAAAGTTGGAAGCGGCACGCCGCCGGAACGTATCGCGGAAGGCTGGATGTCGGTTTTCCACGGCGTCGACCTGCTCGACAACAACGGTACCAAACCGAAGTTCCGGTACGTCGCCGGCATTGTGATTCATGACGTCGAGCGGCCGGATCGCGTGCTCTACCGCTCGCCCAAACCGATCTACGTGCCCGAAAGCGAGCACGAATGCAACGGCGTCGTCGACAACGTCGTCTTTCCGACCGGAATCGACCCGCGCCCGGATATTGGGCCGCGCACGTTCGATGTCTACTACGGCATGGCCGATTTCTCAATCGGCGCGTTCCGTATGAAGTTATAGCGCACGGGCGTTAGCTCGTGATTCGCTACTTCGCGATCGCGACGGTCATCGTTCTTACCGTCGTCGTGCTTGCGACGGCGTGGGAGAACCGGGAGCTAATCCGGATCCGGATCGCGTCGACCAATCTGCCGGCGCCCCCAAAACCGGCCGATTCGACGGGCGGCGGGCGCGAAAACGTCCCATTCAGGGGCGACGCCCCATGGGCGCTCTCGGCGCTCCCGGAGTGCCTCACCCAGCTGAGTTCCTCGACCGGCCGCTGGCCTTCGTGCGGGCGCGCGTGCCCGCAGGTGCGACTCCGGTCGTACCGCCCGCGACACTCTCTTACGGCGATTGCACGATTTCCGTCATCGGCGACGAAGCAAACGTGCGGCGCGGCAACGATCGCTTCCACATCCCGGGCAGCGTCCGGTTCTATCGCGGGCCCGCGCTTTTGGCGGTTCTACGGTCGAGTGGGGGCGGCAACGAACTGCGCGTCTACCTGCCGACCCATCCCTAAAGAAACTGACAACACCGCTATGCCCATCGAGGACGAAGTCCGTAAGCGCCGCTCCTTTGCGATCATCTCGCATCCGGACGCCGGCAAGACGACGCTGACCGAAAAACTGCTGCTGTACGGCGGCGCGATTCACGTGCCGGCCAGGTGTCGGCGCGCAAGCGGCAGCGTCAGGCAACCAGCGACTGGATGGCGCTGAGCGCGAGCGCGGCATCTCGATCACCTCAACGGTGCTGCAGTTCCCGTACGAAGGTTACACGATCAACCTGCTGGATACGCCGGGCCACCAAGATTTCGGCGAGGACACGTACCGTACGCTGCTCGCAGCGGATGCGGCGGTGATGCTGATCGACGCCGCCAAAGGCGTCGAGCCGCAGACGAAAAAACTCTTCGCGATTTGCCGCGAGCGCGGAATTCCGCTCTTCACGTTCATGAACAAGCTCGATCGCCCCAGCCGCGATCCGTTGGAGCTGCTCGACGAACTCGAAAGCGTGCTGGGCATCGGCGCGTATCCAATGAACTGGCCGCTCGGCAGCGGCGAGACGTTCCGCGGCGTTTACGACCGTGAGTCGCGCGAAGTGCACCTATTCGAGCGCAGCGCACACGGCACGAAGCGCGCGGTCGAGAGCATTGCGGGCGTGCGCGACGAGCGCTTGCGCGCTCTGGTGGACGATCAAACCTACGCGGAGTTCTTGGACGGTATCGACCTGCTCGACGGCGCGGGTGCCGCATTCGATCCGCAACGCCATGCTGCGCGGTGAAGTCTCGCCGGTATTTTTCGGCAGCGCTGTCACCAACTTCGGCGTTCAGCTCTTCCTCGATCGCTTCGTCGCGATGGCCCCGGCTCCGGGACCGCGCCCGACGGCCGACGGCGGCGAGGTCGAACCGACCGACGAGCGCTTCACCGGTTTCGTGTTCAAAGTGCAAGCGAATATGGATCCGCGCCATCGGGACCGCGTTGCGTTCGTCCGCGTCTGCTCGGGAAAGTTCGAGCGCGACATGGTCGTGAAGAATGCCCGGACCGGTAAGGAAGTGCGTCTGTCGCGCGCGATGCGGCTGTTCGCCGACGAACGTGAATCGCTCGGACGCCGCCTTCGCGGGCGACGTCGTCGGATTGGCCAACCCGGGCGTCTTCGCCATCGGCGATACGGTCTTCGATCGCTCACCGGTCGCCTTCCCGGCGATCCCCGCATTCGCGCCGGAACATTTCGCATCGGTCCGGAGTATCGACTCAGCGGGTTACAAATCGTTCGGCAAAGGCATCGCGCAGCTGCGCGAAGAGGGGGCGATGCAAGTTTTCTATCCGTACGGATCGACGCGAACCGAACCGATCCTCGCGGCGTCGGCGAGCTGCAGTTCGAAGTGGCAAAGTACCGCCTCGAGGCCGAGTATTCGGTAAAGACCGTCTTCTCCACGCTGGCATTCTCGACCGCACGCCACGTCGAGGGCGATGCAGCAACGATCGCCGCGGCAAAGCTGCCGTCGAACGCCAAGCTCGTCGAGGATTGGGAAGGCCGGCCGGTCGCGCTGTTCGAGAGCGAATGGAGCCTGCGCTTGGCGCAGGAGTGGAACCCGCAGCTGACATTCGGTTTGTTCTCCGCCGATACGGCGAAGGAGGTCGTCTCAACGTGACCGCTCGTAAACTCGTCGCGCTGGCCGCGCTTGCGGCGCTGACCGCGTGTTCGTTTCAGAACAAATACGAGAAAGAAGCGCAGTCCATCACGGAGGCCGTGGTCAACAACAACATGCAGCCCGTGCAAAGCGACATCGCGCCCGGCATTAGGATCACGCGCGTGCAGGTCGCCGCGATGTCGGACGAACTCGGCGAAGCCGGCAAACTGATTTCGCTCAAGGAGACCACGACGAACTGTCCGCCCGCCACGCACTGCTTCGACGTTAAATTTGAGAAGCGTGCTTACGTCGAGCACATGACGCTCGACGAAAACGGCAAGGTGAGAGACTGGAACTACGTCCCCGCCCCGGCGGCCACCGCCAATTAGCGTCACGATCGCGGACGTTCGCGCGGCCGCCAAGCTGCTCGACGGCGTGGCCCACCGCACGCCGGTAATCCACTCCCGCACGCTCGACGAGCGTAGCGGGGCGAACGTTTTTGTGAAATGCGAGAACCTGCAGCGGATGGGCGCATTCAAGTTTCGGGGTGCGTACAACTTCCTCTCGACGATCCCGCTCGATCGGCGTTCGAACGGCGTCGTAGCGTTTTCCAGCGGAAATCACGCGCAGGGCGTCGCACTTGCCGCGCGCATGCTCGGGATTCCGGCGACCATCGTCATGCCGAGCGACGCGCCGGAGGTGAAGCTGGCGGCGACGCGCGGGTACGGCGCCGAAGTCGTGCTCTACGAACGCGAGCGCTCGCATCGCGAAGAGATCGCCGCCGGTATCGCCGCCGAACGCGGAGCGACGGTCGTGCCGCCGTTCGACGATCCGCGCATCGTTGCCGGCGCCGGTACGGCCGCGCTGGAACTGCTCGAGGAAGCGGGATCGCTCGACGCGATCGTCGTGCCGGTCGGCGGCGGCGGCTTGATGAGCGGCACGGCGATCGCTGCCCACGGCGTCGATCCGAAGACCGCGATCTACGGTGTGGAACCCGAAGCGGGCGACGATTTCGCCCAGTCGATGGCGCGCGGCGAACGCGTAAAAATCGCAGTTCCGAAAACGATCGCCGACGGGTTGCAGACCACATCGCCCAGCGAGCTGACGTTCGGCATCGCGCGCGAGCACGGGTGCACGATCGTAACCGTTAGCGACGGCGAGTTGAGCGAAGCGGTCGCCTTTGCGTTCGAGCGCATGAAACTCGTCGTCGAACCGAGCGGCGCTGCCGCCATCGCCGCGCTGTTGCACCATCGCATCCCGAGCGTCGCCGGCAAACGCGTCGGCATCATCATCAGCGGCGGCAACGCCGAACCGTCGCGATACGCTTCAATTCTCAATCACGTCCCCTTCTCGGCACCGATGTAGCGGATCCATTTCAAGAAGAGTGCCGGTTCGGTCGAAAGATTGTTCGCGTCGCCGTAGACGACGTAGAACTCATTCTTCGCCGTGAGGAAGTGGTAAGCGAGCGTGACGTTGCTCGCGTTTACGTTGCAGCCGGGGTTGTAGGGATTGGCGAAACACACCGCCGGGCTGTTGTAGACCAGCGGCTGGATGGCGTTTGGGAGATTCGGCCCGATGATTCGGCGCACGCCCGCATCGAACGAAGAGAAGCGGTTGATCTGCCAATCGACGCCCGCGCGTTCGAGCCACTGCCGGCCGGTCGATTCGCCCGGCCACGACGTGCCGTATTGGTTCTCGTCGGTTTCCAGCGACAGGTGGACTTTCTTCATGAGCGGCAGCGTGGTGAGATATACCCACGCATTGAGCGCGCCGTGATAATACTTGCCGCCACTGTACGAAACGTAACTCGGCGTCGCCGTCGACATCCTGTATCCAAGCATCATTCCGTTTCCTTGAAACGGTAGGAACTCGTTGTCGAAGATGCGGACGCCCGTGGCGCTTAGGTATGTATGAATGGAGATGAGGTCTTTGAGGTCGACGTTGAAGTTTTCGCTCGAATCGGTCTGCGCGACTTGGTCTAGACTGTCGTTGTAGCGTGCGTAAAAGAACTGAGCGCTGATATCGCGGATCGTCGCTTGCGGAGAAAAGTTCAGCTGCTTCTGGTTGTAGAACTCGTAGCCGTTGATGTCGGTTTGCTGAACGAAACCGTCGACCGGGTTGAACTGCGAGCCGATCGACTGAAGATTCAGAACCGACGTCGTCGTCGAATCGGCATAGCCGAAGCCGCTCTCGAAATAGTTGCCCTGCGATGGGTCGGTGACCAAGTTTCCGCGATCCTGGCCGACGTTGAGGTACTCCAGAAAGTGCGTCTTCGGATCGAGGTAGCCGGTTGAAAACGTCGACGTGACGTCGCTGACGCCGTCGAACGAAACGCCGACGCGCTGGGCGACGAAGCCGAAGCTTGCATTTGGATCGCTGTAACTATAATTGAGCGATTGCGCGTCGTCGTTGCGGCCATCGGCCAGGACGTCGAAGGCGCCGAAATTGAGGTGCCCCTGCGTTCCCTCGATCGCGTACCCTTGCGCGAAGGTCGGGATCGCCGGCGTGTAAAGCGTCTGCGGGCAGTTCGAACACGAGACGTGCTGATTGAAATACGATGCGGCCTGCGTGAAGAACGGCCGGACTTCGGCATACTGTCGCGCGAACGCCTGGGGCGAGATCGTCTGCTGGTCGATCTCGACGTTCGAGTAGTCGGGATGCAGCGCGCCGACGAACGACGCCGTGGGTGTGACGGGGATCGCGAAATCCATACCGACGCGCGACGTGCTGCCGCCGTTTTCTTTCGAGGTCGATTCGCTCAACCCGTACACGCCGAAGCGCGGCTTCGGGCGCGACGCCGTTTGCGCGGCGCCGCCCTCTCCCATTCCCGTTAGCGTGCCGGAGAAGGTGGGATCGGTCGAACCTCCCATGTGCGGGTCGTACGACCAGACGGCGAAGCTGCCGGTAGAAATCGTCGCGCGCACGAACTGGGCGTGCCACGTTTTCGAGCCGCCGCCGCGAATGATGCCCAGCGGAATGCGCATCGTCACGACGTATCCGGTCGGCGTGCTCTTCCCGACGGCGGTCCACTGCGGCGTGTACGACGTATTTTCGCTCGACGTTTGATACCGCGCGCCGTGCGGGTTCGCCTCGAACGAATACGCGATCCCCGACGTGCCCTGTGGATAGAGATACACGCCGACGTAATCGTCGCCGAGGACGCTCGACGAGTTGGTCTCTTGCGCCGCCGTTTGAGAGCTCCTTTGCGTAACCGCGAAAGCGACGTCCAAGAAGCCGCCCTCCTGGGCGACGTAGACCGTCGTCGGCTCCTCGACCGCGCGCCTGAACGTGAAATCGGTGTTGAGCGTGATCTTGGCAGCCTTCGCCCAAGACTCATCGATCGTGCCGGTCACCGACGGCGCGGTATCTAGTGCCGGCACCGCTACGCTGGGGAGTGTGGCGGCCATTGCCGGGCTCGCGGACACGAGGAAAACCAAAGCAAGGGTTATGCCCGCCGCGAACGTTTTCATCACCTAAAGATTACAGAGGTAAGCGGCGGTTGTTTCAACGCGCGTCATCAAAAATGCGTCAGCGCCCCATGGAATAGAACTCGGGGTTGGGCCGCATATCCATCAGACCCGCCATTCGGTTCGAGAAACCGAAAAACGCGGCGATCGCGGCCACGTCCCATATCTCGTCGTCCGAGAGGCCGCTCCTGCGCAGACCCTCGATCTCTTCGTCGCTTGCGGCGAAGCCGCTCTCGTTGACGCGCGAAGCGAACGCGAGAATCGTACGCAGCCGAGGCGTGAGGTCGGCGGTGTGCCAGTTGTTTGCAATCTGCTCCGCAAGCTGCGCATCCTTGCCGAGGATACGCAGCGCGGCGCCGTGCGCGGTCATACAGTACTGACAGCGGTTTTCGGACGAGACGGCGACGACGATTGCCTCGCGCTCCGCGCGCGAGAGCGGCCCGGGCGTTTTCATGAGAACGTCGTGGTATCCCATGAACGCGCGGAAATGTTCGGGTCGCTTCGCGTACGCGCGAAAGACGTTGGGGACGAACCCGAGTTTGGTCCGGTTCGTCTCGTAGATTTCCCGGATGTAGTCCGGAAGTTGATCTTCGGCCGGCTCGCCGAATCGGGAAGCAGAAGAGGAACGCTGCATAGCAACGTCCCTCTTCTGCGTCTCGGGTGAAAAGACTGGGCCCAGTCCTGAGCTCGTCGAAGGGCGTCTACTTTGCGGCTACGATATTGCCGCAGGCGACGTAGGTGCCGAGATCCGAGGTGCTCTTGTGCACGTTGATTGCGTACGGCGTCTTGAGCATCTGATCGATGGTCACGCCCTTAACCACCGAGGTCGAGGTGCCGTTGGTGAGGCTCGTTAGGGGCCATTCCGGGGCCGCGTTGATCTTACCGCACGTGCCGGCATGAATGTGCGTCGGCTGTGCGGCGGCCGGAGCCCCCTTGAGCGTGACGACGACCTGGACACCGTCGTCGGTTTGCGTCAGTACCGCTGTGCCGGTCTCGCCGCTGCTATTGAGCGCATCCATAGTAACGGTCAACGTCGAGGTTGCCGCGCCGGCGGGAGCGGCGAGGATGAGGAGCGCGCCGGCGGCAAGGGCCGCAAAAGAACGGGAAAAATTCATGAGTCGAATCTCCTTTTCAAGTAGCATAAGGCCGCGAGCTTAAGGGGAGTTGCTACGGTTCATCTTCCACGTGCACCTGCGGAATTGAGCCCGTTCCGGCGGCAACGCGGCGCAGCGCTTCGAAAGCGGCGACGGCCTGGCTGGTTGGGGGAGCGTCTGCGTCGTCGACGATCGTAAGAAGCGCGGACAAATTTTGCCAGAGCGCCGCAGCGCGGCCGGCAGCATCTTTGTGCCGTGCTTTTTCCTCGCTCACGCTGGCACCGTAAGCGCGATCCATCATCGCCGCAATGGAATGCGCCATGGTGTATTGTTCGCGAAGCTGCGCGGGCGACATCGCGACGCGTGGATCCATCACGACGTCGAACGAGCTACGCGTTTTCGAACCGTCGACGTCCAACACGACCTCGTACCGACCCGGCGTCACGAGGACGCCTTCCGGTGTGCGCGGCGTTTTATACGGAACGGCCGAGATCGGAAGATCTTGCTGCAGGCTGCGCGGGGGCGTTTCGCGGAGATCCCAGACGAAACGATGCATGCCGGCGCCGTCCGGCGGTGCCGCGAAGGGCTTTTCCCAGAACGCGGGCTTGTCGAGATCGGGGATTGGTGCGGGCGCCGCGTCGTCGCTGGCGAATTGCCGCACGAGATTCGAATGTGAGTCGAAGATCGAGATCGTCACGCGCTTCGCCGGTTTGCTAAGCCAATAGTCGATCATCGCCCCGTCGGGCGGATTCTCGCCGGTCGGCTCGTCGGGCTGCAGCGGGGTGTCGGTGTTGTAGCTGCGCCGTACGCGATATGCGCTCGCAGGGTTGTAAAGATGTCCCTTGCCGTCGTTGTCGATCGTACCTTCGGCGATTTGGCGCAGCGGCGTTACGTCATCGAGGATCCAGAATCCGCGACCGTGCGTCGCGACGACGAGATCGTCGCCGTGAACCGTTGCGTCGCGAACCGAAGTGTGCGGCAGGTTCAACTGCAGCGGCTGCCATCGCGCACCGCCGTCGAACGAGACGTGAACGCCGCTCTCGGCGGCCGCGTATAAGACGCGCGGTTCGCGCGGATCTTCGCGCACCGCATTGACCGGACCGCTGGGTAAGCCTTGCACGGACAGCGTCCAACTCTTTCCGCCGTCGTGCGTGATGTAGACGTACGGACGCTGATCGTCGAGCCGGAACCGGTTAACCGCCACGTACGCCGTATCGTCGTTCGCGCGCGAGGCCTCGATCTGCGAGACCTTGCTCCACGCCGTCAGTTGCGGCGGCGTGACGTTCGCCCAATTTGCGCCGGCGTTGCGGGTGATCCAGATCTGCCCGTCGTCGGTGCCGGCCCACACCGTTCCGGCGTGCCGGTACGACGGTGCGATCGCGTACACGACGCCTCGGTGTGCGCCGCTTTGCGGATCGTCGGCCTCGAACGCACCGATTACGGCGGGCACGCCTGGATGCGCGCGCGTGAGATCGGGGCTGATCTCTTTCCAAGAGTGGCCGCCGTCGCGGGTCGTCCAGACGACGTTCGAGCCGAAGTAGAGCGTACGTTTATCGAAATGATCGAACGCGAGCGGTTCGGTACGAACGACGCGATGCGTCTTGTCGCGCCTCACGATCGGCGAGATTTCCTGTACGCCGCCGGTTCGTTCTTCGAAGCGTTCGACTTTGCCGCCGAACATCGTGCCGGGGTGCAGCGGATCGGGAACGACATACCCATATTCCTCCGCACCGACCGTATACCAATCGCGCATGGTCGTCTCGCCCCACGGTCCGCGGCTAAGAACGCACGCCGAACCGCTCTCTTGCTGTCCGCCGCAGACACGATACGGGAACCGGTCGTCGGTATTCACGTGATACATCTGCGCCGTCGGTTGGTTGAACCACGAACTCCACGTGCGGCCGCCGTTGACGGTAATCACCGCGCCCTGATCGCTGGCAAGGAGAACGATTTGCGGATTCGTCGGATTTATCCAAACGGTATGATAGTCGTCGCCGCCCGGAGCTCCCCGAAGGGCTATAAAGGTCTTGCCGCCGTCGGTCGACTTGTACGTCGTCGTGTTGGTGAGATAGACGACGTTCGCGTTCTGCGGATCGACGGCCAGCGAAATTAAATCGTCGCCGCGTTCTGCGACGTTCGCAGCGTCGTTGACCTTTGCAAAGTGAGCGCCCGCATCGTCGCTGCGATAGACCGTTCCGCTATCGGCGCCTTTGGCTTCTTGGTCGGCGTACACGTACACGACGTTCGGAGCGTTCGGCGCGACCGCGATCTCCGTGCGCCCGATGCGCGCCGGCAAGCCGGCCGTGAGCTGCGTCCACGTCGTTCCGCCGTCGACGGACTTGAAGACGCCGCTGCCCGGCATCTCGAACGACGCGCCGATTTCCCAGGGCGCTTGTCGTGCGGCCCATAGCGTCGCATACACGACTTTCGTGTCGCTCGGATCGATGACGACGTCGAAGGCGCCGACGTCGGGATTCTTGTACAGCACGCGCTGCCACGTCGCACCGCCGTCGGTGCTGCGGAAGATGCCGCGCTGCTCGTTCGGCCCGTACGGATGGCCGAGCGCCGCGACGAAGAGACGATTGGGATCGTGCGGATCGACCGCCATCGAGCCGATCTGTTGCGCGTCGTGCAATCCGACGTTGGTCCACGTCGCACCGGCGTCGGTGGATTTGTAGATTCCGTCACCGACCGAAAGATCCGGCCGTTGCAATCCCTCACCGCTACCCGCGTAGATCGTTTTCGGATCGCTCCACGCGACCGCGAGCGCTCCGAACGAACCGGTCGGGCCGCCGTCGAAGATCGGCACCCACGTGCGCCCGGCGTCGTCGCTCTTCCAAATGCCGCCGTTGACGGCGGCGATATAGAAGAGATTCGGGTTGTCGGGCGATCCGGTCGCCGCAACGGTGCGCCCTCCGCGAAGCGGGCCGATCATCCGCCAGTGCATCGCGTCGTACATCGACGACGATGTCGTTTGAGCTTCCGCGACCGCGGCGCTCGACGCCGCGAAGAGCGCGGCCGCAGCGAGAACGAGTCCGATACGAATCATGGAAAGACGGCCTCCGGGTTATTGATTCAAGAGAAGTTGAAGCGTTGTTTCCACGCTCTGTGACGTGACCGGATCGGTCGCGGTGATCTTTACACGCACGGCCTGCTGGCCCATGAGCGGCGACAGTGAGACGCGCACCGTGAAGACGCCGCCTGCGCCGGCGGCTGCGGTACCGCTGAATTGCCCCGTTCCGGCCGCACCGGCGCCGGCCGTGACTTGAATCCGTCCGTTCGCCACGGTATTGCCGCGAATGACGAAGTTGCGTCCGACGCTCGCGTTCGCTGCAGGTTGGGTGATGTTCAAGGTCATCTTCGGCGGCGCTGCGCGGCTCACCGAGAACGACCACGTATGGTCGAATGTCGTGCCGTCGTTTCCACGTCCGGTGACGCGCACGCGATGCGAACCGGCGCTCAGCGGCGCCGGCGGCTTATACGAAAAAGCCGAACTGGAGACGCCGCAACGGGACGTAATATCCGCCCCGTCGAGACGTACGTTTACGCTGTTCCCTTGAACGGGACGCGTGAACTGCGCCGAAATCGTTGCGAAGGCATTCGCGACGGTGGCGCCGTCGGCCGGCTGCAGCGCGCGAATTTGAATTTGCGGTGCGGGCGGCGGTGGTGCGCCCCCGACGTTGAACGACCACGAGCGATCGAAGCGCGAACCGCCGGCGTCGATGCCGGCGACGCGCATCGTGTGTCCGCCGAACGCGAGCGGCGCGGGCGGCCGATACGAAATCGATGCGCGCGACACGTTGCAGCGCGACGTAATATCCGCCCCGTCGAGCCACACGCGAATACTGTTCGGGTTGACTTGATTCGAGAAATCCGCGGAGATCGTAACGAAGCGATTGACGACGTTCGCACCCGGCGGCGGCTGCTGCGCGATCAGGCGAACGATGCTGACCGGAGGCGGGTTCGGCGGCGGAACCGGATGGACCGGCGGCGGCACGTAGTGTCCGCCGCCGCCGTGCGGCATACTAATGGAGACGACTTGCGTGGCCGAGTCGTATCCGACGTTCGATCCGAACGATTGCGCCACGAAGCGCAGCGGCACGTACGTCGTCGCTCCGACGATGAACGGCGCGACGTCGAGGTATTGGATTTGGCCGTTTACCGTCGCCTGGGTCGACCCGATCTGCAGGGAGATTCCTTGGCTGCCACGCGTCGCGTTAATCGTGCCCGATTGATAGACGACGCTCGCGCCGAGACGCTCGAAGATACTGCGCAGCGGAACGAAGACGCGGCCGGCGCGTTCGATCGGTCCCGGATTGAGGTAGAGCGGCTGTCCGCCGACGTTGACCGTCACCTGCGCTGTAACCGGCATCGGCGCGGCAAGTGCCGCCCCCGCGAGCACGAGGACTGCCAGCGCGATCCGGCGCGGCGAGACTAGGGCGCAGTTCATGTCGACCTCCATCCGCCGGCCGCATCGACCGGTCTGAGGGGGCGTTCGCCGACGGCCCGGCGCGAGCTTTCGTAAATAGGCGATGGGCTCCATATAGCGGTCAAGGCCGGGCGAGCCGCCATATATCTGGGGGCCGCCCACCCTCTGTCCTTAGGGAAGTGTAAAGCCTGTGCTCTAAACATTAAGCTTAAGCGGTTCCAGGCCGAACAAATTTTGGCAGATGGACCCGTCCGTAACGCCGCTACGACGTAAGACTGCCTTTCTTGTCGCGCTTGCGCTGCTCGCGGCACCGGCTTTGCTCGGTTCGACGCCGAGCGCCCAGCAAATACGCGGCCGCATCGTCGATTTTGAGTCCGGGCGACCGCTTTCGGGGATCGTTGTGGCTGCAGTTTCCGAAAGCGGCGACTCAGGGGATGCCGTCGCCGGTGACCGGTTACCCGATCCCTCCGCGGCCGTAAACACCGCGATGACGGACGCCGACGGGTCGTTCGCGCTGCCGTTGCCTTCCGGCGGGAGCTTCTTCTTTGACGCGCTCGGCGGCCCGCAATCACATGTAACGTTTCATGGCGTCTTCGTTGCCGACCAGCACGAACTCGGAACGCTTCGTCTCATCGCTGCAACGAATGACGAACGCGCGGCGCTTGCCGAACTGAATCGCTTTCGCGGCGCGCCGGGCGGGGTTGGTCATTACGGCGCTCCCGCCAGACTCGTCTTCGACGAGAATCTAATGGAGAGCGCGCGCTTCTGGGCACAGCAAGAAGGTCGCGCGGGCCGGATCGGTCACACCTGCCGCGACCTGGGCAACCCACCGAAATGCGTCGAGTTCGAAGCGTATTTCCACGCGCTCCCGGGAGCGCCGCAGGATTGGTCGCCCGCACAAAATGCCGCTTTCACCGAAACCTCGTCGTGGGCCAATCCAAATATGATCTTTGAAATCGAAGGGCGTCGCTGCGCGCCGGCCTACAACTGGCACAGTTGCGGATACAACGAAGAAGTGGGCCACTTCATCAACATCATGTCCGCGGAGCGCTGGGTCGGACTCGGCGCCAAGGGCCTACACGACTCCGGCGTATACTACGCCATGAACCTCATCTAAGCGGTTCCGTTCGCGACTTCCCGTCGTACGAATCGCTCGCGACCGTGTGTCGATGAAGACTCGATCGCGATAGCGCTTGCCCTACCCTCGCGCCTAGCCGCAACCCAATCGACCTGCCAAAAGCGAGAACCTTAGCGTCCGGAGGGCACGGTGTTGCCGTCGGCTTCGCCGTTGGTGTCCACGTCGGACTCGGCGTCGGCGATCCGCAACTCCACTGACACGGCGTTCGAGTCGGGGAAGGTGTCGGCGACATGGTTGGTTGCGGTGTCGGTGACGTCGTTGGTTGCGGCGTCGGCGACATCGTTGGCCGCGGCGTCGGCGTCGGTGTCGTCCTCGGTTGTACCGTCGGCGTTGCGGTCGGATGCGGCGTCGGCGACATGGTCGGATGCGGCGTCGGCGACATGGTCGGATGCGGCGTCGGCGACATGGTCGGATGCGGCGTTGGCGACATGGTCGGATGCGGCGTCGGCGACATGGTCGGATGCGGCGTCGGCGACATGGTCGGATGCGGCGTCGGCGACATGGTCGGATGCGGCGTCGGCGACATGGTGGGATGCGGCGTCGGCGACATGGTCGGATGCGGCGTCGGCGACATGGTCGGATGCGGCGTCGGCGACATGGTCGGATGCGGCGTCGGCGACATGGTCGGATGCGGCGTCGGCGACATGGTCGGATGCGGCGTCGGCGACATGGTCGGATGCGGCGTCGGCGTGGCGTGGTCGGGATGCGGCGTCGGCGTGTGGTCGGCTGGGGCGTCGGCGTCGGCGTCGTCCGCGGTTGTACCGTCGGCGTTACGGTCGGCTGGGCGTCGGCGTCGGCGTCGTCCGCGGTTGTACCGTCGGCGTTGCGGTCGGATGCGGCGTTGGCGTCACAACTGGCGTAGGCGTCGGGTGAGGCGTCATCGTCGGGTGCGGCGTCGGCGTTATGACGGGCGTCGGCGTCGGATGTGGCGTTGGCGTCACAACTGGCGTCGGCGTGGGATGAGGCGTCATCGTTGGATGCGGCGTTGGTGTGAAGACCGGCGTCGGGGTAGGATGAGGCGTCATCGTTGGATGCGGTGTGGGCGACGTAACCGGCGTCGGCGTCGGGCGTGAGGGCTTTCCGAAGGGCGTGGCGTCGGTTTGTGATGCGGCGGAATAATCGGCGGCCCGCCGTGATGCGAAAAGCAGCCCGGCAAACGCGCAGCCTACGATCGGCACGAGTATCCCGCCGAGGATCGGTCCATATCGCGCCCAAAATCCGGGATTTGGTGCAAACGCCGGCGCAGGCGCCGCGGCTACCTGCTCCGCTGAAATTACTGCGGCCGGCGGCGTCTCCGTGGCCGGGATCACGACGGGCGGCTTGCGGTGAACCGCGCGAACCGGCAATGCGAGCGATCGGACGATGCTTATGTTTCCGCATGCGGCGGGGATGTAGAACAGCGTTCGTCGGCTTCCGTATGAATAAGCCAGCGCCCAACCGTGCGTGTTGGCAGGGATCGTGACATTGAAGATCGCGTCGTAGCCGTTTGGTCCGGAACCCGTCATCGCGTCGAGATGACGCGGAAGCACGACGTACTCGAACAGCTGCGGCGTGTTGTCTAGCGCATCGGTGAGCGTTTCGGTCTCTCCCTGCGTCAGTTTCAGCGTTTTCGCGGCAGCGAGGATCTGTTGCCGATGCGCTACCAGTTGCGCCGTCGAATGAAGCGTCGTGGTGACTGGTGCCCTTCCGAGCCTCGTAATCACGGTCTGGGCCGAGGTCGGTGCACTTCCGATCAGCAGCGCGACGATCAGTAAAGCAACAGAAAATGTCTTCATAATAATATCGGGCCAAGCGACCAGGCTGGGGAATAGATCACAGCGCTGCTGTTGGGCAGCGCGTTATGCGTAACGTTCATGGCACTTTGAAAAGCGATCCGCTTTCGCCCGCGGCGTGGAGGGATCACCAATGACCGCCCGCTTCAGCGGCGACGGCATGGGTCACGACGATGGTCGACGGTCCGTAAGAGGGCGCCATGAACAGTTCCTTTTTTTAAAAAACGAACCACGGCCGGGGAATGCACCGTGGTCAACGCAGACAATGCGATAGAAACGTGAACTAAAGATTACGTGTACAAGGATTACCCGTTTAGAGAGTGCTCTAACCCCTAAAAAACTGCGTATTTCGCTACTCGAGGTGTTTGAGCGTGCGAAATCAGCGTGTAAAGACGGCGAATTGACGGCTTCACGACGCGGTCACTCGTCCGACAAAGACCGCAATGTCGTCGAATGCCTCGCGCGTCTCGGGGAGAATCTTGAACAGGTGCCAGACGTGCGGGAGCCCGTCCCATAAGTGTAGTGTCGAATCGACGCCCGCCGCGCGCGCCTTTGAATCGAGCCGCACGGCGTCGTCGAGCAGCACTTCGATGGCGCTGGCTTGAATCAGCATCGGCGGCAGTCCGGCAAGATCGGCATAGAGTCCGGAGGCGAGCGGCGTGTCGAGCGGAGCGCCGCCCATGTACGCATGTGCGAGCCGGTTCTCGCCATTGTCGGGAACGACCACGTCGTCGCTTCGAGCGTTGGTGCGAATCGACTCGCCGGTCGCCAGCAGATCGACCCACGGCGCGATCATTACGGCGCCGGCAGGATCGGGTAAACCGCGCTCGCGGATCGCGAGCAGCGTCGAGAGCGTGAGGCCGCCACCGGCGGAATCGCCTGCGACGACGATCTTCGAAGCCTCGACGCCCTGTGCGAGGAGCAATCGATACGCGGCGATCGAGTCGTCGAGGGCTGCCGGAAACGGATGCTCCGGCGCGAGCCGGTAGTCGAGCGCGAAGACGCGCGCGCTGCAGCGAAGCGCGAACGCCGACGTGACCGAGCGATACATCTGGATCGTTCCGCCGACGTAGCCGCCGCCGTGCAGATAGAGGATCACGCGCGGTGAGAACGGTTCGGCGTGGGTGAGAATCCACTCGCCGTGAACGCCGGCTACGCGCTCTTCCACCGGCACGCGCGTCACGCCGCGGGGCAGGCGTCCGAAGATCGCTTCGCCGCCGCCGATGAGTTTGCGATAGCTACGCGTGAGATTTGGTTTGCGCAGCGCGCGCACCAGAGGGTTTTTCACCGTATTGCGCAGCAGCACGCGCACCATTCCCGCCTGGAAGCTGGCCATCTCCGGCTAGAGCCGGCGCCCGCTCTTGCCCCGCCGTTTCGGTTGGAACGGCGCCCCGATCTTCCAATCGGCCTTACGCGGCAGACTATCGTCGACGTCGTCACAGCCGATCGGCGTGAACTCGGCGCAATCGTGCGGGCGTGCTTCGTAGATGCCGCAGTAGTAGCGGCCGCTGCGCGAACCCATCAGAAAGACGCACTTGTCGGCGAGATCTTCGGTGATCTTGCGCACCCAGCCGACGTGGAATCCATCGGCCGAGGGACGCTCAACGATGTACTCCTTCATCACGTCGTCGTAGCTCATGCCGAGATGCTTGGCGATACGCGTGACGTCGGCGCGGCTGACGAACGGCTCGTAGCCGCTGCAGCATTCGGCGCAGCCGGGCGGACACGCGATATTTTCGGGAACCTCTTTGAGGTGTTTGCGCGAGAGGTCGATGACCTTCGCAATCGCTTTCACCATTTCGGGATCGTCGTTGTACTTATAGACCCACTCGCGTTTGGTGATCTCATTGACGTTGTAAAAGCGCGTCGTCTTCTCGTCGTACTCAATCGTGAGATGCTCTTCGTCGATCTCGATCTTGTTGACGTGTTCGATCGGGCGCGTGTCGAGCAGTTCGGGGTGGGTTGGCTGGCCGGTGCGGCGCGTGAAGTTCCGCAGGGTTGTGAGGTCTATCGTCTCCATTTTACATCAGGTTCGCCCACCCGTGCGGGTGCGGCCTTCGGCGCTGCGGAAAAGAGTCTTTATGCGTACGGCAATTGGCGTTGACCTTGGCGGTTCACACGTTACGGCTGGGGTCATTACGGACGACGGAACGATCCACGGACAGTTCGAGCAGGACCTCGAGGACCTGCAGTTCGACAAGGTCATCGAGGTGCTCGTCGAGCGAATCGGAGCCGCCATCAAGGGGGCCGGCAGCGACATCGCCGGCATCGGCATCGGCTCGCCCGGCAACATCGACGCGCGCTCCGGGGCCGTGCTGTACAGCCCGAACTTCGGTTGGCAGAACGCGCCCCTCGGGGAGACGCTGCGTAAACGGTTCTCGCTGCCCGTCTATGTGGGCAACGACGCGCGCTGTGCGACGCTCGGCGAGTACACGTTCGGCATCGGCAAGAAGACGAAGAATTTCGTACTCCTGACCTTGGGTACGGGAATCGGCGGCGGCATCGTTGCCGACGGCGACCTGATCCTGGGCAATCGCTGGGGCGCGGGCGAAGTAGGGCACCATCAGATCCGGCCGTCCGACGGATTCGTCTGCGCGTGCGGCAAGATCGGCTGCTTTGAGGCGCAGGCTTCGGGGACGGGCTTGATCCGGCATGCGTTTGCGGTCGCACCGTCGTTTCCGCGCAGTACGATGCTCGACGTCGAACGCGACAAACTCAGCTCCAAAAAGATTCGCAAAGCGGCGCAAGCCGGCGACCGTCACGCCCTCGCCGCGTGGGGGAATTATTGCGGCGATCTAGCGATCGGACTCGCCAACATCATCGCATTTGTGAATCCCGAGATGATCTCGCTGGGCGGGGGCGTTGCATCGGCCGGCGATTTCATGCTCGATGCCGTCCGGCCGCAAGTCGAGACGCTCACGACGATGGTGCCCAAAGGCACGACGCAGATCGTGGTCGCGCAGCTCGGCAACGACGCAGGACAGGTCGGTGCGGCAACGATGGCCTTCCGTGGAGGTCTAGGAGCGCGTGCCGGAGCGTAAACTCGCTCTCGTCACCGGTGCTTCCGGCGGTCTCGGCCTCGAGTTCGCCAAACTCCTCGCAGCCGACGGCTACGATCTCGCCCTGGTCGCGCGCTCGGCGGCCAAGCTCAACGAAATCGCGCTGGCATTGCGCGTCGCGCACGGTATCGACGTTGCGACGGTCGCGCAAGATCTCTCGCTTCCGGGCGCCGCCGACGCAGTGCTGGCCGACGTTCCGCGCTGCGACGTATTGATCAACAACGCAGGCTTTGCAAGCAACGGCCGCTTCGACACGATTCCGGAAGAACGCGTGCGCGAAGAAGTGATGCTCGACGTCGTCGCCCTAACCGAGCTCACGCGCCGGTACGTTCCGGGTATGCTGGAGCGGCGCGACGGCAAGATCATGAACATCGCATCGACCGCAGGTTTTCTGCCCGGCCCATTCATGGCGGCCTACTACGCGTCCAAGGCGTTCGTCATCTCATTTTCCGAAGCGCTGTGGGAAGAGTTCCGCGGAACGGGCGTGAGCGTTACCTGCTTCTGCCCGGGAGCGACCGCAACCGGTTTTGGAGAACGGGCCGATGTGGGCAAGACGCTGCTCTTCGCCAGGATGCCGCTCGCGAATGCCGGCGACGTCGCGGCCGAAGGCTATAAGGCGATGATGAACGGCAAGCGCATGAAGATCTCAGGCCCGTTTACGAACTCGCTCGTCAGCCTCGCGCCGCATTTGACGCCACGCGGGCTGCTGCTCAAGATCTCGCGCAGGATGGTCGAAGTCACGCCGGACGCCAAGAGCGAAACTTAAGCGTCGCGTACAGAGCTTAGGAGAACGCGGCGCTGACGATATTTCCGACGCTCGCAAGGGCCTCGTCGCGTTGATCGCCGGTGAGCTTCGTCGCACCGGTGAGGTAGGCGGCGATCACGATCGGCGCGCGCCCCGGCGGCCACACGATCGCTACGTCGTTGCGCGTCCCGCGTTCGCCCGATCCGGTCTTGTCTCCGGCGCGCCACGCGCTTGGTATGCCGGCGCGAATCGCGCTGGTGCCGGTCTGACATGCGACCAGCCACGATGCGAGCAGATCGCGCGACTGGTTGGAGAGCACGGTGCCGAGCACGATCTTTTGCGCGTCATTCGCCATCGCATGCGGCGTCGTCGTGTCGCGCGGATCGCCGATCGCCGCTTCATTGAGGGAGGGCTCGGTGCGATCGAGCTGCGTGATGCGATCGCCGATCGATCGAAGAAACGCATCGAGACCTTGCGGACCGCCGATGGTTGAGAGCAGTGAATTGGCGGCCGTATTGTCGCTCTTTTCGATTGCGGCGATGCAGAGGTCGCGAACCGTCATCCCGCCGTCGGCGACGTGAGCCTTCGTCACCGGCGCGTAGTCGAGCAGATCGTGATTGCCGTACGGTACCGTGCGGTCCAGACGCTCCTTCCCTGCATCGACGCGTGCCAGGATGTAGCCGACCAGCAGCAGCTTGAAGGTGCTGCACATCGGAAACGCTTCGAACGCGCGATATTCGATTTGACGGCCGCTGCCGGTGTCGATGGCGGCGACGCCTAGCCGGCCGCCCGTGCGGCGCTCGACGAGCGCGATCTGCCGCAAGGGCGATTCGGAGGTTTGCGCGCGCGCCACGATCGGCGCCGCAGCCGCAACGGCAAGGCCGGCGGCCATGCAAATGAATTGCGGCCGGTTAAACTCCGGCCGCTTGACGGAGGGGACCAACGGGCATATCGTCCTGCGCCGGAATCGTTCCCGTATTCGTGATCTGCGCGATTAGCGCGGCGATGCGTCGCGAACTGCGGACCGGCGCGACGAGTTCCTGATTGTGCCGAATCGCATCGAGCTTCTCCGGCGTGCGGATCATCGTGCGCACCGCTTCGACGACTTCGGCGGAACTGTGAATCGCCACCGCACCCAGACCGTTCTGGCGAACGAAGTCGACGTTCCCGCGTTCTTGTCCCGGAACGTAGTCATACACGACGACCGGCAACTGTGCGGCATTCGCCTCAGCCAGCGAACCGGGGCCGGCTTTGGTGACGAGCAAGTCGACCGCACGGAAATATTCGGGAATCTTGTCGGTGAAGCCGAGCACGTGCAATGGCGTCGGCAAGGTCTTGCCGAGTTCTTCGAGCTTCTGGCGCATGTGCTCGTTGCGGCCGCACACGACGACCAGTTCGACCGGCAGGCGAGCACGCGCGAGCGCGAGTGTGGTCGAAAGCAGCTTGCCGCCGCCTTCGCCGCCGGCCATCAGCATCACCAAGAGTTTGTCTTCCGGCAGGCCGAGCTCGCGGCGAAGTTCGGTTTTCGTACCCGTGACGTTATCGAAGCGAGGGCTGATCGGGTGCCCGAGCAGGCGTAAACGGCCGGGAGGCACGCCGCGTGAAAGCGCCCGGGCGTAGACTTCGCGCGCCGGCACGACGACCGCGTCGGCCTCCGCCACGAGCCATGACTCGTGAACCTTTCCTAGATCCGTAATCACCGTAACGACCGGGACGTGCTGCATGCGGGCATCGGCTCGCGCGCGCAGCGCTGCGTGATTGAGCAGCGGATGGACCGAGACGATCACATCGGGCTGATAAGCGATGAACAGATCTCGCAGGCGCTCGCGATACAGCGGCTCGCAGAATCGGACCAGCGCCTTATACCGGCGCCTTCCGTTGGTCGCGTAGTAGAGAGCGCCGTAGAGCGGCGGTGCGTAGCGTAGCGCGAGGCTGTAGCTGAGGCCGAGCTGCGTCATCGGGAAGGCACAGTGCGCCGCGACGTCGTCGATGCGATGCTCGAACGAATTGGGCGTTTCGATCTCGTCGAGCGCAGCCGTGATCGCGTTTGCCGCGCTCCGGTGGCCGCCGCCCGTATCCGAGATCAAGAACAGTGCCCGTTTGGTCAAATCGCTCTCCGTAGGCCCGAGGTAGGCCCCTAGGCTTGCGCTGGGGCTCGCTGGCTAGCCCGCCGGCCGGCGGCATTTCGAACGCGACGGCTAGTTCGGGAGAGCTTGGCCATCATTACCCGCGCCGGAACGTCGTAAAAACGAAAAATATCGCCAAACTCAATATCGGGGTTTCGGTGGTGGCCGTCGTGGTCCTCGGGGAGCACGATCCAGAGAGGCCGCAGGACCGCCTTCAGCCAGGCCGGGGTCCTCCAGCCGAGCTCGGTCGTGTGCCGCCACCAGACGTGAAGCTGCCCTAGGGCCAAGCCGGCAAGCGCCCCGGGCCAAGATACCGGCCACACGGCGGCCGCGACGGCAAGATAGGGGACGGCTCCAAGAAAGCCGTCCAATAAGATCGATGGATCCTTCGAAAGGACGGCATGGTCCCAGTACGAGCGCTTGCGATCGTGGTGCGTGCGAAGATGCAGCGTGAACCAGATATGCTGCGGGACGTGATAAAAAAAGGTCGACGCAAAATCGCCTACAACGAGGACGATCAATGCTGCTGCGACGACGGCCATGGTGATACGTATCCTCCGCTCGACGGCGCTATTTGGAATCGCAGCCGCACTGCTCTCTGATTGTGCGGTTACTTCCTCTACTGCGAACTATACCCAGGAGTTGCGCTCGGTGCCACCACGCCTGTCGCGCGCTCTTAACTTCGTGTTAAGTTGGCCGGCACCGCCCGGAGTCGATGCGATAAAAGGCGCGATGCTTCTTCGCGACGGCCCGCCGGTCGGATCGCCCGAATTAGCGCTCGCGCGAGCGATTCTTCACACGAACCCGCGAATCGCGCAAGCCGGCGCGCTATTGCTCGCCGTCGTCACCGCGCACGCCGCGCGGCGGAACGGGTTGCCCGTTGAGTTTCTCGGCGCGACGCTTCTTCAGGAATCGGCCTACGATCCGCGCGTCATCTCGAGCGCCGGGGCGATCGGAATCGCGCAGTTCGAACCGGATACCGCTGCGGGCGAGGGTATCGACCCGTGGGATCCCTTCGCATCGATCGACGCGGCGGCGGACTTGTTGGGAAGTTACGTGCGCGCGTACACCGGCGTCTACGACGAACCGTACGATGTCGCCCTTGCGGCATACAACGCCGGGCCGGCCGCCGTCGAGCACTACCACGGCGTCCCGCCCTACGCCGAGACGCGGGAGTATATCGACCTGATCGGCGACCGGTGGGCGCGCATCGCCTCGTACGAGGCGGTCGCTAGCATGGCGAAGAAGCCCGCCCCATGAGGATCTTGCGGTACGGTATTGCCGCGCTCGCGTTATTCGGAACCGTCGCGACCGTCGCGTGCGGGGGCCTCACGAAGAGCCCGGCCGAAGGCCTGACGTTCAAAGCCCCGGCGGATTGGCCGTCCTCGCCCGGCATCATGGGCATGATGCAGTTTTGGTCGTCGCCCGATAAGAAACAGGTCTTGATGCTGTTCAAAGTGCCCGCGGACTTCAAGACCGATCAGGCCTTCAGCAGCGCGGACGTGAAAGACGCGCACATCGAGGCGCAGCGAGCGATTAAGGTGTGCGGAGAGCAGCCGGCCGACTACGTGAAGGCGATCGCAACGTCGTCGCGCACCGGCGACGACAACAATCTCGAGATGGTTTCGACGAAGAGCGCCGACGGCGTTTTGATGGCGATGTATATCTATCCCATCGGGACGCAGCCCGACGCGACCGCGGACGCGGCGATCTATCAGCTCTGTCCGGCGAAATCGTAAGGTAGCGTTCTGCTAAAGCAGCTCTTCGCGCGCCAGCCGCTCGGATGGACGACGTCCGAATCGGAAGGGCCGAGGCTGAAACGTGTGCTGGGCTGGCCGGCGCTGACGGCGATCGGCCTGGGCACGATGCTCGGCGGTATTTTCCCGACGATCGGCAGCGGCGCGCACTTGGCCGGTCCCGGCGTCGTGCTTGCATACGTTTTTTCGGGAATGGTCAGCGTCTGCGTTGCGCTCTGCTACGCCGAGTTCGCCTCGATGGTCCCCGTGGCGGGAAGTGCGTATACCTACGCCTACGCGACGCTCGGCGAACTGGTCGCTTGGGTCATCGGGTGGGACTTGATTCTCGAGTACGGGGTTTCCGTCGCTCCGACTGCGGCTTCGCTGTCCGATTACTTTCAGCATATCCTAGCCAACATCGGGATCGTCTTTCCGACGTGGGCCCAAGCAGCCAATCTCGGTGCCGGAGGTACGTGGCACTTCGACGCTCCGGCGGGTATCGTCACGCTGCTGATCACCGCTTTGGTGGCTGTCGGCATACGCGAATCTGCGTCGGTGAACAGCGCGCTGGTTATCGTCGTGATCGTGTCTTCGATCGTCTTCATCGCCGTTGCCGCGCCGATGATATCGCCGGCTCACCTCCATCCCTTCGCGCCGTTCGGCTTCAAAGGCATCTTCATGAGCACGGCGCTCGTCTTCTTCGCATACATCGGATTCGATACGGTGACGGTTGCGTCGGAGGAAACGAAGCGGCCGGAGCGCGACGTCCCGATCGGCATTTTGCTGGCGCTCACGATCGGCGGGATTCTCTACGTTGCGCTCACGCTGTGCACCGTCGGCGTGATGCCGTTCGCAAAACTTTCCGACGGCGCGGCGATGCTCGACGCGCTTGCGTCGGTCAACAACAATCACGCGATTTATTGGATCGTTGCGCTCGGTGGAATCGCGGGCAACACGACCGTTGCGATCACCTCATTATTGGGACAGGTGCGCATCTTCTACGTAATGGCGCGCGATCGTATGTTACCGCCGGCCGTGGCGACTATTCATCCGCGGTTCCGGACGCCGGCCCGCATGACCGTGATCACGGGATTGCTGGTAACGGGCTTGTCGGCGGTCTTTCCTCTTCCGGATTTGCTGGCTTTAACCAACATTGGAACGTTGGTTGCATTTGCTATCGTCTGCATCGGCGTGCTCCTACTGCGCTTTCTCAGTCCCGCCGCGCAACGGCCCTTCCGTGCGCCGCTCCTGCCGCTCTTTTCCGTGGCGGGGGCGCTCGCGTGCTTCTTCCTGATTACGCAGCTCCAGCTTGGTACGTGGGTTCGTTATGGGGTCTGGTTCCTCGTCGGCATGGTCGCCTATTTTGCTTACGGCTTCTGGAGCTCGCGTTTGCGCACGGGAATCGCGCCTCCGCCCGCATGACGGCCTAGAAAAAAATCGGGTCCGAACGAAACCGTAGGTTTCGACGAGGCGTTCTGCTGGTACAACCCCGCGCAGGAGGGCGCTGATGACCACCACAGCTACCCGGGTATCGGACCGGTTCGAGCTCGTGACCTTTCCCCGGGTGGCCGGGGAGCCGACGTTCGGCCAGGAGATCGCTACCGGGCTGCGGGCCGCGCCCAAGCGCCTCTCGCCTAAATTTCTCTACGACGACGTCGGTTCGGCCCTGTTCGACGCGATCACGCGTTTGCCGGAGTACTATCCTACGCGCGCCGAAACCGATATCTTACGCGAGTGGGGTTGGGAGATGGTCCGCCTGCTCGACGCGCCCCTCGATTTTCTGGAGTTGGGCAGCGGCAGCGCCGTAAAGACGCGGATTCTGATAGAAGAAGCGCTGCGCGTGCAGCGCACGCTGCGTTACAGTCCGATCGATATCTCGGCGGATGCCTTGCGCGTCTCGTCGCAGAATCTGGTCGACTCGTATCGAGAACTCTCGATTCGCGCATACGCGGGCGATTATTTCGACGTACTCGGCTCGGGCGTGCTGCGTCTGCAGCGTAAGACGCTCGCGATGTTCATGGGTTCCAACATCGGAAACTACGAGCCGCCCGAGGCGCGGCGCATCCTGAAACTGCTTGCCGGCGTCCTGCGCCCCGGCGACGGTCTGCTGCTGGGCATGGATTTAAAGAAGGATCGCGGGACCTTGGAGCTCGCGTACGACGACCCCGCCGGCGTGACGGCCGCTTTCGATCGCAACGTGCTCTCGCGCATCAATCGCGAGCTGGGCGGTGACTTCAACGTTCGCGATTTCGATCACATCGTGCGCTACGACGAAGGCCGCGGCAGCGTGGATTCGTTCCTAGAAGCGCGGTGCGACATGCGCGTGACCTTGGCCGAGATCGGCGTCTATCTCACGTTCGGGCGCGGCGAACGCATCCACGTCGAGTCGTCGTACAAGTTCTCGGATGAGGATATTGCGGCGCTCGCAGCCGGTGCCGGGTTCCGCGTCGCCCAGGCGTGGACCGACGATGCGGAGGCCTTCAGCGTAAGCCTGCTCGTTCGCGAGTAGCCTTATTTCCCGCGCCGCGACCGCGGCGCGGCATCGCCGATGGCCTCGAGGCCCCGGCGCAGCGTATGCACGTCGCAAGGTTCGGCCGCTTTGATCGCCCGCTTTTCGAGCGCGCTTAGAATCGTGACGATGCGCCGGGCGGAACGCTCTCCGGCCCGCGTGAGCCGTACCAGAAGAACGCGCCGGTCTTCCGGGTCGTCGTATCGCGTGATCAAGCCGCGCTCTACCAAGCGATCCGCGACGCTGGTCAGCGTCGACTTGCGCTGTCCGAACGCGTTGCGCAGCTCGGACATGCGCTGAACCTTCGCCTCCGCTAACTGCGCGAGCACCAGCGCCTCGGCGTGCGTGACGTCGATGCGTTCGTCGGCGAGCAGGACCTGCACGGCGTTGACCGCCCGGTGCAGCGCCGGGATAAATTCCAACACTGGCCATACAATAGTACGATATAGAACTATATGTCAAGCGCGGGGGCGCCGGTGTTAGATCGCGGCGATGGCTGCGACCTCGATCAGGTATTGGGGATCGGCGAGGCGGCTTTCGACGGTCGCGCGGGACGGCGGTTCGCCGGGAACGATCCACGCCTCCCACACCGCATTCATTTCGTCGAAGGTCTCGATGTCGGCGAGCCAGATTTGCGCCGAGAGCAACTTCGATTTGTCCGTTCCCGCTTCGACGAGCAGCGTTTCGATGCGCGTAAGAATGGCGCGTGCTTGTTCGGTAACGGTCGATCCTTCCGCGACATGGCCGGAAACGTATACCGTGTTGCCGTGAACGACGGCTTTGCTCATGCGCCGGCCGGGCGCGATACGATGGATGCTCATAACGATACCGCCGCGGTGTTGCCGCCGCTGATCACGACGACGACGCGTTCGCCAGGTTCGGGAACGTAGCGCTTCGCAAGGAGCGCCGCGAACGCCGCGGCGCCGCCCGGTTCGGCAGCGACCGTCAGGTTGCGCCACAGCGAAGCTTGCGCGTTGCGGATGTCGTCGTCGCTGACGAGTGCGACGCGGTCGACGTAGCGCCGTGCGATCGGGAAGACGAGTTTGCCGACTTGCAGCGGTGCGAGCGAATCGTTTGCGATGCTTTCGGTCGGTGCATCGACGGGATGCCCGGCCGCCAGCGCATATGTGAGCGTCGGCGCGCCTTCGGGCTCGACGCCGATCACCCGCTTTCCACCCGCATACCAGGTCGCCGTTCCGGCGATCAACCCGCCGCCGCCGACTGCAGCGAGCACGGTATCGTACGCGCCGAGTTGCTCGTCGAGCTCTTTCGCCAGCGTTCCGGTCCCGAGCATCGTTTCGCGCTCGTCGAACGCGTGCACGGAGAGCGCGCCGGTTCGATCTACCCAGGCTTGTACGCCTTGCAGCGCTTCGCCGTAACGATCGCCGGTGATGACCAAGTCCGCGCCGTACGAGCGTATCCGCGCGACCTTCGGTGCGGACGAAACGACGGGAACGAAGATCTTTGCCGGCACGCCGAGTTTCATCGCGGCAAATGCCACCGCCGCGCCGTGATTGCCGCCGGATGCGGCGACGACGCCGGCCTTTGGAATCTCGCGCAGCAGCAAATTCGTGAAAGCGCCGCGCGCCTTGAACGAGCCGGAATGCTGCAGTTGTTCGAGTTTGAATGCGATCGTTACGCCGGGCAGTCCGAAGTCCGCACCGTCGGTCTCGATAACCGGCGTTCGGCGAACGTGACCGGCGATGGTACGGGCGGCGGTTTCGATGCCGGTGCGATCGATGGTTCGCGGCGCCGTCGAGTGCTCGATCATAGCGGCCTCTGCTGATCGGCGAGCGAGCGCGTTTTCGCGGTGACCTCGTTTCCGGTGTGCGCGGTGGATTTGCGCTCGATCAACATCACGAGGCATTCTTCCGGCGCGACCGGCATGTGGCGGATGCCTTTGGGAACGACGAAGACGTCGCCCTCCTCGAGCTCGACCGGAGGCTGGTCCTCGATCTCGATGCGCAACCGGCCGCGAAGGATAAAGAAGAGTTCGTCCTCGTCGTCATGACTGTGCCAGACGAACGTTCCGTGAACTTTGGCGACTTTGACGTACGAGTCGTCCAGCTCGGCGACGATGCGCGGAGACCAGAGCTCGGTAAGCGACGACGCGACGTTTTTTGGCGATGTTTTGCTGGGCATGCTTGACATTGTAGTTAGTATTTAGCAAAATAGCAATATGCCTATAGAGCGAGCGCTACGGGCGCTCGCCAACGACCGCCGCCTGCAGATTCTTGAGTGGCTCAAGGATCCGCGCGCGCATTTCCCGCCGCAGGTCGACGGCGACCTGGTCGACGACGGCGTCTGCGGCAACTTCATCGCCGACAAGCTCGGCGTCAGCCAGCCAACGGCCAGCGAACACCTCAAAGTCCTCACGCAAGCCGGCCTGATCCGCGGCAAGCGCATCAAACAGTGGACGTTCTACAAACGCGATGAGGCTCGTATCTCGGCCATCAAGGACGACATCGTCAAGAACGTTTAGCGCAGCCTCTTAGCGCCGAGCCAGCCGCTCGACTACTCGCAGCGAGGCGTCTACCGCGATTGCGAGCAACGAAGCGGCGATGCTTCCGGCGACGATCATCGCGTTGTTGTGCAGGGCGAGGCCGGTGAAGATGAGCACGCCGAGTCCGCCGCCGCCGACGTAACCGGCGAGCGTGGCGATGGCGATCATCGCGATTGCGGCGACGCGCACGCCGCCGAGCATCACCGGCAGCGCTTGCGGAAGTTCGACGCGCAGCAAGACTTGCGCGTGCGACATGCCGAGCCCGCGTGCCGCGTCGACTTGCGCGGGATCGACGCCCTTGATCCCGGCGATGATGTTGCGCGCCAGCATGAACTGCGCGTAGGCGATCAGCGCGACGAAGATCGACGCGAACCCGATGCCCAGCCAACGCACCAGCACGGCGAGCAGGGCCAAGCTGGGAATCGTGTAGATCACGCCGAGAATGCCGAGCAGCCACGTCGCGATGTGCGGCCGGCGCGCTGCGTAAATGCCCAGCGGAAGGGCGATCGCGAGCGCCACCAGGAGCGCGGTTGCGACGAGGGCGGCGTGGCCGCCGGCCAAGCCGAGCACCTTCGACGGATGCTGCAGAAGATAGCTCACGCGTCCTCGCTCGCGCGCAGCAGGTCGCGCGCGTGTAAGAAGTAGTCGCGGTACACCGGATCGCCTGCGTGAACGAGGTCCTTCACGTATGGCGTGGCCGGATTCTCCAGTAGTTCGAGCGGCGTGGCGACCTGCTCGAGGCGCCCCTCGCGCAAGACGACGATGCGATCGGCGAGACCGAGCGCCTCTTCGACGTCGTGCGTGACGAAGAGCGTCGTGGTGCCGAGTTCGCGTACGATGCGCGCGAGTTCGCGCTGCAAGCCGGCGCGAACGATGGCGTCGACGGCGCCGAACGGTTCGTCCATCAGCAGTGCGCGCGGCCGTGCGGCAATGGCCCGCGCGACCCCGACGCGCTGCGCCTCGCCGCCGGAAAGCTCGCGCGGATGCCGCCCGCGATAGCGCGCGGGATCGAGCCCGACCAGCAGCAGCAATTCGTCGACTCGGGCTGCGGCGTCGGCACGCGACCAGCCGAGCAGCGACGGGACGACGGCAATGTTCTCCGCGACGGTCATGTGCGCGAATAAGCCGACCGCTTGAATTGCATATCCGATTCCGCGCCGAAGCTCGACCGGATCGCTCTGCGCGACGTCGTTGCCGTCAACGAAGACCGCACCCGACGTGACCGGCGCGAGCCGGTTCACGGTGCGCAGCAGCGTCGACTTTCCGGACCCGGATGGGCCAAGCAGCACGATCAGTTCACCGGGCCGCACCTCGAACGTGACGTTCACGATCGAGGCGCGATCGGCATCCGGGTAGCGCACACCCACGTCGCCGAAGCGAATCGAAGCTCCGTTCACTTCGTTGCGCCCGGCGCGGGCGAAAATGCCGCCAGCGAATCGAGAAAGGCGTCGGCAACGTCGCTTGGATCTTGTTTGCCGCCCTCGACGGCAGCGTTCATGCGGGCTGCCGCGCGATCGGTGATCGCCGGCGAGAGCGCGTTTAGGACGGTAGCGATGCGCGGCTCGCGCGCGAGCGCATCCTCGCGCACGACCGGTGCGACGTTGTACGCCGGCCAAAAATTCCGGTCGTCGCGCAGCACGACGAGGTCGTCGGTCGAGATCGTGCCGTCGGTTGAAAAGGCGCTCGCAATATCTGCGGCGCCGTCCCGCAGCGCCTGGTATTTCAGCGTGATGTCGTACGTGCGTACCGCTTTGAATTCGAAACCGCCGTAAAACTTCTGTAGGCCGGGCAAGCCGTCGGCGCGTGCCAAGAACTCTTGAATGGTCGCCAATCGAAACTGCGGAGCGGCTTTCGAAAGCTCGGAGAGCGTCGTTAGGTTATGCGCTTTGGAGATCGCTTTCGTGGTAGCTAGCGCTTGCGAGTCGTTCATCGGCGACGGATTGAGCCACGTGAGATGGTATTGCTTTGCATAGGAGGCCGCGACAATGTCGTAGATCTTCTTCGGGTCGCTCATCGGCGGAAGATGCAGAACGTCGAGCAGTGCGGTGCCGGTGTACTCCGGATACAGGTCGATGTCGCCGCGTTCGATTGCGGCCATCGCGATCGCCGTCGAACCGAGATTGAGACGACGTTCGACCTTCAGGCCCGCGTTTTCCAGCGCGCGCGAATAGATCTCCGCGATCACGATCGATTCGGTGAAGTTCTTGGACCCGACGCGGATGCGCGGTCCGCCGGCGCCGCAGCGCGCGAGCGCGACGGTCGATCCGATGAGCGCGAGCGCGCGAGCGCGCGAAAGTGTCACGTGCGAACCTCCAATAGGCGGCCGGCCCCGCTCAAGATGAGTTCCGTAAGGAGTGCGAGCAACGCGACCGCAATCGCGCCGGCGAACAGGACGGTTGCATCGTTGGTTTGCAGACCGCGGACGATTTCGTCGCCCAGGCCGCCGGCGCCGATGAACGTTGCGAGGGTCGCGCTGGCGATCGTCTCGGTCGCCGCCGTTCGCACGCCTGCGAACGAGACCGGCAGCGCGAGCGGAACGATCACGCGCATGAAGCGCTGCGCGGCGGTCATCCCCATTCCGTCGGCAGCATCCAGCACCGCGGCGGGAACGCCGCGTATCGCGAGATCGACATTGATGACGATCGGTGGAATGGCCAACAGTGCGAGCGCAACGATCGCCGGAACTGCTCCAACGCCCAGCAGCGGCAAAAGGAGCATTAAGACCGCGATACTGGGGAGCGTGCGACCGACCCCGGCGAACGAGAGCACCACGGCACGAATGCGCGAGCCTTGGGTCGCCGCTACGCCCAGGGGCAGCCCCAGAATCACCGCCAGCGCAAGCGCGGATCCGGCCAGGACGAGGTGTTGCGCGGCGCTGGCCGCCAGGTCGGTCCACACGATTGGAGTAGTTTTTCACACCCGGTGTCGAAACACATGGTTATATGATCACCCCTCAAGAGCTGCCGGAGGCCGTTCCAGTCGTCTCGCTCGAGGATCCCTCGCTGTATATCAGCCGGGAACTCTCGTGGCTCGAGTTCAACGACCGCGTGCTCGAGGAAGCGCTGGATGCGAAGAATCCGCTCCTCGAACGGCTCAAGTTCGTCGCCATATACGGAACGAATCTCGACGAGTTTTTCATGATCCGCGTCGCGGCAATCAAGCAGCAGATCGAGGCGCAGGTCGTGCGGCGCTCCGACGACGGCCGGCTGCCGGCCGAGCACCTCGCGGCGATCTCCGACCGTCTGCGCACGTCGCTGCTCACGCAGATGCGCTTGCTGAATGACCATCTGCTTCCCGAGTTAGCGGCCAACGGCATCAAAATCGTCCGCGTCTCGGATCTGGACGAAGAACGGCAGCACGCGCTCGAGCGCACGTTCGACGACACCGTCTTTCCCGTCCTCACGCCGCTCGCCGTCGACTCGGGTCATCCGTTCCCATACATCTCCAATCTTTCGCTGTCGCTCGCCGTCGAGATGGAAGAAACGACCAAGGACGGCGTGGAGCTGCACTTTGCGCGCGTGAAGATCCCGCAGACGCTTTCGCGTTTCGTTCCGGTCGACTCTCCGGCCGGCGAACGGCGATTCGTGCTGCTCGAAGATTTGATCGCGCATCACCTCGACGGACTCTTCCCCGGCATGCACGTGCGCGAGGCCTACGTGTTCCGCGTGACGCGCGACGCCGACTTGGATCTTCAGGAAGACGAAGCGGACGATTTGCTGCAGGCGATCGAGTCCGAACTGCAACGCCGCCGTTTCGGCGAGCCGGTTCGCCTGGAAGTCGAACGCGGCATGCCGGAGTACATGCGCGACCTGCTGTTCGGCGCGCTCGACGTCATGCCCGTCGACTGCTACGAAGTCGACGGGTTGATGGCGGTCAGCGATCTGTGGCAAATCGTCAACCTGCCCGACTACGAATCGCTGCGCGACGCACCGTTCTTGCCGGCGATTCCGAAGCGTCTCCTCGGCGTAACCGATATCTTCGGAACCATTCGCGAAGCCGACATCCTGCTGCACCATCCGTACGAATCGTTCGACCCGGTCGTACAGTTCTTGCGCCAAGCCGCCGCCGACGAGAAGGTGCTCGCGATCAAGGCGACGCTCTACCGGACGGCCGGCAAGAACTCGGCGATCGTGCGCGCGCTACTGACCGCAGCGGAGAACGAGAAGCAAGTTGCGGTCGTGGTCGAACTCAAAGCGCGATTCGACGAAGAGAATAATATCGAGTGGGCCAAGCGACTGGAGCGCGCGGGCGCGCACGTCGTCTACGGGTTCGCTAATCAAAAGGTGCACGCCAAGACGCTGCTCGTGGTTCGTGAAGACGAAGACGGGCTGCGCCGCTACATGCATTTCGGAACCGGAAACTATAGCGAGAAGACCGGCAAGCTCTACACGGACTTGAGCCTGTTCACGTGCCGCCCCGGTCTCGGTGGGGACGACGCCCAGGTCTTCAACGCGCTCACCGGGTTCGCTCGCGTCACCGACTACGAAGAGCTCTGGGTCGCACCGGTCACGTTGCGTCGCGAGCTGATCGCGAGGATCGACCGCGAGGCCGAGCACGCGCGCGCAGGCCGCCCGGCCGCGATTCGCGCGAAGGTCAATGCGATCACGGATGCCGGCGTCATACGCGCTCTTTACCGCGCCTCGCAAGCCGGCGTGCCGATCGATTTGATGGTACGCGGCATGTGCGTTCTGCGTCCGGGCGTTCCGGGGGTGAGCGAAAACATACGCGTACGCAGCATCATCGGGCGGTTCCTCGAGCACTCCCGTATTTACGTCTTCGAGAACGGCGGAGATCGCGACGTGCATATGGCGAGCGCCGATTGGATGGGCCGCAACTTGGACCGGCGCGTCGAGCTCGCCGTACCAGTCGAGGATCCGGCCCTCGCGCAGACGATCGACGGCCATATCCTCGGGGTGCAGCTTGCCGACAACGTGCGCAGCCGCGAGCTCCTCGAAAACGGCTCGTACAAGCGCCGCACGCCGGGGCCCGGTGAAATGCCGATCGACGCACAGCGCATCTTCTTGACCGAGGCGCAATCGATCTAGCCGCGGGCAGCGGTCTTTGTCTGCATTTAGAAAAGCGCTAATGACTCCTTAATCATCGCCTGCATAGGCTGATGCAATGAGGACGCTTGTCGCCATTGCCGTGGCTCTGGTTTCGTTTGGTTTGGCCGCGCCGGCGCTCGCACAGCCAACCGCCGCTCCCGGAGCCATTGGCGGCACGGTGAGCGCGGATGGAAGGCCGGTTGCCGGCGCTCGAGTCACGGTCCTTCGCGATGGGACGACCGCCTCCGTACTCACGGATGCCGAAGGAAAGTATTCGTTCGCAACCCTGGCGCCGGGGACGTACGCGATTTCGGTTTCGAAGGGCGGCTACGATACGGCCCGTGAGGCGAACATCTACCTGCTCGCGGGGACGTCGCTGCTGGTCGACGTCCGGCTGACGGCGTCATCGTTTTCGTCGCTGACGACGATCGCAAACGTGCGAACCGGACGCGGGGCGGGCGTGTTCAATACCTCACCGGCGGCGGTCGACGTCGTCAGTTCCCAGACGTTCAGCATGCAGGGCGCCGCCCAGGTAACGCTCGTGCTCGATCAGGTGCCGGGCGTTCAGATCTCGTACCCCGGCGGCAGTGCGAACGGCGCGGCCACCGGAGCGATCACGTTCCCGAACATTCGAAACGGTCTCTCGTACGAAACGGCATCGCTGATCGACGGACATCCGCTCTCGGTTGGACTCTACGGCGACTACGTGACGACGTTCTTGAATCCGGCACTCTTAGGATCGACCGAAATCATCAAGGGTCCCGGCGCGATGGCGCCGGAGGTCAACTACGCTATCAACGGGACGGTGAACTTCCGCACGAAGGATCCGACACCTGACGCCGATACGTTCTTTAGCGCGGGAGTCACGAATACCGGCGGCACCCAATATTCGCTCGGCGTTTCCGACACCATATTCAACGGACGCCTCGGCTTCGTGGTCGGCATAGCGGGCTATAACGAGATATCGTGGCTGAACAACGCGCCGGTATACTTCGATCCGGGAACCGGGTCGGGCGACATCAACGGTACGAACACCTACCCGTACGGATGTAACGGCTTGAACGGAAGTTCGTCGCCGACCCCGCTCTTAGGAACCAGCGGAACGCAGTTCTATTCGCGCGTCTACAACGGCTGCACGGCGTTGGCGACGACGACCGTTAGCTCCGAGTTCGACGCGCTCTCGGAACTTTTCAAGCTCAAGTACAAGCTCGGCAACAATACCTCGATCACGGGAAGCTACTTCGGCAGCCAGACGAGTTCGAATCAGAGCGGTAATACGAGCAACGTCATTCCGGTAGTTTTTCAGCCGGGGGCCGGCTATACCGGCTCGCTCAAAGCCGGGTCCGTGGTAGACAGCTTGTCGGCTGCTTACGACGCGCAGCCCCAGTTCGAAACGAACAACGAGCCGATCTGGCAGCTCGAGATGAACACGTCGTTCGCGAACAACGACACGCTTCTCGCTCGCTTCTATCACGCGACGATCGCACGCATTCAAAGCGCCGGCAACCCGGACCCATTCCAGCCGTATCCGCAGTTTACGAATATCTACGGAACCCTTTCGGCGTTCTCGATGCCGTTCAACGGCGAGCGGACGCTGATCTCGCAATATAACTATTTCAACGATCCGGAAATCGACCAGCTCACCGGCTACTCGATGCAGTATACGCATCCGTTCGGCACCAACAACGAACTGACGGGATCTGCGGACTACACGCATGCGACGTCGGTCGATTACTACAACGATTTTTCGTTCGGCGCCAACCAGTGCCAGCTCGGCACGATTCCGGGCGGCTATTGCTACAACACCAGCACGGCGCTCCCGGCGGGGGCAGGACAGGATTTCCTTACCGTCCTCTTACGCGATCGCGAGCAGTTTACGTCGAAGTTTTCGGGAACGTTCGCGCTGTACCAGAACGTCTATCACAGTTCGTATCCGACCAACTGTGAGGATACGTTCGACACGACGACCACGAACCAGACGACGTGTCTCCCGGACGGGCAGCTCGAAACGTGGACGACGACGAGTACACCCAGTTTCGTTTCCCGGGTACCCGTGAACTTCGCCTCGACGACGATCCACCACATGGATCCGCGAATGGGGCTCGAATGGCGGCCGCATCCCAACGTTGCCGTTCGCTTCGCGGCCGGGTCTTCGATCTCTCCACCCTATCTTGCGGTCATCAGCCAACCGAATGGAGAGATCACGCCCCCGGCGCACGGCGGACCCGGCGCAGTCGCGACGCAGATCGTCAACGCTGGGAATCTTCACCCGGAGACGGCGTTCGGATACGACCTCGGCGCAGATTACGCGCTCAACGACGGCGTGACGTTTCTGCGCGGCGATATCTACGAAACCAACCTGTACGGGCAGTATTTGACCTCGACCTATATCAACGGCCTCTGTCCCATCCCCATCTGCGGTAAGGGCGTGCCGCTGGAAGTGACGCAAAACGTCAACCTGTCCAACGCGCGTTACGAGGGTCTCGAATTGGAGTTCCGGCGCATCCCGCGCACGAAAGGTTGGGGGTACGTCGTCGAGGGCTCGACCCAGCGCGGATATGCTTACAATTTGCCGCCGAATTTTTACTGCGGCTTCGTCCCGACTAAGAAAAATCCGTGCAATCCGTCCACGTACGATACGAATCTCAATATCATTTCGGGCGAAAACTACCAGGGCGAATACGTCGACAACACCGGAGGCACGACGTCCGGCGTCGACAATCAATCCGTCCCCTATCTCCAAGGGTCGGCCCAAGTCAACTACCACTTGGCAAACGGCGCGTTCGTGCTGCTCGGCGAAACGCTGATCGGCAAGAATAACTCCTACAATCGCCCGCCGTTCGGCATCGCCTTCGCAAGTCTCAACTATCCGGTGAACTCGACGCTGGCAGTCCAAATCTCCGGTACGAACATATTCAATGCCTATTCGACCTTGTTCCCGGTATACGGCGGCGGCATCACCGTACCATTAGCCAACGGCTTGCAAGCCGGAACGGTCGGCAACGTTCTCGGTCCCGCCCGCTACACGTTCATGCTCACGAAGTCGTTCGGCCCAACCGAGCCGATTCAGGCTAGCGGAAAGGCAACCTCGCACTAGCCCTTCGAGAGTTCGAGGACGATCTTCCATTCTTGCGGCGTGACGGGCTGAACCGAAAGACGCTGCCCGCGTCGCAGCAGCGGCATCGCCATCAAGCGCGGCTCGGAGCGCATCCGCGCGAGCGTCACGGGGTTGGCGAGCGGCTCGACGTACGCGACGTCGACGAGGTACCAGAGCGGTTTGTCGGGTTTCGCTCGACCGTCGAAATACTCGCCGCCGAGCTCGAATTGGGTTGGATCGGGATGTGCGGTGGCGACGACTTTGCAGATACCGACCGCCGCCGGCTCGGCGATGCTGGAATGGTAGAACAAGCCGAGATCGCCGAGCTGCATCTCCATCATATTGTTGCGCGCCTGGTAATTCCGCACGCCGCTCCACATCGTCGTTCCGTCTTTGCGGAGCTGATCGAACGAATAGGCATCGGGTTCCGTTTTGAACAGCCAATAGCGGGGCATGGATGCTCCTCGTGAGAAGATGCCGGGCGTGCCGTCTTCCCGGATCTTCGCGCTTATGGCTCTCGCCGTCGCTCTCCTTGCTCCGGCGTGCGCGCGTGCGGATCAAACGTGGCTGATCGTCAGCGATATCCATCTGAACCCGTACGATGCGCTGCAGCGTCCGAGCCCGCCGGGCAACGACACCAACCTCGCGCTGTTCGAATCGGCGCTGGCCGAGATGAAGCACAGCGTGCCGTCACCGGCGGTGGTGCTGATTCCGGGTGACTTCCTGGCCCATTACTTTCCGCGCCTCGTCGGATTGCATGACGCCGGCAGCGCGCCGGCGGGCGCCGGCTTGGCCGCGATGCGAAACATCGCAAGCCGATTCGCGCAGGCGTATCCGAAGGCGCAGTTCGCGATCGTTCTCGGAAACAACGACGATCCGTGCGGCGACTATCACAGTCCCATCGGGGGATCGTATCTGAAGGAGCTGGTGAAGATTTGGGCGCCGTTGGTCGACCGCGGCGGGGCCGCTCCTGCGTTTGCGGATTCGTTTTCACACGGCGGATACTACGTCGCATCGCTTCCCGTGCGCGGCTTGCGGCTGGTCGCGCTCAACAGCGTGTATTTCTCGCGAGAATATCTCGGCGATTGCAAAGGGCGGCAGCCGGAAGCGGCGCCGCGCGAGGTCGCTTGGCTGCGATCCACGCTCGCCTCAACGCCCGCCGGCACGAAGAACGTGCTGCTGATGCATATTCCACCCGGCTACGACGCGTTCGTTACCGAAACCGCGCGCGCCGTCGTGGCTTGGCCGTATTACGAACCGGAGCAGAATGCGTCCGTGCTGAATGCCATCGCGACAAGTGCCGATCGCATTGCGTTCGGCATCGCCGGTCACGAGCATCGTTTCGATTTCCGGCTCGTTCCAGGCAAGCCTAACGTTCCGATCCTCGTCTTCGGCGCGCTCTCGCCGGTTTACGGCAACAATCCGACATTTGCAACCGTAAGCGTCACACCGGCCGGAGACATACGCGATATCGCGTTCCATGCGTTCGCCGAAAGCAGTGCGACCTGGATGCCGGGCCGCAGCTTCGGCGATGCTTGGAAAACCGGCGCGCCGTCGATCGGCGCCGAAACGTTGGAGGCGCTGCATCGCGGTCTCGAGCGCACGCCCGCGATGCGATCCGATTGGGATGCGCAGTCGATCGCGTGGCCGGCGCCGAGCGCCAACGCAAGGTTCTTGTGGGGTAACGGGTGGGTCGTTGCGTGGTGCGCTCAAACCGAACTGAGTACCACTTACGCGACGTGTGCGAAGATCGGCAACCCGATGGCGTGGCTGCGTGTTGCGGTTGCGGTCCTTCCGGCGATCCTGCTGGCGATCGCGCTCGTGATTATTCTGCGGCGGCGGCGGGTCCGGTTGTAATCGGCCGCTTCGGATCGGCGATCCATTCGCTCCACGATCCGCCATAGAGGCGCGATCCGTGCAGTCCCGCGATTTCCATCGACAAAAGATTTGCCGCCGAGGAAACGCCGGAGCCGCAGGTATGGACGACTTTTGCCGGATCGCCGGCGTCGGCGAACTCGTGGCGCAGCGTCTGTGGGCTTTTGAGGTTGCCCGACTCGTCGAAGTTCCGTTTAAACCAGCGATTGTGCGAGCCGGGGATGTGCCCGGCGACCGGGTCGATCGTTTCGTTCTGTCCAGCAAACCGGTCCGCAGCGCGCGCGTCCAGGAGATGCGTTTCCGGGTTGGTGTGATTGGCGAGTACGTACGCGGCGTCCACGAGCAGATCGTGGTTCATCCGGACGCGCAGCGTTCCGCCGCCTAAGCGCGCAGGCACTTCGGTGGTCACCGGATAGCCGAGCGCTTTCCACGCTTTGATACCGCCGTCCAGCACCGCGACGGCATCGTGGCCGATCCATCGCGCCAGCAACCACAGTCGCGGCGCGAACATGTCGGCGCCGTCGTCGTAGGCAACGATCTGCGTCGCGTCGTGAACGCGCAGCGAACGTAAGAAGCCGGCGAACGCTTCCGGCTCGGGCACGGGATGGCGCCCGTTCTTTCCGGTCTTCGTACCCGCGAGGTCGTCCTCGAACGCGGCAAAAAATGCGCCGGGGATGTGCCCGGCGTCGTATTCGCGTTTCCCGTAAGCGAAGTCGGAAAGCAGATGGCGCGTATCGATCACGACGAACTTCGGCTCGCCGAGGTGCTCGTGCAGCGCTTCGGGCGAGATGACGGTCGTAAACACGAACGCTAGTGGAGGTTGATCGTTTGCTTCGGCGCCGGTTCGTAACCGAACGCTTCGGCTAGCAGCGGCTGCAGTTCGCCGTTCTGCGCCATCGGCCCGAGGATATCCGTGTCGCCGTAGAACTTGCCCTTGATGAATATCTTCGGCAGCGTCGGCCAGTTCGTCATCTCGGAGAGCGCTTCGCGCTTGGGCATGTTCTCGAGCACGTCGATCACTTCGAACGGATAGCCGAAGTTGGTAAAGAATTGAATCGTCTCCAGCGTGAACCCGCAACGCGGCGCCGCCTTCGTCCCTTTTCCGTAGACGAGGATGGTGTTGCCGGCGACTTCGCTTTCGATTTCCGACTTGAGTTGATCAGACACGTTCGTTCTCCGGGATGAGTGTTTTGAGTTCGACCGCGTGAACGCGGCCGTCTTTGAGTGCGGCGCGCAGCGCGCCATAAACGAGTTGATGCTGCTCGATGAGCGTCTTACCGCGAAACGCGTTCGAGCGGACGGTTACATTGAAATGGTCCATCGTGCCGGTGCGGTCGACGATGGCGACCTCGGCGTCGGGCATGTCGACACGGATCAGCGCGGTTAGGGCGTCGTTTTCGATCAAGATTGCAGCCGTTTCGGGTTGGGGCCTAGTGCTTCTGCTAACCCGCGCGCTTCGCTCAGGGTTTCCGGCAGCCGGGTCGCCCCTTTAGCAAGCGCAGCGGTGACGCCGCTGGCTAGGACGATTCCGGTGACCCCGATTAATATCGCAGGGACGCCGGTCGCACGCAGCGGCCCGATCTCGATGGTGAAGGTCTTGTAGCTGCGATGCAGGCCCCGAAAAATGGCCTTGACGATGCTGCTTGCGTTACTCATAGACGCGCGCTCTACGTCGCGCTCGACCGGAAGGCCTTGCGGTCGAAGGCTGGGCTTGCCTGGCGACGAGGCCCGGCCGCGAGGCGGGCCGAAGAGCGCGGCGTGCGCGCGCTTTCCCGTTCGCTGACGGCGCTGTTGATTGCGGCGGCGGCCTCGGCCGCCGTGCTGTCGCACTACGTCATCGACGTTATCGCCGACTATCTGGTGCCGCACGCGTCGTTCGACGACGTCGCCAGCCACGGATCGCGTGGAGTGATCGGCGCGATCGCGGTCCTGGCGGCCTTCGTACTCGCACGCCGCGGTTTCCGGCTTTGCTGCGAAGCGGCCGCCAATCGCGGCGCGCGGGCGACATCGCCGCCGAGCTGGTGGAGCGGTGCGCTCTTCGTTGCAGCGACGGTCGCATTCGCTTGCATCGCCGTTCCCTTGATGGAGATCGCCGACGCGCGCTGGGGCGGCGCGGCGATCGACGGCCTCGACGATGCGTACGGCGGTTCGGTCCTGCTCGGCATCGCGACCACCGCCATCTGCGGAATCCTCGTCGGGACCGCGCTGTTCGCGGTCGCGCGCTGGCTGCTCTCGCGCCGCGACCGAATCGTTGCCGCGATCGCGTCGGCGATTCGGCGAACCTATAAGCCTCAAGCAAACCCGCAGCTCCTCAACCGGCTCGGCAGCGTAGCCGTCTGTCAACCGCGCCTCGTCGCGTTCCGCCGCGGTAAACGCGCACCTCCTCGTAATGCTCGCTCGTCCAATACACGCTCGGCATTACTAGGAGAAATATGTTACACACCCTCATTGCGGCGTGCTGCCTTATCATGGGCCACGTCCACACGCCTTCCGGGGCGCCCATCACTCAAGCCCAAATCGTCATCGACGGTCCCAAACACGCGGTCGCGACCACCGATGCGAAGGGCGATTTTTCCATCGAGGGTCCACCCGGCGAATACGTCGTCTCGGTGAGCGCCCGCGGATACGCATCGATGGCGGTTAACACCGCCATCGGCGCCGACTCACATCTCGACGTCGTGCTCGAACCGGCCGACTCGCCGAAGCTGCGGACCATCGGTGTCGTCACCGTTAACGGCGGCTATGCTCTCGCTCGCAACGTGATCCCCGAGATGGATGTCACTCGCCAGCAGATGGATGCACTCGGCTACTCCAGCGTGCTCAACGGGCTGGGCCAAGTACCTTCGGCCGTGCTGCAGCACCCCGATTCCGGTTCGCCGACCGCGCCGACCGTGGTCTCGCTGCGTGGTCCCGACCCGTCGGAGGCCCAGGTCACGCTCGACGGTCAGTTGCTCAACGACGGCAACACCGGCGACGTCGATATCTCGCAATTCGCCGTGCCGGCTTTCAATAGTATCAACGTAACCGAGGGGCTCGGTCCGACCGACTCCGAGGGCAGCAACACGTTCGGAGGCGCGGTCAACTTCGTCACGCTGCAGCCGACCGTCCAGGAACACGTCAATCTGTCGGGCTCGCTCGGCTCCTACGGCACGTCGCAAACGTGGCTCAATGCTACCGGTACGTTGGGCAAGCTCGGCTACGCGCTGGCGGGGAACAATTTCCAGCAGGCAGGGCAGGTCGACCAATTTGCGTACGTCGTTCCAGTCAACAACGCGCCGATCTATTGCGGGCCGCCGACGAAGACGCTCACGCCAAACTGTCCGGTGCTCACGCATCTCGGCTCGACGATCTCGGCGCGTTTGGGGCTCGTAAATCTCGACTACAACTTCTCGCAGCGCGCCGACGTCGGCGTGCGCATCTTCACACTTGGCGACGAACGGGACGAATCGAGCGCCCTCAACGGTATTGCGGGCAATCCGTACTGTGCCGTTAACAACGGGCAAGGTGCGGCGTGCGTTACGGCGGCGACGCCGCCCAGCGACATCAGTTACTTGCCGAATCCGGCCTATGGATATCACATCGGGGCCGGGCCGGCAGACTTCGCACAGAGCATTCGCGCGTACGACACCTACTCGCGCTCGGTGTTGGGATCCGGAACGCTACTCGCCGAATTCACGGCCAGCGACAACAACGTGGATTTCGAAGGCGGCGGCATTTCGCCGTACGACGTGGCCCACCTCGACAAGCGGTACAACGAATCGCTGTCGTGGGGGCGCTCGTTCGATCAGAGTGAGTTCGCCTTCGGCGGCTACGAGCGCCAAGAGTCGCTGACCGGCGTCGGCATTAACGGCGCCACGTCGCAGAGCATCGACTCGTACTTCTTGCGCGGGTCGCAGCAACTCGGCGGCAACCTGCGACTCTCTGCCGGTCTGTACGATGCCGATTACTCGACCTTTGGTAACACCTTGAACTGGCGTCTGGGCGCGAGCCTGGATCTCAACTCGTCGAGCGTGGTGCGCGCATCGGTCGGCACCGGGTTCCGCGCGCCGTTACTGATCGAGCGATACTACTTCACGCCGGTCGTCGTCGACGGCAAGGTCGAACCAAATCCCGGCCTCCCGGCACCGGACCAAAACTGCGTCGTTGGGGGTCAAGGCAATCCCTACGAACAGCCGGAGCATGCGACCGAGTACGAACTGGGCTTCTCGCATTTGTTTTCAAGCACGTCGAATCTCGACATCTCGTTCTACCGGTCCAACCTGCGCGATACGATCGAGAACTTTTACCCAGGAGGAGGCGCGATCAGCTACTGCGACAATCCCAAGCTCGCACCAAACGGCTTCGTGTACGAGATTCCGATCAACATCGGCAATGCCGTATACGAGGGTGCTGAAGCGCGCTTCAAGCAGGCGTTCCCGAAGCAGCACCTGGCGATGGTGCTCTCGTATGGCCTTAACGTCGCGTATCCGTATGCGCTCGGCCCATACGTTTCCAATCCGACGTCGGGCGGGAGTCTCGTCGACGACGAGCAGTTCCTCGGCGTACCGCAACAGCAGGGCTCGGCCACCTTCATTTGGTCGCAGCGCGGGTGGCATGCAGCGACGGCGTTCACCTTCGCCGGTACCAACAACACGCTCCATCAGGCCCCGTACACGCTGACCGACGCCGCCGTCGGCAAGAACTTCGGGCGCGTGGATTTTACGATCTCCGCGACGAATATCTTCAACTCGGTCTCCGGCCCGTTTACGTTGTATAATGCGGGTGTTCCGTACCGGGGGCTTTATCCCGGATTCGAGGGCAATCTCCCGACCGACCGGCAGTTCGTCCAGCCGGCGGCGATCCACTTTACGATGACGTTGCACGAATGAACGAAACGATGCGGGCCGTACGGCTAGCGAGATCGGCGGCCCGCAGAATTTGCACGTCGAGAATATCCCGCGGCCGGAGCCGGGCGCAGGCGAGGCGCTGGTGCGCGTGCGCGCGGCTGCATTCAACCGGCGCGACGTCTTCATCACGCAGGGGCTCTATCCGGGCATCAAACTGCCGGTGACGCTCGGCTCCGACGCGCCGGAATTCTCGAATCCAGTGGAGCGGAGGTCGTGATCGATCCGATGCTCGGCTGGGGCGATAACCCGGACGTGTGGGATGCCAAGGGGAGCGGTGTTCTCGGCATGCCGGCACGACGGTACGTTCGCGGAGTTTATCGTGGTGCCGTCGGGCAACGTCCATCCGAAACCGCGCGTCGCTATCGATGGAAGAAGCTGCGGCGATTCCACTTGCGGGGTTGACCGCGTACCGCGCCACGTTCACGCGAGCGGCGCTGCGCGCGGGGCGAGACGATTCTAATCCCCGGTGTCGGCGGCGGCGTGCAAACCTTCGTGCTGCTCTTTGCGAAGAAGATCGGCGCGCGCACGATCTGACGTCGGGAGACGACGCGAAACTCGAACGCGCGAAGGCGCTCGGGGCCGACGTTTCTTCAACTACAAAACCACACCGGATTGCGCACAAACAAGCGCGCGCCGCCGGGCCGTCGACGTCGTCGTCGATTCTTTCGGCGGCGACACGCTCGCCAAAGCAATCGATGCGATCCGCCCGGGCGGACGGATCGGGATACGGCGGCACGACCGCCCAACGCGAATCTCAAACTTTTTCCGCTATTTTGGAAGCGGACGTCACGATCTTGGGAACGTCGATGGGAAGTCCGGCCCGATTTTCGGTCCATGCTCGCGCTCTTCGACGGCAGCATCAAACCCGCCATCGACAAAGTCTTCCCATTCGACGAAGCCGTGACCGCAGCACAACGGATAGTGCGTCGGTGCGGAACAAATTCGGGAAGAAATGCTCATGAGCGTATGAGCGCAGCACCGCGCTTAATGCCAAATCGACCGCACTGGCTCGTCGAACGTGGCCGATTTAGACGAAACGGATTGGAAAGCTACTGGAGGCTGATGTTGGTGACGTACCAGTCGAGGTACGTACCGTCGTAGCCGTTGTCGTAGACGCCGAACTCGAGCGTAACAGTCTGACCCTTGTACTTGGAGAGCGAGCACTTACCTTTGGCCCACTTCGTGCTGTTGTACTCAGGATTTTTTTGCAAGCATGTATCGACGATTTTGCCGCCGACGACGACGTTCACTTGCTGCGAACCATATAGCTTGTTTTCGGTCGAGGCGCCCCAATAGTCAAACGTAAGCTTACCGGCCGCGGTCATCTTTACGGTCTGTGCCACACCCCAAAAGCCGTTGGGAGCCGGCTTCTTCGTCGTTCCCGCGAACGCCGCGTGTTTGCAGGAGCCGGTGCCGCCGGACATGATCGAAACCGCTCCGCTCTTCGGATTTTTCGTATCGACGCCCACGCCTTTTTCAAGCTTCCACGATTTGGCGCCCGTGTCAAAGCAACCGTTCTTGATCGCGTTGGTCGCGGCGGCCGGAGCCGCGAGGTTGGGGGCGAATGGCGACGACGCGTTCGGGATTGTGCCCGTGCCGCCGGCGCAGGCCGCCAGCGTTCCGGCTGCGACGGCGCCGGCGAGAATCATACGTAAACGCATGTGAAAGAGCATCCCCTTTGCAAAAAGTTCCCGCGAGTTGTCTCGCGCTGGGGTGAGTATGGCACGCGATCGATAAGGTAGGATTATGGGGATTTAAGGCGGGAGTTGTCCCTGATTGTGGTCACATTAAGACCGGACGTGATGCGCTAGATCGGCGAGTTGCTGCGTGCCGCTGCCGCGCGTTCGGGACCCGAACCGGGCAGCGCACAGCAGGTCGACGACGCGGATGGCGCTGCGACGGGGACTAAAGCGACGCCGCGCATCCGCGGACGACCACACGGCGCGGCGTCCGCGCAGCCCGGCATCGAGTACGAACTGCGATAGGTGGCCGGCTAGCTCGCCATCCTGCGAGCGTTCGATGACGTCCGGTGCGAAGAGTGCTCGCAGGTCATCGCTTGCGAGCGCGACCGTCGCCAAAGGCGCCTGCGCGAGCAGCACGTTTCCAAACGCGCTCTCGTCGGTGAGCCCGGCGTGAAGAAGGCACGCGACGTCGACCGCGTCCGAACGATCCAGCGGGTCGACGAGACGAGCTCGCTCGCCGAATCGCCGCACCAGGCCGGCCGCGTCATCGCTTGCGACGGCGACCACGCGAAATGCCGGGATCCGCGCCGCGAGCGCGTCGAGCGCAGCAAGCGTTTCGGCAATGCGATCCGCTTGGATTGCATCGAAGCCGGCAATTGCAACGGTAGCGCAGGACGCATCGCTCGACTGGCGCAGCGGCAGCGTCCCAATGCGTTCCGTAGCGGCGCACGGAAGCCACGGCACGCGCATCGTCGCGTATCCGTGCGTACGGATGCGGCCGATCTCGCCGGCGGCGCGCTCGATCGTCACCCCGGGCGATTGCGCATCGCCGGTAAACCATGCAAGGGTCGCGCCGTTGCGATACCGCCGGTCGATGCGATGCCACGGCCGAACCGGACCGCGGAGCAATGGGTGGCCGAACGAATGCAAGCCGGCTTCCAAGTCCTGAAGTCCGGCCATCGAGAGCGCGGACGCCATCGACGATGCTCGCACCGAAATAGCTCCGACGGTGCCGCGTGCCGTTCGCGATACGCCGTCAAGCGCGGCCGACCAGCGACCGTAAAACCGCCGCTCGTTTTCATCTTCGCGATCGAAGCGTCCGGCACTGGCGCCCTCGTAGTGTGCGAATCGTGCGTCGGCGACGTAACGAATCGCGCGACCTTCTTCGCGCGCCCGCATGCACAGGTCGACGTCTTCGAATCCGTTGACGTACGATTCGTCCAGGCCGCCGACACCCAGGAACCAATCCGTGCGCACGGCCATCGCCGCGCCGGAAACGCCGATCGCGTCGCGGGAATGCGTCACGTCGTTGAGCGTAGGCGGCAGGTTGCGGCAGAAATAGTGCCAGTGCGCGTTGGGAAGCACGACGAAGCCGGCGCCTTGCGTTACGCCGTCTTCGAAGAAAAGCGCGCCGCCGGCAATGGCGACTTCTTCGCGATCGAACGCGCGAACGAGCGGCGTCAGCGCGTCGCCGAGCGGATAGGCGTCGTTGTTTAGGAACAATACGAGCGGAGCAGTAGCGAGACGAGTGCCGGCATTGCAGGCTCCGGCGAAGTTCGTGTTGGTTTCCATCCGTTGGTAACGCACGTTGGGAAACTCGCGCATCGAGGCTTGCGTTTCGTCGGCCGACGCATTGTCGACGACGATGGTTTCGAACGACGTGCCCGACGCATCGCGCAGCCGGTCGAGCACGCGCAATACGCGGGCGGTCATCCACCAGTTGTTGTAGACCGGGATGACGACGCTGAGCTGCGTCACGCTCGTTCGATGGAAAAGCGGCGCAGGCGGACGCCGAGGCGCCGGCGATCGGGGCCCAGTCCGCGTTCGAGCGGCGAGCGAAGCTCGGAGAACTCGAAGCCGACGCGATGCGCGCGCCCCGCCGCAAGACGAAGCTTCGGCGACGCAAAGCGTATCTTCCGGCCGTTCTTCAAGCGGAGGGCGGCGCGTTCGCCGGCGACGGTGATGTGGAAATCGAGCGGCTGGCGCGCGTTCGGAACGTATCCCGCGAACTCGAGCTTGACCGCGTACTCGCCGTCGTGCGGAACGGCGAAGAATAGATCGGCGCGCGGCGCGTCGCTCCAAATCCCGGGAGGCTCGGCGCCCGACCAGCCCGACCCGAGCAAACCTCGGTCGCCGACCGGCGCATCGCAGCGATAGACTTTGCCGGGCTCGACGACGCGAAGCCCGTCGTCGAGTTTACCGGCGAGCGCCGTCGCCGGGCCGGTCAGTTTCTTGCCAGCCCAACCGTCGATCGCACTGCCGAACGCGGCGCGTACGGCGCGTTCTTCACCCGGCGTCAGCACGTTCTTGGCGATCGAGGGCGGTCCGACGAGCGTTGACTCGTCGCGCAGCTCCATCCCGAGAAACTCACCCAGCGACGCAAGCGTTGCCGCCGGATCGGCGATTAAATCGTCGTAGCCGACGACGAACGTATCCTCACCGTTATCGGCCGCGCACGAAAGCAGGAGGCAGATGCCTTCCTGGTAACGTGCGATCGCTTCTTCGACGGGTTTGTCCGGCCACAGATGCAGCCCGGCGCGCGCCCGATTGCGGAAGTTGAGGATCGAGTTGACCGTTTCCATCGGATTGCGCACGATGAAGACGTATTTGACGCGCGGAAACGCCGACCGCACGAGATCGAGTTCGAAACGGTCCCAGTGGCCCGGCGTTTTCGATCCGACGATGGTGAGGCCGGGTTTTTCGAGCGAAGCTTCGACGACGCCGGTCAAGATCGCACCGAACTTTTCGCGCGTCGGATACCTGCGCGGAAACCGCATGCGATCCAAGTTCTCGACGAGAACGAAATGCTCGCCGGCGCCGCGGGCTTTCTCCGCCGCGCGCTGTTTCTCGGCGATGATCGCGCGCGTCTCGACGATGTGATCCTCGAACCAAAAGACGTCGAGCATGCGCGCCGCGAGGTCGCCGAGCGGCTGCTCGACCAGCAGCCCGATCTTCGGCGACTCGTTCATGATGTCGGCAAGCAGCGTCGTACCCGAACGCGCGCAGCCGCGTACGAAAACGACGAGCGGAAGTTCGTTCACTAAACCGCCCGAGGCCGGGCGACCACCGCGAACTGCAATGTCCGCAGGTCTTCGTAGCCTTCCGCATCGACGTCGCGAATCTCGACGCGGCGGCCGATCACTCTTCCCGCTCGCGGAACCGGCAGCATGATCCCGAGCACGCGATGGCGCGTCAGGTCGTCGACGCGGCCGTCGGTCGTGCGTTCCCAGCGCTCGATCGTAAAGCCGGCATCGTCGAACATGCGTCCGATCGTCGCCCGCGTAAAGAAACGCAGATGCGTCGAATCGAGCAGCCCCTCGGACTCGTAATCGAACCGGCCGGCCGCCAAGTTCCTCGAGCAGCCAGAGATTCGCGACGTTTGGAATCGATGCAACGACGACCGCGTCGTCGCTCAGCGCGTCGCGCAAGCGCTTCAAGAACTGCCACGGATCGACGAGATGCTCGAGCACGTCGGCGAGCAGCACCGCGTCAACGCCGGTGATGCCCTCGGCTACAAAGTCGATCGACTCGGCCGATCCGACGACGACGCGGTCGATGCGCTCGGCGGCGCGCTGCGCCGCTTCGGGAACGATCTCGATGCCGATCGCGAAGACCCGGGCCAGCGGCTTTCGCCGCCGCGCTCCGTCGCGCCGTTGCCGCATCCAACGTCCAGGAACCGCCGGGGCGCGGCCGGCAAAAGATCCAGCAGCGGCAAGCGCGCGTATTCGTAATACGCGGTCGGTGCGTTCATGCGCGACCCTTCGGTTCGTTTTGCGCCGGGCCCCGCAGCGCGTACCGATGCAAGCGTTCGATATGGAGCATCGCCCCGAGTTCGGCGCGAATCACGTCGGCCTGTTCGTGACCGACGATCTGCTCCCACGGCGGATTCATGATCGCCATCTCTTGTGCGTCCATCGGCGCGGAAAGCGGCGCGGACGTCACGAGGCCTTCCTCCTCGAGCGCCAACAGATACGCGAGCATCTGCCGGGCCATTGCGGGCCACAGGATCGGTCGCGACGCACCATAGATGCGCAGGACGAGCTCGGGAATCGTCTGCGGACCCGCGGAGAGCGCTTCCAGCAGTTCGCGTTCGCGCATCTGCCGGTGCGCGATGTACTCGGCGATTTTGCTTTGTGCGTCGTCGACGCGGTCGCCGTGTCCGCCGTAGATGAAGCGCGCTCCGGAGAACTCTTCGGCTAACCGCCGCAGCGTTTGCTGATACGGGCGCATCGCTCCACCGGGCGGCGCAATTACGACGGTGCCTTCACCGAGAATCACGTCGCCGGTGAAGAGCGCGAGCTCGTGCGGTTCGTAGAAAACGACGTGGTCGAACGTGTGTCCGGGGGCGTCGATCACGCGCAGCGCAACGCTGCCCGCCTCGAAAAGGCCGTCGAGGGGCAGATCGCCGTCGCGTTCGACCACGGAGACCGGATGGGCGTAGATCGGGGCGTCGACGGCGGCCGCGAGCCGCGCGGCGCCCGGCGCGTGATCCGGGTGCCCGTGCGTGAGCGCGATCGCGCGGATCGTTACGCCCAGCGAGCGCGCGCGTTCGACGATCGCATCGATGTGTCGCGGAATATCCGGGCCGGGGTCGATCACCACCGCATCGTCCTCGTGCGAGACGATGTACGAGTTCGTGCCCGAGAGCGTCATCGCCGACGGATTGGGAGCGCGCACGAGCGTTACCACGCATCCTCCAGCGAGGCCGGCATCGCGAAATCTTCGTAGGGAGAGCCGGTCGGCATGATCGTCAGCACGGGCTTGGTGCGCGCGAACGCCGCCAGCGCATCGACCGTCGAAAACGGCGCGATGCGCTCCAGATGCTTGATGGTGGGATACACGAGACGGAACTGTCCGGCGCGATAGCGTTCCAGTGCGACGCTCGGAGCGATCCAGACGCCGTCGTGCGTTTCGTCGGCGTCGGCAAGCGCCGTTTGATCGGGCGCGATCGCCAGGAAGAAGTGCGTGTCGTAGCGCCGCGGCTCCGTCGGCGGCGTGATCCAGTGCGAAAAATAGAGCAGCGCGGCGGCGTCGGCGTACCAGTTGCGTTCTTGCAGCACGCCCGCGAACGTCAGCTCACCCGAGCGCAATCTCATCCGCGCTTCAACCAGCCCCGCATGCGCGTCGGCGCCGAGCGCGCCGCCCGTTGCCGTACGTGCCAGCGCGACGCCGGCTTCCTCGAAGAGTTCGCGCAGCGCGGCGATCGACACCGCGGACGCGAGCTTCGCGTCCATGACCGCGCCGTCGGCCGGCAGCTCGGGTGGAACGGTCGCGCGGAATGCAGCGCGGAGACGCTCCGGTTCGAGTCCCAGCGTGCGCGCGCGCACCGCATCTTCGGCGTCGGCCGCATCCAGCGTCCCGCCCGGAAAAACGTATGCGTCCGGAACGAACGAACTGCGCGAACTGCGGCGCAGCATGAAGACTTCGATACCGTCGCCGGCGGGTCGCGCAAGAATGACGGAGGCTGCCGGCCGCGCACGAGCGGCGTCGGAGCCGATTTCGTCGAGCATCCCGCGTATGTTGTCACGCGCCGTCGGCGCAGCCCTTGGAGCCGGGCCAATCCAAGCGCCCCGGCGCTCCGTTACAGGAGCGTTACTCATCGCAGAAAGGGCTCACGATTCTCATGAAACCTCGTCTTCTAACCGGCCTCGTCGCGGCAGGCGCGATCCTGGCTATGGCCGTCCCGGCGCTCGCCGCCGGCTGGCTCCCCAACGTTACCGACGCGCCGTCGCGCTTTTCCGGACCGGGCGTCTACACGGGCCAGCCGGCGTTGCCCGTAACCCTCTCCATGGTGATCGCGGGCGGCGGCCCGAGCGATTTCAAGACCATCACGCTGGTGAAAGTGCTCGCGGGCGATAAGACCGACGCCGAAGTTGCGTCGCTTACCAAGAAGTTCGGTGCCGATAAGGTCACGAATTTTGTCGAGATCTTCCCGTTCGTCGTCAGCGACTCGCTGAAGATCGCCAAGGCCAAGGGCGTCGCGCTGCCGGCGGCGCCGAATCCGGATCCCACGAACGGTGAAGCACTTGCGGGTGCGCTGTGGGCCGCCGGTCAAACCGGAATGGGCTTCAACGTCGAGGTGATGTTGGATCGGGCCGTTTCGCATCCGATTCACGAACAAGTGATGACGGATATCGATGCCAAGTACGGCATCGCCAAGGACGCGGACTACCACGCCGTTCTCAACCAGGCGATGCACGATCTCGCGACCGTCTACGGTTTCGATGCCATGGGCAAGCCCAAGTCGTCGATGTAAGCCGAAGGGGCCGCCTAATCAGCAGAGGGGTCGCGCTAATCGCGCGACCCCTGTTTTTACTGCCGTTTGCCGGACCCTGGAACTACAGCCATGCGTCCGGTTCCCGAGTTCTCCGGCGATGCCGCCGAAATCGGCCGCCTCTTACCGGAGACCCGCATTCTACCAAACGCGCGCGCTCTAAACAATACGTCCGTTTTGAACGAGCAGAATCGTAACAAGCAGCAGCCAGTTAACGGCGTGCGCCGTCCAGCAATACGGGCACGGACGCTTGGTGATGAAGAGCAGAGAGTAGGCGAGCACCGCCGACGTGGCCGCCGCAAACGCAACGATGGTTAGCACGATAAGCGAAACGACGTGCCCGTGCGCGAACCAGGTCGCGACGGCCAGCGCCGGATAGTAGATGGAGCCGAGCAGGGCGTTGGGTACCCCGCCGTAGAGCCGGGCCGCGGGCCGTTGGACGACGCTGGGCTCTTCGAGGAGGCCCAGTTGAGCCCGGCGGGTCTTGGCAAGCATGAAAAGCGAGGCGTAGAGACCAACTCCGCACAGAACCGTGATCACTACCTGCAGTTTCATAGCCTCCCCGGTTTGAGCCGGATTCTCCGGCGCCTCGGCGCCTTCGGCCTTCTGGCGAGCTCCTTCTTGTTGGCCTTCTTGGTCATCAAGTATCAACCGCACGTCGATGCCGCCATTCGGTCGATCGGATCGTTCGCGATTCCGCTGGCGATTGCCGTCTTTGCGATCGTTGCTTCGGCGCCGTTTTCGGTGACCGACGCGCTCGCGGTGATGAACGGCGCGATCTTCGGCCCGGTCGAAGGCACCTTCGTCGATGTCGTCGGACTGGTGCTGGCGGCGATGCTGGGGTATTGGGTCAATCAGCGTGCGTCGCACATGCTCGACTTGCACGAATATCTGCAGAAGCTGCCGCCGTGGGTCAAACGCTTTCCGGTGGGGTCGCCCGCATTTTTGATCGCCGTGCGCGTGATCCCGGGATTCGGCGGAACCGTCGCGACGGCGACGGCCGCAACGTTTAAAGTGCCGATGTGGGTGCACGTTTGGACGATGTGTGCGATCGCCGTGCCGCTCTGCACGCTGCTGACGATCTTCGGCGATCGCTTGACCGTTTTCGTGCATAACATCGAGGATCGCGGCCAGCACTGGTGCGAAACGCATCATTGTCCGCGATTCATGCACCACAGGGGACCGGAGGGAACGAAAGCGCCGTGAACGCTTCGATCGTCGCTACTCCCGAATCGCTCGAAGCGCTGTGCGCTCGCGTGCGCGAGCAGACGCGCGTCGCGCTGGATACGGAGTTTCATACCGAACGCACCTATGCGCCGCGTTTAATGGTCGTGCAGCTGGCTTTCGACGACGGCGCGGCCATCGTCGACCCGCTCGCCGTACCGGACCTGCGCGGATTGCTGGCCGCACTTTCGGAGACGACGGTGATCGGTCACGCCCTCTCCTCGGATCTAAAAATCTTCGCGGATCGTTTCGATGTGGTCCCGCCGCGCGTTTTCGACACGCAGGTTGCGGCCGCGTTTCTCGGTTACGGCATGCAGGTCTCGCTGGCCGATTTAGTCCGCGATCTGCGACGAGTGAAACTTGCGAAGTCGCAGACCGTCAGCGATTGGTCGTCGCGACCGCTTTCGGAGCGGCAGATCGACTACTTGGTCGACGACGTCGCGCATCTGTTGCCGATGTACGACGAGCTGGTCGCGCGTCTCGAGGAGAAGGGCCGGCTCGCGTGGGCGCTCGAGGAAGGCGCCGATCTCGGTTCGATCGATCGTTATCGCATGGACGAACGGCGCGCGTTCCTGCGCATCCCCGGTGCGATGCGGATGAGCCGGCGCGAGCTCGCGATCTTGAGCGAACTGGTGAAGCTGCGCGACCGGATCGCTCGCGAGCGCGACACGCCGCTGAAGTACGTGATCCCGGACGACGTCATCGCCGGGCTGGCCGGGCTGCGCCCGAAGGCGATCGACGATCTGGCCCAACTGCGGCGTCTCGATGCGGGCGTCCGCCGCAACCTCGGCGCCCTGATTCTGGAGGCGGTCGCACGCGGGGAGGCCGTGCCCGACGACGCCCTGCCCGAGAAGCCTCAGCGGCCGCTCGGCCAGGCTCGCGATACGCTGGCCTCGGTGATGGGCGTCATCGTCGGCGAGATCGCTCGCCAGAACGAACTGCCCCCGAGCCTGCTCGTGCCGCGGGCGGCACTCGAGCGGGTCGCGCGCGAGGCTCCCGACCGCGAGCGCTTCGAAGCGGCCCTCTCCCTGTCGCCGTGGCGTTACGAGTTAGTCGGAGAACCGCTCTGGCGACTTTTGTCGGGCCAAGCCGGTCTTGAAATCGAAGGCTACGCGGACGGTGACCCCGAAATACGTCTGTCCCATGACCACGAACGCCAACAGCTTTAACGCGCACGACACGCTTCGCGTCGGCGACCGCTCCTATTCTTACTACCGGCTGGATTCAATCGAACGCGCGGGGCTCACGAAGCTCGCGCGACTGCCCTATTCGCTGAAGATTCTGCTCGAGAATCTGTTGCGATTCGAAGACGGCCGCTCGGTGAAGAAAGCCGATATCGAAGCGCTGGCGCAGTGGGATCCAACCAAGCGCCACGAAAAAGAGATTGCGTTCCGTCCGGCGCGCGTGCTGCTTCAAGATTTTACCGGCGTTCCGTGCGTCGTCGATCTCGCCGCGATGCGCGATGCGATGGCGGTGATGAACGGCGACCCCAAGAAAATCAATCCGCTGCAGCCCGTCGAGCTGGTCATCGATCACTCCGTTCAGATCGACTACTTCGGTTCGAACGATGCCTTTGCAAAGAACGCCGATCTCGAGTTCGAGCGCAATCGCGAACGGTACGCGTTCCTGAAGTGGGGCCAAGAAGCGCTCGCCGGATTTCGCGCGGTGCCGCCCGATACGGGCATCGTGCATCAGGTGAATATCGAGTACTTGGCGCGCGTCATCTTCGGCGCCGGCGGCGCGGGTGTTGCGTACGATCCCGCGACCGCGACCGCGTATCCGGATACCGCAGTCGGTACGGATTCGCACACGACGATGGTCAACGGCGTGGGCGTGTTGGCATGGGGCGTCGGCGGCATCGAGGCCGAGGCCGCGATGCTGGGCCAGCCGGTGACCATGCTGATCCCGGAAGTCATCGGTTTCCAACTGAACGGTAAACTGAAAGAAGGCGTCACGGCGACGGACCTCGTGCTCACGGTCACCGAGATGCTGCGCAAGAAGGGCGTCGTCGGGAAGTTCGTCGAGTTCTACGGCAAGGGACTCTCGTCGCTGCCGGTCGCCGATCGCACCACGATCGGCAACATGTCGCCCGAGTTCGGTTCGACGTGCGCGATATTCCCGATCGACGATCGCACGCTCGAGTACATGCGCCTCACGGGCCGCTCCGCCGAACACATCGCGCTGGTCGAAGCGTATGCGAAGGCACAGGATCTTTTCCGCACCGACGCTACGCCGGACCCGCAGTTCACCGATTCGCTCGAACTCGATCTCTCGACCGTTGAGCCGAATCTCGCGGGGCCGCGGCGTCCGCAGGATCGCGTGCCGCTGCACGACGTCAAAGCGACGTTCCGCGTCGCTCTGCAAGAGTGGCAGGAAGCGCGCGACAGCAACGGACCCGGCGTCTCGCGTTTCCTGAACGAGGGCGGCGGCGGTACGGCGACCATTTCGCAAACCGCTAAGGACGTGGCCGACGGCTCGGTGGTGATCGCCGCGATCACGAGCTGCACCAATACGTCGAATCCGTCGGTGATGATCGGCGCGGGATTGTTGGCGCGCAATGCGATCGCACGCGGGCTAAAAGTCCAGCCGTGGGTCAAGACGTCGCTGGCGCCGGGTTCCAAAGTCGTCACCGACTACCTGGCGAAAGCGAGTCTGCAGGGGTAGCTCGACGCGCTCGGTTTTAACACCGTCGGCTACGGCTGCACCACGTGCATCGGCAACTCCGGGCCGTTGCCTCCGGACGTCGCCGAAACCGTCGCCGATCAGGACTTGATCGTCGCCGCAGTGCTCTCGGGTAATCGCAACTTCGAGGGACGCATCCATCCGCAGGTGCGGGCGAACTATCTCGCCTCGCCGCCGCTGGTCGTCGCCTACGCATTCGCCGGCCGCATGGACATCGATCTTACGACCGAGCCGCTTGGCGTCGACCAAAGCGGCAAGCCGGTCTTCATGAAAGATATGTGGCCGACCAACGACGAGATCGCCTCGACCGTCGCCGAGTGCGTCAACGATACGATGTTCAAGAAGCGCTACTCCGACGTCTTCGCCGGCGACGACAACTGGGCGAAACTGAAAGTAGAAGCGACCGAGCGCTACGATTGGGATCCGAAATCCGAGTACGTCAAGAAGCCGCCGTACTTCGACGACATGCCGGCGCAGCCGGCGGCGCTGCAAGACATCGCCGGCGCGCGCGTGCTGGCCGTGCTGGGCGATTCGGTGACGACCGATCACATCTCGCCGGCCGGCAACATCGCGCGCACCAGCCCCGCCGCGAAGTATCTGATGGAGCACGGCATCGAGCCGAAGGACTTCAACTCATACGGTGCGCGCCGCGGCAATCACGAAGTGATGGTGCGCGGAACGTTCGCCAACATCCGTCTGCGCAACCATCTCGTTCCCGGCGTCGAAGGCGGCGTGACGCGGCATCTGCCCGACGGAGAGCAGATGTCCATCTTCGATGCCTCGGCGAAATACATCGCGGAGGGAACGCCGCTGATCGTGCTCGCAGGGCAAGCGAATACGGATCGGGTTCGTCGCGCGATTGGGCGGCAAAAGGGCCGTATCTGCTTGGCATCAAGGCCGTGATCGCAGATTCGTTCGAACGCATCCATCGCAGCAACCTCATCGGCATGGGGATCTTGCCGCTCGAATACGTCGAAGGCGAACATCGCGCCAAGCTCGGTCTGACCGGCGAAGAAGTCTACGACGTCAGCGGCATCGCCGGCGGCATCACGCCGCGCATGCACGCAACGGTTAAAGCGACCGACCCGAAGACCGGCGCGGTCAAAGAGTTCAAAGTCCGCGTTCGCATCGACACGCCCGACGAAGCCGAATACTACCGCCACGGCGGCATCCTCCAATACGTATTGCGCTCTCTCGCGAACTAATGCTTGGAAGCGGTCCTTCGACTACGCGCCACCGGCGCTACGCTCAGGATGACAATCCCGTCACTGCGATCGAGCATCGTGCAAGCGAGCGGGCACCGTATTGTCATCCTGAGCGTAGCGCCGGAGGCGCGTAGTCGAAGGACCGCGATAAGCTCTTGCTCTCCGGGGCGGACCAGCAGCGCCTAGACGCGTTACACGCCCGAATCAGGGACGCGAGCGGCGTTTCTTTAGGGTATCCGTCCGCGAAGGATTTCGATTACTCGGATCTCGCGCATTTTCTCCAGTATCCCGTCAACAACGTCGGCGATCCGTTCGCCGAGGCGACTTATCGGGTCGAAACGCGCGAGTTCGAACGCGAGGTCGTTGCGTTCTTCGCCGAACTCTTTCGCGCGCCGGCCGACGACTGGTGGGGCTACGTCACCAACGGCGGCACCGAGGGCAATCTCTACGGTCTCTATCTCGCACGCGAGCTGCTGCCGAAAGGCGTCGTCTACTATTCGGAGCACACCCACTACAGCGTAACAAGAATCTGCATTTCCTGGCGATGCGGCATATTATGATTCGCGCGCAGGAAAGCGGCGAGATCGACTACGAGGACTTGCGCGAGACGCTGAAGATCCACCGCGACGTGCCGCCGATCGTCTTTGCCAATATCGGAACGACGATGACCGAGGCGCGCGACGACGTACGCAAGATCTCGGGAATCATGGATTCCCTCGCCATGCGCGAGCGCTACATCCATTCCGACGCGGCGCTGGACGGCGCGTTCGCCGCATTCCTGGAACCGCGTCCGCGCTACGACTTCGCCGACGGGGCCGACAGCATCGCGATCTCGGGACACAAGTTCATCGGCGCGCCGATCCCGTGCGGCGTGGTCGTCGCTCGGAAACGCAACGTACAGCGAATCGCGCACGCGATCGATTACATCGGCAGCCTCGATACGACGATCAGCGGTTCCCGCAACGGCATCACACCGTGATGCTCTGGAAGCGCATCCGCGAGCTGGGGATGGACGGCCTTCGCGACCGGATCGACCGCTCGCTCGAAAACGCCGCGTACTTAGAGCAACGCCTCAAAGAGCTCGGCGTGCCGGCGTGGCGTAACCCGAACGCGATACCGTCGTATTTCCGCCGCTCGGGGCCGGCATCGCTAAGAAGTGGCAACTCGCCACGGCCGGACCGATTCAACACGTGCTCGTGCTTCCCAACGTGACGCGCGAACAAATTGACGAGTTTCTGGCCGACGTCGGCCATCGCCGCATGGAGGAACCGTCGTGCCCAGCTTAAGAGTAATCTTACCGAATCGTCCCGGACTGCTGGCGGAACTCACGGAGTGTCTGGCCGCGAAGTCGATCGACATCGAACAGATCGTCGTGGAGACGCACGGCTCCGGCGCGCTCGTGCGAATGGACGTCGCCCGCGACAACGATGCCCTGGAGTGTTTGGCCGCCGCGGGCTATCAAGCCGTGACCGACGACGTGGTGCTCGCGAAGATTGCCGATAAAGCCGGCGCGCTCGCACAGATTTCGCGAAGGCTGGCCGAAGCGAACATCAACATCCGCGCGCTTCATCACGTCCGTCGCGACGACGGTTATGCCGTGGTGGCGATCAGCACGGACGATAATGCGCGGGCGCGCGAAGCGCTCGGCGAGGACTTGCTCTGAGCGCGTCCACCGACGAACGTACGATCGGCCGTCTCGAATCCTTTTCGGATATCGTGATGGGGTCCTGCATGGCGAAATCGGACTCAACCTGGCGATTCCGCGCGATCCCACGACCTTCGCACATAACTGGTTCGGTCTCGCGGCCTTCGCTATGTCGTTTCTCTTCGTTTCCGTGTTGTGGTGGTTCCATCACAAGCTCTTCACGACGTACTTCGTTCTGAACCCGTTGACGGTGGCGCTGAATTTCGTGATGCTCGGAACCTTGGCGCTCGCGATCTATTTTCTGCAGGTGTCGGTGCACTTCATGGTCGCTGATATCGATCCGTCTTTCCCCTGGTCTGCTGGATGGCCGCACTTGCGGTGGTCTACGCGATCATCTCCGTCCTTTACTCGATCGGCATCGCCTACCGGAAAGCGACGCTAAGCCCCGAGGAGCTGCGATACGGCGTCAACCGGCGTTCCGCGCGGCAGTCGTCACGGTTTTGATGGCGACGTTCGCCGTGGCATACCTGATGCTCCATCACGTCGCAACCGTGGCTTATGCGGTCGGCATAGCGAGCGCCGCCCTCGGCATCGACGCCGCTTCCTCGTGCCCAAGATCACCGTTCGGCTGCTGGCAGAGCGCGAAGTTGTGACCTAGGGCTTCTCGCGATTAGGAACGGGTACATTCGTCTTCCCAGCGCGCGTGTTTTCCGTTCGTGAAAAAGTCGAACGTCAGTACGTACGCAGTATCGGAGCGTTTTTCGAACCGGACCATCTGCGAATCGTCCGGATAGACCGATTGCGTCGGCATGTTCGCCGGGTCCGCGTCCACTGGAGAAACGAGGACCGACATACTGCCGTCGGGCTCCAGGTCAACGGTTCGCCATCGCCTTTGCGTTGCGTCGTATCCGAGCATATCTTCGCTTTGCGAGGTGCCGGAGCGGTTCGTGCCGCGCATCCAGCGGCCGCCCGGAACGGCGGCCCAGTCCGTAGTGTAGACGCTCGTCTTGCCATCCGCGACCGACGTACACGACCAGTGCCCGGCGAGAAACTGCAGCGACGCCATTCGATAGAGCAACGCCGCTCGACTGCCGCAAACGAAACTTTGTATCACGCAGATTTACTTCAGCTTATGGATGGCGAATTGTTGCCTTCGCTGTCTTCAGCACACGCGACGTGACAAACGGGCGATTCGAGTGCGCCGTCGGTGTAGAACTCGACGCCGGCCTTCGAGGCGCTGCAACCGCCGCGTCGATGATCCGTAACTGCGAAAATCGCGCCGCCGCCCGGATACCAGACGCCGGCATGTAGCGAAACGCCGAACGTATTTCCATCGCCGAAGATCGAACTCCGAAGTTCCGTCGCTCTCGGACGAGACGATTGAAGACCCAGGAGTCGCGGTAGAATGCGACGCCGCGTTTGAAATCCTTGGCCAGATAGTAGACGGCGTCCAAGCCGGTCACGGCAATCGAGCTAGCAGTGTTGGCACTCATGGCTCCTCCTAACGGTGTTGAAACGTTTTCTTCAGCTTAGGCCCCATACTTGACAGATACTGTCATATTTATCTAGTCTGCTGGAGAAGTGAAAGCCGATCGCCTGATCACCCTCTTGCTGCTGCTCCAATCGGGGCGGCGGCGGACGGCGGGCGCCCTAGCGGAGGCGCTCGAGGTCTCGGAGCGCACGATTTACCGCGACGTCGATGCGCTTTGCGCCGCCGGCGTGCCCGTCTATACGGAACGCGGACCGGAGGGTGGAATCGCTCTCGCGGACGGCTAGCAGCGCGCGCTAACGCATTTCAACGAGGACGAGATTCGCTCGCTCTTCCGTCTCGGGCGCGAGCCCCTGGCAGATCTCGGGCATGGAGAGCGGCCTCGATCGCGCGCTGGAAAAAGTGCACGGCGGCTTGGCCGACGTGCAGCGCCGCGCCGCCGACAAAGCGCGCACGCGGGTGCACATCGATCAGCGGCGCTGGAATCAAGGCGAGCCGCCCGCGCGAAGCTGCTGACGGTCCTGCGGCGCGCGGTGTGGGACGATCGCCGCATGCGGATTCGTTACGAGGATCGCAATCGGAAAGCGACGACGCGCACGATCGATCCGCTGGGGCTCGTATCGAAAGCCGGCGTGTGGTACTTGATCGCGCGGTTGAGCGAAGAATGGAGATGCGCAGTTTTCGCGTCGAGCGAATGCGCTCGGTCGACGAGCTTCCGACGCGCTTCGAGCAGCCGCCGGAGTTTGACCTCGAACGCTATGGAGCGACGCGAGCGCGCAGTTCGAACAGAGCAGCCCGGAATACTTCGTCACGCTGCGCGCGGCGCTCGACGCGATCGAAACGGTGACGCTGTACTGGACGTCGGAGATCGACGGGACGAACGCGGGCTACGGCGTCGTGCGGGTCGCATTTCCGGGCGCCGGAAGCCGCGACCTCACGGTGGTCAGCGTGGGCGGCAAGGTGACGATCGTCGAGCCGCTGGAACTGCGCGAATTGGTCGTCGCTCGAGCGCGCGAAGCGATCGAGCGCGCCCGCTAGGCGCGTCTTCAAGGGAACGATTTCGAAGATCGTGCCGACGCCGTATGCGCCGGCCGGTCCGGTGGTGCCGTAGAGCTTCCCGTCGAGCTCGACCAATCCCGTCGAAGGAAACGCGCCGTCGTGACCGCCTTTGAATTCGTAGAGCACCGTTTCCTTATTGGTTTCCGGTGCGAACTCGTAAACCGTGCCGGTGCTTACTTTTCCGCCGTGCGCCGTCGTTCCGAAGAGGTGATCTTGGTATGCGACGGGCGCGGCCTCGGGTTCCTCGCCGTCTTCTTGCCGCCGGTGAAGCGATACAGCACGGTTTCCTTGCCGGTTGCGTCGATCTCGAAGATGGTGCCGCAACCCCCATCGGCCTTGCATCCGGTGCCGCCGCCGGCCGTAACTCCGTATAATTTTCCGTCGTACGCGATGAGGCCCGTGGGATACGCGCCGTCCCTTCCCCTTTGAAGCTGTACAGCGTCGCCTCGATCGTTCCGGTTTCGTTGATTTCGTAGACCGCACCGAATCCATTGGCTCCGCCGTGCCCGGCGACGCCGAAGAGCGCGTTCTTCAAGTGCGTTCCGGGTAACGGCGTGAGGCCGGTCTGCGGAAACAGGCCGTCCGATCCCTTGAAACTGTACAACGGAGTCTCTTTGTCTTTCCCATAATCGAGCACAAAAACGGCGCCGTCGCCAGTCGTGCCGCCGTGCATTCCGGTGCCGTAAAGGGCGTCTTTCGAAAAATACAACGTCGACGTAGGATTGGCGGCGTCGCCTTGGTCGTCGAAAGCGTAGGCCAGCGCGACGTTCCCGTCAGAATCGATGTTGAACACGGTTCCGAGCCCGTAGTCGCCGCCGTATTGCGCGGTACCCCAGAGTTTATCGCGCGCGAGAATCAGACCGCTGTCCGGGTTAGCGCCGGTCGAAGCGTAGCCCGCGCCCGTCGGCCCAGGAAACGTGTAGTTGACGTCCTCGCTCTCGCCCAGGGCAACGAAAACCGTTCCGCATTGGCAATCTTTACTGGGGTCGCTGCTCGCGATTCCGCCGTTGTATGAGGTTCCGATCAGTTCGCCGTTCCACGCAAACAACTGGTTCGGTCCGCCGGCGTCGATCGGGTAGCCTTGGAAACTGTAGAGCGGCGTGTACGCGCCTTCGCGCGGCCCACGCGAGAACGGGTGCTTCACGTGCGCCGCCGAGATCGCGACGACGCGCCGCCTGCCGGAAACGGCATGGGCGCGCTCGCGTGCGAACAGCTCGCCAAGACCAGGGCGCCGAAGAGGAAGAGGTGGATGCGCATCACGTACCTCCGCCCGCTGAGGGGCAGGTCGGTCCACCAGGGGGTCGTCTGCTTCGTTACTGCGTGCGGTTTTCCTCGCTCCTCGGTGTGACGGACGTCGTGCTGCGTCGGACGACCGCTTCGACCGTCGCCACTTCGCCGGAACTCGGCAGCACTCGGCGGATTTTGCGCGCTTGCTTCTCCGCGACCCGGAGCATGTTCTCGTACAGCAACTCGGTCTTGTCGAAGACGTACGGGTTGTCTTCGGATTCGCGTACGAGGAGTGCGACGTTGTAGAGCTGCGGCCACGCGCGGATCAGATAGAGAAAAAGCTGCTCGTAAATCGCGTCGCCTGGAAGCAGTCCGTAGTGGATATAAACGCCGACGCGCTCCAAGAACCGCAGTACGACGAGTTCGGGGTGTTCGCCGAGTTCGGCGCCCGAGCCGGCGCGCAGAATCGCTTCGCGAAAGATGGGGTCGTCGATCCGCAGCGGCAGTTCGTCGAGCACGTACCTGCGGGCAGCTCGCATCTCTTTGGATTCCCATCGTTCGAGCAGCGCTTCCGAACCCTGGAACGCTTGCTGGCATTGGGCTTCGTTTAGCTGCCGCAGTGCCGCTAAGGCAGACACCAGGATGACCACCGCGGTAAATGCCGTCGATATGGCGGTGACGGCCTCCCAATTCATTACAGTGCGACGCGCCGGAAGTCGGTGAGCAAACCGGCGATGTAGGCGAGGAAGCGGGCGGCGCCGGCGCCGTCGATCACGCGGTGATCGTAGCTGACGCTGATCGGCAGGATAAGACGCGGCACGAACTCTTTTCCGTTCCAGACCGGTTTCATCGTCGAACGTACCGCGCCGAGAATCGCGACTTCGGGAGCGTTGACGATTTGTGTGAACGCCGTGCCGCCGATGCCGCCGATCGAGGAGATCGTAAACGTGCCGCCCTGCATGTCGCCCAGAGGGAGCTTCCCGTCGCGCGCTTTGCCGGCGAGTTCGGACGTCTCGCGTGCGATTTCGATGAGGCCCTTGCGATCGGCGTTCTTGATGACGGGAACCATGAGACCGCCCGGCGTGTCGGCGGCGAAACCGATGTTGTAGTACTTTTTGTAGACCAGTTCGTCGCCGTCGAGCGAGGCGTTGAACTCGGGAAACTCCTCGAGCGCCGCGACCGACGCCTTGATGAGAAATGCCGAGGATCGTGAATTTCGGGCCCTTGCGTTTCGCCTGTTCGGCGTTGATCTCGTTGCGGAACGCTTCGAGATCGGTAATGTCGGCTTCGTCCTGGTTGGTGATATGCGGGATCGCGAGCCAGTTGCGATGCAGGTTCGGCCCGGAGAGCTTCTTGATTCGCGGGAAGCGGCTTGCGCTCGATCTCGCCGTACTGCTCGAACTTGACTTTCGGCCACGGCGGGACGCCGAACGGCGACGCTGCAGCGCCGGGCGCGACGCCGCGCGCGAGCGCACCTTTGACGAACTGCTGTACGTCTTCGCGCGTGATCCGCCCGTTCGGCCCACTGCCTTTCAGGCCGTGGATGTCGACACCCAATTCCCGCGCAAACCGCCGAATAGACGGACTCGCATGAACGGGAATCCCTGACTGGGTAAGCGCGCTCGCGTCGGGACCTGCGCTTGCACCGGGCGCCGCGCTTGGCGCGAGCGCTGCTGTGTCATCCTGAGCGTAGGCCGGCACGGCCGCAGTCGAAGGACCGCTACTCGACACTTGATCGCCACCGGCCGCTCCCTTTACGGCAAGCGTTACGATGACGCTCCCCTGCGACACCTTATCGCCGACTTTAACTTTGACGTCTTTAACAATGCCGGCAGACGACGACGGAACTTCCATCGAAGCTTTGTCGCTCTCAAGGACGACGAGCGGCGTTTCTTTCTCAATCGTGTCGCCTGGTTTTACGAGCACTTCGATGACGGGGATGTCTTTGAAGTCTCCGATGTCGGGGACCGCAATTTCTTGGATGCGGTCCTTCGACTCCGCGCCTTGCGGCGCTACGCTCGGGATGACAGAGCTCGATCCCGCGTTCTGCGCAGTCGCTTCCGATGCTGCGCTCTGAGCGGTTGAAGCACTCGTGGTCGGCGCTGCGCTTGTGGTCGGTGCGGCGCTTGCGGCCGGTGCGGCGCTCGGTGTAGCTGCACCCGAAGCTTCGGCTCCCGCTACCGTAACTATGACGCTTCCCTCGGACACTTTGTCGCCGAGTTTTACAGCGACGGACTGGACGACGCCGGCGGCACTTGATGGGACTTCCATCGAGGCTTTGTCGCTTTCGAGAACGACGAGCGGAGTTTCTTTGGCAATCGTATCGCCGGGCTTGACGAGAATTTCGATCACCGGGATGTCTGTGAAGTCGCCGATATCCGGGACGCGGACCTCGATCGTATCGCTCACCAAAGGCTCCTCTATACCGTGATCGGGTTCGGCTTCTCGGGATCGATGCCGTATTTCTTGATGGCCTGCGCGACGCTCTTCGCGGGAACGGTGCCTTCCTCCGCGAGCGCTTTGAGCGCTGCTAATACGACGAAATGCCGGTTGACTTCGAAGAACTCGCGCAGTTTGCGCCGGAAATCGCTGCGTCCGTAGCCGTCAGTGCCGAGCGTCACGTATTTCCGGCCGACGAATGGGCGGATCTGCTCGGCGAACGTGCGCACGTAGTCGGTCGCCGCAATGCCGGGACCGGATCGGCCTTCGAGACACTCCGCGACGTACGACGGACGTGCTTTGGATTCGGGATGCAGCAGGTTCCACCGCTCGGCGGCGACGCCGTCGCGCTGCAGCTCGTTGAAACTCGGACAGCTCCAGACGTCGCTCTTGACGTTCCAATCGCTGGCGAGCAGCTCCGCGCCCGCCTGAACTTCGCGCAGGATCGCACCCGAACCGAACAACTGCACGCGCGGTTCGCCTTTGCCGGCTTTCCCGCCGTCGGAGAGCAGGTACATGCCGCGCAAGACCCCCGCGGCGGCGCCTTCCGGCATCGCGGGGTGCGGGTAGTTTTCGTTGAGCAGCGTGATGTAGTAGTAGACGTCTTCCTGATCGGCGAGCATCCGCCGCAAGCCGTCTTGCAAGATCACGGCGACTTCGTATCCGTACGTCGGATCGTAGCTGCGGCAGTTCGGTACGAACGACGCCATCAGCTGGCTGCTGCCGTCTTCGTGCTGCAAGCCCTCGCCGTTGAGCGTCGTGCGCCCGGACGTGCCGCCGAGCAGGAAGCCGCGCGTGCGGCTGTCGCCGGCGGCCCATGCCAAATCGCCGACGCGCTGGAACCCGAACATCGAGTAAAAGATGTAGAACGGAATCATCGGCAGATCGTGATTGGAGTACGACGTTCCGGCCGCGATCCAGGACGAGATGGCGCCGGCTTCGTTGATGCCTTCCTGCAGAATCTGTCCGAGCTTATCTTCGCGGTACCACATCAGCTGCTCGGCATCTTGCGGATGGTAGAGCTGGCCGACCGACGAGTAGATCCCGAGCTGGCGGAACATGCCTTCCATGCCGAACGTGCGCGATTCGTCGGCGACGATCGGCACCACATGCGGCCCAACGGTGTGATCGCGCAGAATCGTGCTCAAGCAGCGTACGAAAGACATCGTGGTCGAGATCTCGCGATCGCCCGTGCCCTGCAGCTGCGCGTCGAATGCCGAGAGTTCCGGAACGGCGATCGCGTTCGACGAACGCCGCCGTTGCGGAAGCTGCCCGAGCGCGCGAACGCGCTCGCGCAGATATTTCATCTCCGGGCTCTTATCGGGCGGCTTGTAAAATGGAATCTTTTCGATCTCTTTGTCCGAGACCGGAATGTCGAAACGATCGCGGAACGCGCGCATCTCTTCGAGCTCCATCTTCTTGGCCTGGTGCGCGATGTTGCGAGCTTCGCCCGCTTCGCCCATGCCGTACCCTTTGATGGTTTTCGCGAGAATCACCGTCGGCGCGCCGGTATGATCGAGGGCCGATTTGTAAGCGGCGTAGACTTTGAGCGGGTCGTGGCCGCCGCGTGAGAGCGCCCAAATCTGTTCGTCGCTCCAGTGCTCGACCAGCTGCGCCGTTTCCGGAAAGCGCCCGAAGAACTGATCGCGCACATACTTGCCGTCACGCGACTTGAACGTTTGATAGTCGCCGTCGACGCATTCGGTCATCAGTTGAACGAGGCGGCCCGTGGTGTCGGCTTGCAGGATCGGATCCCAGTCTGCTGCCCCAGATAACCTTGATCACGTTCCAGCCGGCGCCTTTGAAGACGCCTTCCAGTTCTTGGATGATTTTGCCGTTACCGCGCACGGGGCCGTCGAGCCGCTGCAGATTGCAGTTGACGACCCAAATCAAGTTGTCGAGTTTTTCGCGTCCCGCCAGCGAGACCGCACCGAGCGTTTCCGGTTCGTCGGTCTCGCCGTCGCCGATGAACGTCCACACTTTGCGTCCGCTCGTATCGCGCAGACCGCGATCGTGCAGGTAGCGCATGAAGCGCGCCTGGTAGATCGACATGATCGGGCCGAGGCCCATCGATACGGTCGGGTATTGCCAAAAGTCAGGCATGAGCCATGGATGCGGATACGACGAGAGACCCTTACCGTCGACTTCCTGGCGGAAGTTCTCGAGGCGGTGCTCGTCGATACGGCCTTCCAGAAACGCGCGTGCGTACACGCCGGGCGACGAATGCCCCTGAATGAAGACCATGTCCCCGCCGAACGTCTCCGACGGCGAGCGAAAGAAGTGATTGAACCCAACGTCGTAGAGCGTCGCCGCCGACGCGAAGCTCGCGACGTGGCCGCCTAGCTCCGAACTGACTTTATTCGCGCGCACCACCATCGCCATCGCGTTCCAGCGAACGTAGTGTCGCAAGTGCGCTTCCAAATCGCGATCGCCCGGCATCGACGGTTGTTTGGCGACGGGGATCGTATTGACGTACGGCGTTTCGAAACCGAGCGAAACGTGCGCGCCTCCGCGCTGCGCTTCATCGACGATGCGGCCGATCAGCGCGCGAGCGCGGTCGGGGCCTTCGGCGGCCAGAACTCCGCGCATGGCTTCGAGCCATTCGGCCGTTTCTTGCGGGTCGGGATCGTGCACGTTGGCGCTCATAGAAGCCCCACCATTCCCGCTACCAGGCCAATCCCTTCCTCAGGGATCGATCCAATCGCTTGGCTGGCGCCATCCGCTTAAACGCTCTTCGTTCAGGAAAACGGCGATCGAGGCCAGCAGCACGACCCCCCCGGTGAGCGACAGCGGCGAAAGGGCTTCGTGAAAGATGATCAGCGCCAGAATCGCCGCGGTGACCGGCTCCAGCAGCGTCGAGAACGAGATGGCGCTGGGCGAGAACCAGCGCAGGCTGGCGTTGAGTGCCGTATGACCGAGCAGCTGCGAGATGAGAGCCATCGCGACGATGCCGCCCCACGCCGCGTACGCGTCGATCGCCGGCGGGGCCTGGCGCGCGAGGACGGCGGCCGCGATCAGCACGATCGCCGCCCACGTATAGGTGTGCGTGACGATCGTTCGCGTGCCGAGTGCATCGCGCACTTCGCGTACCAGGATGAAATACGCGGCGATCGCGATCGAACCGCCGGTGGCCAGCGCAATGCCGAGCCATTCGTATCCCGCGTGCGGGGGCGCGGTGCGATTGAAAGCCACGACCATCGCGAGGCCCGCGCCCCCGCCCGCGAATGCGAGCATCGAGCGCAGCGACAAACCGCGCCGCAGGACGATCGCGTCGTAGCACGCCGTAAAGATCGGCGTCGTTGCTACGAAAAGCGTGGAGATTGCGACGGTCGTGTATTCCAGCGATGCAATCCAGCCCGCGAAGTGAGCGGCCATCGCGAGTCCGGCGAATGCGAGCAGCATCGCTTGGGCTTTGGTCGGCTTGGCGCGTTTGGATCGAACGCGCGCGACGCATAACAGCACGATTGCGGCGATGCCGAGGCGAGCGGCAGCAACCGCTAGCGCCCCAGCTCCGCCCAGCGCAAGCCGCGCGAAAATTGCCGCGGCGCCGACAGCTAGCTGTGCGGCGCCGAGGACGAGGTACGGCATCAGGCTGTCAGGACTTTCAGATTACGGCGGGCCCCCGCCTGGCGGTACGGGCAGCGGCGGCGGCGTTAGCGCCCCCTGGGGTCCCGTCAGCGGCTGCATCGGACGCATCGGGTTTACAGGCGAACGCTGCGGCTGGGGTTTGGCCGGTTTCGTTACCGGTGATACGACGGGGTTCGGTTTCGGCACGATGCGCGTCGTCGTCGGCGGCGCGGTCGGACACGGCGTTGCTGCCGGACCCGCTCCATGCAATTCGCCGGGCCGCGCGTGAATGATGATCGGCACGCACGTCGTCGACGGTTGCGGAACCGGAGAAGATACCGTCACGCCGACCGTGTTCGAGTGGCCGAGACCGTCCTTGACGGTGATCGTTGCCGATCCGTTCGCGACCGACGTTACCGTGAAGAGGGCGTTCGAAGACGGCGTCACCTTCACATTGCCGTTGTTGCTGGACGCTGAGAAAGTGCCGCTGAACGGGGGTTCCATCGCCGTGAACGTCTGCGTTTCACCGAAAGCTTTCATGAACGCAAGCGTCGACGGTTTAAGGGTAATCGGACCGGCGATCACCGTAGCGGTGACGACGGCCGTTTCTCCGCCGGCGCCGGTGACCGTGAATATGCGCCGTTCCGCTTCCCGCAGCGGTAACGGTAAACGTCTTCGTGGAGCTCGGGGTAACGGTTGCAGCGTTGGTATTATCGCTGACCGCGGTAAACGAATCGCTACCATTTTTTTGCGTCGCGTTGAAGTTCGCGGTGCTGCCGATCTGCGTCAACTCGATCGCGCTCGGTTTGACGACGACGTTACCGGGCGAAGGCGTCGGGGTTACGACGATGGACGGCGTGGACGCCGTCGCCCCGTGTGTCGCGCCCGCGATGACGGCGCCCGCGACGACCGCGGCTGCGCCCGCTGCGATCGCTACCGGTGCGACGCCTGCTGCGGCTCCCGCCGCACCGGCGGCGCCGGCTGCGCCGGCGGAGTTACCGGGGGCGCCGAACTCGGCGAAGGTGCTGGTCAGCGGCGACGTGACCGAAGACACGGCGGCCGCCGCAATAACGGCGCCGGTAATGCCGACGACGAGTGCTTGACCCGCACCCAGCGTATACTTCTTACCGTTGTTGAGGGTGACCTCAACCGGCAGGTTCGGATCGCTGAGCGAATAGACGTTGACCTGCAACTGCGTAGCGTCGGATGAGATGTCGCCTTCGGTACCGCGGACGGCGATCTGGCCGGTCTGGGTTTGAAACGTGTAGTTGGCCTTGGCTCCGCTCGGATGCGAAACGGCGAACCGCATCTTGCCGTTGACGACGACGAACGTTGCCGTGGCGATGCCAGGCGCTTGGTCGAATGACGCTAGTTGAACGCGCGTGCTTTGCCCGATGGTGACGACCGAACTGTCAGGAAGCGTGATCTTGGCTTGCGAGTTCGGGCCGGTGTTCGCGAACGCGCTATTCGCCAGCGCGACGGCAACGTTTGGCGCAACCGGCTGTGCGGCAGCCGTACCCAGTTGGTACGTGACGTCGCCATGAACGTTCGTGAGCTCATTGTCGGCGGCGGCGCTCGACGGAACGATCGTCGCAACGCAAATTGCCAACACGAGAAAGACCGAGGAGAGGGCCTTCATGAGCGTTCTCCTTAGAGAAAGCGGAACGGGAGCGCCACCGTAACCAACGGTTCGGCGGGTTGGGCCTGTCCCCTGGCCGGGCCTGTGGGTCTTTAGGATGGCCGGAGATATCCGATAGGGGGCGTAGTAGCAGATCAACGGGAGTCCGCGTGGCGGGCTGAGAGGGCGAGCGAGACCTCGCCGACCGTAAGCACCTGATCCGGATCATGCCGGCGAAGGGAGGAGAAAACGATGAGAGTTTACGTCCAGGGGTCGGATCCCTCGATCCGCGTGCCCAAGCGTGAAATCGCGCTTACCGACGGCTCGTTTCACACGGTCTACGATACGAGCGGCCCATATGGCGATGCGAACCTAACCACCGACGTGCGCCGCGGTTTACCGCCGCTGCGCGAGAAGTGGATCGAAGCGCGCAACGATACCGAGGTCTTGGAGTCGCCGACTTCGATCTATCGTCGCGGCCGCGAAGCGATGCCCGAACTCGACGCGCTGCGTTTCGACGGTCGGCGCAAACCGCGTCGCGCCAAACCGGGCGCTAACGTTTCGCAGATGCACTACGCGCGGCGCGGCGCTGTCACGCCGGAGATGGAGTTCGTCGCGTTACGCGAGGGCCTCGACCCCACATACGTACGCGACGAAATCGCGCGCGGCCGCGCGATCATTCCCGCAAACGTCAATCACCCGGAGATCGAGCCGATGATCATCGGGCGAAACTTCCTGGTGAAGATCAACGCCAATATTGGAAACTCCGCGATCACGTCGTCGATCGAAGAAGAGGTCGAGAAGATGACGTGGGCCACGAAGTGGGGCGCGGATACCGTGATGGATCTTTCGACCGGGAAGAACATCCACGAAACGCGCGAGTGGATTCTGCGCAACTCGCCGGTGCCGATCGGCACCGTGCCGATCTATCAGGCGCTCGAAAAGGTTAACGGCAAAGCCGAAGAACTCACGTGGGAACTCTATCGCGATACGCTCGTCGAGCAAGCCGAACAAGGCGTCGACTATTTCACGATCCATGCCGGCGTGCTGCTGCGATACGTGCCGCTCACCGCGTCGCGCGTGACCGGCATCGTCTCGCGCGGCGGGTCCATCATGGCGAAGTGGTGCCTGTCGCATCATAAGGAGAATTTTCTCTATACGCACTTCGAAGAGATTTGCGAGTTGATGAAAGAGTACGACGTTTCGTTCTCGCTCGGAGATGGGCTGCGCCCAGGCTGCACCGCCGACGCCAACGATGCCGCGCAGTTCGGCGAGCTGGAAACCCTCGGCGAACTGACCAAGATCGCGTGGAAGCACGACGTTCAGGTGATGATTGAGGGACCGGGTCACGTTCCGATGCATCTGATCAAAGAGAACATGGACAAGCAGCTCGAGATCTGCCACGAAGCGCCGTTCTACACGCTCGGCCCGCTCGTCACGGATATCGCGCCGGGCTACGATCACATCACCAGCGCCATCGGCGCGGCGATGATCGGATGGTTCGGGACCGCCATGCTCTGTTACGTGACGCCGAAAGAACATCTGGGGTTGCCCAATAAAAAAGACGTGAAGGACGGCGTGATCACGTACAAGATCGCAGCACACGCCGCCGATCTCGCCAAGGGGCATCCGACGGCGCGCCATTGGGACGACGTGCTTTCGAAGGCGCGATTCGAGTTCCGCTGGGAAGATCAATTCGAACTCGCGCTGGATCCGGAAACCGCGCGCGAGTTCCACGACGAAACGCTGCCGGCGCCGGGCGCGAAGGTGGCACACTTCTGCTCGATGTGCGGGCCGCATTTCTGCTCGATGAAGATCACGCAGGAAGTGCGCGAGTACGCCGAACGCGGAATGGCCGAAAAGTCGAAAGAATTCGTGGAAAGCGGCGCGGAGGTCTACGTCGCCACCTAAGGTATGCGCCGTGCTCTTCGATCGCGATGAAACCATCGTGATCGACGAGCCGTTCAACGGCGATCCGGAGAAGGTCGTGCCCGCACCCGGCGCGCGCGCGCTGCTCGATCGGCTGCGCGCCGCGGGCTTGCCGCTGGCGGTCGTGAGCAATCAGAGCGGCGTGGGCCGCGGCTACATTACGATGGAGCAAGTCGACGCGGTCAATCGCCGCGTCGACGCGCTCATCGGACCCTTCGCCGGGTTTTTCTCGTGTCCGCACGCTCCGGAAGACGATTGCGATTGCCGCAAACCTAAGGCGAAGCTGATTCTCGACGCGGCCAAAGCCCTCGGCGTCGATCCTTCGTGCTGCGTCGTGGTCGGCGACCGCGAGAGCGACGTACAAGCCGCGCGCAACGCCGGCGCGATCCCACTAAAGATCGACGGCGCCCACCAACTGGCGGACGCGGTCGAGAAGATTCTAGAGATGCTCGCATCACCGTGAGCGTGGGGCGCGGCATTTGTCATCGTGAGCGTGGCGGCGCAGCATTTGTCATCCTGAGCGTAGCGCCGAAGGCGCGTAGTCGAAGGACCGCTTCAAAGCAAAAGCCCGCATGCAATGTATGCGGGCTTTTCTTTATCGCGGCCCTTCGACTACGGCGCTACGAGCCTACGCTGAGGATGACAAGTGGCTTAGCGTTCCGTGCCGTCCAGCCAGTAGTCGACGTCGGCGCCGTGCGCGTCAATTCCCGCCGCGAGATCCGACGGTAGATGAACGGTGCGCTGTAGGTGTGCGAGCGCGCGCAGGACTTTGACGACGTAGCGTTGCGTTTCGTCGAAGGGCGGAATGCCGCCGTAGCTGGTAACCGCTTCCGGCCCGGCATTATACGCTGCAAACACGAGCTCGTAGTTGCTCGGTCCGAACTTGCGCAGCAGTCCGCCCAGATATTCGGCGGCGCCTTCGAGATTTTGCTTCGGGTCATGCGGGTTGACGCCGAGTTCGTAGGCGGTGCCCGGCATCAGCTGCCCGAGTCCAATAGCACCCGCGTGGGAGATGGCCGTGGTGTGCCAGGCCGATTCGACGGTAACGATCGCTACTAAGATGTTGGGATCCACATGCCAACGCTCGGCGTTGACGAGGACGCGCCTGGCGAACATCGTGCTCTGCCAGGCCGGCATTTGTGGGTTCACGCTTCGAAGGGCTTGCGCGTAGACCGCAATCGTCGTCGGCGTGGCTGGGAGCGCCTGGTGTTCGGCTCGGGCCGGCAGCGCCGCACCCATGCCTAACACGAACGCTGCCGCCGCCACGTAGCTGGCGAGGTTTTTCCGCATAAGGGACTTCGGGTTCGGGGCGGTCATCCCACCCCCTCCCGGGGAAGCGCCAGGCTTTCGTGAAACTCTCGAACCTGTGAGCAGCCGTCCGCCTATGTCCCCGAGAGCCCGGCGCAACTGGGGAATCGGAATTCTCGTCTTTTTTGTCGTCATGTGCGGCATGATCGCTTGGTCGCAATGGTATGCATACAACGTGAACGTGCCCCGCTACCAAGCCAAGCACGCCGGCGGCCCCTGAGATATAATGATGCCGGGGGATACTCCGGAGGGACGCCACGATGGTTACGGACTTTCGCGAAGGAAAACTGCTGAGAATCTTTCTCGACGAGCAAGATCGCTCCGGTGTGCAGCCGACCTATACGGCTATCGTCGAGTTCCTACGCAAGCAGGGCGTTTCGGGCGCCACGGTCTTTCGCGGAATCGAAGGCTTCGGCGGCCACAATGAGATGCACGTCGCTAGAGTTTTTTCGTGGTTCCCCAATCTGCCCATACTGATTGAAGTCGTCGACGACTGGAGCGTGCTCGAGCCGCTGCTGCCGCAGTTGGAGACGATGGTCGGCGAGGGACTCCTCACCATCGAAGCGGCCCAGTATCTGCGGCTCTCGAAGGAGAAGGGAGGAACTGCTTCGGCGGGACGGTAAGGCCTGACTCATAACGGGATGGAGCTCCCGTCTAACCGCCGGACTCCGGCTGATGGCTCCTGTCGACGCTCAAATGCTTGGACGGGAGTTTTTTATTTTGCATCGCGCTCAACTGTTGCGAATCTTCATCGACGAAGACGACCGGTACGCAGACCAGCCGCTCTATGAAGCAATCGCACGAGCACTCCGCGCGGCGGGCTTCGCCGGAGCTACCGTGCTCAAAGGCGTCGAGGGTTTCGGCTGCCATCGCGTCGTCCATTCGGCACGGCTCGTCGACTACAACACGAATCTGCCGATCGTCATCGAAGTGATCGAGTCGGAAGAGAAAGTGCTCGCGTTCTTGCCCGCCTTACGCGCGATGATTTCCGAAGGGCTGCTCACGCTCGAAAAGGTGGACATCGTTCGCCTTAGTAAGGCGGCATCGCCGTGATCGAATGGAAGGCCGTTTGCGCCGTCGCGATCGGCGCGGCGATTGGCGGAGTCGCGCGTTACGTCATCGGGCAAGTCTTCGCACAACGATTCGGCCCGGGGTTCCCGTACGGTACCCTCTTTATCAACGTTACCGGAAGCTTTCTGATCGGCGTCGTCGCCGAGCTCGCTACGTCGCGCGCCTTCGGCGTGACGCCGCTGGTACGCGTCTTTGCCGCGACCGGAATCCTCGGCGGCTACACGACCTTCTCGACGTTTTCGCTCGATAGTCTCGTGCTCGTGAGCGACGGCGCCGCCCTTCTTGGTGCGCTGTACGCGGCCGGCAGTGTCGCATTGGGACTCGTTGCGGCCTACGCCGGTCTCGTCTTGGCGCGTCTCACGATTCGCTAAAGCGAAGGCACGGATGCATCCCATCGACCTCGATAACATGTGGCTCGCTGCGGGCGTCTGGATGCTGCTCGCCGCCGTTAGCGCGTTCGTCGCAATCCGCATCAAGATGCCCGCCGCGCTGGTCGAGATCGTCATCGGAATCGTCGCGGGCAATGCGATCGCTTTGCGAACCAACGCGTGGATCGATTTCGTCGCCGGTTTTGGCAGCATACTGCTGACCTTCCTCGCCGGCGCCGAGATCGATCCGGTCGTTCTGCGCAAACAGCTCGTGCCGTCGACGGTCTTGGGAGCGGCCTCCTTCGCCGCGCCGTTCCTCGCAGCGATGGCGTTCGCGTTTTTCTTCGGGCACTGGACCGTCGACGCGTCGAAAATCGCGGGCATCGCGATGTCGACGACCTCCGTAGCAGTGGTCTACGCGGTGATGGTGGAATCCGGGCTCGCCGGCAAGGAGTTCGGCCAACTCATTCTTGCCGCATGCTTCTTTACCGATCTCGGGACGGTCGTCGCGCTCGGGTTGCTTTTCGCAAACTACAATCTGTGGCTGATGGCGCTGGCCGTCGCGATCGTGGCGTCGATGGTGCTGGTTCCAAAACTCTTGCCCGTCTTCATCGAGCGAACGCGGCAATACGTAAGCGAACCCGCGCTGCGAATACTGTTCGCCATTATCTTCGGACTCGCCGCGCTCGCCACGTACGCGAAGAGCGAAGGTGTCCTGCCGGCCTATTTTCTCGGCCTGGGCTGCGCCGGCGTGATGATGACGTATCCGGACGTCAAGCGCCGCCTGCAAACGATGACGATGACCTTGCTCGCACCCTTCTACTTTATAAAGGCGGGCACGTACGTCTCGGCGAGCGCCGCGATCGCCGGTATTGGAACGATCGGCGCGCTTTTTGCCGTGAAGGTGATCGCCAAGCTCGTCGGCGTCTTCCCTTTGGCCCGCTTCGTCTTTCGCTACTCACACGTCAACGCGAACTACCTGACCCTGATGATGGCGACGGGTCTGACGTTCGGAACGATCTCCAGCCTCTACGGTTTGACGCACCACTACATCAACCAGGCGCAATATACCGCGCTCGTGACCGTCGTGATCCTGACGGCAGTCGTCCCCACTGCCATCGCGCAGACGCTGTTCAAGCCTTCCGACGAGCCGGCCGAGATGGAGTCGAACGTTCCATAGACCAGCGTGGCGACGCTACTTTGATTGCTTTTTGAAATGAGCCGGTAGGAGCGTCGTCCATTTAGCTCGATTCTCACATTTAACATCCGCCGATTTGTTTTACCGATGGGAGACGCTTGTGCCGAGCCGTTTTGTAGGTTGCCTAGTCTTGCTTGCCGCGTTGCTGGGTGCGGCCGCGCCGGCACATGCCGACGCCCCGCCTGCGGCAGGAGCTCCTCCTACGGCGAGTCCGACCCCGTCGGCATCGCCTGGTGCTGCGGCCTCGCCGGCAGCATCGCCCACCGCGAAGCCGACGCCAACCCCGACCCCCGGTCCGCCGTTTTCGAACATGCAGTGGCGCGAAATCGGGCCGGCGACCGCCGGCGGCCGCGTGGCCGCCGTGGCCGGAACCGCCGAGAATCCAAAGCTCTACTACGTCGGCGCGGCGGGCGGCGGCGTTTGGAAATCGAGCAACAGCGGGCAGACGTGGGATGCGGTGTTTGGAAAGCAGCCGGTCGCTTCGATCGGCGCGATCGCGATCGACCCCACGGACGAGAAGACCGTCTGGGTCGGAACCGGCGAAACGAATCCGCGCAACGACGTGACCTACGGTGACGGCATCTACAAAACGACCGACGGCGGCGACACGTGGACCAACGTCGGACTTAAACCTACGAAATACATCTCGCGCATCGTGGTCGATCCGCGCAACCACAACCACGTCGTGGTCGCGGCACTCGGCGATCTATTCAACGACTCGCCCGATCGCGGCGTCTACGTAACGCAGGATGGCGGAAAAACCTGGAAGCAGACGCTGTTCGCCGGTCCCGAGAGCGGCGCTTCGGATCTCGCGATGTCGGCGCAGGATCCGAACGTGCTGTACGCCGGTGTCTGGCAATTCCAACGGCGGCCGTGGACGTTTATCAGCGGCGGCGATGCGGATGGGCTCTACAAGTCGACCGACGGCGGAATGACGTGGACGAAACTCACCGGCCATGGTTTGCCGGCGGGCATCACCGGCCGCATCGGTCTCGCGGTCGCGCCGAGCGATGGACGGCGCGTCTACGCGCTGATCGAATCGAAGGACGGCATCCTCTGGCGCTCCGATGACGGCGGCGAGAACTGGACGATGGTCAGCAAAAACACGCTCGTCGACCAGAGGCCGTTCTATTTCAGCCACCTCGCGGTCGATCCGAAGAATCCGGATCGTGTCTACGGCGTCTCCGAAGCGCTTTCGGTGAGCAAGGACGGCGGGAAGACGTTCAAGCAGATCGCCGATCCGGTCCACGTCGACTATCACGCGATTTGGATCGCGCCGAACGACCCGACGCGCATCATCGTCGGCGAAGACGGCGGCTACGCGCTCACCCTCGATCAGGGCGCGAACTGGTTCTTTTCGGCGAACCTGCCGATCGCGCAGATCTATCGCGTCGGATTAGGAAACGACAATCCGTATACGGTGTGCGCCGGACTGCAAGACAACAGCGCGTGGTGCGGCCCGTCGAACTCGCTCGATCCTTCCGGCATCCAAAACAAGAACTGGATATCGACCGTCGGCGGCGACGGCGAGTGGAGCATTCCCGAACCGGACGATGCAAACTGGATCTGGTCCGATTCGCAAGGCGGCGCGCTCCTTATCTACAATCGCGTCACGCAAGACGCGGTGTTCGCGCAGCCGTACCTTCAAACGTCGACGGAATCGTTCGACAACCGCGCCGCGAAGTATCGCTTCAACTGGGAGTCGCCGATTGCGTTCGCGCCGTGGGATCCGCACGTCGCTTGGGTGGGCGGCAACGCGATCTTCCAAACGACGGATCGGGGCCGGCATTGGACGATGATCAGCCCGGATCTCACGCGCAACGTCAAAGATCATCAGGCGCCCTCGGGCGGCCCGATCACGCACGACGTCTCGGGTGCCGAGGAGAGCGATACGCTGCTCGACATCGAGGCCTCGACGATCGCGAAGGGTGAAATTTGGGCCGGCACCGACGACGGGTTAGTGCAGCTCACCCGCGATTACGGCAAGCATTGGAAGAACGTTACGCCGCCGGGCGGCCCGCAGTTCGGGCGCTACGCCACCGTCGCTCCGTCCACGCTCGTCGCCGGAACGGCGTATGCGATCAGCGACGGCCATTACACCGGCGATAACGCACCGTACGTTTTCGTGACGCACGATTACGGCGCGCATTGGACCTCGATCGCCAAAGGGCTGCCTGCCGGTCAATGGATCCGCGCGATTCGCCCCGACATTCACAACAAGAACATCGTCTATCTCGGCAGCGAAGAAGGTATGTTCGTTTCGTTCGACGGTGGTGCGAACTGGCAGCCGTTCCAAAACGGGATGCCGACGGCGTCCGTCCACGACATCCGGATGCAGCCGCAAACCGACGATCTCGTGATCGCGACGCACGGCCGCTCGGTGTACATCATGGACGACATGACGCCGGTCCAGCAGCTCATGCCCGCCGTCGCAAGCGGTGCGGAACTGTTCGTGCCGCAGTTGAGCTACGAATGGAGCCTGCACTCGAACGACGAGGGCACGTACACCAACTACGCAGCCAACAATCCGCCCTACGGCGTGATGATTACGTTCTACCAGAAGACGGAACAAAAGATTCCGCCGAAGATTGAGATCTTGGACCGGTACGGACGCGTGCTGCGCTCGGTTTCGGGAACGCACAAGGTCGCCGATAAGGACGAGCCGCGCGTTTCCAACAAAGTGGGCCTCAACCGCTACACGTGGGATTTCCAAATCGACGGCCCGGTCAAATGGACCGGCGCCGCTAAGGAAGCCTACCAGGGGCCGGACGAGGGGCCGGGCGTACCGCCCGGGATGTACTCCGTTCGCCTCACCATCGGTACGTCGATATTCGTTCGCTCGTTCACCGTGAAACCGGACCCGCGATCGCAGTTCACGCAAGCCGACTACGAGCGTTCGTACGTGGCGTCGAAACGCGTGCAAGCCCAATTCTCGCTGGTCGACACGATGCTCAACAATCTCGACGCGGCCAAAAAGGACATCGACGCTGCAACCAAAGCCTCGACGGACAAGACCGCATATGCGGCGGCGGAGGCAGCGCGCGTGAAGATCTTCAACACGCTCACGGCCAACTATCAAAACGACGAAGACAGCATCGCCGCGCCGGGAGCGCTGCGCGAGGACGTGCAGACGGCGTATTTTGCAGCGCAAGGCATCATCACGCAACCCGTCAACGACTACGTCAAGCGTATCGACGGCGAGGTTCGCGACGCGGTCGCCCAATACAACGCCTTCGTAACGGGTCCGCTGGTGCCGGTGGAGACCGCCGTGAAGGCGGCGAAGCTGAAACCACTTGCGGTCACGACGCCGGTGACGGCACCATAGAGATTCTCGAAAGGATCCATCGTTGAAGAACGCCCTTCGCGCGTGCGCCCTCCTGGGCGCGCTCGCCCTGACTCTCGGCGCGTCCGCGACGACCGCCGAGCAGCGGTACGAGACGTCGTTCTTGGCCATCCCAAGCGCCGAAGGGGCGCGCGAAAGTTCTCAAGCGCTGAACCAAAGCTATCACTATCCCGGAACGCCGGGCGATCGTCAGATGGCGATCTGGCTGCGCGATCGTCTCACGGCGCTCGGCCTCTCGGCCCGCATCGAGTCGTTCCCCGCCGTCGTCTACACACCGAAGACGCTGCAGCTTCAACTGCTGACGTCGCCGGCGGTAACGTTCGATTTGGCCGATCCTGCGATTCCAGGCGATCCGAGCGGGTCGCGGCCGGGAATCGGCTTGCCGTTCAACGCGGGCAGCGGCGACGGCGACGTGACGGCGCCGCTGGTCGACGCGGGGAAGGGTCTGGATGCCGACTACGCGCGGTTGAAGGCGATGGGCGCGAGCGTGCGCGGAAAAATCGCGCTCGTGCGCTACGGTGCCGAGTATCGCGGCAACCTCGCGCTGCGCGCGCAGCAAGACGGCGCGGCCGGCGTCGTGTTCTTTACCGATCCCAGTACGAACAAAGGCCCGGCATATCCGAACGGCCCCTATCCTCGGATCTGACGATTCAGCGCGGCGAGGTGATGGGCGACGACAATATTCCGCTGCGGATTCCGGTATTGCCGATCGACGCGCGCAACGCGCGCGTGCTGATCGCCAACATCCGTAACGGCCAAACCGCCTCGTCGGTTCGCGAACACGTCGTCATGAACGCGAACCACACGACGCTATGGAATTCGATCGGCGAGATCCGGGAACCAACCCGAAGCAAAGCGTCGTCCTCGGCGGTCACCGCGACGCGTGGGTCTACGGCGTATCCGACGACGGGTCGGGCATTGCGACGCTGCTCGAAGTTGCGCGCGGCCTTGGAAAACTGCATCGCAACGGCTGGACGCCCAAGCGGACGATCGTCATCGCGGGCTGGGATGCCGAGGAGATCGGCGAGCTCGGCTCGGCCGCATACTAGCGGCGCACCGGTCGGATCTGCAGAACGGCTGCATCGCGTATCTCAACACCGACGAATCCGCCTCGGGGCCGGACTTCGGCGCGTCGGCGGCGGCCGCGATTTCCGACGGCGTCGTCGACCCGATTCAAACGTGCTCGGGATCAGTCATCCGGACATCGATCCGCCGTCGGGCGGCTCGGATTTCGAATCGTTCATCTATACGATGGGTACGCCGATCTTCGACGTGGGCTATACAGGCGCGCTTGGGACCTACCACTCGCCGTACGATGATTTACGCTTCACAACGTTGTACGCCGATCCGGGGTTCGTGCACCATAAGACGATCGCGCAGGCGCTGGGCGTCGTCGCCATGCGGTTGGCGCAGTCCGACCGTCCGTTTGTTTTTGCTCCGTACGCGACGGCGTTGGACTCCGGCGCGCAGCAGATGATCAGGGACGCCGGGCGCGCGAATCTGATCCTGACCGGAGCGAAACTTGCCGACGCGATCCGCCACGTTGAAGACGCGGGCCGCCGCGTCGACGAGAGCCGCGGGCCGGAGAACGTTCCGATCGCGCTGAAAGCCGCGCAGCATCTCGACTTGATCGCTTACTCCGCCAACGGTTACGCGAGCGTCGCATTCCCGGCGATCGCCAAGGCGATCGCGAGCGGAAAGCAGAGCGAGCTGGACAACGCCGTGCGCGATACGATCGTCGCGCTCGACCGCGTCACGGCCCTGCTGGACCAAACGGGGGCTTAAGCAAGCGATGGGGCGCAAGGCGTAAAGGAGCCAGGAAACCGGCACTCAAACCCGCCTGGTATGCTTGCAGCTGGCACTTTTAGCGGCAGTTTTGCCGTACGCGAACCTATCGTGGCGTCGGTCGGACCGGCCGTTTCGGGCGGGCGGGTCGCCGCCGTCGCCGGGAACGCCCCAGACCGATCAACTCTACTATATCGGGACGGCCGGGGGCGGCGTTTGGAAAAGCGCCAACGGCGGAGCGACGTGGGATCCCGTCTTCGATAAGATGGGCGTCGCCGCCATCGGCGCCGTTGCGATCGATCCGACCAACCAAAACGTCGTGTGGGTCGGAACGGGTGAAGCCAATCCGCGCAACGACGTGAGCTACGGCATCGGCCTCTTCAAAACGACCGACGGCGGCAAGACGTGGACCAACGTGGGGCTAGGCGCGACGCGCCACATCGCGCGCATCGTGGTCGATCCGAAAAACTCGCAGCACGTCGTCGTCGCCGCGCTTGGGGACGTGTTCGCCGATTCGCCCGACCGCGGCGTGTACGTCACGTTCGACGGCGGAAAGAGTTGGAACAAGACGCTCTACGTCGGCCCGATGAGCGGCGCATCCGACCTCGCGATGGACGTGACCAATCCGAACGTCGTCTACGCGGGCATCTGGCAATTCCGGCGCCAGCCGTGGACCTTTACCAGCGGCGGTCCGCAAGACGGACTCTACAAGTCGACCGACGGCGGCAAACGTGGACGCGCTTAACCGGTCACGGCCTGCCGGCCGGAATCACCGGACGCATCGGGCTGGCGGTCGCGCCGAGCGACGGAAATCGCGTCTACGCGCTGATCGAGTCCAAAGACGGAGATCTGTGGCGTTCGGATAACGCCGGCGGCGATTGGAAGATGGTCTCGAGCGATACGCTCGTCGACCAGCGTCCGTTCTACTTCGCGCATCTCGCGTCGATCCCAGCAACAAAGACCACGTCTACGGCGTTTCGGAAGCGCTTTCCGAGAGTAAGGACGGCGGTAAGACGTTCAAAGAGATCGCAAAGGACGTGCACGTCGACTATCACGCGATCTGGATCGACACCGAACGATCCCAAGCGCATCATGACCGGCGAAGACGGCGGCTACGCGCTCGCAACCGACGGCAAGTCGTGGACCTTTTCGCGCAATCTCGCGATCGGCCAGTTCTATCACATCGCAGCCTCCAACGAGAATCCGTACCTCGGTCTGCGGCGGCCTGCAAGACAACAACGCCTTCTGCGGCCCGTCGAACTCGCTGGATCGTGAAGGCATCAAAGACGACAACTGGATCAACGTCGTCGGCGGCGACGGGATGTGGGCCGCGCCCGACCCGGCCGACGGAAACCTGATCTACACGGACTTGCAGGACGGACGCGTCAATCTTTTCAACCGTGCGACGCAGACGAGCCGCGGCATCGCGCCTTACTCCGATTTTTCGCGTAACGACTTCGATATTTCGCAGCGCAAGTACCGGTTCAATTGGGATTCGCCGATCGCGTCGCGCCGTGGGACGCGAAAACGGTATGGTACGGCGGAAGCGTGCTGTTTCCGACACAAGATCGCGGCGAACACTGGACGCCGATCAGCCCAGACTTGACCCTCAACCTGAAAGACCACCAAAAGCCCTCAGGCGGTCCGCTCGCACTCGACGTCTCCGGGGCCGAGTACTCCGACACGATTTTGTACATCGAAGGCTCGTCGCTCGATCGCGGCGAGATCGGGTGGCACCGAGGACGGTTGGTACAGCTGACGCGCGACGGCGGTTCGAGCTGGAAGAACGTCACGCCGCCGGGCGTGCCGCCCTACGGCCGCGTCGAAGCGGTCGTGCCTTCCCCGCTGCGTGCGGGTACGGCCTACGCGACGATCGACCGCCACCGTTCCGGCGACTACAAGCCCTACGCGTTCGTGACGCACGACTACGGAGCGACGTGGACCAGCATCGCCCAAGGCCTGCCGGGCGATCAATACGCGCGCACGATCCGCGCCGACAGCGTCAATCCCAACCTCGTTTACGTTGGAACGGAGCTCGGGCTGTATCTGTCGTTGGATGAGGGGCGGAATTGGAAAAGCTTGCAGTTGAATCTGCCGCTGGTGTCGATGCGCGACGTGCGCATTCAGCCGGGCTTCAACGACCTGATGCTGGCCACGCATGGCCGGTCGCTCTGGATTCTCGAGACGTCGCATCGCTTCAGCAGTTACCGCAAGCGCAAGCGGCGGGAACGTATCTATTTCGCGCCCCGTACCGCGTACGCATATCACCAGCACTCGAACGACGAAGGGACCTACACGCGTTTCACCGCTAAGAATCCGCCGTGGGGCGCGATCGTCGATTTCTATCAAGACCATGCCGCCGCGAAGGCGCCCGTCGTCGAGATCTTCGATGT
>CAWAJD010000017.1:0-87996 GCA_963782265.1 Vulcanimicrobiota bacterium
AGTCCACCCAAAATACCTCAGGGAAGTGAGGATCAGTATTGGCGGTTCGAATCCAGTCCGTCTCCCCGAGTTGGGAACTCTCCCAGCTCCTCGACATCTTCCCCCTGGCGATCCGCCAAGCGCTCGTCCGGCTCAACAATCTCGAAGACATCATTGAAGTCGTGCTCGATCTCGGCGCCCGCCGGAAGCTCGATTCGAGCACGATTCGTCTTACTAACCGAGACGCCGGTTTCGCACGAAGACATCGCGCACGTCTGCTCGCGGCTCTCGCCGTTCGGCGGCGACAACCGCGCCGGCATCGAGCAGACGCTGCATCGCATCAGCGCGATTCGCAATCGCACCGGGAAGATCGTCGGTCTCACGTGCCGCGTCGGCCGCGCCGTCTACGGCACGATCGACATCATGCTCGACGTGATGCGCAGCGGCAAATCGATCTGTTTGCTGGGGCGTCCGGGCGTCGGAAAGACGACGATGCTGCGCGAGTGCGCGCGCGTGCTAAGCGAAGATCGCAAACGTGTCGTGATCGTCGACACGTCGAACGAAATCGCCGGCGACAGCGACATCCCGCATCCCGGCATCGGGCACGCCCGGCGCATGCAGGTTGCCGATCCCGCTCCTGCAGCACAACGTGATGATCGAAGCGGTCGAAAACCACATGCCGCAGGTCATCGTCATCGACGAAATCGGCACCGAAGCCGAAGCCGTCGCCGCCCGCACGATCGCCGAACGCGGCGTGCAGCTCATCGGCACCGCGCACGGACAAACGCTCGAGAACCTGCTGATGAATCCGACGCTCTCGGATCTGCTCGGCGGGATCAGCGCGGTGACGCTCTCGGACGAAGAAGCTCGCCGCCGCGGCACGCGCAAGACCGTGCTCGAGCGCAAGGCGCCGCCGACGTTCGATACGTCTGTCGAAATCAACGATCGCGATCGCCTCGCGATCCACAAGAACGTCGCCGAAGTCGTCGACGCACTGCTGCGCGGCTATCAGCCGCAGCCCGAGATCCGTCAGCGGCAGCCCGGCGGCGAAGTCGACCGTCGTCCAGGAAGCCGACACGCGATATCGATGAAACCGCAACCGCGCACGCAGCCGCGCGAAGACGAGATGCTCTTCGGCGCAACGGCGAAGCCGCCGACGAACACGACAAGCCGCTGATGATCTTCCCCTACGGCGTTTCGCGCAACAAGATCGAACGCGCGATGCACAACCTGCGCGTCAACGCCTCGATCGCGCGCAAGTGGGACGACGCCGACGTCGTCGCTCACGCTCAAGACGCTCGAGCGCAAGGAGTCCGAACGGCTCAAGACAGATCGCCGCCGAGAACGTGCCGATCTACTCGATCAAGACGAACACGACCACGCAGATCCAAGCGGCGCTCAACGACGTCTTCAACCTTGCCTCGATCGACCACGAAGAGATCGCGATGCGCGAAGCCGAGGAAGCGGTCTACCAGGTGCTGCTCGACAATCAGGCGATCGAACTGTCGCCGCAAACGTCGTACGTGCGGCGGCGCAACATCAGATGGCCGAACGTTACCGTCTGCAGTCGCGCAGCACCGGCCTCGAACCGAACCGTCGCGTAAGGATCTTCAAGACGGTCGACCTCCCGTAGGAAAAAGCTCTGCTGACCCTCGGACACGGAACCGCAACCGCGGATGAGCTCGCCGAGCTTATCCGCGGCGCTGCAATTCAAACCGTCGTCGACGTGCGCGCCTTTCCGAAAAGCCGTCGCCATCCGCACTTCTGGAGCGAAGCGATGGCGCAGTGGATCCCGGAAAAGGCCGCGAGCGCATATCTTTGGGAGCCCGCACTCGGCGGTTTTCGCAAACCCGATCGCAACAGCCCCAACGTCGCGCTGCGCAACGAGCGTTTTCGTGCGTATGCGGACTACATGGAAACCGATGTATTCGCAAACGCCCTCGCCGCGCTGCTCGTGCAAGCCGCAACCACGCGCGTCGCGATCCTCTGTTCCGAAACTCTTTGGTGGCGCTGCCACCGGCGTCTGATTTCCGATGCCGCGATGCTGCTGCACGACGTCCCGATCGAACATTTGATGCACGACGGAACGCTGCGTCCGCACATCCCAACCGCCGGCGTCCGCGTCACCGAGATGGGGACGTTGCGTTACGACCAGCTTTTTACGGAAGAATCGGCACCGGACTAAGCGAGTTTAACTTCGCCGTCCTCGCCGACCAGGAAGCGCGTGTCGTAGGCCATCAGCTCGTCCTTGAGTTGGATGCGGCTATGCACGTTGACGCGATGGACGGCCGGTTGCCCCGGCCGGCTCACAAGACCTCCGTAGAAGATCTTGACCAGCGGCGTTTGTCCGGGCGGCGGTGCTTCAAGTTTGTTTTGATCGACGAGCTTCGCGATGATCTTCTGCTGGATCGCGAGCGGCAGCAAGCGATAGGCGTCGTCCTGTTTGGCCATCGCTTGATTCTGCATCTTGCGCCGGTCCGGCGTTTCTTCTTCGTTGTTGACGTACCGCACGAGGCGGTCCCAATTATCCGCGGCGATGCCGACGAACTCGCCCATGTAGCGGGTCCACGGCTTGCCCTGATGCTGGACCATGTCGGTGCGCGCGGTACGAACGCGTACCGGCATCTTCGTATCGTGCAGGCGCAGGATCAGGTTGTATTCGGTGCTCGGAAGCTGCTCGGGCATCATGAACATCAAGCCGTTGGGCGACAGTTCGAGACCGATGCCGGGCCGCAGCTCGCTGCCTTGCGTGGGAGGCTGATACCACAAATGGAAGGCCCCGGCGCGCCGTTTATATTGACGGCGGTCGCTGCCTCGCCCGAGAAACCAATCGATAACGTCGGCGAACATGTTCGTTCCTATGCCTCGTAGAACACCCGCACCGATGTTCCTAACCGTCGAAGGAATTGAAGGAAGCGGGAAGAGCACCCTGCTCTCCGGACTTTCCGACCGATTACGCTCTCGGGGCCGCGAAATCTTCGTCACGCGCGAACCCGGCGGCACGCCGGTCGGCGATTCTATTCGCGCTTTGTTCCTCGATCGCGGCGTCTCGATCGCACCTTTGACCGAGGCTTTACTCGTCAATGCGGCCCGTGCGCAGCACGTTGCCGACCGAATCCGTCCGGAGCTGGCGGCGGGGCGAATCGTGCTGTGCGACCGCTTCGTCGACTCGACGATGGCTTACCAGGGATATGGCCGCGGAGTCGATCTAGGGGTCCTTCGGACTATGTGCGACACCGCGACCGGCGGTCTGGTGCCGGATCTCACCTTCGTGTTGGATATTCCGCTCGAGCTGTCGCGGAGCCGCACCGACGCCCGGGGGCGCGCGGTGGATCGGCTCGAGGCCGAAGACGACGGCTTTTACGCGCGCGTACGCGACGGGTTTCTCGCGCTCGCTCGCGGCCCGCGCTATCGAATTCTGGATGGAACGCAGTCGCGGGAAGAACTGATCGAACGAGCGCTGCGCGAGGTCGACGATGTTTGACGTCATCGGCGCGCAGGGCCCGCGTAAGTACTTCGAGTCGCTGACGCAGGAATCGATGGCGCACGCGTATCTCTTCAGCGGTCCGGCCGGCGTGGGGAAGAAAACGTTCGCGCGGCGTCTGGCGCAATCACTGCTCTGCACCGAACCTAAACACGGCGTCGTCGGCTACGACGGCACGTGTGCGTCGTGCTTGCTCTTCAAAGGCGCGCAGACGCATCATCCCGATTTCTTGGAGCATACCGGGATGATGAAAATCGGCGACCGCGATGCGTCGATGGGCTTCGGCGAAGGCGACGAGCTAACGTCGCGCGACCTCGTGCGACAACTGCAGCTGCAGTCCTACGGCGGCGGCATGCGCGTGCTGCTGCTCGGCGATATCGAGTTTGCCGGACCGCCCGCCGCCAACGCGCTGTTGAAGTTCCTTGAAGAGCCGCCGCGCGGCGTCGTGATGATCCTCACGACACCGTCGCCCGGGCGATTGCTGCCGACCATTCGTTCGCGCGTGCTCGAAGTGCGCTTTTCGCCGCTTGCCAAGGCGCAGGTTCGTGAGATCCTGCTGCTTCAGGGGCGCACGCCGGAGGATGCGGAACTCGGTGCTTCGCTCGGCGCGGGCAGCGTAACGCGTGCGACCGGCGCACTCGAAGGGGAGGAAGAGTCGCTGCGCACGCAGGTCGCGCGATGGTTCTTCGAAGCCGTCGAGGGAAGAACGCCGCAAGAAACGTGGGCGACGCGCGAAACGCTCGACGATGGAATCGAGACCGTGAAGACGCTGGTGCGCGATTGGATCGTCTGTGCGTCCGCGGCGTCGGCGCCGCTGGCCGCGCCGGATCAAGCCGCGGCGCTGCGACGCCTTCGTCCGCTGGAAGCCGCGGCTGCGACCGCCGTGCTCGCGAAGATCGACGACGCTCAGCGACTATCGCGGACGAACGTTTCACCCGCGTGGGTGAGCGAACTCGTGCGCATGGCGCTGACGCAGGTTTCTACCAGAAACGGCTGAACGCGACGTCGTCGTATTGCTTGGCAAACGGAAACGCCAAGTAGCCGAGCAGCAGCGCGTGGATGCCCGCCACGATCAGGTTGTTCACCGCGAAGTTTCCGCCGAACGGCATGATCGCGATGTAGTTCGGCAGCACGATCCACACCGCAACGAAGACGATTGCTAAAACCGCCGCTCCGAAAACGTTGCTCTTGACGGCGTTGATCGAGCCCGAAAGCGCGAGCTGACCCGGCAGCCCGCCGATCGCCGCTGCCGGGATCGTATAGATCAAGAAAAACGCCGCGACGAGTTCGAGGAAGATCCCGGCGACCGATCCGAGGATGCTGCCGATGTAGGCCGCCACCCAGATAATGAACAAAAACCCCAGCGCGGCCATCAAAATACCGCCGGATTTGCGGCGGCCTTCATCCCAGGCCTCATCGAAGGTCGCGCGCCGTCCGCGCCACGCGTTGCTGGCTTGGATGACGGCGATGCCGAACGCGTAGAGGTAGACGATCTGCGCGATCGAGCTGAAGATTCCGGCTCCGGCGCCGCCGACGGCGTCGGTCAGGAGCGGCGTGACTTCGGCGATACCCCACGCGATGACGCCGGCTAGGAGCGGCATCGCGAGGATCGACGGCTTGCGCAGCAGCATCGGCACCGCGCGAACGTACATGAGAAAATCGACGCGAGCGCCGGCCTTCATTAACGCGCTCCTTCCAGCGCGTGCATGCACGAACAGTCTGCGTCGAGCGGGATTGACGCGACGATCGACCCGATGGCGGCTTTGACGCGCTCGTTGTTCTTTTTGAAGACCTCCATGACGGAGGCGTGCGAAACCGGCGCCATGCCCTCGAGGCCGACGTCGTAGTCGGTGATGAGCGAGATGTTCACGTAGCACATTTCCAACTCGCGTGCCAGGTAGCACTCCGGGTATTGGGTCATGTTGATGACTTCCCAACCCTGGCTTTGAAACCACTTCGATTCGGCACGTGTCGAAAAGCGTGGGCCTTGGATGACGACGATCGTCCCTCGTTCGTGCGTTTCGATGCCGAGCGAGCGTAAGGCATCGATCGCGATGGGTCGCAGCGTCGGACAGTACGGATCTGCGAAGCTCACGTGCGTGGTCACCGGGCCGTCGTAGAACGTATCGCGGCGCGCGTTGGTGCGATCGACCACTTGATCGGCGACGACCATCGAGCCCGGCTTCACGTCTTCCTTGAGTGAGCCGCACGCGGTCGGTGCGATGATGCGTTCCACCCCAAGCGACTTCATCGCCCATGCGTTCGCCCGGTAGTTGATGGTCTGCGGCGGGAAGCGATGATCTTTCCCGTGACGCGGCAAGAACGCAACGCGTCGGCCGCCGATCTCGCCGATCGCGACCTTATCGCTAGGCGCGCCGTAGGGGGTTTCGACCCAGATCTCCTGCGCGTTCTCCATGAGCGAATAAAAACCCGAACCGCCGAAGACGCCGATCTCGACGCTGCCTGCCTTTTCCATGATGCGGGCGGTTCGAGGTGCGCCGCGCGTCCCCTCGAAAGCTGTGGGCCATGCGCTTCGCGGCCGCCCTAATGGCACTCGCTGCTCTTGCCGGATGTTCGCGCGTCGCGTCGTCGCTCGGTGCGGGGCAGCGCCATTCGTGGACCGTTCCACACGTCTTGCGTATGGCCGATCTGGCCGAACCCGATCATCTCAATCCGTATCTGTCGCAGATGGACGTGACGTACGACCTGAGTTCCCTGTTGTATTCGTTTTTGATCGTTGCCGACGACCGCGGCCGCTTGATCGGAGACTTAGCCATCGTAACGCCGACGCTGGCAAACGGCGGGATCTCGCGCGACGGCCGGACGTACGTGTACCATCTGCATCGCGGCGTCGTGTGGCACGATGGGGAGCCGTTCACGGCGCGCGACGTGATCGCGTCCTGGCGCGCCGTGATGGACCCGCATCACAATACGCTGCATCGCGAAGGCTACGATCGCGTGGTCTCGATCGTTGCGCCCGATCCGTATACCGCGGTTGTGCGCTTGGATCGCCGCTATCCGCCGTTCGTTACACAGTTTTTCGCACCGCTCCAAGAAGGCGGAAAGCCGATCCTGCCGGCGCACGTGCTGGCGCGCGAAACCGATTTCAACCAGGGCGGATTAAACGCGTTTCCAGTCGGTACCGGGCCGTTCCGGTTTCTGTCGTGGGAGCACGGGAGCCGCATCGTACTCGCGCGCAACGATCGCTATTTCAAGGGGCGGCCGGCTCTCGAGCGGATCGAACTCGACATCGTACCCAACGATCAGACGATTCTCGCGCAAGTCGAGGCGCACCAGATCGATCTCGTCGTTTCGCCCCCGAGCGCGCTGGCGGATCAGTACCGGGCCCTCGGCGACGTCACGACCGCGCTCTATCCGTGGAACGCACAGATGTCGCTCGGTTTCAACTGCCGCAAGCCGATCCTCGCCGATCCGGCCGTACGACGCGCGATCGTAGCATCGATCGACTACGATCGCTTGATCGCGACGGTTACGCACGGCGTCGGGGAAATCGCTTACAACACGCTGCCGCCGACGGCAATCGGCTACGAGCCGCTCGCGCCGCACCGGTTCGATATTGAGGCAGCGAAGAGGCTGCTCGATGGCGCGGGCTGGCACGTGGGCACGGATGGTATCCGTACCAAAGGCAGTCAGCGTCTGGCGTTGACGATCGCATCGATCTCCGGCGCGACGACCATCATGCGGATCGGCGTCGAGCTGCAGGCACAGTTGCGCGCGGCCGGAATCGACCTGGCGATCAAGCCGTATCCGTACAACACGATCTTCGCCATCGGCGGACCGATCTACGGCGGAACCTACGATCTCGCCGCGTACTCGACCAGCATCGCGTGGGATCCGGACGTGCATTTTTTTCTCGGCTGCAATCAGTGGTTCCCGAAGGGCGAAAACGTCTACGGCTACTGCAATCCGACGCTGGATCGTCTGTCTGAGGCCGGATTGCAGTACGACGACCCTCGCAAGCGCGCTCCGATCTACAACGCCGCCAGCCGTTTGATTTGGAACGGCGCGCCGTACGTGCCGCTCTACGAAATCCGTCGCTTCGTCGTGCGCTCTCCCGACCTCCGCAACTTCGCCGTCAACCCGACGGCTACGCCGTGGTTCAACGCTTGGCAATGGGACATTTAGTCCGGTCAAGCCGGCGAGAATGGTCCTTTCCGACTACTTTAAAATTCGAAGTAGCCCAACGACCCATAGCCTAGGTCGGAGTACTCTGTCGTCGCGGTGAAGATGGTCGTACGCTTGCGTTGTGACAAGTGTTGGTCGATGTTCATATGTCATGGCGATGATCGTAGCCGTCAGCGCTTGTTCCGGTCAGCACGGCGGCGGCTCGATCCTCCCGACACTAAAGACGCGCCATCACCACCTCCGCGCGCAAGACGCCGGCAGCACGTACCCGGGCGTTATCCTCGGAGATAACCCGTCAGCCTACTATCGCCTTGACGACACCGGTGCGACCGCCATGGACAGCAGCGGCAACAACCGTAACGGCACCGTGGGAACGACGGTTACCGAAGGCGTGCCGGGTTTGATAACCGGCCTCGACACGGCGATGACGTTTCCGGGCGGCACGACGTCCGCCGGCGTCGTCAGCTTTCCCGAAGTCAAGGCGATGGAGCCGGCCACGAACGTTTCGCTCGAAACCTGGCTGCGCTTTACGACCGTCCCAAAAATCTACACGACGGCGGTAGCCTACGGGAGCGACCGTGCAGATGCGCCCTATTCGTTGTTCTTCAGAGCCGGCGGCACGATCGTCGCTCAGTTCTATACGACCGCCGGAGTGCTCGAGGTCAAAGGACCCACGGCGCTCGCCGTCAACACGACCTACCATCTCGTCAGCACGTTTGACGGTACGACGGGAAGCCTGTACGTCAACGGCGTGCTCGCGGCGACCGGCACGAAAGCCGGTACGCTGATCGGATATCTCCCAAATTTCGGATTTTCGATCGGTGACGACGCTGCGCTCTCCGACCCTGAGTTCGCCGGTACGCTCGACGAAGTGGCCGTGTATGCCGGACAGACCCTGACCGCAGCTCAAGTCGCAAATCATTATGCCGCGCGTACGGCGGGCGGCGGCACGCCGACGCCGAGCCCGGCTCCGACGCCGACACCGGTACCGACCACCGCTCCGACGCCGACGCCGATCGTCGTCGGCGGCAACTATCCGTCGGTCGTGCTCGGTGACGGCCCAACCGCCTACTACCATCTCGACGATACCGGGACGACGGCTGCAGATGCCACCGCGCACCGATTAACCGGTTCGATCGGCTCGTCGGTGACCACCGGCGCGGCTGGTCTCCTGCCGGCCTACGGCGATGCTGCAATGGGATTCCCGGGGAACGCGACGTCGGGCATCGTGACGGTACCCGCGGTGAGCGTTTTGCAGCCGGCCTCTGCCGTGTCGCTCGAAGCGTGGATGCAATTCCCGGCCACGCCGCCGATGTATACGTTCGCCGTAGGCTACGGTTCGGATTCATCATACGCGCCCTATGGGTTGTTCTTCAGGGCGAGCGGTCAGATCATCGCGCAGTTTTACCTGAGCAGCGGCGTCCTCGAGGTTCCCTCCTCGGTCGCGCTCGCAGCGAACACGCCGTATCACGTCGTCGGCACGTACGACGGGACGACCGGACGGATCTACGTCAACGGCGTTCAGACGGGCAGCGTCGCGAAGACGGGAACGTTCAAAAACTACGCGCCCGCATTTGGGTTCGCGATCGGAGACGATGCCGGCCGCAGCGATCCGCCGTTCAAAGGGACGCTCGACGAAGTCGCAGTGTACGCAGGCACCGCCCTTACTGCCACGCAGGTGCAAAATCACTACATAGCCGGGACCGTCGCCGCCCCAACACCGACGCCGTCACCCACTCCGCCGCCCTCGTCGACGACGGACTGGGATACGTTCGGCTTCGACTTACGGCGTACGGGTTACAACCCGCTCGAAACGATCGTCGGACCGAACAATGTCGGCACGCTCCAGAAAGTGTGGAGTTTCAACGTCGGCTCTACAACGGTTCACGAGCCCGTATACGCATACGGCGTAAACGTCAACGGGCAGCCGACGAACATTTTGTACGCGGGCTCCCAGTATGGATCGACGATGTACGCGATCAATGCTTTGACGGGGGCGGCCGTGTGGCAAGATCCGGTGCCCTCCGCTACATATCAGTGCGGATCTTCAACGTCGCAATTTTCAATCGGCGAGACCCCTGCGATCGATCGCGGTAAGAACTTGCTCTACTTTGCCGACGGGCACAATCAAGTCCACGCCGTCGACCTAGCGACGGGGACCGAGGCCAGCGGGTGGCCGCTGACGGTCGCCGACTATACTCCGGATCACAATTTCATGCACGGCGGTTTCACGTACAATCCGGCCAACGGTATGCTTTACGGCGTAACCGGGTCGACGTGCGATATTTCACCGTGGTATGGACGCATCGTCGCCATCAATACGAACGGCCCCAGCATTGCCGGAACGTTTTATACGATGAGCGGTACGTCGACCCAGGGGTCGAGCGGAGGCGGTATCTGGGGTCCGGGAGGCGGCTCGATCGACCCGTCGACCAACAACGTGTTCGTCGCGACGGGAAACGCCGATACCAGCGGCAGTGCGGCGCAGAATGCGAACTACGCCGAGCAGATTGTCGAGTTGACTCCCGGCCTGGATACGATCCTTGCGAACAACTATCCGACGAACCTCCCGACCGTTCCCGGAGACGACGACTTCGACTTCGGCGCGACGCCGCTGGTGTTTCAAACCCCGTTCTGCCCGCCGCTCCTTGCCGCGGTGAACAAATCGGGTATGTTCGAACTTTACGACAGCGGTTCGATCGGCAGCGGGCCGGTTCAGTACGTCGCGATGTCGATTCCGTCCGACAGCGGTAACTTCGTCGGCGTTCCGGCCTACGACCCTGCAACCGGCTACGTATACGTCGGAATGCCTGCGACCGAAGGCGGCTACCAGCCGGGACTGGCCGCGTTCAGCATGCAATCGAATTGCACGCTCAACCCGACCCCAGTGTGGAGTGCGAACTTCGGACCCGATGCATCTGCGGGAGGAGGTCAGGCGCCGCGCTCGCCGATCTCGATTGCGAACGGCGTGGTCTACGTCGCGAACTACACGGGCGATACCGAGTTTGCGTTCAACGCAGCGACCGGCGCCCAGTTGTGGAGTACTGCGCTGCCGAGCTGGGGTAACGTCGGGACCGTCGTTGCAAACGGCATCGTTTACGTTGGCGCGGGAGACGGCACGATCTCGGCATGGAGCTTGCCGGGGCAAGCGCAAAACTTGCGCAAGCACGTTCGCAAGTCGAAACACTCGGTCATTCCGGTGCATCGATCGCCACCGCGGGATCCGTGGGGCCCTTGGCTCTGATAAAGCCCGCTACGAGTTGCTGCCGCAGCCTTTTTGAGCGACGTGAACGGGTTTCTGCAGCGGTTGGATCGCGACGATGCCTTTTGCGGCGTCGTAGTAGATGACGTTGCTGTTGAACAGCGTCATGCCGGTGTTGACTTGCGCCGGTTTTCCCTTTTTCGGCTTTTCCGTGACGATGCGATTGCCGTTGGTTACGTTGCCGGCATCGAAGGATGCGACGACCTTGCCGTCCGTGGTCGCGGCCGAGAACGGCGTGCCCGGGGTTACGCGATCGCCGCACCGCGACGGCGTTTCGGGAAGCTTGTCGCCGGTTTGGAATCCGATGTCGCTCGCTCCGGTGTCGAAGAGCGTATCGTAGCACTTGTTTGAAAGCGTCGCGATCGTGTAGCACAGCGTCACGTCGCGCTTCCACGGGAGAGCTCCGTTCGGGAGCGGCTTCGGTGCGGTCGCCGCCGTCAGCGACATCTTCGTGTAGCCGTCGAGCGGACGGTTGCCGACGACGAGCGCGCCGGGCGTCACCGCGAATGCGTGCGCGAACGGCTGCGCGATGCCGAAGATGACGTTATACATCTCGTCGACGGGTGAGGTGCTGTTGAACGGCAGACCGATCGTCGTCACGTCGGCGCCGAACGTTCCGTAAAGCTTTCGGCCGGCCTCGAGGCACGCGACGCCCTCGTTCGGTCCATGCTTGACGCCCGGACAATTGCTCCCCAGTTCGGCGGGACAGTCTTTTTTCTCCGTCGTGCACGTCGCTTTTTGAACCAGGGCGACCGGCACTTGGACGGTCGAGATGCCGTTACCGAAATCGACTTGCGTATAGACGACGACTCCGGTATACACGATGCCGCTCGCATAGGTGTTGGAGACGGTATATTTGGTTTTGCGATACTTCGTGCCGATCGCGTTCGCGTAGACCCAGAGTCCCCCGGATCCCGTATCGAGTAGAACGTCCCGCGCTTTGCCGCCGCCGACCGAGATCGTTAGGTGATAGCCCGGCTTGTTGCCGGTGTTTATGCCCAGCGGAATACTCGCACCGCTAACGGGTACGGAGCGGGACGCCGGGGCGTTCGGTGCGACGGCTATCGAAGAGGAGCTGCACGCCGTAAGCACGGCGAGCAGCGCGCACGTAACGGTGCGACGTGCCATCAGCGGTTGAAGTCCGAGGGTTTCAGCTCGTCCAGAAACTTTTTAAAGCGCATCATGTCGTTGTCGCTGGCGGGTTTCTTGTCTCCCGTCGATTCTTCGAGAACGATCTTGTCGGTGACGAAAATCGGCGCTTGAACGCGCAGCGCCAGCGCGATGCCGTCGGATGGGCGCGCGTCGATCTCGTGCAGCTCGCCGTTCGTGCGCACGATCAGCTTGGCGTAGAACGTCGAATCGCGAATGTCGTGGATGATGACTTGTTCGAGATTCGAGCCGAGCGATTCGAGAATGTTGCGCATGAGGTCGTGCGACAGCGGACGCGGCACGGGAGCGCCTTCCAGCGCGAGCGCGATCGCCGTAGCCTCGAACGGGCCGATGAGAATCGGCAAATAATGCGAACCGTCCATGTCCTTCAGGATCACCACGGGATCGTGTGTGAGCAGATCGATGCCGAGTTTGTCGACCTTCATCTGGCGCATGTCTGGAACTTATCCGACGCGCCTCGTTGATTCTCTTGCCGCCGGTAGCAAGGCGAGCGCTAGTAGGGCCCCCGGCAGGCGCGGACGAACGGAGGGCGGTTCACCATGGCTCTTTCGTGCGGAATCGTCGGCTTGCCGAACGTCGGCAAGTCCACCATCTTCAACGCGCTCACGCGCTCGGCCCAAGCTCTTGCGGCCAACTATCCATTCGCGACCATCGAACCGAACGTCGGCGAAGTCGCCGTCCCCGACGACCGGCTCGAGGTACTTCGGGAACTGGTCAACGGCCAGAAGGTCGTCCCGGCGACCGTGCGCTTCGTCGATATCGCGGGTCTCGTTCGCGGCGCCAGCTCGGGCGAAGGGCTAGGGAACGCCTTCCTAAGCCATATTCGCGAGACCGACGCGATCGCAATGGTGGTCCGCTGTTTCGAAGACGCCAACGTGACGCACGTCGAGGGCAGCCCCGACCCGAAGCGCGACGTCGAGATCGTTGCTGTCGAACTAGCGCTTGCCGACCTTGCCACCATGCAAAAACGGGTCTCTAAGCTGGAGCGCGAGGCCCGGGCGAACCCGAAGCTCCGCGAGTCCCTGGAGGCCGCCCAACGGCTCGTATCGACGCTGGAGCAAGGGAAACCCGCTCGCATCTTTGCGCCGGGCTCACTCGAATCGGAGGTCGCCGCTGAAGCGTTTCTGCTGACCGCGAAGCCGCTGCTCTACGTCGCTAACGTCGACGAGGGTCAAATCGGCAAGCCCGGGCCGTTGGTCGAGCAGCTTCGCGCGTTTGCGGCGACGGAGGGCGCCGGCACGGTCGTGCTGAGCGGTAAGATCGAATCCGAACTCGCCGGCCTCTCGGAGAGCGAAGCGCGCGACTTTTGTCGCGAGCTCGGCCTCGAGCGCAGCGGACTTGACGAACTCGCCGCTGCCGCGTACGCCCTACTCGGACTCATGACGTTTCTCACCGCGGGTGAGAAAGAAGTGCGGGCCTGGACCATCGCCCGAGGCACCAAGGCGCCGCAAGCGGCCGGCAAAATTCACGGCGATATCGAGCGCGGATTCATCCGCGCCGAGATCGTCTCGTACGACGACTATGCCCGCCTGCGCACCATGGAGGCCCTCAAGGCCGCCGGTCTGGTCCGCAGCGAGGGCAAGGAGTACGTCATGCAGGAAGGCGACGTCGTCAACTTCCGCTTTAACGTGTAGGGGCCGGGCGACCCGAGGCACAAGACCTATCGGTTCGGATTCTTTTCGGAGGCGTTCACTTTCTATGACTACTGCTGCGCGCGAAGTCTCGGTATTCGGAGATGGGATCACCTACTTTAACGAGGCTGCGGACCTGCTCGAACTCGATGCGGGGATGCGTTTGATCCTGACTCATCCTTCGCGTCAAATTATTTTTTCGATTCCATTTCAACGCGATTCGGGTGAGTTCGAAGTTTACACCGGCTATCGGGTTCAATATAACTTCGCGCGCGGTCCGGCCAAGGGCGGCATTCGGTACCATCCGGGCGTGACGCTCGACGAAGTCACCGCGCTCGCGTTCTGGATGACGTGGAAGTGCGCCGTCGTCGATTTACCCTTCGGCGGAGGTAAGGGCGGCGTCACCTGCGACCCCTCGACCCTTCGATGAACGAAGTCGAGCGCATCACGCGCCGCTACGCGGCCGAACTCGTCGAAGTCGTCGGTCCCGATAAGGACGTTCCGGCACCGGACGTCAACACGACGCCGCAGATCATGGCTTGGTTCATGGACACCTACTCGATGCACGTGCGTCAGAACACGCCGGGCGTCGTCACCGGCAAACCGCTTGAAATCGGCGGCTCGCGCGGCCGCGTCGAGGCAACCGGCCGCGGCGTGACGATCTGCGCGCTCGACGAGATGAACGAGATGGGGTTGGTTCCGGAGAACACGAGCGTCGCGATCCAGGGATTCGGCAACGTCGGCATGTATGCCGCCAAGCTGTTCGCGGAGCGCGGCTGTAAGATCGTCGGCATCTCCGACGTGACCGGCGCTTACTACAATCCCGAAGGCATCTACATCGGTGCCGCCAGGAGCACGTCGCAAGAACCATAGCCTCGAAGGCTTCAAGGGCGGCGAGAAGATCAGCAACGACGAATTGCTCGAGTGCGAGTGCGACGTGCTCGTGCCGGCGGCTCTCGAGAAAGTCTTCAAGACCGAAAACGCGGGAAGGTCAAAGCGAAGCTCATCGTCGAGGGCGCGAACGGACCGACGACTCCGGAAGCCGATCGGATCTTTAGGGACGCGGCATCACCGTCATTCCCGACATCATGGCGAATGCCGGCGGCGTCACCGTCTCGTACTTCGAGTGGGTGCAAGACCGCATGGGCTACTTCTGGAAAGAGTCCGAAGTCAACGAGAAGCTCGAAGACGTACTGCTCACCAATTTGCACGAAGTGCGCGACCTCACGCACTGCGCTCGACGTCGCTGCGCACCGCCGCGTATACCCTGGCGATCGATCGCGTCGTAAAGGCATTGAAGCTCCGCGGCATCTACGCCTAAGGTTTTAGCGCGGAGAAAACGGAGGCGCCGCGCTTTGAAGCGCGGCGCCTTCCATTCGGGGCGTTAGAAGTGCCGCGGCACCGCGTAGTGGAGCGTCGCTTTGTTTCCGGTCCGGACGACTTCCAGATCGTGCCGCAGCTGCGGCGCATACGGATCGGGGAACTTGTACGGCGGCTTGCCCGAGTAGATCGCTTTGATCGGGGTCTCCGGAACGTGGGCGCCGTAGGATGCGTACGCCGTGTTGATCGCCTGGATGAAGTAGTAGGAGATCAGCGCGTATCCCGTGTTCGAGGGATGCAGTCCGTCGAAGCTCACTAAGCCGCCGAGGAAAACTTCCGAGCAGCAGACACCCGGATTGACTTGCGCCTTCGCAAAGTACTGATTGCTCGGATCTCCGCTGGCGATACCTTGGAAGATGGATTGGACGTCGACCAGCGGGACGCCGGTGTTGTGGGCCGACGCGTCGATCCCGGCATTGACGTTGTTGTTGATGACTTGAATCTGTCCCGCGAATCCGGGCGTGATGTAGTTACCGCCCAGGCCGCTTCCCGGACCGTTCGGATCCAGGCTCGGAATTTTTTTGCCCGCGAAGACGGCGGAGACGATCGCGAGCGCGCCGGGCAGCGTCACGTAACCGCACGGCTGAGTGACGCTGGCTTTGACGCACGGAGTAATTTGGCAGAAGATGATATTCCGAGCGTATCTCTCGGGTAATGTTGGCGGCGTTATCGGGAGTTTGGCCAAACTGTACGAGCAAGCAATAGAGGTACTGATTGATCTTGCACGCAGCACTTCGCTCTGTTGGGTTGCTGCCTTTCGGAATCTCAACGTTCATGAAATACGGCGTGAGAAGCACGTCGGGCAGATTCGCGACGACGACCTTCGTGTTGATCTTCAGGAAGCTGCGGATCATCGGCTGAAGATCGGCTTGCGTTTGCGCTGCGGTCATATCGCCGCCGCGGAAGAGACCGCCGCTGCCCATGAACTTCAACACGTCGTTGGCGCCGAGCCAGATCGTCACGAGCGTCGGCTGCAGCGTGCGCGCCGCAGCGAGCAGCGTGAGGTTCTGGTTGAGTCGCGGTGCGAAATCGCCGAGGACCGGATAGAAGACGCCGCTCTCGCCGTTCGTCACGGCGCTCAGCAGTCCGGCCGTACCCGGAAGAGCGTTGCAGGTCGGCGTGAGCGGCCGGGTCATGTACGTCGCTTCGTGGAGCGTGATGCCCGGAACGCCGAGGTCGCGGACGAGACCGGAGTTTGCGTTCAAGCGAACGCGCGACAGGCCGGTCAAGCTGAACGCCGACTGATCGAAGCCGTTATCGAACGTACAGGAGTCGCCGGTTTTACTCGTTCCAAACACCGTCGTCGCCGACGAAACGACCTGATTGTCGAGCCCCGGGCCGGCGATGAGCGGCAACGGGGTCAGTTCCGGCCGGTACATCGATTCCGGCGAGAAGCCGGTGGCCTGCTCGTAAAGATCGGCCCAAAAACCGCTCTCTTGCCCCGGTGGAATGGACTCGCCGGGGAAGAGCGGGTTCGGCACGTTCAGCGCACCGAGGAACCCTCCGGATTGGTAGCCGGCGGTGAGGCTATCGCCGACTCCGACGATGTTGGCAAACATGCCCGTCCCGTCGTGCGGGCGCAGCATGTCGACGCGCTGCGTCGCCGGCATCGGGTTCATTGCGCTTACGGCAGTTCCGCTTCCGCTGCCGCCGCTGCAGGCGGCTACGCCGCTCAGGAGCAGCAGCGCGATCGATTTGCGTACGAACGTTTTCATATCGGTTCCCTTGCGTTACAGCGGAATCACGCTCGGCGATCCAAAGCCGAACTGAAGTTGGATTTGAGTGGCCTTGAGGCCGCCGGTATCGACCGCGCACGAGGATTGAAGCACCGTCACGCACTTCACGGATTCCACGCCGTACGAAGAACCGATGTTCGTTGGGCCGCCGCTGTTGAGCACGAGTTGGACGAACGACCAAGGCGTGACGCGTTCCGAGACTCCGGCGAAGTAGGCGATAAGGTGTTCGGGATACGGGTCGGTCGGCATGTAGTCGCGCGAGCTTTGCGGCTCGAAGAAGATCGTCGTCTTGCTTTTGTTCGGCGTGTATTCGAGATAGAGCACCTGATAGAGCTGCGCGGTGTTCGGGCCGTTGATGCCGCTCGGGTGAACCAGCCACGCCGGCGAGAGCGTAAACGTGCCGAACATATTCGGCGTCTTCAAGAACGGGAGCGTGATTCCGAACGACATGACTTGCGTCGTGCGCGTCTTGAGGTTGAAGAACGCCGGGCCGTCCGGAGCGTTATATGCGAACGGGACGACGTCCGTATTGTTGCCCGATGCGCCGATTTGCGACGTGCGCGCCACGTAGATCGGCGAGACGACGAACGGTATCGCCATATTGTGGATCGGGCCCGCGACGAAGACTTGCTCGCCCATCGCGACGACGAACGTGTCCTTCGTGGCGATATTGATGTTTTGCGGTTGGCATCCGTCGGCGTGGCCCCCGCTAAAGTCGGCGCAGCCGACCGGATTCTGGAAACCATTGAGGTAGACCGGGTGAATACCGCTGTTGAAGCCCACCGGCCAATGCTGTAACTGATACAAGCTGGCGACGATGCGCGTCGTCGGATTGAGTCCGTAGCCGACCGACAGGTCGCCGCCGCCGGGAAGCCACTGCTTTCCAAGCGATCCGATGTTGCCCATGGGGTAGGCCATCGAGATGTCGGCCGTCCACGTGAGTCCAACCGGCAGGCCGAGGAGCTGCTCCGGGCCGAGCGGCTGTTGGCTGATCGGTGGAGCCTGCGCGACCGTCCCGCCGTTGATGACGTTCTGCGCAGACAGCGACTGCTGACGCAGGGCATCCTCTTTTTTCTTCTTTTCGGCGGCAATCCGGTCCATCTCGTTGCGGATGGCGGTATTTGCGCCGTTGACCATGGTATTCGAAAAAACGTCGCCGGTGCTTTGGGCGAGCGCCGGCGCGGCGGCGAAGCCGAACGAAGCGGCGGCCAGCGCGGCCACGGCGGTGCGGACGAAGGTCTTCAACATGCTCGTCTCCAGCGGAAGAGGGGCCCTGATTATTAGAAGTATCAGGTTCCGGTTTGAGCAGATTGTTGTCCTTGCGGACTCTAAACCCTCGTCTCGCTGGGGGAAAAGTCAGGGCTGAGCGCGGTGCTTGCTTTACCGTTGCTCCCTGAGGCGCGCTTCGGTTCCAGCGCTTTTACGATGACGTAAAGCACGGGCGTGATCACCAGATTGAGGAACGTCGAGACCAGCATGCCGCCGAAGACGACGGTTCCGAGCGAGTGACGCGCAGCGCTGCCGGCGCCGCTCGCGAAGACGAGCGGCAAGACCGCGATGATAAAGGCAATCGACGTCATCAGGATCGGCCGCAGCCGCGTCTGTGCGGCACGCAGCGCGGCCTGAACGATGCTGGCGCCCTCGCGAAGCTGCTGATTCGCGAACTCGACGATCAGAATGGCGCTCTTACTGGCGAGGCCGATCAACATGACGTACCCGACCTGGGCGTAGACGTCCTGAACGAGACTCGGATCGTAGAGAAACGGGATCGGTAGGTGCCGGAAGTTCATGAAGCCGAGGGCGCCAAGAAGCGCGGCCGGAACCGCGAGCAGGACGATCAGCGGATCGATGAAGCTTTCGTATTGGGCCGAGAGCACGAGGAACACGAAGACGAGGCCGAGGGCGAAGATGATGATGGTCAGGCTGCCGGCCGCAATTTCGTCGAGCTGCAGCCCCGACCACTCGTAACTCACGCCCGCCGGCAGAACCTTTGACGCCAACTGATCCATCGCTTGAATCGCTTCGCCCGAACCATGACCCGGCGCGGCGTTGCCGTTGAGCTCGATGTTCCGATAGAGGTTATAGTGGGAGATGATCGGCGCGGCCAGCGTTTGTTTGACATCCATGAGCACCCCGATCGGCGTCATGACGGTTCCCGTGCTCGTCGTCGTGCTCGTCGCCTGACCCGGTGCCGGCGTGGCCACGAAGCTTGGAACGACCGTCGTTCCCGGCGCCGAGTCCGAATGTACGTACAAGTTCTGAAGTGACTGGACGCTGTTGCGATACGGCGCGTCGGCTTGGACGTCCACTTGCCACGAGCGGTTGAGATACGTGAAGTTATTCACGTACAACGAGCCGAGATCGACTTCCATCGTCTGAAAGACGTCGGTGAGCGATACGCCGATCGATTTTGCCTTGTTGCGATCGATGTTCGCTTCGATCTGGGGCGAGTTGATGCGGAACTGCGTGAAAACGCCGGCCAGGCGCGGGTCCTTCTGCGCCGCTCCCATCATCGCAAAAGCGCTATTCATCAAGACGGGCAGCCCGACGTTGTTGCGGTCCTCGAGCTCGAACTGGAATCCGCCGAAGCTTCCGACGCCGTTGATTGCGGGTGGGTTGAGCGCGAAGATTTGGGCCTGCGGGATCGTCATATAAGCGGCACCGTTGACCCGTCCGAGAACGGCGTCGACGTTATGCGGCGTGCACGCCGGGATCTTCGCTCCGAACGTTACGTTGCACCAGAACGGATTCGATCGCACGCTCCACGGCTTCAGAAGTGCGAACATGATGCCGCGGTTCGGCGCCGCGCCGGTGAAGCTGAAGCCGCCGATATCGAAAAGGTGGAGCACCTCGGGTTGCCCGAGGATGATCTGCTCGACCTGCTTCGCGACCTTCTGCTCGCCCTGAAGCGACGTACCCTCCGGCGTCTGCACGAGCACGATGAAGTAACCGAGATCTTCGTTCGGGATGAACGCCTGCGGCGTCTTTAGAGCCATCAACAGCGTGATGGCCAGCGCGATTGCGAAGCCCCCGGCGACCCACCAACGCTGGCGGAACAACGCGGGCAGCAGCCTTCCGTACCATTGGTGGAACGCCCGAAAACGCTCGTTGAACCATACGAAGAAAAAGAACTTCGATTCCGTCTCGCCGGTCAGCAAGCGCGAAGATAGCACCGGCGCGAGCGTCAGGGCTTGGAACAGAGATATCGTGATCGCGGCCGCGATGGTCAGAGCGAACTGCTTGTACAGCTGTCCCGTGGTGCCGGGGAAGAATGCGACCGGAACGAAGACGGCGAGCAGCACCAGCGAGGACGCCACGACCGCGCTCTGAACCTCGGCCATCGCTTCGGCGGCGCTTTCGATGGGACTCTTCTTACCCTTGTTCATCTCCATGTGCCGCGCGATATTTTCGATCACGACGATGGCGTCGTCGACCACCAAGCCCGTCGCGAGGGTGAGCCCGAAGAGCGTGATCGTGTTCACCGTAAATCCGAAGATTTGCATGATGAAGAACGTGCCGATCAGCGAGACGGGAATCGTGGCCGCGGGTATCAGCGTTGATTTCGGGTTCTGCAGGAAGATATAGATGACCAGAACCACGAGGAATATCGACAACAGGAGTGTCTTAACGACTTCGGTGATCGATTCCTTAACGAAGGTCGTGGTGTTGAAAGCTACGGTGTAGTGAATGCCCGGCGGGAAGGTCTTCTGAAGCTGATCCATCTCGGCGATGACCGCATCCGAAACTTGCAGCGCGTTGGCCGTGGGATACTGCAGCACGCCGAGTCCGACGACCGTGGACGATCCGTCGAATCGTAGGGCGTTCGTGTAATCCTCCGCGCCGAGCTCGACGCGCGCGACGTCGGAAAGGCGAACGTAGCCGCCGTTTGGATTCGCGCGCAGGATGATGTTGCCGAACTGCGTCGGGTCGGCGAGTTGCGTGAGGGCGTTGACGGTGTAGGTGTGCTCTTGGCTGTCCGGCTCGGGGGCGGAACCGATGCTGCCGGCCGCGACCTCGGCGTTTTGCTCGTTGAGTGCGTCGACGACGTCGCTGACGTCGAGACCTTGCTGTTGGAGCTTATGCGGATTGATCCAGATGCGCATCGCGTATTGGCGCTGGCCGAAGACGCGGATCTGTGAAACGCCGGCGATTCGAGAGAGGTCATTGACGATATTCAGTTGGGCGTAGTTGCTCAAAAACAGCGTATCGTACTTGGACGTATCCGACTGCAGCGCCACGCCCATTACGAACGCGCCCGAGTTCTTGCTGACGGTAACGCCGATCTGCTGGACCGTCGCCGGCAACTGTCCGAGCGCCGATTGCACGAGGTTTTGAACGTCGGCCGCGGCGATGTCGAGGTCGACGCCCAGGTTGAAGGTACACGTGATCGTCGACACGCCCTGGCCGCTGGTCGAGCTGATGTAGCGCAGCCCTTGAACGGTGTTCACGGCTTGTTCGAGCGGCGTCGTCACCTGGGCTTCGACGGCTTGCGGGCTCGCGCCGACGTAGGTCGCCGTAACGGTAACGACCGGCGGAGCGACTTGAGGATATTGCGCGATCGCCATCGCGGGGATAACCACCAGACCGGCGATCATGATGACCAGCGAACAGACTGCCGCCAGCACCGGGCGGTGAAGAAAGATCTTGGTCACGCCGGAAAGGCTTGCTCGGCGTGGTAGGAACTGCGTGAAAGCGGACTGGAAACCACCTGGTGAAATCCTTTGCTTTTAGCAAGCGCGCCGAGCCGATCGAACTTCTCGGGCGGTACGAACTCGACGACCGGCAAGTGCTTCTTGCTCGGCTGTAGGTACTGTCCCAGCGTGAAGATGTCGACGCCGGCCGCACGGGCGTCGTCCATCGCGGTTTCGATCTCATCTTCGTTCTCGCCGAGGCCAACCATCAACGACATTTTCGTGTAGCGTTCGGGCGCGCGGTTTTTCGCGTGAGAGAGCATACGCAGCGACTGATCGTAGCCGGCGCGTTTGTCGCGCACTGACGGTGTGAGCCGGCGAACGGTTTCGAGGTTGTGCGCGAAGACGTCGGGACGCGCATCCATCACGATGTCCAGCGCGGCAAGATCGCCGCGGTAGTCGCCGCTGAGAATCTCGACCTTCGCCCCGGCGACGCGCTGATGGATTTCGCGGACCGTGTTGGCGAAGATCAGGGCGCCGCCGTCGGGCAGATCGTCCCGGTCGACGGCGGTGAGCACCAAATACTTCCAGCCGAGATCGCGCACCGCTTCGGCGACGCGCACCGGCTCGAGCCAATCGACTTCGCCGCGCCGATTGCCCGTCTTCACGTTGCAGAAGCGGCAGCCGCGCGTGCATTTTCGCCGAGGATCATAATCGTCGCCGTCCCGGCACCCCAACACTCCGCGAGATTCGGACACGCCGCTTCTTTGCAGACGGTGTTGAGCGCGAGCGCGTTGACCTTGGCCTTCACGCGTTCGTAGTCTTCGCCGGACGGTAAGGAAACGCAAGCCAATCGGGCTTGCGCGCGTATTTTGGCGTCGCGGCGGGATCGATCGCGGTGAGATCGACGTTGACGGTGGTCATGCGGAACGCATTCGACGTCGAACGTCCGGCTTAATTCCTCGAGGAGCACGTCCTTGGCTTCGGCGACGCCGACGAAACGTCCGGTTTCCTCCGACAGCGATGTAATGCCCCGGTCGGTAAGGCCGCACGGGTTGATGAGACTATTGTAGTCGAGTGGGTCGACGCGTTGAGCGCGATGCCATGTAGTGACGCCATTTTGCGAACGGCCAGGCCGATGGCACAAATCTGGTTCTTCCCTACCCAAACCCCAGGCAAGGGCGTGTTCGCTCCATCGCTCGGCGGCGAAGCCGAAACGAGCACAAACGTCAATTACTGCGCCTTCGAGCGCCCGCACCAGCGGTACGATTTCGCGGGAAACGCTCCCCCATCCGGCGAATCGGATACACGACCAGTTGCCCCGGTCCGTGATAGGTAACGTCACCCCCGCGCTCGATTTCGACGACGTCAATGTTGCGGCGAGCAAGCTCGTCGGAAGACAGGTAAATTTTCGCGTTTGGCCGTCCGGCCCAGCGTAATGACCGGCGGATGCTCGACGAAGATCCAGGTGTCGGGCTCGCGCCCCTCACGGATTGCCTCGTGCAGCCGGTGCTGCAGATCGAGAACCTCGCGGTACGGCCGCACTCCGAGGTCGAGCAACCGCGCCATCGTTGCCATGCTTACCTTAAACCGCCGAGCCCCGGAAGCGATGCACTTCGTTCCGAGGCTTTGCGGCGACGATTTAGCCGGCCGCGGCGGCCGCCGGCTTCGGCTTGGGATTCACGATGTGGATCGCCTGCCCAAGCGCGTTCAGCGGCCTCCATCATGCCTTCCGCCCAGCGTCGGGTGCGGGTGGATCGTAAGGCCGATGTCCTCCAGGAACGCGTGCATCTCGAGGGCGAGCGCGCCTCGCTGATGAGGTCGCTCGCCTCGGCGCCGACGATGTGGACGCCGAGCAGCTCGTGCGTCTTCTTGTCGCCACGATCTTGAAGAAGCCTTCGGTCTCGTTCACGGGCATCGCGCGGCCAGCGCGGCGAAGCGGGAATTTGCCGACGCGGCACGTCGATGCCCTTCTCCTTCGCCTGCTCCTCGGTGAGGCCGGCAACGTCGCAATCTCGGGGTCGGTGAAGACGCGGCCGGGATCGGCGACCCAGTCCTTCGCCGCCTTGTGTGACCCGCGATGACCTCCGCGACGACCTCGCCCTCCTTCATCGCCTTGTGCGCGAGCATCGGGATGGCCGCTCACGTCGCCGATGGCGTAAATGCTCGGAACGTTCGTGCGCAGTGTCGCGTCGACCGCGACGAAACCTGTCGCTCGGCCTTGACGCCCACCTCTTGCAGGCCAGGCATCGCGTTAGCGGCCGGCGCCCGACAGCGACGAGCACGGTATCGAACTCGCGCGTTTCGTCCTTGCCGCCGGTGCCTTCTCCGTTGAACGTCGCCTTGACGGTCTTCCCACTCTTGACGACCGCACCCACCTTCGCGCCGAGCATGATCTCGATGCCCTGCTTCTTGAGAATCCGTCCGACCGTCTTGGAAATGTCGAGGTCGGTACCGGTGAGCATTCCGAGGGAGCGCCTCGATCACGAGCACGTTCGCGCCCATGCGCTTGTAGACCGTTGCGAACTCCAGACCGATCACGCCGCCGCCGATGACGAGCAAGTTTTTCGGTACGCGTTTGACTTGCACCGCGTCGTCCGAGTTGATGATGGTGTCGCCGTCGTGTGGCCACGCCTTCACGTCGATCGGCGCGGAGCCGGTCGCGATGACGACGTCTTTCGCGCGGATCGTATCGGTGCCGCCGTCCTTTGTCTTGACGACGATCTCCGTCGGGCTCTTGAACGATGCTTCGCCATATAGAAACTCGACGCCGTTGGCTTTGAAGAGCGTCTTCACGCCGCCCACGTTCGCGTTGACGACGTCGGTCTTGAACTTTGCGACGCCTTCCGGGTCGATGTCGTAACCCTTTACTTTCAGGCCGATCGCGGCAGCGTGGTCCATGTGACGCACGACTTCGCCGACGTGCAGCAGCGCTTTCGTCGGAATGCAGCCCCAATTCAAGCAGACGCCGCCGACCTCGTCGCGGTCGACGCAGATGACTTTCTTGCCGAGCTGGCCGAGCCGGATCGCGACGTGATAGCCGCCCGGCCCGGCGCCGATGATGACCGCGTCAACCTGATGTTCAGCCAAGGTAGAGCTCCTATTTCGAAGGGGGTGGGAAGGGCCGTTTCGCCCTCACCCTTGACCGACCCGCTCAGTGCGCCGGTTGCGGCTCGAGCACCCGGAGAGCCAACCCGGCCAAATGGCGCAGTTCGATTCCGGCCGCGTCGGCCCGGGCGGCTTCGTAATCGGCCGGAGACAGCGACGATTCGAGGCGGGACATCAGGATCGAGGCCTCGGCGACGCCGCTGCCGATCGGCGGGATGCGCCGTTCCTTACGAAGGCGCCGCGAAGCCAAGAGAAGCGTCGCCGCCGCTTTGTGCCTGCGCGCGCCGGAGAGCAGCCGGGCGGCTACCTCGACGCATTGTGCTAGGTAGACCGGGTTGGTCTGCTGCTCCAACAACCCCAGTGCGCGCACGAGTTCGTCGCGCGCGCCGCTTACGTCGTTGCGGGCCATGCGCGCGCGCGCGATCGAGGTCCGGATCCACGCCGTGCGCGCGAGATCGCCGGTCGCCGCGAGCAGTTCCAGCGCCGAGCGCGCGTACGTCTCGACCGCATTCGGGTCGTGAAGATCGTTGGCAGCCTCGGCGAGGTTGCCGTAGACGATGGCGGTTAGCGCGCCGGACGACGTTGCCGACATCACGTCCAGCGCGCGCAAGTAGCGCTCGCTTGCAGTCACTGGATCCATGCGCCCCTCCAGCGCGATGTTGCCTTGATTGATCAGCGCGGCCGCCATGCCGCGCTCGTGACCGAGCGATTCGTAAAGCCGAAAGCCGTATCGACGTATGTTTGCGATTCGTCGAAGCGGCCGGTCGCATGCGAGGCGACGGCGAGACCGTTGTACGCGCGCGCGAGCCCGAGCCGGTCGTTGACGATCGTGAACGTCGTGATTAGCTGCGGTCCGAGCGCGAGCATTCGATCGTATTCGCAGGCTGCGAACGCAATGCGCAGCGCGGAGTACCAAACGTGCCCGCGCGACTGACGGTCGAGAACGCCGGCCGCCGCTTGAACGCGCTCGCTCCATCGCAGCCCTTCAACGAACCGTCCGCCGTCCGCCCAGATTGCGACGAGAAGGTGAAAAATATCGATCGTGAGCACCAGCCGTTCGCTCGGAGACTTCAATCCCCACGCGAGGGCCGCGGTAAAATCATCGTATCGCGCGACCATCGTCCCGCGGGATTCCGGGTGACCGGCCGATTCAATGAACTCGCGCAGTTCGTTTGCCAAATCGTTCATGCGCCTCGCGAATCGTTCGTCGACCGCGCGGCGGTCGGGAAGGCGAGTACGCCTGCGCGCCGATACCGCGCGGATCGGCGCGAGCATCACGTAGCCGCCGCGGTCCTGGTTCGCGACGATCAGCGACTGATTGCTAGCGAATCGAGCGCACCGGCCGTCGGCTGCGATCGCCTTCCAGTGCCGCGACGTCACCTTCGGTGAACGAGCCGGCGAACCGGCTGGCGAGCGCAAACATCGTTTGCGCGCGGGCATCGAGTTTCGCGACGCTCCAATCCACGACATGATTGAGCGTCCAGTGCCGCGGTTCGCTGCTTCCCGTCGAACGAAAGTGATACGGGCGCGGATCGGTGAGCTCGTCGGCAAGTTCGCGAACCGTCAGTGACGCAAGGCGTGCGGCGGCGAGGTCGATCGCGATCGCGAGCCCGTCGAGGCTGGCAACGATCCGGTTCACGGCGGCCGCGTCGGCGCCGTCAACGTCGACGGACATCGCTGCGTTGCGCGCTCGCGCGGCGAAGAACGCACCTCCTTCGTGCGAATCGAACGGGCGAACGTGAAGGACGCGTTCGCGTTCCGTGACGAGACGCGAACGGCTGGTCGCAAGAATGGGAACGCCTGCAATTCCTTGCAGGCGTTCGATCACGGCGGCAATCGCCGCACCAGCATCTTCACAGTTGTCCAAAACGAGTGCGCGCGGTTCCGCCGTCAGCGAACCGGCGATTGCTTCGAGCGCGTCGATGCCTTGTTCGTCGCGAACTTCGAGCGCTCGCGCGACGGCGTCGACGACGAGTTCGGGGTGCGACCGAGGCAAGGGCGACGAAGACCGCGGTGCGTCCGGAACGCCGTTCCCATCGCTCGGCGGCTTCGATCGCCAACCGGGATTTTCCGACGCCGCCGGTGCCGACGAGCGTTATCGCGTCACCCGCGTCGAGCGCTTTCTCGAGCGTAGCCAAGTCCTCGCTGCGGCCGACGAACGGCACGCGCAAGTCGACGGTGTGCGGCCCCTTCATGCGTGGGTTCCGGGGTCTTCTAAGGCGCGTTCGGCAACCTCGAGCAGTTCGCGCGTTTCGATCGCCTTCGCTCGCTCGACGGCCTCGGCCATGCCAGCGTCGCCGAGCTGCGCGTGAAAACGTTCGAACTGTGCACTCTCGTCGCGTTCCGCGATACCGCGGGCCGGCGTCGATCGCTCGGCGCGAAAACGTCGCAGCGCCATCAGCAATCGGGCAGCCGACGGCATATCACCGCGCTCGCTAAGCAAACGCACCGCCGCGTTGACGGCGCTTGCAGCGTACTGCGCGTGATGCTGTTCGCGAAGCGATGCGAACGCGAGCCCGAGTTCGCGGACCGCCGACGCATCGTCGCCGCGAGCGAGCTTCGCGCGGGCGACGGTCGTGTGCTGCCAGGCCGCATGCGCCGCGTTTCCCGTACCGGAAAGACGTTCGATTCCTAGACGCGCCTGCCGTTCGGCTTCGCCCGGATTCTGCAAGTCGAGAGCGACGTCTGCCAGGTTTCCGTGAACGATGGCGATGAGGGCGTCGGATCCGTCGGGTTCCAGAAGTTCGAGTGCGCGAAGAAACTGCTGTTGTGCCAAAGCTGGGTCGGAACGCCCTTCGTAGGCGACGTTGCCAAGGTTGATCAACGCGGTCGCGATGCCGCGCCGATGCCCGAGTGCTTCGTAGAGCGCCAGCGCGGTCCGGCAGTACGTTTCCGCAGCGTCGATTCTAACGGCGGAAAGCGACGCGATCCCAAGCGCGTTGTAGGCGCGTGCCAGTCCGAGGCTGTCGCTTGCGATCGTAAACGCGGTAATGAGTTGCGGCCCGAGCGTCAGCATGCGGCGGTAATCGCCGGCGGAATGGGCGACAAGAATCGCCCCGTAGAGAACGCGGCTGCGCGCGGGCAGGTCGAGCAGACCGGCCGAGGGCAAGACGCGATCGCACCAGCGCAAACCGTCGGCAAACCGGCCGCCGTCGCACCAGACTGCAACCAGCGCGTGGAAGACGTCGGTGACCAGCGCAAGGCGTTCGCGCGGCGCTTGCAGTGCCCACGTAAGTACGGCCGTGAAATCTTGGTAGCGTGCGGCGACTTCGGCGAGTTTGGACGCGGAACCCGGAGCGGATTGGCGCCGTTCGATCGCACTCGCGACCGCGCTCATCCGGCCGGCAAAGCGTGCATCGATCGCGCGGCGATCCGGCAACCGGGACAGTCGTCGAATCGAGACCGCGCGCAGCGGCGTCAGCATCGTGTACGATCCGCTCGTCCCGGCGCGTAGGATCAACGATTGATCGAAGAGGCTTGCAAGAATCGCTTCGGGCTGCTCGAAGCCCCCGGCTTCATCGCCATGCAGCGACGCGATGTCTTCCGCATCGAAGGCGCCGGTAAAGCGCCCCGCAAGGGCGAACGCGCGCCGTCCGTCTTCGGAAAGCCGCTCGACGCTCCAATCGACGACGTGATTGAGCGACCAATGCCGTGGTTCGCGGCTGCCCGAGGAACGGAAGTGATACGGACGTAGTTGTGACAGCTCTTCGGCTAGCTCGGCGACGTTCAGCGAAGCCAACCGCGCCGCCGCGAGGTCGATGGCGATCGCCAGGCCGTCGAGGTTGGCAACGATGCGGTCGACCGCCGGCGCGTCGGCACCGGCGACGTCGACGGGTACCGCGCCGCTGCGCGCGCGCGCGTTGAAGAACGCGCTGCCGTCGTGCGCGTCAAACGGCGTCACCGGAAGGATCAGTTCGCCGGCGAATCCGAGCCGCGAGCGGCTGGTCGCGACGATCGAGACGCCGGGAATTTTTTGCAGCCGTTCTACGACCGACGCGATCTCGGCGGCGGCGTGTTCGCAGTTGTCGAGTACGATCGTGCGCGGTACGCCGGTAAGCGCATCCGCGACGGTATCGATCACCGTGCGATTCGGTTCTTCTGCGACGTCGAGCGCGCCGGCGATCGCGTCGACGACGCTTTCGGGTGGAACCTGCGCGAGGGCGACAAACGCAGCCCGGCTTCCCGACGCGCGCTCCCAGCGTTCGACCGCTTCGAGCGCGAGGCGCGACTTACCGACGCCGCCGGTTCCGACAAGCGTTATCGTTTTCCCGCCCTCAACGGCGCCGATGAGTTGCCGCAGCTCCTCGCGGCGCCCTACAAACGCGACCCGGACGTCTACCGTGTGTTCAGCCGGCACTGGAAGGGAGTTTGCTCTGAACCGGATTGCTCGTCCTCTCCGACGAAATGGACCCATCCATGCCGCCGATTGGATTGCTCCCAGACCTCGACCGTGAGTCGATCGTGCCGATGTATCGGCAAATCTACGAGCATCTTCGCGAGGCGATCCTCGCCGGAACGCTCCCGGAGTCCACGCGGCTGCCGCCGGAGCGCAGCATGGCCGAGAAACTGGGGGTCAACCGGAGCACGGTCGTTCACGCCTATCGCGAGCTCGTGCGGGATGGGCTCATCGAACAACGCGTCGGGTCGGGTTCGCGCGTGGTTCCTCAACTTCGCGGCGGCCAGCCCGAGCGCGCCGCCGGCGTGCCGTGGTGGGTGACGTTGCCGCCATGGCGAGTCGGCGAGTTTCCCAACGTGCTCGGCGAGCTGGCTGCAAAACAGGAAGAGGGCCGGATCTCGTTCGTTCAGGGCGTCGCACCGGACGAACCCTCGCCGCTCGGCGAACTCGCCAAGTCCTTTGGGCGGGTAGCGCGCGATCCGCGCTTCGTGCTCTCCTACGGCGACTCGGTCGGATACGAGCCGTTGCGCACGGCGATCGCCGCGCGCATGAACGCGCGCGGCGCGACCGGCGTGGGTCCGGGCGACGCGATCGTCTTGACCGGGTCGACGCAAGGCATCGCGATCGTTGCGCAGAGCTTGGCGGAACCCGGCGACGAGATCATCGTCGAATCGCCGTCGTATCCGGGCGCGCTGCAGGTCTTTCAAATCAATGGGCTGCGCGCGATTCCCGTGCCGGTGGACGACGACGGCATGCGCGTCGATCACGTCGAAGCGATTCTGCGCACGCGACGTCCGCGTTTCATCTACACGATGCCCACCCTGCACAATCCGACGAGCGCCACCATGAACACGGACCGGCGCGAGCGGCTGGTGACGATTGCGCGGCGCGCGGGCGTTCCGATCGTCGAAGACGATCCGTACGGCCCGTTGGCCCGCGGGGAATCGATGCCGCTGGTTGCGCTCGCTCCGGAGAACGTCGTCTATCTTTCGACGTTTTCGAAAACGATCGCACCGAGTCTGCGCGTCGGGTGGCTCATCGCGCCGCGTACGATTCACGAACGTCTGCTGCTGCGTAAACAGGCCTACGATATGGCGACGAGCCTTTACGTACAAGCGGCAATCGCCGACTATTTGGAACGCGGCTACGACGCCCACGTCGAGCAGCTCCGCGACGAGCTCGTGCTGCGCCGCGGTCTAGCCGACGAGGCGATCGCAAAGTACTGGCCGCCGACGTTTAAGGTGAGCCGGCCGGCCGGCGGATTTTATCTGTGGGCCTCGACGCCGCGCGAAATTCGGGCGCGCGCGTTGCTCGATGCGGCCGAACGCTTAGGGGCGTCGTTTCTTTTCGGCGAAGCGTTCTTTGCCAACTCGGGCGGCGATCACTACTTTCGCCTCGCGCTCACCGCCGTCACGCGCAAAGAGATCGGCGAAGGCATTCGCCGTATCGGCGAAGCGATCGCTGCCCTTCGCTCGTAGCAGAACTCGCTGGGGTCGTGGGTCGAGCTCTCGCGGAGCTCCGTTCCCCCGGGCGACCGCTCGAAAAAAACATCCATGTTTTTTCTACTTATCCGTTTTTTCAAAACTTCAAAGGAAGTACGCCCTCCGGGCTTTTTTGAAAAAATCAGAAATCGCCCGGGGGAACGGAGCTCCGAGGTCGACCCACGACCCCAGCGAGTTCTTTAGCTCGCTACGGGATGATGTGACCGAAAAGACTTAGGTTGTTTGACGTGTACCAGAGGCTGCCGTCGGGACCTACCGTGATGTATCGCGGGCCGAAGCCTGCGTCCGGAATGGTGTAGGTTGTTTGCTTGTTGCCGGCGTTCAAGGAGATTCGCCCGACGGCATTGTTGGCGGTGTCGAGGTACCAGATCGCGTTGTCGACGCCGCACGCGATTCCGGTTAAGCTCGCCCCGGCGGCGACGTTGAACGTGTTGACGGTGTAGCTTCCCGGCGTACCGGTAATTTGATAGACGTTCGCATTCGTTGCGTTTGCGGTGAACCAAATGTCGCCGTTCGGCTCGGCGCAGAGATCGAACGCGGTTCCGCCTGAAGGAACGCTAATCTCCTGTAACCCGCCTCCGCTCGCGTTGGTCCGCCCGATCAAGTTGCCTTCGGTGAACCAGATTCCGCCATCGAAGGGGTCTTCGACGATTCGGCTGGGCACGTTTACCGGCGATGCCGACGCGGGCGTGAAGCCTCCGCCTACGGTGAGACTCACAAGCGTCGCGAACTGACCCGAGCCGATCCACATCGAGCCGGTTGATGCAGACGCAATGCCCATCGGGCCTTGGTTGGACGGATAGTTCGACGTCGTGTCGTCCGAAACGTTGACCCGATCGACCCCGCCGTTCGTCGCGTCGGTGAGCCACATTGCGCCGTCTGGACCCGCGGTGATTCCATTCAGCGAACTCGGCGGGGGCGAACCGGGGCCGGATGGCACGGCGAACGAACTCTTAATTGACGGCTGCGCCGGCGGCGGTCCGCTCGGCGTGACGACCAGCAGGCCTGACGAAGGCTCGACCATCCACAAGTTCCCGTCCGGGCCAACGGAGATGTACGAAAGCGTACTTAGCGATGCGTAGTCGGTGAGCTGCACGCCGCCAATGAGCTGCGTACCGGCGATCGGCGTGTTCGTCGCCGGCAGAACGAACGGCGCCGTTGGTGAGTTCGAATCGGCGACGTTGACGACGCAGCCGCTCGCGCTGGCCGTCGCTCCGCCTTGAGCGGTGAACGTGGCCGAAGGTCCGGTTCCGCTGACGGCAGATGCCGTCGCAATCCCCGCGCAACCAGTCCGCGTAACGGTATACGTCGTGTTGGACGGAGCGTTCGTTTCGGTGATGGTGATCGTTCGGGCCGCGATGCCGGTGCCGTTCAAGTTTAGCGTGCGTTGCCGGATCTGCGGGGCGGTAACGTAGAGAGGTGAGATTTCCACGGTTTGAGAGGGTGCGCCCGTCGCGGAGAACGTGACGGTAGCGGTGTATCCCGGTCTGCCGGTCCCATCGAAATTTAGCTGGAGCGAATCGGTAGACTGGGTGAGGACGGCTTTGGTGCCGGCCGCCCCGCCGTTGAGCTGCAGCGTCGAGTGGCTGTTGCCGCCGTCGCCGCTCTCGGTCAGCGTCGCCGTAATGGGATTGCTGTACGGGTCGTTCGTACCGGCTTTGATATTCACGTTGCCGAAATCCCGGCCGTTTACGACGAACGCTTCGCTGGATGCGGCCCCGTCTGCGGGAAGCGAGCTAAACGCCGGTCCGGCGTCGATCGAGTCGACGACTCCGCTGAGGTACACGGTGATCGTCGGAGCCGGTCCGCCGTCGGTCACGGTTTGCGTTTGCGAACCGATCGCCAATTTAGTGGCCGGGTTGAAGCCGCCGCTGCTGGGAGTCTGTGCGTACGTCGTGATCGTGATGGTGTCGTTGCCGAACGGCATGGGGACCGGAACGGTACAGGAGCTCGTGTTCGGGCCGGTCGTCGTGCAGTAGGGAGAACTCGGTGAAAGGTTTGCATCGGTCGTGACGCTGCCGCCTGCGTTGCTTTGAACGACAAACTCCGCGCCGAGCGTTGCCGGCGAGATGAAGCGCGGGTCGTAGCCGTGCCCGCGATGTTTCTTTTTCGGGCGCCGGATGATGATATGTGCGTATCCCTTGACCCGATGGTGCTTCTTCATCGAGATTGCATCCGAGCCGGTACCGCGAACGGCGTTCGAAACATCGCCGGGAACGAGCGCCGGGTTCGACCCGGCGCTAGCACAGCCGGCCAGCATTGCAATAGTCAAGACGGCGGCGATCGGGCGCGCGTTCATCGTGCCACCTGCACGAGCGTTTGCGTATTCTCGAAGACCATGTAGACCAATCCGTTAGAAGCGGCGCCGAGCGCACCTGGTTGTACGCCGGATGGGCCGCTCGGGTCGGTTGCCATCGAGAAAGTCGGCGGAGTGACGTTCGTATCCATGCGAGCGAGCCCGATCTGGTTGCCGTTGATCAGGTAGTCGAACCAGATGATTCCCGGCTGCGCATTGTCCGCCATCATATACCAGGGAATCGCTCCGTTCGGAACGGTGATTTGCTGCACGATGCTACCGCCGCTATTCAGTTGCAGTATTGCCGGCGTCGCACCGTGGTCGGTGACGAACGTTCCGTTCGAGTTCGCGAGCACGTCCCAAGGCTGGCTGCCCGGCTCGAGCGGGAAACAGCTCAACGTGCCGGTGTATTTGCAAACGTCGAAGTTTATATTGTCCACGAGCCAGACGTTGTCGCTCGGATCGAGCGTCAACCCCGCGTCGGCCGTCACGCCGAGCGGTATGACCGTCAGCGGCCCGCCGAAGGTGAAATACTTGACGAGGTTGGAGCCGCTCGTATACCACAAGGCGTTGTTGGTGACGTCGTATGCCATGCCGCTGCCGTTCGGAATCGGTGCCGGCGTAGTCAACGGCAACGGCGCCGGAACCATCGCGGGAGCTGCGATGGTAAACGCCTGCGACCCGCCGACGGCGTAGATCGTTCCGGTAAGCGACGTAATGCCGCCTCGGATTGGATTGGAACCCGTCGCGGTATAACTGTCCGTAACCGACGCCCCCGAACCGCTGTAGTACGATATGCCTCCGAAACTTTGCGTGGTCGTGTAATACACGCCGCCGTTGTTGTCGAACGCCATCCCGCCGTGGTACAGGTCGTTCGGCTGCAAGCTCGGATCGCTTATCGATGCGAATACCGGGTCGATCGCGTTGAGCGTAGCAGACGCAGAAGAGGAGGCGACGCTCGCCGCCACGTGAACTGCCGTCGTTCCGCCGCCCTGATACCCGCCGGCGTACAGAGAGAAACGCCGGTGGGGGACGGCGCCGACAACGAAGACGCGCTCAGCGAGAGGTTGCCGTTGAGGCTGTTGTCGATCCCGAGCGAGATCGAAAGCGGGTTTCCGTTCGCATCGATGAAACCGTTGCTGAGGATGACGTCGTCGTCGGCGTCGAGCGCGTAAACGTCGGCGTTTATTTTTGACGGAATGATCGTGTGGAGCGAGGTTGGGCTCAGCGCGAGCTCGACTTTCGAAAGGACGCTGCTCAGCGTGAAGCTCACCACCGGCGTGCCGCCGGCAACGATGCTGACGCTGGGATCCACCGCGTAACCGAGTTGATTGCCGGCGGGGAAGTTTCCACCGTTCGGCGGGGCGACGTCCCAAGTGGTCGCGACGAAATCGATGCTTCCAGGCGGCGCTTCTATAGCGAAATTACACGTACGCGCGTCGTTCGTTCCGACCGTACAATTTGGCGACGACGGCGCGATATTGTAATTTACCGAACCGAGGACGGTGCTCCGGTCGCCGGCTGCATAGGCCAGGACTTGGATTCCCCGCGTATTCTCGGAAACGGTCATGCGGCGCCGCACGCGTCCATTCCGGAACTTTTTATGGTTCGGAACGTGGACGCGAATCTTCACGCGCACTTTCTTCTTGTGCCGTCGGCGCGCGTCGGCGCTTGCGTTCGCGTCGCTTTGCATTTGTGAGATCGTATTTTCGCCCTGAACGCGCGGAATCGACCCGTTGCTCGCACCACTGCAAGCGGCGAGCGAAAACGCGAGAACGGCGCAACCAAGTCGGCGCTCCATGCGGAAGAACGTTAGAAGGCGGGCGGGTCCTTCCTGCACAAAGCGGTCACCCCAGAGTGCCGTCCACGATCGATCTAATCCGAAAGTCCCTGACTGCTTGGTATCGCCATCACGGCCGCACCTCGCTTCCTTGGCGCGTGACGCGCGATCCTTACTACACGCTGGTCAGCGAGTTCATGCTCCAGCAGACGCAGGTCGAACGGGTCGTGCCTAAGTTTGAGGCTTTCGTCGAGCGCTTTCCCGATTTTCAGGCACTTGCATCGGCCTCGACCGCAGACGTGCTGCGTGAGTGGAAGGGACTGGGGTATAACTCGCGGGCCGTGCGCCTCAAGCGCCTGGCCGAGGCGGTCTGCGAGCGCTACGGCGGCGAAATGCCGCGAGAACCCGCCCTTTTGCGCGAACTTCCCGGAGTCGGGCCGTACACGGCCGCGGCGATTCGCGCATTCGCCTTCGACCTGGACGCCGCGCCCGTGGACACCAACGTCCGCCGGATCGTCCATCGCCTATTCTTTGGAATCGAGTTCCCGCCCAAGGTCTCGCCGCAAGAGCTCGACCGGCGAGCAAGCGAGCTCGTTCCGGCCGGGGGTGCGCACGACTGGAACTCCGCCATGATGGACTTGGGCGCAAGCCTCTGCACGGCACGCGCTCCGAAGTGCCTGCTCTGCCCCATGCGCGCGAGTTGCGCCGCGGCCCCGATCGATCCGGCTACGCTCGAGGCCGCGCGCGCGGCGAACGCCAAGCCTCGATCTCCCCAAGAAGCGCTGCGCTTTGAGAATTCGACGCGCTATGCGCGCGGGCGCATCGTGGACCGCTTGCGCGAACTTCCACCCGGCGGCGCGATCTCGCTGCTCGACCTTCACCGCGAGGTGGCCCCGCTGCTGCCGGGCCGTCCGGTTGAAGACGTCGACGAACTCGTCGCAGCGTTGGAGCGCGACGGACTCGTCGCACGCCGCGGCGAACGCGTCGCGCTTGCCGAGTAGACTTTTATGAGAGGAGGAGCGATGCGTTTCGCCAGACTCGTACTTGCAGTGTTCGCCGCTTGGACCTTCGCCGGCGCGGCGGCGCAAGCGTTCGGGTTCCCCGACGCGCGCCGGCTCGTCGCGCTGCGCGAGGCACAGATCTCCCCCGATGGATCGCGCGTCGCGTTCATCGAATCCCGCCAGGATTTCGAGAAGAACCGCAACGTTGCGCAGCTGATCCTGATCGACGTGCGCACGCATGCGATGCGTCCGCTGACCTACGATCGCAAAGGGGTCAGTTCTCCGCAATGGTCGCCTGACGGGAGGACGCTGATGTTCGTTGCCAACGACGGCGGCGACAACGGCCAAGTCTATGCGATGCCTATGGACGGCGGCGACGCGAAGCAGGTGACGATCGCGAAGGACGGCGTCGATGCCTACGCGCTTAGCCCGGATGGGAAATGGATCGCGTACGAGATTCCCGACGCCAACCCGAAACAGAAGGAGATCGACGCGCACCACGATGCGTTCCAAGTCGGCGACAACGACTATCTGCGCCGTTCCGCGACGATGGACGAACACGTGTGGATCGTTGCGGCCACCGGCGGCACGCCGCGCCGGCTGACATCCGGCAATTGGTCCGTCGGCTTGGACGGAACGGGACCGCTATCTTGGTCGAGCGACAGCAAGACGCTGGCGATCGTACGCTTTCCAACGCCGTACATCGGCGATTCGCTCGCCTCGAAAGTCGAACTGGTCGACGTCGCGAGCGGTGCCATTCGACCGCTCACGTCCAACACAGGGCTCGAGGGCAATCCGCTCTTCGCTCCGCACGGCGCGTCGATCGTCTATCAGCGCAACACCGGCGGGAATGCAGCGAACGGAACCGCCGCCTATCTGACGACGTCGCACGGGGGCGCGGGGGTCGACATTCGTCACTCGATCGATCGGAACGTTGACGACTATGCGTGGAACCCGGACGGCAATGGAATATACCTGATCACCCCGTACGGGTCCGAAGGCGCCCTTTGGTATCGTAACGCGGCCGGAACGATCGATCGCGTCGCGACGGGCGCCGTGCAGCCGGCAGGTCTTGGTAATGTGGCGAACAACGGCGCGACGGCATTCGTCGGCTCGACGTCGTCGCATCCCAGCGAGCTGTATCTGCTTGCATCGCCGGCGTCGAAGCCGGTCGCGCTTACGAACCTGAACGCATTCGTGGCGAATACGCCGGTCGGCAAGGTCACCACGATCCACTGGACCGGTCCGAACGGCTTCAAGGAAAACGGCGTCCTCACGTATCCGCCCGGGAAACAAAATTGCTCGGGTTCGTGCCGCCTGCCGCTCGTACTGCTGATTCACGGCGGCCCACAAGGTTCGTCGGGGGTCGCGTGGTCGACGCTCACCCAGTTGTTCGCATCGCACGGCTATCTAGTGTTTTCGCCCAACTATCGCGGTGGGACCGATTCCGGCGATGCGTATCAGCGGGCGATCGCGCAAGATGCCGGCGACGGTCCCGGCAAAGACGTGATGGCCGGGGTCGCCGCCGTCGAAAAACTCGGCATCGTCGATACGTCGCGGATCGCGGTAAGCGGCTGGTCGTACGGCGGATTCATGACGTCGTGGCTGATCGGCCACTACCACATTTGGAAAGCGGCGGTAGCGGGCGCTTCGCTCGACGATTGGTTCGACGATTACAACATCTCGTTTTACACGTTCACCGACGTGCCGTTCTTCGGAGGACTGCCGTCCGATCCGAAGTTCGCTGCGATGTGGCGCTCGCAGTCGCCGATCACGTACGCCACGCAGATCACGACCCCGACGCTGATCATGGGCGACATCGGCGACAACAACGTGACGATTACGAACTCGTTCAAGCTGTATCACGCGCTCAAGGACAACGGCGTACCGGTGCAGTTCGTGGCCTACCCGGTGCCGGGGCACCATCCGTCCGATCCGGTGCGCAACGAGGACATCAACAAGCGTTGGCTCGCGTGGCTGGATACGTATTTGAAATGAGAAGGCTGGAACGATCGATGAAAACGCTACTTATTGCTGCGTCGTTCGCGACCGCACTCGCCGTCGCAGCCCAAGCGGATACGCGAACGATCGGACTCGACGACTTCGCCGCGCTGGTGCGCGTTTCGGACGTCGCGATATCGCCGGACGGTAAGAAGATCGTTTACGTCGTCGGTCGCGTGGATCTCAAGGAGAATCGCGATCCGCAGACGTTGACGCTTTTCGATATCGCTTCCGGAACGCAGCGCGCGCTCTCGTACGATCGGCGGGCACTGAGCTCGCCGGCGTGGTCGCCGGACGGATCGCGCATCGCATTTCTCGCCAACGTCGGAACGGGCGACGACGCGAAGCAGCAGATCTTCGTTATGGACATGCGAGGCGGCGACCCGGTGCCGGTGACCAAAGCTCCGCTCGGCGTTCAGCAGTTCGCGTGGCGCCCAGACGGCGCAGCGCTCGCGTACGTGGCGTCCGACGAAGCGCCGAACAAAAAAGACATCGATGCGCACCGCGACGGTTTCGTCGTCGGCGACCAAGCTTACAACGACATGGCCGCGCCAACCATCGCACGCATCTGGACCGTCGCGGCCGACGGCACCGGCGCACGACAGCTCACCTCCGGCACCTTCAGCGTGCCTGGCGCGCAACCGCCAAGCAGTCCAGGCGCGCCGATTTCCTGGTCGCCCGACGGCCGCGAAATCGTCTTCACCCAAATGCCCAACGCCTACGATGCGGACTCCGATCAAGCCGTCGTCGCAATACTCGACGTACAAAGCGGAGCCGTGCGAGCGCTTACGTCGCACGGCAAATACGAAGGGTACGGCGAATTTTCGCCCGACGGCAAGAACGTCAGCTACTGGTATCCCTTTGCCGGCGACCCCGCAGCCGAAAACGACATCTTCGTCGCACCGGCTGCAGGCGGAAACGGTACCGACGTCACCGCCACGGAAATCGATTCCAACGTCCAACGCGCCATCTGGATGAACGACGGCACCCTGCTGATCTCGGGCCACAAAGGCACCGACGCCGCCCTCTGGATCAAACCGCTGGGCGGCCCGGCTCACCAGCTCGATCTCGCGGGCGTGCAGCCCGCACAAGGCTTTTGGCTCGACGCCGGGGTGAGCCGCACCGGCGCCATCGCGTTTGCCGGAACGGAATCCACTCATCCGTCCGAGTTGTATTACCTCGCGTCGGTTACGGCGAAGCCACGGCGCCTAACGTCGTACAATCAAGCGACCGCAGATCTGAATCTCGGGAAAGTCGCCCCCGTTTCGTGGACCTTCGAAGGCTTCGCTGAGGACGGCGTACTTACGTACCCGCCAAGCTACGATGCATCGAAAACCTATCCGCTCGTCCTCATCATCCACGGCGGCCCAAACTCGTCGTCGACGACCGGCTTCAATTTCCTCAATCAGGTGATGGCCGCACGCGGCTATCTCGTCTTCAATCCAAACTACCGCGGCAGCGACAATCTTGGTGAGAAATACTGGCACGCGATCGTGAACGACGCGGGGGCCGGACCTGGGCGCGACGTTATGGCCGGCATCGACGCCGTGAACAAGATTGCAAAGGTCGATCCAAAACGCATTGCCGTATCCGGCTGGTCCTACGGCGGCTTCATGACGTCATGGCTCGAAGGACACTACCACGACTGGAAGGTCGCCGTCGCCGGCGCCGCCGTGAACAACCAAGTCGACGAGTACGCTCTCGCCGACAACGGCGTAGGCGATCGCTACTCGTTCGGCGGTTCGCCGTGGACAAAGAATCTGATGCAGCAGTACGTCGACCAATCGCCCCTAACTTACGCGCGCTCGATCGTAACGCCGACCTTGATCATGAGCGACACCGGCGATCAGCGCGTTCCCATCACGCAATCGTACGAAATGTTCCACACGCTGAAAGACCGGGGAACGCCTGTCGAATTTCGGGCTTATCCGGTCGCCGGACACTTCCCGGGCGATCCGGTGCGCCAGTTGGACGTGTACACGCGGTGGACCGATTGGATCGCTAAGCATTTGTAGGGAGGCGGGCCGTTCGGAAGCCGGCGATACGCGCGTCGCGAGGTCGGGCTCGGGGGTCGAGCCTCGCGCCCCTGGGCGACCGCTCGAAAAACACATCCTGTGTTTTTCTACTTATCCGTTTTTTCAAAACTTCAAAGGAAGTACGCCCTCCGGGCTTTTTTGAAAAAATCAGAAATCGCCCAGAGGCACGAGGCTCGACCCCCGAGCCCGACCTCGTGCCGCGCGTATCGCCGGCTTCCCGAACGACAAGCTGAGTAAGGCGCGTGCGCGAACTTTTTTCGGGACGACGCGGAAGGGTCGCGGCGGGACTTCTCGTGGCGGAAGTGTCGTCGGCGACGCAGGCACTTGTTATTGCGGCGATCATGCCGCAGATCGTCAAAGATCTGCACGCGCTCGGCGAGTATCCGCTGGGGTTCGCTTCTTTCATTGCGTCGGTTTTGATTTTCATGCCGTTTGCCGGTCCATGGGCCGACAAATATGGCGCGCGGCGTATCCTTGCGATATCTCTGGCCTTGCTCGCCGCCGGCTTAGCCGCGGCAGCGCTTGCCCCCAACATTGGCGTTTTTGTGGCGGCGCGCTTTATCGAGGGAGCCGGCGGTGGGATCGACTATGCGCTTACGCTTGCGGTGATTGCGAAGACATTTGATGAGACGCTGCGACCGCGGATGTTTGCGGTTCTGGCGGGGGCGTGGGTTCTGCCGGCGATCGTTGGGCCGGGGCTTGGGGCGTTTGTGGCGACCGTCTTTGGTTGGCGGTGGGCATTTGGCGGGTTTCTCCCGCTTATAGGGATCGCTGCGTTGCTGATTTTGCCCGTTGTCGACAACACGGAGAGCGACGAGCATGTCGATGCGTTCGCTTCTTTGCGGTTGTTGTTTTCGGTCGCGACGCTGCGGGCGCAACGCGGGTTGCATGCTTCACTGTTGGGATTCGTTGCGCTCCACGCGGCGTTTCTGGGTGCAGATGCGTATGTGGCGCTGCTGTTGACGGGCGTGCGAGGACTATCGCTGGAATCGGCGAGCTTGTGTATTACCCTTGCGGCGCTTGGGTGGTCGGCGTCCGCGTTTGCGCAGCCGTCGCTCTTGGAACGCGTCGGTGCGGTGCCGTTGGTGGTTGTTGGCGCGGTCGCTTTGGCGATCGCGTACGGCGGGCATGTGCGCGATCGCAGTCGGGGTGCCGATTCAACTTGCTTTCGTCGTTGGACCATTGGGGGCTTCGGGATGGGAATTCCTCTAAGTATTTTGATGATTTCGCTAGTTTCGCTAGGCGCGGCTTCGGAGGGACAAGAAGGCAAAGTTTCTTCGGCGACTGCTCTCGCAGCGCTGATTGGGATGCTCGCTGGGATTTTGATCTGTGGGATTCCCGTTTCGTTGGCGGGCACGCGGGGGCGTTGCTTTCAAAGGCGATCGTGTTTACGTTCGCGATCGCGTTTGCTTTCTCGGTGCTCTTGCTGTTCGTTGCGCCAGGTTTGCGCCTGAGGCGCTGACGTGTCGAGGTCGACGCGGAGGTCGCAGGTCGCGGTGACGAGCCGGCTGGTTCGCGTGTGCTCGTTGAAGACGTTGTAGGTGGTGATCGGGTTGGCGTAGAGTTGCAGCGAGTAGGCGCTTTCCGGGCTTGAATTTACGACGCGATGCAGCTCCGTCGGACCGTAGCGTGAATCGATGTCGTCGGCTTTCAGCGTGAGCGTGCCGCTCGGGCGCGATCGAAACGCCGGTCGACTCGGATCTCGAGGTCGCGCTCGAAGTTTTCGACGTCGAGCGTTCCCTCGAGCATCAGCACCCAGCAGCGGAAGCTCCGTGATCGTGGATCGGGCTAACCGAGCCGGCCGCCCACTGCATCGCCACAATTCAAAGTGGGGACGCTCGATCAAGCGGGTGCGCGTGTACGCATAGGGGATCGCCGGCAACTGCGAGCGATACTGCGGAAACGCGAGCGCTGCACGCTGCATCGCAGAAACGTACTCGGGGTCACCTAGTGCGCGCGTTAGAATCTGCCCTCGGATCATCGCTACGAGACGGCTTCAAGTCGCTCTGAAGCAAGTCCTCGGACGAGGGTTTGCGCTACGCTAGCTGCCTGGCGGCCGATTTCCGGTACGGCGGTCGTTTCGTACAGCATCCCGCGCAGCGGAGGTCCGAGCGCAAAGACGTGCTCGTTCGGGCTGCCGTCCGCCGGATCGTGCAGAAGTCCGCGGTCGCGTCGAGCCCCAGACGCAGTGGATCGGGTCGAATCGTGCCGCCGCGCACGAGATTGCGAACGAGCGCGTGGCGAATGCGCGCGTAGTCGCCGTTCGGTCCGGTGCAGTTGATCGCCGAGCCGACCGCCACGACGGTCGTGCAACCCCGGCCGGCGATGTCGATGGAAAATCGCCCGTCTCTGAGGACGCGCCGACGCGATGCGGCCGCGGTGCCGCACGATTCGGTTGGCGCGATCGAGACGCTGATAAACGGCGGCCGTTTCCGGAGGCACGCGATAGCGGTGGACGGCCCAATACGCTTGTGCGTGGCGCAAGAATCGGCGGCGCTCGCGAAGACTCCATCCGCTCCAAATCGACGGGGATGCTTCGCGAATCGCCCTCGACGACGTCGCGCCAATCGCCGCCCTTGGCAGCGTGTGCGCGCGCCGCTTGCCGCAACGAGCGTACGAGCGCGCGCGGCGTGTCGACGCGCAAATCGAGCGTGGCGGGATCGAGCGCTTTCGCGTGCGCGCTCTTAAATTCGGCAGCAGCCCGTGGCGCGAGACGATGTGAAAAGTACCTTCGAAGCCGCGCTCGTCGAGTTGTACGATCGCGTCCATGGCCGTGAGCCCGCTGCCGACGATCAGGACGTCGCCGGTCATCGCCGGCGGATCGTAGCGCCACGGGTCTCCGGCGAACCCGCGCCACGCACGCAGACTCTGCGGTAGGAACCGATCGTCGGGCGGGAAGTTGCCCAGCGCCAGCACCACGCTGCCCGCGGTCCATTCGCTGCCGCGAGCGTCGCTCACGATGAAGCGGCCGCCGTCCTCGACGACGTCGACGACCTCGGAGCGTGCGACCTCGAACAACGGCCGCTCTCGAAAGAGCGGCGTCGAACCGTTCGCGAAGATATCGTCCGAACGCGCTTCGAGGGATCAGGGCGTCGGGGGCTTGCGTTCCTAGCCAGCGCACGAGGTGCTCCTTATCGTGCGGTACCGCGCTCATCGAGCCGGCCGAGCCGTTCATATAGAGTCGCTCCGAGCGTGGAGCATAGGCCGTTCCCGGCCCGGGGTCACCCGCGTCGATCAGGAGCAGTCGAAAGGCTGGAGGCGCGATGCGGGCGAGCTCGGCCGTGACGGTCGTCCCGGCGAGGCCTCCCCCGACAACGACGACGTCATAGCGGCTGGCCGATTCCATGGCCTTCTAGGTATCGGCACCTTTGCGCCGATCGACCATCCGCTCGAGCGCGCGGTAGATCCGCGGGACGAATTCGTGCTTGTAAGGGTAGAGGTCGACGGGGTCCGTCGTGTGCACCAGCATGGCCGCGTCGGCCTCAAAGACGAGCAAGCGGCCATCCCTACCGATCGCGCAGTCGATCCCAAAATATTCGAGGCCGGCAGCGGCGCAATCGCCCGTATCGCCTCACCTAGCGCCCCACTGAAGCGGACCCACGGGTCGGCGAGAAAGTCGGCCTCCTCGTCGCGCATCCATTGGTGCTCGGCCATCTGCGCGTTGTAGTAGTGAATCATCCACTTCTGCGAGATCGCCTCGTGGACCGGAAACGGCTCGCCGTCGACGTAGACGAACCGGTACTTGCGGTAGTATTCGTCGTCGCTCGCGTAGTCGACGAACGGGCTGACGAAGAACGCGGAAGCTTGAGTGCTCGAGAGATACGACCGCAGTTCTTCCTCGTTCGAGACCCGCGAAAGATCGTGACCGGCGTGCGATCCGACCGGCCGGACGATCGATGGATAGCCGATCGGTGCGCCGCCGCGCCGCAGCGTTTCGCGTTCGACCTCGGTAACCGACGGAACGTCGGCGTCGACGGATGCAAGCGTTTGCGGCAAGCGCTCGCGCGAGATCGCGAGCACTCGCTCCGAATGGTTCAGCGCCGGGGCGCTCTGCGCGCGCATGAAGCGCTCGGCACGTTCCAGGTACGGCACCGCGTCCCGCGATTCCGCGATCGCATTCAGCACGACGTCGTATTTCGGAAGCGCCGCGGGAACGCGATCGTCTTCCAGCATGTAGAGCTTGTGGACGCTGGTCGTCGCGCGATCGACGAGAAAATCGATCGGCACGTTGACTTGCCAATCGCCCGGCGCACAGAGCACCAATAGGCTGCGGGCTTCGGCCGGCGCGACGTGAGAAAAGAGGCGTTGATGGCCGAGCGCGCGTTTTTGATGCTCGACTGCGGCCGTCAACTCGCCTTTGAGCTGTAGAAGTTCGTAGAGCCCAAGATTTGCCGCGACCGATTCCGGCTCCGCAGCGATCGCGGCCTGCAGCGCCGCGTGGGCTTCGTCGATCTTTCCGTCGCGAAGCAGAAGATTGGCCTTGCCGACGAGTGACGGCACGAAGTGCGGCGCGCGCATCAGTGCCGACTCGTACGCTAGAAGCGCTTCCTTCGGTGCGCCAAGCTCGTCGAGCGTCTGGGCGAGGTTGTTGTAGAAATTGCCGAATCCGGGGAATCGGACGATCCCGTCCGAGAACGCGGCAACGGCTTCGCGCAAGCGGCCTTGCATGCGCAGGTCGATGCCTTTTTGGTTGGCTGCAGCCAAGGTCTGGTCGCTCATGGCGCTTTTCTACAACGGCAGGCGTGTCCGTTCCGCTGAACAAACTCCCGGGCGTGCCAAGCATTCCATTTCCCAAGAAGAAGGTGTCGAGAAAGGTCGCGGAGGAGGAGCTCGCCATACTGGAACGGACCTATCCGCAAGCGGTCACCGCACTCGAGTTCGGCAACCCGTTCGAACTGTTGATCGCGGTCATTCTCTCGGCGCAGTGCACCGACGTCCGCGTCAACATGACGACGCCGGCCCTCTTTGCTAAATACCCGACGCCGCAGAAGCTCGCGCTCGCCAAAGCTCCCGACGTTGAGAAGATCATCAAGTCGTGCGGATTCTTCCGGATGAAAACCAAGAACATCATCAGCGCCGCCCACGATCTGGTAGAACGCTACGGCGGTGAGGTTCCGCGAACGCGCGAAGAGTTGGAATCGCTCGCCGGCGTCGGCCGCAAAACGGCGAGTGTCGTCATGTCCGTTGCGTTCGAAGAAGCGGCATTTGCCGTCGACACGCACGTCTTTCGCGTGTCGCATCGTCTCGGGCTGACGCTCGGGACGACGCCGCGCCAGGTAGAGGAAGACGTCAAGGCGCTGGTCCCCGAAGAGAAATGGCGCCACGCCCACCACTGGCTAATCCTTCACGGCCGCGAAATATGCAAGGCTCCGACGCCGCAATGCGGACGATGCCCGGTCAAAGACATTTGCCCGACGCCGCCGATCATTGCGCGAATGGTGACGCTCAAGGCTCGGTCAAAATAGCGATCGATCGGTTTCTCAGCATGCAAGCGTAAAGGTCCATATTCGGTAATTTCTCAGGGGCTGCGGATAAAGTTTCGAGAGCAAACACGAGCTCGGAATTTTAAATTTACGCATGAAAGCAGCCAGAGTGATCGCCTTCGCGCTGTTGGTAGGCTGCACGCACAAGCCGGCCGCGACGGCGGCGATGCCGGTGGTGCAGACGACCGTCGCGCAGATCGGAGTCATAGAGCCTAGCGAACGCCTGGCGGGTATAATCGCGCCCTACGAAAACGTCGCCTTGCAATCGACGCTCACGGAGCCGGCCGATACCGTCGCCGTTCAAGAGGGCGATCGCGTGTACGCCGGCGAGGTACTGGCGCAACTAGACACCGCCGACTTGCAAGCTCAGCTCAATTCGGATCTCGCGACGGCGTCGAGTTCGCAGGCCGGTACGACCCACGACGTCTATCAAGGGTCGCTTACAATCGCTCAGGGTTACGACTCGCTAAAGGCCGCGAACGCAGCCGTCGATCAGGCTCAGGGCAATTTCAGCGCGCGATCGCGCGCAGCTCTCCCGCGACATGGCGCTCTTCAAGCAAGGCTACGTTTCCGAAGAAGCGGTCCAACAGGATCAAGCCACGGTCCGCGCCGATCAAAGCGCCGTTAACACCGCCGTCTCGACGGTGGCATCGGCGAAATCGACGGTTCAAGCCAACGGTTCGCTCGGCGCCGGCGGTCTCGAGCAATCGACGATCGAACAGTCGCAGGCGCAAGTGCAAGTTGCGCAAGCGCAAGCGCAGCAGGTGCGCGTCCAGATCGCGAAGGCCACGATCGTTTCGCCGATCGACGGGGTGGTCGTAAATCGGAACCTCAACCCGGGCGAATATCCGGGTACCCGTCAGATCTTTACGCTGCAGCAGGTCAATCCGATCTTCGCGATCCTGCACGGGTCGGGAGCGCAGGTCGCGCGCATCGCAACCGGTTCGCTGGCTCGTATCACCGCTTCGGACCTCGGCAACGCGTCGGCCTTTAGCGGACGGGTCGTCGGAGTTCTGAATCAGATCAATCCCGGCTCGACGGATTTCCAGGTTAAAACCCTGTTGCAGAATCCGTTTCGAAAGCTGCGTCCGGGCATGGCTATCACCGGCGAGATAGCGCTTCCATCCGTCCGCGGCGTCGAAATCCCGGAGACGGCTTTTACGGACGACAATCACAACGCGGTTCTGACCGTCGACGAGCCGGGAACGGTGGCGACTTCCAGCGTTACCGAGGTTAGTTCGAACGGAGAGGTAGCGATAGTCACCGGTATATCGGCTGGAACCCGGGTCATCAACGACGGGCAGCAAAGCATCGGCGACGGAGAGAAGGTCTCGTACCGTTGAAGTTTAGCCTCACGCGGTTATTCATCAACAGACCCACACTGGTGTTCGTGATCGTGTCCTTGATGATGTTTGCCGGCGTTCTCTCGACGGCGACGATCGTCAAAGAACTCTACCCGGACGTCAGTCAGCCGACGGTTACGATTTCGGTGACGTATAACGGCGCGTCCGTGACGGAAATGCGCGACGAAGTCGTGACGCCTCTCGAGGAAAACCTTGCAGGTACGCCGGACTTGCAGACGATCAATTCGGTCGTCCAGCAAGGGCAGGCGTCGATCTCGGCGATCTTTACGGTTTCTTCCGATACCGCGACCGACTTGGCGCTGACGAACAAGGCGGTGCAGGCCTCGGAAAAGCTCTTGCCCACGAACATTACGCCCCCCACCGTCAACCTTCGCGACCCGACCGAATCGGTCGTCGTAACCTTAGCGCTCTTCTCGAAGAAGCTTTCGCTTGCGAACCTGTCGCTCTACGCGCAGAACGTGATCGCCCCTCAACTCGAGCAGATTCCCGGCATCTCGTTTGCGAACGTCGGCGGCGCCGTCACGCCCGCGTACGAGATCGTCGTCGATCCGGCAAAGCTCGCTGCGACGAACCTGACGATCAACGATATCGTAACGACGCTTACCAACGACAATCAGCGCGTTCCGGGCGGGTTCGCCTACGAACCGAATCGCCAGACGACCATCGACGTCCGCGGCGATATTCAAAATCTCGACTCCGTGCGCAATCTCGCGATCATGCCGGCCGGAGGCGCTTCTGCGAACGCGCAGGCGGCGCAAGTAACGAACTATCTCGCCGGGATTTCGGGCATGGCCGGTGCCGTCGATCCCTGGACGGCGAGCAACGCGGTCGTTCGGATCGGCGACGTCTCAACGACCAACGCCGGGAACGAACCGAGGCTTCAGTACGCGCAGATCAACGGCAAGCCGGGCCTGTTTCTGCAGATTCAAAAATCGTCGACGGCGAGCGAGGTCGACGCCTCAAACGGCGTTCTCGCCGAGCTGCCGAAAATCGAGCGTCAGTTTCCGGAGATATCGTTTAACGTCGTCAACGTTCAATCTAAATTTACCGAACAGCAGATCGACATCGTCGTGCGAACGCTAATGGAGGCGATCCTTTTGACCGGGATCGCCATGGTGTTTTTCCTGCGTTCTTGGCGCAACGCGATCGTGGTCTGCGTTTCCATTCCCACATCGCTCGCGATCGCGATCACCGCGATGAAGCTGCTAAATCTAACGCTGGATACGATCTCTCTGCTTGGGATGTCGCTCGTGATCGGCATTCTCGTCGACGACTCCACGGTCGTGCTCGAAAATATCGAACGGCACTTTACCGAACTGAAGAAGTCGGCGACCGAAGCGGCAATTTCCGGCCGCGAGGAGATCGGCGCGGCTGCGGTGGTGATCACGCTCGTGGACGTCGTGGTGTTTTTCCCGATCGCATTCATCGGCGGACAGGTCGGCCGGCAGATATCCGAGTTTGCGATCGTCGTCGTTATCTCGACACTGACATCGCTCTTCGTCTCGTTCACCGTCACGCCGACGTTGGCCGGACTTTGGGCGCTTAAAACCCATTGGAAGCCGCCCGCCTTTATCGACTGGTTCTCCGACCGGTTCGATCGGACGCGCAGCTGGTACGTCGATCGAGCGCTGCCGTGGGGTCTGGCGCACGGCCGCCTCGTCGCGATTTTTTGCGCCGGAACGTTCGTCGCGGCGATCGCGATGGTGGCCTTCGGTTGGGTGGGCGAAGAGTTCATTCCCGGCGCCGACCGCGGCGAGATCTACATCCAGGTCAGCTACGCCATCGGGACGCCCGTGGACGCGGTAAAGCAAGGCCTCTTCGCGCTCGAGAAGCAGATAGACGCGCAAAAGGACGTCGCTGCCGAGACGACGGTGGCGGGCGCTTATTCGGCCGCCTTCGGCGGATTCGTAACGCAGAGCAACGTGGGGCAGATTCACGTGTTTCTCAAAGGCGATCGCAAGCAGAGCACCGACTATTGGGTTTCAAAATTTCAAAAAATGGCAACCGCGGTGTTCCCGAGCGGCGTCCAGAGCGTTGCGGTTCCGGCAACCGGAACCGGCGGCGGCAACGCGCAGCCGATCGACGTACTGGTGACCGACCTCGTGGGCGGAGACCCAACGCCGTATGCAACGAAGGTGCTGGGCCTCCTACAGAACGTCAAGGGAGCGACGAGCGTCAACAGCAGCGGGACGCAGCTCGCACCCGAGATCTCCGTCCAGTTCGATCGGCGAAAGGCGCAGGCGCTCGACGTCGACCTCGGGCAGGCGGCCATCGCCGCCGGCGCCGCTTTCGGCGGCAACGTGGCGACGCAGTTCGAAACGCCGCAGGGTCTGGAACAAGTGCAGGTCATCTATCCGGCCGACTACCAGACCAACATCGGCGGTCTAAGGAATATTCCGATTCGCGCGCAGAACGGATCGATCGTCTATCTCGGCGATATCGCGACGTTCAAATCGACGCCGACCGCGCCGCTGATGACGCGAACCGATCGTAATACGGTGATTCACGTCGATGCAAACTTCGCGGCGAGCTCGTCGCTTTCCAGCGTGGAGAACGGGTTGTTCAAGCGGATACCGTCGCTCAATCTGCCTCCTGAAATAGTCGTCCGCCCGGCGCCGCTAGGGCAACAGGACTTCATGCACCAAGCACTCACGGGTATGGGTTCGTCGATGATCCTTTCGGTAATTCTCGTGTACCTGCTGATGGTCGCGCTCTACAACGACTACCGCTCGCCGTTCATCATCATTTTCTCGGTTCCGGTCGCAGCGATCGGCGCGATCGGAGCGCTCGCTCTCACGCACAAGACCCTAAACCTCTTTTCGCTGATCGGAATCATTCTTCTGATCGGCATTGCGACCAAAAACGGGATTCTGCTCGTTGACTACGCCAACACCTTGCGCACGCGCGGCTACGAACGGCTCGCGGCGATCAAGGAGAGCGCGCACACTCGCTTCAGGCCGATTATAATGACCAGTTTCTCGGTAATAGCCGGAAACATTCCACTCGCGCTCGCACTCGATCCGGGCTCCAGCTCGCGCTCGAGCCTAGGTATCGTCGTGATCGGCGGCGTCTTGAGTTCGCTCGTGCTGACGCTCGTGCTCATACCCAACGTCTACATGTGGCTCGCTCCCAAACAATGGCCCGCTCGCAAAGATGCGGACCACGGCGTGCGCGAAAATGGCGCGACGCGCGCCGGTGACTACATCTCGACTTCCGCGAGCGTACCGTCTGAGTAAAGTTCGTAGCGCTTGCCGTCCAGGTTCATAACGAGCGGGAAGCACCCTTCCTTGGGTACGTCCTTGGCGGACCAGCGTTTGGAAGTTAAGTCGACATCGAACGGCGTAACTTGCCCTTCGACCGATATTTGAACGTTCTGCGGCATGCTCCTTAGAACCTCAGTCTTGCAAGATCGTTGCGGCTCGTTCGACGCGCAAATTCCGCTAGAAAGAAAGCGGGCCGGGTGAGTCGAGGTGAGCGGGGCGCGGCAGTTCTGCTTCCTGCGCGATGGTTTTGAGCAGCGACGACGCCGTGAGGCGATCTCCGTAGCCGGCTTCGGTTGAGATCTGCGAAAGGTTGATGAGCGCCGGAACGTCCGCGCTCGGATCGAACTGATATTCGCCGTCGAGACCGAGGCCGAGCACGCGTACGAGTTGATGCACGTCGTCGAGTTCGAAGCTCAATCGTTTGTCGCGGAACCGAACGCGCAGGCGTAGCGGACGTTCGAGGCTGACGACTTTCACGCCGTCGCGGCCCAGTATCGAGTTTAGCCGTTTCGTGCCGGTGTTGAGGTGCTCGATGAAGAGCCGCAGCGATTCTTCGGCGTCTTCGGCCTTGTGCGACGGCGCGTCGCCGGTTGCCGAATCGATAGCCGCATTGAGATCGCGCCGCGCACGGATGCGGGTTGCCGCGGCGACGATGGGATTTTGGCCGGTGAACTCCGGATCCATGGGGTCGGGCATAGCAGCGGTATTCGCGAGGACCCGCGTTGAAGCCCCGCGTATGCTTTTACGCTTTGCTGCTATCCTAAGCGTCGTTCTGTGCGTGCCGGCATCGGCCGAACCGGCGCGGGCGCAGAGTCTCACGCTCGACTCGATCGCTGGAATCGAACCGCCGTGGGGGCGCTTGCCGTCGGGAATCAGCTGGTCGCCGAACGGCCGGAGTTTTTTGTACACGACGCCGGGCCAGGATCCGGACGAAGCGCTGCCGCTGCGACGCTTCGACGTTGTAACCCACACTTCGTCGGTGTGGGCGACCCCGGCGACGTTCGATTCGAAGCGCACGCCGCTCGTCGCCGGCTGGTCGCCCGATGGGTCGCGCGTTGCGATTGCTGCGAGCGGCGCGCTCTACGTCGTCGACGCGTCGGGCGCGAACGTTCGTTTGGTGGCGAAAGAATCCGGCGATGCGCGCTGGTCGCCCCATGGCGACGCCATCGCATTCGTCCACGACGCAGACCTCTACGTCGCTACGCTCGGCACGTCGATAACGCCGCGCCGTCTGACGACGGGCGGTATCGAGGATTCGCTGCTCAACGGGGAAGTCGATTGGGTTTATGGTGAGGAACTGGATCTCGCTCACGGTTTCGCGTGGTCGAGCGACGCGACTCAGATCGCATATTTGCGCATGGACGAGCGGCCCGTTACGAACTTTCCCATCGTCGACTTTTTGCTCGCCGACAATCACGTCGAAAATCAGCGCTACCCGCTGGCCGGCGAGCACAATCCACGGGTTAGCCTCCGCGTCGTCGACATAACGTCGGGCAACGACCGCCTCGTCTACGACGCTACGCCTAGCGATGAATATATCGCCGCATTCGACTGGGTTCCGAGTACGCAGAAGCTTGAAGCCGAGATTCTCGACCGGCAGCAGCAGCATCTGCGCGTCGACGTGTGGGCGAGCGCTGCCGCCTCGCCGGAAACGATCTACACGCAGAACTCAAAAACGTGGGTCGACGCAATATCGCTTCCAAATTGGCTGCCCGACGGCCGATCCGTATGGGTTTTGGCCACGGGGTCCACCGCACGAGTCTACCTCCGCACGTCCAATGGCCTAAAGCCCCTCGGCGAGACCGCACACGTCTTTACGAATCTCGGCGTCGACGCGAAGGGCGGCAACGTCTACATTCGCGCGGCGTATCCGAAGCGCCGTGACTCGGCACTGCTCGTCGTGCCGTTGGACGGAAGTCCGGCGCGCGTCGCCACGCCGGGCGAAGGCTCGCACCAGATCGCGCTCTCACCGGCCTTCGACTCTTTCGTTGACACGCGGGACACCGTCAACGATCCGCCGCAAGTCGATCTGCGGGCGGTAGACGGCCCGGCGTCGTGGCCGATCGTTGCCGGGAGTCAGACGCTGAAATCCGAATTGCTTCCGACGGAAGAATTCACGGTCCCATCATCCTACGGAGCGCTCGACGCGCAGATGCTCAAACCACCGAACTTCGATCCATCAAAGAAGTATCCGGTCGTGGTCTACGTCTACGGCGGTCCGGAAGCGCCGGTGGTTACCGACGGTTTTGGCTTACAGCGCGCGCTTTACCATCAGCTGCTCGCACGCGCCGGCGTCATCGTCTTCTCCGTCGACGGCCCGGCATCCCAAGTCGACAACGACGAACACGTACGGCTGCTCTACCACAACTTTGGACCCGGATCGCTCCTCGGCCAAGAGATCGGCGCGCGCTACCTAGCATCGTTACCGTACGTCGACGCATCGCGTATCGGGATCTGGGGCTGGAGCTTCGGCGGCTTCGAAACGACCTACGCGATGACGCACAGCAACCTCTTCGCCGCCGGCGCCGCCGTAGCACCCGTCACCGACTGGCATTTCTACGATTCAATCTACACCGAACGCTACATGGGCACGCCGCAACAAGACCCAACAGCCTACGAGTCCAGCTCCGTCCTAAACTCCGCCGCGTCACTAAACGGCCCACTGCTGATCCAACACGGCACATCCGACGACAACGTCCACATGGCCAACTCGATATCGCTCTTACAGCAATTCATCCTAGCAAATGAAAATCGAGTGCAGTTCTTCCCATATCCCCGGAAGGTACACTCGATCATCGGCCTCGCGCAGCGCCGCTCAGTATACGGACGAATGCTCGATTTCTGGCGACGCGTCTTTCATCTCACACCCTGAGTGAAGCGGTGGTGCGCCACGGGGCGTGCCTGCGGTCTATCCGTCAGCGTACGATTTTTCCAAAAAAGCCATGGATGGCGTACTTCCTTTGAAAGTTTTGGAAAAACGGACAAGGAGAAAACCCCACGGATGGGTTTTTCGAGCGCCTGCCGGATGGACTCCAGGCACGCCCCGTGGCGCACCACCGCTTCACTCAGGGACGCCCGCTACTTCCCCTTCCCAATCATATTGCGGTTGATAACCAAGCGTTGGATCTGCTGCGTACCCTCGTAGATCTGCGTGATCTTAGCGTCGCGCATCATGCGCTCGACTGGGTATTCAGAGGAATAGCCGAAGCCGCCGAGCACCTGCACCGCGTCGGTCGTGACGGACATCGCGACGTCGCCGCATTTGAGCTTTGCCATCGCCGCCCACAGCGTGACGTCAGGTTCGCCGGCATCGCATTTGCGGGCCGATTCATAGAGGAGAAGGCGGGCCGCTTCGACTTCGGTCTTCATATCCGCGAGCATGAAGCCGACGCCTTGATGCTGGCCGATCGGTTTGCCGAACGCGATGCGCTCTTTCGCATAGTTGGTCGCGTACTCGAGGGCGCCGGCGGCGATGCCGAGAGCTTGCGCGGCGATTCCGGGGCGCGACTTGTCGAGCACGCGCATCGCGATCTTGAAGCCCTCGCCTTCCTCGCCTAAGCGATTCTCGACCGGGACTTCGCAGTTGTCGAACATCAGCTCGACCGTCGGCGACCCGCGGATGCCCATCTTTTTCTCTTTTTTGCCGACCGAGAACCCGGGCGAGTTCTTCTCGACGACGAACGCGCTAACGCCGCGCGAACCCGCCGCCGGATCGGTTACCGCGAAAACGCAGATCACGTCCGCGACGCTGCCGTTGGTGATCCAAATTTTCTGTCCGGTGAGGAGATACTTGTCGCCCTTGCGCTCGGCGCGCGTGCGCATCGACCCAAGCGCGTCGGAACCGCTCGATACTTCCGTAAGCGCGTAAGCTGCCAAGTGCTCGCCCGATGCGATCTTGGGAAGAAAGCGTTTCTTCTGTTCTTCGTTGCCGGCGATCATGATGGGCAGCATGCCGAGTTCCTGTACGGCGACGATCAGCGAACTCGACGCGCATGCTTTCGCGATCTCTTCGACGACTTTCACATACGTAACGAACGTGCCGCCTAAGCCGCCGTATTCTGCGGGAATCGGAACGCCCATGAGGTCGTTCTCGGCGAAGAGCTTTTTGATATCCCACGGGAACTCGCCCGTCTCGTCGATCTCTGCCGCGCGCGGCGCAACTTTCTCTTGCACCAGCTCGCGGACGACCGCCAGCATCATAGCCTCTTCTTCGTTGGTATCGTTCTTCGCCGGCGCCATCGCCATGTGGATTCTCCCTTTATTGGTAATGCGGATAAGCGGAGTTCCACACCGGGGGGACCGCTCCCGGTTCGGGGCGCATAAGAACCGCCTATGGACAAAGTCTATCCTTCGTGTACCGAGGCGGTCGCCGACGTTCCGAACGGGGCGTCGCTGGCGGTCGGCGGCTTCGGCTTAAACGGCATCCCGCACAACCTTATCGAGGCGCTGCTCGAGCAGGGCGCGACCGATCTGGTCACGGTATCGAACAATTGTGGCGTGGACGGGTGGGGTCTCGGCGTCCTGCTCGATCACAAACGGATCCGCCGAACCACCGGTTCTTACGTCGGCGAGAACAAAGAGTTCGAGCGGCAATATCTCACGGCGATCTCGAGGTCGAGCTTTGCCCGCAGGGGACGCTTGCCGAACGTCTGCGCGCCGGCGGCTGCGGCATTCCGGCGTTCTACACGCCGGCTGGCGTCGGAACGCTGGTCGCCGACGGCGGCCTGCCCTGGCGCTACGCCGCAGACGGCACCGATCGCGATCGCGTCGCCGAAGAAAGAAACGCGAAAGTTCGGCGGTCGCGACTACGTCCTCGAGAACGGCATCGTGTGCGACTTCGCGCTCGTGCGCGCGTCCGTCGGCGACCGCGCCGGCAACCTGATTTTTCATAAGGCGACGCGCAACTTCAACCCGCTATGCGCGATGGCGGGTAAGATCACGATCGCCGAAGTCGAGGAACTGGTCGAGCCGGGCGAGATCGACCCGGAGCAAGTGCACCTGCCGGGCATCTTCGTCCAGCGCGTCGTGCGCGTCGGGACCGCAGGGTAAGCGCATCGAGCGCGTCACGACGCGAAGCGAAGGAGAGCAAGTACATGGCGCTCACCCGGACGCAGCTTGCCGCCCGTGTCGCGCAAGAACTGCGCGACGGCCAATACGTCAATCTCGGCATCGGCTTGCCGACGCTGATCCCCAACTACGTGCCCGCACGGCGTGACCGTCATGCTGCAGAGCGAGAACGGCATCCTGGGCATCGGTCCGTATCCGTACGAGGGCGAGGATGGACCCCGACCTGATCAACGCCGGCAAGGAAACGGTGACCGTGCTGCCCGGCGCCTCGTTCTTCGATTCGTCGCTTCGTTCGGCATGATTCGCGGCGGCCACATCGACGTCGCGGTGCTCGGCGCGATGCAGGTCTCCGAACACGGCGACCTCGCGAACTGGATGATCCCGGGAAGATGGTCAAGGGCATGGGCGGCGCGATGGATCTCGTGCACGGCGCCAAGCGCGTCATCGTGATGATGGAACACCTGGCCAAGGGCGGCGTGCACAAGATCGTGCGCGAGTGCTCGCTGCCGCTTGACCGGCAAACGCGTCGTTCACAAAATCGTTACCGATCTCGGTACGATCGACGTTACTCACGAAGGGCTCGTCCTACGCGAACTGGCTCCGGGTGTAAGTGTCGAAGAAATTCAAGCGGCGACGGAACCGAAACTCCATACGCTAGGGTCCCCGGCCATCATGCGCATTCCCGAGGGAGTTTAGACGGCGGGCGGCCAATCTCTCGCACCACTTCATCGTCTTCTTAGGAGGCCACATGATCAAACGCTACACCATGCCGCTGCTCTTCGTTCTCGGTCTCGTCGCCGGCTCGGTCGGTACCGGCGTCGTCGCCCTCGCGGGTCAGCCCCACATGCAAAACGCCCTCGACGCGCTCTACACAGCCCGCGAGCAACTCACCGCCGCCGCCACACAAGGCCGGGCATCGAGTAAACGCTATCAATTACGTGAATGACGCAATCTCGGAAGTGAAGATGGGCATGGCATCCGCCAACGGATACTAATCCCTAGGCCGAAAGGTCGCGGAACTGCGTGCGGTAGAGCCGCGCGTAGAGCCCGTTTCGGGCAAGCAGTTCGCCATGGTTCCCGCTCTCGACGATCCGCCCCGCGTCGACGACGAAGATCACGTCGGCCGCGACGATCGTCGAGAGCCGGTGGGCGATCACCAAACTGGTTCGATTCTTCATGACGGTCACGAGCGCGGCTTGAATGGCCGCCTCGTTTTCCGAATCGAGCGCGCTGGTAGCTTCATCCAGAATCAAGATACGCGGATCCTTGAGCAGGACGCGCGCCATTGCTAGCCGCTGGCGCTCGCCTCCCGAGAGTTTGTGACCGCGCTCGCCAACGACCGTTTCGTACCCAGCCGGCAGGCTCGCGATAAAGCCGTGGATATTCGCGGCGCGCGCCGCTGCCTCGATCTCCTCGATCGGAAACGCCCGGCTTTCCATAACGCAGATTATTGGCAATCGTGTCGTGGAAAAGATACGTTTCCTGCGTGACGATTCCGATATCGCGCCGCAGCGATTCCAGCGTCAGCGTCCGAAGGTCGTGCCCGTCGACCAACACCGCGCCGCCGCTCGGGTCGTAGAATCGCGGTACGAGCTGCGTGATCGTCGTCTTGCCGGCACCCGAGGGGCCGACGAACGCCGCGATCTCTCCAGGACGAACGTGGAACGAAACGCCGTGCAGCACCTCGCGGGAGTCGTCGTATCCGAAGGTCACGTCTTCGAAGCGAATATCGCCTCGAACGGAAGGCAGCGAAACTGCGCCGGGAGGGTCGTACTCCTCGGTCGGCATGTCGAGATAGTCGAAGATTCGCTCGAACACGGCCAGCGCGCTGACGATTTGCACCTGGATACCCGCCAGCGCGGCGGCCGGACCGTAAAGCCGGGTCTGAATGTACGCGACGAACGCCACGATAACGCCGACCTGCAGCGTTGAGGAGGTGATGGCGTACCAGCCGCCGCCGAACCAAACGAGCGCCGGACCCACGATCGACCATCGCGGTTACCGAGGCGAGAAACCACCGGCCGACCATCGCGAGATCGATCTCCAACGCCATCAGCTTCGTTCCGACGTCGTAGAAGCGAGAGCGTTCGTACGCTTCGCGCGCGAACGACTTGATCAGCACGATCCCGGAGATCGACAGGGTCTCCTGCGTGATCGATTCGATCTGGTCGCGCTTCTCGCGGGTCAGCTTGCGGATGTCGTACATCTTCCGGCCGACGGGACCGAGCGGAATGATCATCAGCGGAACGATGACGATCGACAGCAGTGCTAGCCGCCAATTCCATACGAACATCGCAACCAGCGTGGTGAGGATCACGACGACGTTGGTAAAGATCGAGGTCAGCGTGCCGGTCACGACGCCGTCGATGTTGTCGACGTCGTTGCTCACGCGGTTCATGATTTCGCCGGTCTTCGTACTCGTGAAGAAGGAGACGGGCATCTTATGCAAGTGCGTCACGAGGCTCGTGCGAAGATCGCGCATGATGCCTTCGCCGACGATGGAATTGAGGTACCCTTGCGCGATGCCGATCGCCGCCGCGAGGAACGCTGCCGCCAGGACGAGGCCGACGTCGGTCGCAAGCGCTCGCACGTCGCGGTTGGGAATCGCGGAGTCGATGATGCGGGACGTGATGAATCCCGGCGCTAGACCGATCGTGGAGGTCGCGACGATGCAGAGCAGCACCGTCGCCTGCTGGAGCCAGTACGGCGCGAACAGCACGCCGATTCGCTTCCAATCGACGCGCCGGCGAACTTCGGGCTTGTCGGGCCGATACATCGACGACCACATTAAGCCGTGCGGACTCATGATCATCGCTCGATTACAACCTCACGGGCGCGCCCAGGGTTTCCAAGCGGCGTACTAATGCGGAACCGTGATCTGATGGAGGATGACCTTGTTGCCTTCGAGATCGCGAATCGTAGAGATCTTGCATACCGGCGTGACGTACGGGTCGTCGGATTCGATGCCCTTGGCCTTCAGCTCCGCCAACCGTTTGTCAAGATCGTCGACTTCGAATCCCACGCCGGCCCCACTGCCGACGGGCTGCTGCATCCAGAGGTGGTTCATGATGGCAAAGTAACCGCCGCCGATGTTGGCCTCGTTATATTGCTCGACGCCTTCTTCGGAGTACGGCGCGCCGAACGCCAAGCCGAGATTCGTTTCGTACCACGCGCGCAGCGCGGCGACGTCCTGCGACGGATAGGCGGTAAACGCAATTTCTTTGATCACGGGTCCCCTCTTTAGTAACGGCGTTCGTTATTTCAGGCGCGTATTTTGATGGAGAAAGAAAACGTTGCCTTCCGGATCGCGAACGGTCGTCGACCTGCAGACCGGCGTAACGTGCGGTTCGTCGGATTCGATCCCTTCGGCTGCGAGTGCCGACAACGTCGCGCTCAAGTCGTCGACGGCAAAAGCTACGCCGCCGCCGCTGCCGGCAGGCTGGCGAACCCAAACGTGATTCATGATCGCGAAGCATCCGGAGCCGACGTCGGCTTCGTTGTATTGCTCGACGCCGTCCTCTTCGTACGCCCCTTTGAACTCCAGGCCGAGGTGCGTCTCGTACCACGCCCGCAGAGCGGCGACGTTACTGGAAGGGTACGCGCAGAACGCAATGTCGCGGGTCATAGCCCGGAGCTTCCCGGCGCGCGGGCGGGCGCCCTACCGCCGAAGAACCAGCGAACGCGTTCTTCCATCATGAGCAAAATTATTCCGAGCGAGCCGATCATCGCGTTTGGTGCCCAGGCGGCCAGCGCCGGGTTCACGATGCCGTTGCGCCCGAGCGCGCTGAACGCGAACGTCAGCATGTAATAGATGAAGAAGACGAGGATCGCGATCGCCATCGCAAGCATCCGCCCGCGCTTGCCGAAGCGGATTGCCAGCGGTAAGGCGATGAGCACCGAGACGAACGCTGCAAACGGATAGGCGACCTTATCCGCAAGCTGAACTTGCATCGTTCCAAGCGTGCTGCCGCCGACTCCCTGCGACTGCATCTGGCGCACCTGGGATTCCATCTGCTTGGCGTTCATCGACGACGACTCCGAGTTCATGCTCTGTGTGAACTGCGCAGCTTCGTCGCCGAGCGGAAGTCCCATCGTGACCTGTTTGATATGGCTTTGCGACGTCTCGTAGCCGTCGTTGTTGTAACGCGTCTGCAGGATGTCGTTGAGCACGATCTTCGACTCGTCGATCGTCGCGGTCTTGGCTTCCCACGTCTCGTTCCACGGCGTGGTCTTCCCGGGCTTGAAGATGCGCACGTCTTCCATCGTCTTGCCGTCGTGCGAGATTTGGCCGACGTAGAAGACGTTCCCGGTGTCGGGGTCCTTGTTGAAGAACTGCGGCTGCAGCGGGATGGACGCGGTGCGATAGATGATCTGATAGAAGGTCCGCTCCGAAAGTGCGACGGCTTTCGGCGTGATGTACTCGTCGCTGACCAGCGCGAGAAGAAAGCAGATCGCGCCGAAGACCAGCGGCGTGATGCAAAGCCGCCAAAGCGTAATGCCTGCCGTCCGCATGCCGATGATCTCGTGGTCGCCGATCAGGCGCCCCATCGCTAGGAGCGCCGCGAAGAGCGTCGCGAACGGGAAAGCCATCGAAAGCGACTGCGGTATACGCAGAATGACGAAACGCAGCACGAGAAACACCGGTGCGTGCTGGTTGATGAGGAAATCGAACGACGAGAGAATCAGGCTGAACGCCCAAAACAAGAAGAACGCGCCGAACGCGAAGACGAAGGGCGGCAGCAGCTCACGCAGGATGTAAGAATCGAGGATCGAGAGTCGGACGCGCCCCACGCGGGCCTTACTTCTTCCCGTTGCGCAGGGTCGCGAGTTCCTTGAAGAGCTTGCGCTCTTTATCGTTCAAGCTCTGCGGGAGCTGGCCGATCAGCCGGACGTATTGATCGCCGGTGCCGCCGCCTTTGACCTTGGGCATGCCGCGGCCTGAAAGGCGCAGCAGGCGATTGTTCTGCGTGCCTTCGGGGATGGTCATCGCAACCTGCCCCGAGAGCGTCGGCACTTTGACTTCGCCGCCGAGCAGCAAGTCGTAAATGCTTACCGGCAAGTCGACGTAGAGATCGTCGTCCTTGCGCTTGTACGTCTGGTCTTCTTGCATCTTCACGATCAGTTGCAGATCGCCGTTCGGGCCGCCGTTGATTCCGAGCCCGCCTTGACCGGCCAGGCGAATGCGCTGGCCGTCGCGGATGCCTTTGGGAATCGATACGTCGAATTTCTTCGTCAGCAGCACGCGTCCCGTGCCGTGGCACTGCGGACAGAGCCGTCCGTTTTCGGTTCCCGTGCCGCGGCAGCGAGGGCAGAGGTCCTCGACCTGCACGCTGATGGCTTTCTTGCCACCGTCGTACACTTCGCGCAAACCGAGTTCGATCGTCGTCTCGACGTCTTGGCCGCGCTGAGCGAAGCCGCCGTGCGGCGACGTCGTTTGCGTCTGGCGGCGTCCGATGCCGGAGAAGAACATGTCGAAGAAATCCGAGAATCCGCTCGGTCCGGCACCGGCTCCGCCGCCGGGGCCGAAATCGTAGACGACGTCTTCGTCGTTGTACTGCGTACGGTAGCGCCGCTGCTGTTCGGCTTGGCGCGCCGCCTGCTGCCAGTTGGGTCCGAGAACGTCGTACTTCTTGCGCTTTTCGGGATCGCCTAATACTTCGTAAGCCTCGGTGATGTCCTTAAACTTCTCCTCGGCTTCTTTTTGGTTATCCGGGTTTGTGTCGGGATGCCATTTTCGCGCGAGCTTCCGATACGCGGACTTGATGTCTTTCTCGGGCGCGTTCTTGGGGACGCCTAGAACCGCATAGTAGTCTTTGTAGTTCATCCGTCGCTTTTTGCTACGATCACGCGAGCCGGGCGTAACAGCTCGTCGCCGATCGTGTAACCCTTCTGCGCGACCTCGACGACGGTGTCGTCGGCAACGTCTGCGTCGCTCCTCGTAGAAATCGCCTCGGCGATGTGCGGATCGAAGGGTTTACCCATCACGTCGATGGTCTTCACGCCTTCGCTCGCTAGAATCGCCTCGAACCCCTTGAGGGTTTGCTCGATTCCGCCCCGCAAGCCCTCGCCGCCGCCCACCGTCAGCGCTCGCTCTAAATTGTCGAGCACCGGAAGGAAGCGTTCGAGCAGCGTGCGGCGATGCGACGTAACGATCGATTCGATGTCGCGCTGCATCCGCTTCTTGTAATTCTCGAAGTCGGCCATCGCCAGCAAAAACTTGTTGTAGTTGTCGTCGGCGCGGGTCTTTTCGGCGGCGACCTGCTCCTCCAGCGCAGCGCCGTTGCGCGCGCCGTCGTTTTCGATTACGGCGTCGCCCGCCTCGGTCCGAAGGACCGTTTCATCTTCAAACATTCAAAACTCTGATGCGTGCGGCGGTTCAGTAATGACGGGGGACTAAGGCTTTCGCCGAAATCCCCCGTCGTACCGAACCGGATGGTCGCCTTACTTGGCTTCTTTGAACTCGGCGTCGATGACGTCGTCGGAAGGCGGCGGGGCGAGGCTCCGTTCGAGGAACCGTTACGAACCGGACGCGGCGCCGTCTTGGGCACCTTCACCTTCGGGCGCTGCCGTCTTGTAGAGCAGCTCGGCCATCTTGTAGCTGGCCGCTTGCAGCGTCTCGATCGCGGGCTTGATCTCGGCAACCGTGCCGTTCTCACTCACGCGTTTGAGTTCGCCAAGGGCTACCTCAACTTCACCGCGAGCGGCTTCGTCGAGTTTTTCGCCGACTTCCTTGAGCGACTTTTCGGTCGAGTAGATTAGGCTCGAAGCGTTGTTGCGCACTTCGGCTTCTTCGCGCCTCTGCTTGTCGACCGCCGCTTGGAGTTTCGGCGTCGCGAACCATCTGATCGACTTCCTCTTTGGTGAGGTTGGTCGAAGCAGTGATCGTGATCGCCTGCTCTTTGCCGGTGCCCAGGTCTTTCGCGCTGACGTTGACGATGCCGTTCGCATCGATGTTAAACGTCACTTCGATTTGCGGCACGCCGCGCGGAGCCGGCGGAATGCCTTCGAGGCGGAAGCGTCCGAGAGTCTTGTTGTCCGGTGCCATCGGGCGTTCGCCCTGAAGCACGTGGATGTCGACCGACGTTTGATCGTCTTCGGCCGTGGTGAAGATCTGCGACTTTTTGCGTCGGGATCGTCGTGTTGCGGTCGATGAGTTTGGTCATGACGCCGCCGAGCGTCTCGAGCCCGAGCGAGAGCGGCGTGACGTCGAGTAGTACGACGTCGCTAACTTCGCCCGCCAGCACGCCGGCCTGAATGGCGGCGCCGATGGCGACGACTTCGTCCGGGTTGACGGTGAGATTCGGATCCTTACCGGTCAGTTTCTTGACCAGTTCGAGGATCACGGGCATGCGCGTCGATCCGCCGACCATCACGACTTCGTCGATCTTCGAGATGTCGATCTTCGCGTCGGACAGCGCTTGTTTGAAGGGGCCGATGCAGCGATCGGTGAGATCGCCGGTCAGCTCTTCGAACTTGGCACGCGTCAGCGTGTAGTCGAGATGCTTGGGGCCTTCCGCGTCGGCGGTGATGAACGGCAGGTTGATCGTGGTCGAAACGACGTTCGACAACTCGATCTTCGCCTTCTCGGCGGCCTCGGTGAGGCGCTGCATGGCCTGTTTATCTTTACTCAGGTCGATGCCTTGATCGCTGACGGAACTGATCGACGAGCCATTCCACGATGCGTGCATCGTAGTCGTCGCCGCCCAGGTGCGTGTCGCCGTTGGTCGATTTGACTTCGAAAACGCCGTCGCCGACTTCGAGGATCGATACGTCGAACGTACCGCCGCCGAGGTCCCACACGAGGATCGTCTCGTTGCCTTTTTTATCGATGCCGTATGCGAGCGCCGCCGCCGTCGGTTCGTTGATGATGCGCAGCACGTCGAGCCCGGCAATCTTACCGGCGTCTTTCGTCGCTTGACGCTGCGCGTCGTTGAAGTAGGCCGGAACGGTGATGACCGCTTTGGTCACCCGCTCGCCTAAATAATTGCTTGCGTCGTTCACGAGCTTTTGCAGAATCATCGCGGAGATCTCTTGCGGCGAATAATCCTTGCCGTCGATCTTCACGTGATAATCGCTCTCGCCCATGTGGCGTTTGATCGAACTAATCGTCCGATCGGGATTGGTGATCGCCTGACGCTTTGCAAGCTGTCCGACGAGGCGTTCACCGGTCTTAGTGAATGCCACCACCGAGGGAGTCGTGCGCGAGCCTTCCGCGTTCGGAATGACGACGGCCGCAGGCCCCTCCATAACGGCCACGACGGAGTTCGTCGTGCCGAGGTCGATACCGACCACTTTAGCCATGTAGTTTCTATACCTCGTTACTGTGTATCTAAATCGTTTCCGGACCAGCTAAGCCGGGCACTCACTTCGAGGTGATGGGAGTACCACCGGCGGCGCCTTGCCGCTTACGAACCGACCAGATTAGGGGATACCGAACCATCATACAACGACGGCCCGATTTTTGTTTCCAAGCCTCATAACAGCTTGCTGACTCTGGTGGTTGCAGGTGCCACCTTTGTAGGTTTGCGGCCACGCCAAACGCAAGCGGCCCACCTGACGGTGGGCCGCTTGCTGCTAGGATTTTGGGTGGTTCTTGGGGTCAGGGTTGCTGCTGGTCTTGAGGGTCTTGGGGTTGCTGTTGCTGCTGCTGCTGTTGGCCTTGGACGGGGACTCCGCCGGCGGGCATTTCTTCGACTTTGATGGTGACGAGTTTCTTGGCGCCCTGCGACCAGACTTCGAGATGGATCGTATCGCCGGGCTTCTTGGAGGCGATGTAGTCGTGAAGGTCTTTGGTGTCGTTCATGGGCTTGCCGTCGGCCTGCAGAATCACGTCGCCGGGAGCTAGGCCGGCTTGGTCGGCGGGGGAGCCCGAGAAGACTTGATCGATGCCGATTCCGCCGCTGCCGCTATAACCCGTCTGATTCTTGAAGCCGGCCGTAAGCGGGCCCATGTAAATCCCGATGTAGCCGGAGTCCGTGCCTTGGTGGACGCCCGGATGCTTGAGCAGGTCGGCAATCGTCTTCTTGACGGTGTTCGAGGGGATTGCGAAACCGATGCCCTGAGCGTAGGCGGATTTTACGGTGGACTGGTTCATGCCGATGACGCGGCCGTCGATATCCAACAGCGGGCCGCCCGAGTTGCCGGGGTTGATCGGGGCCGATGTCTGGAGCAGGCCTTTGAAGTCGATCTCGCCGCCGTTTTCGGTTGGGATAGGCTCGGCGCGGTTGAAGGCTGAAACGACGCCGACCGTGACGGTCTGCTGCAGCGAAAGCGGTTCGCCGATGGCGATCGCCCACTGACCTTGCTCGAGGCGGTCCGAGTCGGCCAGATCGAGCGGGGGCGGCAGTTTGGCGTAGTTGTCGACTTTGATCAGCGCTACGTCCGCGCCAATGTTTGCGGCGACGACGTGCGCCGGCACTTTATCACCGTTCGAGAACACCGCCATCAGTTTGCTCACCGTGCCCATTCCCGGCGCGACGACGTGTGCGTTGGTGACGATGTCGCCCTGGTCGTCGATCACGAAACCCGAGCCCGATGCTTCACCTTGGAACTGCTGAACTTGGCTGGGACCGCCCTGGCCGAAGAACTGCTGGAAGATCGGATCTTGCGGGACGACCTGCTGGCCGTTGATGGTTTCGGTGATGGCGACGACCGAGGATTTCGTGCGCTTGACGGCGCTGACGATGCGGTCTTGGTCGCTAACGCCGTTGAGCGGAACGGCGGCGACGGCCGGGGGCGTACCCGACGGGCCGGCTCCGGCGTTCATGTGGGTGCCGGCGTACAGCATCATGAGGAAGCTGCCGAGCACGGCTCCGGCAAGGCCGACGATAAGGGTGGGCAATACGCGATTCTTCACGACTCTCCAACTCTACGAGGGGAAGGTTTCTTGGGGCTATCCTACTCGCAAAACGCGGGAAAGTGTCAAGCCGTGCCGATTGTCATCGTTTTATCATCCGAGACAACCAGGCCGTCGAGGAGTCTTATCACTCGCTTTGCATTTCGGGCGACCGCCTCGTCGTGGGTCACCATAATGATGGTACGGCCGCTTTCGTGGAGCTTGCTGAAGAGCGCCATGATGTCTTCGCTGGTGCGCGAGTCCAGGTTCCCGGTCGGTTCGTCGGCGAGCAATACGGCCGGGTCGTTGATCAGCGCGCGCGCGATCGCCACGCGCTGCTGCTGTCCGCCGGAAAGCTGGTTCGGCTGGTGATGCCCGCGGTCGGCCAGGCCGACCTCTTCGAGCGCGGCTTTTGCACGGCGCGTGCGCTCGCGGCCGGAGACGCCGGCGTAGAAAGCGGCAGCGCGACGTTCTTCGTCGCGTCGGTGCGCGGCAGCAAGTTGAAGCCTTGGAAGATGAACCCGAGTTTTTTCAGCCGGACTTCGGCGAGCGCATTGTCGTCGAGTTCCGAAACGTCGATTCCGTCGAGGACATACTTGCCGCTGGTTGGCCGGTCGAGGCAGCCGATCAAGTTCATCAGCGTCGATTTCCCCGAGCCCGACGGACCCATGACGGCGACGTACTCGCCGGCGGCGATGGTGAAGGTAAGACCGTGCAGCACGGGCACTTTCATCGGCCCGTTTTCGTACGTCTTGTGAATATCGCGAAGGTCGATCGCGAGTGGGCGGTCATTCATAACGCAGAGCCTCGATGGGATCCAGGCTCGCGGCCCGGAATGCGGGGTAGGTACCGAACGCAAGCGTTACGACGACTGCGAACGCGACTGCGATCGCGATGGTTTGGAGCCACGGAAGCGGCGGGAGCGAGCCGGTGACCTTGATGATCGCGACGTAGTTCACCAGCGCGCCGAGCCCCATCCCGATTGCCCAGCCGATCGCGCACCCGGAGCCGCATAGGATCAGCGCTTCGATGAAGAATTGCGCGAGAACCTGGCCGCGCCGCGCGCCGATCGCCTTACGCACGCCGATTTCGCGCGTTCGTTCGGCGACGGAAACGAGCATGATGTTCATGATGCCGATGCCGGCAACCAGCAGGGAGACGGCGCCGATAAACGCGACGATCAGCGTCATCGCACCGAAAACGCCGTTGATGCCTTGCGTAAACTGGGCTTTGTCGATCGTTTGATATTGCAAGTCCGATTTGCCGCGCAGCAAGCGGATCCGATCGATCACGGCGGTCTCCGTAGCGGCCAGCGTCGACGCATCGTTGACGATGAATCGCGCGCCGAAGATGTCGTCGCCGTGGATATATCGCGCGACGTACGTCGTCCACGGCAGTGCAACTTCGCCAGCAAAGGAAGCGTTGAGCAGCCCTTGCTTCGGCGGCTCGAGCACCCCCACGATCACGTAGCGGTTCGGGCCTGCGTAGATGCTCTCTCCCGTCGGATCGCCGCCTTCGGGAAAGAGGCGGACGTACGCGTCGTGTTTGAGCACGACGACGTTGGCCGCGTCGTCGACGTCGGCTTGATCGATATGCCGCCCGTAGACCGCCGGCAAGTTATCGTAGGGAATCGAGGCTTCCGGCGAGAGCGAGTAGCGCGCCGCGTTGTGGCCGTGACGGACGAGTTCTTGAACGGACCCGAGCGGTATGGCGGCCTTGATGCCGGGAACGCTAGCGCGTATGGCTGCGAGATCGCTGAGTTTGATCGCCGCCGCCGTTACGTTGCGCTGCTGCGTATTCGGGAACATCATAAACGAGTTATCCGACATGCCTCCCAGCAGGCCGTCTAGTGCGCCGGCCATGCTGCCGCCCAGCACTTGAATGGCAATCACGGCCGCGACGCCGATGATCAACCCGGTTATCGTCAGCAGCGATCGGATCTTGTTGGCCAAAAGAACGGCGATCGCTTCTTCGATGTATATCACCGCACGCCGCTCCGCGGCTGGTCCGGCTCCGCCGGACCGGCACATCCTGTGCCGTGCTGAAGGTACGCATCGTGCTTCCTCACGATCGCAACGCCTCGATCGGGTCCAAGCTGGCCGCGCGAATGGCCGGGTAGGTGCCGAACACCATGCCGATGGTGATCGAGAAGGTCAGCGCGATGCTTACGATCAGCAGATACGGGATGAGCAGATCGCCGAGTTGTTTGCTGAGCAAATCGGCCGCGCCGATCGTGACCAGCAAGCCGAGTCCCATTCCGATGCCGCCGCCGATCAGCGACAGCACGACGGCTTCCATGAGAAACTGCAGGATGATATTCGCCGCGATTGGCGCCGATCGCTTTGCGGATGCCGATTTCGCGCGTCCGCTCGGTGACCGAGACGAGCATGATGTTCATGATGCCGATTCCGGCGACGACGAGCGCGACGCCGCCGATTGCGGAGAGCCCCGTCGCGATAACCTCGAGCGCATTATCGAAGCCGCTGATAAAACTGGCGCTGTTCTGTACTTTGTATTGGGCGCGGTTGCTGTGGATGTGCTTCAGCGCGGTCACGGCCGTCGCCCCCGTCGCGTCGGCCTGCGTCGGATCCGTCGGGTAGATGAGGATCGCATCGAGGTCGCCTGGCGAGAACATGTCGTAGAACGTCGTCGACGGTACGAATATCGTCGCGCTGTTGGCGTTGTTGAGGAACGATCCTTTGATGTCGGCATAGACGCCGACGACTTGGCAACGGTCGCCGTTGATGCGCAGGTCGTTGCCGACCGCGGGCGCGCCGTGGAAGTATTTCGTCGCGAGATCCTGCGTCATAACGCACACGCGAGCCGCGCTATCGACATCGCCCTGGTTGAGCTTGCGCCCTTCCGACATCGCCAGCGTATCGGTCTGTAATCCGCCTTGGTTCTGCACGTTTTCGTAGTCGTGCGTGTTACCGACGGCGACCTGATAGGTTCGCGACCAGAGCGGTATCACGGACTGCGCCCGATCGCCGAGGGCTTCGGTTACCGCAGCTACGTCGCGGTAGTGCAGCGCTGCAATCGTCGGGTCGTTCTGCGAATTGTCGACGCTGACTAGCACCGGGAACGTCCCGAACGATGCGAAGGTGCCGGTGATGCCGCTCGTCGCTGCCCGGCTGATGCCGAATACCGCGATGATCGACGCGCTGCCGATGATCATGCCGAGCATGGTCAATGCCGAGCGCACGCGGTTGCGCCACAGCGCCGCGATCGCTTCCTCCAAATAGGAGAGAAGATAGGTCATGTAGCGCTAGGAGAGGGCGACGCGGACGGCATCGCTTTCACCTTGGCGCCGTCGGTGACGCCCAGCGGCTTTTGGGCGACGATCGTATCGCCGGCGGCGAGACCCGACTTCACGAGGGTCTGCGTGTCGCCCGCTTTACCGGTTACGACGAAGCGCTTGCGAGCCGTGCCGTCCTGCACGACGTACACGTACGACTTGGCGCCGTCTTTCGAGATCGCGTCGTTGGGAATCACGATCGAACGCGGAATGCTGGTCGTGAGGATGTCGACGTCGGCGCTCATGCCGTCGCGCAGGAACGACGGATTTTCATCGAGCTGGATCGTCGTGAGCACCTGCTTGGCGGTGCTGGTGGCGTCCGTCGACTTCGTCGCGATCGGAGCGATCGTCGCGACGTGACCGTGGATCGTTTTACCGGGGAAGTCCTCTCCGGTAACGAGGACCGGCATGCCGAGGCGAACGTTGATGATGTCTTGCTCGTCGACTTGCGCGCGCACGATGTAGCCGCGTCCCCCGGCGATCGTGAAGAGCGCTTGGCCGGCGGCAATTTGATCGCCGGGCTGTATCGGGCGCAGCGCATCGTTGGTCTGTGCGGTCACGCTCTGGATGACGCCGCTGAACGGTGCCCGGATCTGCAGAAAGCCGGCCTGCTGCTCGTTTTGATCGTTGATGATGCGCGCTTTTTCGGCCGCCGCTTGGGCGGCTTGGACCGAGCCGCCGTTATATCCGGAGATCGCGCCGAGCCGAAGCTGCTGCACGGATTGATCGTACGCGACCTGGTGCTGATCGAGGCTTGCTTTATCGGTGTCGAGTTGATTCCGTGGGATCGCCTTATTGGCGTACAACGTCACGTCTTCTTCGTACACGCGTTTGGCGAGGTCGAGCGCCGACTTGTTCGTATCGACCTGCGCTTGATTGCCGACCTTCGTGCTCTGTTCGAGTCCTTGCGCCGCCGAGATATTGGCATTTGCCGACGCCGAGTCGGCCTCGGAGCCGGCGGCGTTGTACTCGATCGTCGGATTGTAAATCGTTGCGAGAAGCTGGCCCTGGCTTACGGTGCTGCCGGCCTGGACGAAGATCTGTCCGAGGTTGCCGCCGACGAGCGCCGGAATCGTTGCGGCCCGCTCGTGCATCACGACGCCGTTTTCGGGAAGCTTTACGGTAAAGGTCGCATAGCTGAGTTTCTGCAACCGTACTTCGGCGACGTCGGCGTGCTTGCCGCGCGAAGCGAAGACGGCGACGATCACGAGCAGCGCGAGCGCGCCGGCGATGATGATGAGGTTGCGTGTGCGTTTGCTCATGTGCTTCCTATTTCAGATCCAGGACGGCGCTTCGGGCATCGTAGGTCCCGAGCGAGACTCGCAGCTTGACGACCGCGTCGACGTAGTTGACGCGCGCGTTCACGTAGTCGTTTTGAGCGGATTGGGCGCTCTGCTGCGCCTGAAGGACGTCGTAAATCCCCTTCACCCCAGCTTTGTATTGGAGTTCGGCGATGCGGGCGGCTTCCGTTCCGGCCGTGGCTTCGACGGATGCGAACGACAGTTGGGCTTCCGCGGTCTTGGCGGCGCGATAGCTCTGACGAACGTCGAGCTCGGCCTGAAGGCGCGTTTGCTCGTACGTGGTCTTTGCCGAGGCAAGCTGCGCGTCGTCGTTGACGCGCTCGCTGTGGCGCGCGTTGTAGTCGACGAGCGGCAGCGTGAACGTGGAGACGGCCGCAATCGACCAGAACCCGAAGGAGCCCCGCGGAACGACCGGGCACGGCGGCTGAATCAGGCCGGCCGCGCATTCCTGATCGAGCGACTGCTGCTCGGCCACCGAACCGGTCGGTGAATACTGGTTGCCCATGTTTGCCGAGAGGCTCACGGTCGGGAACAGTTCGACGTTCCATCCCTTGCGCGTGTACCCCGCAGCGAGCACGGCTTCATGCGCGGCAGAGACGTCGGGACGGTTAACGTCGGCGATCGCAACGAGTGCGTCGACGGTCCCCTGTGGGATCGGCGGCACGGGGATCGCGAGCGGTACGAGAAACTTCGATTGAATCGGCGCGCCGATCTGCTGGGCGAGCTGTTCGCTCGCGTCGTCCACGCCGGCGCGGTCGGCGACGAGCTGCGACTGGCTCTTGGCCTGCGCGCTTTGTGCCTGCAGCACGTCGACGCCTGCGGCGACTCCGGCCTTTTCCTTGGTCTTCGAGACGTCGAGCAAGATGGTTTGATAGTTGAGCGCGACGAGGTCGACGAGTACGGTCGCTTGGCGCTGGGCGATCGTGTAGAACGAGTTGGTGACGCTGGTCGCGATTTGATCCTCGGTATTAGCCAGCGTGTTGCGCGCTTGGGCTTCCTGGGCGCGTGCCGCGGCTAGCGCGAGGAACGCGAAGCCGCCGCTGGTGAGGTTCCAGTTATTGATGCCGATCTGCGCGGTGTTCTGACTGACTTCGTTTTGCTGTGAGGCGCCGATCGCCGCAAACGCACCCTCATAGTTCGCGCTCTTCGAAAGATAGCTCTGGAGCTGGCCGTTAACCAGCGGCCACGCAACGCCGCGCTGCAACGCGAGCGCGTGCTGCGCGTTCGTGACGTTCGCGATCTGCGTGGAGACCGTCGAACTGTGGGTTAGGGCGTACGTCACGGCGTCGCTCAGCGACATCGGCTGCGACGTACCCGCGCCGAACGTCACGCCGGCCGGGGCTGTCGTTGCCGGCACGGGTGAGGGCGGTGTCGCCGCTGCGGCCCTTATTGGGCCGGTCGAGAGCGCCACCGCCGCGATAACCGGCAGTACGAGAGTCTTCCAGAGCATCGATCTTCCTACTTACTTTGCAAAGACCACGGCGATGAGTGTGGGGAGGACCCGACAAAGGATCCCGGTGAGCCACGCTTGGAATTTTGGTACGCGCGCCACGATCGTCATCGTCATCATGACGAGCACGATCGACCAAAGCGTGAACGGGTTGATTGCGGCGAGAAACGCCACCAATTTTATGCCTGCGCCCGCCGGCGCGAGCAGCGCGAGCGATGGAATGGCCCGCTGTACGTCGCCTGCAGATGCGAACGAATCCGCACCGCGTAAGAGCACGACCACCATTCCGACGATCTGTGAAAGGCCGTAAATGACCCCGATGTTCACCGAACTCGCCCAGAGCGTCTTGAACGTTCCCGAGCCGCGGCCCAGCGCGTTGAAGACCAGCATGATGAGCGTCTCGATCAGGCTGAAGAAGAGCACGACTATTGGCAAGATGACCGCGCCGACGGGATACCAGGTCTTGGTAATGTCCATCATCTTCTGCTGCTGGTCGGCGCTCAATTGAGCGACCTGCGGGTTCTTCGCGAAGTCGCCGGCGATGCCGTGAAGGCTCGCGGGCATCATCACGAAGTACGCCACGATCGCAAGGACGAACGTAATGATGAACGCCCATCCCCAGGTCGGGGACACTCGGAGCGATTCGAATGCTTCCTTGGGGGCAATAACGATATCGATCGCCGTCTTCAGGCCGTTCGCCTTCGGCGTCGAGGTTGAGTCGATAGCCATCCGCAATCCTCGCCTTTCGAAATCGCGCTACGGGGTGTTGTAGCGCTTGGAGCGCTCGATTGTTTCACTCCCCCGGCACTCGAGCCTGTCGTCGGCGGCTGCAGTTCGGGTGGCAGGCGGCGCAAGATCGCCGCGCGCACGCATTCGAGACGCTCTTCGCGCAGTTCCAGCATCCGCATTTGAATGATGAGCCGGGCCCGGCGCAGGGCGCTTTTCGAGAATAGGGCGCCGGGATCGGCCGGCGCGCTCGCCGCTGCCGGGGGCTTTGGCGAAGGGTGTTCCTGCGGTCCGGCTTGGGCGGCGGCCAGGGTAAGGGCTGATGCGGTAGCCAACCAGGGAAATATCCAGTTCATTGGGGTGCCTCCGGCCCTCAATTCACACGACAGCCCACGAAGAACAAGAGTATTTTGAATAACCCCGATGCCCTAGTGGTCCCGGCTCCGCCGCAAGAGCCCTACGTTCGCGTCGTCCCCCTCGGCGGGTGCGGCGAAATCGGCCGCAACATGACCGTGGTCGAGACCAACGACGACCTGGTCGTGGTCGACTGCGGCCTTATGTTCCCCGACGAAGAGATGTTCGGCGTCGACGTGGTCATCAACGACTTCACGTACGTTCGCGAGCGCGCGCACAAGCTGCGCGGCGTCGTGGTGACGCACGGGCACGAAGACCACATCGGCGGCATCCCGTACTTTCTGCGCGAGTTCCCCGGCACGCCGGTCGCCGGCACGCCGATGACGGTCGCGCTCATCAAAGCCAAGTCGCGCGAGCATAAGATGGGCGAAACCGACTTCATGCAAGTGAAGCCGGGCGATCGTTTGTCGTTCGGTGCGATCGACGTCGAATTCGTACACATCAATCACTCGGTCGCCGGCGCCTGCGCGCTGGCGCTGCGCACGCCGGTCGGGGCGATCTTTCACACCGGCGACTTCAAGTTCGATCAAACGCCGATCGACGGCAAGCCGGCCGACTTCGCGCGCATCGCGCGCGTCGGTGACGAGCGCGTGCTCTGCATGCTGTCGGATTCCACCAATGCGGAACGGCCGGGCCACACCCTCTCCGAGCGGATCGTCGGCGAGGCATTTACCGCGATCTTCGCGCGCGCCAAGGGCCGCATCGTGATCGCGTCGTTCGCATCCAACGTGCCGCGAATCCAGCAAGCCGTCGACCACGCCGAGCGCTTCGGGCGCAAGGTCGCGTTCCTGGGCCGCTCGATGCAGAACGTCGTGCACTTCTCGAGCGAGCTCGGGCATCTGCGCATCCAGCCCGGCACGACGATCAAGATCGAGGACGTCGAAAGCTATCCGCCGGAGCAGGTCGTGGTAATGACGACGGGTTCGCAGGGCGAGCCGATGAGCGGACTCGCGCGCATGTCGGTGCGCGACCACAAGAAGTTCCGCGTCGTGCCGGGCGACACGATCGTGATCAGCGCTACGCCGATTCCCGGCAACGAGAAGAGCGTCTCGAAGACGATCAACAACCTTTGCAAGCTCGGCGCGCACGTGATTCACGGCACGGACGGCAAATCGCACGTCTCGGGACACGCTTCGCAAGAAGAGCTGTTGCTGATGCTCAACCTCGTGCGCCCCGAGTTCTTCGTTCCGGTGCACGGCGAGTACCGCATGCTCGCGCAGCACGGGCGGTTGGCGGTGCAGACCGGCGTCGATCCCTCCAACGTCTTCGTGGTTGAAAACGGCGACGTGCTCGAGTTCACCCAAGAGTACGGCGACAAGATCGGCAAGACGTATGGCGGGCACGTGCTCGTCGACGGGTCCGGCGTCGGCGACGTCGGTGAAGCGGTCCTGCGCGATCGCAAGGCGCTCTCCAACGACGGCATCATAATGGTGGTCGTAGCGATCGACTCCGAGGAGGCGCGCGTCATGGCGGGTCCGGATCTCATCTCAAAGGGCGTCTTCTACCTTCCCGAATCGGACGGCGTGATCGACGAGCTTCGCAAGGAACTGCTGACGGCGCTCGGCGAGGTTTCGGTGGAAGCGATGCGCGACGTCAACGCCGTCAAGGAACATATTCGCAGCGCCGTCACCAAGTCGATCTACGCGCGAACGAAACGCCGGCCGGTCGTGATTCCGGTGGTGATGGAAGTCTAGGAGGCTGTAGGGTTATGGCCGTTTTCGAATCTGCGCCGAATTTTCTTCGAAGACGAGGCGCGAAGAAGGAGCGAAGCCGTAGCTTCGTGACTGATGAGCAACGAAGTATTCGAAGAAAAGGCGGCATAGAGGCGAAAATGTGCCATAGCCCTACAGGCTCCTAGTTGTTCGCCGTCGTCCTTAGCCTGCTCTCGGCTGCGCTGTACGGTGGAGCCGATTTCTTGGGCGGCGTTGCAGCGCGGCGGACGGCCATCCTCAGCGTCACGGCGATTTCACAAGGCGCCGGTCTGGTGCTGCTTGCGGTCGCGGCGCCCTTTTTCGGCGGCCATCCGGCGGCGGGCGACCTTTGGTGGGGATTGCTCGGCGGCGTCTTCGGCGGCACCGGCATCGCGATGCTCTACCATGCGCTATCGATCGGAAAGATGGGGGTCGTCTCGCCGATCACCGCGGTGCTCGCGGCGGTCGTTCCGGTCGGCGTCGGGCTCGTTCGCGGCGATCCGCTTCATTGGTTTCAACTTGCGGGCATCGGCTGCGCGCTCGTCGCGGTCGTGATGATCTCACTGTCGTTTGAAGACAACGGCATTCGCGAAATCGGCACGAAGGGCGTCAAGGAAGCGATTATGTCGGGCATCGCGATCGGCGGCTTCTTTCTCGTGCTGGGGCTATCGCGTTCGAGCGCCGGCGTCGACACGCTGCTCGCCGCGCGCGTCGGTTCGGTGCTCTTTTTGCTGCTGCTCGCCGGCGTGACGCGCACGCGCCTGCGTCCGAGCGCCGGCACGCTGCCGACGCTCTTGTTGATCGGCGCGGTCGACATGACCGCCAACGTCCTCTTTGTGATCGCCGCCCAAACCGGCGCGCTCGCAATCTCCGCAGTTCTCACCTCGCTGTACCCGGCAAGCACCGTTTTCCTTGCGCGGACCGTTCTCAAAGAGCGCCTGCAGCTCAGTCAAAAGATCGGCGTGGGACTTGCGCTCGTGGGCGTAGGGCTAATCGCGGCTTAGCGCCCAATTGGTTGCGCGAAGCAAGGGCTGGGTATAAGGGGGAAACCAAAACAATTTAAGAGAGGTTTCTCATGCTCCGTACCATCATCGCTTCATTCATCCTGGTCGCCTCGAGCGCCGTCGCCTCAGCGGCAACGTGCGGTGCACCGGCGATTTCCAACGTCGCCGTGAAGAACGTCGACACCGTCGGCAATCTGAATCACTACCAAATCGCCGGAACAGTCGTGAACAACGGGCCGACGCAGGCGTCGAACGTCTTGCAGTCCGTCGATATCTATCAAGGCACGCAGAAGCTCGACACCCGCAGCATCCCGCCCCTCAAAGCCGGCGAATCCTTTTCATTCACCTACACCGCCGATCGGGCTGCCGACGCGGGCAAAGGCACGACTACGCTCAAGTTCCAACTCGACCCGGCACCGGCATCCTCGGATTGTACCGGAAGCGACGTGGTAGCCTCGCTGAACTTCTAACGGCCGCGTTGAATCTCGGCGCGGTTCAGCGAGCGTTGCGGAGTTTTACGAGCTGCGCGGCGTGCGCGAACCGCGCGATCTCTTCGCGCTGGTAGCCGTCGATGTCGGTGAATCCGACGCCGTAACACTCTTGACCGCGCGAGCCTTCCAGCCGTGCGAGCACGCGTCCGCGGATAATCATCTCCTCGAACGAACGCCGGTTATCCGGCAGCTTGACGCGCCGGTGTCCGAACGGCGATATCTCGACGCGGTCGTCGGGTTTCGGATACGCCGAAAGCACGTCGTTGGGCAAGGTGAAGCGAATCTCGATCTCGCTCCCGACCGGCAGCGAATCGGCGCAGAGCAGACGCAGCCCGCCGGCCGAGATATCGCTGGCTTCGCCGACGTTCGCGGAACGATTCGTCGGACGGTAGCGCACGGGAAAGACGGCGACGGTGCGAATGCTCTTGCGGCGCTGTTTGGCGTCGGCGCTGGGACTTGACGACGCGAGGATCTCGGCGTCGCGTTCTTCGGAACGCGCGGCTGCGGCGCGACGCTGCATCTCCGCGATTTCGCGCAGAGAGCGCATCGTGCGTCGTCGCCTCCAGCTGGTCGAACTCCACGCCGTATTCGTAACCGGCATCGCTGTGCGGCGTGACGCGAGACATGACGCGTCCGCGCAGCGAAAGCGGCGGGCGGCCCGGACGGTGCAGCGTGAACTCGACGATGCGGTCGCGATCGAGCAGAATGAGCGAACGGATGCGGCAGCCGGACTCCGAGACGTTGATCAGCGTGCCGTAAACGGGAGCCGGAAGACCGCGAACGGTCACGGCAATCGGTAACTCGATCGATTGCCGAAAATACCGGCGCTGGTTACTGCGCTCGGCCGACGGCAAGGAACTATCTTGCCACCCCATCCAGCGCCTCCTTTCGCATCCCTACAGGGTGGACCATACGTCGAGCTTGCGGCGCACGCCTTCGATAACGGCGTCGGTGAACTCGGTCGTGGTCGCATGGCCGCCCAGATCGCGCGGTCGCGATCCCCTCGCGCACCGCTTCCAGCGCGGCCTCGTAGATCGCCCGCGAGGCGTTGGCCGCCCGCTTGTCGTCGATGTACGAGAGCACCGCGCCGGCCGCCAGGATCATGGCCATCGGGTTGGCGACGTTCTTGCCCTGGAGCCGCGGGGCCGTGCCGTGCGGGCGCTTCGGCCATGACGACCGACGGCTTGAGTTCGCCGGTCGAAGGCGAGCAGCACCGATTCGGCGCCGGCGATCGAGCCGAAGAGCTGCATCACCAGATCCGAAAGGCAGTCGCCGTCGCGGTTGAGCGAGGGGATGACCAGCGGCGTCGCCTGCGGTCGAGAGCAGCAGCGCGTACGTCGCGTCGATCAGCTGCGGCTCGTACGGCAACGTCCGGGTGGCGCCGCGGCGGCGGCGTCCATCTCTTCCTTAAGCATTCCCTCGTAGACCGGGCTGACCGTGTACTTCGGGCCGCCGAAGACCTTCGCGCGCATCTTGCGCGGCGTGGAAGAACGCGTACTCGGCGACCGACTGGCAGACGTCGCGCGAAATCGTTTCGGTCCGGCAGGCGACTTCGTCGTCGCCTTCGCCCTCGCGCCATTCCTTGGCGCCGTAGGCGTCGCCGACGGCCATGCGCACGACCGAGATCGGCGCGTGAATGCCGGCGACCGGGCGCACGCCGCGGGAGTTCGCGCCCGGTGCGAACGATCACTTTGCCGTCGATCGGCTTGGCGCAGGATCGCGTTGGGCGAACCGACGTCGCCTCTTGCCTCCGGCGTGATCGTCGCGGCTTTGAGGCCCGAGCCGATGCTTCTTCATCGCGGCGGCCGCCTCGTGCACGAGCGCGTTCTGCGTCTCGCGCCGCGATTCCGAGCGAGAGGTCGTAGTGCTCGAACTGCAGCTCCAGACCGATGACGTCCCGGTCGAGCACGCGCAGCGCTTCGACGAGCAGCTCTTGTCCGGTCTGGTCGCCCTCGAGGACGACGATGGTCGGCGTGGTCAAATGAACTCCCAGCATGACGAAGAAAAGATGGATTCCATGGCAAGAGCACGTCGCAAGACGAGCGCGAGAAAGCGGCTGAACTTCGAGATCGTCGGAATCGCTGCGTTCGGAATCGCGATTCTCTGCGGAATCTCCCTGGCGGTGCCGCACCACGCGGGCAACATCGGCGCCCTTATCGCTGACGGACTGCACGGACTCTTTGGAGGAGCCGCTTGGCTTTTCCCGGTTATCGTGGCGCTCTTCGGCGGGATCATCTTCCTCGAAGTCAAGGTTCCAGCCTATAATCGCGAGCCACGGCACCTCGGCGCTGGTCTATTTTCTGATCGTCGATGCGATGTTTGGCGCATCCGGCATGCAGCGCGGCGGCCTCATCGGCGGCAGCATTTGGTGGGCGCTGAGCCGGCTGGTCGGATCGGTCGGCGCCTGGGTGGTGCTCGCGCTGGTGACGCTGTCGCTTACGGTTTGGCTGACGAACGTCAGCCTCAAGCAGCTCATCGGCCGGGCAATCGTGTTCTTCGGAGGTCTTCGACTGCCCAAGCTGAGCCTGCCCGACCGAATCGGAAGGTCACGCCTCGCGTACGCGAGGCCTTTTCGCTGCCCAATCCTGCGCCCAAACCGCCGCAGCCGCGCGAAAGCGTACGACGCCGAAGCGGATGACGACGACGAAGGGCACGATGCCGGCGAGGTCGAGGTCGAGGTCGAGCACGTGCCCGCGATCGTGCCGGTCGGCGCGTTTCGGATGGCGCCGCAGATGCCGCTGGCCCTGATCGAGGAAGAGCCGGCCCCGAGCCCCCCGGCGCCGGCGCGGCCCGGTGGTTGGTGAATACCAGTCGTCGCCGAGGCCGCCGGCAGAACCGCCGGACGGGCGGCCGTACCGGCTGCCGGATCTCTCGCTCTTCGACCCGCCGCAAGCCCAAGTGGTCGACGACTCGAACCGCGCGCACGTGCTCGAAGATACGCTGGCCAGGTTCGGCGTCGGCGCGAAGGTCATGCACATCGAGCGCGGACCGTCGATCACGCGCTACGAACTCAAGCCCGAACGCGGCATAAAGATCTCGAAGATCGCGTCGCTCTCCGACGATCTCGCGCTCGCGCTCGCCGCGACGAGCGTGCGCATCGAAGCGCCGATCCCGGGCAAGTCGGCGGTCGGTATCGAGATACCCAACCAGACGGTTTCGATCGTCGCGATTCGCGAGATCCTCGAAGCGATGCCGCAACCGCGGCACGGTTCCGCCGCTCTAGATGGCGCTCGGCAAGGATATCACCGGCCGCCCCGTCTTCGGCGACCTCGGCAAGATGCCGCATCTGCTCGTCGCCGGCGCGACCGGCGCCGGTAAGTCGGTATGCCTCAATACGATCATCGCGTCGCTGCTCGTCAACGCGACGCCCGATCAAGTGCAGCTCCTCATGATCGATCCGAAGCGAGTCGAGCTCACCGTCTACAACGGGATTCCGCACCTCATTAAAGATGCGATCACCGACGCCCGCCTCGCCGCCGGCGCGCTATTCGAGATGACGAAAGAGATGGATTCGCGCTACGAGCGCTTCGCTAAAGCCGGCGTTCGCAAGATCGAAGAGTACAACGCGAAGTTCCCCGACGAAACGCTGCCGTACATCGTCATCATCATCGACGAGCTTGCCGATCTGATGCTGGTCGCACCGGCGAAGGTCGAAACGACGATCATGCGGCATCGCCCAGCTCGCGCGCGCGACCGGCATCCACCTGATCGTCGCCACGCAGCGCCCGTCGGTCGACGTCATCACCGGGTTGATCAAGGCCAACGTCCCATCGCGCATCGCGTTTGCGGTGAGCTCGCAGGTCGACTCGCGCACGATTCTCGACATGAACGGCGCGGAACGGCTGCTCGGCCGCGGCGATATGCTCTATCTCCCGATCGACGCACCCAAACCGGTTCGCTCGCAAGGCGCGCTGATCGGCAACAACGAGGTGAACCGGCTCGTCGAGTTCTGGGCGGAGCAGGCGCGTCCGGAAAATCTGGTCGACGTCGAGATCGTGCCGGTCGGCGACGACGAGAAGCGCGACCGACGTGGATCCGCTCTGCTACGACGCCGCGAAGTTCATCATCGAGACCAACTACGCGTCGACCGCGCAGCTGCAGTCGCAGTTCTCGATCGGCCATCCGCGCGCCGTTCGCTTGATGAAGCAGCTCGAAGAGTTCAAAGTCGTCGGTCCGCACGAAGGCACGAAGCCGCGCAAGATCATCGTCGGCTTTTCGGAGCTCGAAATGATGGCGCCGCGTCTGGGCAAAGGCGAGGGAGGGCAGCAAGATCTCTTCGCCAGCGGAACCTGAAGAAGATTTAATCCCCGAGCGCACGACCGTGCTGCTCCCGCGGCTTCCGGTGCCGTCGCGCTGGTTCGTCGCGGGCGTCGTGCTCTTGGCGGCTTTCATTGCATGCGGGCTGTTCGCGCGTACGCCCGGCGGCGCGGCATTCCCGCGGGACTTCATGCGTATTGCGCGACTCGCCTTCGCGCTCTCGGACATCGCCTACATCATTCCCAATCTTCTCGCGCTGGCGATGATTTGGGTCGGCTTCGCGCGGCCGCAGTGGAGTGACCGGCTGCTATGGAGCGCGGCCATGGTGCTCACGTCCGCCGAACTTTCTAGTTTGGCGGGCTTCGCGTTCGGCAGCGGGCGCGTTACTCTGTTTCCGTTCGATCGATATCTCAACGCTGCGTTGGTATGTGGCTTCCTGGCATACGGGAGCCTCTTGACCGTCGTCGCTCCGAGTGTCGCGCAAGGGCGGCGAATTCCGTTGGGCGTTGCGGCCGGCGCGGGGCTGGTCGCGATCGTGGCGCTCGCACCGCTAACCGAGTCGATTCGCGCGATCGACTTTGCCGGGTCGCTGCTGTTTGCGAGCGCATGCTTCGCATTCGGCGTTGCGTTCGCCGAACACCTCGGTATCGATTTATTCCGCCGCGAAGCGGGCGAAGAAGCGTGACGGCTGCGCGGAGCGGCCGCATTGCCGCCGCACTGGCCGCTCTGGTCGCGCTCGCGCTGTTCCTGCTTCTCGGCTATCACGTTACGCATCGCGGCGAACCGGCCGCACTGATCCCGATCGAGACGGCGTTGCTGAACCATGGTTCGCTGATCGCGTGGTGGCTCACGTGGATGGGGTACGCCTACGTTCTCGGACCGCTGTGCATTGCGTTGATCGCGATTGCGTGGCGCTTTCCGCAATGGCGCGCGCGCGTTGCGTTCGGAATAGTCGTACTGCTGTTGTGTTGGATCGGGGCCGACTTCTTCCAGCACGTTTTTGCGCGACCGCGGCGCCTCGATTGGGTCGTCAAGCACGAAACGGCGTTTTCGTACCCAAGTTCGCACGCCGCGATCGCGGTAGGCTTCTACCTGCTGTGGGGCGAGATCGTACGCCGCACCGACCTGGCGCGGCGCGTTCGCGTGCCGGTCGCCCTGCTGCTGGATGCGGTGGCTGTGGGGATCTTATGGGCGCGCCTGGCGCTCGGCGCCCACTATCTGACCGACCTATTGGGCGGCGCGCTCTGGGCGCTGGCCGTTATCGCTGCCGGCCTCGCCGTCTTTCCCACAAAGGTCCTTTCGCCGCCGCAGGGGCGCCCGTACAGTTAGAGCCGAAGAAACCAGGCCACTTCACAGGAAGGTTCACGTGGCATACCAGGATCCGGCGCTGATCGAGATCGGGCGTAAAGTCGAGGCGGGAACGCCGCTTTCGATGGCCGACGGTCTCGCGCTCTATCGTTCGCCCGACATTCATACGCTCGGGCGTCTCGCGCGCAATCAAAAGGAGCGCAAGAGCGGCAAGAACGTGTACTACGTTCTCAACCGTTATATCAACTCGACCAACGTGTGCTTTGCTGCGTGTAAGTTCTGTTCGTTCGCTGCGGACGAGTTCAAGGAATCCGAGCGGGTCTTTCGGATGACGGCCGACCAGGTCTTCGCCAAAGCAATGGAGACCGGCCCGAACTTCAATCAGATCCATATCGTCGGCGGGCACGATCCGCGCCAGCTTTCGCTCGACTATTGGCTGCCGCTGATGCGCCGCTTCAAGGAAGCGCTGCCGCACGTGCAGCTCTCGCTCTTCACCGCCGCCGAGATCGAGTACATGGCCAAACGCCACCGTCTGTCGTTCCCCGATATCGTCAAAGCGCTCAAGGACGCCGGGCTCGATAACGTTAACGGCGGCGCCGCCGAAATTCTCGGCGAAGAGACCCGCGCGAAGATCTGCCCGAACAAAGTTTCCAGCGCGAACTGGATTGCCATTCACGAAGAACTGCATCTTCAGGGCGTCGCGAGCAACGCCACGATGCTGTACGGGCATATCGAATCGCTGGAAGATCGCGTCGATCATATGATTCGCCTGCGCGAATCGCAGGATCGCGTGCCGGGTTTCAATGCGTTCATTCCGCTGGCGTTTCATCCGGACGGCAACGAGCTTTCGGACTGCGGCTGGACGACCGGTCTCGATGATCTGCGCACGTTCGCGGTCGCGCGGCTGATGCTGAACAACTTCGATCACATCAAAGCCTACTGGATGATCCAGGGCCTCAAAGTGTGTCAGGTCGCGCTGCAGTACGGCGCCGACGATATGGACGGAACGCACGGCTCGACCGACGAGGAGATGATCTATCACTCGGCCGGAACGCAATCGGGACAATACGTCGACGACCGCGAGTTCCGCCGCCTGATCGAAGGCGCCGGTTACGTGCCGGTTCGTCGCAACTCGACGTACGAAACGTTTCCCCATGATTGGGCGCCTCCGGCACCCAATAATGGGAACCCCCTTCTTGTTGAACAGGCGCTGCGTCCTTCGGACTCCGCGCCTCCCAACCGCGAAGCGGTTGGGACCCGCGGAGCGCGTTAGCGATGCTACGTTGCGGGCGGATCGTGTATACCAACGATCTGCCGATCTATGCCGCGTTCGACGCGGGCGCCATCGCGTATCCCGGGACGCTCCATGCCGACGTTCCGTCGCGTCTCAACGCGATGCTGCTCGGCGGCGAGCTGGACCTCAGCCCGATCTCCGCGTTCGCTTGGGCTGCCAATGCGGACGAGCTCGTGCTGCTGCCGGATCTCTGCATCGGCGCGCGCGACGAAGTGGTTTCGGTCGTGCTCGTCTCGCGGACGCCGCCGGCGCAGCTCGCCGGCAAACGGATCTACGTCACCGGCGAATCGGCATCGGGAAGGAACCTGTTGCGCGTTCTCCTCGAACGCCGCTTCGGCGTGCATCCCGAATACGTCGAAGAGACGATCCGCTCGAGCGCGCGCGCGCCGGCGAGCCGCGCTGCTCATCGGCGATTCGGCGATCGATGCTATGCAGTCGCTTCCCCCGCGAGACGATCTACGACCTCGGCACGCTCTGGCACGAGTGGACCCGCCGGCAAACGGTCTTCGCGGTATGGGCCGCGCGCCGCGACGCCTACGAACGCGACCCGGAGGCCGTCCGAGCTTGTATGGACGCGCTTACCGACGCCTACACCTGGTCGCGCTCGCACCAGTCGTACGTGGTAGAAGAAGCGCAACGTCTCATCGCGCGACCGCCGGGCTTTTACGAATCCTACTATGGCAAACTGAACTTTACGTTCCATTCGGCCGCGCAAAACGGCCTCGCCGCTTCTGCCGCGAGCTGCACGCCATCGGTGCGATCGCGGCGGTTCCCTCGTCGCTCCCGGAGGTTATCGGTGTCCTCGCTAGCTAGTCTGCTCGACCGCGCCGCGACCGGCGGGCGCCTGTACCTTCGACGAAGGCGTGCGCATCTATAACGAAGGCGATCTGCACGACCTCGGCGCAGCGGCGCACGCGCGCCGGATGCAGATGCATCCGAGCAACGTCGTCACCTACGTGATCGACACGACGATCAACTACACCAACGTCTGCAACGTGCACTGTACGTTCTGCGCGTTCTTCCGGCCCGAGCATCACAAAGAAGGCTATACCATGTCGTACGACAAGGTGCTCGAACGCGTGAAATTCGCATCCGACCAGGGTGCGACGCAAATCATGATCCAAGGCGGCGTCAATCCGGAACTCGGCCTCGAATGGTTCGAAGCGCTGTTCCAACGCGTCGCGCGCGAGTTTCCGCGGGTGGACATCCATTCACTCTCCGTATCGGAAGTGGTCGGCCTCGCTAAGATCGAGAATATGCCGGTGCGCGAAGTGCTCGTGCGCCTCAAAGGCGCCGGAATGAAATCCCTCCCCGGCGCCGGCGCGGAAATTCTGGTCGAGCGCGTTCGCAAACGTATCTCCGCCCGCAAGGTGAAACCCGAGGAGTGGCTTGGCGTGATGCGCGAAGCGCAGCTGCTCGGAATGCCCACCACCGCGACGATGATGTTCGGCTCGATCGAAACGCCGGAAGAACGCGTCGAACACATGCACCTACTGCGCGAACTGCAGGACGAAACGGGCGGTTTTACCGCGTTCATCCCCTGGTACTACATCCCGTTCAAAACGCCGCTGCGCGGAAAAGAGTCGACCGGTCTCGAGTATCTGCGCGTGCTCGGCGTGTCGCGGCTGTACATGGACAACTTCCCGCACTGCAAGCGTCGTGGCTCACGCCCGGCGTCAAGATGGGTCAGATGGCGCTGTTTTACGGCTGCGACGACATGGGCGGAACGATCATCGAAGAGCAAGTCGTGCACGACGCCGGCAGCACCAACGAAGCCACCCGCGCCGCGAACTCGAAAGCCTCGTCATCAAAGCCGGCTTCGAACCCGTCATCCGCGACACATACTGGAACCTACGCGACGACGTCGCACTCGCTACCGCGTAGCCTCGGAGCTCACGAGCTCCGAGGCTAAGCACGTCACCGCACCCGCCACCAACTCAGGCGTTCGAGCGCCGCTTCTTTGAGAGTTGGGCCGCATGGGTGTAGCGAGCGATCTCTTCCGCGGTATACGCGTCCAGGTTGTGGAAAGCCAAACCGTAGGCATACTCACCTCCAGGCAAAATCTGATGTGAGGCGACGCGCGCGAGGATCACCATTTCGCCGAACGGACGCCGCAAGTCGGAACGCGTCGATCGCACAACTTCGCGTTTGCGAATGTCGAGCGTCACGGTTTCTTCCGGATAGATGTCGAGCACATCTTCGGGAAGCGTGAAACTTACCTCGATCGCCATGCCTTCGACGAGCACTTCTTTGCAAGCGATCATCATGCCGCCGGCCGAGATGTCGGCGCAGCGTCCGGGCTTGAACCCTTCCTTGGCCGTGCGGAGCTGAAGTTCGAACTCCGAGCTGACGCGCACGGTGCGGCGGGTGAGACCGTCGGTCGTCGGAAGATTTTTTACCGAACGCTCGTGCGAGCGGCTCATGGCCGCGCGGCGATGCGCTTCGTTGACGGTGCGTGCCAGCTCGTCGGCTTCGCTGCCGCTCATCCGATCGAGGACGACGCGGTAGATGAAGCGCGGGCCTTTTTGCGTGCGGGAAACGATCCGCCCGCGAGCGATCACGGTGGCTCGTCCCGACAGACCGAATGAAAACTCGACGGTCGAGTTGTGATCGAAAAGGAGGACCGAGCGCAGGCGAGCTTCGGACACGGTGAGGTGTTCGATGATCGCCTGCGCGGGAGCTAGCCCCCGGGCGCTGACCGTCGTCGGAAACTCGAGCGACGATGGCGCCGTTGACGCTGCCGTGGGGGGTGTCTTTTTACTCGCCGTTCCTATCCAGCTCACACAAATAGAATCGACGCGTACGCGCGGGCTCCTTAACCTCTTATACGAACCTTTACGAGTCGAACTTGATGCGTAACTTTACAAAGCTTTGCAGATCGTCGCGGCGCCGAGCACTTCGTCGCCACCGGATCGAAGAACGCAACGAGCTGCCCCGGCGCGATCGCACGTTGCGGCTGATCGAACGTCAGCTGCAGGCGATCCTCCTCGATCGTCGCGCGCGCCGGAGCCGGTTCGGCGCGGTAGCGGATCATCGCGCGGACGTTCGTTCGCCGCGAGCAAAGCGCTCTGGGCGAATGAAGTTCACTTCGTCGGCAACGAGCCGCGTTGAAAGCAACTCCTCTTCGCGTCCGATCACGATCGTATTCGTGCCGCGTCGATGCGCGTCACATAGCGCGGTCCGTCGTTGCCGGCCGGGAACGCCGCGCGCTGACCGATGGTATAGTTGGCGACGCCGCGATGCGCGCCGGCCGTTTCGCCGTCCGTCGTGAGGATTGCGCCCGGTCGCGTTGATGCCCGGCCGCGCTCGTTCCAGGACGTCGCGATAGTCGCCGCCTTCGACGAAGCAGATGTCCTGGGACTCGGGTTTGTCGTGAACCGGTATCCCGAGCCGCCGCGGCGTGCTCGCGGTGCTTGCCTTGTCGAGGTCGCCGAGCGGCAAAAGCAGTCGGGAGAGCTGCGCCGGGCGAGAGCTGGGCCAGAGCATAGGCCTGATCCTTGGAGGATGAGCTGCGGAAGAGGTGCGGCCCGTCGTCGAGGTGTTCGATGCGTGCGTAGTGGCCGGTCGCGACGAATGCGGCGCCGAGGCGCTCGCCGTACTCCGCAACGTGCCGAGCTTCACGAAGTTGTTGCAGCTGACGCACGGATTCGGCGTTCGGCCCGCAGCGTAGTCTCGCGCGAAGCGCTCGATGACGTCGCGTCGGAACGTTTCCTCGAAAGTCGAGGACGTAGTGCGGAATTCCGAGTATCGATGCGCTGCGCCGCGCATCGTCGAAGTCGTCGACACCGCAGCAGCTCTTGGCGTGCGCTGGTTTTGTCGGCTCGTACATCTTCATCGTGACGCCGACGACGTCATAGCCCGCTTCGACCAGGAGCCCGGCGGCGACGGCAGAGTCGACTCCGCCGCTCATTGCGGCGATAACGCGTGGTTTGGAAGCCATGTCGGCTACAGGATAACAATACGCCGAGGCTAACAAAAGCCCCAATGCCCGCACTCGGTGACCGCTTTCGCTCCGCGCGCGAGGCTCGCGGCCTCACTCTCTCGGACGTCTCCGAGCAAATCCGTATCCGCTCCATTTATTTGGCGGCGATCGAGGAAGAGAACTGGAGTGCCGTGGGCGCGCCGGTCTATATTCGCGGCTTCCTAAGAACCTACGCGCGCTTTTTAGGCTTGGATCCGGAAGCCGTCGTCGCCGCGTTCAACGGCGAGGTTCCGTCGGCAGCCCACGCTGGCGTCCCAGGCAGGGAACGAGCCTTCGCGGCACGCCGAGCCGGTCCGTGCGCGACCGTCGGGCAGCTATTTGATCTGGATCGCGGGCATCATCGCCGTTTTGCTGGTTGCTTTCGTGGTCTATAACGAAGTCACGATGCACAGGCGCCGCGACGGTGGTCGTCGAGACGGCTGCGCCCAGCGCCACGCCGAGCGAGCTTCCTTCTAATGCCCCTTCAGCCGCCGCCCTGGCGCTGTCTGCCTCGCCGCCGCCCTGTCCGTCGCCAAGCGCGGCGTCCGGCGTCTCAGCGCGAGCCTCGACGGCCCCGACCGCGAGCCCATCGCCCGTCCCTCTCCGTCGATCACGCCCGAACAGATCGCGGCCTTGGGCGCTCGATCGCTGGCGATCGTCCTGACCGCCCCTTCTTGGCTCAGGGTGACCGTTGACGGTAGTGTTAGCATGGAGGGTACGTTTCCGGCGGGCACCTCCAAGGCTTTCCATGGGAAGGCTGCCGCGGTGCGGGTCGGAAACGCCGGCGGCGTTGCGATCTACGTCGACGGGAAGGACGTCGGAAAGCTCGGGAAATCGGGCGACGTCATCGACCGCAGCTTTACGCTGTAAAAAGAAACTACAGTAAGGGGAACAACTTGCCGAGCGAAGCATCGTTCGACGTCGTCGCGCATCGACCAGCAAGAGCTGGACAATGCCCTCAATCAGGCTCGTAAGGAAATCGAAAATCGATTCGATTTCAAACATAGCAAGACGAACATCGAGGCCGACGACAAAAAGATCACCATATTTCGGACGACGAAATGAAGATGCGAACGTTATCGACATCGTGCAGAGCAAGGCGATCAAGCGTGGGATCGACATCAAGGCTTTCGATTTCGGTACGCTCGAACCGGCCGCCAACAGTACCGTGCGCCAGGTCGTGACGCTTCGCAGCGGCATCCCCAAAGACAAGAGCAAGGCGTTGATGGAGAAGATTAAGTCGCTCAAGCTCAAGGTCACGGCGCAGTATCAGGACGAGCAAGTGCGCGTCTCGGGCAAGAACCGGGACGATTTGCAGAAAGTCATCGCGGAACTGAAGGCGATGGAGTTCGAGATTCCGCTTCAATTCGTGAACTACCGCTGATGCCCGAGCGTCAGTTTCGTAAGCCTCGGCTGCGCGAAGAATCTCGTCGACACCGAGGTAATGATCGCGACGTCTCGGCGCGGCCGGATGGCAGCTCGAGGCGGACGCGCGTCAAGCGGACACCGTCGTCATCAACACGTGCGCGTTCATCGATCCCGCGCAAAGCCGAATCGACCGAAACTATCCTCGAACATGCCGGCGCAAAAACAGGCCGGCCAGCAACTGGTGGTTGCCGGATGCCTCGCGCAGCGGTACGGCGACCAGCTGCAGGCGCTCATACCGGAAATCGACGGCGTCGTCGGCACCGGCGCGTACGCGAGCATCGTCGAACTGCTCGACGACGTGGGCTGCAGGCAAGCGTCCCGTACGCCTGCGGTTTCGAAGCCTAAAACCTGAGCACGATTTTCTTCCCCGGCTGATCACCACGCCGTCGGCGACCGCTTACCTCAAAGATGGCGGAGGGCTGCGACCACCCGTGCACGTTCTGCATTATTCCGCGCTGCGCGGTCGTTTCGCAGGCGCAGCGAAGAGTCGGTGCTCAAGGAAGCGCGCGCGCTGGCGGCGGCCGGGACCAAAGAACTGATCCTTATCGCGCAAGACACGTCGATGTGGGGCCGCGACCGCGGCACCCCCGCGGGGGACTGGCCCGATTGCTGCGACGGCTTGCACGAGATCGACGCCATCGAGTGGATCCGGCTGCTCTATCTTTACCCGGCGACCGTCGACGCGGAACTTATCGACGCAATGGCGGCGTCTTCCGAAGGTCTGCAAGTACATGGACATGCCGCTGCAGCACGCGCATCCCGAGGTGCTGCGCGCGATGCTGCGTCAGCAATACGGTACCGGGGCCCAGGGAATACGCCAACAGT